>JAMIFM010000016.1:0-47436 GCA_035906255.1 Bacteroidia bacterium
GAAGGGTTCTTAGGCTTTGAGATATACATCTTCAACCGTTGGGGCGAGAAAGTGTACTACTCAACCGACATCAACGAAGGATGGGACGGACAGTTCAAAGGTGACTTTGCACAACAGGATGTATATACCTATGTGGTAAATGTTACCAGCTTCTCAGGTAAACCATACAGCTTCTATGGTACAGTTACCCTGTTGAGGTAAAAATTAAAACAAGTATTCTAATCAAATACAAAAGGGCGGCTCGCTATGCGAGCCGCCCTTTTACTTTTTATCATCAAAAATAATTACCAGTTGTTTCGCTCTTTTAGAGCAGCGATATGCCGCAAATGGTGATTACTGTGCCAAGCATACAAACCCACTACTTTTGCCAATGGCATTGTATATTGATACTGGGGGTGGAAATAGGTTCTTTCTAACTCATCAGGGGATAACGATTGTAATAGAACCGTCCAACGGGCGTGCAATCCTTTTAACAACTCTATTGAGACTTCAACAGGCATTGAAGAATCAGCCAATTGTGCCCATCGGTCTTCAAAGTATGGTTTAATTGTGGGATTATCTTCGGTGATAGTCAGCTTAAAACGAATAAATGCATTTATATGGCTATCAGCAAGGTGGTGAACCACCTGCCTCACAGTCCAGCCATCAGGACGGTAGGGGGTGTCCAATTGAGCAGCCGTTAATCCCTCAACAGCCTCTGAAAGACGCTGCGGCAGGCTTGCTATTGTTTCCGTCCATTCAACAAGATGGGTTGGGGTAATGATTTCAGGAGGTGTGTATTTACCTATGGGGTATTTAAGGTGTTCAATATCCATAACACAAATGTAACGGACAAAGGGTGTTACTTACGCTTGATAATGAGTTTCTTCTGGGTTACGGCCATGCCTGTAAATGAGCCAATACCGCCAATTACGGTTGATTTAAGCTGTACAGGGGTTGCAAAAGGGCCTCCGTTGCTGCGGGCTTGGTCATAAGATTCCCAAAAATTATAGGCAGGCCTGTCTATACAACTAAAGTAATAATTAATGGTATCATCAAAATTAAAATTACGTCCGTAGGTAAAATGCCTGTAAACGCCGTTAATAATTTCATCGTTAAACACAGCGTCACCGTCATAAATGCTACCCCACCCAAAATAGGCAGTATCACCACCAATGCGGTACATAGCACGGTAATTGTTTCCCGTAGCAGCAGGTTCCATAAAATGTATCGTCATAAACTTTCCCGTGTCTTTATCGTTATCGGGGTTTATTTTAACCTCGTAAGTAATGCTGTCTAACGGAACCAATGCAGGGATGTTTGTAGTGCCGTGTATGTATTTACCATCAGAGGTAATTTCAAGTTTATATACTTTGCCCTCTTTTCCGGTAAGTAACGGGTTAAAATAAATACCGGGCATTGTATCGGGGGCTAACTCAAGCAATTGTTTTTTATTCGCAATATCCCACGCAGTATCGTTTCCGTTTAAAGTCCCCTCTGTAATAAATACCTGAGCACCCTTTACGCCTAATAAATTGAGTTGCGGATTAAAATAATCAACGGTGCGGGATAGAATTACATAGTTAAACAAAGGGTTTAACTGATTGATATAGGCTTCAACCACAATTTCGGAAGGAGTAGGAGGTAACTGAACATCAATTTCCTTTTCACATGAAGTAAAAAGTAACCCTGCCGTAATTATATATGCTATGTTTTTAAATAACTTCATAGGGATTAAAACTTGAAATTCCATGTAACAGAAGGGATAATAGGGAAAAGATATACCATGCGTGCCCTTACGGTTTGTGTAGCTACATCGGGGTCGAAATAGATAAAATAGGGGTTGGCACGGCTATACAGGTTATATACCGAGAAATTCCAACTGCTTTGAAACTTCTTGTTATCGGGTTTTGGGGTATAGTTAAATGATACATCTGCGCGGTGGTAGGCCGGCATACGGAAGTTGGCAATATCAACGTAACGGTCAACAATATTAAAATAGGGCAGGGGCGATTGCGGGCTGATACCAAAGTTATAGGTCATGCGTTGTTGGGGAAGCGTAAGCACATTACCGCTGCCATACACAAATACAAAGTTGGCATTCCACTTTTTATTGATTTGGTGGGTAACAACCACCGATATGTCGTGCCGCCTGTCGTAACGGTAATAGTATGGGTTTCCGTAGTTAAATACATCAAAGGTGCGGGTGGTTTTGCTCCATGTATAGCCTATCCAACCCGTAGTTTTTCCGCGTGTTTTCTTTAGCAAAAGTTCAACCCCGTATGAAAGTCCCTTACCAAACACCATTTCGTTTTCAAGGTTTTGGTTAAAGAAAAGCTGTGCACCGGGTTTAAATTCAATTTGGTTTTGCATGGGTTTGTAGTAAGCCTCTATAGAGGTTTCATACTCATCCTTTTTAAAGTTTTTGAACAAACCAACGGCAACTTGGTCAGCAATTTGAGGTTTTACAAGCCTTGAACTGGGCACCCATAAATCGGTAGGCAATGTAGCCGATGACGAGGTAGCCAAATGCAGGTATTGTAGGGTACGGGTGTAAGACCCCTTTACCGAAGTAGAAGCATCTATTGAATAACGGAACGAGAAACGGGGTTCGGCACCGTGCCAAAGCTTTATGGATTCTCCTTTTTTGTATTCAACATATTCACCCGTTGGTGCTCCTAACTCATCAAAAAGAGGCTGCTTATAAGGGCCTATTTGGTTAAATAATGAATAACGGAGACCCGCATTGATATAAATGCGCGGAGTAGCTTCGTAATCAACTGATACATAGCCTGCCCCTTCGTGTGCAAATTGGCGGTTGATGGTTTGGTTGATACTAACGCCCGATTGCTGGGCTGACAATATACCGGGGATAAAAGTGTGGTAAATGTATTGGGCACCGTATTTTACTTTTACCTTTTTATTGGGTGCATAAAAATAATCAAGCTTGGTGGTAACGTCCCGCAAGCCTGAATATACATTTAACGACCCGCTAAGAAACTCGGCAGTTGATTTTAAATCGTAATCATTGTAGATAACACTAAGGTTTGAAGTAAGTTTAGAGTTATAGGTGTGGTTCCAGCGTACTCCTGCTATTTTATTACCCCAGTTTACGCTAAAGGTAAACTTGTTTACCCGATTGTTTACAAACCTAAAGGCATCCCTACCCATGTAACCTATAAAATACAAACGGTCTTTTGGACCGAGGTTAAAGGTTAGTTTCGCATTCAGGTCGTAAAAATAAAGGCTGTTTCCTTTTATACTGTCAGCCAAAAAGGGACGAGCCAGTACATCGCCATAGGTACGGCGGGCACTCACCACAAATGAGCTTTTTTCTTTTTGTATCGGGCCTTCTACCTGCAAGCGTGATGAGATAAGCCCTATACCTCCTGTTACACGGGTCTTATACACATCGCCCTCTTTCATACCCACGTTAACTATTGATGATAAACGGCCACCATAATTGGCGGGCATACCACCTTTTATTACTTCCACATTTTCAACAGCATCACCATTAAATACCGAAAAGAAGCCCAAAAGATGGGATGCGTTATATACCACAGCTTCGTCAAGCAAAACAAGGTTTTGGTCGGGGCCGCCACCGCGTACATAAAAGCCTGTGTTTCCTTCCCCCCCGCTTTTAATGCCGGGTAGCAGGGTAATGGTTTTCAGCACATCAGTTTCACCAAAAATTACGGGCAGTTGTTTAATAGTCTTGCCTGATAACGAAACCGTACTCATTTCAATACTTTTAACGTTTTTATCGCTGGCTTCTGCTTGTACCTCAACCTCGCCCACGTTTAAGGCTTCTGCCTCCAACTTAAAATTGCGGGAAGCGTTGGCTGTTATTTCAATTTGCGTAGTTAAAGTTTTATAGCCTACGTAGGAAACCTTTAGGTTGTACTTGCCTGCGAAAACGGACAGCTTATAATAGCCGTTAATATCAGTAGTGGTGCCTAAGGTATCGGTACCCATACACAAAACGGTTGCGCCTACTAAAGTTTCGCCCGATTGGTCGTCGGTAATTTTACCGCTCAGCGTTAACTGCTTTTGGGCGTAAGCCCCCGCAGCACTAATGATTACAAGAAAGAGGGATATAAATAACTTTTTATGTGCTGTTTGCATAAGTATTGGTGCCCACAAACAGACAAAAAAACGGCCAAAAATGTTGTTTTATTTTGATAAAGTGGATTAATCTTTGGTTAAAGTAAACCCGTGAGTAGCTCCTCCGATTTTAATTTCCAGTTGATAATTGCCCGGTTTAAGGCCGTCAAGCTCAGTAAAAACAACTTTATTAAAGCCTTTTTCAAATCCTTGGGCATTAAACGTTTTAATCGTTTGTCCTGAAGAAGTATTTAGGCGGGCATCAATTTTTTGTTTTTTGGTAAGGTACACCACTATCCCTATGGCTTTGTTAAAAGTTTTAGAAGGGGCGGTTTCAATACTGTTTTTGGCGTAATCAAAAGTTACATCGTTCTCTAAATAACGATTCGCCTTGATAAAATTAGGTATGCCGTTTCCAAAAGCGGTATCAGGGTTGGCAAACCGGTGGCCGCTAAGTTGTAGCGCAGTAATTATTTCTTGTACGGTTTTGTTGGGATTTGCCTGACGCAGGCAAGCAACCATGCCGCAAAGTATAGGAGAAGCAAACGAGGTGCCTTGGTTGGGCACAAACACATCGGCTACAGTGGCAACGTAGGCTTGTGTGGCTTGTGCTGTCACTTCGGGTTTTAGCCTGCCGTCGGCGGTTGGGCCGTAGCTGCTAAAGTCGGCAAAAGTACTGTCGGCATTTACCCCACCAACAGTAATTATACCGTCGGCATCCGCAGGTGCACCTATATATGTCCAATCGTCGTTACCTTCATTACCTGCCGCATTGCACACAACAATCCCTTTTTTGGCAGCAATGCTTGCTGCACGGCTGGCAACGCTGGTTTTTCCATCCAGTTGGCTGTATTTATGGCTGGTACTATTATCGTCAAATGCACTGTAGCCCAGCGAAGAGTTGATGATATCCACACCTGCACTATCGGCAAATTCTGCTCCGCTTACCCAATTGTATTCTTCAATCAGGTATTCAGTATTGGCGTCTTCGGTACGCAGCAACCAATAAGATGCTTCGGGAGCTGTACCCACCATTTTACCGGGGGTTTGTGCAGCCATACACGATAATACATTCATTCCGTGATTATTATCGTCATACACGTTACTGTCTTGCCTCACAAAATCCCATGTGCCCAATAGTTGCCCGTTGGTATATAAGTGTTGAAAGGTTTTTATTTTGTTTACGTTCATAAACCCCCCGTCAAGCACGGCTATTGTAACACCTTTGCCTGTGAAGCCCAAGCGATGCATCTCTGCACCGTTCAACATTTCTATTTGATTGAAACCCTTGCCGTAAAAATCTTTGTTATACGGGGTAAGTTCAACGCCCGGTTGCATAGTCCCGTCGGTGGTTTCAGGCTCTTCTTCGCCCACAGCCATCAACATTTCCATCAGGTATTCAAGTCGCGAATTGTCTTTGTTGTCGTACAAACCCACTTTGTCAATGCTTTTTACAAATGGCAAAGCCATTAGTTTTTTAATAACATCGTTATCGGCAGTTTGAATTGACACGCCGTTTAGCCAGCGTGACGTGTTTAATACCTGCACACCTGTTGAGTTTACTTTTTTTAAGTAATCGGGGTTAACGGGGAAATCCTCTTCAGTAATTGTGATACCGAACTTGGCTCGGCGTTCAATGGCTTTTTTAGATAAAAAAGATTCAGGTTGGTTAATACTATACGGGCTGTTTTTCTTATCGGTAAACTGTACCCAAAATTTTAATGTATCACCGTAGCCTGCTACTGCAAGCAAGGGGAATAAGAATAGTATAACTGCTGAAATCTTTTTCATCTATGAAAAGGTTATGTCTTTATGTATTGAAACTGTAACTGGCTTATACTTCAAAGCTCGATTCTATCCAACCGCCTCCAATTAAATCATCACCGTCATAAAACACGGCCGATTGTCCGGGTGCAATAGCGTTTACTTTTGAGTTAAACATTACTTTCATGCGGTTGTCGTGTTGCTCAATCAAAGCATGGCTTCCCGCATCTTTATAACGTATTTTGGTTAAAGCATCCATTTGGCCTTCAATCTCACCATATTTTTGAAGGTTTAGGTTGCGCACCCACATACCATTGCGTTGCAATTCCTCTTGGCCGCCCAAAACAATCGTATTGGTATCAGGTTGAATGTCCACTACAAACATGGGTTCGCCCACAGCTATTTCAAGACCTTTGCGTTGGCCGATGGTATAAAAGGGGTAACCCCTGTGTTTACCTATCACTGTGCCGTCTCTACGTACAAAGTTGCCCCCGTTTACACGTTCTTCAAGCCCTTCAACTTTGTTTTTCAAAAAGCTGCGGTAATCATTATCGGGCACAAAACAAATTTCGTAGCTCTCGCTTTTTTTGGCCAGCTCGGTATAACCCAGATCAATGGCCATTTGTTTAATCTCGGTTTTGTGGTAATGCCCCATAGGGAAACGGGTACGGGCAAGGTTTTTTTGCGCCAGCCCCCACAATACATACGATTGGTCTTTATTCAAGTCCTTACCGCGAGAGATATAATACCTGTCGTTGTCAGGGTTGTGGTTCAGTTTGGCATAATGTCCTGTGGCAATAAATTCGCAATCCAGCATATCCGCACGGCGTAGCAAGGCTTCCCACTTAATATGGGTATTGCACAATACACAAGGATTGGGAGTGCGGCCTGCCAAATATTCATCTACAAAATTATCAATCACAAAATTGCCGAACTCATCCCTTATATCCAGTATCATGTGGTGGATACCGTGCTGTACCGATATACTTCTTGCGTCGTTTATAGAGTCAAGACTGCAACAGCCTGTTTCTTTACCGTTAACTCCTGATGTGGCATAATCCCATGTTTTCATGGTGATACCCACCACTTCGTACCCTTCTTCTTTCAACATAATGGCAGTAACGGTACTGTCAATACCGCCACTCATGGCCACTAATATTTTTCCTTTTTTACTCATGGTTTTATCTTTGCAAAGATAAAGCTATTTATTAAGGGACTTTTGTTTAATACGGATTGTCCCTTGATAGTAAATGACTTTATCGGTAAAATCACTACCTTTATAGTAGTTTCATAAAATTTTTATGGTGCAGTAACAACATCCCTGCCAAAACAATCGTCAAATACAGTACACCTGCCAAAGATGAACGAGCAACTGATTGATTTATGCCGTAACAATGACCGTAAGGCCCAAAAAAGGCTTTATGAGTACTTTTTTGGCAAAATGTATGCAGTGTGCTTGCGGTACGTGAAACAGGAAGATGATGCTTTGGAGGTGTTGAACGCAGGTTTTTTTAAGGTGTTTAAAAACATAGCACAGTTTAAAAACCAAGGAAGTTTTGAGGGGTGGGTGAAGAGGATTGTAATTAATACGGCTCTTGATTTTATTAAGGAGCATAAAAACTACAATCAGAATATTTACCCCAATACAGAGTATCTGGATATATATAACGGTAGTACCGATAACACGGTAATATCAAAATTTAATATGCAGGAGTTGACGGCAATGATTAACCAATTGCCGCCAATGGCAAAAGCGGTGTTTAATATGTATGCTATTGACGGATATTCTCACAAAGAAATTAGCGACCAATTAAACATTTCGGAGGTTACATCGCGTACTTATCTTCATGCTGCAAGGCAGAAGTTAAAGATGCTCATTAAAAAAAAGGATAAGGCAGAAGTAAGTTATGGACAATAACATAAATGATATAGACAAGTTTTTCAGGGATAACCTTGAAGGCCAAAGCAGCCCGTATGTTCCCGGGGCATGGGATCGTATGGAGGCAATGCTTGACAGTGGCACTACAGGATATTTACTGCAAAACGCAAACCGGTACATATTGGCCAGCGTGGTAGGGGCTATTGTATTGGCAGGTTCCGTTGTAGCCTATGTTTCGGGCTACAATTCAACCAACGGTTCGTTGGCACAAAAACCTGAAAACGTGGCAGAAACAACCATCCAATCACCCGCTGAAACAGCAAACAGCAATGAACAAACAAATGCCCAAGTACAAGACAATACTGTAAACACCCCTGAAGTTACTGATGCAGCAGTAGCAAACAAAGGCGGTGAAAAAAGTATAACAACTACCAAAACGGTTACACGTAAGGGTAATGACAACGGAATTACACCTCCCGCAACCGTTGCAGGGAAAGAGGCTGAACAACCTATACAACCGTTGATGACCGTTGCCGCAGAAGATAATGAAGATGTTATGGAAGCTGTGGTGACGGATGAACCTGCTGTGGCTGAAACACAAGCAATGGTTGAAAAACAAAGTTATTTAAACGGGCTTCTGACTTCGAAACCTTATGCAGTGAACGGTTACGAGTTTACCGATGAAGGGGTAGATGCAGAGACTAAGAAATCATTCAGCACTTTTGAGGCTTTGCAAGCTCAACGTCGTAGCGAAGACTCAAAGCGAGGTGTATTTAACTGGAATTACGGCTTGGCCGTTGGTGCAAACTTTAGCCCTGTACTTAGCAATACGGGTGGAAAAGGCTGGGGCAGCGGATTGTATGCAGGCTTGTTTGTGAACCGTGCTATAAACACTCGTTTTTCAGTAGGTTTAGAAGCATCTTACCTACGCAGGAACAGCAATAGCATAGGCCGCAACATTACCCAAACCACTTATTTCTTTGAGAAAACCACTACTACATACTTCCTTGTAACTAAATCATTTGATTATGTGCAAATACCTGTAAGTATTAACTATACCGCAGCGGCAAACCACAGGTTTAGTGGGGGATTTGTATCATCTATATTGGTGAATTCACAAACCGAAGTGATGCAAAACAGGAAAAACAGTAGTGAAACTGTACAAAAAACCACCACTGAAAAGGGTGTATATGAAGACTTACGTCGGTTTGGCTTTGGCCTGATGGCAGGGTACGAATATAAGTTGCCCGGTATTTACAGCGTAGGGGTACGTTACCATCAGCAATTAAACGATTTAACTATTAACAGCTATTTTAATGATGGCAAAAAACACCTGCCTGCTGATGTGCAAGTGTTTTTGAGATTGAATTTGAACAGGTAAAATGAAAAATTACGTAGCCATATTGTTTGCAACAGTATTGTTGTTTGGTGCATGCAAAAAAACTGATTTGCCCGAACCACAAGAAGGTGCACCTGCAATTTGGATGAAGTGCAAAATGAACGGGTTTCCGTTTGAATTTAAGGTGGGCGAACAAAATGTGTTTGCCAGCAATGTTGTTTATACCAATGCGTTAAGCAATATCCGTCAGTTCTCTTTTAGAATAGAATCGTTGGATAACAAAAAAATGGTTGAAATTACTTTTAATAATTACAACGATAGTATTGGCGATTTAAAATCAGACTTGAATAATACATTGCAACCGGGAGAGTATAAGTTTACGTACTCAAACGCTTTCCCTGTGTATTATTTCAGGCAGCGTGAGGTGATTATCTCATACTTGGATAAAGAAAAAAACTATAAGTATTATACCACACCCATGTATCAATACGGGGCATCATCAAAAGCAAACTTTGAAGTGATAGCTGTAAAAGATGCGACGGATGAACGCGGAAAACCTTGTAAGTTAGTGGAGGTGAAATTTAGCTGTAATGTGAAATGTATTGATAACGGTAATCATTATATTGTTTCAGAAGGCCACGCTGTATTACCCTTTAGCGGGTTTTAAAAAATATGGAAGTAAGCAAGTTGTTTCAAAAACACGTCGGTAGAAGCTTTTTTGTGTTACTCGCAGTTACCCTGTTGGGACTTGCTGCGTGTACAAAAAAAGAGTTGCCCGAACCCATTGAAGAAACTCCTCAAATATGGGTAAAGGCTAAAATTGACGGTGTGCCTGTTGAAATGGCTGCGGGGCAAGATATTTCATACGCTACTACCATCAAACACAATATTGATAGCAACCTTACTGAGTTTGTGTTTAAGATTAATGACCTTGGTAACGGGCACGGCCTGCAAATAACGTTTATAGACAGCTTTAAACAATTTGCAACCACTGAGGCTCAGCTATCACACTCTATAAACACAGGGATATATAAATTTGCCTACACAAGTTCATGGCCGTTTAAGCTAAGTGCCAACGAAATAATAGTGATATATAACGACTATAATCTCTCAGAGGCATATTACTCCATATACTCAGCACAGCCTCAATGGGCAAAGTTTGAGATTGAATCAGTGAAGGATGTAATGTTTGAGGGCAAGCCGTTTAGAATGGCTCAAATTAAGTTCAGTTGCAAAATTAAAGACCCCTTTACAGGCTGGAATTATACCATTACTGATGGTACAGCCTCTATCCCTTTTGGGGAACGGTAATCCTCTTAATTATTTCAAGACTCTCTGAAACTAACATATTCGCACTATTCTTCTGGCGAAGAAAGCATCTTATTGTAATTGTATTAACCTTCCCTGTCATTCCGAAGCGTAGCGAGGAATCTTCGGGCACATATTGTTAACAAACTTGTACAAAGATGCCTCGTACCTCGGCATGACAGTAGTTTTTCGTCATTGCGAGGTCTCCCGAAGCAATCTCAATGTAAAATTCTAAAAACAGATGGCGAACCAACGGATTGCTTCAGAAACCGAAGACGGCTTCTTCGCAATGACGCTTATCTCCTTATCCTATTGACGAAGGAAGCCTCCTTATTACAGTTGTGTTAGTCTTACACTTGGCATATTCCGAATAAGAAATTTCGCTGTGCTCAATTTGAATGCGGGGTTGATGTGCGGCTGGTGTTATTCCCAACTTGATTAAGAATCTGTGAAAGGATTAAGCCAGTTTGATTTTCTTTTCGATGCCTGTAGTTGAATAACCGGGCAGGTATTCTAATGTGATAACGCTGCCGCCTTTGGCAGTAACAATATCATATCCCACAATGTTTTCAGGTTTATAATCGGCACCTTTTACCAAAACATCGGGTAACACTTTCTTTATCAATTCGTAAGGGGTTTCCTCGTCGAACAACATCACTGCGTCCACACATTCCAGCGAAGCCATAATTTGCATACGGCTTTGCTCGTCCTGTATGGGGCGATGAGGGCCTTTCAGAGTGCTTACACTTGCATCTGTGTTCAATCCCAAAAACAGCACGTCACCCAAATCGCGGGCTTTGGCAAGATAATCCACATGACCCCTGTGCAGCAAATCAAAGCAGCCGTTGGTAAACACTACTTTATAACCCTTGCTGCGCCAATCGGCAAGCAAGGTGTTAAGCTGTTCGGGGGTATTAATTACCTTGTTCTGTATTTTCTGATGAAGATTCACCCGCCAATTGTTTGCGTTGTAAAATCAGTAAAAGAATCATGCTCACACTTCCCACACCAATAAACATAATCATTTGTGATGCGTGTGCAATGGTAGCATACACTACTCCGTTGTTTTCGGCAATGCCATACAGGGTGAGACCTAATGATACAAAATAATGGAATGTACCCATACCACCGGGGGCAGGCAATAAGATTGCAATAGTACTCATTACCAATGTGGTTAAACCGGCTTCTAAACCCAAATGTTCGGTAGTGTTAAGTGCAAAAAAGCACAAATACACCATCAGGTAATACATTACCCAAATTACAATGGAATGAAATATAAACTGTATAGGTTTTTTGATGGTGAGCAAACTTTTTATCCCGTCGGCAAAGCCTTTTACAAAATCAATCACTTTTTTATAAAGCGGAAGAGCTTGTATTTTTTTACGGAAGATAAAAAATACCGCTAAGCCAGCTATAGCAGCAATACCTGCAATTTGTATCAGGCTTGGGCCGCTGCTTGCGGTATCGGTTTTACTTGCCGAAAATAAGCTAAAAGCTTGTTGCAGTGTATCAAACTGTAAGCCAATGGCCAATAACAATACAATACCCATGCACAGTAAATCTACCAAGCGCTCGGCCACAATAGTACCTATCATGGTGGTTAGGGGTATTTTTTCAGTTTTAGATACAATGGCAGCACGGGCAACTTCTCCGCCGCGCGGAATTGCAAAGTTTACCATATATCCTACCATTATACCATGAAAGGTAGTCCAAAAACTGGTTTTATAACCCAATGGCTCAGCCATAATTTGCCAGCGCAGGGCACGGCTCACACAGCTAAGTATGCCCGCAACAATGGCCCATAGTACCCAGCTAAGCTCAGCACCTTTAATTTTCTCAATCAACTCATCCATTTTAACGCCTTTAAAGGCCATGTAAATGAATGCAGCACTAATACCTATGAAAATGGTGTAGCGGAGTACTTTTTTTAGGGTTGCAGGCATGTAACGTGTTATTTAATCACGCGGTTGTTGTCATCAGGGTAAGCCAGTGTAGGCTTGTGGGTTTTGGCTTTTTCAAAGTCCATTTGGCAGTATGAGATTACAATTACCAAATCGCCTTTTTGCGCTTTGCGAGCTGCGGGACCATTAAGGCAAACCATACCGGTTCCGCGCTCACCTTTAATCACGTAGGTTTCAAACCGTTCGCCGTTGTTAATGTTTACAATCTGTACCTTTTCGTTTTCAATCAGGTTTGCAGCGTCCATTAAGTCCTCGTCCAGCGTAATGCTGCCCACATAGTGCAACTCAGTTTGCGTGATTTTTGCCCTGTGGATTTTAGATTTTAATACTTCAATTATCATAAAAGCGCCGCAAAGGTAAGCGAAACTTTGCAGAATTGTTGTGAAGCCATAAGTGTGCCAGTATTCATTTTACAATCAACATTTAATAAAAGACATAACGCGCTGTTTTTGGGGTTAAGGCATGAATTGCCAATTAATGAATGGCAGGCTACGTTTACTATTTTTATTCCATAACCCAATCTGTATTCCTCTAAAATTATGGCACTTGTTAATAAGAGAGATTTGTAATCCTCGTCCGCGGGAGGCTTCGTTAAAAAGTAATGCCAGTTCAAGACCATTAAAAAACTGGTTAGTATTCCCTATGAGTGATACGCTTATTCCATTGACTTCATTTGCACAGTTGTAAAAGAAGCTAAATGTGCCGCCGTTTACTTGGGCATTATTGAACCCAGATAGTGATGCTACAGTAATACCATTAATTACTTGAGAATATTTTTTATAATATTCTTGATTCATTTTTGTGGTGTCACTAAAATTGGTTTTCTCATGCAGGAGATGGGGACTAACAGCCCAGCCACCTAAAATCTCAATATTCACTCCGTTTATTACTATGCTATCGTATGGGTTTATACATATCCCCAAAGAAACTCCATTAATTTGTTTAGTATTCTTATTTGGGATGAAACCAAAAACGTTTCTCGTTTTCTTTAGTTGGTGCGACTTGGAAGAGTCGAAAGGTTCGTTATAATTATGTTGTAAGTAGTTAGAGCTATCTTGCCCATTTACGTTAGCGTAGAGGATTATCAAAAAAATAATACTACTGACTTTAGGTGGTTTGTTAGTGAGATATTTATAAATGCGGTTTCCATGAGACAAAGTTGCGGGGTTGCAACGGGGCTTTGTAAGTACATTTTGCCTGTAATAGAATTTGTTTTAGCAGTTTTTGCTGATTGTAACTAAACAGCAGCGGTTGAGTTGCAAAAAATGCAAATTCACATCATTCAACAGGCATAAAACAAAAAACCACGATCCTAAGACCGTGGCACATAGAAATAAAGTGGAGGATTGCTATTTGATATATACTTTCTCAGTAGTTATAAACCCGTTACCTTTCACTTGTAACAGGTAGTAACCTGCTACAAGTCCGTTAAGATTAAGGGTATTTAATTGGCTGTTGCCTTGCACGGATTGGGTGTTGGCAACCGTGCGACCTAATAAATCAAATACAGTAGCTTCAAAACTGCCTGCTTGGTTTATTATCACAGTAACCTCGCTGCCGTTGCAACCTATTTGTGCAACATTGCTTGCTGCTTGGTTTTCATTAGTAGAAGTAATGGTTTGTGTAAAATGTAGTACAAAACGGGCTTGTGTGCTGTTGGCTTCATAAGTAAACTCATAAGGTTTGCCGTTCACAGGGTGTTTTTTACCCGTTACTAAATCTTCAAGCACAACCTCAACCCCGGGTGTCATATTTTCTGTGGCAAAGTTTATAATATGCTTACCTGCATTTTTAGCAAAGAAATGGATAAACACAAGCTCGTTTTCAGCAGGGATTGTATTCCAAACCTCTTTACTTGCTTTTTCACCTTCAAGCATAAAATACATATTGGGTGCGCCGGTGTTCAGCTTTTTGGTACCGTCGTAAATGTCATATCCGTTAGTGGCTTGCGGGTGAGTGTACCATTTAACCGCATCGGCTTTGCCGGTAGGGCCTGTAACTTTTAACTCAATATAATTTTCAAAACCTGCTTTGCTAAAGAAGTTATTTAACGAATCAGTATTACGGGCACTGTTTTTAAAGGTAAGGTTTGTGTTGTTAGATGCTACTTTTAGAGTGAAGGGAGTAAACGGAGGGATAACACCTTGTGTTGCATTGTCATAAACGGTATAGCTGCTGTCAGACTGGTTAAACACCCATACTTGCTGGCCTTGTACATTGTTCACATCGTCAATGGTTGCAGTTGTTCCGTCCCACATAAAGCCTGAAGGCCATGGGTTGCGTACTACCTGCCATCCTGTAGTATCGGTAATACTTCCTGTGCGGCTTAACCCGTTTACAGTATAATCAGCAGTACCTGCGTACGTTCCGGTAATATCCATAGTAAGCGGTAAAGGATTGGCCCATGCAGCCGAACCACCCATGTAGATTGAATATGAGCGGCTATTCATTGACTCTGAAGCCCCGCTTGCAATGTTCCAATAGGGTGATGCTGTTTCATCAAAGTAATACACGTTTGCCGAAGCGGCACTTAGCGAACCGAAATCCAAATTCATATCATCGCTCAATTGCGCCAGTGTTGCACCATTCAAAGGTGAGCAAATCGGCCTCCAGCCTATACCGCCGCCTGTGATGGTATATTGTGAGATTATATTACCGCTGATAGTTCCGCTGCCGCTTCCGGCAATCTGTCCGTACAAAGTGCCCGAAGTAGCTTTCAACACCAGATTACCGCCTGTTGTTAAAGCACCGTCGGTGTGGGTTAGTACTCCCGCAATTTGCAGCTGATTACCCAATATAAGGTTACTACTTGCATTGGTACAGTCGTAGGTAAAGTTTTTAAGCACATTGGTAGTACCGGGAGTGGTTTGATCCATATACATAGTACCCACGGTGGTGGCCGCACTATTTATAGTAAGGCTTGCATTGGCTGAGCCGCGAATCACACCGGTGGTTGCTGCTGCAAACGCACTGTTGGTGTTTGAAACGGTTGAAACTGAGTTGTTATTAAGTACCAACGTACTTCCTGCGCCAAGACTAAATCCGCCACCCGAAGCATTACCCAATTGCAGGGTTGTGCCTCCTGAATTGTCTGATAGTACAATGGTTGATGTGCCTGAGGTTTGCAGCCTGAAAAAATTAAAAGGGTTACCGTTTCCGCTAAGGGTTTGTGTGCCGTTGCTGGTGCAAATAAATGTGTAACTATTAGCAATAGGAGGGTTAGTAAGCGTTCCGTTAGAAGTTAAATCACCTGCAAGGTTTACAGTTGAAAAGGGAGCTGACGAAGCTCCGTCAATTGCAACATCGGTATATATAAGATTGCCATTGATAGAGGTAGTATTGCCTGCCCAAACCTTAGTACCGTTGGTAAGTTTAAGGTGATGATAGGTAATTTGTGGGATACTGAATGAGCCTGCTTGTGCATACTCAAGTGTGTGACCGGTTGCACGGGTTCCGTAGGTGTGTGCAAGGGTAGTATTGTTCATGGTAAGCTCACCAAGGTTGGCAATATCAACCGTACCCGTAATGGTAAGTGAAGCAGGTATTTCAACATCAGTGGCCGATGAACCGTTACCTATAACAACCTTTGAGTTTGTTCCGCTCACTGTCCAGTTAGCGTTTAGTGTAGCCGAGGCGCGGTTAGTTACCGTGTAAATGCAATAATTGGTAGTAAATGATGCCGGATTTGCACCCGTACCGTCAGTATTAATACCCCAAGTAGACAAATCATCCAAGAAACCTGTACTTGCTGAGTAGTAGTTTGCTCCTGCCGTTCCGCTTAATGTCAGTTGCCTTGTGGTAGCCCCTGTGCTGGTAAAATTAATAGTATCAGTAACCGTACCTGTTGAAGATTGCGATTTCATCCGCACCCAAACAGTAACGGGTTCACCCGTTAAGTTTCCGCCGCTTTGGGTAAGGTTTAATGATGACCCGAAACCAGTGGTGGCTGAGGTAGAAGAAATTTCAAAGTTAGTGCCTGTAACAAAATCAAGGGCAACGTTAGCGGTAAGGTTATCGCCCGAAACTGTAAACGTTTGTGCAGTTGAAACATTATTAATAGTGGTATCTAAACCTGTAACCGATGTAAGGCTTACTATAATATTAGGAGTAGGGGCAGCAGTTGTTACTGCTTGTTTGCATGAAAACCTTGATACGGTTGGAGTAGCATTTTGCGCCCTTAAACGGAAGTAATAGGTAGTTGAGGCCGACAAACCCGTAACGGCTTTGCTGGTTACGTTGCCCACATCTAAATTATTGAACCCCGATACAGGGGATGCAAAAGTAGAATCATCATCTACCGTAAGAAAGTATTTAGTGGCAGCAGTTAATGCACCCCAATTGGCAGTGAAACCGCTTGAACTAATGGCAGAACCTGCCGAAGGGATAGGGCCGCGCAGCAACAAGATAAAATTTTGATTGGTAGAGTTATTCCATGTACCCATTGTTGATGTACCCGAGGCAGTTACACCACTGGTTCCTAAGTTAAAATCACCTATCACAGTGTTGGCATTATTAACAAGAGCCGATGAGGAGCCGCTGGTAGTTGAGGTATTACCCAGTTTAGTCCCCGAAGAGATGTTATTCCATTGTGTTCCTGTTGAGCCTGACCGAAGGGTATGTATATTATTGGCAGTGCCTGACTGTGTGCCGCTTTTTATCATCACCATATCGTTGGTGGCAATATCAAGTGTACCGTTGTTACTAAAAAAGGTAGTGTTGTTAAGGTTTATGGCCATGTTAAAGTCAGAACAGCCGGTAGTAGTGTCAAGTGTTAATGCTGTACCGGGTTTCCTCAGGCGGATAATAGTACCTGCCCGTACATACCTGTACAACGATAAAGTGGTAAACTGATAGCCGCCACCCCCGTCATTAGCATTGCTTGACGAAAAATCTTTAATCCATAAACTCCTTAAATCGGCACTGTCTTTAATTACTAATAACTCCACCTCATCATCCGCACCTGATGTACCGCCGCTGTTATAATACTCATTGATAACTACATCCTGGCCGCGAACCAGCGTAGGCAAAGAAGAAAACAATACCCCTAATAAAAGGCAAAATAAAATCTGCGAATGTTTTTTATTCATAAATAACCATTATTTTTTAGAAACCGGAGTAGCGACAGCAATGCCAATGCAGCGGCAACCCGTAGTAGGGTTACTGTTAAAACCATAGCATTTATTTATTTCTCTTACCGAATAACTCCGGTTTCTAAATTTGATGGTTCAAAAGTCTTTTTGGCAGGTAATGGGGTATTAAAAGACCGGTAAATAATTTATTACATAATTACCCGACCAATGCACGGTTTTTTTTAAGAAATTGTTAAAACGGACTAAATCGCGATAGTAAAAAGGTGTGAATGGCAACAAAACGGTATCACCTATTGTGCATTAGGCAACAAAGTAGTTACAAACCGATAGGGTTATCAACACAAATGCATGTAGAAAAGTGCAGGTTTGTTTAAAATTTAGGGTGTATTTAGTTTCAAAACGGTTATTAGTTTAAATAACAGGTACAATTTATAGTATTGAGCATTTACTGAAAAATCAATATGTTTTTAATGTTATGTAAGTGCGGATATTACAAGAGTAATGTTAAGCAGTGTGCTGGATATGCGCTGTTGAAACAAGTTCAATATGACGGGTCGCTCTGAGCTTACTATCATTCAGAGCGTAGCAAGGAACCTTATTACAAATGTGTTAGATGTCATCATAATTATGATAAGATGCTTCCTGTGTCAGCATCGCATGAAGAAATTAAGACCATAAACAGAAACTCAAAACTAACATCCATTCGTTATCTTTGCCAAGCATTGAACATCAAGCAATTTTTAGACCTTTATACCCGCCACCCCGCCTTTTCGGGGTTGGATGATATTGTTTTTTCTCAAGCCAAACCCCTTAAAATTGCCGCGCAAAACCTTAACGGGGCTGCGGTGGGAGTTAGCATTTCGGCAGCATGGCTGCGTAATCCCGAGAAAACGTTTTTAATAGTGGCCGACGATTGGGAACAGGCGGCCTACCTGCACACCGATGTGAGCAGCTTGATAGAAAACCGCGAGATTTTGCTGTTACCCGAAAGTTTTAGCAAAAGTTTTATTCCTGCACAAACCGATAACAGCAATGTATTAAAACGTGCAGAGGTATTGAGCCGCCTTAATAAAAAGCCACACGGGCAGGTAATTATTACCTATCCGCAAGCGGTGCTTGAAAAAGTGATTGGCAACGCCACGTTTGAGAAGAATACGTTTGAGGTGAAAGTGGGTGACCCCTTTGACCTTGATTTTTTGATGGAGATGCTGAGTGAACACGATTTTGACCGTGTTGACTTTGTGTACGAGCCGGGGCAGTTTGCCATTCGCGGGGGAATTATTGATGTATTTTCATTTGCCAATGATTTACCCTACCGTGTGGAGTTAGATGGTAACTTGGTAGAGTCTATCCGTTTGTTTGAGCCTGAAAACCAGCTTTCGGTAAAAAAGGTGATACACACTACTATAGTACCCAACATACAAAGCGAGGTAATAGCCAAAGAAAAAACCGGATTGTTTAGTTACCTGCCCGATGATGTGGTGGTGTGGTTGCACGACGGCACTTTTGCTACGGGCGTAATGGAAGAAGGCTTGGGCAAAACTGCCAAATACTTGGCTGAAAATAACGAAACTACTCCCATTACTGAGTTGTATGAAACCACCAACGAATGGTTGGGGCAGGTTGAAAAGCACACGGTGGTAGAATATGGCAAACGCACATTTTTTAAACCACAAAAAACCATTGAGTTTAAAACCTCGCCGCAGCCGCTATTTCATAAGAATTTTAACTTACTGATAGAAAATCTTAAAGACAATCAAGGGAAGGGTTATCAAAACATTATATTTTCTGATAATCCCCGTCAGGTGGAGCGTTTACACACCATTTTCGAGGATTTGGACAAGGACGTAAAGTTTGAACCTGTATATCACGGTATCAGCGAGGGTTTTATCGACCACGACCTGAAAATTGCCTGCTATACAGAACACCAACTTTTCGACCGTTATTATAAATACAAAGGCCGCCGTACCTATTCATCTACCAAAGCCCTTACTTTAAAAGAACTGCGGGAACTTTCTCCCGGCGATTATGTAACGCACATCGACCACGGTATCGGAAAGTTTGCGGGACTTGAAAAGATTGAGATGAACGGTGTGATGAGTGAGGCCGTTAGGTTGGTGTACCGCGATAACGATTTGTTGTATGTGCACATTAACTCGCTTCACAAAATAACCAAATACGTTGGTAAGGACGGTACTGAACCGCGCATGAACAAGCTGGGTAGCGATGCGTGGGATAAACTGAAAAAATCGACCAAAAAGAAGGTTAAAGACATTGCCCGCGATTTGATAAAACTGTATGCTGCCCGCAAGGCGCAAACAGGTTTTGCGTTTAGTCCCGATTCGTATTTGCAAGTAGAGTTAGAGGCTTCGTTTTTGTACGAAGATACCCCCGACCAAAGCAAGGCTACTGAAGATGTGAAGGCCGACATGGAATTGCAACACCCCATGGATAGGCTGGTGTGCGGTGATGTGGGCTTTGGCAAAACAGAAGTGGCCATCCGTGCTGCCTTTAAGGCTGTTGCCGATAGCAAACAGGTGGCTATTTTGGTACCCACCACCATTTTGGCCTATCAGCATTATAAAACATTTAAGAGTCGTTTAGAAGGCTTCCCCTGTAATATTGAGTATATCAACCGTTTTCGTACCGCAAAGGAGAAAAAGGAAATTCTTACCAAGCTAAAAGAGGGTAAAATAGATATACTTATTGGCACACATGCATTGGTGGGCAAAGAGATTAAATTTAAAGACCTTGGCCTGCTGATAATTGACGAGGAACAAAAATTTGGGGTGGCTGTAAAAGAAAAACTAAAGCAATTCCGCGTAAACGTTGATACGCTTACGCTAACAGCAACACCCATCCCCCGCACCCTGCACTTCTCACTGATGGGGGCAAGAGACTTATCAGTAATAAATACTCCGCCTCCCAACCGTCAGCCCGTGCGCACAGAGTTACACGTGTTCAATCAGGAATTGATGCAGGAGGCTGTGGCCAACGAAATAGCACGGGGCGGGCAGGTGTTTTTTATCCATAACAGGGTGAAAGACATTTATGATTTTGCAGCCATGATAGAACGACTGGTTCCCGGAGCACGCGCAGCGGTTGCCCACGGACAAATGGAAGGACACCAGTTGGAAGACATTATGATAAAGTTTGTGGAGGGGGATTATGATGTGTTGGTAGCCACCACCATTATTGAGAGCGGTCTTGACATACCTAACGCCAACACCATTATTATAAACAATGCCCATATGCACGGTCTTAGCGATTTGCACCAGATGCGAGGTCGTGTGGGACGTAGCAACAAAAAAGCCTATTGTTACTTATTCTCTCCACCGTTGAGTACGCTTACGCAAGAAGCCCGCAAACGCCTTAGTGCCATTGAGCAGTTTAGCGATTTAGGCAGCGGGTTTAACGTAGCCATGCGTGATTTGGACATTCGCGGGGCGGGTAACCTGTTGGGCGGCGAACAAAGCGGGTTTATTGCCGAGATTGGTTTTGAGATGTATCATAAGATATTGGATGAAGCCTTGCAAGAACTGAAAGACGAAGAGTTTAAAGAATTATTTAAGGACGAAACACCCAAGCCCCGCACCAATGAGGTGCAAGTGGATGTGGATGCCGAAATACTGATACCTGATAATTACGTTCGCAACATACAAGAGCGGCTTTCGCTGTACAATGAGTTGGCGCAGATAAGCGACGAGGATAAGTTGTTAAAATTCAGGGATGAATTGATTGACCGATTTGGTCCCATGCCCAAAGAATTAAAAGGTTTGTTTGACAGTATGCGGATGAAATGGAAAGCCCGTGATTTGGGTTTTGAGCGAGTGAACTTAAACAACAAAACCCTTACGTGCTATTTTCCGGCCAACCAAAGTAGCAGCTACTACCAAAGCGAATTGTTTGGAAGCATACTAAGATACGTTGCCGCACACCCCGTGAAATGCAGTATGAAACAAACGCCCAAAAACCTCACCATGATACTTAAAAACGTAACCGGAGTTTTAGATGCTATCAGAGAGTTGGATGAATTGAGGGAAATAGTGCTGCAAGAGGTTAGCTGACACGATCAATAGTCTAATTGTTTTGATTATCTGCCGCACTACTGCCCTTTCCTGTCAAATTGAGCGCAGCGAAATTTCCCATCAGAAATGTGTAAACGCAAGGCAAACACACAATTGTAATAAGATGCTTCCTTCGTCAGCAGGACAGGTTATTCCACTCACCCGACGTTCGTCATTACGAGGAAGCCGTCTTCGGCTGACGTGGTAATCTGTTTACAGGTCAGCAGTTGACCGTCAATGGTCAACAGTTTTTTTAGTATTTAGATTTTAGAGTTTATACCAACGGATTGCTTCGGGAGACCTCGCAATGACGGATAGGTAGTGCGTCGTCGTACGGCAACACTAAACGATATAACGAATAAGCCCTTGTACAACTTGTTGCACAAGGGCTTATTCGTGAGTAAAGCGTATTAGTTACTGCCTACTAATTGGCCTGATAGCTTTTTAAGTTCTATTTCAGCAAGTTTTAAGTTGTAGCGGGCATTAATATCTCGGTTTTGGGCATCTTGCCAATTACGTTCGGCTTCTTTTACCTCAAGCAGTGATGAAAGGCCTTGTTGCAGGCGACCTTCGGCAATTTTGTAATTATCCAGTGCCAGTTGAGCGTTAGACTTTTCCATACCAGCTATGGTTTTATACGTCTGGTAATCGTTATATGCTTGACGGTAGGCACTGTTTACAGTGCTTTGCAGCTTTTCAAACAATACGGTATTACTTTTTATTTGTAAATCAGCAGTGCGCAGCTGGTTACGGATAGATACACTCCTAAACAACGGTACGCTGGCAGTTATACCTGCATTTAACCCGTTACTTTGGTTTAGCAGCGAAAAACCTGCCTGGCTGGTTTGCCTTGTATAGCCGTAACTTGAAGTGAGCCTTACCAACGGCAACCGTTGTGAACCTATTTCGCGGTGTTGCAGTTGGCTGATATTGATATTGCGTTGTGCTGAAAGCAAAGAGAAGTTTTTATTGGCAAGACTACCATCTACAGGTGGAAAATTAAGCGTTGTATCGTTCTCAATAGTTTCAGGCACGTCAAAAGTTATTCCTACATCACGCCCCAACAGCATATTAAATCCCATTTTAAGGTTGGCAAAATTGTTTTGCTGCAACAACAAGTTGGCAGTAAATGTATTTTTGTCAATATTCACTTGGTTCACCTCAAATGCCGATACTATCCCCACAAAATATTTTGCGTCTATAATTTCCTGTCGATTTTTAACCAAATCAAGGGCGGTTTCAGTGGTTTTAATCTGCATTTTCTGTCCCACAAGGCCATAATATTCACTCATTACCTGAGCCACTGTTTGTTGTATTTGTTCCTTTAGGTTAAAGCCACTTTGTTGCTGTAGTTCTTCCAAACGGCTCTTTGTGGCAAACATTTTCATCCCGTCAAACAACGTCCAGTCAAGAGCTACATTTGCATTCAGGTTGGTAGAACCCACTCCGTTACTTTGTACTTCCAAACCGTTCGAGAATTTTTGGTTGATATTGTTGTTTGATAAATTCTCACTTACGTTCAAAGTTACGTTGGGCAGCATTCCTGCATTTCCCGCATTGTTGTTTATTTGGGTTGCTTGTTCAGCAGTCTTTGCCAGCAAAATGTCGTAGTTGTTTTTCAAGGCAATTTCAACCGCTTCATTAAGGCTCATAGGGGTTTGTGCCCAAATTCCGGTGCTTGCGGTGGCCAATAAAACAACGGCAACTGCTTTTTTATTCAGTCCGAATAAACGCCTGTAAATTGCTTTTGCCGACATTGTATAAACTGTTGGAATAACGTACAAGGTAAGGATTAATGAGAAAATAACCCCGCCCACAATTACAATACCCAACGGTACACGGCTTTGTGCTCCGGCACCTAATGCAAGGGCAATGGGTAAAGCACCCAAAGCGGTTGCCAAACTTGTCATTAAAATAGGGCGAAGACGCAAGGTAGCAGCTTGTATGGCTGCGTCGCGTTTGCTTAGTGTCGGGTCGTGTTCGCGCAATTGGTTGGCAAACTCCACAATCAAAATACCGTTTTTGGTTACCAAACCAATCAGCATAATAATACCTATCTGACTAAAGATATTAAGGGTTTGGCCAAACATCCACAATGACAATAATGCTCCTGCTAACGCAAGCGGTACAGTTATCATAATTATAAGAGGGTCTTTAAAACTCTCAAACTGAGCCGCCAAAATCAGGTACACCAGCAAAAGAGCTAATCCGAAAGCAAACAAGGTATTGCTTGAACTTTCTTTAAAATCTCTTGAAGGGCCTGTGAGTGAAGTGCTAAAGGTATCATCCAGTACCTTTTCGGCAATACGTTCCATTTCTTTAATACCGTCGCCAACTGTTTTACCTGTTGCCAAGCCGGCCATTACCGTAGCTGATTTATAACGGTTATAGTGGTATAACTGTGGCGGGTTGCTTTGTTCCTGCACAGTTACTAAGTTATCCAACTGAACCAGTTGCCCGGTATTGCTGCGCACGTAAAAGCTTTTCAAATCAACGGGTTCATCACGATTACTCCTGTCCACTTGTCCCACTACTTGGTATTGTTTACCATTCATAATAAAATACCCCATGCGGCGAGAGCTAAGTGCCAATTGAAGGGTTTGGGCAATATCTGCCACCGATATACCCAATTCGGCCGCTTTATTACGGTTAATTGTTATACCTAATTCAGGACGGTTAAACTTTAAGTTCACATCCACCATACCGCCAAACACAGGGCTTTTTGAAACCTCATCCATAAACTTGGGCAGGTTTTCTTTTATCTTCTCAAAGTTTGAGTTTTGCAACACAAACTGCACGGGTAAGCCACCGCGCGGCCCACCCCCCGATGAGATGGTTTGGTCTTGCACCACAAACACCCGTCCGTCGTTAAAACGTACCATGTTTTTTGTAAGGTAGTCAGCAATTTCTTGTTGACTGCGGTGGCGGGTCTCTTTGTCGCCAATCACTATACGGCCAAAACCTGTATTAGGAGCACCTGAACCTGCAAAGCCCGGTGCTGTAACCGAAAGCATGATTTGTTTTTCGGGTACTGAATCTTCTACAAAACGGCTTACCCTATCCATAAATCCATCCATGTAATCATACGATGTACCTTCAGGGGTAGAGGTTGTGATACGAAGCCATCCCCGGTCTTCCAACGGAGCAAGTTCTTCTTTAAGTGATAGTCCGGGTCTCCATATTAAAACTAAACAAGCAAGAATGATAACTACCGATGCCCATTTGTATGAGGTAAACATCTCAAGGCTTCTTCGGTAGCCGTTGTCAAGAGCACGGTAAAAAGGTTCGGTTTTGCGGTAGAACCACGACTGGTAACCGGGTTTGCCTGATAATTTTACACTTAATACGGGTGTAAGGGTTAGAGATACGAATGCAGAAATAATAACTGCACCCGCAACTACTATCCCAAATTCTTTAAATAAACTACCTACAAAGCCTTGTATAAATATGATGGGAAGAAATACTACGGCAAGGGTGATAGAGGTTGAGATAACTGCAAAAAAGATTTCTTCTGAGCCTTCTTTGGCTGCCTCGCGGGGGCTAAGGCCGGCCTCGAGTTTCTTGTAAATATTTTCGGTAACTACTATACCGTCATCAACAACCAGTCCTGTTGCAAGAACGATACCCAACAGGGTTAGTACGTTGATGGAGAACCCGAAGATGTACATGATAAAGAAAGCTCCTAATAACGATACGGGAATATCTATAAGCGGGCGTATGGCTATTAGCCAGTTGCGGAAAAACAGGTAAATAATAATTACTACCAGCCCTATGGCTATCAGCAGGGTTTCTTCAACTTCTGCTATTGAGCGTTTAACAAACTTTGTGGTATCTAACACAATACCCACTTCAATGTCTTCGGGTATTTCTTTTTTAAGTTGTTCAAAACGTTTGTAAAATTCATCGGCAATGGCCACTTGGTTTGAGCCGGGTTGTGGGATGATTGCTAAGGCTACCATCGGTACCCCCGATTCTTTCAAAATCGTTTCCTCGTTTTCAGGCCCAAGTACTGCGCGTCCTATATCGCGCAAGCGTACAATGCTGTTTGCATCTGTTTTAATAATCAGGTTATTAAAATCATCTTCAGTAACCAATAAACCCGATGTTTTTACGGTTAACTCGGTGGCATTGCCTGCTATTTTACCCGAGGGCAATTCGATGTTTTCGCGGTTTAAGGCAGATTGGACATCGTTTAATGAAAGTTGATTGGCGGCCAGCTTCATCGGATCGAACCAAATACGCATGGCATATTTCTTTTCCCCCCAAATCTGTATGCCACTCACACCCGGTATGGTTTGCAGGCGTTCCTGCAACACATTGGTAGCGTAATCGCACACTTCCAATTGGTTACGGGTATCACTTTTTACCGTCATGGATATAATTGCATCGCTGTTTGCATCGGCTTTTGATACAATGGGCGGGGCATCAATATCTTCAGGTAACTGGCGTTGTGCTTGCGATACTTTATCGCGCACATCATTAGCCGCTGCTTCCAAATCAGAGTTCAGGTCAAATTCAACCGTAATTACACTGGAGCCTTGGTTGCTTGATGATGAAATGGTACGGATACCTTCTATACCGTTAATGGCTTTTTCAAGCGGTTCGGTAATTTGTGATTCAATTACATCGGCGTTTGCACCTGTATAGGCGGTACGCACCGTTATTATCGGCGGGTCAACCGAGGGGTATTCTCTCACCCCTAAGAAATTAAACCCTATCAACCCAAACAACACAATAATGATAGACATTACTGTGGCAAGTATGGGTCGTTTTAAACTGAGTGATGATAAGCTCATTTTTCTTCTTTCCCCAATTATTTCACTATTTTAGATATTCTTACTTCGCCGTTGGGTTTCAATTGCATAAGTCCGGTTATTACAACGGTATCGCCTGCTTGTATCCCCGTTGTAATTTCAACAAGGTCGGCATCGCGTAGTCCTGTTTCTACGGGCACATACGAAGCTTTACCACCTTTTACAACAATGGCTTGTTTTCCTCTTGCCACAGGGATAATGGCTTGCGTGGGTATCATTACGGCATCCTTGCGGCCGTCAATCCCTAAGCTAACGTTGGCAAACATACCGGGCAACAGTTTGCTACCGGGGTTTTGTGTGCGGGCGCGCACTTTAATGTTACGGGTGGCTACATCAACTTTAGGCTCAATAGCGTATACGTTAGCAGCAAAAGTGTCTTTAAACCCATCTACTATAAAGCGCAGTCGGTCATTGTTTTTCACCAATACGGCGTATTTCTCAGGGATAGCGAAATCAATTTTAAGCGGGTTTAGCTGTTGTAGTGTGGCAATAAGCGTTTGCGGGGTAACATAGGCACCTTCGCTCACATTGCGTAACCCTATCTGCCCGCTAAACGGTGCACGGATTTCTGTTTTGCGCAGTTGGTTTTTAAGAGCCTCAATGTCTGCATCGTAGCTTTTTTGCAAGGTTCTGGCTGCATCATATTCTTGCTGGCTTACTCCGTTTATCTTAATTAACTCAGCCAGCCTATCCACATTTTTTTGTGTTAGAGCCTGTTGTGCCTGTGCTTTTTTCAGTTGCGCCAATATATCGGCATCATCAAGTTTCACCAAAAGCTGGCCTTTGGTAACGGTAGCACCTTCATTAAAATAAAGGTTGGTTACACGCAATTGCAGTTCGGGACGTATTTCAACTTCCTCATTTGCAAGTAATGTACCTGATGCGTTTACGGTATTGGTAATGTTTTGGGAGCGGGCAACAAATCCGTTTACAGCTGTTGCAGGTTTTGCCCCTGCGTTGCCTGCGGCTATTTTGCTCTCGCTTTTGCCGCACCCTGTAGTTAGTAATACAAAAAATATAATGCTTGCGGCCACTATTAGTGCCTGTAAATACCTCATTTTTATAGGGTTGTTTTAATGTTTAAACTTTAAATAGAACATGATAAGCCGACAACTGTTCCCGCACATACCATGCCTTTTTTTTAAAAAGACAAAAGTTTACTAAAAGTTTGATTGCAAAAGCAAGATTTTAAGGGGGGTAAGTTTTAAGTGTAACCAACCCATTAAGTGAGTTGGTGGTAACAGGGTGCTTTTTTATCTAAATCACTGCATTTTTAATGCAAAACCATTAGGTTTGAAACTTTTGCCAAAGCACAACGCAGTATGAAAAGATATAATTTGCTAATAGTTGCAGCCCTGCTTACACTAAGCAGCATAGCCCAGAAAAAAATTACCCTTGAGGATATTTTTCTGAATAACACATTCAGGATGAATACCGTATCGGGGTTTGTACCCTCTGCCGACGGTGAAAACTATTATAATTATGAAGGTGATGACACTTTGTTTGTAGTGAAGTACTCATACAAAACAGGTGTAAAAGTGCAAACGGTATTTAACCCGTTTGATTTAGGATTGGGTAAAGATGCGGCTTCGTACGGATACGAGTTTAGTGCTGATGAAACCAAAATACTAATCAGCATAGCCACAGAACATATATACCGCCACAGCACCCGCAGCAACTATTACGTGTGGGATTTAAAAGAAAACAAGGCGTATTCTGTTGCTACTGAAAAGGTAATGTACGCCAGCTTTTCGCCCGATGGCAATAAAATAGCGTATGTAAAAGATAATAACCTGTTCTACACGGATTATAAGAATGGAAAAACCAACCAAATAACTACCGATGGTAAGGAGGATGCTATAATAAACGGTGGTGTTGATTGGGTGTATGAAGAAGAGTTTACGATGAGTAAAGGATTTGACTGGAATGCCAACGGAACTAAGATTGCGTTTTACCGCTTTGATGAAAGCAAGGTAAAAAAGTTTAGCATGGATATGTACGGCAGTCTTTATCCTGCTCAAGATGTGTTTAAATATCCCAAGGCCGGAGAGGCTAACTCAACGGTGGATGTGAAAATTTACGATTTGGTTTCTAATACTACGATTGATTTGGATGAAGGAAGTCAAAACGATCAATACATTCCCCGTATTAAGTGGACTACTGATGTTAATGTATTATCGTTTCAACGTTTAAACCGCCATCAAAATAAGTTTGAGATTTTGGCCGCTGATGCTGCAACAGGCTCAATCAAACCGTTGTACAGGGAAGAAAACAAGTACTACGTGGATATAAACGACAACCTTACTTTTTTGGCCGATGGTAAGCAGTTTATTATTACCAGTGAGAAAGACGGATACAACCACTTGTACTTGTATGGTATGGACGGTAAAGAAATTCGCCAGATAACCAAAGGTACTTGGGAGGTTGACGGCTTTTTAGGGTATGATGCTAAAAAGAAAGTATTGTATTTTACTTCCACCGAGATTAGCCCTACCGAAAGGTATTTATATAGTATAGGGATTGATGGTAAAAACAAAAAGCAAATTACTAAAAGCAAGGGTTACCACATGGTGACTTTTAATCCTACCTATACTTATTATATGGATATGGAATCGGCATTGGGTGTGCCTTATACCCAAGCCATTTGGAACAATAAAGGTGAGCTTGTGCGTGAGTTGGCCAACAATAAGGATTTGGCGACAAAAATGACTGATTACGGTTTTGCCCCTGTAGAGTTTTCTATGTTAACAACGGGCGATAATGTGCAGCTTAATTACTGGATGATAAAGCCTGCCAATTTTGACCCGAATAAAAAATATCCGTTGCTAATGTTTGTATATGGTGGCCCCGGTAGCCAGCAAACCGTGAACCGTTGGGGCGGCAGCAACTATTTGTGGTATCAATACCTTGCTCAGCAGGGCTATATTATAGCTTGCGTGGATAACCGCGGTACAGGCGGCAGGGGAGAGGAGTTTAAGAAAATGACTTACCAGCAATTGGGTAAGTATGAAACTATTGACCAAATTGGAGCGGCCAAGTTTTTTGGCAAACAAAGTTTTATTGATGCAAGCCGCATAGGTATTTGGGGTTGGAGTTTTGGCGGTTATATGTCGTCGCTATGTATAAGCAAAGGGGCAGATGTATTTAAAGCAGCGGTTGCGGTGGCACCCGTTACCAACTGGAGATATTACGATAATATTTATACCGAGCGTTTTATGCGTACACCTGCTGAAAACGGTGCAGGGTACGACGATAACTCACCCATCAATCATGTGAAGCTGATAAAAGGCAATTACCTTATTATACACGGTACTGCCGATGATAACGTTCACTTTCAAAACACGGTTGAGATGGTAAACGCTATGATAAATGCAGGGGTGAAGTTTGACAGTGAGTTTTATCCGAATAAAAATCATGGAATTGGCGGAAAAATGACCCGTTACCACCTGTTTAACCGCATCACTGCGTTTGTGCTTGAAAAACTTTAAAAGTTTGCTTTTTATAATTTAACAGTTAGTTTTACGAAAATTTAAATTAAATCGTTTTAGAATGAGTAATACAAGTGCTAAACACCCCAAGGGGCTGTATGTGTTATTTTTTACCGAGATGTGGGAGCGCTTTGGCTACTACCTTATGCTTGGTATTTTCTCTTTATACATGCTTGATAGCTGGGATGCAGGTGGTATGGGCTTCTCTGCCGGTACAAAATCAGATATATACGGAACCTACTTAGGGTTGGTTTATTTAACCCCGTTTATAGGTGGTTTATTAGCCGATAGGGTGTTTGGTTACAGGAAATCAATTGTTGCAGGTGGTTTGTTAATGGCTGCCGGTTACTTGGGTATGTCAATACACAACGAAACAGCATTTTATGTGTCGTTGTTACTGATAATTTTAGGTAATGGTTTCTTTAAACCCAACATTTCAACACTGGTAGGTAACCTGTATAACGATGACCGCTATAAGGCCAATAAAGATTCAGGGTACAACATCTTTTACATGGGTATTAACATAGGTGCATTTATATGCAACTTCGTGGCTGCTTATATGCGCAATAACTTTGGCTGGGGCTATGCTTTTGCCGCTGCGGGCGTAGGTATGTTGGTTGGGGTTGTTGTATTCCTTTCAGGTACTAAACACGTTAAAGAAGCCGATGTAATGAAGCCTGTTCAACAAGGCGATATGTCGTTGATGCAAATCTTCCTTTCAGTATTGTTACCAATGTTCATTTTCGGTGTATTGGGTTACATTATCCCCGGCAACCTATTAGGTAGCGATACCAACGATGCCTTTATTTTTGGCTGTCTTCCAGTAGTAGGTTTCTTCATTTACTTGTATGTTAAAGCTAACCAAGAAGACAAACGTCCTATCGGTGCACTGCTTTCAGTATATGCGTGTATCGTAGTATTTTGGGCGGTTTTCCACCAAAACGGTGATGCACTTACTGTTTGGGCAGAAGATTATACCAACAGAGAACTTCCTGCGGCCGTTGAAGGTGTTTCATCTACTTTAGGAATGTCGCAAACGGTTACTAATGGTGATTTTGTTGATTTGAGCGAAGAGCAGTTTAAAACCCGTATGGATAGCCTTTCAGAGGTTAAAAAAGGCTTAATGAGCCAAAACAAACCCGAAGCAGCAAATGAAATTACCATGCAAATTAAACTGGAAGAAAGCTCACGTAAGTACTTTGAGAATCTTCCTAAAGACCAATGGCCTGAAAAGGGTAAAGACCTTAAACTTGCCTCTTCAGAATTGTATCAGTCTATAAACCCATTTTGGGTAGTATTATTAACTCCCGTAGTAGTTGGTTTCTTCGGTTTCTTACGTACCCGCAGAAAAGAACCTACCACACCCGGCAAAATTGCTTTAGGGTTGCTTATTACAGCACTATCGGCTCTTGTAATGGTGGGAGCGGTAAAAGCTACCAACCTTGATAGCGAAAAAGCCAGCAGCTGGTGGCTAATAATGACTTATTGTGTGATTACAGTGGGCGAACTTTGTTTATCGCCAATGGGTCTGTCATTAGTATCAAAACTTAGCCCTCCCCGTATTACCGCGTTGATGATGGGTGGTTTCTTCCTTTCAACCTCAATCGGTAATAAATTAGCAGGTATGCTATCAGGTCTATGGGAAGGATTTGAAGATAAATCAAACTTCTTCTATGTAAACTTTGGCCTTGTAATGGTCGCCTTCATAATGCTGTTCTTATTGCTTAAATGGCTTAAGTCGGTAATGCGTGAGAAAAATCTTACCTAACTCATTAGGTTGATTGATATACAAGCCGCTCCCATAAAGGGCGGCTTTTTTATTTATTAGAAAATTGTAATGTCATTTTACTACTTTTGATTGTTATAATAATTGCAAAATGGAGGAAGAAAAAAACAACAAAGAGTTTAAACCATATATAGCGGCTAAAGATTTTATCCCTGAGTTTACCCCCAAAGCAATCATATTAGGTGCGGTATTCGGCATCATATTCGGGGCGGCCACAGTTTATCTGGGGCTTAAAGTAGGTTTAACCGTTAGTGCCTCCATTCCCATTGCCGTATTAGCCATTTCAATTTTCAAAAAAATAGGCAATGCCACCATTCTCGAAAGTAACATTGTACAAACTATAGGCTCGGCCGGAGAATCGGTAGCGGCAGGTGTGGTATTTACCATCCCCGCTTTGCTGTTCCTTTCAGGCGGCATCGATTATTTCAACTACTTCACCATTTTTATATTGGCCTTGTGCGGCGGTATTTTGGGTGTGTTGTTTATGGTGCCTTTGCGCCGTTCATTAATTGTAAAAGAACACGGAAACCTACCTTATCCTGAGGGTACTGCCTGTGCCGATGTATTGGTGGCAGGCGAAAAGGGCGGTAACCTTGCAAAAAAGGTGTACTATGGTTTGGGCGTAGCATTCTTATATAAGGTACTAATGACTGTTTTCGGGTTTTGGAAAGATGTACCTCAAATAGTATTCAGTCGTAAATCAGCATTGCCCAATGGAACCGTAAACGGTGAAATTACCCCTGAATTATTGGGCGTTGGGTACATCATCGGGCCAAGCATTTCAGGAGTAATGGTTGCAGGCGGTGTATTATCATGGTTGGTGCTGATACCTTTGATAACTTTTATGGGTGATTACCTGACAGTGCCTCTGCTTCCTGAAAAAGTGAAGTTGATTTCAGACATGAGTGCTGACGAAATTTGGAGCAAATACATCCGTTATATTGGTGCCGGTGCGGTAACTTTTGGCGGTGTAATGACGCTGATTAAAACTCTTCCTACTATTGTTTCAGCCTTCCGTGATTCATTTAAAGACCTAAAGAACCAAAAAAATAATGCCGAGGCTAAAACCCGTACCGAAAAGGATATGCCTTTGATTTGGGTAGTTGCAGGCAGTTTGTTTCTTATTGTATTTATGGCAGTAATGCCCGGTTTGCCCGTTAACTGGCTTTCATCAGTAATGATTGTGGTATTCGGGTTTTTCTTTGTAACCGTATCATCCCGCATTGTGGGGCTTATCGGGTCATCATCAAACCCCATATCGGGCATGACCATTGCTACTCTGATGGCCACCGCGTTGATATTTGTGGGAATAGGATGGAGCGGCGATGCTTACCAGCCCATAGCGTTAGTAGTAGGGTCTATCGTTTGTATTGCGTCTGCAAATGCAGGAGCAACCTCACAGGATTTAAAAACAGGTTTTATTGTTGGGGCAACTCCTATAAAACAACAACTGGGTTTACTTATTGGGGTGTTGGTATCAGTAGTAGCTATTGGTTTCACGCTGATGTTGCTAAATGATGCTATAGGAATTGGTGAACCAACTGCTGAGCATGCCAAACCATTGCCTGCACCGCAAGCAACCCTTATGTCAACAGTAATTAAAGGGCTTTTGAGTAACGATTTACCTTGGGGACTTGTAATCATAGGTATGGGTATATCGGCTGTGGTTGAATTGTGCGGTATCAGCTCATTGGCGTTCGCTGTGGGTGCTTATTTACCGCTTAGCAGCACTACTCCTATATTTATAGGTGGTATGGTTAAATGGCTTTCAGATAAAATTACCAAACGCAAAGGCGAAGAAAGCGATATAGGTTCAGGCGCGTTATTTAGCTCAGGGTTAATTGCTGGAGGTTCGCTAACCGGTATTTTAATTGCTTTCCTTACTGCAAAAACAATACAGGGTGCTGATGGTGAGGTGAGTTTGATGGTGTGGTTGAATAGTGGAGTTGCTGAAGGAATGGGCACCTATGCCGATTTGATAGCGATGATTATGTTTTTGTTGTTGGGAGCACTATTGCTGCGCTTTGCAATAATGAAAGAAAAACAAAACGGGTAATTACAACCTTTAATAATATTAAAGTCTAATACTTTAAGAATAAAAGGTATAATTTTGTACAGCTAATATTAAGGAGTGTTATTTACTTTTTGCCGTCACGTGGTATAAAAGCTGAGTTTAGCCTATGGAAAGTTCAACAGCGTTTAGAAGTTGGTATGCGCTATATACTACCCCGCGTTCCGAAAAGAAGGTTGCGGAACGGTTTGAGCAGGCCGGAGTTGAACATTATCTCCCATTAACTAAACAATTAAAAAGGTGGAGTGACCGCAAAAAATGGGTTATAGAACCCCTTTTTAAATCGTATATATTCGTTAAAATTGACCCGTCGAATTATTACAACGTTCTTAACATACATGGAGTTGTGCGTTTTATAACATTTTCGGGCAAAGCAGTGCCAATTCCCGAACGTGAAATAGAAACAATAAAAATGCTTTTAGCTGAATTTTCTGATACCATTGAGGTAGCTGAAAATTTAAAACCCGGTACGCCAATAGAAATTATGGCCGGCCCTATGATGGGTATAAAAGGAGAGATGGTGGAGTATCGAGGTGAAAAGAGAGCATCTATAAGGATTGAGTATATCAACCAATCGGTATTGGTTAATATCCCGTCAACCTTTATTACGCCACTCACACAAGAAAAACCTCTAACCGTAGAAAGTTGAGCGTTGTTTAGATAATTGACAGGAAATTACTAAATGAGATAAATATAATTTTGTAACATGAATTGGGATAACGTGCTGAAAAAACCGTCAAAAAGTCATATACCCCGTTGGGTAATATTGCTTATAGATTTAAGCATCTGTCTTTTTTCGTTTACCGTAGCCCATTATCTGCGTCATAACTTTGTGTTGACACCTGAAAACTACACCGCACTGTATGCCGCAATTCCTGTGTTTCTTACCGTTCGTTTTGTATCGTTTTACCTAACCAAGACCTTTCACGGTATAGTACGTTACTCAGGTACGCAAGATATTATCCGCATTTTTGTTACCCTTCTTGGGGGCAGTATGGTACTTGTGGTAACTAATGTTATTGCCAACAACCTCCCCGCAATCAATCATTTCATAATCCCCAATTCAGTTGTAATTATTGACTTCTTTATATCATTAGTACTAATGACTTCCTCTCGCTTTGCTTACAAACATTTGTACAAGCAAATCACAAAAAGCGAAGGTGGGGCTAATGGTAACGGTATCGGGAAATTAAATGTAATTATCTACGGCGCGGGCGATTCAGGACTTATTACCAAGCGTACATTAGAACAGGAAACCAAAAACCGCCAGCGTGTTATTGCTTTTGTTGACGATAACCCATCAAAAGCAAAAAAACGTATTGACGGTGTACCTATTTATCACACCGAAACACATCTTGAAAAACTGTTACGTGATAACAAGGTGGATGAGGTGATTATCTCTATCCAAAATATTACCAAGCAACGTAAAAAAGATATTATTGAGGCTTGCCTTGCCTTGAACGTAAAAATCAAAGTAATACCTCCTGTTGAAAAATGGATTAACGGTGAGTTGAGTTTTAGCCAGTTTAAAAAGGTAAATATTGAGGAATTACTTGAGCGTGACGAAATACAGCTTGACCTTGAAAAAATAAGCGAAAACATCAAGGGTAAGACTATTATGATTACGGGTGCTGCCGGCTCAATAGGCAGCGAAATTGTACGCCAATTAATACCGTTTTATCCTAACAAACTGGTATTGGTTGACCAAGCTGAAACGCCTTTGTATGAATTGGAGGGAAGGCTTAAAGAACTTTTTAAACATCACGGATTCAGCAAAACTGTTGATATAATAATGGCGGATATACGCTGCCACGAAAAGATAGAATATATAATAGCCAATTATAAGCCTGATGTAATATACCATGCAGCGGCATACAAACACGTACCGTTGATGGAAAGTAACCCCGATGAGGCTATTAATACCAATGTTGGAGGTACTAAAACACTAGCTGACCTTGCTGTGAAATATGGTATCAGTAAGTTTGTGATGGTATCTACCGATAAAGCGGTTAACCCAACGAATGTGATGGGTGCCAGCAAACGCATTGCTGAGATATACGTACAATCACTAAACAATTGGGAAGGTAATACTACTACCCGCTTTATCACTACCCGTTTTGGGAACGTGTTAGGTTCAAACGGTTCGGTAATTCCGTTGTTCAAAAAGCAAATAGCTGAAGGTGGCCCTATAACTGTTACCCACCCTGAGATTACGCGCTATTTTATGACTATCCCCGAGGCCTGCCAGTTGGTAATTGAAGCCGGTAACATGGGCAGGGGCGGAGAGATATTTATTTTTGATATGGGTCAAAGTGTGAAGATTGTTGATTTGGCCAAAAAGATGATAAAACTATCAGGGTTAACGTTGGGTAAAGATATCAGTATAGAGTTTACAGGCCTGCGTCCGGGTGAAAAACTGATGGAAGAGTTATTGAATGACTCAGAAAACACGTTACCAACTCATCACCCTAAAATTACAATTGCAAAAATTAAGCCTTACCATTACGAAGTAATCCAAGAAGAAGTAAATGCGCTTATTGAGTTACTTAATGTAAGGGATACGGAGCTTATCGTTCGTAAGATGAAACAAATTGTTCCAGAGTTCATCAGCAACAACTCAGTGTTCACTTCGTTAGACGTTGTGAAACTACCTTCATAATTCCCACATCTCTTATCGCTGATTTATAGCGGTTAAATAATTGTTTGTCAGTTTTTTGTAAACTTTATTTAGACGTGTTTTAAATTAAGGAAATGTGTATTTTTTTTAGTCAGCCAACGTTTTTGCACATTATATTTGCGCCCAAAACACGGTAAAAGTAGTGGTAACAACCTACGCAGCCGCAAGTTTTTAAAAAACTTAAAGAGAGTATATGGTGCATACTTCAACGCTTAAACGCCTTCTAATATTACCTTTAGCCTTAGGCATTTTCGCTACTACCCCTATTTTGGCACAAGATGTTGCCGAAGGCGAAAAATTATTTAACGAAAACTGTACTTCGTGCCACGTGATTGACGGGGCTAAAAGTGTAGGACCAAACCTTCGCGATGTTACAAAACGTCGTAAAGAAGATTGGTTGTTAAAGTGGATTAAAAACTCACCTGCAATGATTGCTTCTGGCGATCCCGTTGCTGTGAAATTGTACGAAGAGAACAACAAAGCAAACATGACTGAGTTTGGTTTTCTTAGCGATAACCAAATCAAGTCAATTCTTAAATATGTAGAGTCGGCTCCAGTAGCAACTGCTGCGGCTGCCCCTGCCGAAGGAGGTACTTCAACTTCAACTGAAGCGGCATCATCTACTTCTGCTCCAAAAAGCGACGGTTTTTATAGTTCAACCACTTTGATAATACTATTAGTACTTGCTTTAGTACTGCTTATTATGGGTGTGTTACTATCAAGGGTGCAAGTAATGATGAAAAAGATGCTTGCTGCCAAATTCCCCGAAGAGGAAGAATTGAATCAACCTTCGTGGTATGATAGCAAGTTTACGCCTTGGGTTAAAAATCTAAACCCTACTATTGCTGTATTAGTATTAGTACTTATTGTGGGTGTAGTAGGCGGCGGAGCCTACTTTAAATATGCAAACGAAGAAATAGGCGTACAACAAGGCTATACACCTGCACAACCTATTCCGTTTGACCACAGCTTGCACGCAGGCGAGTACAAAATGGATTGCCAATTTTGTCACTCTACTGCTTCAATCAGTAAGCAAGCCAGCGTACCGTCATTAAACACCTGTATGAACTGTCACAAGAGCGTTGATGCTTCAGCCAAATACAATGGCGAGGTATCTCCTCATATCCAAACAATTCGTGACGCATATAAAAACAATACCCCGATTAAATGGGTGCGCATACACAACCTACCCGACCACGCCTACTTTAACCACGCACAACACGTTAGCGTGGGTAAACTTGAGTGCCAAACCTGTCACGGACCTATTGAAACCATGAAAAAAGTTGAGCAGTTTGCCAGCTTGCAAATGGGATGGTGCGTAAACTGTCACCGTGAAGCTAAAGTTGATGTTGAAAACAACGACTACTATGAGCAACTTCACAAAGACTTAAAAGGTATGGGTCGTAAAGGGTTGACCGTAGCCATGAACGGTGGTTTGGAATGTGGTAAATGCCATTATTAATAGTTAAGTAAAAGATTACCAACCTCACACATTAATTCTGAGAAATAAACCTTCATCATAATACACGTTAGATGGAAAATAAAACTAAATACTGGAAAGGTTTAGAGGAACTGAACAGGGAACCCGGTTTTGTTCAAGCAAACAAAAACGAGTTTGCCGAAGGCCTTCCGCTTGACGAAGTGTTTAGCGAAAGCACAATGAGCCTTTCGTCGAACCGCAGGGATTTCCTTAAATATTTCGGGTTTAGTGTTTCAGCAGTTGCTTTGGCAGCCTGTAACACCGCCCCTATTAAAAATGTAATACCCTATGTTACAAAACCTGAAGAGGTAACTCCGGGCATACCTAACTGGTATGCTACTGCCTACGAAGGTCAGCCGATATTGGTAAAAACCCGTGAAGGCCGTCCTATTAAAATAGAAGGCAATGACAAAGGTTTTACCGGTGGTGGTGTTGATGCCGCAGGGCACGCATCGATGTTAAGCTTGTACGATTCAGAAAGGCTTGATGCCCCAATGAAAGACGGCAAAGCAAGCGATTGGAAAACCGTTGATAAAGATATTACTGATAAACTTACCAAAATAGCTGCCGCAGGTGGTGCTATCCGTATCGTAACCGGTTCGGTAAACAGCCCTTCAATGCTAAGTGCTATTGCTGAGTTTACTGCCAAATACCCAACTACACAACACGTTCAGTACGATGCAGTATCGTATTCAGGCATTCTTAATGCCAACAAAATGTGTTTTGGTAAAGCAGTAATCCCATCATATAAGTTTGATAAGGCCAAAGTGATTGTGAGCTTTGAGGCTGACTTTTTGGGTACTTGGATTTCTCCTACCGAATTTACTTACCAATGGTCAAAGAACCGTAGGTTGTTAAACGGTGAAAAGGAAATTTCACGCCACTACCAATTTGAAGCTACGCTTTCGCTTACAGGTTCAAACGCTGATGTGCGTATGCCTATTAAGCCATCAAAACAAGGTGAATATGTAGTAGCATTATACAATGCGGTTGCTAAACTTGCCGGTGTTGATGCTATTGCCAGCGGTGCTAAAGAATTGGGCGGTAACTCAATAGGTAATGCTGCTGCCGACCTTTGGAAAAACAAAGGAAATTGTGTGGTGGTGTGCGGTAGCAACGACCATTATACACAATGTGTTGTAAACGGTATCAACTTGATGCTGGGCAACTACGGTACTACTATTGATTTGGATAACTATTCAAAACAATACACTGCTACCGATGATACGTTTGAGAAGTTTGTAGATGAATTAAACAACGGTACTGTAAAGGCTGTTATTATGCACGGTATTAACCCTGCATATACTTACTACAATGCTAAGAAGTTTGAAGCCGGTATTAAGAAAGCAGAATTGTCTGTTAGCGCAGCATACAGCATTGATGAAACCGCTAAACTTTGCCAATACCTTACTCCTGATAACCACTATTTGGAAAGCTGGAGCGATAACGAAACCAAAGCAGGTTATTTTGCGTTTACGCAGCCTACCATACAGCGCGTGTTTGACACCCGCCAAGTGCTTGAAAGCGTATTAGTATGGGCAGGTAACAATACTGCTGCCTACGATTACATTAAAAATAACTGGCAAACCAAAATGTTTGGCTTGCAAAGCAAATACACCTCGTTCTCACAAATGTGGAACGAAAGCATCCAAAATGGTGTGTTTGAAATGGCTGCATTAACTGCTACTGCGGTTACTTCAGCTGCCAATATGGGTGAAATGGCAAGCAAAATTGCCAAAGGTGCTGCTGATGCTGAACTTGAATTTGTTGCTTACGAAAGTAGTGCACTGCGCGACGGACGCGACGCTAACAACCCTTGGTTGCAGGAATTGCCCGACCCTATCAGCAAGGTAACTTGGGATAACTTTGCCAGCCTTTCTAAATACAATGCTGATCTTATCAAGGTTAAAGAAGGCGATACCGTAAACGTTACTGTAGGTAGCGTGAAATTTGAAAACGTTCCTGTGATTATTCAACCCGGCCAAGCACGTAACACTATTGCAATAGCATTGGGTTACGGACGCAAAGAGGGTGGTAAAGTTGCAAAAGAAGCTGCCGGTGTGGATGTATTCCCTGCACGCAGCTATAAAAACGATGCGGTTACCAACGTAACATCAACCGGTGTTAAATTGGAGAAGGCCAGCAATCGTTATGAGTTGGCTCGTACCCAAACCCACCACTCTATTGAGGGCAGGGATTTGGTGAAGGAAACCAGCTTACCGGCTTACCAACGTGACCCACGCTCGGGTAACCACGACCATCATGGTCTTATCCGCGATCCAAAGAAAAACGGACAATTTTATACTCTTTGGGAGGAACACGATAACAAAGGTCACAAATGGGGTATGGCTATCGACTTGAATGCTTGTACCGGTTGCGGTTCATGTATTGTAAGTTGTAATGCTGAAAACAACGTGCCTGTTGTAGGTCGTGATGAAGTACGTCGCCGTCGTGAAATGCACTGGATACGTATCGACCGTTACTACCGTTTCTCTCCAACCACTCCAAACCCTGAGGATAAGCAATTGGGTGCAGGTTTCACCAAAGCCGGTGATTTGGGTATCGGAGAAACTGATGGTTACTTAGACCACCCTGAAATGTATGACCACGTGAGCGTTTCACACGTTCCGATGATGTGTCAACATTGCGGTCATGCTCCTTGCGAAACTGTGTGCCCCGTATTGGCTACAACACACAGCAACGAAGGTTTAAACCAAATGACTTACAACCGTTGTATAGGTACTAAGTATTGTGCAAACAACTGCCCATACAAAGTGCGCCGTTTCAACTGGTTCCGTTATAACGACAATAACAAGTTTGATTATTATATGAATAACGACTTGGGTAAAATGGTTATCAATCCTGATGTTACCGTTCGTACCCGAGGTGTTATGGAAAAATGCTCATTCTGTATCCAACGTATTCAATACGGTAAACTTCAAGCTAAATTGCAAAACCGCAAACTAAAAGACGGTGATGTTAAAATGGCTTGTCAACAGTCGTGCGCTTCAGGTGCTATTGTTTTTGGTGATTTGAAAGATCCCGAAAGTGAAATTTCACGCTTGTACCGCAACGAACGTGCTTACCACATGTTGGATGAATTGAACGTTCAGCCTGCGGTTGTGTATATGACACAAGTTCGTAACACCCAAGAAATTGGTGCTGCACACACAACCAAAACTGAAAAGAAAGCTGAGCACGAACACGCTCATTAATAATTAATTAAAAAGAAAGTTACACTTAATAAGAATTATATAAGCCATGTACGAATCTCCCATAAGAGAACCGCTTGTAACAGGAGGAAAAACGGTAGCTGATGTAACCGCCGACATTTGCCGCCCAATGGAAAACAAGCCCACCAAAGCGTGGTGGATAGGCTTCATCATATCGTTATTTTGTTTAGGCCTTTTGGGCTGGAACTTGTGGACATCATCAACACAAGGGTTAGGCTTGTGGGGTATAAACAAAACCGTAGGTTGGGCTTGGGATATCACCAACTTCGTGTTTTGGGTGGGTATCGGTCACGCCGGAACCCTGATTTCAGCAATCCTTTTGCTGTTCCGCCAAAAATGGAGGATGTCAATCAACCGTTCGGCAGAAGCGATGACCATTTTTGCGGTTATGTGTGCTGCCATATTCCCATTGTTTCACATGGGTAGGGTATGGATTGGACCTTATTGGGCGTTGCCAATGCCTAACGCATTTGGTTCGTTGTGGTTAAACTTTAACTCACCGCTTCTTTGGGACGTATTTGCGATTTCAACTTACTTCTCGGTATCATTATTATTTTGGTACTTGGGTTTGATACCTGATATTGCTTCAGTGCGCGACCGTGCTACTACCAAAATGCGTAAATTTATGTACCATTTCTTTGCTATGGGCTGGGATGGTTCAGTACGTACTTGGGCACGTTACGAAGTTGTATCGTTGATTTTGGCAGGTATTTCAACTCCTCTGGTACTTTCGGTGCACACTATTGTATCTATGGACTTTGCTACGTCAATAGTACCCGGATGGCACACCACTATCTTCCCTCCATACTTCGTTGCGGGTGCAATCTTCTCAGGTTTCGGTATGGTGTTAACGCTGTTGGTTATTGCCCGTAAGGTGATGAACTATGAAAATTACATCACATCGGGTCACCTTGAAGCAATGTGTAAAATTGTAATGCTTACCGGTTCAATGGTAGGTTTGGCATATATCACTGAGTTTTTTATCGCATGGTATTCAGGCGTAAATTATGAGCAGTATGCGTTCCTTAACCGTATGAGCGGTGAATACTGGTGGGCATATTGGAGTATGATGACTTGTAACTTGATTGCTCCTCAGGTATTTTGGATTAAATGGGCGCGTACAACCCCTTGGTTCATTTTTGTGATGTCAATCATTGTAAACATCGGTATGTGGTTTGAGCGTTTCGTAATTATCGTAACCTCACTACACCGTGATTACCTGCCTTCAAGCTGGGTTATGTACTATCCAACCGCTACTGAGGTAGGTATATTTGTAGGTACGTTTGGTTTGTTTTTCACTTTCTTCTTCTTGTTCTGTAGGTTCTTGCCTGTAATTAACATGGCAGAGGTGAAATCAATCCTTCCCCACAAACACCATGACGATGATCATGGACATGATAATCACGGTCATAGCCACGACCATAATCATAATGATAACCACTAATAACGAAATTTTTTAGTAAGCGATGAGCAATAAAACTAATAATATGCTTTACGGTATCTATGATGATGCCGACCAATTCCTGAAATCAGCTTACAAGATGAAGGATATGGGTGTGCCTGTTGAGGATTGCTATACCCCACACCCTGTGCACGGTATAGAGAAGGCAGTAGGCATTAAGCGTACCCGTCTTACAATTGCTGCATTTTTGTGCGGTCTTACCGGAACCATATCAGCAGTTACGCTTGAAATGTACACCAACGTTTTTGATTGGCCAATGAATATTGGTGGAAAACCCAACGATGGGTATGTTCCTGCCTTTATTCCCGTAACATTTGAGCTTACTGTGTTGTTTACGGCATTTGGTATGATGATATTGTTTTTTTACCGTAATAAAATGGTACACGGTCAACGCGAGAAATTGGTTGACCTTCGTCAAACTGACGATTTATATATCATAGCCATTAATATGAATGAACAACACCACAGCCGTGAAGAGATTGCCGGTGTATTGATGCAGAACGGTGCTATTGAAACAAGGGAGAAAGGAGTAAGCAAATGACAAAGAATATATTGAAGCTGATACTACCCGCTATGGCAGCAGCAGTTATGTTGCAAAGCTGCGGTATAGCCGGCGGCGATGATCCCGGTGTTGAATACGCACCTGATATGTATGTATCAAAAGGATATGAGCCTATGACACAGTTAGAAAGCAAGCAGTTCCAATTGGTTACTGTGAGCGGAAAAACAGTGATGCTTACCAAAGACGGTAAAACAATGCGTGACCCTGTGAAAGGAACTATTCCCCGCGATTTAGACTTTGAAGCAGGAAATGTATTGATAAACAACTTTTTGTGGATGCAATATCCTTATGCCAATTCAATTGGTGGTAAAGATTCAGCATCAAAGATGTTGACAAACCCTATTCAGTTAACCGAGAAAGCTCTTGCTAACGGCAAAAGGCTTTATAACATTAACTGTGCTCCTTGTCATGGTGTTGACGGTTTGGGTAAAGGTCCTGTGGCTGCAAAAGTTGCAGGTATCCCTTCTTATAAATCTGCAAGGATACTTAACCTTACTGATGGCGGTGCTTACCACACCATTACTTATGGTTTGAACAATATGGGTTCATACGCATCAGTACTTACCCCCCAACAACGTTGGGAAGTTATCCATTACATTAATTACTTAAAAACTAACTAACCGCAATGGCACATACCGAAAATATACAATTAGCTGATGAAAGATATGTGATGAGCAGCCGCACCAAAATGTGGGTGATGGTGCTTATTGCAGTGGGCCTTGTGCTTACGGTGGCAGGAATTATAATGCACAAAAGCGGTGCAAGCAGCCACGATGCACACCATGCGGCATTAGTATCGGCAGGGCACGAAACAGGGCACGCTGATGCACACCACGGACCATCTTGGACTGCTCGTATTTGGAGCAACTTGCTTATAAACAGTTGGTTCTTTTTCTTGATTTCTATTATGGGTACTTTTTTTGTGGCTGTTAACTACCTTGCTGAGGCAGGTTGGTCAGCTTCAATCAAGCGTATCCCTGAAGCGATGGGTGCTTATTTGCCTGTGGCTTTGATAACTCTTTTAGCAACTGCATTTTTTGGTGCTAAAGAATTGTACCACTGGATGCACGAAGGTGTAACCGATCCTAACAGTCCCAACTTCGATTCGATTATTGCCGGTAAATCAGCTTTCCTTAATGCTGGATTCTTGTACGGTGGTATTATTGTAATTATTGGGTTGTTTATATTTTTTACTTACCTTATTCGTAAAAACTCAGTAAAAGAAGATGAAGTAGGCGGTTTGACTCATTTTAACAAATCGTTCCGTATATCGGCTACTTTTACTTTCATTTTTGCTTTCGCATTCTCAATACTAACTTGGTTATTAGTAATGTCGGTTGATGCACACTGGTTCTCAACCATCTATTCGGTATATAACTTCGCTACCGGTTTCGTATCAGGTATGGCAGTACTTACACTGATTGTATTGTTCCTTAAATCACAAGGTTACTTGAACTTTGTGAATGCTGATGTATTGCACGATTTAGGAAAATATATGTTTGCATTCAGCATTTTTTGGACATATATCTGGTTGGCTCAATATCTGTTGATTTGGTACGCAAACATTCCTGAAGAGGTAACGTATTACAATGCCCGTTTTGAAGGCCCTTACAGTACTCATTTCTGGGCTAACATTGCATTGTGTTTCTTTTTCCCATTCTTGTGGTTTATGACCCGTGGAAACAAACGCAACACTGTTCCTTTGGTGATTGGTGCATCAGTTATATTGGTAGGTCACTGGAGCGATGTGTATATTTTGGTTACTCCCGGTGTGATGAAAGAAAATGCACATTTTGGTTTGCTTGAAATTGGTATGCCGATATTGTTTGCAGGTATCTACATTTTTATGGTGTTGAGTGCTTTGGGTAAAGCAAATTTGTTCCCCAAAAATCACCCTTACCTGAAAGAGAGCATCTTGCACGATACTGGGCCTTAATAGAAACAGAGACTATACTTCGTATAAAGTATTTATCAAAAGGCACGCATTGCGTGCCTTTTGTGTTTATAGGCAGGTATTGCTTTTTATTTAGAGTAGGGTTAGCTTAAATATATGAGATAGCTGATTCTTTCGAGGGAGTAAACCCATGTATAGACGGCAATTTTAATTTTGTCAATCGTACAGATTTCCATTTTAAATGGAAATGATGCTCAATAGTTCACGGTTATTTACCCCTGTGTTTTGGGCGTAGCGTAAAAGCGGTATAAAGCAACTAAGAGGGGTGGGATGAATAGAAAGTACACTGCGTATTATCAGACAGTATTAATGCTGTAAGCGGAGTAATTGAAAAGATTTTATAGGATTAGAAAAACTATTGGATAATCCGTTTGGTAGAAAATGAGTTATCGCACATTTCAGGCACTACTACTGCATTTGATAATGCTTGAGATACGGAAGTAGCAATAAATTTGAAGCTGAAATCAACAGCGGTATCGCTAAATGCCTTTTCGTTAACCACAAAACGCAACTTATAAGTGTCGCCCGTTTTATCAAGTTGTACGCTCACAGCCTTGTCGTTAGTAAAATAGCCTGTTTCCTGTATTTTACTACCTGCCTTGTCGGCCTCATCAGCGGTTATATTATCAGTGTAATACAACTCACCTTTACCAAATACTTTTTTCTCACCGTAATTATTACAGGCAGTAAGTAACAATGTGGTGAAACCAATAAAGAGGTATTTCATAAAGGTTAAATTAATATTAGGCTAAAGCGCAACAAAGTAAATCAAAAAAGTAATTAAAACAGTAAGGTCTTTTGTGGGCTTTTTTAGGCTTTTGTGAGCTTAAACACATAATGGTGTTTCCACGGAAATCCGGGGCGGATAAACCCTTCATAGGCAACTGTAAGACCTAAACGGCTAAACAGTTGTTTGTAATAGTTGTACGACCTGAAATTAAGCGGCACAGGCACACCCTCTTTCATTTTATTAAGTATCCAGTCTTCGGCCATTATATACAGCTTATCAGGTGTGTTATGGTACATCTCTTCTATCAGCAATATACTTCCACCCGATTTTAGTGTGCGTGCCAAATCGGCAAGGTAAAAATCAGGGTCGGGGGTGTGGTGCATCACTGCCGATGCAATGGCTATATCAAAAGTCCCTTCTGTAAAGGGCAATTCGCCTACCTCACAAACTTTAAATTGCACACGGGGATTGTTTAGTAATTCACGGTCAAGGTTTTGATCTTCGATTACATCCACCGCTGTTATTTGCACTTGGGGCATGGTTTCGGCCAATACTCTTGCCATATACATATTGCCTGCACCAAAATCAAGAATGTGTGCATTGGCAGGTGCAATTAACGGAACCAGCTTTTGGGCAAGGCGTTTTGAACGGTTGAACGAGAGTTTTTTATAAAAACCTAAACTGGCTATAAACATTATGTGCGTCGGCTATTTTATTGGATGGCTGTTTGTGTGCTGCGCGAAATTAAATAAAAAGAAAGGATGCCGTATAATAAACACTATTCCAGTAGTAGTGTGGCCAGTTTTTCACCTGTTGTGCTACCCAACGCAACGCCCATACCGTTGCAGCCAAATCCTACGGCTATACTATCGGTAATTTTTTTAACAATGGGTTTTTTATCGGGAGTAAAGCCCATAATACCTTGCCATACCCTGTCAATCTCATACGTTTGACCCGGCAAAATAACCTCATCAATAAAGTCTTTCAGTTCATCCACAATATAGTCGTTGCGCTCATAGGCAGTAGTGGCTTCGGTTTCAAAATCAAGATTACGTCCGCCGCCAAACAGCAGTCTGTTACCAAAATCTCTAAAGTAAAAGTACCCTTCCTCAAAATGGAACGTGCCTTTAAACTTTATGGTTTCAATGGGTTTAGTAACCAATACTTGCCCGCGCCCGGGGCTTATTTGTAAATCGGGTAAAAAATCGCTTGTAAAGGCATTGGTACACAAAGCCAGCTTTTCACATTCAAACTCAACGTTTTCGTGTAATTGGCGGTGGTTCACAAACACACTTACCCCGTTTTCGGTTTCATCAAACTCAATCACCTCAGCACCGGTAATAATTTTCACCCCTAATGATGTGGCATACGCTGCCAGTGATTGCATCATAAGCCCTGTATTTATCTGCCCTTCAAGCGGTGTATATATCAGGTGTTTGGTATTGCCAAAACCTAACGCATTTATCTCATCCGTTTTATTATAAAAGACTTGTGTGTTGAAATACGGGTGTAGTAGTTGGTTCAAGTGTTCAATGCCTGCAATGTCAAAATTAGCATCATCGTTAAAAATCAATTCATAACCGCCGTTTTGTATATAACCTATATTGTGGTCGCCCAAGCGGGCACGCAATTTATCCAAGCCGTTTTTTCGACTTAAGGCTATTTGCGCAACGGTTTCAGCGTCAGTG
>JAMIFM010000017.1:0-23789 GCA_035906255.1 Bacteroidia bacterium
TGCGGCTTAGCTCCGGGGAAATTAGGGTCGCCAAACGCTCCTAAATCCGATTCAAAATACAAGGTATCATATCGGTCAGGGTCAGTGCCGTACACTGTGAATTCAAGCGTGTCTTTTGCTATCACTGAGTAAAACGCATCGTTCATCACGGGTGCGCGGTTCAGGTTTTCAAAATCCAGCTTTAATATCGCATTATTACAGTTGTTACTGTTGTTTGTTCTTGAGTGGGCGGTAGGTGTTGTAGGAAATAAGCTATTACCGCCGCAACCCGCACATACCGATTGATATATAATACCCTTACGGTCAAAACGGCTGGTACCGCCGTCCACGTGTTCCCCCTGTGCAGGATTAAACCGAACGCCTCCAAAAAAAGTGCCGTATAAAATGGTATCAAGGTTTTGAGAAAATACTGCAATGTAAAAGTCAGACCCATCGGTGGTTCTTTGATACGCATCGTTGGTTACGGTCATTTGCGAGGTGCTGCCGCCATGTCCCGCAGGAGCATCGTTAACAGTGCCGCCCCAACCGCTCACAAATATCCGCTCACATTCATCCACCAAAAACGCAGAGGGCGAAATTTGCGGCCTCACAAACCCGTGCCCATACACCATTGAGCGGCTGCGGGTTTTAAGGTCAGGTGTGTATTTGCAAATAAACTGCCCGCCATCTGCATGGGTATATATCGGCTGTGTTACCGGCCATACACCTGCGGTTTGCCCTGTTACATAAGGATTATCGTATTTATCTACTTTTACAAAATAGGCTTGGTCATACAAATCTGTGCCCACATAAGTGGCATTTAGCAATTGCACTCCGTCAGAAGATATTTTTGCCAAAAAGCCATCGCCACTACCGCCCGGAGGGTTGGTTGTTTCGCCCATACCTGCGGTAATACTCGGTATCACCGAAGTGGTTGCTCCGGCCACATATACATCTCCCCTGCTGTCTAAATCTATCCCGTTACATACATCAAAGCCGGGACTACCTAAAAAAGTACTCCAGCTAAGGGCTGTTACATCAGGATTAAGTTTAAACACACAACCATCCTGCTGGCCTGCCAATGTGGTTTGAAATCCTGATTTTATAGGAAACCCAATGTTTGATTGGGTACTGGTAGCCACATAAATATTATCTTGCTTATCAACAATAACCTCGCCCCTGTACTGGTCTCCGTAATTATAGGCTAATGGAGTACCTGCGGGGTTTGCATTGCCGTTCAATCCATCAATACGGGTACCACCTACAAAGGTTGAACCCACCATGCTTTTACCGTCAGCGCTCAATACGAATACAAAAATGTCTGCCTGCCCGTTAAATCCATTATCAAAAGCATTGAGAGCCACAGGAAAGTTGTTTGAGAACGTAGTACCGAACACCACCAATTCATTGCGGCTGTTTACCACCATACTATGAGGCTCTTCATTATGAGTCCCTCCCAAATAAGTAGCATAGATTAATGTAGTACCGTCACTGCTCACCTTATAAACAGTAGCATCACGAGCCAAATCCTCGTTAGTACCTTCAACACCGTTCCTAAAATTACGCTGGAATGCCCCTGTGGTAACGGGAAAACTTCCGTCAGACCCGCCTGCACCCGGATTACCGTATGCATAAGCTGCACCGCCGCTATAGGCATTTCCGTCGTTATCCCATGTACCTGTAAAGCCCCAGTTATCACCCAAAGCACCCGAATAGGTGCTAAACACCAGTTCAGGGTCTATCACAAAGCTCTTTTTGCGGTTGTATTTTTCTTTAATATCAAACGTTAAAAGATTGTCTTTAAGTGAATATTCGGTTTTTACAAACTTTACAGCGGTATCGTTTAACTGATAACAAATGGGAGCCATTTCATAAATTTCACCCACTGAGGTTTGCAAATGAAGCTGTCCGCCCGAAAGATGCATACCGTCAAGCCCTTCATAACGCATCTTAATTACGTTAGGATTTGCGCCGGGTTTAACAATTAAATTATACTTAAGCGAGTGGTTGCGTGATGAATACACCTCCAAATCAATACCCGGGTATATCTCCTGCATGGTTATCTTGTGGTGCCCTGCTACTCCTGTTGCCCATTTAGAAGGGTCGTTGCCCAAATAGTAGTTATAATAAGTGGGACTTGTTTGCTCGTTTTTATATGTGGGGTTAGCATTACTGCCTTCAAAAATCACCCTGAAGTAATGCATTTGCACAGGTTTATCATAAAAATGCTTGTCGTGCATTTCTTTAAACGGTGCAGGGTCGGCCAATATATAGTGCAATTTGCCGTTTTCAACATACAAATGTCCCCCGGGAATATCAGCCCTGTATTTTACAGTATTCAGCCATTGCCCTTTATTTTCAACAAAGGTTATCTGCGCTTGCGTAGTTGCAGTACAAAACACAAGCGACAAAACAGTCCAAATACATTTATAGATACTTAGTTTCAATCAATAAGCATTAAAAAAATAAGACTTTGCCCTTACTTCAATAGAGTGCTTTTTGTAACCAAATGTTGCACGTACTTTTGTAAACGCAAACCGTAGGCCAAAAGTTGTAGCTAAAGGCTTACTGTTCAACAAATTTATATTATAAGATACCGATTTGAAGATTATATTTTTTGGAACTCCTGATTTTGCTGTTGCATCGTTACAAAAAATTATGGAAGCGGGCTTTGAAGTGGCCGCTGTGGTAACTGCCCCCGACAAACAAGCCGGACGGGGATTAAAACTGCAACAATCGGCTGTGAAGCAGTTTGCTGTAGAACATAATTTACCTGTATTACAACCTGAGAAACTTAAAAATCCTGATTTTATTGAAGAGCTGAGGGCATACAATGCCGACTTGTTTGTGATTATTGCTTTTAGAATGCTGCCCGAAGCCGTTTGGAATATGCCTCCATTAGGCTCAATCAACCTGCACGGCTCTTTGCTGCCGCAATACAGGGGTGCAGCACCCATAAACTGGGCGGTAATTAACGGTGAAAAAGAAACGGGGGTAACTACTTTCTTTTTGAAACACCAAATTGATACGGGCAGTATTATTTTACGTGACACGATTGAGATAACAGATACTGATACAGCTGGAACGGTACACGATAAGCTAATGGAAGTAGGTGCTGGCTTAATGGTACGCACACTAAACGCCATTGAAAATACCAATTATATACTGGAAGAACAGGATTTGAGTGTTGAGGCGAAACACGCCCCCAAGATTTTTAAAGACGATTGTTTAATTGATTTTTCTAAATCCACCGAAGCGGTTTATAATTTCATACGCGGGTTATCTCCCTACCCTACTGCATGGACAAAATTGGGTACACAAATCTTAAAGGTGTTTTGGGCTGATAAAGAAACAGGAGCAACTGCTGCTGAAAACGGCACCTTGGTTTCTGACAATAAAAAATACATTAAGGTGGCTTGTGCCGATGGTTGGCTGAGCTTAAAAGACATCCAACTGGAAGGTAAGAAACGGATGGGAGTTGAAGAGTTTTTGCGGGGTTTTGATATTTCTGCAATTACGCAAGTAGGGTAAGTCATCCTTAGGCAAGCCCAGGATAGCAACCGCACTTGCGCCCGAATATCGTCATTGCGAAAAACCGCTTTTGGGTTTTGAAGCAATCCGTTTGTATAGATGGTGTGGGATTGCTTCGTAAGACCTGCAATGACGAGAGAGGGGTGTCATGCTGACGAAGGAAGCACCCTATCCCGCTTTGTTAACACAGTTGTCATAAGCTTCTTCGCTATCGCTCAGAATGACAGAATGGAGCATTTTTTTTGAATTTAATAGCCTGTGCATTGGCCTTCCTCCTATTAAGGGGAACATAAGGGGGTATCCATCCTTCGGCAAACTCAGGAAGCCTTCAACAAGCTCAGGATGTGTTTTGAACTTGCCGAAAAACATCACTTTTTCTTCTTCCTACTCACCACTAAGGCATCCAACTCTATGGCTTCAAACAATAACTCTTTTATCAAGTCTTCGTTTATATCGCTCAATTGGAGGCACATCATTACACCCACTTCTTTTCTATCAGCCATATCCATAATACCCTGTGAATTCATCAGTTGATTGCCTTTGCAAAATCCCAATTGAACTCCTTGCTTATGAATAGATAATGGCGCAGAGGCTGGCCAGATAAAACAAACTCTCGAGTTAATATAAAAGTAGGGTACTCCGTAGGATAGTTTTTCGGTAAACTTTGGAGAGGTGCTTAATACAATATGGCGTAAGTATGCCGCAATAACCCTCTCATCATCGGGCAATAAGGAAATGTATTCCTCAACGGCATTCATTGTTTAATAACTTTCACCCAGCCACCAACGGCCTTTGGCTTTCGTTTTGCGCAATCCGTATTTTACAACCGCGTGGGTTTGTATGTATTCCATAGCTTCTTTCATGTCGTCAGTCACCAACATCAGTTTTTTATCTTCAACGTCAATGGTTTTTTCAACGGCCATAAAATCAACAAACTCCATAAACTTATTCCAATATTCGGTACCCATCAGCACCACAGGAAAGTTTTCTATTTTTTTTGTTTGTATAAGGGTAAGTACTTCGGCCATCTCATCCAATGTGCCAAAGCCACCGGGCAGTACTACCAGTGCATAACTGTATTTTACCAAAAATACTTTACGCACGAAGAAGTACTTAATGCCTACCCATTTGTGCAAGTACTTGTTGGGATATTGCTCAAACGGCAGTTCAATATTACAACCTACACTGCGGCCGCCATTTTCGTATGCACCGCGATTGGCTGCTTCCATTATACCGGGGCCTCCGCCCGTCATTACGGTAAAACCCAATTGGGCAAGGTTTTTTCCAACCTCTACGCCCAATTGGTAATACTTATGATCTTCCTTAAAGCGTGCCGAGCCAAAAACAGTTACGCAAGGGCCTACAAAGTGTAGCACTCTGAATCCTCTCACAAACTCCTTAAATACTTTGAAAGCCAACCCCAAATCGCTAAGGCGTTTGCGCGGCCCTTCAAGCAGCTCCAGCTCTTCTTTACTGTGCGGTTTACTATCCGTCATTTATTATAAATTCCCCCTCAACTCTTGTTCGCGTTCAATGGCCTCAAACAATGCCTTAAAGTTTCCTTTACCAAACGATTTTGCACCCTTACGTTGTATTATTTCATAAAACAATGTGGGACGGTCTTCTACTGGTTTGGTAAATATTTGCAACAAATATCCTTCGTCGTCACGGTCAATCAAAATACCCAACTCTGCAAGCGGGGCAAGGTCTTCATCAATCTTACCCACGCGGTCAAGTACTGTTTCGTAATAAGTGGCCGGTACTTTCAAAAACTCAACACCGCGGTTTTGCAAATCGGTTACGGTTTCAATAATGTTATTGGTAGCAATAGCTACGTGCTGCACACCTTGGCCTTTGTAAAAATCAAGGTATTCTTCTACCTGCGATTTCTTTTTGCCTTCGGCGGGTTCGTTTATCGGGAATTTGATACGACCGTTACCATTGCTCATTACCTTACTCATCAAAGCTGAATATTCGGTAGAAATATCTTTATCGTCAAACGAAAGGATTTGTTGGAAACCCATAATACGGGCGTAAAAATCAACCCAAGTATTCATTTCGTTCCAACCCACATTGCCCACACAATGGTCAACGTATAGCAACCCTGTTTCAGTTGGATTATATATGGTTTTCCACTCTTTATAACCGGGCAAAAACAAACCGTTGTAGTTTTTACGTTCTACAAAAATGTGAACGGTATCACCATAGGTATGGATACCTGCACGCACTACCTCGCCGTGTTGGTCTTTTTCAACCACAGGTTCCATATAGCTTTTTGCACCGCGCTTGGTGGTTTCTTCCCAAGCACTGCGGGCATCATCAACCCATAGGGCAAGTACCTTCACCCCATCGCCGTGTTTATAAATATGCTCGGCAACAGTACCATCAGGCTGTAAAGGGGTTGTAAAAACAAAACGCAGTTTGTTTTGCACCAATACATACGATGCACGGTCGCGCACACCCGTTTCAGGCCCTGCGTACGCATGGCTTTGAAAACCAAAAGCTGTTTTATAATAGTGAGCCGCTTGTTTAGCATTACCCACATAAAATTCTACATAATCAGTACCGTTAAGGGGTAAAAAATCTACGCCGGTAACGGTGTCTTGCAAAGCAGTTCTTTCCATTAAAATAAATGTTTAAACGTTGACAAAGGTAACTTTTTTGAGGTTGCCCAACAAATTAACAACTGATAGCTATTCTTGTTTGGGCGGGGTATCGTTTTGTTTTTCTTCATCCCCTGTTTCACTTTCTGCCGGAGTCAGTTTTTTAAGCTCAGCTTCAAAATCAATTACTGTTTTCCCAAGCGGTTTAATTTCTACCTCGTATTCATAGTTCACACCTGAATCGTAAATTTTAACTTTATTTATTCCTACCGGAACGCTCATAGAAGTGGGTTTGAATTCTGTTTTTGTGTACCCGCTTTCAGATGTAACGGTAACATAATAATTACCTAAAAATATGTTCTCGACACTTAATTGACCCGACCGACCGGTGGTTTCGTAATTCACAGTATGATTTTCACTATACACATCCACTAAAACAGATTGCTCATAGTCCATATATCCCGGCCTTGTAATCTTCAGTTTATACTTACCGTATTGTATTTTATATCTCTTATCACTTTTTATCACATACCTTTTTCCATTGGCTTCCAATGTGGCTGTATGAGGTAGATTGGTAAATTTTATACGCCCTTTATTTTTGTTTTTATAGAACTTGCTATTCTCATATAGAAAATTGAATTGATTATCTGTATGGTCTATTTTTACCATAAAATCGTTTTCTAACTTATCGTATTGCAACCAAAAATTATCTATGAATGATACTTTGGGCTTAACGTATGACGAAGACAGTGAATATGGATTCCATGAGTTGAACATTATTTGGTCAATCTCATCATTATAAAACCCGTTTGAGTTTACATCAATACCTATGTAGTTAAGTTTATCTTTATCCTGCCCTATTAAATAGCCTGCATTTTGTATATAGTACTCAAAATCATCACCCGAAGGGATTTTATATACTAATAAGTAAGTATCACCCAGTTTAAATCCGTAATACTTATATATTGGTATTTCTACATCCTGCTCTGTGTACGTTTCCCAATGCCATGTTGTATGTGGAACATTTCTATACTCATATACTGTATAATGTTCCGTGCGGTATTGTGTTGTGTAGGATTTGGTGGAGTAGTTATACGTTTGGTATGATACCTGACGAGACCTTTGAACAGGAACTGATTCACTGCGATAAGTGGTACGTGACACCCAGCGTTCACGCTGAACTGTAATTATATTAAGGATACTTCTGTTGTAGTAAATATCTTTAGCCGATAGTTTTTCTGTGCTTGCTAAAGTATCTGTTCCGGCTGCATTAATAAGCAAAATTGTAGCAGTATCTTTTTGAAGCAGCGTATAACCCGTTCCCGCCCAATTTACTTGTACACTGCCATTCGTAAAATGTATTTTATGGCTTGAAATATTTGGCCTTGTCCAACCATAATTGCTAAAAATATTTTGCTGTGGTTTATAGGCAATTATCTGATCTCTCATCTCATGCGTTCCTATACCCCACCTCATTATGGTTTTAGAACAAGACGATAATAACAAAGAGACTGAAAGTAAGGATAAGATTGGTTTATAGTAGAATTTTGCCATAGGGCAAAGATATATCTACCGCTACCCTGTTATACAAAAAGTTTAAATTATCGATGAAAAGAAATGGCTTAAAACAAACCGTTTATCTCGGCTTCTATTTTGCGTAATACCTCACCAAAGTGTTCTTGATTATCAATAAAATTCAGATTATCAATATCCAACACTAATAATTTCCCTCCTGAATACGTGCTAATCCACGCCTCGTAACGTTCGTTCAGGCGTTTCAAGTAATCCAAACGGATGGCATCTTCGTAATCGCGGCCTCGGCGTTGTATTTGGTTTACCAGCGTGGGTATGCTGGCGCGAAGGTATATCAATAAATCAGGCCCTTTAATAAACTCGTTCAGGGTATTAAACAGGCGGGTATAGTTTTCAAAATCACGGGTACTCATCAACCCCATTGCATGCAAGTTAGGGGCAAATATGTACGCATCTTCATACACGGTACGGTCTTGTATCACATTGCGACCCGTTTCGCGTATTTGCATTATAGAGTTGAAACGACTGTTAAGGAAATAAATTTGAAGGTTGAACGACCAACGGGGCATATCTTCATAAAAATCACTGATATAAGGGTTGTCTTCAACATCCTCGTAGTGGGGCTCCCATCCGTAATGCCTTGCCAAAAGGGTAGTTAACGTTGTTTTACCCGAACCAATATTTCCTGCTATCGCTATATGCATACTTTCAAATTAAAGCCTAAAATGTGCTATTGTGCAACTGTTATGGATAAATTCTTATGCTTCTTTATCAAGGTTGTGAAACTCAGCCGTGAGCACGGTATATTTTTCACTCCATGTTTTGTCTTCATTATAAATGTAAAGACTCTCCAATACTACCTCGGCCGGGGTCTTTTTTGCAAATTCGGTAATGCGCCGTATCACAGGACTATTTTCAAAACTACTCACCAATACTTGCCGCACGGGATGCAATCCTGCTTTTTGTGCCGCAAGCAATAGCTTTTCATATTCACCTTCGGGCACAATCACACCCATTTTTCCCTGCGCATCCAACAACTGCTCACCAAACGCCATCAATTCATCAAAGGTTAATGTAACCGTGCTGCGGGCATTCACCCTGTCGGGCCTTGTGGTTGGTGACGGTTCAAAATACGGAGGATTACAAATTATATATTCATAATGAATGATTCCTAAGTTGGTGTACTCCTGCAACGTTTCGTTATACAATGTAAGACGATAGTCCCATGTACTGTTTTCAAAATTTTCAGCAGCCTTCACAGCCATAATACTATCGGGTTCTATTGCATCAATTATAGCATGGGGACATTGTTGTGCCAACATTAATGCAAGTACTCCTGTACCCGTACCAATGTCTAAAATATTCTGTGCATCATCAGGTTGGGCAAGGCTGCCCATCAGCATAGCATCAGTACCAATTTTCATGGCACAATCCTGCTGGTTGATGTTAAATTGTTTAAAACGGAAAATCTGACTCACACCGCAAAGATATCGGGCATTTTACATTTAGCATTGAACATTTAAGAATGCGATTAGCAGATCCCAAATAAAAAGAGAAGCCCCATCCTCCCGGCGGGGCTTCCTAACCTAACTATGAACAAATCAGGGCTAAAACTTAGTCCTGAATCTTTTTAGCCATTTTGTCCACTACGTGCACGTAGTCGGGAGCTTCGGCATAAATACGGTTCAAAAAACTGAGGTACTTGCCTTCAAGGTCAAAGGCACTCTCTTGCCACAGCTTATAATCTTTTACCGCATCCACCCAGCTTGCATATACCGCATAAGTGGGTTTGGTAAGATATTTCTTTAATTCAGCATGGGTACCATATATAATGGTATCCTGCCCTTGCAAATACACACCTATCGCAGTGGTTTCGCGCTTGCCGGGGTAGCGCATACCAAACAAGTTATTGGCATTGCGGCACAAATACGAAGTAAGGTGCAGCGATTCTAATTTTGCTTGTGCCAATACGTGTTTTTCGCAAATAATCCCTTGGCTTTTAATTTCGGCCAATAAATTCTCATCCGTCAGTGCGGGGATAGTGTCCTTTGCTATGGGAGCAGTATTGGCAACAGCCACAGGTACTGCGTTATTTTTAAACGAAGGTAGCATTGGCGCATACGCCACTGCTACTGCCGCCCCTATTAGTAACAACGTAATAGTAAGCAACTTTTTATTTGTAATCAGATTTAAGAGAGCAAAGTCTTGGCACTGGTCATTCCTACAGATAATCCACCTACCATTTTGGTTTTGGTAATAGATACTGAAATTCCTGGTGTTCATACTTTAAATATTAGTTAAACTTTATTTAAACCGCAATTAACTAACAATTAATATGCCAATTTCATAAAACACTAAATTTCAACACATTAACAAAACCCTAACGATTATAGCTGTTAACGAAGATTTGACATACACAGGCAACTGTATAGTTTATTGACTTTGATAGTTTTATAACTGTGGATAGCTGTTTATAAGTCGTTTTTCACCCCTGTACCTTCACAAGCCTTGATAGTTCTATTATCTATACAGTTGTATAAACTATTTGACTACACACCTATTATACATACCTACTATATTGTATATGCAAAAACCGTGCTTGACAATTGAAAGAGCATTGGTAGATTTTTAATTACCTGCGGAGGAAGATTAGTTGGTAGCGCATCAGCTTCCCAAGTTGATGGTCGCGAGTACGAACCTTGTCTCCATCTCCATAATATTTGCCAATTCATCAATCTCAATAGCCCCGGGTTTAAAACCTGGGGCTATTGAGATTGGCTCATTAAACACATTAAATTTAACGCTTATTAGCTAAATTGTTTATAACTATTAAGCACTCGCCTATATCTTTGGCGGCTTACAACCCAAAGTGCTGATATGCTAAAGTTTGACGGAAGCATTGCCTCTAAACTACCCAAACACGGAACCACTATTTTTACAGTGATGAGTGCATTGGCAAAAGAATCAGGTGCCATTAACCTCTCACAAGGTTTTCCTGATTTTACCTGCTCACCTGTGTTGGTTGATATGGTTACAAAAGCCATGAAAAACCAGCACAACCAATATGCGCCCATGCCCGGATTGCCTTTATTGCGTGAAAAGATTGCCGAAAAAACCAATGAGTTATACAGTGCCGATTATAACCCCGATACTGAAATAACCGTTACACCCGGTGCCACATTGGCATTATGGGCTGCAATTACGGCAGTGGTTAGAGAGGGCGATGAGGTGATTGTGATTGAACCTGCTTACGACAGTTATTTGCCTGCTATATTAATAAACGGCGGCAGGCCCGTATTTGCCCCAATGAAATTCCCCGAATACAGGGTGGATTGGGACGCGCTAAAAAAACTGATTACGTTTAAAACCCGCATGATTATTATTAATACACCCCACAACCCTACGGGCTCTGTATTATCATCAGCGGATATGGAGAAATTGCAAAAAATTACCGAAGGCACTGATATTGTAATATTAAGTGACGAGGTGTATGAACATATTATTTTTGATGGTATTGAACACCAAAGTGTGGCACGTTACCCCAAACTGGCCGAACGTAGTTTTATAGTATCATCGTTTGGTAAAACCTTCCATACAACAGGCTGGAAAATCGGTTATTGTTTGGCTCCTGCCAACCTTATGGCTGAGTTTAGAAAAATATACCAGTTTATGGCCTTTAGTACCAACACGCCCATGCAATACGCCATTGCTGAATTTTTGAACAATAAAGATGCGTGGTTGGAACTTTCAGCGTTCTACGTTCAAAAGCGTGATTATTTTGCTGGTTTGTTAAAGAGTAGTAAGTTTAAACTGCTTCCTTGCAATGGTTCCTACTTCCAATTAGCGGGGTACGAAAAACTATCAAAAGAAAAAGACACTGAGTTTGCCATACGGCTGACCAAAGAATATAAAGTGGCTTCTATTCCTGTATCAGTGTTCTACTCTCACGGTGAAGATAATAAGGTGGTTCGCTTTTGTTTTGCTAAAGAAAATGACACTTTAGAAAAAGCGGCAGAAATTTTGTGCAATATCAGCAAATGGTAAAAAAGGACATCCTAAACGTATCAGTAGTGCAGGCAAACCTGCATTGGGAAAATACAGAAGCCAATTTGGCCATGTTTGACGATATATTGAATGCCGCTTCCCCAACTGATTTGTTTGTTCTTCCCGAAATGTTTACAACAGGTTTTAGCATGAAACCTGAGAAGTTTGCCGCAGAAACTTTTAAGCGCGGCTTTGAATGGATGAAAACTACCGCAGCAGCTAAAAACGCAGCCATAATAGGCAGTTTGATGGCTCCTGACAGAGGCGGGTACTTTAACCGTTTATTGTTTGTGAAACCCGATGGCACTTATAGCCAATACGATAAAAAACATTTGTTTGGCTTGGGCAGTGAAACAGAACATTACAAGGCGGGGTCACAGCTTCTCTTGGTTGACTATTTGGGATGGAAGATATGCCCTTTAATATGCTACGATTTACGTTTTCCAGTATGGAGTCGCAATACTCACAACTACGATATTCTTGTATATGTAGCTAACTGGCCTGAACGTAGAGCAAACCATTGGCGAACCTTACTTCCTGCAAGAGCTGTAGAAAACCAAGCTTATGTTTTGGCTTCGAATCGTGTAGGTTCAGACGGAAATAACACTACCCATACCGGAAACAGCATGGTAATTGATTTTAACGGTAGTATTATTGATGAAGCCGTGAACGAGTCTAAAATTTTAACTCATCAACTGTCAAAGTCTGAATTGCAAAAATTCCGTACTGCGTTGCCTTTCCTTGCTGATGCTGATAAGTTTCGCATCTAACCCACATCATCTTTCTCATTTTCTTTAATACTGCTTACTGTATTTCTTTCAACAAAAGAAGGTATTACTCATTTATCAAGTTTACCTTATAGAGATAGTTTTATACTCAAAAATTAAAAAATCATGCGTTTTTAACATTTTAACAAAAACAAAGTGCTAAATTTTTAAAATAATATATTTCTACTCATAATCGAAAATTATTTAGAGCCAATATAAATAAAACTTCAATAAATTGGTTTTAAGCAACATAAGTGAAATTTGAAAAGTTTTTAGCGAACTAAACACACCATAAACGAAAAATTAATACCATTTTTAAGTAAAAAGTTTTAGAAATTTGATACTGAATTTGTGATAGTATAAATCCATCTGGGAGGATTTGTACGTAAATATCACAAATCTGAAGTAAGGTTTAGCTTCAATTATCTAAAACTTTTTACACATGAATGGAATTTACAAACCACACACGTGGGTGTGCTGCTTACTAACTATTCTATTGGCGGGTCTTCTCACTCAAAGGCTGTCAGCTCAATCAGGTGTAACACTCAATGCAAACTTCAGTCAAGATAAAACCAAAGGTTGTTTACCGCTCATCATCCAATTCACAGACCAATCGATGGGAACAGGGTTAACCCATATGTGGGATTTTGGCAACGGAAACACATCAGCACTAAAAAACCCCGGTGCCATATACACCCAAGCCGGTAATTACACTGTTACATTAATTATTACTGACAAAACCGGAGCTAAGGACACTTTTGTAAACACCCTTGCTGTAAGGGTATTTACAAACCCCGAAGTTGCTTTTACTGCAACCGCAACAAAGGGCTGTGCCGGACAAGAGTTTAGTTTTATTGATACTGCAAACCAAATTTCGGCATCGCTTACCGATTATTTATGGAACTTTGGAGACGGTTCACAATCAACCGACAAAAGCCCTAAACATACTTTTCTTTCCGACGGTTCATTTTCTGTAAGTCTTATTGTAACAGACAGCAACGGTTGTAAAAATTTTCTTAACAAGGCTGCATATATAAAAACTACATTGCCTGCCAATGTAGCTTTTACATCAAATACAAGGGGCGGATGCACCACTCCCATGAACGTTTTGTTTGAAAATAAAACTCAACTGAAAGCAGGAAATAACTACCGCTTCTTGTGGAACTTTGGCAACGGTGACAGCTCAACCGCAGAAAACCCTTCGCTCACCTACAATAAAACAGGCAATTACAATGTGAGCCTAACTGTTACAGACGATAACCACTGTGCCGCTACCCTGCTTTCTCCGGCTTATATCAGCATTGGTTCAACCAAAGCTGATTTTGCCCTTGAAAACAAAAAAGGATGCCTTCCGCACACGGTATATTTTAAAAACAGAAGTACAGGTGTATCCTCAAATGCAACTGTAAAATATTTTTTTGGAAATGTTGACTCAGCAATAGGCTCAGACACCTCGTACACCTATACCGCTGCCGGAAAATACAGTATGAAGATGATTATCTCTTCACCTGAAGGTTGTAACGATACATTGATTAAAACCGATAGCGTTGAAGTACTCACCAACCCCACAGTTATGTTTGCACATACAAACCCTGTAAGCTGTGTTACCCCTCATACTATTACTTTCAGTTCGGCAATCACAACTGCTCAAAACTGGTTCTGGGAGTTTGGCGATGGCTCCACCTCTACCCAAAAAAATCCTGTAAAACGATACGACAGTTCGGGTGTATTTAACGTAAAACTGGTAATTACAGATACCAATGGTTGCAAAGGCAATAGCGAAAAAATACGTTTGGTGCGTATTAAACCTGTAAAAGCGGCGTTTAGTCCGTCTGTTAAATACGGTTGTGTACCTGTAACCACCGTATTTACCAATAATAGCACTGCCTATTACGGAATAAAAAGCTACCTATGGGACTTGGGCAATGGGGTTACCGGCACTACAAAAGAGGTAAGCACTACATATAGTAGTGAAGGGACTTATTATCCCCGCCTGATTGTAACGGAAAATAGCGGCTGCGTTGATACCTTTACGTTTGATGCGATAAAAGCGGGCAAAAAAACTAATCCTGATTTTAAAGCGAACAAGGTTACAGGATGCAGAAAAGATATGGGTGCGGTAAAATTTACCAACTTAACCGATATTACAAACCAACACATTGATAGTTTTTTGTGGAATTTCGGTGGTTTTACCTCAAAAGAAACCCACCCGTTTGCTGATTTTAAAGCAAACCCCGGCCAGCATACAATCAGCCTTATTTCAATGTCAAACGGGTGTGCTGATACCGTAACTAAGCTAAGCTATATTACTGTTAAAGCCCCTATTGCAGGTTTTAGCATTACTGAAAATCCATGCGTATTAGATACTACAGCATTTAAAAACGCATCATACGGAGGCCATATTTTTAATTGGTATGTTGACGGTATTTTGGTAAACACAACAAAAAACTTCAAGCAGTACCTGCATCCCGGCAAGCATTACCTTGATTTAATAGTTAAAGATACCGCCACCGGATGCAGCGACACTAAAGCGCACATATTTACCATCAACAAACCGCTTACCCCCGGTTTTACAAAATCGGCAGATTCTGTGTGTGCAAATACCCCTGTACTACTTACAGATACTACAAGTGGTGCCGACAGCAGCTTTTGGAAAATAGGCAACCAACCCATTGTAAAAGGCAAATTACTTACTCCTGAGTTCACTGCTCCCAGCTTGCAAAGCGTTACTTTAACCGTGCATGGCGCATACGGGTGTGTATATACAATAGCACAACCTCAATCATTAAAGATATTAGGCCCTGACTATACCCCCATCATCACACCCAACCAAGGTTGTTTCCCACTGGATGCGCAATTGATAAAAGTTGGAAAATCAGCACACGGTGTTGCCACAGCCACATGGAGCGATAACTACAACACAATTAGCTCATTAGCCGATACCATTCCGTTTACCTTTAAAACCGCAATGCCCAAAATGAACACCAACGGCATTGCTGTTTACCTTACTGTTAAAGACAATTTGGGCTGCACAGTTACAAAAACTGCACACATTAAAATGTCAAATCCTGTTGCAAAGGTGCTTCCAAGCAAAACCCTTAACTGCGATAACACAGTGGTTGAGTTTATGCACGATTCAGCAGCATCAATGCACATGGGTAAACTAAACTACAACTGGGTATATAATGATAATGTATCCTATTCGGTTAACAGTTTTTCACAACAATACTTTCAAAACTCAACAGCAAAGGTAACTCTGACAGTTACTGAACAAGGCTTAGGCTGCACAGACTCGACCACTGTATCAATCCCTGTAGGAATTAAGAAAATAACAGCAGGCTTTGTGGCAGATAAAACTGCTACAACTTGCCCCCCGTTAGTTACAGGATTTTCTGATGCCAGCGTTGCAGAAAACACTACCGTTACCAATGCAAAATGGTGGTTTGGCGATGGGGCTACATCGGTACTGCCTACCCCATCAAAAACATATTTTTACCCCGGCCAATACACCATAACTTATAAAGTAACTGATGCACAAGGCTGTTCTGACTCTGTAACCGAGCCTGCAAAAATAAAAATAGGCGGCCCAACTGCCACTTATGCAATCGACCGTTATGCAGGATGTGTTCCCTTTGCTGCTAATTTTACTGCAATCAGCCAAAACGCTAAAACAGTTAACTGGGACTTGGGCAACGGCCAATTAAGCAACGGTGCTTTTGCTTCGGGTTCTTTTACCCTTGCAGGTACCTACAAACCTTCGTTGGTGTTAGAAGATACTTTTGGCTGTTTGGTAGTATATCCTGTAAAAGAACCTATTATAGGCCATGCCGCCCCTGAGCCTGATTTTATTTTCAACGGCAAGTGTGCCCATGAAGATTTTACTTTTACCAATACTACTGATACCAATCAATTATCTGCTCAATTTGAATGGGTGTTTACTGAAAAAGAAACACACAACTGTTTTCATACAAAACATTCGTTTGCAAACACAGGTAACCATATTGTACATTTAAAAGCCACTGCCGCCAACGGGTGTACATCCACACAAACCCAAACTATAGAAATAAAACACTTGCATGCTGATTTTGTATTGAGCAATACCCAGCTATGCAGCAATAGCAGTTTAACTGCCACAGATAACACTGTGACACAAGCAGGCATAAAAACCCGCCAATGGGTTTGGGGTGATGGTGAAACTGATACCGCGCAAAATTGTACCCACGTTTATACCGCCTCCGGTAAATACAATATTTCACTAATAATTGAAGACAATAACGGATGTACCGAAACAGTACAAGCCAACAACCCCGTTACCGTGTTTGATACCCTAACCCCAAAATCACCTTATGTGTATAGGGCTACTGTGCAACAAAACAATTCAGTAAAACTTGAGTTTGCACCTTACAACAATATAAACTTTGCCGCTTACCAAATATACCGCAGCACCTTTGGCGAGCCTGAACAATTATATAAAACCATTACCTCAATAGCAGACACGGTGTTTATAGATGAAATGGTAAATACTCCTACACAATCATACACCTACAATATACATACCCTAACCGCTTGCGGAAAACTATCGCAAAGCAGCCGACACACCACTGTGCTCTTGCAAACAGTTGCCGATACTAATGTTGTGACTATTAATTGGAGCAATTATAAAGGTTGGGACACTGTGCGTGATTACCAGATTTTCCGTAAAGAAGCTAATGAAACTGAATTCAAAAAAATTGAAACTGTACCTGCATACATGACCAGCTACATCGATACAAAAACCTATTGCGGAAACACATATACCTACATTGTATATGCGCAAAAACTTACCGGTGAATTACTGTCAAGCTCAAATTATACTACAGCAACCCCCATATATATCGAAGAAGTGTACCCTGCTAATATTGTGCGCGCAACTGTTGAAGACAACAAAAACATACTGGTAGAGTTTGCGCCAAACTATCAACAAAAAACACCTGTTGAGTATTACATTCTTGAAAAATCATCAGACGGTAAAAACTTTGCTGAGGTATTTAAAACCCCTGTAGGCATTTGGAGCTTTACCGACGAAACTGTAAACGTGCACAACCAAAGCTATTACTACCGCGCACGTACTACTGATATTTGCGGCGCGGTAAGCACCTCGGGAAATATTGGTAAAACCATTTTAGTACAGGCTAAAGCCGACCAAGAAGATAATGTAACTATAAAATGGAACGGCTACCAACAGTGGAACGAAGGAATTAGTCACTATGAAATTGAACAACTAAACAGCAGCAACGATTTTGTAACAGTGGCAACAAACAACGCTACCGATACTATGTTTACAGATAACAGCAATTTGTTTAACCACCTTAGCCGTATTGCATACCGCATAAAAGCAGTAAGCAATGAGGGAATAGTAAGTTACTCAAACATTGCTGATGCAAGCGGCCGTTCAAGTTTGTTTGTACCATCAGCCTTTACACCTAATAGTGATGAGCACAACAACATTTTTACAGTAGTAGGCGCGTATATAAAATCATTTGAAATAAACATTTACAACCGCTACGGCGAAAAAATATTTACAGGCCATAGCCTTGATGAGAGTTGGGATGGTTCTTATAAAGGAGAACCAGTGCAGGAGGGCGCATACGTGTATGTAATTAACGCTTTGGGTATTGATACCAAACACCACAACCTAAGCGGTACTATTACGGTTTTGCGCTAAGTATTTCTTACCTTTGGCTGACTTGTAAATTCCATATATAGTTAGTTAGCTGCAACTGTCCCCCAGGTCAGTTGCGAACCCCAAAAGCTGCCGGGAGGCGGCTTTTGGTTTTTTATAGCCTTACTAAATCACAATCTAAAAGGCGACTCTTATTTAAAATGAGTTATTTTGCGCCCAACAAAAACACTACAATGCAAAACTTGCTACTACTGCACGGAGCCCTTGGATTTTCAGGCCAGTTTGAACAACTTATCCCGTTACTTAACGACTCTTACAACGTTTATACTTTTGATTTTGGTGGACATGGAAAAAAAGCGATGCCCGATACATTAAGCATTGCCCACTTTGCAAAAGAAACCGCTGATTTTATAAACACTGCCATTGGTGATGAAACCCACATTTTCGGGCATTCAATGGGGGGATATGTGGCTATGTATATGGCAAGGCATAGCATGGGACAAACAGGAAAGATTTTGACTTTGGGAACAAAACTGAACTGGACACCTGAAATTGCTGCCAATGAAGCCAAATTGCTGAACACTGAAAAAATAAAAGAAAAAGTACCCGCATTTGCCCAAAGCCTTGCCGCTATGCACGGCGATAATTGGGAATTGCTTTGCCAAAAAACAGCCCAAATGATGGTTGATTTAGGCAACACGCCTGCCCTGACCCCAGACGACTTTGCACAAATAGAAAACTTAATTCAATTGGGGTTGGGCGATAAAGACAATATGGTGAGCTTGGAAGAAACTATAATTGCTTACAGACAGCTTAAAAACGGACGGCTTGCAGTATTGCCTAATACCCTCCATCCCTATAATAAAGTTGACGTTAACAGACTTGCATACGAGATAAAGGCATTTATATAAAAAACAGGGGCTAACGCCCCTGTTTAGCATATTAAAATCAATTCTTTAGTAAACGGTATCCCACAATATCCCCTTCTGAAGCTATTTCAAACCCGTTACTTTCAAGTACTATGCGGCTGGCAGTGTGGTCGTGCGGAACAGTTGCTGTTATTTCAACAATGTCCGTGTATCCCCACAGCCTCTCCACCATTTTGACTAATGCGGCCTTTGCATAACCTTTCCCCTCATATCCTGCATAAATATAGTACCCTACGTGTGCCTTGTGAAGTTCGGCAGGGTTAATAAAACAACCTATGCCCCCAACACAGGCTCGTAAAAATGTATCCATCACAAGATGTTGCGTATAAAGTTCCCATTGTTGCAAATTGGCTTTAACTGCCGGAAGCGTATAATTTAGTAACGCTTCTTTTAAAGCAGCTTCAAAATCAATATAAGAACTGTTAATACGAGCCTCGTGCGGAATCAAACCTAACTGAATAAATAATTGTTGCGGTTGTTGGGCATACAATTCTATCTGAGATGCCTGTAACGGCATCAAACTAATTTGTTGTAACATTAAAAAAATAAATGATTAGTGATTGAAAAAGAAAAAGCGAATGACTCCTGAAAACAAGAAGTTTTCTGTCAATCAACAATATCAGGCGTTACGGTTATAGTTCTCAGAGGCGAAAATCTATCGCAAAGATAAAATCTTTCAACGGTTTAATCACACACACCAAGTTGTTTGCATATTTGCAACATGGATGAAAAGCAACGCAAATTTGAAAACTATCACATTGTATTATGGCTGGTGAAAGACCTGTGCTGGGCTATGGAATTTAAAACAGTGGGGGTTATTATGATTGCTCCTACTATTGCACTTGCCATATATATAGCCTACCGCAGTTTTGAAAACAAATTCGAGTTTATGCACAACCTTGCTGTTTGTTTTTGGATAACTGCCAATGCTACATGGATGACCGGTGAGTTTTTTGATTTTGCCGACCCTGCAAGAAGCGTAGCCGCCGTTTGTTTTGTAATTGGAATAATATTGATACTATTTGCTTATTGGCACAAAAAATCAAAACAAACAACCACTGCTTACCATTAAGCCGAGGGCGGTCGTCGTTTTTTTGTACCAAACTCAGTAGCAGTTTTTATTAACCCTTCACCAAACCTTGATTTTATTTTATCCATCGCTTTGTATAGCTCGGGTAAATCAGCATTATCAAACAAGTTTATTTGCCCTTGCCCGTGAGTTAAATTACTAAACCTTACCCCTATCAGGCGTACCAACCTGCCTTTATGGTATGCTTTAGCAAAAATCTCTCGCACCTTTTGCAGCAATTTATTATCCGCATTGGTAAACTCTATCACACTTTGCTGTATGTGGGTTTCAAAATTCTCGTACCTTATTTTCACAGCAACGCTACTGCTAATCATATTCTCTTTTCGCAAACGGTAAGTTAGTTCAGCTACCATTGCAGAAAGTACTGTATCTAAAAACACCGTATCGTTTGTGTCTGTGTGAAATGTATTTTCAGTACTGATGGATTTCCGTTCATGGTAAGGTTCAACAGTGCTATTATCAATTCCGTTAGCTCGTTTCCAAATATACCTCCCATATTCACCAAACCGCTCTTCCAAAAAATCCCTGTTTAAAGCCGCCAATTGCCCAATGGTAACAATTCCCATCTTATTTAAGGATTCTTCCATCTTTTTTCCCAACATGGGAATTTTCCCCACCCTTAAAGGCCGTAGAAAATCTTGTACTGCATCTGCCGGCACATATAACTCGCCATTGGGCTTGGCTTGGTTAGTTGCCATTTTAGCAATGCACTTGTTCACTGATAAACCGAAAGATATAGGCAATCCTGTGTTCTTAATTACTGTTTGCCTCAATTCTTGCGACCATTTAAAACAACCAAAAAAGCGGTCAAGCCCGCTTATATCAACATAAAACTCATCAATCGAAGCTTTTTGCATTAAAGGGGCACGTTCAGCAATTATTTGGGTAACCATTCTGGAAAACCGACTGTATTCACCCATACTGCCCTTTACCACAATTGCATTAGGGCATAATTTTAATGCTTGACGAACGGGCATTGCCGACCGAACACCATACTGACGGGCTTCGTAACTGCAAGACGATACCACTCCCCTGTCACTATACCCACCCACAACCACAGGTTTGCCTATTAATGCAGGATTTAGCAACCGTTCTACCGACACAAAAAACGAGTCTAAATCAATATGAAGTATGTGTCTGTCTGTAGTCAAAATCGTACTACAAATGTAACATTTATCAAAATGGGAAAACCTGTATATACAACAAAGAAAGTGGCACATTATATCTAATAGTAAATATTCAGCCCAATAACTGTTAACTGTTTGGTATCATATATATTAAAATTTCATAATACACTTGTCTAAAGCTGGTTTTTAACACCTTACAAAATCGCAAACAGAATTATACAAAACGTGATTATTTGAGCTAATTGTATGCTAATGCTGTTTCACTCAAAACGTATGACCATATTTTATACTATGGCATAATATTTGGCAGGTATTTGTAAAAAAAGAGTATTTATTAGCTATAATCAAAACTTGTTTATTTGTTTGATTTAACACATAATTAACTGATAAAAAGAAATTTATATAAATATAAACTACTACCTAAATACATAAAGACCGTGTGATAATACATAAATGAACATGTAATTATCTATGAAGTTGTTTGAAAAAAACGCACTTTTTGCAAAATTTGCAAATACAATTTTTAACATTGATTTACAGTTATTTACATAAAATTTTAAATACTATCCTATAACCTTTAAACAAAACGTATAATTAATTTGTATTAATTAATATAAATATTAGCTTTGCAATATAAATTATGAACACACCATCAGAGCGTTTTAAGGCCGTTCGTAAAGAGCTTGGTCTTACACAGAATGAATTTGCCCGCGAGTTGGGAATATCGCAGGTTGCGGTATATAAACTTGAAGAGGGGCAAATAAAAAGCATTAGCCAAGAAGTGACTCAGATTTTAGAAGAAAAATTCGGAATAAATAAAATCTGGTTACACTTTGGCGAAGGTATGATGTATCTTGATGATACCACCAATATGTACTCGGTATATAATAAACTTGAGTATTTATCAAAATTGGTTGAAAATGTACTTAGCCGCTTAGGTGGCTCAGCTCCGGTTCTTTCAGAGAAACGCGGTCGTGGCCGTCCCCGCAAATCATCTGTAATAAGCGGATTTGAATCAGACTCAGAAGGCACAATGAAACGCGGCCCCGGCCGACCCCGCAAAAATCCGGTAAGTATTACATCAAATGAGCGTCGCGGCCCCGGTCGTCCTCGTAAAAACCCAATTGAAACAATAGCCTCCGGAGAAAAACGTGGCCCAGGTCGTCCCCGTAAAAGCCCTGTAAATGCAACTTCAAACGAAAAGCGTGGCCCAGGACGCCCACGCAAGAATGTTGTAACAACCATTGTTGCAAAACGTACCCCCGGACGTCCGCGTATTAAGCCACTTGAAGAAACAACGCTAAAACGTACCCCCGGACGCCCACGCAAAAGCCCTGTTGTATCAGCAACAGAACTAAAACGCACCCCGGGTCGCCCGCGCAAAAACCCTGTTACTAATACTCAAAGCGAAAAACGCAGCCCAGGTCGCCCACGCAAATCACAACCCGAAGTAACAGCAACCGTTAAACGTTCACCGGGTCGTCCGGCAAAAACAAGTGCCCCGCAGGGTAAACGTGGTCCCGGCCGCCCTAAGAAATCTTAATTTGTAAACAAATATTTTAACAAATAAAAAATGGGTTGCTTTTAAATAAAGCAACCCATTTTTTATTTAAACATTGTGTATCAACAATTTGAAATCAAAAACATTCAACAATAACACTTAAAACAATCCTTCTATAATGCTCCAATAGTCACTTAATTGAAATTCAAAAAAAACATTCCCATAAAATTCATTTATTGTTTCGGCTAATATTTAATATTTAGTTTATCACAATTGCAATTGCATTTATCGATTATGACCCTTTATGTGTATTATTTCGTTTATTTGCTTTTAAGATTACCAAAAAGCAGATAATGAAAACGCGTACAACATTGTTAATGGCCACTGTGTTTGTTTTTACCCAGTGCGCTTCAAAAAAAACAACCCAAAGCCCTAAAATGCCACCTCCGCCCGACGGTGGAAATAAATCAAAAACAGTTTCTATCAAAGAAAAAACCAAGAACTGTACTAAAAACGAAGGTCTTTTTACCTTGTATAAAGATACCGTTACAGGCAGTGCCTACATTGCCATCAAGAAAAATCAATTTGGCAAAGATTATATCTACTTTAACTATGCCGAAAACGGTTTGGTACTTACCGGGCATTTTAGAGGTGCTTACCGCGATAATGAGGTATTTAGCCTACGCAAGGTATATGACCGTATTGAGTTTGTAAAAGAAAACACCGGTTTCTATTTTGACCCATCGAATGCTATCAGCAAATCGGCTACTGCAAATATTTCGCCCTCAATTTTATTGAGTGAGAAAATTGTGGCTGAAGACACCTCAAAAGGTGAATATTTATTAGAAGCAGATGCTATATTTTTAACTGAGGGCTTAAGCAAAGTAAAACCTACTGCGTTCCCCGGTGCTACTGCTGCGTTTATATTCAACATGGGTAGCATTAGTAAAACAAAAACAAAATACTCATCTATCCGCAACTATCCTGAAAACACTGATATTGTGGTGGACTATGTGTTTGAAA
>JAMIFM010000018.1:0-265693 GCA_035906255.1 Bacteroidia bacterium
CAATGTCCTCCTCTAAGAGGAGGATTCAGGAGGAGGAATCTATTATCCCGAGTCAAGCTTGGGAACTCATGGGTATTTAGCGTATATAGTTATTAGGATGCTGAAACGAGACAGCTAACTTTGGATTAAGCAAACGCCTGTGAAAGCAATTCTTCCTGCTCTTTGGCGTGTACTTTGGCCAAGCCGGTTGCAGGAGAAGCACTTGATTTGCGGGCAATTACTTTCCAGCTAAAGCTGTCTTCGTAGCGAAGGGTGAACAAATAAGCACCTTGGTTTTTGGGTTCCTCTTGTACCCAAACCACTTCGGCGTTTTTGTATTTTGCTTTCACCTCAGCAAGTTCCTTCTCAGGGAATGGGTATAATTGCTCCACACGAACGATGGCTACATCTTCGCGTTTCAATTCTTCGCGGCGGTTCAATAGTTCGTAATATATTTTACCGCTACACAGCAATACACGTTTTACATTGGCTGCATTTGCTTTTGCATCGTCTATTACTTCCATAAAACGAGCGTTTGTAAAGTCTTCCAACGTGCTTACACATTGTGGGTGACGCAGCAAGCTCTTAGGGGTCATAATTACCAATGGTGTACGGAAATTACGCAGCATTTGGCGACGGAACAGGTGGAACAAGTTAGCAGGCGTAGTGCAATAAGCTACTTGCATATTATTGTTCGCACACAATTGCAGGTAACGCTCTAAACGGGCCGAAGAGTGCTCAGGTCCTTGGCCTTCATATCCGTGTGGAAGCAACAACACAAGACCGCTATATGTTTTCCATTTAGCCTCGGCACTACTTAAGTATTGGTCGATAATAATTTGGGCACCGTTGCTAAAATCACCAAACTGTGCTTCCCAAAGAGTAAGCGTGTTGGGTGTAGCCATCGAGTAGCCATATTCAAAACCCATTACTGCATATTCGCTCAATAGCGAGTTGTATATCTGTAATTTGGGTTTTCCTTCGCCAATGTTATTAAGCGGGGTGTATTCTTTTTCAGCGTGTTCTTGGTCGGTACCGCTAAACTCGGGGTCTTCCTTAATTACCGCGTGGCGGTGGCTAAACGTGCCGCGTTCGCAGTCTTGGCCGCTCATACGCACGGGATAACCTTCGTTCAACAAGGTTGCATACGCCATCAACTCACCCATCGCCCAATCATAGTTGTTGTTTTTAATCATGTTTTTACGATCGGTAAACAACTTGGCTACTTTTTGAAATGCTTTAAAATCAGCAGGTATATCAGTGATTTTTTCAGCCAATTCCAAAAACAGTTTTTCATCTACTTTGGTTTCGGGGTTGCTGTTGGCGTCCTTAGCGTTCACGCTGGTGTAACCTTCCCAAATGTTTTTAATAAAATTAAATGCGCGGGTAGGTTCTTCTGCCTTTGCCATTTCCAGTTTTTCCTGCAATTCTTTGCGGAAATTCTGTTCCATTTCTTTAGCAAGTTCGGCCTCAATACTGCCTGCCGCCAATAGTTTTTCTACATATATCTCGCGGGGGTTGGCGTGTTTGCCAATAGCTTTGTACAGCAAAGGCTGCGTAAAACGGGGTTCGTCGCCCTCGTTGTGACCATATTTGCGGTAACCCAACAAGTCAATGTAAACATCGGTATTAAATTCCTGCCTGAATTCCAGTGCCAGCCTAACTGTATAAACTACCGCCTCAACATCGTCAGCATTTACGTGGAATACGGGGCAAAGGGTAACTTTAGCCACATCAGTACAATAAGTACTTGTACGTCCGTCGGTATAGTTGGTGGTAAAACCAATTTGGTTGTTGGCTGCAATGTGCACAGTTCCGCCTACGCTATAAGCTTCTAAACCTGCCATTTGGCCTACTTCGTAAACAATACCCTGACCTGATAACGACGCATCGCCGTGTATCAGAATAGGGATGATTTTATCTACATCATTGTTGTGCTTGAAATCAAGTTTAGCGCGAGTAATACCTTCAACAACCGGATTTACGGTTTCTAAGTGAGAGGGGTTGGGCGAAAGGCTGATGTGTGCATTCTTACCGTTGCGGGTAGTAATGTTGCTCGAAAAACCTAAGTGGTATTTTACATCCCCTTCAAACAGGGCTTCTTCATAAGCCTTGCCTTCAAATTCTTTAAATATATCGCTGTACGATTTGCCTAAAATATTGGCAAGCACATTCAAACGGCCTCGGTGAGCCATACCTAATACAAACTCGTCGGCTGCCTTTTCAGAGCCGTATTGGATAATAGTATCCAAAGCAGGGATAAGGGTTTCAAGCCCTTCAAGAGAAAAACGTTTTTGGCCAACGAATTTGGTATGCAAAAAGTTCTCAAAAATTACAGCTTTGTTCAGCTTATCCAGCACATGGCGTTTATCGTCAATGCTAAGTTTAGGCTGGTTTTTGCCGCTTTCCATTTTCTTTTGCAACCACTCCACCTTTTCAGGGTGGCGTATATATGCAAACTCAGCACCTATGCTTTGGCAGTATGTTGCATCAAGGTGGGCAATAATATCGCGCAGTTTGGCTGGGCCAATACCTATTTCAACACCCGCGTTAAAAGTTTTGTCAAGGTCTTTTTCGTCAAGATTGAAATTTTTAATATCAAGTGCGGGAGCGTGTTTGCGGCGGTCGCGCACAGGGTTGGTCTTGGTGAACAGGTGTCCGCGAGTACGGTAGCCTTTAATAAGGTTCAGCACGTTTATTTCCTTCAGCACATCTTCCGATACGGGTTGTGATGATGAATTGCCGTTACCGCGACCTTGTCCTACATCAAACCCTTCAAAAAATTTCTTCCAGCCAAAGTCCACAGATTCAGGATTGGCGGCGTATTGTTTATACAAATCGTCGATAACGCTCACATCGGCGTTGCTGAGGTACGAATGTTCAACCATGATTTTTGTTGCAGTAAAAAACGCTGCAAAGGTAGCAAACTAAAGTTGTTTTAAGAAGGCCAATACGCCTTTTAGATATATTTAGCAGCAATTACCAACGCGGCAAACACAGCCGACAATATATAATGAGTGATGCCTATGTTGAAACGGTTACGCACTGCCGGCGAGAAAATTGCCATAAACCCCACAAGGCAAAGCAGCAACATTATTGCTGCCATTGCATACAAACCGGCACCAGCTTCTTTGCTGTTATCAGCGCCGGAAGCAAAGGATAATGATGCTATTAATTACTACCAAAAACAATACTTGCATGGCTGCTTGCATGGCCCAACCGATTTTTGAGTTGAAAAGGAACAGGATTGCACCTATAAGTGAGAGCAGGATAAAGGCAATTTCAAACGATTTGGCAGCCAACACCCCTTGCAAACCGTTGTTATAGGCTTCGGGGTGGGCGCTGTACATGGAAATATCTTTGGCTACGGTACTAATTAATAAAACACCGTACAGTCCTGTAATAACAGCTATTACTTTGGCAATAATAATCCATGCTTTGTGGTTCATAGGGTGAGGTGGGTTTTGGTAAATTTAGCAGGTTTATAAATTATTATCAATCGGGGGTTTGTTGCCTGCTATTTTGAGAGTGGAGGTTATTTTGGGTATCAATTTCATAATTAACATAGTTCTTGAAGTCGTAAATTCTTGTTGATTCCAAATGTTGTTTAATTTCTTTAATTACTTTGTCGATTGTTCCATCATTGATTTTATTTCTACATAGTGCTGCACAAAACAAAGATGTATCTTCATGGAAGTCATCTTCCAAATAGTACATATCATGTAGCAACTCTTTATATCTTTCGCCTCCTCTGTGGACACTTTTCTCGTTATAATAATTTACCAATGCTTGTTCGTAATGATAATAACTGTCAACAAATCTATAACTATTTATGCCTATCAGGTTTGTTAGTGTTTTGTCTTTATTTGCGAAATACTCTTGGTGATATTCAGTATCTTGATGTATCCCTCTTAAGATCTCCCATACAAGGCTCCATTCAGCAAGTTTTTTATGAGTACTAGCCAAAAAACTATAAGAGTTTATATAAGACTCGCCCATTGTTTTAAAAATCCGTATTATTTCTGTATTGCAAAAGACACTGTCAATAACTAAAGATATTAGCATTTCTTTTTTATTTAATTGGTCTTCATCGGAAATTTTTGGTCCTAGTATATCTTCTATTTTGTGTAATTTTGTTTGTTGATCAAGTTCAATTTCCAGATTGTTTTTTATCCCAAAATGGTAGAGTATTCCTTCGCTTATAGTATTAAACTTTTTGTAATTTAATGCAGATTTTAAATTGAGTTCTTGCATTCGATTGATTTTATTATTGATATCTTCAAATTCTGAAATATCGAAATTGATGTTAACATCATTAATTTCTTTATTACTATTAAAAAGTATCCATTGTACAAGCAGGGTTACTGTTTTTGTTTCAAAACCGACAGCTAGATATGGAATCCATTTCGACAGAATGGATTCAATAGTTTCATCACTATGATTGTTTTGTTGGTATAACTGACTTGTTTTCAGTTGACTAACTTTCTTTATTTTGTCTTTATAATGTAAAAACCTATTTAATTCATTTCTACCTACACTTCCGTTGGTTTTGTATTGTTCTTTTACAATGCTCTTGAATAATCCTATATGTTGGGTATTATCGTCTTTTTCAAACAAAAAATCATCTATTTGTTGAAAATTAAAGAGTGGATCAGTATTTGTCCTATTGCAATATTTTAATACATATAGTATTTTTTGCAGTTGGAATTGTGATCGCTTGCCGTCACCATTTTTTTTAAAGAACCAACTTGACGTTTTAAAGTAATTATTAAATATATTTTCATAATAACTCTTGTCGAAAATTGTGCTATTGTTTGAATTACATAATAAATAATTTCCGATGTTTGATAAACAAGTTGCTATATTGTTTAAGTGATCATTTCGTTCATTAATAAACGCTAATGGATTATTTTTGATATTATTAAAAAGAAATAGGCTTATAGCTGTGTGATCGCTTAAGTACATCTGTTTTCCAAAGTAATTTTCTATACTGATTTTAAGAGAAATTTCATAATATTTCAGGGGATTAAGTTGAGCGCTATTTTTGAAAAATAATACATTACCTAATTTTTTATAAAACTCAGCTTCCATAAATTCACTTAACCTTTCAGGAGCATCAACCATTTTACGAAATAATTTTTCAGTTTTGTTTAAAGCCTCTTGGGTAATTGTCATTCCCTGAGTTTTTTCGTAAAGTGTGAGCTTTGCTAATAAGCTCTGATAGAGTAAAGAAGTGAAATTAAAAACACTGTCTTTTCGTTCGATTACTTGCTCTGTTTTGCTTATAAGATCGTTATATACAGATAATGCTTCTTCAAACAACCTCATTCGTTCATAAGTTAGGCCAGATTTTAATTTGATTCTAACATAAAAGGTTAACTCTTCAGCTGTTAAGACTTTCACGTTTTCGATACCTTTTATATGGGAAAGCGCATCCAAATAAAAATGTTGTGCATCGTCGTATTCTTGGTCATAAAAGTGTAGATCAGCAACATAAGCGGCAATCTTTATTCTGCTTAACGAGGGGAAGTCTTTAGTAATTAATGAATTAAGTTTATCTTTGTAGTATCTCTTTATTTGTAAAGATTCATCTAAGGTAAAATTAAATGCCGCAGAATCAGTTTCTGACATTTTGCTCAAGTACCGTATTTCCATTTCAATAGTTTTGTCAAACCTATATCTATGTAATCCGTTAGAAATGCTTCTGATATGAGTTTTTTTAAGATTATTTATTATTTGGTTGATGAATCCTCTGAGGTCAGGAGATTTATTAATTGCAATTATTTCCGGAATTAATTCAAGTGTTTCTGTTGAAAATGCTGAACTATGAAATTTATACAAATGGTCAAGGAGATATGACGTAGAAACTAAAAGCTTATCTCCATAGTTTTTCATGTAGGTGCTATTTGCTACAATAAAGGGAGTAAACAAGTATGTAGTTAGTCCAAATCGATATTGGTCATTAGGAGTAAAATATAAGTAGTGTTTGTTTTCACTCCTTCTATATTCTTCTGGGTTGCTTTTCGAAGAGTAATTATCAATAAATACAGTGTGCTCTAGCACATCCTCTGAAATTGCAAAGGAATTATACGGTAGTACGTTTTGTTCAAAAAAAAATTTAATTTTTTTTGGGGCTCCGGCACTTCTATATGTTAAATACACCACAAAGTTTTGTATAGTACTTAAAATTTTGTTCTTACCTTTATCAGAAAGCCCATTGTATATGACTCTCGTATTTAAATGATCATCAATTAATTTAATGTAATTTGTGCCTTCGTTTTTGTCACGTTTTTGAGTGATATATTCTTGTACAAGATTGATGGTGAGTTTTGTAATGTTTGATGAACCATGGAAAAATGATTCTGTCATAAAGCTGCTCACATATATAACATCAGTAAAAATACTTCCTAACGCAGATTCTCTGTCAGAAATATCGGCTAATGAAGCGTCAAACATTTCACGTCCCGCAATAAAAATGAACTTCGCATCAGATGCTGAAAAAAGATATTTTAAGTTAGAAATAGTCTTTATTGTTCTCTCTTGTCTCCTTCTTAATTTTTCGTAATACTCATGAGTTAGTGTGTTTCTTTGGTGGTTGTCGTCTGAATGCTCTGCGAAAATTTTTTCAATAGGATTTACTTTATCTAGTTCATCTAAAACGAAAATGATATTATAGTTACCATATTTCACAAACCCTTCTAGAATTTGTTTGAATTCATATTCTATAGATCTAGCATCTTCTATTTGGTAACTTTTAACACGTTTTGTGAATATGTTGAATTTAAATTTGCCATACCTGTTTACCGAGTCGTTTTCGATGTTTACATTTGAGGTGGCTCTGTCTATAAGTTGGTCTAGGCGTATTTTAAACTGATTTATTTTATGAATGCTCCAAATTTTACCTGGCTTGAGTATACTTAGAGGTCTTATTATTAGGCTTTTTAATGCTGTTCTCCACGTTGTTTTTTTTTGCTCGAATCCTTTACAATACCAAACTATTGTTAGGATTAAGCCTTTAATAAGAAAATAAAAAACAATAAATAAAAGTATTAATAGTGCAATTCCGATGAACTCCAAATATCTAAAGTTGGTAACAAATTGATGTAGTTTGTGGGTGTTCACAAATAACATCATACAATATAAACTATATACTATAATACATAATGTTCCAGCTATTGAGAACCACAATGCAATATTAAATTTGGAAAAATGCTCGATAGCACGCATTGCCTTTTCCTTTTCAATTTGTTCCTGAAAACTTTTTAATAGGGTCCTTAAAACATCAAGTTCTTTCAACTCATCATGAGCTAAGCTTACTTCGATATTAACAACGTGAGAAGTCGGAGTCTTTATTTCAGAAATAACCTTTTTCACAAGGCTTGTTTTACCCATTCCCCTATAACCAGTGACTAAATATACTCCCGAGTATTTCTTTTGGGGGTGTGGTGTTAATATACTTTTTAATCGTTCCCTTTCTTTTTCTCTTCCTACAAAAACATTTTTACGAAAATCATTCTCTTGGTCATACGAGAAGTTTTCTAAGCTTATAGCAATGCCTTTTATTCTAGAAGTATTATCCATAGCTAACAACTGATTTACAGTGTAAGCTATAACTTTAATTATTAATAAGCAAAAAGAAATTAGTAATTTAAAAAAAATTACTAATTTCTTAAAATCAAGGCTTCAAGTTGCCATACATTCTCGGGAAGGGGATGCTTTCGCGTACGTGGGGCAGTTTACATACCCAAGTTACAATACGCTCTAAGCCTAAACCAAAGCCCGCGTGCGGTACGCTGCCGTAGCGGCGCAAATCCAAATACCACTCAAACGCTTCCATAGGCAGTTGGTGTTCCTCTATTTTCGAGGTTAACATTTCAAGGTTGGTTTCACGCTCACCGCCTCCCACAATCTCTCCGTAACCTTCAGGGGCAAGTACATCCACACCCCTTGCAAAACGTTCATCGTTAGGGTCGCGTTTCAAATAAAACGCCTTCACCTCGTGTGGCCAGTTATATACCATAATGGGCACATCAAACAAGCGAGTGATTACCGTTTCGTCGCTGCCGCCAAAATCGTTGCCGTATTCAAAGTTTTTAGCGCTTGCAATCCATTGGGGTATATTGCGTTGGTCTTCTTCCAACTCCTTCAATTCGCCTTTCAGTGCATCAATTTTGCTTTGGTTAAAGCCAATCTCACCCTTTTTCATGCCCGGTGTTTTCAGCTTCTCTTCGCGTTCATTAATTTCCTTTTCAGCTTCTGCAATGCGGGTTTGCACTCTCAGCAACTCGTCTTCCAGTGATTTGATACTGTTTACCCCGTTCACATCTTGCTCACCTTTTATTATACGCACAGCCTCATCATACGTAAGACGCGGAAAAGGTTTTGCAATGTTTTCAAGCATGGCAGTATCCCTGCCCACCATTTCCAACTCAGTTTTGCAATTGTTCAGTACATCAGTAACAATCGACCTTAAGAAATCCTCAATAAGGTCCATGTTCATAAAAATATCATAAAAAGCCATCTCAGGCTCAATCATCCAAAACTCGGCAAGGTGTCGGCGGGTTTTCGATTTTTCAGCCCTAAAGGTTGGGCCAAACGTATAAATCTTGCCCAAAGCCATTGCCATCGCTTCGCCATATAACTGGCCGCTTTGCGAAAGGTAAACCGTATCACCAAAAAAATCGGTTTCAAACAAGTTGGTTGTGCCCTCGCTGGCATTGGCCGTAAACAAAGGGGCATCCATTTGCACAAATCCGTTTCGCTGGAAAAAGTTGTGTATCGAGTAAATTATTTGGTTGCGGATTTTCATAATGGCCCATTGGCGGTTACTGCGCAACCACAAGTGGCGATTGTCCATTAAAAACTCCACACCGTGTTCTTTTTTGGCGATAGGATAGTCTTGGGCAATTTGTATCACAGATAAATTATTTACCTGAAGCTCGTACCCGCCCACTTGGCGGTCGTCTTTAAGCACTTTACCTGTAATTGTTAGCGAACTTTCTAAAGTAAGCGAGCGGGCATTTTCAAATACTTCTTCGCTCACGGTTTCAGCACTCACCACGCACTGGCACAGGCCTGTACCGTCGCGCAAAATCACAAAAACCAATCCTTTACCTTCACGTTTGTTGGCTACCCAGCCTTTCAGGGTAACTTCTGTGCCCTCGTGGGCGCTCAAATCATTGATATACATTCGTTTTATACTTCGTCGTTTCTTCTTTGGCAAAAATAGCACTAATTTTGGGCAAAATTTTTGTCATTGTTCGGATTATAAAAGATGCTGAAACAACAACTATCGCAAAAATTACTTCAGAAATTATCACCGCAGCAGATACAATTTATCAAGCTGCTGCAACTTAGCACGCAAGATTTTGAGCAGCGTGTGGAGCAGGAGATGATTGAAAACCCGGCCCTTGAAAACGGAAAGGATGCCGATGATGCTGATTTTAACCAAACCGAAGCGGATAACGTAAAGGATGATTTTGACGATATAGACGCTGATAGCGAAGGGGAGAAGGAGGATGCCTTTGATGACGGTGATTTGTTTGACCTTGAAGATTATATGGGGGCTGACGGTGACGGTGAGGGTTTCCATTTGTATGAGGAGAGCGGGAACGACGATGAGCGCAAGGAGTTACCTATAGCCAGTACCAGTTCGTTTCACGAGCAGTTGCTGGAGCAGATACAGGCCAGTATGCATGATGAGCACGAGGCGGTGCTTGCCGAGCAAATTATTGGTAGCATTGAGGAGGACGGGTATTTGCGTCGTCCGTTGGGAGCCATTGTGAATGATTTGGCTTTTTCTATGAATGTAGAAACCAATGTGGAGGAGTTAGAGCGGGTGTTGCATAAGATACAATCGTTGGAACCGGCTGGCATTGCCGCCCGCACGTTGCAAGAGTGTTTGCTGTTGCAATTGAAGCGCAAGGATAAAGACCTGCACCCTGAGGTTACATTAGCCATCCGTATTATCAGCGACTATTTTGAGGACTTTACCAAAAAGCATTATGAAAAGATGCTGCGCCAATTGAAGGTGAAGGATGAGGATTTTAGGGAGGCGGTAACACTGATAACTAAACTGAATCCAAAACCCGGTGATAGCGGCACCAATATTAAAACTCAGTACATCGTTCCCGATTTTATTATTGTGGATACCGACGGCAAGCTTGAAATTGTGCTGAACAGCCGAAACGCGCCTGATTTAAGGGTGAGCCGCACGTATTTGGATACGCTGAAAAGTTACGACCGCAACCAAAGCAATAACAAGCAGATAAAAGAAACCGTGCAGTTTATTAAACAAAAACTTGACGGGGCGAAGTGGTTTATCGATTCGATAAAACAACGCCAAAATACATTGTTGCTTACTATGAATGCCATATTGCGCTACCAATACGATTATTTTTTGACGGGTGACGAAACCAAATTGAAGCCGATGATATTGAAAGATATTGCGGATGAAGTGGGTTTGGATGTTTCAACCGTATCAAGGGTGGCAAACAGCAAATATGTGCAAACCGATTTTGGTATTATTTCGCTTAAATTCTTTTTCTCAGAAGGTATAACTACTGACGATGGGGAAGAGGTGAGCAACCGTGAGGTGAAAAAGATATTACAGGATGCCATTGAAGGCGAGGATAAAAACAAACCCTTGCCCGATGAGCGTTTGATGGAAATATTGAAAGAAAAGGGCTATAACATTGCCCGCCGTACAGTGGCTAAATACCGCGAACAACTGAACATACCTGTTGCCCGATTGCGCAAACAGATTTAATTAATTTCCCTACTTCTTTTACTTTATTGAAAGTATGCTATCATTGCGAAAGCGTATTTTGCTTTTGTAATGGCGCAACCATCATACATTAAAGAACTTGACGGACTAAGGGGAATAGCCATAGTGTTAGTACTGATATGGCATTACCTGTTAGGCCAAACCACTCCCGAAACCATAACACCTGAGGTTTGGCTGGGACTATCGTGGACATGGAGCGGGGTTGATTTGTTTTTTGTGCTCTCAGGGTTTTTAATCACCCGTATTCTTCTAAACTATAAAGGCAGCAGTAATTATTTTAAAACCTTTTATGCAAGGCGGGTGCTGCGCATTTTTCCGCCCTATTACCTGTTGCTCATAGTGTATGTAGTGCTGGTTGCCGCGGGCGTCACCCGCTATATCCCTGCGTTGCTCAGCAGCCCCATTCCCATCTATTCCTACTTTTTATACATCCAAAATATATACATGGTGTGGGAGGGTTTCGGTGCAGGCTGGATGAGTGTTACGTGGTCGTTAGCGGTTGAGGAACAGTTTTATTTAATCTTTCCGCTGGTAATTTATTATGCCAACAGCCGACATTTACCTAAAATATTTATAGTAGGCATACTGCTTGCCCCCATATTCAGGGCGTTGATTGGCAGTTACGGAGCTTATGTGTTATTGCCCACCCGCATGGATGCTCTATTGGCAGGGGCATTGGTGGCGTATTATTATGCAAGCGGTCACATTACCCGTTTACTAAGCCAACACAAACGTTTTTTATGGTGGTTTACTCTATTGCTGTTTTTAATAATGATAGCAGCGCTTTTTAAAGCCGATGGAAACAGAACTGGCGGAGTATTAAACCATACATTATACCTGTTGCTATATTCATCGTTATTAGTGACTATTTTGGTGAATGAGGGCTCAAGCTCAACAAGGTTTTTCACCAATAAAGTGCTGGGCTACATCGGTAAAGTATCCTACTCGGTATATTTATTCCACCAAATATTCATCATGGCGTTTTACCCGTTGTTTTTAAACGAGCACATTCCTTGGTTGCGCAATGTGCAATCCGTATGGGTAACATTGGCAGCATTGGCCGCCACGTTTGTTACAGCTTCATTGTCATACTACTTGCTCGAGCGACCTTTGCAGCGCATCGGTAAAAAGTTTGAGTATTAGAAAACATTATTTAATCCTGTATTGGAAATAAATACCCCCCGAAAAAAAATAAGGTTTTAATTTAAGCGTATAGGCGAAATTAGCGTCGTTGGTGCTTCCTTCAATTTCTTGGGTGTAGAGGGTTTTAGTCCCCGCATAAAAAGCAAATTCCATTCCCATTTTCCAGCGTTTGCTTAGCCGTAGTGCACCGTCAATACCTATGTTTAAGTAGGGTAAAGGGTATTTTGAGCCATAGCCACGAACAATTTTGGCTTGCCTATATTCATAATAAAAGGTACCTGAAGAATCTACCGCTCCAGTAGCACCATACCATCCTCCACTTCCAAAAGACCCGCCACGTGGACTAAAATTTAGTGCTAAACCAGCCAGTAATGAAAAACAGGATGGATTTTCTTTTTTTGATTGCCAGACAGTGTTTGTGTAATTAAAACGTATTACAGGTGTAGTTATGCCTTCGGCATGTAACCGATTCCCAAAATCGTTGGATATTGTAGAATACATGTAAGGCGAAATAACTCGTGTGCCAACCATTACGCCATGCTTTGGCAAGAAGTTGTATGTAATTGTAAAATCCCAAAAGTTGGATAATCGGGGAACCATATACAGCATATTACCAACTATAATTGGGGTTGAATGTCTATCAGTATGAATTCTCACGTCCCCTCTTTGGTCGTTTATCTGGGTAACATTAACTGTTGAGTATGATTTTAGATTGTGAAAACCTAACCTAAACGCCCATTTTTGGGCATTTAGGTTAGTCGAAATTAAACATACAATAATTAGTAGCCCTGCTTGTCTCATCGCTTAAAAATTTAAATCTTTTAAATTAATTGCTTGTGGGGATGTGAATGGGGAAAATGGACTACCCAATGGGATAAACCATAAGTATGATTTTACAAGGTTTTTATTCCGCGATAATGAATTGCTTGATTTATAGGTTTTAAAATCAAAATAGGTGTTTAAACCAAAGGTACTGTTGGGCCAGTTGACACTGTTGCCCCATGGTCCGCAGTACTCTTTCCAGCCGTCTTGGTGCGAAAAAGCTACTGAAATTGCAAAAGGGGTGCCTCTGGTAAAATCCCCTTTATAATGTCTCCACTCTCGTTTGATTTCAAAGTAAACCCCGTATTTGCGGTACGAATGCCTTGTGAAATAAGAAAATCTATCAATAAACGGACTGTTAATAATGGTACGGTATGTATCAGATTCGTCATCATCAGGATTTGAAGCCCATATTTCATCGCAGCCGCCAAACAATTTCTTTAGCCAGCGGAACGCCTTGCCCGAGTATTGCTCATAACCCGTCGGGTGAAAAACAGGGTCGTAAAAATTATACCGCATCACATACATACTGTCGTTGTTTACTTCCTGTTTCATCTTTAGCACCGATAGGTTACTGCAAGTTACGGGATACATCTCGTAAATGTGTTCGTTCTCAAAGTCAAACAAAAAAGCAAGCGAATCAATTTGGATGATAGAGTCTTGCGATACCACCGTAGCCAATACTTGGGTAATTTTGCCGTACTCAATCAGTTTCAGCGAGTCGTTTGGCAAAGCTTCAATAGCACTGCGTAGCGGGGTGTAGCTAAATGCGTTTTCAAAGTCATCAAAAATACTGTCGCTGTACATTGAGTTGTCTGATAAGAAAATCATCGTATTTAAAAACACGTTTTTGTTCTCAAATTTTAAAAACGAATAATTAGTGCAGTTTACCTGCTCGATAGAGTCGCCGATTACCAGTGTTTTGCGGGTAAACGGGTTCGCGGATTGGGGTTGGTTTTCAAGTTCCTGCCGTTTGCAGGAAGCGATAAGCATTGCAACCGTTGCAATACCAATCAATAGGTTTGTGATTTTCATAAGAACATACATTTATAAACTTTATGGGTAAAGTTTAAACACTCAAAAAGGGTATGCACCCTTTGCTAATTGCACACAGAGGTTCCGCGAGGACCTAGCAAGGCAACAGCATTGAGCAACATACCCTTTTTAGAGGGTATGCCCTCAGATGCCAGTCCACCTTGCTTTAGAAATTTCGCGGATTTCTGTGTGGGGACTATCATCAGGACATTAATATGTTATCCTTATATAATCTAAGTTTTTATGTTCCTATCTGTTTGCAAAAATAACAAACAATACCCGGTGCGCAACAGCTTCTTCACACATACAGGAACATGCTGCCAATGCTTGCATAAAGAACGATGTTTTGGGGGTAGCCCCTCAAGTATTAAAACAGCTATACAAATGTTTTTATTGTCGGTTATTAATAAAAGGGTGTTATCACCCTATTTTGGCAATGGTATTGTGAAAATATTTTCATGTTATAGCGGTTTATCCACAACACTATCCACCGTGTTTTCGATAAAAAACAATGCACATACGATTGTGGAAATACACTACGTTTAATCAGCGTACTTTGATATTACTTTTTGCTTAAGGCTACATGATTAAATACGTATATAGTTTTATTTTTATGCTGGCAGGGCTAACGGCAGTTGCCTCGCAAACCGCAGGGGATGAGCGGGGATACGACGAGCGTACCCATGTGGTGCAGCCCAAACAAACCCTGTATAAAATCTCCCGTCAATATGGTATTTCAGTATCTGCTATTAAAACCGCCAACAAACTGCAAAGCGATGTTATCAGTGCAGGAGCACGTTTAACCATTAAAGTACCAAAGGATAATGATATTTTTCAGGTACACATAGTTAGGGTGTCCGAAGATTTAGACGGTATTTCTGAAAAGTACCTGCTGCCTTCTGATATTTTATTAAGGTACAATGAATTGGATGATAATGTAGTGTTTCCCGGTCAGCGCATTTTTATTAAAATAGATAAAATAAATACTAAATATACTTACACAGGAAACGAAGATGCTCCTTTGACGGATGCTGAGATGGACGGCAGTGAACTAACCGTTAATAACGGTGTACAAACCCCAACCACTCAAACAACAAATGCTCCTCCCGTGTATGTGTTTAACAGTGTCCCGCCCTCAGCACCTGCCAAATTAAAAGATAGCGCAGTTACTACCAACAAAGCCTTTATGATTGAAGGATATTTGGATGCCTACTACGCACAATTCAGCGATAAAAATACCAACGGGGCACTTAGCAGCTATGCCATGAGTGCGCCCAAACATAACCAAACGGGTATTAATACAGCCCAGTTGGCGGCCATATACAACGATACTAATCTGCGTGGTAATATTACCCCGCAAATCGGTGATTTGCCCAATGCGGCATATCCTGCTGAACTAAAGTATTTGCAGCAAGCCAATGCAGGTTTTAAAATAGCAGGCCCTTTGTGGCTGGACGCGGGTTTTTTCCGCTCACCTGTAAGTGTTGAGGATTTTCCTAACCGCTCTAATTACAGCAGCATATATAGTTATACCCGTTTTTATGAACCTGTATTAATGAGCGGTGCTAAATTGGGTGTGGAACTGGATAATTTTAAACTCTCCTTTTTTGCTGCCGACCGCACTTTTACCGCAGGCAATATTACCAATACCAACGCTACGTTTGGGGCTAATATGAGACTGTATAGCGGCAAAAACTGGTTGTTTGGTTTAAATGGGTTATACACTCAGGTAAATAATATAAATGGCAAACAAAGCCGCGCATACGGTAACGTTTTTGTAGCATCAAACCGTAAACATTTGGATGTGTTGGCGTATATAAATGCAGGGGTGCAAGGAAATAATAATATGTTGAGCGGGGTATTAAATATCCGTTATAAAATAACTCCGAAATTTGCCTTTTTTGCACGCGGTGAATATTTTAACGATAGTAGTGCAACGGTATCACCTTTAATGACAGGTACTGATGGTAAACAACAAGGACTTACAGCCACTGCCATTTCAGGTGGTTTAGAGTTTAAGGCACGTGCCAACCATTATCTTAGGTTAGAAGCCCGTAATACCCAATTGGGTAAAGACTTTAAAGTATTTAACGATTATTACAACAACGGTACGCTTACCAACCAACGTTGGGAGTTTGTAATTACTACAGGTATTTGGTTTGGGAAATAGTTGCTCAAAAACTGCTATTTTGCAATAGTGCCTGATACACTCAAATTTCACGTAAAAACTTCGCGGCCGGGGCTTTGGTTTCCAACGTTGTGGCTGTATGTTGTGCCCACAGCAGGGGCGGCTATTTGGGGCAGTGTAGAGTTTTGGGTGGGGTTGTTTTATTTTACCTTTCCGTTTAACCACCTTATTTATAGCTGGAACGATTTTGCAGATATTGAGATTGATGCCCAAAATCCCCGTAAGAATACCTACCTGTTTGGGGCGGTAGCCATCAAAGGTTTGCAAAAGCAGGTAGTTTGGGTAAATGTTATCACGCAACTGCCATTTTGGGTGTTTTTTGCCTGCCACACAGGCTATTATATGATTTGGTGGATTAGCGCGTTGTTGTTCCTCAATTACGTTTACAATAATAAAAAACTACGCGTTAGCGGCAGGCCACCGTTTGAGTTGTTTGTATCGCTGGGGTATTTGCTGGCGCTTACCCTTAGCATCCAACTCAATCATTTACCCAAGCTGCCGTTTTATACCTACGTATATCTAATCCTGTTTGCCATACAATCACACTTAATAGGCGAGGTGATGGACATTGCCCCCGATAAAGCAGGCGGACGACGAACTACCGCCACAGTGTTAGGGTATCGTTATTCAAAACTGCTGTTGGCTTTTATCATCAGTATTGAGGCATATTTGCTTCTGAATGAGTTTAACGAGTTGTTTCTGGGTGGTTTTTTAGCGGTGTATGCTCTGTATATGACGGTTGACGGTCTTTTTATCTTTAAAAACAAACCCTACCCGCTACATTTGGTGAAACTTTTTGGCATTTGTGCCAATATTGCAGCATTGGCTACAATGGTATGGTTATGGATTACCGGTAGCCTTGTGTGATTCATAAGTTCAGATTATGAACAGCCGATACTAATAACAAATAACTGATAACCGCACCATGGCCCGCTCGCGCGAACAACAAGATATACCCAAAGCAAAAATTAATAAAGAAAGCCTGCAAAAGGCTGCCCGTTTGTTTTCATACGCTGGCAACCAAAAATGGAAATTTGTATTAGGCTTTGTATTTCTGATACTAACCGGAAGCACATCACTTATATTTCCATACCTGACGGGAGACTTGGTAGATGCTGTAACCATGTCGGGTAATGAGATAAACCGTATAGGTATATTGTTGCTGATATTGTTTGTAGTGCAAGGTGTGTTTTCATATTTCAGAGTGCGTTTGTTTGTGGATGTTGCTGAGATTACCCTTGCTGCCATCCGCACCGATGTTTACAAAAACCTTATCCGCCAACCCATGCTGTTTTTCACTCAGCGTAGGGTGGGGGAACTTACCAGTCGTTTGTCGGCTGATACATCTCAAATTCACGATACTTTTACGGGAAACTTAGCCCAGTTGGTGAGGCAGGTAATCACTATAGCAGGTGGTATAGTAATGCTTTTCTTCATCAATATCGAATTAGCATTAATCATGCTGGCCGTTGTGCCTGTTGTATCGGTAATAGCCTTTTTGTTCGGTAAGTATATCCGCAAGTTTTCGCGTACTGTGCAGGATAAAGTGGCCGATAGCAACGTAATTGTAGAAGAAACCCTGCAAGGGGTGCAAAACGTTAAATCATTTGCTAATGAGTTTTATGAAATCGGGCGTTATGTAAGTAGTGTTAATACGGTAAAAGACTTAGCCGTTAAGTTGGGCAAAGTTCGGGGGATATTCTTTTCGTTTATAGTAACGGTGATGATGGGTTCGTTGGTGTTCTTGCTTTGGTACGCATTAGGAATGGTATCAAAAGGAGAGATGACAGCAGGTGACCTTACCAAGTTTGCATTCTTAACCTTGTTTGTGGGCGGCTCTTTCGGCGGGATTATTGAGCAGTACAGCCAACTGCAAAAGGCATTGGGTGCAACCGACCGCGTATTGGAGATTTTAAACGAGCAACCCGAAGATATTGGCTTTGAAGAAACTGAACTGCCGGCAGAATACACCGTAAAAGGTAATGTAACCTTTGATAATGTGAAGTTTAATTACCCCAGCCGACCTGAATTTGATGTGCTGAAAGACATTTCGCTTACTGCCGAAGCCGGACAGAAAATAGCCTTGGTTGGCCCCAGCGGAGCAGGTAAATCAACCATTGCGAGCCTGTTACTCCGTTTTTATGAGCCGCAAAGTGGACAATTGCTGTTTGATGGGGTAAAATCAACAGACATTCCGCTTAGCTTCCTTCGCCGTCAAATGGCTATTGTGCCGCAAGATGTTTTTTTATTTGGCGGTACGATTAAAGAGAACATACTATACGGCAAGCACAACGCCACCCATGAAGAAGTAATTGCGGCTACCAAACGTGCCAATGCCCATGATTTTATTATGGGATTTCCCGAAGGGTACGATACCCTTGTGGGTGAACGCGGTGTGAAATTATCGGGTGGGCAACGCCAACGTATTGCCATTGCGCGTGCATTGCTAAAAAATCCTACCATTTTATTGCTTGATGAGGCTACCAGCTCGCTTGACAGTGAAAGCGAACATTTGGTGCAAGAGGCCTTAGAGGAGCTGATGAAAGGTCGCACATCGTTCATAATTGCACATAGGCTTTCTACCATCCGCAGTGCTGATAAAATAGTTGTGATTGATAAAGGCCGTGTAGTTGAACAAGGTACTCACAGCGAGCTTGTGAGCAACGAAACCGGACTTTATAAACGACTAAGTGCGATGCAATTTGAAGGAGAGTTATTCAGTAGTTCATCTGATAAAGAACCGATGCTATCCACACACGGGTAAAAAAACTTTTTTCTTCTTTCTCCCTTTATCCATAATGGGTACAGGGGTTTTTAAACGGTGAAGCTTCTTCGCAGGTGTTTATAAGCCTTTTAGCCACAGGGTTATTTTCTTTAGCTGTTTTTAATACCGCTAAATCACCCCGTTGGTATCGCTCTGTTTATTGTCATTTTCAAGCAATAATTTTGTACAGACTTCCAACGTTTTCAAGGGTTGTGTTGTCTATATAAATAATACAAACTATGAAAGCAAAAAGTAAATAAACGGCAACGATTAAAACCAAATCAGGTTGTATTTCGTTATATAATCAGAAGCCCGTTTACTTTTTGGCAACAAATTTGAATTAAGTACTGTACTTTAAAATATACGGCCATGAAAAATCTACTTACCCTTATGCTGTTTTTATCTGCCTCAGTGGGTGCTTTTGCACAAAATGTAACCCAGCAATCCGTGGCTTCGAAAGGTTCTCCTTTCATTGCCCACCTTATGGATTTTAGCTGGGTGTATATCACTGCATTTGTGGTACTGGTAGGTTTTTTTGTAATGGCATATTTGTTGGGTTGGGATAAAAAACTGTTTAAAGGCAAAGCAGGCGACGACAACCACATGTTCATTTAAAATCAGAGCAAACTTTTAAGATAACTTTTTGTGTTAGCCCTTGTGCATATTGCGCAGGGGCTTTTTGTTGCCCCATAATTTTGTTTTAGTAGTTTTGAAACTATGTACACCACTGCAAAACAATTCTGCATCATAGTTTTTGCCTTGCTATTGCTGGCAAATTGCACTCCAAAGACTACTACTAAAAAGATAGATAAACTGCTGTGCAAAGCAACGTTTTATACCCTGATTGACAGTTTGCCAACTGCTGAAGCGGTAGCTATCCACGAGGGAAAAATTGTAGGAGTAGGCAAAAAGGAAGAACTGCTTAAACAGTTTACTCCTGATACTACGGAAGATTTGAAAGGAGCATTTGTGTATCCCGGTTTTGTCGATGGGCACGCTCATTTTTACGGGTTGGGGATGTTTACCCATCGTGCCGACTTAACAGGGAGTAAAAGTTTTGATGAGGCGTTGATGCGCTTGCAAGAGTTTGCTAAAACCAATAACGAGCCATGGCTGTTGGGCAGAGGTTGGGATCAGAATTTGTGGGAAGGCAAAAAATTCCCTGATAAAACAAAGCTGGATGAGTTGTTTCCCAACAGACCTGTATTGCTAAAACGTGTTGACGGGCATGGTGCTTTGGCCAATCAAAAAGCATTGGAGTTGGCCGGAATTACCCCTCAATCAGTTATTGCAGGCGGAATGGTAGAGGTAAAAAACGGAAAATTAACAGGTATTTTGCTGGATAATGCGGTGGATTCGGTAGAAAAAGCCGTGCCTCAGCCTACGGATGAGCAGGTAAAAACATACTTATTAAAAGCACAGGAAATTTGTTTTGAAAACGGACTTACCAGCGTGGTAGATGCCGGACTTGAAAAACGATTTATTGATATAATTAAGAAATTGCAGGATGAAGGCCAGCTTAAAATGCGCCTGAATGTAATGGTGAGTGCCGATGATGCGGGATTGGAGTATTACTTGAAAAACGGCCCGATAAAAACACCGCTCCTAAATGTCAGTTCATTCAAGTTGTACGGAGATGGGGCTTTAGGTTCTCGCGGGGCTTGTTTGTTACAGCCATACAGCGATGCTCCAGAAACTAAGGGGTTTTTATTGAGCAGTCCTGAACGCTTAACGGAAGTGATTAATAAGGTGGCAAAATCAAAGTTTCAGTTGTGTACCCATTGTATCGGCGATTCGGCCAATCGTTTTGTTTTAAATACATACGGGGCTGCATTGGGCGAAAACAATAATCGCCGTTGGCGCATAGAACATGCTCAGGTGGTAAGCCGCGAGGATATGGGTAAATACAAACAGTATGGGGTATTGCCCAGTATGCAACCCACCCACGCTACTTCTGACGGGGCTTGGGCGGTTGACCGCTTGGGTAGCGAGCGCATTACCAATGCTTATGCCTTAAAAACATTGATGCAGCAAAACGGTTTAATTGTGTTGGGAACGGATTTTCCCGTAGAAGGGGTAAACCCATTAGAAACTTTTTATGCTGCGGTAAAACGTGCTACCTATGCCCAGCTTTCGGCTAAATCTAATCTTATCCCTACGGATAGTGTAACTAACGAGGCACAATGGGGTTTTCAGCCGCAGGATGCTTTGAGCAGGATGGAGGCTTTAAAAGGCATGACTATTTGGGCTGCTTACGGCAGTTTTGAAGAAAACGAGAAGGGTAGTATGGCCGTGGGTAAGTATGCTGATTTTACGGTGTTGGATAAGGATATTTTAACCGTTTCTGAATTGCATGAGGCTAAAGCAATAGCTACTTGGATAAACGGAGTGAAGGTGTTTAGCAAGAAATAGAAAGAAGTGTAGTATTAAATATTTGCAGCACAGAATACCTGTGCTGCAAATAGCATAAAAGGGCTATTCTATAAATAGCTTTTGGTAAAATGTTGAAGTACCTGCGGTTATCCGTATAATATAAAATCCGGTAGTTAGTTCTGAAGTACTGAGATTGATTTCACTTTCTGTACCTGTTATTGTTGTGTTATACACCTCAACCCCTGATAAGCTGTTTATTGAGATTGAGTTAAAATACATCCCTTGTGCCATCTGAATGGTAAAATACTCTTTGGCAGGGTTAGGGTATATTCTAAAAGTACTGTTGCCAATATCCGCAACCCCTGTTGTGTTTATTACCACTTGCACACAATTGCTGGTATCGGTGCAATTACCTTTTTGTAATAGGGTAGCATACGTGCCGCTTTTCTTGGGCGCATAGCTGTTTCCTTTTTCATTGGCTATAGGCAACAAATTATTGTCGCAATCCACCCATTGGTAACTATCGGCCACTCCGGCAGTTAAAATATTGTTGGTAAGAGTAACCGACTTATCAAAAGTTACCACCGAAACCGTTAACGAGCTTTCAACTGATGTACCGCACATATTGCCCGCGGCCACTTTTATGTCACCGCCTGCGTTACCTGTTTGCGCTTGTATCTGATTGGTTGTTGAAGCCCCGTTCCAACTTGCGGGCAACGTCCAGTTATAAAAAGTAGCATTTGATACGGGTAACGTGCTATATGCTTCGGTACTGTTAATACAAGGTGCTGTTTCACCTGTAATTGCAGCAGGTTGTGCAGGAATTGTTTCCACAGTTACTAAAAGTGTTTGCGGGAAAGACGATACTACACTATCGTTGGCGGTAACACTTATTTGCCCTCCTGCTGCACCTACAGTAACAACAATACTATTAGAGTCAGAAGTTCCGGCCCATCCCGTAGGTAATGTCCATGTGTAACTCACTGCGCCATTAACAACAGCGGCAGTATAAGTAGTTGTGGTTCCTGCGCACACTGTATCTTGTCCTGCAATACTATCGGGTTGCTGGGGTATCCCTTTCACAGTAACTGCCAACACTTGTTCAGTACTTTGGCCGCACTCATTTTCTGCTCTTACTTTTAAAGTACCGCCACCTGTGCCAATGATTACATCAAGGATTGACGAATCAGAAGCTCCAATCCAATCGGCAGGAAGTGTCCAAATGTATTTTGTAGCACCGTTTACTTTGTTTGCAGTGTATTGTTCAGCAAAACCTGTATAAACAGTGGTGGAGCCATTAATTGCTGAAGGTTGTGCAGGAATATCGTTTATATCGATTAATAATGTTTGAGGTGTTGAAGTACCGCAGTTGTTAATTGCACTTACTTTAACAGTGCCGTTGTTTACATCGGGCGTAACTAAAATACTTGTTGAGTCTGATGCACCCGCCCAACCTGCCGGAAGTTCCCAATTATAGGTTGTAGCACCCGCACTGTGAGTTATTGAATATAAATGATTCACTCCGGCGCACAACGTGGTATCCCCGTTGATTGCTTGTGGAGTCACTGGCGTTTGGGTTACATTTACCTTTAACTCACGAACAGGTGATGTGCCGCAAAGGTTTTCAGCAACTACTTCAACAGTTCCATTTGTATTATCGGGGGTTAGTGAAATAGATGAAGAATCAGAAGAACCTGCCCAGCTTGAAGGTAACGTCCATTTGTACGACGTAGCCCTTGAAACGTTCGAAATCGAATATTTTGCAGGGACTGATACACATAATAAGGTATCGCCTGTAATTAAGCCCGGGCGGTTGGGTGCTGTGGTTGCAGCAACATTTAATGTGCACGCTGATGATGCCGAAGAATTTACCAGTGCTTTTACAGTTAGTTGCCCTGTGCCTGTTCCTGCAATTACAACAATGGTGTCAGCATCAGAAGTTCCCTGCCAGCCTGCGGGCAAAGTCCAAACATATTTAGTAGCATTTGTTACGGTGTCAGCCCGGTAAATCAATGTATCGCCTACACATACGGTTTTTGGCCCCACAATAGTATCGGGTGCAGCGGGGGCTTCTTCCACCACAAAATCATCCACATAGTAGTAGCACTGCGAGCCTTTGTTAGTGCCTAAATCAAACAGGGTAGAAGTATTCCAAGGTTTAAAACAACCGAATACAATGTATTCTTCCCCGCCGTCGGCTACAAACGAGCCTGAAACTTTCGTCCAAAGCGAGTCGGTAAGATAAACACCCGATTGTTGCACTATTTGCGGTGTGTAATTAAGCACAGGGCCGCCAAAACCGCTGGTACACTTTATAGCAGTATCCGAAAAATAAATACCCAACGCATCCGAGGCATATTTCTTTTCATAAGAACAGCTCACATAAAACGATACATTATAGGTTTTACCGCTTTGTAGGGGTTGGGTTAGGCGAGAACCTATATATTCATACCAACCGCCGTAAAAACCCACACCCATAAAGTTATCACCTGTATGTGCGTACCGCTTGCCAAACAACACATTGGGCACTTTGGTGTTATTGTGGTTACTGCACGTAGTAAAAGGGTCGGGGCTGGCACAATTGGCAGCATACCAATCCTGCATATACATGGCTACCTGTGTAGGCCAGCCGTTGTAACTGGTAGGGCAATTGGCGTTTTCGAAACTTGGGTTGGGAACGAGGTTTTGTGCGGTTGCTGCGTTGCAAGCAAAAACAAAAAGTAAAAGTAGCAGTTGTGTTTTTAAACGCTGTAAAATTGGATTGAGGGTAATACCCGTGTTTTTTCTCCCATCATTACGCGGATGAGATGAATGGTGTTGTTGCATTGTTTTAACTGTTTTTGGTGAAAATAATTTGAGTTAAAAAGCTCTTGCAGTTCACAATGCACACGCGGGCTCAGAAAAAGAAAAGAAGCATACTGTATGGACACAAACGAAGACGGGAGTGTAGTATTCTTGTATGCTGCTGACCTTATGCCTTATATCGCGAAAGCATTGTCAATACATAAAAGGCAGGTCTCCTGACTTGTAACGATTTTTCCGTCCTTCCCATTTCTTGGCTGAAACAGTGGACATTGTTGGAAAAACTTTGAATGGTTACTTACAGTTGCGCGACAGTTCGTGATTTGCACACGATTCCCTATTAATCTGCACTTAAGCAAAACCCTTTATGGTTGATTAAGAAACAAAAGAACTTTTAAGGCGGGCAAAAGTAAGTATTATTCCTCCAAATGCTGGAGTTTTATGCCAAAGTAATGCCTTGAAAGTATTATAAACACAGTAAATAAGGGAGATAAAAAGAAACAGACGGCGGTATATGATTAACAGAAAAACTTATTCTCCTGTAAATACAGGTTTGCGTTTTTCGTTAAAGGCTTTTACACCTTCTTTGTTATCGGCACTGCGGCCGGCAATTTCTTGGCAATATGCTTCGTATTGCAGCATGGTTTCCAAATCGCTGTTAAATGATTTGTTCAGCATCTTTTTCATCAGGCCGATGGCTTTGGTAGGGGCAGTTGCATAATATGCGGCGATTTCGGCAACGGTAGCATCTAATTGGTCGGCAGGAACTACACGGTTTACCATACCCCACTCAAGGGCTTGTTGGGCTGATACTTTGTTGCCCATGGTGCTTAATTCAAAAGCACGGTTACTGCCCACTAAACGAGGTAAAAAGTAGCTTGAGCCTGAATCAAGTACCAATCCCACATTAATAAAAACTTCAATTAAGCTGGCGTTTTCGGCAGCCACTACAAAATCACAGGCAAGTGCTAATGAACAACCTGCACCCGCAGCCACTCCGTTAAGACGGCCTATGATGGGCTTAGGCATATTGCGCATAGCGCGGATAATTGGGTTGTAACGTTTATACAATGAATCGGCCAACGAACGGTCTTTGCTATCGGCAATGGCCTTTAAATCCTGTCCTGAGCAAAACGCTTTTCCGGCACCTGTAATTACCAAAACGCGTACTTCTTTATCGCGTTCTGCTTGTTTCAATGCGTCTTGCAGCTCGTAGCTTTGCGCATCATTAAACGCATTAAATACATCAGGGCGGTTTAGGGTGATGGTGGCAACACCGTTTTCAACAGTATATAAAAGGGCTTCGTAAGTACTCATTGTAGGATAATTTTTGGCAATATTACTAAAGTTTAGGGGATAGTGAAACGGTGTTATACTATCAATCCTGTTAAAAACACAACGGTGAACCCGAATAGGAAACCGCTATATACCTGAGCAGGGGTGTGGGCGTTAAGCTGTAAACGGGCAACACCTACCAACCCTGAAAGTAATAGAGATACTACCAGCAAGCCGCTAACATTAAACAGGGAATAGGTGGCCATATAAGCCAGCCAACCTACTACGCCGCCGCAACCCGTCATGTGGAAACTGATTTTGTAGTAGTTGGTAATAAACCCCGATAGGATAATAGACACAGTAGTGCCCAGCATAAACATTTTTATCTTGTCGTAGCCCGTTACCCTGCCCAGCATGATATATACCGTTACATAAATGGCCGATGTAACCAATATGGGCAGTTTGCGTTCTTCGCGGGTTTCCATCATCAACGATTTGATGGTGCCCGTGCTTTTCATCAGTATGGCAGCCAATGCAGGCAGCATAAAGGTGAGGAGGAACACAAAGGCCAGTATGTAAAATTTTTGAGAAGAGGTAGTTTGCAGGTAGTAATACTCATCAAAGTATAAAATGAATAACACCCCGAAAAAGGGCATTATCAAAGGCTGCAAAATATAGGTAATCAGTTTAGCCGCTTTATCAGTCAAAACAGTAATGGTTTATGGCAAAGGTATTGATTTGAGGGTTTAGAGCTGAAAAAGCAATATAATTATGGCTTAATTTCTTGTATTCCCTCTTCGGTTCTTGTATAGCGTAACGGCTTCACCTCGTTACGTTTTGCAAAATATTCGGCATAGTTGGGGGCAAAACTCAGGCGGTTATTTACCAGTTGATTAAAAGTACCGTTCAATGCCATTATCAACTCGGCGCATTCACGCAAGGCGTGCTGCCCTCCCTCGTGGGCGGTAATGTAGTCGGTTAGCCCGTTTTCAAGTATGAACCGGGTAGTAAGGGGTTGGCTTTTGCGACCTAAATAAAAACGTGCCCCACAAACTTTGGCCATACCCAAATCCAGTATATCGTCAAAAAACCAAGCCACGTTTTCAGGTTGCAGAGCGTGGGCGTTACAAAAATGTTCAAAAGCTTCGTTTTTATTTTTTATCCTGAAATAGAAAGCATAAAAACTTTCGCGGTGGGCAAAATCAAACGCAGTAGGGTTTTCTTCGCCGCTTATAATCGCTGCAACAGGCAACTGCCCGTTACGGTAATAATAGTCATATCGCATCAGGTTAATACCCATACTGTCTGCCTCGCTAAAACCGTTCGGGTGCCCCGTGCTTTTAATAGCATCGTTAAAAACACCGTCCCAATCAAACACAAAAGCCTTTATGTTTTTCAGCTTTTCAGCAAGTTGGGTTGCGGGGGTAATAAACTGCCCGCCAATGTTTTTAAAAGTTTCTTCTACCTGTTGTAACATACCAAGGTTATTAAGCTACAAAGGCACGGAGACGCAAAGTTTTCTTAGTGTCTTCGTGCCTTTGCGGCAAATATTATGAAATCAGAATTAACCGATCAAATCCAGCTTAACGAAATCTTGGATGTCGAGCATACCAAAAAGTTCGTTGTTTTCTAATACCACAATGTTGTCAATCTCGTGTTTTTTAAACAAATCAACAGCTTCGTACAACAACGCTTTTGAGTTGATGGTGATTGGGTATTTAAATTCAAAGTCGCTTAGTTTTTTATCCAAAACGGCTTTACCGTCGGCATTTATCTTACGACGAAGGTCGCCATCAGTAAACACACCAACCAATTGGCCGCTTGCATCTACTACTGATACTGAACCCAAACCGCTCTTGTTCATTTCAACCACAGCATCCAATACGCTTTGGTCAACACTAACGCGGGGATTGTATTGGGCAATAATCTCATTCACGCGCATAGTCATTAACTTGGTATGCTCAATGAATTGGTCAGTACCCACAGTAGTAAGGTTGTTTTCAGTAAGTTTCTTCATCACACTCCAAGGAGCAGTAATGGTATGCACTCCGGTAAGCAACGCAGTACGAACGTGCTCAGCATGACGAACTGAAGAGAACATAATTTTGGTATCGTAGCCGTAGTAGTTTACAGCCTCTACACATTGTTCGATAAGAGTAAGGGCATCGTGTCCTTGGTCTTGCAAGCGGCCTACCAACGGGCATACGTATGTTGCGCCTGCGTGCATAGCCATATAAGCTTGCGATAACGTATAAACCAAGTGGATGTTTACCATGTATCCTTTGCTGCGCAAACGTTTACAAGCAGCAATGCCTATGTTTGAAACAGGAATTTTAAACACAGTTTTCTCAGGGTCAAGGCCAAGAGCAATCAGGCGGTCGGCCTCTTTTTCTACCTCCTCAACAGTGTCGCCCAAAGCTTCTACTTGCAGCACGTTCACCATTTTGGCAAGTTTCAAAATTGCGCCGTCAACGTCGGTAATACCGTGGCGGTGCATAAAGGTTGGGGTAGTAGTCAACCCGTCAATAGTGCCCAGTTTCAGAGCCTCTTCTATTTCTTTAAAATCTACTGAATCTAAATATAGTTCCATTATAGGGATATAGAGTGTTTAGTTACAATTTATATTTTTTGTTCACTTCATGAATTTCAAGCAATGGCTTGATAAATTTTTCCAAATCATACACGCATAGCTGGCTGGCTGCATCGCACAATGCTCTTGCAGGTTCGGGGTGGGTTTCAATAAACACACCGTCAACCCCTGCGGCAACTCCTGCACGCGATATAGCGGGTAAAAATTCCCTTGCACCGCCTTTAGGGTCGGCACTGGGTATTCCGTACTTGCGTATGCTGTGGGTTATATCAAACACCACAGGATAACCGATTTGGCGCAAATGGTGCATGCTGCGCGGATCAACAATCAAATCATTGTACCCAAACGTATAACCGCGCTCAGTTAGTATAATTTTATCGTTACCCGCTTCCTCTACTTTGCGGGTAGGGTGTATCATGTTTTCGGGCGAAAGGAACTGTCCGTGTTTAATGTTTACTACCCTGCCGGTTTTTGCAGCGGCAGTAACCAATGTAGTTTGCATACATAGGTAGGCGGGTATTTGCAATATATCTACCACCTCACCTGCTATTGCAGCCTGCTCCGGGTAGTGAATATCGGTTAATACAGGAACATCAAACTCTTTTTTGATACGTTCCAACAGGCGCACACCTTTTTCAATGCCCGGGCCATCGTAGTATTTGGCCGAACTGCGGTTGTCTTTTTGAAACGATGATTTGAATATCCAAGGAATATCCAAACGGGTGGTAACTTCTTTCAGGTATTCGGCGGTAGTAAGCATTGTATCATCATCTTCAATAACACAAGGCCCTGAGATAAGAAACAATTTATCATTACCACACTCTATATTACCTACTGGTACTTTTTTTGCAGACATTTTATAGAATTGCCGCAAAGTTAATCTTTAATTTTCATTTTGAGATAATGGGCTTATTAAGTTGAATGAACCAACAAATAATGCCGATGAGATGAACTATTTTGGGCAACAATTACTGTACTTAGATAGTCTGTATATATGGAAACCTTGTTGAATATGTTGAAACACATTAAGTGGGCTAAATTGGGCATTGTTGCGTTGTTGTTGGCCATTATTGCTGCAACGTTGTTTTTAGGCGGCTGTAAAGAGAATGATCCGCAAATGCCCGCAGGGCTTGATGATAACACGGTGCAGGTAGTGTTTGCGGCCAAAGCCAATAGCAAGGCTTTTGCTATGGATACTAAGTATGCACTGGCAGCAGAGGGGTTTAACTACAAATTTGAGCTGCTTAAATTTTATCTTTCAAAAGTGCGCTTAGTGAAAACCGACGGCAGCGAAGTATTGCTGAAAGATATTGCCATGATTGATTTTAGAAGCGATAAGCCCAATGTTTCTGTGGGGGCTAAAATTGATGCGGGGGAGTATAAAGAATTAAAGTTTGGGATTGGGGTTGATTCAGTGGCTAACGTTTCTGACCCTTCAACGTATCAAAATAACCACCCGCTTTCGCTAATTAACGGCACTTATTGGGACATGGGCTCGCAATACCGTTTTTTAATGATAGAAGGGCGGTTAGATACTTTGCAAAATGATACATTTGATATACCGTTTGTAGTGCATACGGGAACTAACGAGTTGTACCGTACTAAAACGTTTACACACGCAATTAAATTTACAAAGGCTGATAACAAGGTAATTACTGTTGAGATTGACTTGGATAAATTTTTAAGCGGTATCAGTTTTAAGCAAAAGCACGTGAGCCATACCATTGGCGGCGGGTTTGATATTGCCAAAGCCGTTGCTGATAATTTTGTAAACAGCCTGACTATAAAGGAATAAAAAGAAGCATGGGTAAATTAATTAACAGGGGACTTTTTTTGCTAATGACATTGGGCATTGCTGTGTTTATTTCACAATGTAAGCCAGATGATAAGGCCGACCCTGTGTGGCCCGGTGACGATCCTTATACGTTTACTTTACCCTCCGGTTTTTTTTCACCGCCTTCTGACCTTAATAATCCCCTAACGGTAAACGGGGTATTGCTGGGGCGTATGTTGTTTTACGATTCTGTTTTATCGGGTAATAATACCCAAGCATGTGCCAGTTGCCATAAGCAAGAGCATTCGTTTACCGATGCACCTAATAAGTTTAGTAAGGGAATTGACGGGTTGGAGGGGGATAAAAACAGTATGGCCATTATTAACATGGCTTGGAACAAGGACTTTTTTTGGGATGCCCGCAGAAACTCTTTAGTGGCTCAAGCCCTCGATCCGGTGCGCAACCCTATTGAGATGCACGAAACTTGGACGAACGCTGTGACCAAATTGCAGGCAAAAGCCCAATACCCGCCAATGTTTAAAAAGGCTTTTGGTACAGATAAGGTTGATTCTTTGCTGGCAGCAAGGGCCTTAGCCCAGTTTATGAAGAGCATTTTGGCAACGGGTAGTAAGTTTCAAAAGAGTATGCCTTCTTTAGTAGGATTAACTAATGATGAAAAGGCCGGCTTTGGTATATTTATGAATCCCGCAAAAGGCGATTGTTTCCATTGTCATCCAACAGCCGGGTTGCTAATGACGGATAATTTTGTAGATAACCCCGTACAAAGGTTACATAACAACGGGCTTGATTGGGCACCTCCGGCGGGTATATTTACAGGAAGGGCTAAAGTTACAGGCAACCCTGCTGATAACGGAAAGTTTAAAGCTCCTACGTTATTAAATGTGCAGTTAACCGCACCTTATATGCATGACGGACGTTTTGCAACACTTGAAGAGGTGGTGGAGTTTTATAACTCAGGGGTTAAATTATCGCCCACATTGGATGTAAACATGAATCTTAAGGCTGATAGCGGGCCTCGCAGGTTTCAAGATAGTATTCGTAAGTTAGATTTAACTGTATTAGAGAAGCAACAATTGGTAGCTTTCTTAAAAACCCTTACTGATTTATCGGTAACTACTAATCCGGCTTATGCTAAGCCTTGATTTCTTTAAAAATACACCGATAGTTCAACGTTCAGATTCTTGATGTCTTTTACATCGCGAAGTCCGGGTTTTAAATCAACAAACTGCACGGCGTTGTTGTTTAATGATTGTTTGTTGTACGATGAAAAATCGCCTGCTATATTCAATAAGCCGTATTTAAGTGCTACTTGAAACCCTGCATAGCGGGTGTTAAAGTGATAACCTATAACGGCATCTAAGCCGTATTTTTTAAAGGGTAATTGTAAAAATGCAGGAAATGGTTCAGGCCCAATAAATAAAGATGAGCGCATTAGGCGTGATGCCTGCACCCCTGCAATAATGCTGTGCTTAAACCCGGGGTCTAATTGTATCATACCCAATACATTCAAATCAAAATAAAACAAAGAGATTTGGGTATAGCTGAGGTCGCCGTTGTTATGGCGTGCCCCACGAATTGATGCCCCGAACTCACTGTTCAGGTGGAAGCCTTTAAATAAGTTTACTCGGTAATAAAATGCCCCTTGGTAGCCGCGTGTGATGCGGGTGTTTTGCAACTCGCCTGAGCGTAGGGTGTTTATCCCAAACCCTAAACGTACACCCAGTTTATCCCTTTTTGTGGCTTCGGGGCTAAACTCATCCAACTCTTGGTTATACAGTTGTGCGTTGGTTATGCCAAAGCATAATGCAGCAAGCACCAACAAAGCAATATGTTTTATTTTTTGTTTCAATACCTTTTAGGCAGTATTAAATTTTTTTACCTTTCATAGCTTGCGAAATGGCAATATCCATTAGCCTTTCAGCAAACGGGCGGGTGTATTCGTTCAATTCGTCAATAGCACGTAAAATAACATCCTTATCGCCGGTTTCCAAAGCATTCCTCAAATCATTTATATAGAGCGATGTATTCTGCAACTCGTTGTCTGAGAGTAAAGATTGGTTCTTATCAATAAAACGTTCGGTTGTATAAATTAATTGTTCACCTTCGGTGCGAGCCTCCACTACCATACGTTCTTGCACATCATTTTGGGCATTTTCAATTGAATCTTTCAGCATTCGTTCCACTTCGGTGTCCGTTAAGCCGTATTGGGGTTTCACCTCCACTTCCTGTTTAGTACCGCTGCGCAGTTCTTCAGCTTCTACTTTCAAAATACCGTCGGCATTCAATACAAAATTCACCTGTATTTTGGGTAAACCTGCGGGCATGGCGGGTATTCCCTTCAAATCAAACTCGGCCAGTTTACGGTTCTCTTTTACCAGTTCACGCTCACCTTGATAAACATTCACTTTCAAATTCACTTGCCCGTCAACCGAGGTTGTGTATTGCTTGCCAACCTTGGCCGGCAGTTTACTGTTGCGGGGAATAATCACATCCATCAAACCGCCCAGTGTTTCAATACCTAGCGATAGGGGGGTAACATCCAGCAAGAGCATATCCTTGCGGTTGCCCGCCAATATATCGGCTTCAATAGCTGCACCCAATGCCACTACTTCATCAGGGTTTAATTTATCGTGTAATTCTGAGTGGTTAAAAAACGCTGCTACTTGTTGTTTTACAAAAGGGGTGCGTGTGCTACCGCCCACCATTACTACTTCTTCAATCTCGTTTAATGTAAGTTCGCTGTCTTTTAAAGCGTTTTGGCAACAAGTAATAGTTCGCATAACAATTGGGGCAATACAAGCCTCAAAATCAGCGGCATTAAGAACTACCATTGTGCCGTTTATTGTTCCGTTAAACTCAGTATGGTTGCTAAGGTGTTTTTTTGCCTCTTCGGCAGTTAATCGCAGTTGCTGCTGCAATCCTTTATCGGCAGTGGCATCAAAGCCATATTTGGTTACCCAAAAATCAACAACAGCACGGTCAAAATCATCTCCGCCAAGGTAAGTATCGCCATTGGTGGCCAATACCTCAAACAATCCGTTGTGTATGCGCAGGATAGAAATATCAAACGTGCCGCCGCCCAAATCATATACCGCAACGGTTTTTTCTTCGTCTTTGTTCAATCCCATGCCATACGCAAGGCTTGCAGCTGTGGGTTCGTTCACAATGCGCAATACATCCAACCCTGCCAGTTTTCCGGCATCGCGGGTGGCTTGGCGTTGGGCATCGTTAAAATAAGCAGGAACGGTAATAACGGCTTTGCTAACCGAAGCATCCAAATGAGCTTCCGCACGTTGTTTCAGTTCTTTTAGTATAAATGATGATAACTCAACGGGGGTATAATATTTTCCGTCTAACTGCACCCGCACAAGGTTTTCGCTATCATCGTCAATAATTTTATAGCTGAAAAAATCACTGTGGTTACTAACGTCTTTGTATGATTTACCCATTAACCTTTTGGCTGAGTAAACCGTGTTTTGGGGTTGTGTGATAAGAAACGGCTTGGCGGCATTGCCCACGCTTACAGTGCTGTTTGAGGCAAAGTGTAATAATGAAGGGACGATGGTTTGCTTATCAGCTCCCGAAAGGGCTACAGGCTGTAAAGTTCGTTCGTCAATAATGGCAACAAGGCTGTTGGTGGTTCCTAAATCAATCCCCACAATCACATCCTTCTTTTTTATACTTCCGCTGGTTAAATCTATCGAAACTAAGGGCATCGGCTCACAAATTGCTGTTCAACAAAATATGCAACAAAGATACTGCGATTTTTGTTGGAACGTCCACGGACAGTTTTTAGTTTAAGACTCAGGAATTGATTGCAGTGGATAACCGCAAATTAATACAGCAGGTGCAGGTTGCCCTTGTAGTTGCGCACCCTTGTATCGGTGCCCATAATGCGTATGCTATACACATACACGCCTTCGGGCATCAACTTGCCATCAAAAGTACCGTCCCATCCCTCTTCGGGGTTGGTGCTTCTGAACACCTGCTGACCCCAGCGGTCAAAAATCTGCATTTCAAATTCGCGGTAAAAATACGAGCCTTCTATGCGGTACACTGGGTTATGTATATCTCTGTTTGGAGAAAATGCGTTAGGGACAAATATTTCAATATCAGGTATTATGGTAATGGTGGTGTCGTGGCTTGAGAAACAACCCTCCTTGTTTGATACAGTCAGGATAATATTATACGTTCCTGTATCTGCAAACAAAAACTGCGGGTTCTTTTCACGGCTGGTTTCGCCCCTGTCAAAATTCCAGTAGTAATTGTCTGCCCCTGTTGAAAGGTCAAAGAAATCGTAGGTAGTTGTATTAGCCCTTTGCTGCACCAACGAAGTATTGAAAAATGCTTTTGGGGCGGGTTTCACGGTAAGTGCCGTATCAATAGTTAATGTATCCTTGCAACCCAAATCAGTAGTGCCGATAAGTGTTACATCATAAGGGCCAAAAGCTGAATAGTAATGCACGGGGAATTTAGCTTCCGATGAATCACCGTCGCCCAAGTACCATTTCCAATCCACAATACGTCCGGTAACTACTTTTGAAAAATTATTGAAACGGGCAGAATCAGAACCGCACACATCACTCACTTCAAAATCTATTTCGGGTGAGGGATATAATGTAAACGTTTTCGTTAAACTATCGCGGCAACCCTTGTTGGTAACCGCTAACAAAGTAAGCTGAAACCTACCCGATGCCCCGAAAGTTTTTGGAGCGGGGTGGTTAACCGTATCCACGTCACCGTTTGAATACGTCCAACGGTATTTAACCGTTCCCGTAGGCACTGATGAGCCATTGACAATTGGGAAACTATGGTGGTTAAAGCATAAGGTATCAGGCCCTGTGGTTATCTGTAAAGAGGTTTGGGGTGCAATTTCAAACGGCTTCACAATCGAGTCGGCACAAAGGCTATCTGTTGTGGCTACCAGTTTCATTGTATTTAGCCCGTGTGTTGTAAACACCCTATTAACCGAGGTAGTATTGGCTAAAAAGGTATCGTTCAGTTTCCAAACAAACTCTTTAATCTTACCCTCGGTAAGTACTGTACTGTTAAAGAAATTAAAATTATTGCCCCTTAAGCATTGCAAACTATCATTAATAGTAAAGTTTACATTGGGTATAGGGTTAATGTATATGTTGCGTTTGGTACTATCCATACAGCCGTTGGGCAACTGGGCATACAACCGCACTACATAAGCTCCTTCTGTGGGGTAACTGTAGGTAGCATTATACGTATTAAATGTTTTAAGGTCGCCCATATCCCAATTGTATTGAGCACCCGATTGTCCGTAAACAAAACTTTGGTTGGTAAACGCCGATGGGTTCTTAGTACATTTTTTGTCAAATGTAAATGCAGGTTTTGGGGTGGGCTTAATAATGGCTTTTTTTATCACACTGTCTGGGCAACCATCAACTGTAGTTGCCGTTAGTACAATGTTATAAGTGCCCGTATCGTTGTATTTTTTTGCGATGTTGGTTGAAGTATCATTAACCCCATCGCCCATTTTCCATAAATAGCTGAGTGTGCCTTGTGCAAACGTTGAACTGTTAAGGGTTTTTAGCGTATCGTTTAAACAAACATCACCCGTATTGAAATTTGCCTTAGGAGAAGGGAAAATGGTAAATGTGCGGCGTATAGTATCATTGCAACCTGTGGCGGCTTTAGCAATCAACGAAATGTTGTAGGTAGAATCTTTTGCGTATGTTTTTGACGGTGTTGCTTGTGTGCTTAAAGTGCCGTCACCAAAATCCCATTCATAACCTACAATAGTGCTGCCTATTACTGTACTTTTTTGTACGGGGCTAAAAACGTGGCTGTTAAAGCACTGCGGATTGGTAATTTGGTAATCGGGTTTGGCGTTTGCATTTACTATCACCGTCATTTCGTTTGAATCAATACACAAATCAGCAGTTTCAACATATAGCTTTACTTTTACCGAGCCGGGTTTACTAAACTCTCGAGTAAAGGTTAGGTGATTGCCAAATTTTGGAAGGGTGTCGCTAAATTCCCAAAAACTGGTTTTACGCTTGCTGTTATTTACAAACCGTGTGGTATCACTAAAAAAGAAACTATTTCCGATAAAACATTGTGTTTGGTTGTTTACGTAAAAACCTACTGACGGTTGGGGAAGCGTACGTACTGATGATGTGAGGGTATCTACATAGGGGCAGGCATCTTGGTAGGTAACAATGTTTCGTACATTGTAAATACCTTGTGCCGGGAAGGTTTTGTTTACTTGTTTGCCTGTGAGAGTTGTATTGTCATCAAAAAACCACTGGCTAAGTGAGATACGGTTTTGGTTGCCTGTATTTAAAAAGGTTACATTGGTTGAGCCGCAGGAGAGGGGCAATGTGCCTATATCATAGGTTGTAATTCTTGAGTTTACGGCAGCAGTTACCAAATATGCGGAGTTAAAATCGGCATTATAGGTATATGCCATAAAACCGCTATCGCACACTACGTTATGAGGGCCTCTGCTACCGTTTATGGATACATAGCTCCAATCTTGGCAACTGCCGAATGATGAAAAGCTGCTAATGGATACAGTGGAATTGTTTACCCTAAGTCTTGTACGGGCAGAAGTACGAATTACAATCAATAAATCATTAGGGTTGCCGAAGCTTACGTTTGAGTTACCCACTATGAGGGCACTTTTAACCATTTGTTCAGAAGGTGATACAATCAGCATTCTTGGCGATGCACCACCCTGGCAGCCAAAACCTTCGGTATATTGGCCTACTAAAACCCTGCTTGATGCTTCTACACAAAATGGTTCGTTATTTTTATTACCGCTCACAGTAATCATTTGCCCTTGATTAAGGGTAGTACTGCTGCCATTTACGGTAACAATAGTACCGTTTGTGATGGATAAAATGCGGTAGGTATGTTGCGGCGATTGAAACCCGCCAGATACTATTGGTGCTATGGCAAAACGTTTGCCCCAAGTATCAACGTGCGGCATTATTTCGTATAGCTGGCCGCAGTTGGTACAGCTTGTAGGAACTTCGGCGCAGGTAGCACCTGCATAAACTGCAATGGGTTTGCAACCGTTAACCACCCGCACATAAGTACCCGTTAAATCGTTCACGTTAAAACCTTCCACACGGTATGTTTGCCCCCTGTTCAGCGTTTTTTGATACGTTTGGCCTGCTTGTTTTCCTCCACCTGTTTGCTGTGAAGGGGTTATCTCTATCAGTGTGTTGTCTTGGGTGGCCGCCACAATCAATACCGAACGCCCCGTGCCGCTGGCTTCAAAGCTCATGGCATAATACTCAGTACCTAAATGTTCTACAGGGTAAACCATAGTGCCATCGCCAAAGTTACCGCCGCCCAATAGCTGCACTTGTATTTTATCGTTTGATATTACCTCAACGCCATAATTGCCCACCAGTTCTCCGGTATCGCTATTACTGGCTAAAACGGGTATGGTTACGTCTTGGGGAACATTGGAGGTTAACGCCACAACGGTTGAAAATCCTTTGGCCGGATTGCGTATGGTAACAGAGGTATTAACTCTTGACCAAATTGTTATGGTATTGCTGGGGCCGAATGAAAAACTTGATTTTGTAAACGTAAGCCAAAACTGTTTCCCTTCAAACGCGTTTACCTGCGCACTTGCGTACTTTGTTTGCACTACCAATGCGGCAGCGCACAACACAAGTAACAAAAGGTAACGTTTTATAAGGTTCATTAGGTTTTTGGTTTAAGCCTTAATACAATTTTACAAAAAATCTACTCAAATTCCCGTTAAAAGGTTTAAAAATAAGACATTTAGGAGATGTAGGCTTACCTCAGCAAGTGAACATTTCCTGAGTACACTCTTATTTTTCCTAAATAATCAATTATTCGTATTCTGTAAACATACACCCCTGTTGGCAAGGGTGTTCCTTCATACTCGCCGTTCCATCCTTGTTTATCATCAATTGTGTAAAACATTAATTTACCCCAGCGGTCATATATCCAAAATTCAAATTCTTTGCAGTAATAAGTTCCTTCAATCTTAAACACCGGATTCATCGGGTCTTTGTTAGGTGTAAAAGCATTGGGGATATCAATGTTAAAATCAGGTTCTAAATATATTAGTGTATCAAATTCATCAAAGCAATTAAAGTTGTTTATTGCTGAAAGTATAACCCGCACGTAACCTGTATCTTTAAAAGATACGGTGGGGTCTTTAGCACGGCTAAATCCGCCGTTTCCAAATGCCCACGAGAAGTTATCGCCAAAAAGGGTTTTGTTTATAAAATTTACGTTGGTGTTACCTGATACATTATTGCCAATTTCAGCAGTAAAATATGCTTTCGGCGCAGGGTTTACAGTCACACCGGTATCTTTACTTATTGTATCGCTGCAACCGTTGGCTGAGATGCCCAGTAATGTTACCTTATATATCCCCGGACTGTTGTAGCTGTGCACCGGCTCTTTAAGGGTTGAAGTGCCGCCATCTCCAAAGTTCCACAGCCAGCCCGAAGCATCGCCGGTAGTTGTATTTACAAAGTAAGCCGAGTCGTTTTCGCAAATGGATTGAGTGGCAAAATCGACTATGGGATTAAACTCTACGGATAGTTTGGTGAGTATTGAATCGGAACAACCTTTGTCTGAGGTTGAAATCAGCCAAGCGTGGTAAGCACCCGGAACGGCAAAACTAATTGGGGGCGGGTTGGTTGTGGCATAGGTTTGGCCTGAACTGAATTTCCATACATAACTTAGCGTACCTTGTGAAATATTTGAGTTATTGGTGAGTACAAATAAGTTATTGCCAAAGCATTGAGCCGAATCATTTGTTGAGGTTGCCAGTGTGGCTTGTGGCCAAATTGCCACTTGTTTTGCAAATGAATCAACGCAGCCGCTATCGGTTTCCGCAATCAGTTTAATAGTATATGTGCCTGTTATGGGTAATGCTCCGCCCCAAAACGGCCCAGTGCCCGCAAAGGTGTCGTTAAATTTCCATTGGTAGGCTGCTATTGAGCCTTTCTTCAACGTTACCGATTCAGAAAATGTGTAGTGGTTTTTGCTTAAACATTGTACGGTATCGTTACTGTAAAAGCTAACCAACGGGTGGGCATTGATGTGGTAGCGTTTTTCAACGCTATCGTAGCACCCGTTTACCGATTTTGTATAAAGTTTTATTTTGTACCAACCTGTATCATTATACAAATGCCATGTGTTTCCCGTGTTTTGGTGTTGAGTACCGTCGCCAAAAAACCATTTATTTTCCTGTGACGATTCGCCATACCTTGTAGAGATGTCAGTAAACCCGGCTATTTTGTCTTCGCAAGTAGTTGGGATAGTAAAATCAGCTATGGGAACGGGGATAATTCTTACAGGTAGTGTGATACTATCGGTGCAAAACATTTCAGAAGTAGCTACAAGTTTTATCACTTTTACGCCGGTATCAATATAGTATCGGTTCTTTTCAAACAATGTATCAGTATGCCCGTCGCCATACCACCATTTGTATTTAAGTGTCCCTTGTGTTATGCCTGAAGTGTTTTTTATTTTAACGGTATCACCTTGGCAAACATTAGCGGTTACAATTCCGGCATCAGGAGACGGGTTTACTGTAAAACTGCCAATTGCGGTATCGTGGCAGCCATTATTGGCAAGGGTAACTAACGTTACAGTATATGTTCCTGTATCCGAATACACTTTGTAGGGGTTGGTACCCGTGTCAGAAGTTCCGTCGCCAAACTTCCAAGAATATCCGCTGATAAACGCGGGAGTATCAATAGTGCTTAGTGGAGAGGGTTGTAAACGGTTGGTATTAAAACATTGGTCGCCACCCACTGTAAAAGCCGATTTGGCATCGGGCATAATGGTGTATGTGGCGATAGCTGAATCTGAGCACCCTTGGTCTGATGTTACTTTCAGTTTAACCCCCTTTAATCCTGTTGAAGTGTGTCGCCTGAATATATACAGCAAGTTTTTCTTTGGCAGCGAGGCCATATCTGTATAAGTCCACACAGTTTCATCCGCACTGCTGCCGCCATAATATTTTGATGTATCGGTAAACTGGTACACGTTGTCTTGCAGGCACGCTGTAGTTACACTAACATTGAAGCCTGCTTTGGGTGTTAGCTTGGTTTTAAATGTTTTAGAAAGTGTATCAACCCGGGGTATTATGCCGCCTATGTGCAATGTGTTTTTTATGGTATAGGAGCCGTGTGCTGAATATGTTTTGCTTACAAATTTGCCACTGTCTTTAGTGCCGTCGCCAAAATCCCAATAGCTTTTCACTATTTCAGCGGTATCGCCCGTGTTTTGTATTGTGAAGGCCAAATTATCACAAGTGTGATTATTGATTTTTACATCAAAACTGAGGTTTGCAAAATTTGTTCCCCCTATGTAGGCATAGCTAATTGCTTGGCCGTATCCGTAGGCAATCATTGTGAAACCGCTATCGCATTCAACAAGGTGGTTACCGTTGGTAAGTTCAATATTTGTGTAACTATACTGGTTGCACGATGAAAATGCCGTGAATTTGTTGGCAGGTACTGCTGTGCCGTTTATTTGTAAGTTGTTTTTTGCCGTTGTTTTCAGCAACACATACACATAATGCTTGGTAAATCCGGTGTACCCGGGGGTAGCGTAATTTACCCTATCAATAATTTGCTCTACGGGTGGAATAACCACCATAGCAGGGTCTCCAACCTGCGTACATATAATGCCCTGCGTGTATTGTACTACCATTATAGGCTCTGTAGCATCAATACAAATAGCACTGCTTTCATTGTTTTTGTGCCTAATTTCACCTTTACTAAGCGTATCTACCCTCGTGCCGTTAATATCAATGTAGGTGTTGTCTTTAGTTCCGATTATGCGGTAGGTATAGGAAGGGGTTACAGAAGCAGTTGATAAGGGAGCCAGCAGGTATTTTTTTCCTAATGCTGAAAGAGGAATCATTTGCTCCATTAAAACATCACAGGCAGCGCAACCCAATGGAATGTTTACGCATTTAGTACCGCTGTACAATACAAATGGTTTGCCGCTCAAGTCTTCAATTAATGAGCCTGTTATGTCTAATGTGTTTTTTCCATACTCAAGATAGGTTTGGCCACGGTTTAATGTTATTGTGTAGGGTGTTCCCGCCGATTTTCCTGAGGCCAAATCAACTTTTGGAGTGATACGTATTTGTTGATTGTTTGATAAACCTACTATTAAAAAATTAGAAGGGGCACTGTTGTTTAGCCCATCGTAGGCCGATGTATAATACCTGTTTCCGCAAACAATTTCAGGATATATCAATGCACCGTCGGCAACGGCCGCTCCGTAGTTCATTGCATACACTGAAATATTTTGGGTTGCTGTAACGTGTAGCGCAAAATTATCAACCGTTGCCCCTGTTGTGGGTATGCAGGCTGTAATAGGTATGGTAATCGTAACAGGTGTATTTGCTGTTAAATTATGGGTAGATGAATACCCTTTTGCTGAGTTTGTGATTGTAACAGAGGCTCCTGTGCGAGAAGAAAGCGTTAAATCACACGTTGGCGTGGCTAAGAAACTGGGTACAAAAGAGACAAAAAAACTCTTACCCTCCGATGATATGTATTGAGAATACACACGACCGGTGGTTAAAAGTACAAAAAAAATAATGTTGAGCAGTAGCCTGCCTTTTGTAAACATTTATTCTATAGCTAACGGTGTTTGTTTAATACTAAGTGCCCCCAAATATAAAAATTGTTGCCTGTGCTTTCTTCTAATTTCAATAAATCAATAATTTACCTCATCAAGTGTAGTGCCCCCCTGTGTACCCGTACCTTGCCCAAATAATCAACCAGCCTGATGGTGTATGTATAAACCCCGTCAGGTAAAGGGGTGTCTTCATATTCGCCATTCCAGCCTTCGGCGGGGTTATGTGATAAAAACAGCAGTTTACCCCAGCGGTCAAATATTTTTATCTCGTACTCTTTATAGTAATACGTACCCTCAATTGTAAAGGTTGGGTTTAATGGGTCTTTATTTGGGGTAAACGCATTGGGGATAACAATATTAAAATCAGGGGCTAAGTACAACAGCGTATCAAACTCATCAAAACAGTTGAAGTTATTAATGGCCGAAAGGATTACTTTAAAATATCCCGTATCTTTATAAGACTCCGAAGGGTTTTTGGCTCTGCTAAATCCTCCGTTACCAAATGCCCACGAGAAATTATCACCAAAAAGGGTTTTGTTAATAAAGTTTACGTTGGTATTGCCCGCAACATTGTCGCCAATTTCAGTAGTAAAATATACTTTTGGCGCAGGACTTACCACCACACCACTGTCTTTTACCAAAGTATCGCCGCAGCCGTTTGCAGAACGACCTATAAGAGTTACCTGATAAACACCTGCCGCGGGGTATTTATGAGTAGGTTCTTTAATTACCGATGTACCGCCGTCGCCAAAATGCCACTCCCATCCTGAGGCATCGCCCGAAGTTGTATTGATGAAATACGCCGAATCGTTTTCGCAAATGGTTTGTGAAACAAAATCGGCTTTAGGGTTAAACTCAATAAAAAGGTTGGTATTTATAGAATCTGTACAGCCTTTATCAGAAACAGTAATAAGCCAAGCGTAATAAACACCGGGCACTGAAAAACTCATGGCCGGGGGTGCAGCAATGGTATAGGTTTGTCCTGAACTAAATTTCCATAAATAACTTAGCGTGCCTTGCGAAATGGTTGAGTTATTAGTGACTATAAATGAATTATCACCCAAGCATTGGCTTGTGTCATTCACTGTCACCGATAACGAGGCTTGCGGCCACACAGTAACTTGTTTGGCAGAAGAGTCAACACAGCCGCTGTCGGTAATGGCAATCAATTTCACCTCATACAATCCGTGCGAGGGCAATGCGCCACCCCAAAACGGGCCTGTTCCTGCAACAATGTCGTTAAATTTCCATTGGTAAGACGATACAGAACCTCTTTTCATCGCCACTGATTCTGAAAAAGTAAAGTAATTACCGCCAAGGCATTGCAAACTGTCGTTTATGTAAAAGCTCACTTGCGGGCGGGGACTTACATATACCCGCTTTTCAATACTATCGTCGCAACCGCTTACCGATTTAGTGTATAGCTTAATTGTTCGCCGGCCAGTATCATTGTACAAGTGTTGTGTGTTACCTGTGTTTTGCAGCTGAACGCCATCACCAAAAAACCACTTGTTTTCAAGCACGGTATTAGTAAACCGCTGAGTTTTATCAATAAAAGCGATATTGATATTATCGCAAAGTGTGCTGATGCTGAAATCGGCTTTTGGGCTGGGTATTACCCTCACAGGCACTGTTATGCTGTCTTTGCAAAACATTTCTGATGTTGCTACCAGTTTCACCAGTTTTATTCCCGTATCCTTATACAACCTGTTTTTCTCAAAAACAGTGTCGGTGTGTCCGTCTCCATACCACCATTTATAGCCAAGTGTTCCGGCTGTTATCGTAGTGGTGTTTTTAATTACTAACGAGTCGTATTGGCAAACATTGGCAGTAATAATGCTTGTTTTGGGCGAAGGGTTTACTGCAAAATTCCCGATGGCCGTATCGTGGCAGCCGTTATCTGCAAAGGTTATTAATGATACGGCAAATATGCCTGTATCAGCAAATACCTTGTAAGGGTATGTATTAGTGTCCGAAGTGCCGTCGCCAAATTTCCAAGTATATCCGCTGATAAATGCGGGCGTATCAATAGTGCTTAAGGGCGAAGGCTGCAAACGGTTGGTATTAAAACATTGGTCGCCCCCTACTGTAAAAACCGACTTGGCATCGGGTTTAATAGTGTAAGTGGTGGTAACTGAGTCTGAGCACCCTTCGTTAGATGTTATTTTCAACTTAACCCCCTTAAGTCCGGTTGAAGTATGCCGTCTTGATATAGCAGGCATATTTTTTTTGGGCAGTGAGGTTATATCAGTATAAGACCACACGTTCTCACTCATATTACTGCCGCCATAGTATTTTGACGTATCTGTAAACTGATAAGCGTTGTTTTTAAGACAAGCCGTGGTTGTATTAACATTAAAACCTGCTTTGGGCAGTTGTTTGGTTTTAATAGTTTTAACTACCGTATCAACTCTTGGAAATTCACCGCCAATATGTATAATGTTTTTGATATTGTAAGTGCCATGTGCCGCATAGGTTTTACTTACAAACAGGCCATTGTTATAAGTAGTCCCGTCTCCAAAATCCCAAAAGCTGTTTATAACCTTTCCTGTATCGCCTGTGTTCCACATATTAACAGAAAGCTGCCCGCAAGTGGGTTCCTCAGCCGTTATATCAACACTTAAACGTTTAAAAAAACTCTGTATAAAAGTAGGCAGCCCGTAATGACATGGTCTTCCGTTAAGGCTTATGGCACTATCTGTATAATCACAATTGCTTCCGCTTTTTTCAGGGAAGTCAATCATGCTCAAAAAAGTAGTGGGCATTAACGACATATATATTTTACCGTCGGGTCCTAATTGCAATGCACCGGGTGATGTGCTCGTAAAGGTTTTGATAACCGTTCTTGATGCACGAATATTTGCAAAACTCCCGGCTCTTAGATTGTATTGTACCAATTCCATTGGGGCTAAGGTCGTAGAAGTGATATACAAATAGTCTCCGGATGGGGAAAACTCAGCCCCGTAAAACATTTTGCCTGTATCTAACGTTCGGGCATTAGATATTACCCCCGTGGTGGTATTAAAATCAAACAGCTCGGCAAACTTGTTAATGTATTCTACACCTACTAATTTTTGCCCGTTGGGCGAAGCTTTTAGATAGCCTACAGCCAAGTATGATTGGCGAAATCCGGTTTCGCTTATCACAGGGGTAGTGCTTACTCCGGCGCCGGTAACTAAAAATACATAGAATGAGTCGTTGAAACTTTGGTGGGTTATTACCCAAAAATCCTTTCCGTTGCTGTGTTTTACCGCAGTAAGTTTTTCGCCTCCTAAATTTAACAGGTTAACGTTTTTAACCTTTATATCGCCATTTCCGCCGTTTAAGGTTGTATCAACTATTGAGTATGCTGTTTGGGCACTAATTCCGCCACCTGATGTTGAAAATACATAATAAATGTGCGCACTATCAGGGTTGGGAACGATGATGCCGGATTGCGTGGAAGAAGGGTTTCCTGTGAGCCCGGTACCGTTGGGCATAACCGTATGTGTTTTATCATATACTCTTACCCCGTCGGTATAGAAAAGCAGGTTGCCGTACTTATTACAAATAGTAGCACACCCTTCGCTGGTTGATAATTGGCCGTCGGTACGGGCTTGCGGGGGTAAAGTGTTAAAATCAATCCCTGCTTTTAGACCAAAATACCACACACTAGCCTCTTTTTGTATAATCTGCGATACGGTTGTGGTGCTTATAAAAGAAAATAGCAGCACACATACCCCTGTTAACAAGGTTTTTAGAATAGAAAAAGGGGGTGATGCGGGCATTAACTTAACGACGGAGTTTGTGTAACGTACATCCAAAGTTATGTAATAGTGAATTTTTTGAATGGTTTTTTCAGGTTTTTTAGACGAAACCTTTGTCTATGCTATGTCATATTTTGTTGTTGAACCGTTTGGTTACCTAAGCAAGTGCAATGTGCCCCTGTAGTTTTGCACTTTGTTTTCGGCAATTATATTCACCACATACAAATACACACCGTCAGGTACGTCAATGTTTTTATAAGTGCCGTCCCAGCCGTTTTCAATGGCAGTGGTTTCAAACAACAAACTTCCCCAACGGTCAAAAATCTGCATCTCAAATTGTTTAACCCCTGTAATGCCTGCAATTTTAAAAACACTGTTCAGCGTATCCCTGCTGTTAGGTGTAAAGGCATTGGGTATATGAATTTCAAAAGGTAAAACAAGTTTAAATAGCGTGTCAAGCCTGTTTTCACAGCCTTCGGCATTGTATGCTGTTAAACTCACAGGATAAAAATCTGTTTTAGTATATGTACGTGTTGGGCTTTCTTCAGTGCCGGTTTCATTGTTGCCAAAATCCCAAAAATAGGTTTGGCCAAATGTTGATGTATTAGTAAACAGTAACGTATAATAAAACCCTGAACTGTCTTTAGGTACAATTACAAAACTTGCTTTGGGTGTCGGTTTCACCCTTAGCGCGTTTGTTTTAACGGTAGTATCTGAGCAACCCAAGTTGGTATAAACAGCTAATGCTACTGATTGGTAGCCGGTGTCAGTAAAATAGTACCTCAAATTTTGTGTTGAATCGCTGTCGCCATTGGCAAGTAGCCACAACCAGCGAGCCACTTTACCTGCCGTATCTTTTGTACTATTTATAAAATGGGCAGTATCGCCAAGGCAAATGTCGGTAGCCGTAAAATCGGGGGCTGGATTGGGCAACACATACAGTTTTCGACTTTGAGAATCTACGCATCCCTTGTCTGATGTGACAATAATGGTGGCTTTATAAGTGCCCGCAGTATCAAAATGTTTGGGTAGCGGAGCGAATAATGAAGAGGTATCTCCGTCGCTGAAAACCCACTTTGTTTTAACAATGCTTCCACCGTTAACGTTTGAAGTATTGGTGATACTAAAACGGTTATTTTTAAGGCACAAAAGGGTATCTGCATAATCAACTTTTATGTTGGCCGCAGGACGCACATACAATTTTTGGGTTTTGCTTTCAGCACAATTGTCGGATGAGGTTGCCGTTAGCTTCACAGTGTAAACTCCTGTGTCGCTAAACCCTCGTTGCACTTTAACACTGTCAATCACTGCGTTTGTTGAATTAGAAAAGTTCCATTGTAATTTCTTTTTGGTAGAGCCGTTTAAAAAAACCGACGTATCATCCAGTATAAAAAAATTAGTAGTTAAGCATTGTAATGTATCGTTAGTAACAAGCCCCACATTGGGATAGGGTAGGGTGCGTATGGTTTGCTTCACCGTGTCGGGGTCGGGTCGTATGGGCGAAGTAATAATATTGCTGATAGTATAAGTGCCGTGTTGGGCATAGGTTTTTTGCACGTTTTTACCTGTGTCCGAAGTTCCATCACCAAAATCCCAAAAACTGGTGGTAATCAGGCCGGTATCACCGTCATTATTCATCGTAAAATTAAGCGACCCGCATAGCGGTTGCGATACTGTGATGTTGTGGGTAAGGTTTTTAAAACTGCTGCCGCCAATGTATGCGTAACTAATATCCTTTCCGTAGCCGTATGCAATCATCAAAAAACCTTTACTGCATTCAACCAAGTGGTTGCCGTCGGGCAGCCTGATGTTTGCATAACTGTATTGAGGCATTGATGCAAACGAGGTAAAATCAGTAGCAGGTACTACCGTTCCGTTTATTTTTAACAGGCCAATGGAGGAGGTATTGATTAAAATGTATGAATAATGGTTTTTGAATTGTGTGTAGGTAGCAGTAGCATAGCTCACGCGGTCTATAAACTGCTCCAGCGAAGGGATTACCACCATAGCAGGGTCGCCAACAACCACGCACGAAGAGCCTTGCAGGTATTGTATTACCATAATCGGCTCGGTAGATTCAATGCTTATGGCTCCCACCTGATTAAAAACCGTAACAATTTCGCCCCTTTGTATGGTATTGCTCAGTATTCCGTTAGTCCTTATTTTAGTATTGTTTACCGTGCCTATAATGCGGTAGGTGTATTTGGGTGTAACGGATTCGGTGGATAACGGAGCCAGCAGGTAACGTCTGCCCAGTGCCGTAACGGGCAACATTTGCTCCATCAAAACATCGCAATACGGGCACATGGTATTGGGAATATTTACACACTCAGTGCCGCTAAACAGGGCAAACTTTTTCCCGCTCGTTTCAATAATGTGTGTGCCCGTCAAATCCAAAAGGCCTGCGGCCATTTCCATATAGGTTTGGCCTTTGTTCAGGGTAATAGTATAGGCAATTCCCGCAGTACGTCCGCCCCTTGTGTTTACTTTCGGGGTAATTCTTAACGTGGTATTGTCTTCAAATGCAATGGCTACAAATTTAGAAGGTACGCCTGTTGTAATAGCATCGTACGAAGAAGTGAAATATTCGCTGCCGCAAGCCTCTCTGGGATATACCAACGCCCCGTCGGCAATGGCCGAAATATAATTCATGGCATATACCGTAATAGGGGTTGGAGAGGTAATGTGCAACGCATCATTACCAACAGTATTGTTAGCATCGGGGGTGCAATAAATTTTTTGCACGTTGATGGTGTATGGCACCCCGCCTATAACGGGTATATTTTGCAACAGCCCCTTAGCGGGGTTACTAATCGTTATAGTGGTGTTAATAGCTGATGATATTGTTACATCACAATTAGGACTTGTGGTTCCACGCAGTAAGAAACTAACATAAAAGTCCGTGCCTTCAGATGAATATTGTTGTCCCCTGCCATAAAGGAAAGAGAAAAACAATAGCAACACACAAAGGGCACGTAATCCTGACGACATTTAACTTTAATAGCGGTTAGTAAGCTGATAGAGTGTTTACATAACAATATAGTTGCTTAAGCTAATGTCAAAATTTGCAACTTGGTATAATTTAATACAGTTGCAGCTTTAATGGGGTATTAGTACCTATAAATACCTATTTTTGCGCCAAAATTTTAAGTAAATCTATGTCGCAATATGATGTAACCGTAATCGGTTCAGGCCCCGGTGGATATATTGCAGCTATCCGTGCTGCACAATTAGGCTTCAAAACAGCCATTATCGAAAAATACCCTACCCTTGGCGGTACTTGCCTAAACGTAGGCTGTATCCCTTCAAAAGCGTTGCTTGATTCATCAGAGCATTATCACAATGCTGAGAAATCGTTTGCAACTCACGGGATAGAGCTAAGTAACCTAAAGGTGAATATGGCGCAGATGATTGCCCGCAAGCGCGATGTAGTAAAAGGCAATACTGACGGTATTGCTTACCTGATGAAGAAGAACAAAATTGACGTGTATGAGGGCTTGGGTTCTTTTGTTGACAAAAACACAGTAAAAATCAGCGGTAAGGATGGTGAAAAAACCATTACTACTAAAAACACTATTATAGCTACAGGTTCAAAACCTTCATCGTTACCTACGGTAGTGATAGATAAAAAACGCATTATTACCTCAACCGAAGCTTTAGAATTGGAAGAAGTTCCTAAAAGCCTTGTGGTAATTGGCGGTGGTGTTATCGGCCTTGAATTAGGTAGCGTTTATGCCCGTTTAGGCACTAAAGTATCAGTAGTTGAGTATGCAGATGGTATTATCCCAACCATGGATAAGGCCTTAGGCAAAGAACTACAACGCGTACTTAAAAAACTTGGGTTTGATTTTTACCTGAGCCACAAAGTAACAGGCGCTACTGTTAACGGTAATGAAGTTACGGTTACAGCTGAGGATAAAAACGGTAAAGCAGTTGAATTTAAAGGCGATTACTGCTTAGTGTCAGTGGGTCGCCGTCCCTATACCGATGGTTTAGGTTTAGAGAACATTGGCTTGAAGCCCGATGAACGCGGCCGAATTGCTGTTGACGACCATTGCAAAACCACCGTTGACAGTGTTTGGGCAATAGGCGATGTAATACGCGGAGCTATGCTTGCCCACAAAGCCGAAGAAGAAGGCGTTTATGTGGCTGAGCAGATTGCAGGCCAAAAACCACACATTAATTACCTGTTGATACCCGGTGTAGTTTACACTTGGCCTGAGGTAGCCGCAGTGGGTTATACCGAAGAAGAATTGAAACGCGACGGTCGCAAATACAAATCAGGTTCATTCCAGTTCCGTGCATTGGGACGTGCCCGTGCAAGTGCTGATTTGGATGGATTTGTGAAAGTATTGGCCGATGAGCAAACCGATGAGATACTTGGAGTGCACATGATAGGTGCCCGTGCTGCCGATATGATTGCCGAAGCCGTAGTAGCTATGGAGTTTAGGGCAAGTGCTGAAGATATAGGCATTATTAGCCATGCGCACCCTACTTATTCAGAAGCGTTTAAGGAGGCAGCCCTTGCTGCAACCGCAAACAGGTCGCTAAACTCGTAAGTAACTTTTTAGGTATTTGGCTTGAAAAATTAGTATATCTGCAAAAACAATAAGTTATAATCCGTTATGATCACACATCCCGAGTCGCTAAAAACATTTTATACCCAGCTTGAGTATGTTTTGCAAAACTACAAGCCGCACGGTTTGCAGGCTACCAATTACAGCAATATTGTAATTGCAGGTTTGGGAGGTTCAGGCATTGGTGGTAAACTAACAAAATCATACTTTGCCGCTCAAATGCCTGTGCCAGTTGATGCGGTTTCGGATTATGACCTTCCTGCGTATGTAAGCAATAAAACCTTGTTGGTGCTTTGCTCATACTCAGGCAATACCGAAGAAACCCTGTCGATATTTGAGCAAGGCAAAGCCAAAGGTTGCTCCATGCTTGCCGTTACCGCAGGCGGTCAGTTGATGGAACTTGCCAAAGAACACGGACTAACGTATTATACCGTTGCAGGTGGCTTTCAGCCCCGCATGGCGTTGGGGTATTCGTTCGGGTTTTTGTTGAAAATATTTGCAGAACTGATAAGCCAAGATATTGATGCCGATTTTGCCGAGTGTATCGAAAACCTGCAACATCAGGACGAACACCAAGAGGCAGCTATGGGCATTATGAAAAAATTTGGCCGTTACCTAAACAGCAAATATGTAATTATTGCTGATGGCCCGTTAGAAGCAACTGCCATACGTGCTTGCCAGCAATTGCAGGAGAACAGCAAAAAAGAAGCCTTTTGCAACGTATTGCCCGAAGCCAACCACAACGTTATCGAATCATACTACGGTCAACTGGATGCCAATTTTATATTGCTAAACAGTAATAGCCACGATCGTGTGGTTGAACGTTTTGAGTTTGTGAACGGCTTGCTTGAAAAAGAAAACAACCGCGTAGTACACATAATGGTTGAAACCCTTAGCCTGCGCATGATATTCTCTATTATTCATAAAATGGACTGGTTGTCTATTTTCATCGCTGATGAAACCGGTCAAAACCCTATGGAGATAGAAAACATCATTTCATTAAAAGATTTTTTGGCAAATAATTAACTGTAGGCATAAGCCGCAGATATAGGATACAATGAAATTAGTTACCTACCAGCAACAAAACGATGCTGCCCATTTGGGCATTTTCCACGACGGAAATATATATCCCTTGCAACGTATCGACCATACGATGCCCGATGCCATGCTTGAGTTTCTTCGCAAAGGCGATGGAGCAATGGAGCGTGCAAAGGAAATAAACGCACTGATTGTGCATGAGGGTAAATACAGCGAGCTTGCTATAAAAGCCGATAAAGCTACGTTGTTGGCTCCTGTTCCTAATCCTACCAGTTGCCGCGACGGTTATGCATTCCGTCAGCACGTTGAGGCAGCACGCCGAAACAGGGGAGTAGAAATGATTAAGGAATTTGATGAGTATCCCATCATGTATTTCACCAATCACAATGCCATACAAGGCCCCGGTGATATTTGGTGCATGCCCGATCATTTCCAAAAGCTGGATTTTGAATTGGAAGCGGCCATCGTAATTGGTAAGCGCGGACGTAACGTGAAAGCCGAGGAGGCCGACCAATACATTGCAGGCTACATGATTATGAACGATATGAGTGCCCGCACCCTGCAAATGGAGGAAATGTTGCTGAACCTTGGTCCTGCAAAAGGTAAAGATTTCAGTACCGTAATAGGTCCTTGGTTAGTTACTCCCGATGAATTGGAGCCCTATAAAATACCTGCTAAAGCAGGCCATGTGGGTAATAATTACGACCTGAATATGAAATGCTGGGTGAACGGCCAATTAGTGTCAGAAGGTAGTGTGGGTAGTATGGATTGGACGTTTGCAGAAATAGTGGAGCGTTGCGCCTACGGCGTAGAGATATGGCCCGGTGATGTAATAGGCTCAGGTACTGTAGGAACTGGTTGTTTCTTAGAACTGAACGGTACAGGTTTGCGTTTAGACCCTCAGAACTTTAAACCGCAATGGTTGCAAGCCAATGATGTGGTGGAGATGGAAATTACAGGGCTGGGACATCTTACCAATACCATCCGCAAAGAAGATTCTGATTTCTCAATACTTGCCTTGAAAAAGAAGGCACTTACAAACGAGTAACTTTTGAAACTTACTTTTAAAACCATAGAGCACAATTCAGCCGAATACAGGCAGGTTGTGGATTTGCGCGACCGTGTGTTGCGTCAGCCGTTAGGTTTGGCTTTCACAGAAGCTGAACTTACCGCTGAGGCCAACCAAATACACATGGTTGCTTATAGTGAGGGTGAACTGGTGGCTTGTCTCGCTTATGTGATAGTTGACGATAATACGCTAAAAATGCGCCAAGTGGCGGTAGAGCCTGAAATGCAACGACAGGGCATAGGCCAGCAATTGGTTTCAAACGCGGAAATTTATGCCATCGATAACGGGTATTGCCGCATTGAATTACACGCCCGTGATACCGCCGCACAATTTTATCTTGATTTGGGCTATGAAATTATAGGCCATCCTTTTATTGAAGTAACCATTCCCCATTTTAAAATGGTTAAAGATTGGTGTACCGTTATAGGGCATTAATCGGTCATGCCGACCTGCGTCGGCATCTCATCACACATTCACGATAAATGCAAATGAGTTTCTGAAACAAGTTCGGGAGGATGGAGTTGCTGGGCTTGTTGAAGTGCAATAAAAAAGCCCCGACAAAGTCGGGGCTGTATAACTATTCAATGCTGAATTTAAAAGGGATTATCCTACGCGGATAAGTTCAACATCAAATATCAACGTAGCGTTAGGGCCGATAATGCTTCCGGGAGCACCGTAAGCACCATAACCCAAGTTTGAAGGGATAAACAGAGTGTATTTAGAACCTTCGCTCATCAACTGCAAACCTTCAGTCCAACCGGCAATAACACGGTTTAGAGGGAAAGAAATAGGTTGTCCGCGTTCTACAGAGCTGTCAAAAATACGACCGTCAGTCAACATACCTGTGTAGTGTACAGTTACGTTGCTGGTAGGCCCTGGTTTTGCACCTGTACCTTCGGTAACTACTTTGTATTGCAAACCGCTGGTAAGGGTAACAACGCCCTCTTTGGTTTTGTTATTTTCTAAGAAATTTGTGCTTTCAGTTGTCATAATCGAAATGTATAAAGGGTAATTAGTTTACTTTAATCAACTCAACTTCAAAAATAAGGGTTGCATTTGGCCCAATAATAGAGCCTTGTGCACCACGTTCGCCATAGGCAAGTTTTGAAGGTATGTAAAGAATGTATTTAGAGCCTTCGCTCATGTATTGCAAGCCTTCAGTCCAACCTGCAATTACGCCGTTCAATGGAAAATCAATCGGTTCGCCGCGGTCAACAGAACTGTCAAACTTACGTCCGTCAAGCAAAGTACCTGTGTAGTGAACGGTTACTTTATCAGTAGCCGCAGGTTTTTTGCCCGTACCTTCAGTAATCACTTTATATTGTAAGCCGCTTGGTAAACTAACAACGCCCGCATTGGTTTTGTTTTTAGCCAAAAATGCTTCACCTTCTGAAAGATTGCTCAAGGCAACTTTTTCTTGTTTTTTGGTGAAGTAATTGTTCAAAAGCGGGGTAGCGTTATCACGGCTAATTTTGCAAGCACTGTCAGTAAGATTTTTGTTCAAAATATCACTTAAAACAGCGGTAAGGATTTCAGTATTAAGGCTGTCAAAACCTTGATCTTTTAAGCCGTTGCCGTACAAAACACCAATAGCATACGACACTGAATCGTTGTACGATTTAAGTTTCACCTTTTTAGATTCCTTTTGGGCAACACTTGTTAATGCCGCAATTGATAGTAGTGCAGTAAAACCTGCTGACAGAAAAAACTTTTTCATGAGAGTTTTATGGTTGTGTTTAATTTTTACTAAGGATTACACCGCGTAGGCCGTTCCGGCATACATGGCTTCGCGCTGTTCTTTAATTTCAGCACTGCTAATATAATCATCAAACGTCATCAATTTATCAATAGTACCGCGCGGGGTAATTTCGATAATGCGGGTAGCTACGGTTTGCATAAACTGGTGGTCATGGCTGGTAAACAACACTCCACCTTTAAAATCAATCAAAGCGTTGTTAAATGCAGTAATAGATTCCAAATCCAAGTGGTTGGTAGGTTCGTCTAAAACAAGGAAATTGGCATTTTGCAGCATCATACGGCTGGTCATACAACGCACCTTCTCACCACCCGATAATACTTTCGACATTTTTTGGGTTTCTTCACCGCTAAATAACATACGACCTAAAAATCCGCGAATGTACGTTTCGTCTTTCTCCTTGCTGAATTGGCGCAGCCAATCTACAAGGTTCAAATCCACGCCTTCAAAAAAGGGACTATTATCGTTGGGCAGGTACGTAGAAGTAATAGTAACCCCCCAGCGGTGCTCACCTGTATCAGGTTTTACTTCGTCCATCAGCGTTCTGAAAAACGTAGTAAGAGCCATACTGTTTTTAGAAACAAGAGCCACTTTATCTCCTTTGTTCAGGGTAAAGTTGATTTTATCAAACAATACTTCACCGTCTAACGATTTCGAAAGGTTTTCAACCGTCAAAATCTGGTCGCCTGCTTCACGTTCCTGTTGGAAAATAATACCGGGGTAACGGCGGGTACTTGCTTGTATCTCATCAATATTAAGTTTCTCAAGCAATTTTTTACGGCTGGTTGCCTGCCTTGATTTAGAAGCATTTGCACTAAACCTTGAGATGAAATCCTGCAATTCTTTGCGTTTGTCTTCCATCTTCTTGTTTTGGTCGCTGCGTTGCTTCAAAGCCAGTTGGCTGGCTTCGTACCAAAACGTATAGTTACCGGTATATATCTGTAATTTGTTAAAGTCAATATCTACAATGTGGGTACATACAGTATCCAAAAAGTGCCTGTCGTGCGATACAACAATCACAATGTTTTTAAAATCTGCTAAAAAGTCTTCTAACCAATTAATGGTCTCAATGTCCAAATCGTTAGTAGGTTCATCCAGCAGCAAAATATCAGGGTTACCAAACAAGGCTTGTGCTAATAGTACGCGCACTTTTTGGTTACCGCTCAACTCGTTCATCTGGCGGTAGTGCATATCTTCACCTATGCCCAAGTTGCTAAGTAATTCCGCAGCATCACTTTCGGCCATCCAGCCGTTCATTTCGGCAAACTCACTTTCAAGTTCGCTGGCACGGTGGCCGTCTTCGTCGCTAAAATCAGGTTTTGCATACAGGGTATCCTTTTCCTGCATAATGTCCCATAACTTGCGGTTGCCCACAATTACTGCATTAAGCACAGTGTGCTCGTCAAACTCAAAGTGGTTTTGTTTCAATACGCTCATGCGCATACCGGGCAGCATAGAAACATTACCGGTGTTTGGGTCAACCTCGCCCGAAAGAATTTTAATAAAAGTTGATTTCCCTGCGCCGTTGGCACCAATAACACCGTAACAGTTGCCGGGGGTAAATTTTACGTTTACCTCATCAAACAACACACGTTTACCGTAGCGGAGAGAGACATTAGAAACTGTAAGCATATCTGATTATAAAAAGTTTGCAAAGATAGCCAAAAGGCAAGGTAATATCTAAAACAATATATTGAAAGGGGGACGGACTAAAGTCCATCTCTTTTAAGATTACGAGCCATTGCAGGACTTAAGTCCTGCAATGGCTCGTAATCTTTCCGCAACGGATTTCAATCCGTTGCCATAGGTACAAAACAAAAAAGCCCGCACTGCGGGCTTCAAATATTGTATTCTCTACTTAAAAAAATTAAGCAGGTAACTGCGCTGTAAAGCGAGTAAGTTTTGATTTTTGGTTAGCAGCTTTGTTTTTATGGATAATGTTCTTTTTAGACAATTTATCAAGCATGCTGTACACTTTGCCTAAAAGGCCTTCTGCTTCTTTACGGGTTTTGCTTTTACGTATGTTTTTTATAACCGTACGGGTGCTTTTTGCTTGGTAACGGTTCCTTAACCTCTTGGCTGCGTTAGCCCTTATACGTTTTTGTGCCGATTTATGGTTTGCCATTGTATTGTAACTATCTCTTTTTTATGGGGTCGCAAATATACAATTTAACTTTACAAAAGAAAAACTTTTTGCGCTTTTTGATTATAAGTAGCTTTGCGCGAAGCAAAAATAGGACAATACCGCATAATAAGTATGAGTAACCAAGAAGATATTTTTAAAAAAGTAGTATCGCATTGTAAAGAATACGGGTTTGTTTTCCCATCCAGCGAGATTTACGACGGTTTAGGCGCCGTGTATGATTACGGACAAAACGGGGTGGCCTTGAAACGCAACTTGCGCGAATATTGGTGGAAAGCAATGGTGCAGATGCACGAAAATATTGTAGGTATTGATGCAGCTATTTTCATGCACCCTAAGGTTTGGAAAGCAAGCGGACACGTAGATGGTTTTAGCGACCCGATGATTGATAACAAGGATAGCAAAAAACGCTACCGTGCCGACCAATTGCTTGAAGACCGTATTGAAAAGTATATGAAGGATGGTAAAACCGAAAAAGCAGGAAAGTTGCAGATTGCAATGGACGGGGCTTTGGAACGTGAAGACCTTGCTACATTACGTGATTTGATTGTTGAGCATGAGATTGCCTGCCCTATTAGCGGTACGCGTAACTGGACAGATGTGCGCCAGTTTAATCTGATGTACAGCACTCAAATGGGTAGTGTAGCTGATGAATCGGATACAGTGTACCTGCGCCCCGAAACGGCACAGGGTATTTTTGTGAACTTTTTGAATGTACAGAAAACCGGCCGTATGAAAATACCGTTTGGTATCGCTCAAACGGGAAAAGCATTTAGGAATGAGATTGTTGCACGCCAGTTTATTATGCGTATGCGCGAGTTTGAACAGATGGAGATGCAATTTTTTGTTCGCCCCGGTACTGAAATGCAATGGTTTGAATACTGGAAAGAAACCCGTCTGAAATGGCACAAAGCATTGGGTACGCCCGATAATAAATACCGTTTCCATGAGCACACCAAATTAGCACATTATGCTAACGCAGCTGTGGATATTGAATATGATTTTCCTTTTGGCTTTAAAGAGGTGGAAGGTATTCACAGCCGCACTGATTTTGATTTGAAACAGCATCAAGAAATGAGCGGCAAAAAGATGCAGTATTTTGATGCTGAGTTAGACGAAAATGGTAAGGCTTATGGTAATTACATTCCTTATGTGGTTGAAACCAGTATAGGGCTTGACCGTTTGTTTTTGCTTACCATGTGTAATGCCTACCACGAGGAGGAAGTACCCACTGCCGACGGAAAAACGGATATACGAACGGTGTTGAAATTGCCTGCAATATTGGCACCTATTAAATTGGCGATTTTCCCGCTGCTTAAAAAGGACGGTTTGCCTGAAAAGGCTCGTCAGATAATGGACGATTTGAAATTTGATTTTGACTGCTTTTATGAGGAGAAAGATGCGATTGGTAAACGTTACCGCCGCCACGATGCTATCGGTACTCCTTTTTGTATTACTGTTGACCACGACAGTTTGCAGGATGAACAGGTAACTATCCGCTACCGCGACACCATGCAACAAGAACGTGTGCCTATTAACAAGCTGAAAGAAATACTCTCTAAAGAAATAAACTGGCGCAACGTATTGTAGTGCCGGTTTAATAGGGACTAAAAAGAGAGTTGTTTAGCTAAACAACTCCCTTTTTTATTATATCCTTTGCGTCATTGCGAGGAAGCCGTCTTCGGCTGACGAAGCAATCCACATTATCTTTTGCAAACGGATTGCGTCAACAAGCTGCACAAGTTTCGCAATGACGGCATTTCGGCATCCCTAACTTGTCTCGGGATCTCATTTTATTTATCGTGAATGAAGATGAGGTGCCGACCTGCGTCGGCATGACTGCTAAAACGAGTTCCGCATGACTTTCCACCCCCTATCCCCGCTAGCGGGGGACATTGAACGACGAACGAGTATTAACACTCGAAGAGTTGATAATATAAGCCTGCACTCCAATGTCCTCCTCTTTGAGGAGGATTCAGGAGGAGGAAAACTCTGTTGAAACGAGTTCAGTAGGGTATTACACTACCACGTTAATGATGCGTCCTTTTACGAGGATGAATTTTTTAATGGGTTTGTCTTCCATCCATTTTTGCACAGTTTCATTAGCAAGCACCCCCGCTTTTATGGTTTCTTCATCGGCATCCAACGGAAATTCTATTTGTTCGCGGGTTTTGCCGTTGATGGAAACAGGGTAGCTAAAGGTGTTTTCTACCAAATATTCGGGGTTGAATTTGGGAAATTCAACATCCAATATGCTGTTGATATTGCCACAAGCTGCCCAAAGTTCTTCAGCTATATGGGGCGCGTAAGGGGATAAACACACCAACAAGGGCTGCAGTATTTGCAGTTTGTTACACTTTAGCTGGCTTAGTTCGTTCACACAAATCATAAAGGCACTAACAGTGGTATTGAATGAAAAGCCTTCAATATCCTCAGCCGTTTTTTTGATGGTTTTGTGCAGTGTTTTCAGTTCTTCGGGTGCGGGGGCATCGTTGCTTAGTTGGGCTTTACCGTCTTCTGCAATGTTATATAGCTTCCATAATTTACCCAAAAAGCGGTACACACCTTCAATGCCGTTGGTATTCCAAGGTTTACTTTGCTCCAAAGGCCCTAAAAACATCTCGTACAAGCGCAAAGTATCTGCCCCGTATTTGGCAACTATATCATCGGGGTTTACTACGTTGTGCCAACGTTTTGACATCTTCTCTACTTCACTACCAACTATATATTTGCCATTTTCAGTGATAAATTCTGCGTCTTTAAACTCGTCACGCCATACACGAAGTTTATCCAAGTCAACCACATTATTCTCTACAATATTTACATCAATATGAATGGCTGTGGTTTCGTAGTCTTTTTTCAAGTTGTGTGATACAAATTTGTTTGTACCATTAACGCGGTAAACAAATGCTGAAGTTCCCTGTATCATTCCCTGATTAATCAGCTTTTTAGCGGGTTCGGTAACGGGTACTTTGCCGATGTCATACAAAAACTTCGTCCAAAAACGCACGTATAGCAAGTGGCCGGTGGCGTGCTCACTGCCGCCTAAGTACAAGTCAACATTTTGCCAGTAGTTAATAGCTTCTTGGCTTGCCAACTCGTTGGAGTTCTTATTGTCCATGTAGCGCAAGAAGTACCAACTGCTGCCTGCCCAACCGGGCATGGTATTGGTTTCACGTTGTCCGTTGGGGGTGTTTACCCAATCAGTAAGGGCGGCTAATGGTGAGTTACCGTCACCCGTAGGTTTGTACGATTCTACTTCGGGCAAAGTAACGGGTAGTTCGGCTTCGCTCACTAAATAGGGTAAACCATTACGGTACACCACAGGGAAAGGTTCGCCCCAATAACGTTGGCGGCTAAAGCCCGCATCGCGCAAACGGTAATTTACCTTTCCTTTGCCAATGCCTTTTTCTTCCAGCTTGGCTATAATTTTCTTCTTAGCATCGGTAACGCTAAGGCCGTTCAGTATATCCGAGTTTATTAAGATGCCGTCTTTAGCATCAAAACTTTCGGTTTCAATGCTCACAGTGTTGTTTTTATCGGTTACTACCTGCACTATGGGTAAACCAAATTGTTTGGCAAAGGCATAGTCACGGCTATCGTGACCGGGTACGGCCATTACTGCCCCTGTACCGTAGCCTGCCAATACGTAATCAGCAATCCAAATGGGTATGGGTCGGCCTGTCATTGGGTTGGTGGCATACGCACCCGTAAAGCAGCCCGTAACGGTTTTTACCTCGCTCATACGGTCGCGCTCACTGCGTTTACCCGCATAATCAATGTACTTTTCAACCTCAGCTTTTTGTGCGTCGGTAGTAATCATGGATACTAATTCGTGCTCAGGAGCTAATACCATAAAAGTCGCTCCGTAAATAGTATCAGGGCGGGTGGAGAAGACTTCTATCTTATCGCTATGGCCTTGTACATCAAATACAATACTTGCGCCTTCGCTGCGGCCTATCCAGTTGCGTTGCTGTTCTTTCAAGGCCTCCGTCCAGTCTATTCCTTCCAAATCATTTAGTAAACGGTCGGCATAAGCTGTGATGCGCAAAAACCACTGGCGCATATTTACCCTAAATACGGGGTAACCGCCGCGCTCGCTAAGACCGTCTTTTACTTCCTCGTTGGCCAGCACCGTGCCTAATTCAGGACACCAGTTCACCATGCTGTTGGCAAGGTAGGCCAAACGATAGTTTAATAAGGTTTGTTGTTGCTCTTCTTCGCTTTTTGCATTCCACTCGACGGCCGTAAAAGCAGGCGTTTCATCACCGTGTGCATTTACTGTAGTATTGCCTTCTTTGCTAAAAATATCCGTTAATTCATTAATCGAACGGGCTTTATCGGCGGTTTTATCGTACCAACTGCTAAACAATTGGCAAAAAATCCATTGTGTCCATTTGTAGTATTCGGGGTCGCAGGTTTGCACCTCACGTTCCCAGTCGTACCCGAAACCAATGTTATTTAGCTGTTCTTTATAGCGCGCAATGTTTTGTGCGGTAGTAACGGCGGGGTGTTGTCCCGTTTGTATGGCATATTGCTCGGCAGGCAAGCCAAAAGCGTCGAACCCCATAGGGTGCAATATGTTAAACCCTTGATGACGTTTATAACGCGCAACAATATCGCTGGCAATATACCCTAATGGATGCCCCACGTGCAGCCCCGCACCCGATGGGTAAGGGAACATATCCAGCACATAGTATTTAGGCTTTGTGCTGCTGTTTGCCACCTTATAGGCTTGGGTATCTTTCCAATGCTTTTGCCACTTTTTCTCAATCTCTTGCGGGTTATAGTTGCTCATTTCGCGCGTTTTGTTACGTAGTAAACCGCGAAAATAAGCAAAAAAGGTCAGCCCCTAAATCCCCTAAAGGGGACTTTTGCTCAACGACGGGGGAGTGTTATATAATAAGGTTCGATTTTGGGTAAACCCTCGCATTTGAGAGAGGGCGTGGTTGAGTATGTCTGCACATTTTTGCAAGTCGGGAGAGGTCAGTCCCTAAATCCCCTATGGGGGACTTTTACCCAACGACGGGCAAGCGTTAATAATGTGGTTCGATTTTGGGTAAATCCCTCGCATTTGAGAGAGGGTGGGGTTGTGTAGAAACTCTTGCATTTACATCTGCTTGTGAAATTAGTATCAAGTTGCATGGATAAGCGAACTATGTTTTACGGTGCTGCGCCGATAATATTTGAACGGGCAAAGAAGCTTAGGTTAAATATGACCCTTTCTGAATTGAGGTTGTGGAATGAGGTAAGGAATAACAAGCTTGGGGTTAGGTTTAAAGCTCAACATCCGATTAAAACCTTCATTGCGGATTTTTATTGTCATAAAGCGAAGTTGGTGGTTGAATTGGACGGGAGCATTCACAATACAATTGATGCTAAGGAACATGACGCGGAGAGAACACATGAACTGGAACAGTTGGGTATTAAAGTTATTCGGTTTACTAATGACGAGGTAGAAAGGAACATTGCTTGGGTTTTAAACAAGATTGGTTTGGAGTTAAGGCAGTGTTGCCCCTAAGAGGGGACTTTTGCTCAACGACGGGCAAGCGTTAATAATGTGGTTTGATTTTGGGCAATCCCTCTCTTTTGCGAGAGGGCGGGGTTGAGTATGTCTGCACATTTTTGCAAGTCGGGAGAGGTCAGCCCCTAAATCCCCTATGGGGGACTTTTACCCAACGACGGGCAAGCGTTAATAATGTGGTTCGATTTTGGGTAAATCCCTCTCTTTTAGGAGAGGGCAGGGTTGAGTATGTCTGCACGTTTTGCAAGTCGGGAGAGGTTAGCCCCTAAATCCCCTGCGAGGGGACTTTTGCTTAACGACAGGGGAGTATTATATAATAAGGTTCGATTTTGGGTAAATCCCTCTCTTTTAGGAGAGGGCGGGGTTGCGCAATTCTTCAATTTTCTGCAAATCGGGAGAGGTAAACTCATCCGGTAAAACTTCGGTTCATCAGCCTGTTTCTTCATTCATCTGAAATAGCTTTAGTACTTCTTGAGGGGCATATAGTTTTGTTTAAAAATCAACAGAAATTATGGACTCAAAAAACTTTACATCACCATTTAAACCTTTGTACGTGGCAGTATTGTTGGCCGCATTATTGTTGTGCAGCACAGCCAAAGCTCAGCTTAATAATATGTTTACCGATACATTAAATAAGATAATGGTAAGCCAGGCAGCTAAATTTAGTTTAAAAGGCGTTTCGGCATCAGTTGTTTTTTCTGACGGCAGTACATGGGCAAAAACCGAAGGCAATGCAGGCACACAACCTTTAGATCCTGCAATGTTGTTTGAAATGGGCAGCAACACCAAAACTTTTACGGCGGCACTTATATTGTTGCTTGAAGAAGAAGGTAAACTGTCTATCGATGATACTATCTATAAATACCTTTCGCCCTTAAAAAATGTAACCAACGGTATCACTATAAAACACATATTAAATCACACCAGCGGTTTGTTTAACTATACAAATCACCCCGATTTTTTTAAAAAGATTAATAGTACAGACCCAAGTGCGAAGTGGGACATTGATACCGTGTTGGCTACCTACATTAATCCCAAATTGACTGAGCCGGGCGTAACCCATGAATATTGCAATACCGGTTTTCTTTTATTGGGTAAGATTATTGAGCAAATTGAGGGTAAACCCTATCACGTGGTGCTACGCGAAAAGATATTAGATAAGCACAAACTAAACCACATTTACTTGCAGGGGTATGATAACTTCACGGAGCAAAGGGCAGAAACATGGCTTAACAGTGGTGAATATTTTGACCAAACGTTTACTTCGTTTCTAACAGCTGCTTGGTCGGCAGGGGGTATAGTTGCTACTGCTGAAGATTTAGCCCTGTGGGCACATAAATTGTATAGCGGAGAGGTGCTTTCTGAGGCTTCGATGGCAAAAATGACCGCCAAACTTAAAATCGGCAATACAACATATCCTATGGGGTTAAGTATGTTCTTTAATTCGTTTTTGGGTAAACAATTTTTGGGGCACGGGGGTACTACCTTACAAAATAGCGAAATGGAATACAGCGTGTCTTCAAAGTATAGTGTGGTGGTGGTATGCAACCAGCAAAGCACCTATACAGAAGCTCTTACAATAAAACGCACTATTGAACAAGTTCTTGAAACTTCATTGCCTGCATTATCTACCGAAGAAACAATAAAACCATTATTTAGCGTTTACCCAAATCCTGCTAACGATTTGATAAACATCAGCATTGACAACCCGGCACAAAACAATACGGTAAACATTTATAACATTAGCGGTCAATTGGTGCAACAGTACAAAACCGAAAACAATAATTTGCAACTGTACAAAAACGATATCGGCACCGGAGTATTTATTGTGGAGGTAGGTAATGAAAACACAATTGCTCGTGAGCGAATAGTGTTGTATTAATTAACTTGTGCGTTTTAACAATTATGTTGACTGCCTACGGAAAATATTTAAGCAAAAGGGTAAATAACCAATGGTTGTTTGAAAACCTGCGGCATTTACCCTTGCTGCTGTTGTTTCAGTTTTTGTTTGCTGCTTTGTGGGTAGTGACGGCGTTGGTAGATGGCGGCTCTACTGTACAGTTTGATGAGCTTAGCCTGCATGCAGTCCTTTTTCAGGTGGAGCTTTTTATTATACCCGTTTGTGCAATAAATGCTATTTATTTTGTTCAGAAAAAAGCGGCACAAAAAAGAATAAAACCGACAAAAACGATAGTACTGAAACTATTGGGTACTGTGGTGGGGGTACTTATCGGTACTGCAATTACAGAAAGTATTTATGCAGCATTCGGCATTGTGGATGATGATATTATATCGTTAGGTAAATATAAAATTGACCCCATAACCACAAATTTTATTTCTTATTCATTATTGTCATTATTTATTTCTATCCCGCTTTTTATAAAACAAGCAAAACGTTACGAGTTGTTACTGGAATTAAAAGAAAAAGAATTGAACCTGCAACAAACTGAGCAGTTGCTTGCTCAGGCTGAGTTGGAAACCTTACAGGCCAAAATAAACCCTCATTTTTTATACAACGCATTAAACTCTATTGCAGGGTTGATACACGATGAGCCTGATAAGGCTGAAAAAATGGTGCTTTCACTTTCTGATTTATTCAGGTACAGCCTGAACTCACAAGGTAAAGCATATACTACCGTTGATGAGGAGATAACAATGGTAAAAACCTATCTGGATATTGAAAAAACAAGGTTTGAAGACCAATTGCAGTTTTCGATTACCGTTGAAGAAGGTTGCGGCAACTATCTTATACCCCGTTTTTTAATACAACCATTGGTAGAAAACGCTGTAAAACACGGTACATCAAAAGTAGCGAGGGGTATGCTGGAAATTTCGGTAACAAACCAACAAAATACCTTGCAGATAATAGTAGCGGATAACGGCCCTCAATTTCCTGCACAACTTACTACAGGGTATGGGGTGCGCAACGTGAGCGAAAAACTGGATTTACTGTTTCCTAAAAATAATAATGTCAGTTTTTATAACGATCCTAAAAAATACATTTTGATAGAAATTCATCAGCTAAAAACACAGGTTCATGAAGTATAGTACATTAATAGTAGATGATGAACGGATAGCACGCAATCGTATGGTAAAGTTGTTAGAGCAACACAGCGACCATATTGAGATTATCGGTGAGGCTGAAAACGGAATAGTAGGGCTTGAAAAAATAAATACGTTACGTCCTCAGCTTGTGTTTTTGGATATAGAAATGCCGGGACTGACAGGGTTTGAGATGTTGCAAAAGGTAACAGCACAGCCTAAAATAATATTTACCACTGCGTATGACGAATATGCACTGAAAGCATTTGAAGAAAACTCTATTGATTACCTGATAAAACCCATACACCCCGAAAGGCTTGAAAAGGCCATAAGTAAGTTGCACCAGTTGGATAGTTTTTCGGCATTGCAGCAATTGGCACAGCAGCTAAGCAGCAATACCCAGCAACGGGCATTAAACACAATATCCGTATCAATAGGCAATAAAATTGTATTGGTTAAAATAGAAAATATTATTGTGTTTAAAGCCGAAGATAAATATATAACCGTTTTTGATACAGAAGGGAATAAACACGTCATCACCCAAAGTCTTAATTACCTCGAGGGGCAATTACCGCCCAACTTTATCCGCGTACACCGTACGTACATAATCAACAAAGACAAAATAACCGAAATACGTAAAACCTTCAACAGTCGCTATTCGTTCATAATGCAAGGGATTACGGATGAAACCATACAAACGGGAACCAGTTATACTACGGCGATTAAGAAAGTTTTTAGCTTGTAACTAAGTCATTTTTTACTATAGCTTTACAATGATGAGAACATCAAAGATTCATCTTATATAGAACAAAAGTAAATAGTATCTTTGATAAAAATATTTATTGTCATGCTTGATTACACTGATCTAAATTTAGGGTTTGGGGATGCTGAGAATTATAAGAAGAAAGAAAATAAAGACCTACTTAATAGGTATTTTATTCAAACTGAAGAATTACATGATGTCCTTAAACCTAGCAAGTATTTCTTGATAGGAGATAAAGGAACAGGTAAAACGGCATATTCTTTATACTTATCAAATAACGAATTCGCCGATACTATTTCGTATTTAAACTATATAAGGGAAACGGAATACGTTAAATTTATGACTTTAAAAAAAGAAAAACATTTAACGCTTTCTGACTACACTAACATATGGAAAGTTCTCATATTGCTCCTCATTGCTGAACAAATAAAAAAAGGAGAAAAGTATGGAACATTATTTGGTTCTAAACGCTATAAGTTACTCAAAGAGGCTATAGACGCATTTTATAATTCTGCCTTTTCACCAGAATTGATCTATGCATTAAACGTTATTGATAGCACAAAAGAAGTGGCAGAAATAATGCATTCCCATTTTAAATTGAGCGGGGAAGAAATTATATCACACTCTTTTACAGAAAATAAATTCCAAATAAACTTACTTTATATTCAAAACAAGCTTGAGGAAAGCCTGAGTTCAATAAATTTAGAAAAAAACCATATACTTTTTATTGATGGAATAGACATACGTCCGAGAAATATAGAATTTGAAGATTATTTGGAATGTGTTAAAGGTTTGGCTAATGCAGTTTGGATTTTAAATAATGATTATTTTTCTAAGATAAAAGGCTCAAAGGGTAGAATTAAAGTAGTTATTTTAGTAAGGCCTGATATTTTTGCACAACTGGGCTTGCAAAATTTAAACAATAAAATTAGAGATAATGGGGTCTTATTAGATTGGAAGACAACATATCCGTCATATAAAAATTCAGCATTGTTTAAAATAGCAGACAGGATTTTACAATCTCAACAAACTGTTAGATATGATTTGGGATACTGTTGGAATTATTATTTCCCTTTTAGACCTACTGTTTATAGAAAGAAGGAAGACTCGTTCATTTCATTTTTACGATTCTCAATGTTTAGACCAAGGGATATTGTTACAATGATGTCTATTCTCAAAGAAAACATTAAAGCAGAAGATAACAGGAAACTTCGTGTCATAGATGAGTTAGACTTCGATAATTCAATTTTTCGTTCCAAATATTCAGACTACTTGCTAGGAGAAATCAAAGATTATATATCGTTTTACCATTCGGACAAGGATTACGAGTTATTTTTAAAATTTTTTGAATTTTTAAATGGAATGACTCAGTTTAGCTATGAATCTTATATGACATGTTATGATCTTTTTGCTGACTATATTGAAAAGAATGATATAAGTGTCCCAGTGTTTTTCGAAAGCAGTGACAAATTTTTACAATTTTTATTTGACTTAAATATTATCTGCTATATTGAAAAAACAGAAGATTATGAGCCCCACATACATTGGTCATATAGAGATAGAACATATTCAAATATTAATCCTAAAGTAAAAGAAGGGGTTGATTATTCTATTCACTATGGACTACAGAAAGCTTTTAATACAGGTAAGAAATTTAGAAATCGTTCAATAAAGGTCAATCGAAAAATTAATTAATTGTAGCTGCCCGACATAATTAGTGGAGCATTATCTATTTTTGCATTTCCCAAACGATATGCCCATAATCCCCGGTCCTTTATTGCAGCCCATACAATCGCCAAAAGATTTGAAAAAACTTTCGGTAGATGAGTTGCCTGCTCTTGCTTCCGAATTACGCCAATACCTGATTGATGCAATTTCGGTATATGGAGGACATTTCGCGGCCAATTTGGGAGTGGTAGAATTGACGGTAGCGTTGCATTATGTGTTAGATACACCTTATGATAAATTAGTGTGGGACGTAGGCCATCAGGCGTATGCCCATAAAATACTTACAGGCAGAAGGGATAACTTTCATACTAACCGTTTATTGGGAGGTGTAAGCGGCTTTCCCAAAATGGCAGAAAGTGAGTACGATACCTTTGGCACAGGGCATAGCAGTACCTCAATATCAGCAATAGTAGGTATGGCCGCAGCCGGTACACTGCTGGCTGAAAACCGAAATTATGTGGCAGTAATAGGTGATGGCGCACTAACAGGTGGTTTGGCTTTTGAAGGGCTAAACCATGCAGGGGCACTACAGTCAGATGTATTAATCATACTAAACGATAATTCTATCAGTATTGATGCCAACACTGTTGCCATACGTGAGTATAAAAGCTATTTTGAATCGCTAAAAATTAACTATTACGGCCCTGTTGACGGACACGATACCCAACAATTGGTTCAAACCTTAACTGAGCTAAAAGAGATAAAAGGCCCTAAGTTGTTACATTGCCTTACCACAAAAGGTAAGGGTTTTGAACCTGCCGAAAAAGAGCAGACCAAATGGCACGCGCCCGGGGTGTTTGATAAAATTTCGGGACAGATTGAAAAAAAAATACACAGCCAGCCCAAACCGCCTAAATATCAGGATGTATTTGGGCACACCTTACTTGAATTAGCCCACTTAAACCCGAAAATTGTAGGGATTACCCCTGCAATGCCCAGTGGCTCAAGCATGAATATTTTAATGGAGGCCATGCCCGATAGGGCTTTTGATGTGGGCATTGCCGAGCAACACGCCGTAACCTATAGTGCAGGGCTGGCTACACAAGGTTTAGTGCCGTTTTGCAATATATACTCAACGTTTATGCAACGGGCATACGACCAAGTGATACACGATGTGTGTGTACAAAACCTGCCTGTGATATTTTGTTTGGATAGGGCAGGGCTTGCCGGAGCCGACGGGCCTACCCACCACGGGGCATTTGATTTGGCCTTTATGCGCTGTCTGCCCAATATGATTGTGGCAGCCCCTATGAACGAAGAAGAATTGCGCAACCTGATGTTTACTGCGCAACAATATGGGAAACATCCGTTCACCATCCGTTATCCGCGTGGCAATGGGGTGATAACTGATTGGCAAACACCTTTTTCTTCGATAGAAATTGGAAAAGGCAGGATTTTGCAAGAAGGTAACGATGTTGCCGTATTGTCAGTAGGTACAGCAGGCAATATGGCGCAAACTGCTATTGCACGGTTGGCAGGTAAAATATCGGTAGCACACTACGATATGCGTTTTGTGAAACCTATTGACGAGGCATTGCTCCATCAAATAGCTAAAAAATTCAGCAAAATAGTAACCGTTGAAGACGGTTGCCTTGCTGGAGGCTTTGGCAGTGCCGTTCTTGAGTTTTTTGCCGACAACAACTATACCCCGAAAGTGAAACGTTTGGGCATACCCGATAATTTTATTGAGCAAGGCGAGCAGGAAGAATTGTACAAAATTTGCGGGTATGATGAAGACAGTATTGAAAAGGCAATACTTGAAATTGTGAAATGACCCGCGAACAGCTTGAAAAAGGACTTGCAAAGTATATCCCATTACCTGCGGTGCCATTACTGGCGCAGTGGGTGATGGAGTTTGGCGCGCATTTACGCATTACAAAGGCTCGAAACTCAAAATTGGGAGATTATCGCCATCCCTATGCTGGTGAAGGGCACCGTATTACTGTCAACCACAATTTAAACCCGTATTCGTTTTTAATAACATTGGTGCATGAAATGGCGCATCTCACCACGTGGAATAAATACCGTAACAAAGTAAGTCCGCACGGGGCTGAGTGGAAAAACGAGTATAAAATATTGATGCGTGAAGTAGTGAAACTAAAGGTTTTTCCGTTGGATGTGTACAATGCTTTGGTAGCCTATATGCAAAACCCCGCCGCATCAAGTTGCAGCGATGAGGATTTGTTGCGCACCCTGCGTAAATACGACATCAACAAAGAATTTGAGCATTTGGAAGAATTACCCGACAATTCACTATTTGCGTTAGACAATGGCATGGTGATGCGCAAAGGCCCTAAATCGCGCAAACGGTATAAATGCTACGAGGTGAACCTTCGGCGTTATTACATGGTGAGCCCCTTGGCTGAGGTAAAACGTTTGGAAGAATAGCAGGCACACAGTCTGTAATGCTTAAAAGGTTTTGGCATCGCTTTCATTCACAATAAATACTAATTAGTTCCCGAAACAAGTTCGGTGCGATAGATGTTTTTCCTCCTCCTGAATCCTCCTCCCGAGGGGAGAGGTTTATATTTTCCTTTATTGAATGTAATCAATTCATAATAAACCTAATACAAATGAATTTGAATGACTAATGTTTTTATGGGTACAACATAGGTACAGCACCTTAGTTGTTCAGATAGGCGGGTTTTAACTCCAAAGAAATAGCCACTGTCAAGGCCATTTGTTCCTTTGGGTCGGGTTCTACCATGTAACGAAGGTAACATCTTGAGTTTAATACTTCGGATAATTTCTTAGGGCTTTTCAGTTGAGTTAAGACAAAGGCAGCCCGCTTGGTTAGGATTTCATTTCGGAGGTCATTCGTGAAATTGATATAAAGAGGAGTTTCGTTGAGACTTTCGTCCACAAGACAAAGTAGATATACCCCGCCTGTTTGGGGTAGTTTATCTGTATCAAAGGTGCTGTATTGATAGGCAGGTCGGCTTAAAAACAATTTAGCCAATCGTTGTACCTCGTTCCATCGGTTGGTGGGTTGTATCATGTTGAAACAATTTTGACGGTTAAAAATAGCCGCACCTTACAGAGTGCGAGGTGCGGCTGTGTGTACAATATTACATCCCTAAGTCAGGTTGTTAAAGGGCTTTTATCTCAGCCGAAGTATGGCTTATTCCGATTGCTTAATAAAATGTTTTGAATAAGGTACTCCATTTGCAAATACTATGGCAGAATATACATCCGTATTCAGCGAGCTTACAGGTAGTGTAATTAAGTATTGACCTTGAGAATGAACCCCTTGGTTTAACATGCCTGTCATGTTTACCCCAAACTTATTATAGACTGCCACCGTTATTTGGGCTTCAGGTATTACTTGATTGATTTCTAAAGTAATGTGTGTTGTAGCGGGGTTAGGTTGTATCACAAATGAAATATCGTTGAACTCCGCACTATCTTCATTATAAGTACTATCATATCCAAAGCCTAAATCAGAGGGCACTTCAATAGAAAATGAGGTCAAACACAACTTCACATTTTCGTGGTATTGGTACTTTGTAATGATGCCGTCGTGAAGTAATTTCTCTTGTTCTGTTACACATTGTGTAACCTCCAGCAAATTAATGTCTTCTGTGATGGCAAAAGTCTCCATGCCCGAAAACACCGAAAGAGCATCCGAATAGTGCTTGAAAACTGAATAGATGTTGCCTTTGTCATAATGGGTATGGAGTTTCTTAAAATAATAGTTCGATTCAGGCTGTGTTTCATTAGCAGCCAAAATAGCATCACAAAGGACAATTGCTTGTGTAAGGTGTATATTTTCAGTTTCAATGTTATTGAGGAACGCCCCTGCATATTTAGCCTCACACAACAAGGAAACGTATTGATTATACGCATGTGCCCATGTATGCTTATCATCTTCCAATTGTACGTTAATAGTAGAAACCAATAAATCATTAAGGTTTTCCAACGCTAAAAGGTTAATCACCAATCCGCTGTTACTTCGCACACCGTTATAAGTCGCTTTTACAGCATCGCTGGCGGCAATGTGGAACAAATGGCCTGTAAAAACTCCGTCTTGAACGGTAGTTGGCGTTGTTGGATAAATGAATTTAAGTTCATCCCCTCCGCCGGGGTTCACTTGTGATGTTGAGTGAAATGAGCCGTTAATATGAAAAAAACTTATGGCAGCAGGACTAAAGCTGTTCGGGTTTCCGAGAGCATCGTTCCAATGCGATACAGGGCATGTGGTAGTTGACGCTTTTGCATGCCCGTATATTTCCATTTGAGGGGTGCTGAAATTCAAATCAAAATGTTTGTACGAGGTATTTTTATTATAATCAAGTACATTCTGAAAGGTGTTGCCCACAGGAGCAAGACTCCACGAGTTGTTTACAAAATTAATATCCGCATTGGGGGTATATAAATAAGGGTTTGTTGGCCCTGATACAGGTCGAGAGACATTACTATATACGCTGTAAAAGAATAACGGGGATGAGTTATAATTGTTGATGAAGCTATTGTATCCATCATCAAACCTATACCGAGAGTCGTTTAAGAATAACAGCCCCCTTTGCGGGTAAGTTGCCCCTGTGATAAACATATTGTGCCCCGTAAGCGCAATATTACCATTGAACATTTTTGCTTGAAAAGGCATGTGCGTACTTGCATACGCAACGCTGTTCCCCTGAAATATGCCATTGGTTGAATTTCCTGTAAATTGATTACAGACTAATGATACATCGCTGCTATTGTTTGCAAGAATGGTGGTGTGGTTGTTCTTAAATACATTGCCCATAAACCCGACAAAGGGCATTAAAGCACCATTGATTACGATGTTTGCTTGGTTATTGGTAAATAAGTTATGCTCAATGGAGGTGAACCTTCTTGCAGATAAGTCTGTCCATGTTCTGTCATTGTTGTTAAACGTACTTCCTACAAAGTTGCCTCCGCCGCCCCAAGTCTCAATAGCCTTTTTACAGTTGTTGAAAGAACAGATGGTAATTGTTATCCTATTGCCCGGTATATAGGCTGCTACTGCTGTTTTGGCATTGTTAAACGCACAATTCCAAATTCTCACACTATCCTGACCAATAAGTGAAAGTGCATTGTGAACGTAGTCGGCGGCGAGGGTTGGTATTTTGGTGAAAACGCTCCTTTGAATAGTTACAGGACAAGAAAGCACAAACCCTGCATCAATACCACACTCAACGGTCGCTTCTGTGATTTTAACATGTACATTATCGTGAACCTGCACTTTGGTGTGGCTTGCAATTTCAACCATCTTGCCCCCACCTGCACGGTTAAACTCAACAACACCTCCACCCCCTTCGTTTAGAATGGTGTATGTGCCTTCGGGAGTTAAAAAGGTGTTTAAGTCGGGGCGGTGGTTATTAAAAAGAACAAACCCGCTACCTGTCGGTTTAAATACCCCATTTGTAGCTAAAGAAATCACCCCTTGTATTTCAAGTATTGCATTCGCCCCGTCTAAAAAAATGTTTGCATTAGGGTCAATAAGTAAGACACCCCCGGGTTCAATAATTAGTCTGCTGTTGTTCTTAATACGGAGTTCTCCATCCGTATGCACAATCAAGGTTGTTCCACTCCTCACCCTAAACTCTGATACCTCAGAAGGCAGGTCTCCGCCCACAATCAATTTACCACCGTTAAGCAGGGCTAATTGTTTTCCGTTGCATAGCACGGTATTGTCTTTGGTGTGTAATACTCCAGTGTTTTCAATTTTGTAATTGTATAGGGATAAATACGAAAATGCAGAAATACCCTTTTCTACATAATCGGTGTGGTATCGTTCCGCTACTACTGTGCCCGAAGAAAGGGTGTTAAACGACCCGCTAACATTTGAGGATAGCTTAATGGTAGGGTTTCTCCATTTCCAAGTACCCGTTAATGTGGTATCGGTAGGTTTTACCCAAGGCACATCTTCAATCGGCGCACCGCAATCGCAGCCTGCCTCCTGATACTCTAACAATGCCTCTATGGGATACTTCATTTTAAATAAGTTATAAGCCAACATAAAATCATACGCACCATAAAACCCTTCAAGCTCTTTATCATGGGGGCGGTTTTGGTGCTGCCAACTATTGGCATGACGGTAATGATTGCCTAACTCCCACCTGAACGGATTACGTTTTTTGCTTAGGGTACTAAACCTGTTTATCCAAAAGGCATAAGTCTTTCTATCAGGAGCGTCGGCCATTACGCTGTATAACAGATAATATTCATGAAAATTATAAACATCGCATAATTCACCAAAATCGGTGTTAATCCAATGACTGGGAACAACTGCCGCCAATGGTGCAAATACGTTTGCATTGTTTTCTCCCCCTTCAAAATCAAATACTGATATGGTTTTAATATCTGCTGCACTGGGATTGTATGAGGAGGCATTAACAGGTGATGCGCCGTACACATACCCATCAAAAAAAGAGGGGAGAAAATCTTTTATTTTTTCTCTGTGGTCTTCAACATTCGGTAAGCAGACACTGTTGGCATGAACTGTTTTGTAGTGAAACTCCCGCTCCATATAATCTATGCCTGTAATAACTTGGGCAGCTTTGCACAATGGAATTATCATATCCAGCAAATTTGCACCCCTTTCAATTCCTATATCAGCATTGTTAATTGGGTTTCGTAAGTATAAGTTGCGGGTAAGGGTTAACGTAAACGGGTCGGTGGCAAAAAAGCACTTGGTATCAAAGCTCCATGTTACATCCGTAAAAATAAAATCCATGTACCTATTCACAACGGCTTGCATTTCTTGCAGGATAAAAAAGCCTTCATCAGCGGGGGTAGGTTTCACAAAAATATCGTGTTGGGCATCGGGGGTAACAAATTTTTTCACCATTACCAACCCCATCATAATGCACGCAAACTGGTCTTTGCTCATTTCAGGGGCTTGGCCTCTAAAAGTTAGTTCGTTGCAATTTCCGTTTCCGTCTTTGCCAACTTTTTGGTAAGCATCGGCATCGGTCATCGTAGTATTGCTCTTTTGCCAGTTTTCAAGGGTACGGTTGTCAACATCGTCCCGAAGAAAAAAGCCGTTCAGTGCACCTGTGGTGAGCGTAGGGTCGTAATACCTCTCGGCAGCTTCGTCCAACCGTCTTATCGTTCGCAGGGCATAATACAATTCGTTCAGAGTAGTTTGGGTGGATTTACCCCCATCTTTCAGCAGTTTAAACTCTGTGGCCAGTAGTGCAATGTAAAACCCTAACTGGCTGGTACCATCCCCGTATTTAATGTATCCGTTGGGAAAATCGCACCACGTATTATCGGTAGATACATCAATACGGGCTGACATTGGTATGCAGTCCCCCGGACGATTTCCGATATGGGTAAAGTATAACTTATATCGGTTGCGGTACGTCCAATACAGTTCGTGCAGTTCTTCTTCACTGTAAACAGTGGTTTGCGACCATAAAAAATGCGACGGGAGCAGGCATAGCACAGCCATTAAACAAAGAATTTTGCTTTTCATAAATTGATAAATGTTAGTTATTGATTATTTAAGTATTCGGCTTCTTTTTAGCCAAAAGGTTTTGTTTTTGTGTAAGCTTTGTTTGCGTATGATGCCATACCCCTTTGCCACCCATGTAAGGGTTGAGTCTAAACTAAGTGTTTCATCTTTTACGTTATGGTACAGTAATACTTTAGAATATGTTTTGTTAGCTACTGTGTAGGTTTCAAAAGAGTCTCTTAAGGTATAAATGCCATTTGCCCCTGCCGCAAAGCCTCGGTTTATAGTAAAAGGATAGGCGACCAATAGCGAATAATCAACCCCCCACCCGGGTGTAGCTTTTACATACTTAACTAAAGGAACGTAATGCTGTGGAAGACAGGGACAACCACGTATATCAAAGAAATATTTGGTTTGGTCGAGGGTGCTTTTTGATTCAACTGACATTTCCTCAAAAATCCCCATAGGAGGTTTTCCGTCATACCCATAGCTTATGGTATCGTAATAGGCATTATATACACCAATACTGTCCAACAGCCCCGTTGCACTGTCTTCATATACCCAATACGTGCCCACATTAAACCACGAATAATCCTTTACCAACTGTGGTATGGCATAAAAGGGAGTTGGTGCAGGTGGTTGGGAGTCGTCGTCAGGCTTGCAGCCATGCAGGGTAGGTAGCGTAAGGCACAAAAGAGGTATTATCAGAACGAGTAATTTTTTCATAACAAGCATTATTTTTTCTTTATATGTGACTTTTTTAGCCAATAGGTTTGAGGTACACCCAACCTCTGTTTCTTAATAATACCAAAGTTTGGTGCTACCCATGTTAATGTGGAATCATACATCATTATTCCATCACTCTCACAGTAATATAATTTAACATGAGAGTATGTAGTGCCATTAATATTTAAAGTTGCAAAAGTGTCTTTTAGTATAACTTTCTCAGGCAATTTATAAATTGTATCAGGCTTGAAGGGATATATTAACATTCTTGAGTACCAAATATGTGGCCCAATTGATGGGTTGTTATAAGTTATGGCCATTCCTTTGGTTTTTCTATCAAGGGTTCCAAAGTGAAAATTAAAAGTGCTTCCCGTTACTGCACTTCTTGCGTTCACTCCCAACACCTCGTTATCAAGTAAATGAACACCCCTATGGTCGTGGTCAGGGCTTATGCTTACTCTTGTTTCATATACAAATACGCTATCCAATACTTTTGTTGCACTATCTTCATATATCCAATATGTACCTGTTTCAAACCAGCCATAATCCCTGACCTCTTGAGGAATTGGAATATATGGTACCCTTTCTTCTTTTTTACAGGCGCAAATAACAAATAGTATAGATAGTAGGTACAGCTTTTTCATACGAAACAGGTTAGTATAAGACACTTATAAAACGGCTTATTGTTGCATATCGTTTGCAGTAAAGTAGTATTTTGATAGACTGCAATTAGGTCTTTCATAGTTTGGTTTAAATTAGGTACTACTAAATTACAACACAAACCGCCTTGCCAACTTGCAGAAACTGCAACATTGTTTTTTACTTTTACGGAATTTTGCAAACTGATACTTTTCATTGGGTAAACATTTAAAACTCAAAAAGGGCGTGCACCCCATTTAACTGCTACACAGAAGGCTCGCGAAAGCCCGTACCGTAACAGCATAGAAGCAACACGCCCTTTTCTGAGGGCGTGTCCTTAAATGCAGTCCTGCGGTACATAAATTTCGCGATTTTCTGTGCAGAACTATTTTTAGGACACATAATATGTATTCCCTTATAGTCTAAGGTTTATTGTTTCTAAAACGTCTATCGTTTACACAAAGGTAGTAAACTACCATTTACAACACCAACACTGGTTCAACAACACGTTGTTTTTAGAAACATACTGCTTTTTGCTTGTATAAAGAGCGTTGGGTTTGGCACTATTGTGCCCAAACAGTAAACAGCGGTACAAACTTTACTAATGTTGGTTATAAATAATAGGGTGAATTAACCCAATTTATTGCCTTTAAAAATGGTCATAAATTGTAAAAGCCGCATCCCTGCGGCTTCCGTGGAAATTTGATTATATATCTTTAAAAAGATAATTTATAAAATCAAAGTTTGAATAGTACACACAGAGACAAAAGTAAAGGCTTGTTAGTACGGCTACAAGGGTGATACCACCCAATATTGTATGAAAAATAAAAAACCGCCCTAATGGGGGGCGGTTTTTAATCTTGTGATGATACATCAACAAGGGCAAGTTGATAGTATAAATATATGATGCACAATTAATTCAAAAGGAAACCAAAGGTAGCAGCCTTTCAAATCCAACACAAGGGTGAAAACACCCTGTTTGGTGTTTTTCTTTCTATACACTCCTTTAAAAATATTTGACTGACAATCAATTAGTAACAACTTTCCTGTTGACTTCTTAAACTCAATTTAGTTTAATTATACAACTTATTCTTGTCGGTATTTTCAACAATGGAAACGCAAATCGTTCACCTCGATTTGGACACCTTTTTTGTGTCCGTTGAGCGGCTTAAAAATCCTGCCCTTTTGGGCAAACCCGTTGTAGTCGGAGGCACTTCCGACAGAGGTGTTGTGGCTTCGTGCAGCTACGAAGCACGGGCTTTCGGTATCCATGCGGCTATGCCTGCACGACAGGCGCGTTACCTGTGCCCTAATGCAATTTTTGTTAAGGGGGATTACGAGGATTACAGCAAGTTCTCTCACATGGTCACGGACATAATCAAAGAGAAAGTGCCCTTGTTTGAGAAGGCATCCATTGATGAACATTATGTGGACATGACAGGCATGGACAAGTTTCACGGCACTTACGGCTATATGCACGAACTGAGGTTGCGCATTATTAAAGAAACAGGATTGCCGATTTCGTTCGGGTTGTCAAACAATAAAACAGTGAGCAAGATAGCCACAGGCGAAGCAAAACCCAACGGAGAGAGGCAGGTGTTGCAACACATTATGCAGGAGTTCTTAGACCCGCTGCCGATTAACAAAATTCCAATGGTAGGAGAGAAAAGCTACCGAAGATTACGCGATTTGGGCATTTCCACAATCTTCACCCTTCGGCAGATGCCAGCTCCTCTTTTAATGAATGTGTTAGGGGATAATGGCAGGGTAATATGGGAACGGGCGAACGGAATTGACCATACTCCCGTTGTTCCCTATTCAGAGCAAAAAAGTATCAGTACCGAACGAACTTTTGATAAGGATACCATAGAGGTTATTACTATCAAATCAATTTTAACCAATATGGTGTGCGAGCTTGCGCATAAGCTGCGAGTACAGCAGAAGCTAACGGCCTGCATTACGGTAAAAATTCGGTACAGTAATTTTGATACGGAAAGCAAGCAAAAACGCATTCCCTATACTTCGAGCGACCATATTTTGATAAAAGAAGCCTTGCTCCAGTTCGACCAGCTTTTCCAACGCCGTATGCTGATACGGTTGGTCGGGGTTAGGGTTTCTCATTTGGTTCACGGCACAGAGCAGTTGGATATGTTTGAAGACCGTATCGAATTGCACAGCCTTTATCAAGCACTCGACAAGATACAACTGCGCTACGGTGAGGGTAAAATAGCCCGTGCTTCGGGTTTAAATACCCGCCGACAATAATCACCGATGCCGGTGATGATATAACCGCTATTTAGGACACACAAAGGAAAGAGAAGATACAGGCCATGTACATTAACTGCCACAGCACTTACAGTCTTTGCTACGGGACTATGGAACTAAAAGATTTGGTTGCGCAGGCCGCCCAATGGGGTATCCGTGTGTTGGCATTAACGGACATTAACTGTACAACGGGGGTGTTTGAGTTTGTACAGTTGTGTATCAAACACCACATAACCCCCATTATCGGGATTGAATTTAGGCGCAACAACACGTTGTTGTATGTTGGCCTTGCAAAAAACAAAGAGGGTTTTAGGGAATTGAATGCGTTTTTAACCGACCACAACTTAAACCAAATCCCTTTACCCTCACAAGCGCCTGAGTTTAGCAACGTAGCTGTGGTGTATCCGACCACCAATCAACCCCCTGAAGAAACTTTATTGCGGGACAACGAATACATCGGCATCCGTCCATCTGAATTATCCAAACAACAACTCAAGCTGCAAGGCGGTAAACTACGCAAATCAGTGGTATTACAACCTGTTACTTACTTAAATCAAACGGGCAGGGAACTGCATAAACGCTTACGCGCCATTGACAACAACGTGTTGTTGACCATGTTGAACACAGAAATGGGGGTAGCTGACGACGAGTATATGATAGAACCTGACCGCATTGTACGGCGTTTTAGCAACTATCCTGAAATCATACTAAACACACAGCGTTTATTGGAAAGCTGCCAGTTTACGGTGGACTTTGATACAATAAAGAACAAGCGGCTCTTTACCACCAGCATTTACGATGACCGTCAGCTTTTGCGAAAATTGGCATTGGATGGGGTTGCCCAAAGGTACGGTAAAGGCAACCGTGAAGCGCACAAACGGGCATTGCATGAACTGGAGGTAATTGAAAACTTAGGTTTTGAAGCCTATTTCTTAATCACATGGGACATCATTCGCTATTCGCAATCAAGGGGCTTTTTTCATGTCGGCAGGGGTAGTGGTGCAAACAGCATTGTGGCGTATTGTATGCACATCACCGATGTTGACCCCATTGGGTTGGATTTGTACTTTGAACGTTTCTTAAACCCCAAGCGAACCAGCCCTCCCGACTTTGACATTGACTATTCGTGGAAAGACAGGGACGATGTACACGAATACATCTTTAAACGCTATGGCAGGGAGCATACAGCCCTGTTAGGAGCTATCAGCACCTTTCAGCGCAGGGGTGCGATACGGGAGTTGGGAAAGGTGTATGGCTTGCCCAAAAGTGATATTGACGAAATGGCCGCCAACAAACGGTTTGATTTCAAAAGGGACACCATTACACAGGAAATTGCCCTGTACGCACGGATGCTTAACGGGTTTCCAAGCCATCGCACTATTCATGCAGGCGGGGTATTAATCAGTGAAGAGCCTCTAAGCTATTACACGGCTCTTGACTTACCCCCGAAAGGTTTACCCACCGCCCAGTGGGATATGTACGAAGCAGAACGCATCCGTATGGATAAACTCGATATTTTAAGCCAGCGGGGATTGGGACACATAAAAGAAGCTACCGACCTTGTTCATCAAAACAGAGGTAAGAAAATAGATATACATGATGTAGCCACCATAATGAACGACCCCGTTGTAAAGGCACAGCTAAAATCAGGAGACAGTATCGGCTGCTTTTATATCGAAAGTCCTGCAATGCGTGGACTGCTTAACAAACTGCATTGTGATACCTACCTGACGTTGGTGGCGGCAAGTTCTATCATTCGCCCGGGTGTTGCTTCTTCGGGAATGATGGGGGAATACATCAGGCGGTTTCACCACCCTGAAACGGTCGAGTACTTACACCCTGTAATGGAGGAGCAGTTAAAGGAAACATTCGGGGTGATGGTGTATCAGGAAGACGTTATCAAAGTTTGCCACCACTTCGCAGGATTAGACTTAGCCGATTCGGATGTTTTGCGGCGGGCAATGAGCGGCAAATACCGTTCAAAGATTGAGTTTGATAAGCTGGTAGAGAAATTCTTTACCAATTGTAGGGAAAAGGGCTATTCCGAAGAACTGACCAAAGAGGTTTGGCGGCAAATTGAAAGTTTTGCGGGGTACTCTTTCAGCAAAGCACACAGTGCTTCTTATGCGGTAGAGAGTTTTCAGAGCTTATACTTAAAGACGTATTACCCCAAGGAGTTTTACATCGCTGTAATTAACAACTTCGGGGGCTTTTACAGTACATGGGTGTATGTACACGAAGCAATTAAGGCAGGGGTCACAATGCACCTGCCGTGCGTGAATAGCAGCGACTGGTTAACCAACCTGAACGGGGATGATGCGTATTTGGGTTTTATTCATGTAAAGGGCTTGGAACAGGGGGTGGCCGAGCGCATCATTACCGAACGTTATAAAAATGGGTTCTACCAAGATTTTGAAGATTTTGCCACCCGAACCAAAGCACCCCTTGAACAGCTACTGATACTTATCCGTACAGGGGCGTTGCGCTTTACAGAGCAGGGTAAAAGAACCCTGCAATGGGATGCCCACCTGTTAACGGGACACATTGATACTTCCCCTGATACCCAATGTTTGTTTGAAACTAAGGCAAAAAAGTTTGAACTGCCTGTGTTGGAGCATAGTATAGTGGAAGATGCTTACGATGAAATGGAGTTGTTGGGATTTTCATTATCCATGTCGGCGTTTGATTTGGTGGAGTTACCTCAGAAGGGACTGATTACAAACAAAGAACTAATAGCTAATACAGGGCGGATGGTAAGTATTGCAGGTAATTTTGTAGCCCCCAAGCCCGTTAGAACCGTTCACGGCCAAGAAATGGCCTTTGCCGCATTTTTGGATAGTGAGGGGGCTTTTTTTGATACCGTACATTTTCCTGATAGCCTCAAGTTTTACCCCATACACGGCAAAGGGGTGTATCAAATTACAGGCAAAGTGGTGTTGGATTTTGGGTATCCTTGTATTGAGGTAACAAGGCTTAAAAAATTACCTGCGGTAAAAGACCCGAGGTATTAGGAATAAAAGGAAATCTTAAGCCTTGGATTTTACATTAACTGTTATCGGTGGCCTTCTTATAATTTCAGTTTGTGAATTAATCTCTAAGCTAACGAAAGGCTCCAACATAATTTTTACTACCGATTGTGAAGTGAGAACTTCTTCTTCTGGAATATCAGAAAAATCTTTGTACTCAGTAATTTCAATACCATTCTTGCTTTTTTCCTTTGCCACAAAGGAGCGGCCTTTAGTAATGTAATCTTCGACGATTAATACATAATCATATTTTTGAGCCCTATCAAACAACATATAGTTTTGTGAGATATTATAGATATAGTCAAATGAGATTGTTTTAAGTTCAATAAAAGAATTTTCAACTTTGAGAAATCTATTCGGATAATTTTCAAAATTTATTGTGCATTGTTGAGCATAATAGTAGCTATGCTTTATTTCTTTGGGAGCAAAAACACCATGTATTGCGTCTCTTATTTGTTCTAAAAGGTTGTTTCGTATTTCGATTAAGAGTTTTAGAATATGATTATTTTGTTCAAAATTGGCATTTTCCAACAATTTATATAAGTTGCCTGATTCGGGAAACTCTTGGTTTTCGGTCAATCCAAATTGGAGATTTAGATTTAATGGCTTATTAACGTCTAATATTGGTTTATGAATATTTCCAATTGAAAGTTGAAAATCTCTAAATTCAGAACCAAAAAATTGCAAGAAAAACTCCATTTTCCTTCCCGACACCCCCCATTCTTCTTTGGATAAGTCCCTCACAACGAAAATATCTATCCCTTTTGATTTTGCATATAATTCCGCTCCCAACTCATAACCGACTGTTGTAAATATAACCCCTTTGTTAGCTGTCAAATCATCAAGTGCAGCAAAAACAATGTCAATAATTGCTCTATCAACTTTAGAAGTCCAAAACTTGCACTCAACTATTATTTTAAGCGTATGAAATTGAACCTTTTGGTAAATTAGAACATCAATTTGCCGAGTAGCCCCTGATTTTCCAATTTCCGTAACATTATGTCTCACTTCAACACCTGTACCTTCAAGATATAAATCGCGAACAAAATGCTCAAAATCTCTCCAGTCAATGATTTTGTTTAAGAAATCTGAAATTGGAATGTCCATCGTATCATTTATGAATTACTAAAAACAATATTTACAATTACAACCCTAATTGGATTGGCACTTTACTTAAAATTCTTTCGTCATTCTCCTTTGACTTTACAATCTTACTATCCACAGGGTAATATTCAAATTCTGAGGTATCAGCAGGTTTCATAAGTTCTGCAATAAAATCTAAATCAGCTTTTGGGTCAAGCCAAACAGGTATTGTGTCAGGGTCAAGTAGCAAAGGTGAGCGATGATGCCCAACCTCTTGTAATAGAGGTGTTGCTCCTGTGGTAAGAATTGAGAACGTTCGGATAGTTTCACCCGTAGATTTATCCGTCCAATCTTCATAAATCCCACCAGCAAAAAATGGTTCGCTATCTTTTCTATGTATTAAAAACGGCTTGTTTAGTTTTTCCTTTTCAGAGCCTTCTATAAAGAAATCCATCGGAATGATACACCGTCTCGTTTTTACGGCATTCCGAAAACTCGGCATGGTAAATATGCCCCGAGTTCCACTATATGCAGGGTCATTTGTTGGGTTTTCTTTTCCCTCAACTCTTGCATTAAACAAGTACATTTTTTTCTCCCCCCATACCGGACACAAGCCGAACATTGACCACTGATATACAGCAGGTTTTTCAGGGGTAAGAATAGCTGCATATTTACCCACCCATGTATTTAAGTTTAGTTGCATCCCCTCTTTTGGGGCAATATCAGTTTCAGGTAGAAACTCTTGCTTTACTTTTTTGAGAGGTAGTTTCTTTTGACCGAATGTTCCGCACATGGTACAATTTACTCAAATTCCGTTATAAATTTCTCAACTAAATCTTCATTATCATTAAACTGTATTATGGTTTTATCATCCTTTGGGTAGTTATCCCAAACAACTTTACCCTTCTCGCTAAGTTCCTTACTTACTACAAATATCAAATGACAATCAGGCATTTTCTTGCTAATTTCTATTGCTTGATTTACTTGCGCTCTTTTAATGGACGTTTCTGAATAATAAATGTAAACTATGTAGTCCTTACCTATGTAATTGAATTTTGTATATAAGTTTCTTGTAGATGTTGTTTTTTCTTCCAATTTAGAAGGGATTATTTCGCTAAATCCTACCCTTTGCATCAGTTGCAACAAAATTTTTTCTGTTGCTAAGAAGTTAAAAATTACCGCTATGTCTGCTTCACCTTTTCTCGCAGTTTGGATTACCCTGTTAAATAAATCACCAAGAATTATTATTGTACAGATTAAAATTATTAGTACCGTTCCAATTATGCTATTTGAAGTTGTATGCCAAAATAAATAATATATAAATGCAAATGCAATAAGTACTTTAAGCAGTTGATTTGCACTTGGTAACCTGTTATTCTTGTCGTCTTCCATTAAATCAAAAAAGAAATCATAAAATTCATCAAAATTTTTCCCTGCTACCCCTCTTTTGTCAGCATTGGGTTTGTCGATTACCTTATTCCACAATAAATAAGCTGCAATACTTTGAGCAATAACGGAATCATCTATTTTGGATGGACACTTAAAGAGTTTGAGTGTTATTTTTAAGATAAACTTCAAACTTTTAAGCCCAATAGCTTTAATAATTGGAAGTGCTTCAAAAAGGAATATGTATGAAATGAAGAAAAGGAAAATCATTTCCATTAGGTAGCCTTCTTTGAATAAGGCTACTCAATAGTCAATATTGGTTAAATCATAAGTAATATTTTTTCCCGATAACCATTCAAATAGAATTGACATTAAAGCCAATGACAAAAGAACTCTTAGGGTTGCATAAATTAACTTAGTTAGTTTTTGGGGTTCTTCAGTAAATAATTTTAAGAGTTCAATCATAGTAAGCGAGCAGGGTGTGTTAAAGATGCAAGTTTCTGTTGTGCTTACAAGATAAGCATTCTTTTACTCACATTAAACTGCAATCCCGTTTCCCCGTATCGGTTTTTGGTACATTCCGCATAGTTGTTCACGAAAGTAGTATCCACCTTATGTACCATGATGTTTATTCCGGCATCGTACAGCGGTTTTGTACCGCCGCGTATTTTCCCCTGTGTGGTTCGTTGGAAAATCACAACAAATATGCAGTTCGGAAAATCATTCCGCAGCCTGTCAAACTCAGCACTGTCCACGTCCAGTTTTGTCCAACTGTCGATGATTATTACATCAAACAGCTTGGCTTTCTCACGGACATCTTTTAAGGAGTTGTCCTCACTGACGTAAAACCGTTCACGGTTAGTAGGTTTCAGGTGTTTGTCGCGGTTGGTCATAACGATGTTGGAGTTCGCCCCGATTTCAAGAGAATAGAACCCGATTTTCATTCCTAAATCAGCGAATCCGTCGGCAAGTTGAAAAGCGAATTGGGTTTTCCCTGAGCCTTGGTCGCCCTCAAGGGTTATGGCCAGCTTATACCGTTCTAAGTTCCCTAAAAACCTGCCCAAATCACCCTTTAGGCTGAAAGTGTCCTGAGCAGGTTTTATTTTATTAATCGGGGTAAACCCCGAAATCACTGCTTTTGTTACGGGCGGACTATCCGTCGGACGTGTCCGAGGACTGGCCGCCCGAACTACTTTTTTGGCTTTAACCCTGATAAGTATTGTACCTGAAGACGGGGTTTGGCGTTTTTCACAGCAGCTTTGCACTTAGTCAGCAAGTCAGCGGTAATGTTCACTTTCCCGAATTGCTCGACACCCTTTTCAATACTGGCAAGCCCTAACTTAATCTTACTTGCAATTTGGTTTAAGAGGGATTTGTGCGACGGAACATTCGTGCCCTTTTTAACCGTCTCCAGTCTTTTTAAATAGGACTTAACGGCAGTTACCTTGCGGGGTTTCCCGTGCCAACCAGCAAACGTCCGAATCAGGTTCAGTTCCGCACTCAGCTTTTTCACTGTCACTGGGGCTTTTTCCTCCTTTGGTTTTGGGGTAGCTTTCCTTTTAATGGCTTTCTTAGCTTTGATGGGTTTTTTCTTCTTAGGGGTGGCCGTTCTTTTTACCGTCTTTTTCTTTTTTCGGGGCAGCTTGGTCTTTGCAGGTGCTTTTACGGCTGGAAGTTTCTTTACCCCTTTGGCTTTTTTAGCGGCAGGTTTCTTTACTGTTTCCTGATGGGTCTTTTTAATTACCTCTATCAGTTTGTCCACGTTCTGCTTTATAGACGTGTCTTCGTTGTAAAACTCCTCGTATAGTTCAAGGTTCTCTTTTTCTGACTGGAGGTTTTTGGGCAATAATGCCCAATTAATGGGGGCGGTAGTTAAATTTTGGGGTGTAATGGTTATCATATCAGGCTACATTTAATAATTTAATTTTCAGTTCAAGGGCTTTTGCTTTTGCCAACGCAAGACGTTTGCGACGTTCTCTGTCGTCCGATTCCGTTGTTGGAGGTTTGGGTTTGGGTGCTGCCCCGGGCAAAGGGATAATACAAGTACCGTTGTCGGTGGGGTTAAATTGGTAAGCCAGCAAGTGGTTTAACCCTGCAAAGTCCATTGCAGCGGTGAGGGGTAACCGTCCACTAACTTTCAGTTTCTCCTTTTTACGGATAATATCTTCGGTAATGCGCAGAAAGTTTTCGGGGCTTTTTTGTTCGGCATATATTTCTTCAATGCGGTTTTGCTCTTTGACCAATTGTTCTTTTACAATCTCAAAATCGGTATCCAATGAATAGCCTTTTGCCTCAAAAACAGTCCTTTCAGCTTTTGCAATCCCGCCCATGTATGTTTTCAGGGATTCAAAGGATATTTGATAGGGGTAAACAACGTTACGGGTAACAAAAATGGTAGGGGTTATTTTTCGGTACAGGTTTACTAAATCGCGGTCAGTGTGTTGGGCGTTGTCTTCAAAAGCCTGTATTTCCTTAATAAGTTCGAGTGCCTTTTCCCTGATTTCTTCCATTTGCCCATCGGTTTTGCTCCATGAAATTCTGTAACGGTATGTATCCCCCTCAAGAAAATGAGCCAACCCGCGCTTCCAAATGCTTGGATAGCGCAAACATTCCTCACGGTATTTTAAAAGCCCTGCTTTGTAAACAGAGATGTTTCCGACGGTATCCATTTGAGACTTTAGGATTTTAAGTTGATTGTCCAACTCCCGTTGCTCTTTCTCCAAGGCGATTTTAGCCAGTTCTGTGATATTGGTATAAAGGGCGAACTTTACCTCTTCGGTATCCAAGCTGTCCAAGTCTAATACATTGCCACGGTCGCTTCTGTACCATATATCGTTGATACGTTGGGTTTTTTCCTCCAGCTTTTGGAACACAAAAACGTCCATACTATCCTGCACCAAGGGCATTACAATCCTTACGTACCCGAACTCGTTACCTTGCCGCCAAATACGGCCTTCCAATTGTTTGGCATCAGTTGGGTTCCAATCGGGGTAACAGTTGTATAAAACTGTACCCTTGCGTTGCAAATCAATCCCTTCACGGATGGTGGCCGTCCCGATAATGACCTTTACTATCCCGTCCAAAAAGGCATCCTTGATGATTTCACGGCGGGATTGGGACACTTCCGAAGTGATTACCTCCACTTGGCTCACCGTAGTGCCTTTGTATTTTACCGAAGTCTTAAAACCAAGTTCTTTTTCGAGGTATTCTACAATGTACTTAAAGTACTCTTTGCCTCGGTTCATATAAATAACCTGCCCTGATACGGGTTCGCCCCTTTTTTCGTGCCAGTCCTTTACCGAACGAATGCACCCGATGGTGTACATGATTTTGGGGCTTTTCTCTACAAACTCTTTATAATCTTTGGGTGTTTCTTTAGTGAACAAGAAAGGGGACAAGGCATTGTCTAAGCTCCAGCCCAAACAGCGCATGATGGCTTTTAGTTTTTCCATCCGTGATACAGTGTTTGGATGGTTGTTAATAAAGGCTTGGTTTTCCTCCTGCTCTTCGGTCATCTTCAGGTAAGTCACCACCTGCTGGTTAGGGGGTAGTTTTACAGGCAGCCCTGTTTTTTCATCGGTTTTAGTGGTGCGGGGCAGGCTGATTTTACAAGGGCGTTTGACCCCTGCTTCTTCCCCTGTTTTATAGTTAATGTGGTTGTATATGAGCCGTTGCAACACCAATCGGTTGTTAAATGATTTTACTACGTGCTTTTTGGCAATATCCCCCTGATAGGTCATCACGTACTCGTAGGATTGATTGATAAAAGTTTCCATAAAATCGTACAGGTTGGTAACCCCGTACTTTTTCATGTTTTCGTACCCCACCATTGAGAGCATGGAATAGATTTCCATCGGGTTATTGGTAAAGGGGGTAGCGGTGAGCATCATTACATTCGCCCCATAGGTACGCTGTATGTAATTGGTGATAAAGAACATCTTTTGCGCCCGTGCACTTTGGCCGCCGTCAAACTTAAACCGCTTATTGCCGTCTTCATCGGGAGGCACGTAACTAAACACATTTTTATAGTTGTGCGCTTCGTCCACGCAGATAAAATCAAACCCTAAATCGTCCACGTTCACTACCGTTTCCTTGTTAGAGCCGCCTATAAGCTCCTCCAGCTTTTGGTTGAGTTTGGCTATGTCCCGTTTGGTATCGGCTTTATCAGGGTCTGTTTGATGGATGATATAAGAAAGTTCCTCAAACAATCCGTCCATGAGTTTTTTGGAAAACCCCAAACGCATAAGCCCTTCGTAGGTAAGAACGGTTACTGATTTTTCGGCAACGGGCTTTTTTAAGTTGGTTTTGCCCAACACTTGTGTGCCCATGTTGTACCAATCGTTCAGGGTGTACCCTGTGCCTGTTAATACTCCTGAAATTTCCTGTCCTGTGATTTTATCGGTATAGCCAAAGAGTTCTTTCAACCATTTACTGTAAGTGGGGTTAGGCACGACAATCAAAGGACGTTTGCATTTACCGCTGTACAGGGCGTTTGCGATATTGATAATGGCCGTCATGGTTTTACCTACTCCCACATCGTAAGCGATTAAACCACTGCCTACCGCAGTCATAAAGGCAATGCCTTCCCGTTGTATGGGGGTGATGGAAAGCGGGGCGGTCTTAAACAATGCCGAGCATTCAAAACCAACAGGGATGCGCTGGTATTGGACACTTGACTGACCGTTGTACTGTCTGTTCCATGTAAAATCCAATTTAACTTTGTCTTCCTCTAACAGGGCTTCGTACAGAAATCGGGCAAACAATTGCTCACCCTCTAATGGGGCATATTGTTCGATTAGTTCCTTTTCGGCCTCTTCCATCCCGCGCGAATAATTGCGGGCTTCTAAATAGAAGCGTTGGATTTCATAGGCAGATACGTTTTGAAATTGGGCATCGTCCAACTTCTTCATCCATGCAGAAAATGCCACTTGCAGGGATACCCCATCGGTAGCGGCAACAGTAGGTAATTCAACATCTGCCAATGCTTCGTTTAATCCATAGATTTTGAACGACAGCTCGTTGGTGGCAAACTTTGATACTACGGAAATCTTGGGACGGTCTTTTATATCGGGGGCACGGACACTGATTTCTTTAGGTTTAGAGGCATCGAGGGCTTTTTTATGGGCGTCAAATGCCTTCTGACCAAAAGTGTCGGTGATGTATGCCTTGTCTTTTTCAAGGTCAAGCAAACGGTCGTAAATATTGCCGTAGCTGTAAATGGGAAAAGGTAACAGTTCCCCGTTCAGGTAATACAACGCCCCTTTTTCCATTAATTCCTTTATTTTACTTTGGGAGGGTTTTCCTGTATCGTACTTTTCCCAACCCGTCATTTTATTGCCTTTGGATTTTTGGTAGTACACCCACGCTTGCTTTTCTTCGGTAGTTATCCCCGCATTATACAATTCATCCACTTGGGTAAAAGAGAGCATGGGTTGTTTTTGGCCTTTGGCAGGAGCAACTTTTCCTAATCCCGATAATCCCGTTACTTTTTCATACGGTAGTGATTTTAACAGTTGATATACCGCAGGGTCTAAGGTGGGAAAATGGTCAACGGTCAACTGACTACGGTCAACAGAGCCGTCCACTGCAATACCGTTAACCGTTGACTGTTGTCTGTGGACTTTTCCAAGTTTGAGTTTCAAGGCAAGTGCTTTTGCTTTAGCGGTGGCTAAACGTAGTCTTTTCATTTTGTCGGAATCGGAATGTTGGGGGTCAGTGTTAATGGAATTGGTAATGGTGTCCTCTACTTCTTTGCGTGAACCTTTTACTTTAATTGGAAAATCCCTTGAGGTAACTACCGTTTCTTTGCCGGCTATTTTTTCGGGATGGATAAAAAACCACGTTGAGTAGGTGGTGAGTTCAGTAAACGTTAAGGGTGTTTCGGACTGAGATACCCCGAACTGGGCAGTTTTAGCTGAGAGGTTGTATTCAATTTCAGGGTGTACATACCCTTGTTTTAAGAGTTCGCGGGGGCTTTGTTTGTTGTCGGTATCAGCCAACGTGTCGATGTAATACACAATGGCTTTGAGCCTGCCGCGCACAAACTTGGGGTGCTGAGATACGTGGTGTTTATCCCGCTTCATATTCCCCCTCCAACTGCGCAATTGCACCCATTGGCGAAACAGCATTTTTTGCCATGTAGGCCAATATCATTGCTTCTGCTTGGTTCAATCCATCGGCTTGTTTTGCCAGCTTTGAAAAATAAGGATATACCGATGAGGCAAGAGAGCTGAGTTCCTTGCGCACTTCGGTTCTTAATTGCTGTATTTGGTTATCGGTCATTGTTAGTTGTTGTTTTGGGGAGTCCACGGACGACGGTCAACGGTTTTGCAGTGGACTGTTGACTGCCGACCATTGACTAATTTATTTCTTACGTAGCACGATTATATCGGTCGGAACTTCGGAATGGGTAAATACAGTGGGCAGGCGGTAGGCATCTATTAGGTCAGCCAATTGGCCGATAGTATCTTTTGCAACATTGTACTTATCGCCCGTGCGCAGGAAATTTTGGCTTATCAGGTACACCAATAGCCCGCCTGATTTAAGTAGTTGCAAGGCTTGGTATATGAAAAATATCTCTACCTGCTTAAAGAGTTTTTTATCAAAGTAGCTACTGTAACGGTTCTTGTAGATGCCGTAAGGCGGGTTTCCGATAACCAATGAAAACGGGTATTCTTCTAACCAAGTAGTTTTGCCTTTCAGCTTAGAGGTAAATCGGGGGGCTTCCAAAAAGGCCGTTTCAAAAAAGCCCGTGTGAACGGTTGCTTTTGGGTAAAGGATTTGGGCAATCCGTGCTGAGGTCGGATTGGTTTCAAATCCTACACATTTTGAAGCATCGGGGGCATCTTTAAAAAGGTTGCCTGTGGCGCACGATGGCTCTAACACCGTTCCCCCGTCGTATCTGTGATGATGCGCAAGTTTCCACATCAACGAGCAGAGCCAATCAGGAGTGTAAAATTCGTATAACAGGCCTGCGTCCGCTTTTGCTCCTTTGGAAGCAAGGCCGCCGCTTCCTGAATAACGGGCTATCAGTTCCCTGTCAGCTTGGGTATAATCCTCTTTTTTCGCGTCTTTATCAGCAATAAAGGTTTGGATATATTGATTAACCTCGTGTTGGTTTCTAAAGGTAGGCTGGCTCATTTCTTTTTGTTTTTAATCTTTTTGTACACCGCCCTTGCAATCAATGCCAACGCTACGGCACTTGCCAAACTTATACCTGCTGAAAGGGTGTTGAGGTTATATTTGGTTACCACTTGGGTTAATGAAAGGCGGGAATTGTCCCCTTTCCATACCCTGTTTTCCCAACCGTTCTTGTTGACCGCATAGTTGGACAAGCTGCGCAAGTATGCTAAACGCCGTTGCACTAACATTGTAAAAAGGTTGGGGCTGGCTTGGTTGTCCTTGTTGATTTGGGCGGCACGTTGGGCGTAAGTGCCCGATTTGTACCCTAAGCTGTTGTAGCCGCCACCACCCCACACGCTATCAGCAAGCAACAGTTTTATGGCAGGGTTGGTTACTTTGTCAATGCCGTAAAACTTCCAGTAGATTTCGTAGGCTACACGCTTTGCTTGCGCTTCGGTGATTTGACGGAGGGTCGTTTCATTGCCTGTTATCCCAAAAAGTTTGTGTGCCCATTGTCGCCATACGGCAATGGTAACGCCTCGATTGGTTAAACCGCCCGGGTCATCGCGAAGCGGTCGGTCAGCGATACCGCCCTCCCATTCTTTGAGTATATACTCGTTCCACAACTCAAATACTGCGTCCAACCCTATAAAACATTAGTAAGTGCTACTTGGGAAAAAGTGGGCAACCCTTTTAGGGATGGGTTATACGGTTCATCTGTCAACCTTGTCGGTAGCAACCAAACTTCACGGTTTAACAAAGGGTTAGCAGCATTGGTGGACAATTGGGGATGGGTAATTTTTACTTTTATCAGCACCACTTGTCCAACCTTGTCGGGTTCGGTTAATCGCATAATGTCTGCAATCGTTCCCAATGGGCGACTGGCATCCGAGGGGCGTACATAAAAATCCCCCGTTTGGCCTTTTTTGGCTCTCCAGTTGTTAATGTCCCACCACCCGTTATCTAAGTAGCCGATGTTTTCCTTACCCGTATAAGTGGAATACACCTTTTTACCCACTGTCAGGCGGGTATTGGGGTATTTTACTTTACTGAGGTTGTTACCCATCCATTGATTGAGGTAGTTTACATACGCTGTGTTATCGGGCTTTGCGGCAGGGTCTTGCCACAATCCTGTGGGCTTAAAGATTACCCGCATCCTATCCAAATGCTCTTTGGTCAAAATGTTATCAAACCATTCAAACAACGTCCCCCCGTCACTAAGGTTAATCAGGTTCAGCATTTTTAAGCTGCGTACCCCAAAGTCCTTTACAACCTGTTTCAATTCATCGGTATTTAACCCTGAAACCATTGAAAACAGAGTGTTTGAATTGTATGTAAATACATTGGCCACAGGGATACGTTTTGATAACTCGTTATACAACTGGTCGGCAATGGACTTGTACTTAAAACTGTCGCTACTAAGTTTTTTAGTGTCCACAGCAATACGTTTTACCTGTTCTTCCTGAAATTCATCCGTACCCGGGGTAGTGGCCAACTCTTTTTTCTTAAAGAAGTTGTAAATCGCCCACCCGCCCAATACGGCTGCAATGCCTATTCCGATGTCCTTAATCCCTTGTGAGTTCATGTTTTCTTTTTAATGCCAAGTGCAAGGGCGATTTTTCCCTGATTATTAAGGATTTTTTGCTCCACATTAGCGGTTTTCGCCCATTCAGCAAATAAGGCAAGTGCTTTGTTTGAAAATCCGTCTGAAAGGTCTTGCAACGACCTTGCGCGGTTGTTGTTCGCAACAAGGTCGGTTTCTTTGGTGGTAATGATGATTTGTGCCATTTTTTAGTGGTTGGTGATTAGTGGTTAGTGTTTGGTCAACTGTCCACGGACGACGGTCAATGGTTTTGCTGTGGACTGCGGACTGTCGTCTGTTGACAATTGATTATTACAGCGGGGGACTGTTGACTGTTGACTGCTGACTACCCTCGGTAGGGGTATTCATCCAATTGTAGATGTACTTGGCCATCTCTTTATCCGAGGTAAGTTTGTCAAGGGCAAGTCCTACGTAGGCAAAATGCTCACGGTCGGTAGTTGCCAGCTTAACAAGCTGTTGGGTAGCATCTGTGATTGCAGATTGGAGTTCGGGGTCGTTGACCGTTTCGATTCCGTTAGTTTTACCTCCTGAGTTGAAACTGTCCACGATTTTATCGAGCAGGGTTTGCAAATAGGGGTTTTTCTCTATGGTATCTGCAAATCCGTCCAAACCCGTTTTTGATGCTTTTTCCAAGTCCAAATCGCGTTTTTGCAGTTCCACCTCTTTTTTCATGTCCGATAACTGCAAATCGTTTTTTACGCGGTTCAGCTCACGGGTGGCTTCGTCCAGTTCGGTGCGCAGTTTTCGGTTTTTGTCGGCCTCTTCGTTGTACCACTTCTCGTATTGCTTGGCCAACAAGGCTTCGTGGCCAGTATAAACCAGCCCTTGAAAAGCACCTGAAAGGGGCACTCCGTGCGTTACCGCCGGAGTAGTGACAGTGGGTGTACCGCTTAACGAATATTCAAACTGTCCCTCTTTAATAAAGGATGTTCCGTTGGCCTTAAAGTATTCTACCGTGCATTTACCGATACCCAATTGGGCTAATACACCCGAAACATAACTTTCAGGGTTTTGGCCTGTTTGGAGGATTTCCTCGTATTTCTTGCGGGGGGTGATGGGTTTACCGTTCACTGCTACCCGAAGTGCTTTGCCGTAACTGATTTGGTTAAAATTCATGGCCTGTCCTGTTTGTTTTGTAGTGAAACCTGTATCTCTATCAGTTTTGAATAAATGGCTTGGTTGGACTGCTTTAGTTCCTTGTAATGCTCCTCTTCGGTGCTGCGGGTTTCTTCCAAGCGGCGTTCCATTTCTGAAATCGCATTGTCCTGCCTTGCTACTGATATTTTCATATCCACCCAAGCCCCACCGCAGAGGGTAACCGTAGAAATCACAATGGTGATGGCTTGTTTTAAGGTGAGTTGTTTATCAAACATATTCTTAGTGTAGGAGGGTGAAGTCCGTGTTTACTTTTTGTATTAGTACTTTTTCAATGTCCGATTCGGTTAATTCGTTCAAATCGTACACCACTACCGAGAATGTTCCGTCTTCGGTTTGGGTTACCGGATAACGGTAACGGGTATTTTGCCCGTCTTCAGTGGGGCTTTGATGGTAGCTGCGGGAAAAAGCAACGGCTTCTTCCATAGTTGCAAAGGGTATTACCGTATAGTACTTATAATCCATAGGTTTTTCGGGTGTTTTGTTGCAGCCATTGGGCTTCATCGGTAGTTAGCAATCTGTTCCATAACAATAATTCACTGATGCCGCTTTGCATCACTGCCGAAAAAGCTGCCCAAATTCTCGGGGCTGCGGTAGGTTGCGTGCAATGGGCAGGAAAAGCACCTATCAGTGAAATGGGGGTAAGCGGTTCGGTAACTCCGTCAACAATTACAGTTAGCCTGTCAATCCAAGAGGTGTTTATTGTACCGTCATAGATTATTGTTACCTGATGGGCTTGAGTGTTATCAAACAATTTGGAGGTGCACAAGTATGCACAGTTGGTCAAATCTCCTAATTGGATATTTAGCCTGATGTCTCTGCTGTTGGATGTTCCGCTAAAGGTTACCGTAAAACCGTTAACCTTGCCGTCCATCGAGCCTAAAAAGTAATACGGACGGTAATCACTGTTAATGTTCACATTGGATTTGAACACTAAGTGCATAGTAAACTGTTTGCCTGCCCCGAACTGGTAGTTCCCGATGGACATCGGCAAGTTCCACAGGTAATCTGACAAGGGGACACTGGCAAAAGCGGCTCGATTGCCCGTAAATACATTGCGAAACGGGTATTGGTTGGTGGCAACGGTTTGGGTAGCATTTATTCCTGTCCCTGATTGGTCAAACCAAATGCGGCCTGCCCCTTGCGAGCCGTTCAACCATTCTGATAAACTTTGTCCGTTTTCGGTAATCGCATTTTCAGTGACAAATCCTCCGTACACCGCAGTTATGTTGGTTTCTGCATTGTCCGATACCCTCCTGATGCGAGCATAATTACCCGTATAGCCTTGTGTGAGTTTACGCACCGATAAGGCCATTTTAGCTCCTTCAATCCTGTCCAAAACATACCCTTCCCCTGTGCTGATGGCAGCACCGTAGGTATTGTAATTATTAGTATTGGGGGAGTTGCCGTATGGAGTGAACATATACTTTTTGTTAACAGGTGATTCGGAATGCACGAACGGTGATACTTTTAGTTCCTGCTGTGGTTGCCCATGTGAGACGAACCATGCCGCTATAAAAATGGTCGGGGAAATAAGGGAATACCCTTTCTTGCCCGGGTATTAAAAGGGTGTTGTCGTTTAAGGTTACATTGACCGTACCTGTGTTTTCAGCACTATATCCTGAAAACCCCTCGTGGGAAAAACTGTCGTTGTCACCTGTGTACCTGTAATCGTCCCAGTTTACCATGTTGCTCGATTATCCTCTTTGGTCAAACAACAGGTCGATGTTCAAATTGCCGACAAGGGCTTCCAACGTCGTAACCGAAACGGTGTACTGGTAGCCTTGCGCAATGATGCCTTCCCCCAAATACAGCATTCGTTCGTTGATGGGGGTTGCGGTGTCCACTACCCAAAAGGCACGGTTGCATACATCCACTACTACTTCACCGCCGTTGGCAGGTTTTAGTCCTACCCTGTAAGTGTCCGAAGCGTTGCGTTTGTTTTCTGCAACGGCTACGGCTGTTATCAGTTGCATATCCTTATCTGCGGTGAAAGTATAGGAGTATGTGCCTGCTGCGGTGGCAGCAGCAAGAGATATATTCAGGGTTTTTAGTCTTCGTTGTGTCATGGGCTAATGGGGTAAAAGGGGCGGTCTTGGCGTTCCGCCCCTTGGGTGGGTTATACAGCAGAGGTTTTGCGAAGTTGGGCGGCAGTTCCGATGACTTTTAATTCAATGCAACTGTCGGCTACTAAAGAAGCACCTGTTAACGGCGGAATGATGATACCTGATAGGGCTTCGTCGGGCATCAACAGCTTAGGGTTGTCAAGTGTCAGGGCATCCAACAAATGGCCGCCTTCGGTAATTTGGCTGGTGTCGGCAAAAAAGCTCTCCACTTGTTCGTTTAACAATCTTCTTGAACCCTGCCAAAACTCAAAGCGGCTGTTTAGCAATAAGTACGGCACTGCAAGGGGTTGCTCGGTAGCTGCCGAAGTAATATTGAAGCCGTATTTACGGCTTTTGTAGGCAGCCGTTTCAGGTTGGCCTGCGGTCTCCGCATAGGCAAGCCTGACTGCACCGATGGCAAAAGCCATTTTTGCAGGCAGGATGCCCTGATGCAAATCTGTTCTACCTTCTGTTTTGGCAAGGGTAGTATCGATTATGTTCACAGTGGCGTTTGAGGAAGCGGCCATTGCGCCTAATTTGTACCTCACTTTAAAGCTCATATCGATAAACTCGATATTGCCTGCTTCAAATTGTTTTTTTACATCGTCCCCTGCTTTGCCTTTTACGATTTGGTCAAGCAGGAATTGCGATACCCCACTGGTAAAATTGGGGTTGCGTCGTATTACACTCATTTTTTGGTGATTGTTTTTTAGTGATGGGTTGTTGGTGATTAGTGGTCAGTCGATTTACAACCGACTACGGTCTTGGGACTACTGATTTTACAGTACTTGGGAAATAACATCTACTGCCTCAACTGTCCCGTTGATGGGTCTTGCAGTTAATACGGTTGATGGGGGGTCAGGTTCATAGTAGTTATTGGAATAATAGTTACCCAAGCCCATCATGGAGGCCATCGGGTCTGTGCCATAACTCATTGGCGGTAGTTCGCCCATACCGTTAATGGTCGGGAAGATTGCTTTGAATTTTTCAACCGCTTCAGGTGGGATAAACCCACGTAACCTGCCTAATCCGTTCATGGATAATTGAGTTGTACCGTATTCAATGGATTTTAAGCCACCCACAACGGTTGCACCAACCGCTGTACCTTGCAGGAATTGGCCTAATTTGGTTTTAGGGGGCTTTACAATGAAATGTAACAAGCCGCCCGCCCCGCCGATAAAAAGGGTTAACGGGATTAGAAACCCTTGTTGGGCATTCGCTTTTTTATTTGCCAAATTGGCAACTACAAGTCCTGTTGTGCCGCCTAAAATCTGCATACCTGCCTTAGCAAGGACGGTTGGGTTGGTATAGGCTTTTAGTGAAAGAGATGTGCTCATTTTATTTTTGTTTTAGAAAGTGATGGTGGAGGTTTTGCCTGTTTTGCCCCTTTTTTTGGAGTTACCTTTTGAACGTTTACCTTGTAAACCGCTCAGACCGCCCTTCTTTTTCTTAGTGGCTGCATACAGTAGTGCCAATCCTGTGGCTACCCCCGCACCGATTAAAAGGGTTTTCCCTGTCCCGCCGCTTTGTGAACCTGTGGCAGGCTGGTTTTGGTAATTGGGGTTCACCCCTGTGGGTGCATCATAGCTGGTTTGCGGACTGTAATTCGGGTTGACGCCCGTTGGTGCAGGATAAGACGCGGTTGTTGCGGGTAAACTCGGAATACTTGTTGTATTGACGGGCAAGGAAATCGGGCTGTTATTGTCGCCTTTATTAATAAAAGGTTGAAGGATATCGTTGCCTTGTTTGATAATACTCACCCCTTTACCGATAGTATCAAGAATGGGTTTAACAATCGCAAGTACCGCCCCTGCTGAAGCCATTAAGCTGGCAACGGTTACAGGTTCGCCTGCAAGCCCTCTCAATCCGAATAAAAACGGCCTGTTTGCACCAGTGTTAATGGCACTGGTGAAGTTGGAAAAGTTCCCTCCCAAATCCCCTTCCCATACCCGTTTCATACGGTCAGAAATGGAAGGGTCGCTCAATCCTTTTTTAAACTCAGAGGCCATGCCCCGTACATTGAGTTCTACTAAAGCTAAAAAGGCCTTCCGGGGAATAAACAATGCCCCTTCGCGGCCGTAATCAATGGCCTTATCGATAAGCTGTTTAGCTTGGTCTATGGTATTGTTGATTAGCTTTTTGGGGTCAGTGACTGCGGTCTGCACCACTGTTTTAACTTCGCTTACTACTTTTTTTGCAGCGTTGGCAACGTTTTGGAAAAGGCCGTTCATAGGCACACCGTTCATACCTGTATAAAGGGTATGGTCAAGTTGTGCCAGCCTGTTTAATACATCTTGCCTGCGTGGGGTGTACCACGCATCCAGTGCTTGGGTAATTAGCGGGATGGCTACTGATGGATTAATGCCTGCTTTGTAGTAGGATTGAGGGTTGTGTTGCATGGCCGCCCTTGTTGCGGCCAGCTTTTGGTACAGGTCGTCCAGTCCCGTTAAGGGCAGCCCCTGTAATGATGTGGTGTAATTAATCATGGGGTAATCATGGTAAGCGGTGATGTGTTCAGGTTCGGCATCAAAACTGTCCAGTACAGGGTCAATTACTGTGTAGCGGTGTTTGTCGCGGTAAGGTTCAAGGCTTCCCTTTTGATGCGGTACAACTACATAAATGTGGTGGTATGTTGTGGCTTTTCCGACAGCGATAATGCGCAGCTTGTGGGGTATGGACAGGTTGGTAAGTACCGTTGAGATAAAGTAAGTAAAACAGTCGCAATCTACGCCCCGCTTGGCTTCTTTTACTACCCTTGCAGGGCGGCGCAATTCTTCACGTCCTGCCGCATCCTGTTTATATTGTACATGGTCTATTAACCATTGGTACAACCGTCGGCAAATCTCTTTTACATCCCCAATGCTGTCGGGCGACAATCCTTTTAAAATGATTTCTTTTGCGAATTTTTGCGTGTCGGCTTTGTACTTCCGTACCTTTTGGTCTATTAGTTGGAGTACTTTGCCTGTTCGGATGTATTCGCCTTTGTTGTAGGGTTCGTCGTCGCCCGAAGGCACAGGGAAATACCCCAAATAAGGGGTAATATCTTTTAGCCGCCTGTTGGTGGCCGCTGTCAGGCCTAACCCGTTCAGGAAGTAAACGGGAACTTGGGTCTCAAAGCGGGGGTCTATGTTGGGGCCGATAATCATAATACGTCCCCCATTCCTTGTATTAGTATTTGGCTTTTTTGGGGCAAAGGTTTGAGTTGTGGTGTGCCTAAACCGATGGTTTTTAAAAGAGCTTGGATAATGCTTATAACGGGTTGGGGAATTAGGTCGCTAACCCGCATTTTTTTGGAAACACTCACTGGGAATAATCCCCAAGTAAACCGTGTATATACTATAATCTGTGTGTTTGCGGTAAGTGATGAAAAGGATAAAGGGTCAATATCCAAAGTAAACTGCGGGGTGGAGCGTTGTCCGTTGGTTAACAGGACAGGTTTTTCTTGTGCAGGGCTGATGCCCATTGGCACTTCGTTGTTGTTCTTATCAATGTACTTTACAACAATGTGAAGGGATTTGGCCGAAAGGTTTTGACCTGAGTAGTTGTATATATCTGAGGGTAGTATCACCCGTATGTAACGGCGGTCAATAAAACCGTGAACGGTAGGGAATTTGAAAAAACTCTCTATTCTGTTATAAACCCTTGACAGGCGCAGGGCGGTATAGCCGATAGCTGATACCGCTCCGACTGCGGCTAATGTTTTAAGTCCTGTCATCTTTACTCGTAATGGTAGAGCAAAGGTGAAACGGCGCAGAATTATGGGTTACGGAAACAACGTGTTGTTTATTGTTGTTTTTCGTATTTAGATTTTTTTTAAAGATATTTATAGGAGTTTTAATTAATTGTAAAATGAAAAATATTTTTTGGGAGGTGATTTTTGACGATGAAAACCGAAAAATGGAGATAATCGGTAAAAGTTCAAATGATTTATTATTGACTAATAATGTCTATGAAATGCAGCAGGTTGGCATGAAAGTTCGCTGCCAAACACCTGACATATCAATTAAAAGAGATGAAATTACATTATTAGGGTATTCTATCGAGGAAGGCTTATATGGAAGATTGTTAAGCACCTACGAAACTAAAACAGGAAAACTGCTAAAACGCTGGTAGCTGTGCGATGTTACGTATTTCATTTTGGTAAGATTATTCGATAAAATCACTATTAGGCACACCAAGATGAAGGTAAATTAATTCTACCTCTTTTGGTGTATAATCCCTTGTTGTTCGTCCCTCCACTGTTAACCCTTCAACCAATCGTAACCACTTTTTCATTGTATGCTGTGATACCCTATATTCAGCAGCTAACGTACTTAGGTTTTTACTGGTAAGTCTAATCTTGTTTTCCATTATACTTTTGATGTTTTATTTTTGAACTATAACATAGCTTACTTGATAAGTCAATAGTGGCTCAATGGGTTATGGACACAAACAAAGCGGGTCGAGCAACACCCGCTTTTGTTCTTTATAACGGGTAATGTTTTCCCAATTCAGCATACAACAAGTACAATACCCCTTGGTAGTACGTTTTAACAGGTTCTTGAATTTGCAACAACACGTTGTTGAAATACCCTTTTTCATACGCCAGCATCAACCCTTCGGCTACCTTTTGGTTTATAGTAATGGTTTTACGCTTTGCAAAAGGCTTTTTACAAACGGTTTGCAGCTTTACAAACAACGGTTCGGTTAATAAAACTGCCGCCCTATATGTGCGCTGGTGGATGGGTGCCAACCCTATATATCCTTCTGTTAGCAAACAGTGCAGCAGCCACACCAATGCCTGTGCCTCCGAATAGCTGATTCTATACATTATTCTATCAGGGGGTATAGTCCCTATTGCTTGCCAGCTATCAACAACACGTTGTTGGTTCATAGTCTCTTTTCGTCCTTTATCCCGTCAAACACCCATTTGTGCAGCAATACCCCCGTTTGGTTGTCGTAAATCAGGGCAGTTAAGAATTTCCCTTTATATCGGCCTGTTACAAGCCCTTTCAGTGCATACAGTCCTGTATCTCCCTTCTTATCCCTGTATTCACATGAAAACAAGGTGGTGTGCTGCATTCCTGCGGGTAAATGGGCTTTGTCTTTAAAATAGATGATAAGTTTATACTTTGCACGGGCTTTGTACCCCTGTTGCTTCTTTACAAAATGCGGATTTTGTTCCATGTTTCTGCTTATGTGTTTAGGTAGGTTGTTGGGGCAACAACACGTTGTTTTTGCAGTGCCCATTGTTTTTGGATATTGGCCATAGCATGGTAAAACATTACCTCAGCCTCCGGCAGCCTCTTGTTTTTAAATCGGGTTTCCCACTTGCGGTACACCTTTAAACGGTCGGCATCAGTCAATAATTCTTTACGGGCTTTGTCCAACTCCAATTCTGCTTTAATCAGTGCCTTTCGTTTGTATTGCAATAGCAGCCATTGTTCGGTTTGAATAAACCCGTAAGGGCATTTGTTGTCAAAAAAGGTAATCGGGTTCACGATGAACTTGCCCTGTTGGTACTTTTTATTCTTTTCACCTTCCAATGGCCGCTCTTTCCATGCCGCTATCAAATCCACCCGCTGTATTAAGGTTTGTTGGTACTTTTCCCATTCATCGCGGGTAAGGGGTTGCTTAAAACTGCCGTACACGTGGTTAAACAACTTGTTTTTGATTTTACGCTCCGTTTCATTGTCGAACTGGTGGTAGGGGTATAGGGTGCTGATAGCATAGCGGTAAAACTCCAACACCATTGCCAACTGCCAAGCAGGGTATTTTTTGGCCGCCGCGCCGCCGCCCAGTTTTTGTTCAGGAAATTCGTCTGTGGATAAGGGTGGGTTTTCCACACAACCATCTGCTTTGAGGGGTGTACAAGAGAAAAGTCCAAGAGGCTTTGCAGTATCAGCCGACAACGGAGGCTGGCCGCTATTGTTTTCTACCCCGTTATCCCCCAATTCACAGGGTATAGAGTGTATATTACTCTTTTCTAAAGAGTTTACAAGATTGCTTTGGCGCACATTTTTCGCTTTATCGCTATTTTCAGGAGCATCGGGGGCGGGTTGGTTTCCCAACAACGTGTTGTTGGAGCTTTGGGGGTCGTATAATAATATCCACGCCGGCACGGTTAATTCGTAATCGGCTTTTGTCCCCCGAAAAGTCTTGTGTACAATCCCCATTTTCTCCAGCTTGGAAAGGTGGTTTAAAATGGTGCGCTTGTCCACTTTGACAAGGTGGGCTAACCGCACATTGTTCATGCGGCAGGGTATGGGATTAATGGTCAAACACCCTACACGGTTGTTTTGGCGCACGTAGGCATCGCATACTTTTAACAGGGTTAGGAATAACCCGCCCCTGATTCGCTCTTTGGGGGTGGCTGCCTTTTGGTTGAAGTCTTTTACAAACTGGTTGAGGTGCTTGCGCACTTCTGCAATGTCTATCCTGCGGTAATCAAATTCGTCTATTAGGACAGGGCGTGTATTTTTAGTTGTGGTGGGGTCGGTTCTCATAAAAACAACGTGTTGTTGGGGTTTTGTCGGTGTTTTTGGGCAAGGGTGATGAAGCGTTTGTATATCCGTTGGTGGGTTGCGATTTGACGGGTTAACAGTTCGGTATCCCCGATAATATGCGGCACAGCAGGAAACAGCAACAAGCGTTGGATGTGCTGTATTTTTTCGGCTTCTGCTTTGGCTTTTTGAAGGTACATTAGTGAGTTCCCCTGTCTTAATTTACTTAACTACTACTCCAAGCGGCAAAGGGGGCTAATCAGCCCCCCGCGCTTGCTTATGGTTCACTTGCTTGTGAGGGGTCATTGAAGACTGGTATATTCGCTAATGTGGGGGGGCTTGCGCAACCGCTGTTTAATTATCCCTTCCTGTACCAGTTCGGTAACGGCTTTTACTACCGCAGCTTTGGTAATCCCTCCTTGTGGATGCTGAGATTTTAACCCGTCGGTTATCTCATCAATGATTAGCCAAGTGCGCTGGCTATCTGTTAAGTGCTTGTCGGGGGCAGGGTTGCCCTTTGCATCCTTTGGGGTGAGGTGCGCTGTTACCTGCTCTTTAACCTGCTCAACGGTAATAGCGGGGGCAGGCGTTGTGGTTTTCTTTGCCATTGTTATACGGTTTGTTTGGTTCTTTTTGAGGGTAAACGGGCGGTCATGTTTGCCAAAAAAAACTAATTGCCCTTTGTATCGGATGCTTGCAGGCAGATTTAAAGACCTTTGGTCTTTTATGCAGGTTAGAAACCTTGTTGGGTAAATTACATTCACTGCATACTGTGGCAGCTTGTTCCACTCCCATCAATTTGATAAACACGGTCGTTTTGAAAGCCGTGTTCTGCCCGCACTGGGGGCATTGGTAATGAATAACCGAATGCACTCCCACAATAGGAACGTCAGGCTTCATTTTGAATTTCTCTTGCTGTTTTCTGACGCTTCTCCTTTAGCCACTTTTCAAGGTCTTCTTCGTAAAAAAAGACACGTTTGCCCCGCTTAAAATGTGGGATTTCCCGCTTGTGGGTTAATACATAAACAGTAGCCTTAGCCATATCAAGATAATCCGCAGCTTGTTGGACGTTCATGGGTAAACCCGTAGCAACGGTTTTAGAACTTCCGTGGACTTTTCTGTTTAGCTCAACTACCAATAAGGTAAGAGCATCTAACTTTTCGTAAATTTCAGTGAAGGGATTAGGTGCCATTGTTTATTCGAGTAATGGCAACAAATATTTAGCAAAATCTGTATGGGGTGCCCTTATGGGGTGGGCACCCCATAGCAAATTTTTTCATGCTGATTTTAAATGTGTTAGAATATGGGGTGGGCAAAAAAATAAGTTAACAGGGCACCCCATGTTTGTAAACAGCCTCTTTTAGTTGCCTAAAACCTCTAACCCTTCTTCGATGTCGCTAATTATTTTTTCTACTATCGGGTCGTTAGGCAAATTCAAATCTTCAAATGCGCCTTTAAGAAAAAGTAAATCTTCTTTGTTTCGTTCCGCCGAAACGTTGTTAGGGTTTTTCAGGGACTTGTAAATATTGGAATTATACAACTTCACACTTCCTTTAGGGATTTCTTTGGCTGTTAGGATATATATTAAACGAGCAATTGCGGCAAGGTTTATTGTGGTAATATCCAAACGCATGGCTTTAAAAATTAACAATAATGCCATACGCTGCCTGCGTATAGTATAAGGGGCTTCATTCCCTTGTAGCCCAAGCAATCCGTCATTGTTGGCAATTTGCTCAAGCACATTCTCAGCTGTAAGTGTTTTATTGACGGCTGGCGGCTGACCTTGCACTGTTTCAGTTGTCCTGCTTTTCAGAAAACTATTATAAATAATAGCCTTTTTCCAAACATCTTTGGTAAACAAGAATTTTACCACGTAACCAAGCCTGTAAAATTTGTAACGAAAGCCAACCGTACTGACACGTCCGTCCGGGTGGGTTACGACTATTCTCTTGAAATTTATATTGATACCCAAGAGCTGGTTGTATTCCACTTCAGGTTCGGGAATGTCGTCGAGTTTAGGCAATTGGCCGTAATTGTCCATAATTACCTTCATAATTGCCTTGTTGACTTCTTCAATATCAATCCCTTCTTTGAGGGTAGGTAAGTTGAAGAGTTTAAAGTACCCTTTTGGGTAACCGTGTCCTAATTCTTTGGAAGTGTCACCAGCATCAAACAAATGGGTGGTGTCGTTGTAATTCTGAAAATAGTTTTTAAAATGTGCCAGCAATACTTCGGCATTCAAATCATTCCGTAAATTCATAGTTTGGTTTCTTTCCTTAAAAATGTGTATCCTGATTTCATCTGCTAAACAACCAACGGTATTAATTCCATTGATTATTTACAGTAGAACGCAATTAAATAAAAAACGTATCCCCGTTTACTAAAATTTTCGACCAACTTATATTTATGGGGCAATTACCATACTATGTAGGTAAGCAATTGAAAAAACAACACGTTGTTGCAGGTGTGTTTTTGGAGTATTCTATTAACCAATTAGTTATATAAATATTAAAAAACAGGGTGTTGGGAAATTCCCAACACCCTGTTTTTACAAGTGTTTCAGTAGTAATTAGTTAATTTTGGTAAAACAGAGTGTTTTTTGATGATTTTATCTAATAATCTGATAGTTAACTTATTAGACTGTTTTTAACTCCAACAACGTGTTGTTGGAAAATTGTGTATCGTCCTGAAAAAAGTTGACACGGTGTCTTGTTTCAAAGCAACAATTGTTTTGCGGCATTGTCCAGTTCGTTGTTTTTAATGCTGTCAAGGTACACTTGTGTCATTTCTTCGGTAGTATGCCCAAGCATCGTTTGTATTTTAGCAGTGGAAATATCCAAGTCCCGTAGGTGGGTGGCAAAAGAGTGCCTTGCCCAATAGCTGGTAATGTCGGCGGGTATTTTCAATTCTTTGGCAATTTTCTTTAAATGGTCATTGATTTGGCTTAATTTATTCTGTTTGACGTTTTTCAGCTTTTCAGGGGTATTGTGGACGGCAGGGTCAATAATCGGAAACACAAATTCTTCACCATTCGGTGTTCCCTCTTGTCCGTACCGTTGGATTTTGAAGTACTCCAATATCTTCAACGCAGGTTCTAATAGTTCGATGTTGTATAGCTTATTTGTCTTTGACCTGTTATACGTTAAACGTCCGCTATAAATGTTTTTCCATTTTAAGTGGGCTATATCGGTAAAGTTCATGCCCCAACAGTAATAGCTAAAGGTGAAATATACCATTGCATAGAATTTAGGGCTTCCCTCCTCCGCTTTGTAACTTAACAAGCCTTTCAGGCTGCTTTTATCCAATGCCCTATGCTCTACTTCATCTTTCTTAAGGTGAGAAATCTGAAAATCCTTAAACGGGCTTTTTTCATAGGGGATATCAGCCAAGGTAAACAAGGCTTTCAGTTTTGATAAATAGCAATAACGGGTATTCATTTTAAAACCCTTAGCTATCATGTATTGGTCATACTTGCGCAAAAACACAAGGTCGATTTCTGAGAACTGCAAACTTTGGCTGCCTTTCATAAAGTCCAACAACATATTTTTAGCAGCATTGTAGTTTCGGCGGGTACTTACTTGGCCTGATTTCTTTAAGTCAGCTATGGTAGCATCAAAAAACGGGAATACAGCTTTGTTCACCTTGCTTTTCTTTACCTTCTCTTTTACCAATGTAGCTGTCAGGTTCGCATCTTGGTTTTGCAAGCCCAACAGTTCCACTTCAGCATCGCGTTTACGTTTTAATAAGTATATTTTTAGTTCAGAGGCAAGGGGGTGCTTTTTATTCGGCAGTCCTTGTTTGTCATCCCAATGTGCAGCCAAAGAAGATTTGCCCGTAAAGATGAACTTTGATTTTCGGTGAACGGTAAACCGTATTGCAATGGGGTGGGTTCCGTCCGCAAGGGTCTTAGATTTCCGTAGTACAAGTTTTATAGATGCCATCGTTTGTTTTATACCCTACGACCTAATTTAAGGTACAACATAGGTACAGCAAATAAACAAAAAATAGAAAAGAATAACAAACTATGAAAAAGATATAAAGACTGTAAGTGCTTTAAAATATGTACTTTTAAAGAATTTAAAAATACGGAAAGCATAAAAACCTCTCCCCCAAGGAGGACATTGGGGAGCAGACGTTATTAATAGTCTTTACGAGTGGTTATACCCGTACGTCGTTCAATGTCCCCCGCTTGCGGGGGTAGGGGGTGGAAAGTATTACGAGAACGGTTATGCTGAACTTATTTCAGCTCCGCATGCGAATGAGTTAACTCTATATGTTGTTGCTTTAACAGGATTTTAATCTGCAAAAAACATAACCCGATTATATGAAACTGTCCTTCTATGACGTTTACCTAACAATTGATTTTATAGCTTATTGAAAAATAGTTGTTTGCGGCGTTACTTGTTCTGCGCGGGGTACACATTTCATAATAAACTATCAACAATTACTTTTCTTTATCGTAACTTTGGAATTTGACAATACTCTGACCATACCCTATTTTGATAGTGACAATGAAGCCGCGACTTAGATGGATGCCCAAACCCCAACCCGACACTCAGTTGGTGGAGCATCTTAGCGCGCAGCTAAACATTGGCGATTCGCTGGCAAGCCTGCTGGTGATGCGGGGTATAGTAACCTTTGAGGAAGCCCGCAGGTTTTTTCGCCCCCAACACTCTGATTTACACGACCCATTCCTGATGAAGGATATGGACAAAGCCATTGAACGTATCGAAAAGGCTATTGCAGCCAACGAACGTATTATGGTGTATGGTGATTATGATGTTGACGGGACTACTTCGGTTGCAGTGGTGTACTCTTTTTTCAGAAAAATTTATTCAAACATTGAGTATTACATCCCCGACCGTTATAAAGAGGGGTATGGGATATCTGAACTGGGGATTGATTATGCTGCCGAAAGCGGTATTACATTGATTGTTGCCCTTGATTGCGGTATAAAATCGTGTGATAAAATAGAATACGCTAAACAAAAAGGGGTAGAGTTTATTATTTGCGACCACCATTTACCGGGTGATACTTTGCCAGATGCCGCTGCTGTGCTTGACCCTAAACGTGCCGATTGTGAATATCCGTTTAAAGAATTATCGGGATGCGGTATAGGTTTTAAGCTTTGCCAAGCATACTGCGAGAAAAACAGCACTGATATTGAAGAATTGTATGAATACTTAGACCTTGTTGCAGTGAGCATTGCTTCTGATTTGGTTAAAATAACCGATGAAAACAGGGTACTGGCTTATTTTGGTCTTCAAAAAATTGCCGAAAACCCCCATTCAGGGCTAAGGGCATTGCTTGAGTTTTATAAACCCAAAGAAGAATATTCTATCAGCGATTTAGTGTTTTCGGTAGGCCCCCGTATTAATGCGGCAGGTCGTGTGGCGCACGCAGAGGCTGCCGTGCAATTGCTTACTGAAACTGATATTATAAAAGCCCGTGAGTTTGCACAGGTATTAAACCAGCAAAATACCGAGCGCAAAGAGTTTGACAGCAATACTACTGACGAAGCTTTGAGTATGATTGAGGCGGATAGTGCATTTGGTACACGTTTTAGTAATGTGTTGTTCAACTCAAACTGGCACAAAGGGGTGATTGGTATTGTAGCATCACGTCTTATTGAGAAATATTATAAACCTACGATTATCCTTACCGAATCAGAAGGTAAGGTAACCGGCTCTGCCCGTTCGGTAAACGGGTTTGATATACACGCGGCTATTGATGCCTGCGGACATCTTTTACTGCATTACGGCGGGCACAACCATGCCGCGGGTTTATCACTATTGCCTGAAAACCTGCCCGCGTTTTTAAACGAGTTTGAACGGATAGTGAAGGACACAATTGATGAGCATAGTTTGCATCCCACTATTGATTACGATGCTGAGATTGATTTAACAGATATTACAGGCAAGTTTACTCGCATATTAAAACAGTTTTCGCCATTTGGGCCGGGTAATATGAACCCTGTGTTTTTAACCCGCGACTTAAAAGTTAAAGACGGGATGGCACGCGTGGTGGGTAATAACCACCTGAAACTTACTGTAACCGATACGGATGAGATAATCAGTTTTGATGCCATAGCATTTGATTTTGGCACTTACTGCAAAACCCTTTTAGACGGTACGTTTGATTTGTGCTATACTATCGAAGAAAACACATTTAACGGCAAAACCACGCTGCAATTCAATATAAAAGATATTAAACCACATACTGTAAACGGTTTTGATGGCAATTAAAGGTACAGTTTCATTAGAAGGGATTGAATTTTTTTCCTACCACGGTTTGTACGATTTTGAGCGTGAAAAGGGAAATACCTTTATTGTAGATGTTTTTATGGAACGGCAGTATGAAGGAGATGAATTGCACAGCCTTGTTGCCACTATTGATTATGAAAAGGTGTATGCCCTTATTGAAGCAGTGATGGCTGAACCCGAAGCTTTGCTTGAAACGGTTGCGCATAAAATGCAGGTAGCTATTACCACGGCGTTTGGCAATGTTGAACGACTTACAGTGAAGATAAAAAAGAAAAATCCGCCGATTAAAAATGCAAAACTCAGCTATTCGGCATTTCAGTTAGAGTGGTTGGCAAGTTCGGTAAAGTAAAAAGTGGTAGCACCAAAAACCACACTGTCCATCGGGTTATTATCGGCAATCTTACTACTTGATACAATAAACGGTGCTGGTGTTTTTGCAACAGTATCTAACACAGTATTCCAGTTTTCAGCCTTTACAAAACGGTACTTACCCAATCGGGTAAAATCATCAAAATCACCTTTGTAATACTCTTTTTCCGTCTGTTTAAACTCTTTCGGTTCAATATCACAAAACGTTATCAGATATAGGTAACTCTCACCCGTTGTATTCTCAATATGAATGGTAGAAAACTTGTCTTTATAGCCGTGCAGCTTTTCATACATCAACACCAACTGGTGTTGTTGGTTGCGGCTGCGTAAATCTATTGATTGGTGGTAATGGTATGCAGTATTTAAACAAACGCCAAGCAACACTGCCAATCCTGAAAGATGCGCCAAAACCGTTGTTTTTTTATTTTTAATGAATTGGATAAAAAACATCCACCCCATCGCTGTACAAATAGGGGCTAAAATCGCTAATCCTGAAGCCCGCAGTGCGTGGGGATTTGCATACGTGAGTGCAGCAGGTAGTATTGCTGCAAGTAGTGTAAAAGCAATAAGTACAGGCAGAAATTTGCTGTTGAATTTTTTATAATTAATTATCAGTAGAATAATCCCTGTATAAAAGAACACGATTTCAATAGGGTATAGCCTGTAAATACTCAGATTGTTGTGGGTATCCGATGAAAAAAACAAAAAATCAGGACTAAGATTAAGGACAATGTTTTTTAGCACAGTCCACCAGCTTTCTAACGAGTTAAGCGGAAGGCTTTGTGTTTTGGCACGTGCAAAAAACAAGTCGGGGTTTTGCAGCAGGGTGTATAGTTGCGGAAAAACTCCTAATACCCCACCTACTCCCAAAAGCATTAAAGATTTAAATTTGTTTTGTGCCATGAAGAGCACATCAACCGCAATTACAATGGCTACTACCAATGCGGTAATTTTTGATGCCTGATAGGCATTAGCACTAAAGCCTGTTACAAACCCCAACAGCAATACACCCCAAAGGCTGCTGTAATTAGGAGTGCGGTGCCGTTGCCACAGGTATAAAATCAAAACAACAAATAAAAATGGCAGTACTGCCCCTTCGTGCGCCATGCGTGAGAAAAGTATATGCCAACCCGATAAACAAGCAACGGCTAATCCGGCAATGGCAGTGGTGTTGAAAAAACTGTGTTTTAAAAACAAAAATAACAGCCACAAGGCAACAAGGCTTAGTAGTGCATTGGTTAATCTTGCAGCAGCTACTGAAAAACCCGTAAGTTTATAAACCCCTGCAAAAATCCATGCTTGCAGGGCGGGGCGGTTATCACCGTCGCCCAAACCGCGAACAATAAAAGGGTTGGGCGTGTCCCAACGGTCTTTACCCGTTTCGGCAATACTTCTGCCGTCGTAAATATTACTCAGCTCATCCTGATTGATAGCTAACGGATATTGCAAAGGTTTATACAGTCGTAAAAAAGCTGCTGCGAGCAACAGTAAAATAACCAGCAGTTTTTCTTGGCTGTTAAGTCCTATCACAATCAGTTGTTATGGCTTCGTAAAATCACTTCGCACACCTTTTTATCAATAGGAAAAGTGAGCATATCGGGCGATAATTCATTTAGCGGCACCCAATGAAAATGTATACGGTGTTCATTGGCAACCTCAATCCAGTTAGTATTTATGGGTTGCTCTTTGTGTAACCGTTCAATAAAATAGTAGATAGAAAAAACTTGGTCGGTTTCAACAAAAACACTCCGTTGAAAAAAATCGGTGGTGTATAAATGCCCCAGCACATCAACATCCATGTTCAATTCCTCTTTAATTTCCCGTTTCAGGCACTCAATAGGGCCTTCGCCGGGATTTAGCCCACCGCCGGGGTACTTCGTCATTTCACGTTCCATGTATACTTCATCTGATAACAAAATATTGCCGTCTTCAATCAAAACGCCATACACACGGATATTAAATCGGGTAATCGGTTGCATAATTTTATAGTATTACGTTGCGGTTTTGGTAAACCGCAGGTTTGCCTTTCTTTTCTTTAAATGGGTAGGATAGTTAGGGTCGTTGGCGATCACACTCACATTACCGTCAGTTTCAAAAACTGCTAATTCCACTTCGCTAAAGCCGTGCAGTCCGTGTTCACGTATTGCCGTCATCAGTTCATCTTCGGTCATTTTCACTTTGTCTAAGTTGTTCTTCTGTAATTTCCCTTCGTAAATCAGCATCACGGGTTCACCTTGTATCAACTTGTTTAACAACGGAAATCTAAACTTTAGCAGTTTTAGTACGTAGTTTAATAAAAACAACACCCCTCCTGAAATTACCCCGCCCAAAAGACTGGTGTTGTCGCCCACCATTGAGTTTTGTACCGAGTTGCTTATCAGTAAAATAAACACCAAATCAATGATTGATAATTGCGATAACTCCCGCTTGCCCAAAAGAATCATTCCTGCTACCAACAACAAATAAATGACTGTGGTGCGAAAACCTACATCGGCCAATACATTTAAAAGGTTTTCCATGACGGGTTTTTTCAAACCAAAGATAAAACTAACTTCGAACCTTGTAGTAACGCCACATGAAAACTTATTTAATTAAAAATGCCCTGATTGTGAATGAGGGCAAAATAACCGAAGGGGATATACTGGTTAAAGACGGCTTGATTGATAAAACAGGGGTAGGGCTTAGCCATGCAACAGCAACGGTGATTGAAGCCGAAGGCTTGCATTTGTTGCCGGGGGCTATTGACGACCAAGTGCATTTTCGTGAGCCGGGTCTTACACACAAAGGTGAGATATATACCGAGGCAAGGGCAGCGGTGGCGGGTGGTGTTACATCGTATATGGAAATGCCCAATACTGTGCCGGGTGCAGTTACTATTGATTTATTAGAACAGAAATACAGCCGTGCGGCACAATGCTCGTTGGCCAACTATTCGTTTTATATGGGTACGGCCAATAGCAACAATATTGAGGAAATACGCAAGGTGAATCCAAAAAATGTGTGCGGGGTAAAGATATTTATGGGTTCATCAACAGGGGATATGCTGGTGGACAATGGTACGCTGGAGGCCTTGTTTGCTGAAACAGGAATGTTGATTGCTACCCATTGCGAGGACGACCCGATGATTAAGGAAAACCTTGAACGCTACAAACAACAATACGGCGATAATATTCCTGCCAAATACCACCCTTTGATACGTAGCCGTGAGGCGTGTTATAAGTCGTCGTCGTATGCTATTGAACTGGCCAAAAAACACGGCACAAGGTTGCACATATTGCACATTTCAACGGCTGAAGAAGTGGCTTTGTTTGATAATACCAAACCGTTAAAAGAAAAACAAATAACTGCCGAGGCTTGCATACACCATTTGTGGTTTAATGATGCTGATTACGAAAAGTGGGGTAACTACATTAAGTGGAACCCTGCCGTGAAAACTGCTGCTGACAGCGAGGCAATTTTTAATGCCATACTCGACGGGCGCATTGATGTGATTGCCACCGACCATGCCCCCCACACGGTTGAAGAAAAGGAACAGGCTTATACCAAAGCTCCTTCGGGCGGGCCGTTGGTGCAGCATTCGGTTTTGGCAATGCTGGATTTTTACAAAAGAGGGAAAATAAGCCTTGAGAAAATAGTAGAGAAGATGAGCCATAACGTGGCCGATATGTTTGCCATTGACAGGCGGGGTTTTATACGAGAGGGGTATTATGCCGATTTTGTGCTGGCGGATTTAAATGCAACTACTACGGTAACTAAAGATAATATTTTTTATAAGTGCGGATGGAGTCCGTTTTTAGGGCACACTTTTGGCAGTTCAATCTCAAAAACCTTTGTAAACGGACATTTGGTGTTTGATAACGGCACGTTTGATGAAAGCCGTTTGGGGCAACGGATGCTGTTTTTGAGGGATTAACCAAGTAAAAAACTATGAAAAAGAATGTAGTACTGTTACTTACTGTTTTATCGGCGGTAGTGTCTGCGTACGCACAATTGGATACTACAAGCCAAAAGAAACTGGCCGATAAAAAAACGGCTGCTAAACTAAACAACACTGTACTTTGGATGTATGATACGGTTTACAGGCAGGGTGATGCGTATTGCTTGCTGAAAAGCCGCAGGATATCGGATAACGGCAATGAGTATGTAGTAAACAATCTTAGCAACCAAGAAGTGATATACATTACCGAGCCGGGCGATATTACCAAGCTGGTTGGGAAAATAACAGGCGATGCCAATGTTGAGTTCTCGTTTATTAAAGAACGTCAAAAACTGGACGTACCTAAAAAATCGGTGAACACTTTGCCTGATTTTATTGTTGAACACAATCTTGTTACTAACGGGGCAGGCAATATGGCCGCTGTTAAAAAATTGCTGGCTGCGCACGGGGATAGAAACCCGCAAGGATTTACCGCTAATGTAAACAAGGATAGTTTAGACTTGGTGATAGCTACTGCGGATAGTATTAAAAAGGGAGAGATAGAAGTTAAGGTTGCCCATATTGACACAGGGAAATATGCCCCTGTGGTGCGGAATAAGAAGGCAAAACTGATTGTAGAAAATTATAAAATAATGCAAGACGGTGTTTTAGTGGGTAGGTACGATAAAACATCAAAAGGCGATGATAGTAAATCCGTATATACATTTAAATCGCCGGATTGGAAGGAAGTTGCGACTGCCACTAACGGCGGTTTAGGTTCTATGACGTGGGAAATAGCCATAAGGGGCGTTGCAAAAAAGGAAATCGTTCGTACAGGTATGGTGCCTGATAAAGCATTGAAACAAATTGTTGAGTTTTTGGTGAGTAACAACCATTTGTAGGGGTTGTTATACGGCACATTTTTTGACTTTATCAGGTATGAACTTTTTTAGCAAACACAAGCTAACCCTTATTGGTATTGCTGTAGGTGCGGTTGCAGGTTTTTTATACTGGAATTTTGTGGGTTGTGATAGCGGTTCGTGTGCTATTACCTCAAAACCGTTCAATAGTTCTGCCTACGGTGCAATGATGGGTGGCTTGCTGTTCTCGATATTTAAAAAGTAAGATGAAAACGTTTCAAGAATTAATAAATTCAGACACCCCTGTTTTGGTTGATTTTTCAGCCGAATGGTGTGGCCCATGTAAAACAATGGCTCCCATTTTAAAAGACGTGGCAGGGAAAATTGGTGATAAAGCCAAAATTATTAAAGTAGATGTTGACAAGAATCCGCAAGCTGCACAAGCCTTTAATGTGCAAGGAGTACCTACCTTTATATTGTTTAAAAACGGTGAAGTAAAGTGGAGGCAATCAGGGGCTATGCCTGCCCACGTACTTGAGCAGGCCATTACACAAAACAGCTAAGGTTATAGCCTTACGCGCAACGCTACCGTTACGTTTATGCCCGGTGCACTAATACCCGAAGCAAACACACGGTAATTTTGGTCTAAGATATTTTCTACCCCCAACTGGAAAGTTGTAAACTGATTAATGGAATACGCCCCGCGTATGTTTAGGGTGTACCATGCTGGCATACCTTCGGCGGTAGCATCGTATTGGTTGTCTTCACCCAATAAATTATAATCGGTCAGTTTTTTAGCCCCGTTAAACAGGGTAAACAACTCCAAATTAATCTTATTGTGAAGCCACCTAACACCGGCACGTCCGTATATAGGTGCAATATGGTCTAAGGGGTAATCAGTACTGTCGGTTTTTACTCTGCCGTAGGTATAATTCACAGCTCCGTTCAGTTCAAAATCTTTCGCAAATGCCCAACGAGCCACCAGCGACGCTCCATACAAATAAGCTTCGTTTGCGTTTTGGGCAGCATACACACGGCTCATAGTACCGTCGTAGCTTGCGCTGTCGTTGCCGTTTAACTGATAAGGCAGGGTAACAATGGCATTGTTGTATAAAGTGTACCAGCCCGTAGCTTCAATTATCGTACGCGTGCCAAATTGTTTAGAAGCTTTTAACTCAGCATTGTAGGTGTGTTCAGCTTTTAAATCAGGATTGGGAACAATTACCAATTTCTTTTTAGGGTCAGAGTCAAACACTTTACCCATATCATCTACGTTGGGTGCTCGGAAGCCTGTGGCGACAAGAGCGGTAAACCGCCAGCCTCTATTTCCGTTATATACAATACCCAATTGGCCGTTTATAGAGCTATTGGTTTGCTTGGCTGATGTGAATGGGAACTTAGTAATAGAAGTATCCGAAAAATCAGCGTTGAGGGTAATGAAGTTTCCGCGTATTCCGGCATTCAACACCCAATGGTTGCCAAACTCACGGTTTAGGGTAGCATACAGGGCACTGTAGAGCATATTACTACCACCGCCGGGATAACGGGTGGTGGCCTTGCCTTCAGTTCCGTTAATAATATTTACTGTTTTAGCAGTTGAGGTTATATCGTTGTAATTCACTTCGGCACCGTAGCGTAGTTCGTTTTTACCGATGATTTCTTGAAAATCAGCGTTGATAGAGGCTACCTGCACCTTTTCGTAGCGGTCGGTGCGGTTTGTTTTTTGCCAGCCCCTTGTGTGGCGACTTTCTTTAATATTTTGCCACGATGCGGTAATACGGCCGTATTCGCGGTACACTTTAGTTTCTCGTGTAGGGGTTGATTCTGTAACAACATTCCTTGATAGTTTGGCTGTGTAAGCCAGCATAATGCGTTCTTCAGGGCCATAAAACCATTCAGCATTTGTGTACCTGTTTGTAGTTGGGTTTTCATTCAAAAAACGGTTAGCGGCTATTTTTGCATTTCCCCCTGAGTCCGTTAAACTCATACGGTCATAGCGGGGTACATTTCCTGTGGTTGAATATTGGAAGTTGATAAGGTGTGAAACATCTCCTGTTTTAAATTTCAGTTTTTGAATAACATCCAATTGCTCATACCCCGATGCTGTTTGCACCAACGGGTTGTGGTTGGCAAGCATTGTATCGCGGTCGTTAATACGTTGATAAAAATAAGCGTTTTTCCATGCTTCACGGTCGCCCGAAAGGCCTACTGAACCTTGCCTTAAATCGCCGTATTGGCTGTATGAAAAGCTTGAAAACCAAGCTACTTTGTCCCAGCCTAAATTAAAATTAAAATTGCCTGAAAGCTGATTGGCCGCCGTTGCGTACCGTGCCATAGCCCCTGCATGAAGACGAGCCTTAACGGTGTCGGTAGGGCTTCTGTATATCGGGTCTTGCGTCATAAAGTGCATTACCCCGCCCAACGCATCGCTACCATACACAACACTGCCCGGGCCTTGTACAATTTCTACACGGTCAAGTATGTTGTTATCAATGCGGAGCACATTTTGCAAATGGCCGCCCCTGTATATGGCATTGTTCATTCGCACCCCATCCACTACAATCAGCACTTTGTTTGCTTCAAAACCGCGCATTATGGGGCTACCGCCACCCAATTGGCTGCGCTGCACCAGCACATTTCCGTTGTCTTGCAGCAAATCGGCTGAGTTTGGCTGCGAGGCAAATGCTATATCACGTTGCTGCAATACAATAATACTTTGGGCAACGTCTTTCTTTTTCTCAGTGAATTTTGATGCTGAAACCACCACCTCCTCTACCTCTAAGGGTTTGGAAACCAGCTTTATTTTCAGTTGCAGTACAGGTACTTGGATGTTAGGTATTGTTACATTTTTAAACCATTCATCGTTGTAGCCTTCTGACGAAACCCTAATAGAATCATACGCGTTTAAATCTTCTTGACTAAGTGTATCGTTAAGCAAATAAAGGGTGTTGCTTTTTTTACCGTGTACCTTATAGGTTAATATATCGGCTTTGGTGAGGTCGTCAACAGGCTGGATTTTTACCTTTTGACCTGATACATAGTGGGCTACAAATAAAAAAAGCAGTGCTGACACTGCTTTTGCTATACCTGATTTCATAAAGGGTTATTGCAAAATGGATTTCAATATAGCAGAAATTATTTTACCGTCTGCTTTTCCGCCCATTTCTTTCATTGCCAAGGGCATTACTTTGCCTGTATCGGCAGGTGTTTTAGCACCTGTTTCGGCCACTATGCGTTTAATTATAATGGTGATTTCTTCTTCACTCATTTGCTTGGGTATGTATTCTTCAAGCACAGCTAACTCTTCGCTTTCTTTTTGCGCCAAATCATTTCTGTTTTGTGTGGAAAAAATATCAATAGAGTCTTTGCGCTGCTTGGCAAGCTTTTGCAAAGCTTTCATATACTCATCGTCAGTAGGGGGTGCTTGTCTTCCTTCTTGGGTATTCAGCAACAACAAGGCTGCTTTCATGCCTTGCAATGTACGTGTACGTGCGGCATCGCGTGCTTTCATCGATGCCATTAAATCGGTACTTATTTTATCAAATAGCGACATCTTAATATCTCCTCTTATTTTTCTAAGTATGAATGAAATGTATCACCTCTTAGGCCAATGCGCATGGTTTCTAAGGGGATTACTTCATTAGGGGCAATGTTGCCAAGGCTCACATTTGCTCCGTATTGTTTTATAAACCAAAGTTGCTGGCCTTTTTGGGGGGCTTCCCAAATAATTTTTTCCTGCGGTATGCGGGTTAGTATTTCTTCAATCAAACCTGAGCGTACTTCCCCTGTTCCCCTAAAAATGCCTACGTTACCGCTTTCGCGGGCTTCTGCTATTACCTTCCACACGCCCGCCTCAATTTCCTTTGTCATCATATCAATCCACTTATACGGAGGAATGATTTTTTCAGCATCTTTTGAGCCTACCTCTGATATAACAATAAAATCCTGCGATAAACGGCGGATGTAATTGCACTTGTCTTCCTGCGTCATATCCAACGAGCCGTCAGATATTTCGAGGTGTTTAAGATTATACTTTTTTAATAAATCAATGTAATCGTTTAATTGATTTCGTACCAAAAAAGCCTCAAACAAAGTGCCGCCAAAAAACACAGGGATGCCTGCTTCTTGGTAAAAAGCAATTTTTTTATCAAGGTTTGGGGAGATGATAGAAGTTCCGAACCCAAGTTTAATCAAATCAACATAGCCGGAAGTCATTTCTATGAAGTCTTCGGCTTCACGCAAACTAAGCCCCTTATCCATTACCATGGTTAGGCCGCTGTTGCGGGGTTTTTCACTTCGTGCGGGTAGTTGGCTAAGTGTGAAATTATACAAGTTTGGCATACAGGGCAAATGTATTGGTTTTGCCTAAATAAATATAGTAAAGGGTAATGAAACCACCGATTACAGGTATGAATTAATGGTGGTTTGTATAGCTATTGAATCTTTAAATGCAGGTGCATACTCAAAAAACAAGTGGTGCTCGGCTGCATTTGTTTCTAATGCTGTTTGCAGGTTTTCAAGGCCTTTTACTGAGTTACCCGCGTTAAAGTAATAGGCTGCCAAACGATAGTAGGCTTGGTGGTATTCGTCAAAATACTTTAACGAGTTTTCAAGCAGTTCAATGGCTTCTTGGGTATTACCTTGTTTTATCAGCACAAACGACCAATCGAGCCATGTTTCATAGCTGTAAGGGTCTAAAGTGGTTGATTTTTTATAGGCTTTTTCAGCGTCTTCAAAGTAATTAAGGTGATAATACACCCCACCCAGCGAAAACCAATATTCAGCATCGTCTTCTTCAAGGCTGATGGCACGTTTCATAAAGCTAAGGGCATCAAAATAGCGCTCTTCGGCTTCAAAGGTAATGCCTATACCAAACCATGCTTCGGCCAGTTTTGGGTTTAGCTTGGTAGCTTTTTTATAAAAGCTGCGTGCTTCTACCATCTGCTCCATTTTTTCGTAGCAGCTGCCAATATTGCAGTATATTATGGCATCAGGGCCTTCTAACTCTATAGTTTGTTTGTAGCAGTCAACGGCCTCTTTGTATTTTTCCATTTCAACAAGGCAATTGCCTTTATTAAAATATGCTGAACTAAAGTTTTCGTTAATGGCTATTGAGAAATCATACGCCCAAATGGCTTTGTCGTATTTCTCAAGTTTATAAAGTATAGTGCCCAAGTTATACCAAGCGGCGTACGAGTATGGTTGTTGGTCGATATACTGTTCGTAAAAAATTACGCTGTCTTCCAAGCGATCCATTACCTCATAGCAATAAGCTACTTCATATAGTACCTGCTCGTTTTCGGGCTCAAGTTCTAAGATAGCTAATAACAAGTTTAAGGCTTCATCGTATTTACCCCAATTTTGATAGGCATAAGCCATATTAAGGTATATTTCAGCCTTTTCTTCAGTAAGTTCCAGTGCCTTGTTATAGTTATCAATCGCTTCTTCAAAATTTTCCATCTGGTCATACACTTCACCTTTCACTATAAATACTTCATAGTTATAAGGCTCCAGTGCTTCAGCTTTCTCAATGGCAGTGAGGGCATCTTCAAAATCACCCAACACGCAGCTTATTTGCGATTGCTTTAAATAAAAGATAACGTAGGCAGGGTATTGTTCCATTGCAAATTCAATCACTTGCAAGGCTTTCTTCAGTTTATTCTCGTTAAAATAATAATCTACCAGTTCCTCTAACTCATCGGGGTCAAAAAAGGCAGGCTCATTATTTTGCAACATCCGCTCATATCGTTCAGCATTTGACTGGATATCTTCTCCTAAAAAATCATCACCTTCCATCATCGTCGTAATACAAATTAGTGGTATAACAAATCTAACTAATAATGTATGCTGATTGTTTTAAGAGCCTATTAAGTTATTTACCCTTAATCAACACCACATAAGTAGTAACGTAATAGCATGTAGCAAATAGTATGCAAACAATTGTGCGTTAGTTAAAACAGCCATATTGTCGCAAAATGTTCTAATGGCAGGATACTACTACATTTATTAAGTATATATAAGCCATTATAGTGCCGAAAAATAAAAAAGGGGGCTTGCGGCCCCCTTTTTTTATAAATGGCTAAAAAATCGAATACTTATTGTTTGATGAAAGGTATTGCCTGCATGGCATCAGTTCCTGCAATTACAGTGTAGTAGTTGCCTGCGGGTAGTTCGGCTACATTAATGGCAATGTTGTGTTTTGATGCTTCAAGTTTACCTGTGTAAACCTCAAGTACTTCACGGCCGCTAATATCTGTAACTGCAATGCGTACGTTTTGTGTTTGCTTCAATTCAAATTCAAACGAGGTTGAAGTGATTGCAGGGTTAGGGTATAATTTTGCTGTGAAAGCATTAACATCAGGATTGTTGATTGAAGTAGTCAAGTTCCAAAAGTATGACCAAGGAGAAAAACCGCCTGCGTTTTTAGCAACTACACGCCAGTAGAATACTTTATCATATACCAACGGGCTGTTGGTGGGAATGGTGTAAGTAGGTGTGGTAGTACCAACCAAACGGGCAGTATCTGTAAATGAGTTGAATGTTGAAACGTGTAAATAGAAGCTATCAGCAGGATGAGGGCCGTTTTCTACCCATGTAAACGTTGGCCTGCGTGAGTGTTGTACGCTGGCTGTTTTTGGGGTAAGGTTAGTAGGCCTTTGCGGAGGTTCAACTGTTGAAGTGGTGAAACTGAAAGTATCAGAGTTGCGGCTGTAAAAATTATCGTCGTTACCGGCAGCTACCGTCCAGTAGTAGGTTGTATTTGGGTTAAGCAACCTGTTATTGTCTTGAAACCACAACATTGAGTTTTTGTCAGATGAATCGCTATAAACAATATTAGGTTTAGTAAGGTCGTGGTCAGTAGCAATTATGATACGGTAGCGTGTAGTTTGGTTAGATTCAGTCCAATCAAAAGTTGGGGTAAGGTATTGGTTTGTTGAACCATCGGCAGGAACAAGCAGTTTTGGTTTTGTTGGTGGGAAAAACGAAGCTTCAAAGTTAAACACGTTTGACCATGCTCCCCAGCCTGCTTCGTTTTCTGACCTCATACGCCAGTAGTAGATAGTTCCTGTTTTTAAGGTGTCGTATGAATATTCAAGAACATTTTTGCCGCTGTTTAGCACGCTATCAATACGCAAAGTATCAATAAAACCCGGTGTGGCAGACAATTGTATTTGGTAATTTGCGGCACGGGGAACGCTAGCCCATATAAAATCGGGAAAAACGGGCGTGTTTTTAAAGTTGTTGGTGGGTTTTAGCAAGTTGGGAGCTAACGGAAGGTTATCAATAGTCCTGAAGCTGCTTCTTGCTGACCAAGGGCCTGCACCAATCATATCGATACCTTGTACACGCCAGTAGTAGTTTACGTAGTTTGCAAGTAAACCGCCGCGTAGTTTGTATAAAATGCTTGCCCCTTGTGTTGTATCAAATACAAGGTTGTTAAATGAAGTATCAGTTGCAATTTGTAGCCTGAAGCTATCAACAGTAAATGAGTTGTTCCAAATCAAGTTTTCGGTTAAGCTCACTTTGGTGGTTCCGTCAGCCGGAGAAGCGGGTGCAGGTGCTCCCGGTTGCGCATAAGCTGCGCCTCCAAAAAGTAAGGCAAAAGCAAGTAAAACTTTAGTAGTAGCTCTTTTCATCACACAAAAATATTAAGTGGCGCAAAATAATTAATGATATACCATTTTCCAAATATACCTAACCTTTCGGCCGGTACAGTGTTTTATTCGTTAAACATTGGTTTACAGTATCCCCTCATCGGCAAAGCTGTAAAAACCTGTTTCGGCAACTATTATATGGTCAATCACTTTCACATCCAATAGTTTACCGGCTTCTTTCAAGCGGTTGGTTAGCAAAATATCTTCGTTGCTCGGTTTCAAACTGCCCGAAGGGTGGTTGTGAGCCAGTGCAATGCTTGCAGCACCCTCATCAATCGCCACCCTGAATATTTTACGGGCATCAACAGCAGTGCTTGCCATTCCTCCCTCGCTCACCTGCCGTTCACCTATTATTTTTAATCCTTGGTTTAGCAGCAGTATCCAAAACTCCTCGTGCATCAGGTCGGCCAGTTTGGGTTTAAACAATTCGTATATATCCTTGCTGTGGCCGATTGATTTTTTCTGTTTCACCTCAGCTATTTGCCTTCTCCCGCCCAACTCAATGGCTGCAACAATACTTATTGCCTTTGCCTCGCCAATTCCGTCAATCTTTACCAACTCTTTAACGGACATTTTAGCCAAATGGTTGATGTCGTCCCCACATTTTTTTAAAATTTCCCTCGCCAAATCAATAGCCGACTTTGATTTAGTACCCGTGCTTATTAGTATTGCAAGCAGTTCGGCTTGTGATAATGTGCCTTTTCCGTGCAGCATTAATTTTTCTCGCGGGCGGTCTTCCTCTGCCCATTGCTTAATCGGGGTATATATTATTCTGTTCTCCATATACGGCTCCGGCAGTTTATCCGGTATGCTTTATACGCCTGTCTGCGTGTGGGTAAACGGTGGTAACTTAACCACAAATAACCCACAACTGCCTTTGCGCTTTTGCATACGTTACATTTAATATTATTTTCGCACTATCTGCGTTTAGTAATAAGTAATGGGTAAAAACAAAACATCGGGTTCATCGGCCATTCCTACCGTAATCAGTATTGCAATGGTGCTGTTTATGCTTGGGCTATTGCTGGTGGTGTTGTTTACAGCACGCAAGCAGTCTATAGCATTGCTTGAGAATGTTGAGATGACGGTGATGTTTAAGCCCGATGCTGATGAGGCTGAGGTTCAAAAAATAAAAGCGGCTATTGAAGGCAACCAGAAGGTGAAAAGTGTGCAGTATCTTGATAAGGTTTCGGTGAACAAGGCTTTTTCTGATGAAATAGGGAAGGACTTTGTGGGTACAATAGGGTATTATCCACTGGGCAGTGAATTACGGGTGTATTTTAAGTCGGAATTTGCATCAGAAACCAACCTTATTGAGGTTAAAACTTCGTTGCTTGAGTACACATCGGTGCGCGATATTGTTTACAAAGCCAATTTACTGGATAAGATAAATGAAAACGTAAGCAAAATTGGAGGCATATTGCTGGCTCTTTGCGTTATCTTTTTATTGGTTTCCGTTACCTTAATCAACGGAACGATACGTTTGGGATTATTCTCTCAGCGTTTTTCAATAAAAACCATGCAGTTGGTGGGTGCTACCGATGGGTTTATTATGCGTCCCTTTGTTGCAAAAGCTATTGTGCACGGTTTGTATGGTACGCTTATAGCTGTATTGTTGTTGGCTGCTGTGGTGTATGGCTTTTATATGTATGAGCAAGAGCTGGTGACTTACTTAAACTGGCTTGAGTATGCAATGGTGGGAGGGGCGTTGGCTCTTTTTGCCTTTTTGCTTACCCTTATAAGCAGTACTTTTGTAACCCGCAAATATTTGCGTATGCAAGTGGAGCGATTGTATTAATATTGAACTTGAAATAATTATCACAATGTCTAAAGAAATTAAAACCGGCAGTACTAAAGAAGCCAAAAGTTTACATGGTGCACGCAGCTTTGTGTTTGGCAAAGAAAACTACATTTTGATGTTGGTTGGTATAGTAGTGCTTACCATTGGGTTTGCTTTGATGGCAGGGCCTGCCGAAGGTGATATTTTTGAAGCACGCCGTATTACCGTAGCTCCCGTTATTGTGATTGCAGGTTTTGTTATCGAAATCTTTGCGATTTTCAGAAAACCTAAAAACACTAATTAATGGATTATATCCAGGCGTTTATACTTGCAGTAATTGAAGGTATAACCGAGTTTTTGCCCGTATCATCTACGGGTCACATGATTATTGCCTCATCGGTGATGGGGATTGCCAAAAACGATTTTGTTAAGCTGTTTACCGTAGGTATCCAATTCGGAGCCATTTTATCGGTTGTGGTGTTGTATTACAAACGTTTTTTCCAATCGTGGAAATTTTATTTGCGGTTGTTTATTGCTTTTATTCCTGCGGCCATTTTCGGGCTTGCGTTTAGTGATTATATCGACCAGTTGTTAGAAAACGTGATTGTTGTGGCTGTTACTTTATTGCTTGGCGGTATCTTGTTTCTGTTTTTGGATAAGATTTTTAAAAACAGCCTTGAGCAACCCGATAGGGAAATGACTAATAAAGAGGGGTTTATTGTTGGCTTTTTTCAGGTAATAGCCATGATACCCGGTGTTTCGCGTTCAGCAGCAACCATTATTGGCGGTTTGGCTCAAAAGTTCAACAAGAAACAGGCAGCAGAGTTTTCATTCTTTTTGGCGGTACCTACTATGTTTGCCGCAACTGCTAAAACCCTTTACGACCATTACAAAGCAGGCACATTGGTGCTTGACAGTCATCATGTATCCATGTTTGCCTTTGGTAATGTGGTGGCTTTTATAGTGGCAGCACTTGCCATCCGTTCGTTTATCAGTTATCTCACAAAACACGGTTTTAAAGTGTTTGGCTATTACCGTATTTTTGTAGGTGCTACTATTCTAATCCTGTACTTTTTGGGGATAGAGTTGAGCATCGTTTAATCTGTTTTTCTTGGATAATAAATCATTTATACCTCAACACCCGCTTACCCAAGAGTATAACGAGGGTAAAGTACTGTTGGTGAACAAACCTTCGGGGTGGACTTCGTTTGATGTGGTGCAAAAAATCCGTAATGTGAGCCGTGCTAAAAAAGTAGGCCATGCGGGCACTTTAGACCCTCTTGCTACAGGCTTGCTTATTTTGTGTACAGGTAAGTTTACTAAGCGCATTGATGAGGTGCAGGCACAAGAGAAAGAATACACCGGTACTATCACCGTTGGGGCTACCCGTCCGTCGTTTGATATGGAAACCGAGGTTGACCAAACGTTTGCATGGGAGCATATTACCCCGCAAATGGTGCATGAGGCTACGCAACAATTTACGGGTGTTATTGAGCAAATACCACCATCATATTCAGCGATTAAGATTAACGGTCAGCGTGCATACGAGAATGCCCGTGCAGGCAAAGAAGTTGAAATTAAGCCCCGAAGTGTTGAGATTAAAGAGTTTGAGATAACGGGCATTGAATTACCCAATATACATTTTAGGGTGGTGTGCAGTAAAGGTACTTATATCCGTACCCTTGCATACGATTTTGGCCGTGCATTAAACAGCGGAGCTTATTTGGCTGCTTTGTGCCGTACCCGTATCGGTGAATTTTTATTAAAAGATGCGGTAGAGGTGGAAGACTTGGTGAACGAGATAAAAGAAAAACGGGCGGTTCAATAAAATTTACGCGTAGGCTATTTCACCAAACATACCCTGCAAATGACCCGCCTGTGCCGAAGTATTGCAACTGTCTAAACGGATTTTCCATTCTTCCAACATTGTATTAAACGTTTCAACTACCTCCTTAAACTCACGCAACGATTTAAGGGCATCGTCTGTTTTCACAATACCGTCTTCAAACATTTTTTTCCAAGCATCGTAAGCCCTTGTGTGTTGCTCCCATTTTAGAGTGGCAGCCTCATAGTCAGTTTTCAGGGCAAGACATTTCATAGCTGCACTATCCGCAGTAGCACTGTCAATCTTAATATCTTTAAGTCCCACTTTTAATTGCAATCCCCAATTGCTTACCATATCGGCAGTTGCAGCCCAGTCTTTTTCAATAGCACTCATTTCTGCCCTAATGGCATCACGTTTTTCGTCCTTGTGTTTGCAAGCAGTAATCAATAAAACCGATAATAGGGCAAATGCTAAAAACTGTTTCATGGGTATAAAGTTCTTGCTTCAAAATTAGGTGTGTAATGCTTGTATAGCAAGTACGATTTAGTCGAACAAAATCCGGCGTGAAAGGCAAAATAAATATATTGCGGTGGTTAGGAGTTTACCTATGAGAAAATTAGCGAGAATAGAAAGAGTAGCCAAAGTATCACCAATACCCGATGCAGATTCTATAGAAGTAGCAACTGTTCAAAGTTGGAATGTGGTGATAAAAAAGGGTGAGTTTAAAGAGGGTGATTTATGCGTGTATTGTGAGATTGATTCTTTTTTGCCGGTGAGGGAGGAGTTTGAGTTTTTACGCAAAAGCTCCTTTAAAAAAATGGAGGATAAAGAAGGGTTTAGATTACGGACAATAAAGTTGCGCGGACAGGTTTCGCAGGGCTTGCTTTTACAATTATCAATTATAGGAAACGGCGATAAATACCCTGTTGGCCATGAGGTAACAGATTTATTAGGTATCACAAAATATGAGCCTCCGATTCCGGCAGGTACAGAGGGTACTATAAAAGGGGGCTTCCCATCATTTATTAGTAAAACTGATGAAGAACGGATACAGAATTTGGCTGAAGAATATAGTTCTTATAAAGATATTGAGTTTTATGCAACGGAGAAACTAGACGGTACTTCAATAACTTGCTACACTTACGAAGGTAATTTTGGTGTTTGTCAGCGAAACTATGAGTTAGAAGAAGCAAACAATATGTATTGGGAAACAGTTGCAAGATTGAGTATCAAAGAAAAGTTGATGCAACTGAATAAAAATATTGCCCTACAAGGTGAACTAATCGGGCCAAGCATCCAAGGTAACCCTTACCAATTAAAAGAGCGTACGATTAAGGTATTTTCAGTATTTGATATAGATAATAGCCAGTATTATAAGTTTGAAGAGTTTATTGCCTTAACAAAAGAATTATCAATAGATACTGTTCCGCTGATTGAAACATCAATGAAGTTACCGGAGACAATAGATATGCTGTTGCAACTTGCTGATGGAAAATCAGCCCTCAATCCCCAAACAAACCGAGAAGGGCTTGTATTACGTAGTTTGTCAGGTATTTGGGTTTCATTTAAAGTAATTTCAAACCTGTTTTTACTGAGCGAAAAATAACAGTATCGTACTCATACAAAGGGTAGCTTAGCAAAATAAATGTAATATTGCACTTGTTATGCAAGAGAACCCTGTACATTCAAGCAAAGCTCCCGAACCTGTAGGTTTATACCCCCATGCACGCCGTGTAGGCAATTTATTGTTCCTTTCAGGCGTTGGTCCACGCGAGCGCGGTACTAAAAAAATACCCGGTGTTGATTTGGATGAAAACGGCAATATTGCAAGCTATGATATCGCTACCCAGTGCCGCAGCGTGTTTCAAAATGTTCGTTATGTGCTTGAAGATGCGGGTAGCAGTTGGGATAAAATTGTGGATGTTACCGTGTTTCTTACCAATATGAAAGACGATTTCCCGATTTATAATAAACTATGGGCAGAGTATTTTGCCGAAAACCCTCCTTGCCGCACTACCATTGAGATTAATTGCCTGCCTACACCAATAGCGATTGAGCTAAAGGTGATTGCCACGATTGACTAAGGGCAGGGCAAAATCAAGCATATCTGTTTTTATTAAACAACCGCTGGCCGGGGAATGTGGTGAGTAACCCTTCTGAAAGGCGTATCAGTACATACGATGCCCATAGCGAAAACTTCTTAAACGGATTAAGTTTATGGTGTTCAGGGTGTACTATCTTCACACATTGTTGGCTGAGTATAGTGTTGAGGTGTGATTTGAAACGACTGCAAAATCCATCATCCATCACGCTTATATCAAACTCAATACTTGCGTAGGCACTTAAAAAATTGAGGTTGTATGAGCCTACTGCACACCACTTGCCATCTACACAGGCAATTTTTGCGTGCAATACGCTGGGTTGCCATTCGTAAATCTCAATTTTGTTGCGCAGCAAATAAGCATATAAGTACTCAATGGCTTTTTTTGCAAACGGTACATCCGATGTGCCTGCCAGTAATACCTTTACTTTTACCCCCCGTTTTGCTGCATTTTTAAGGGCTTTTCTAAAACGGCTGCCGGGCAAAAAGTAGCTGTTGGCAATAATCACTTCAGTTTTTGCACTGTTAATGGCTTTTATGTATGCACGGGCAATTTGGTTTTTTCCGCGCAGCCAATCGTTTTGTAATAGCTGTATGTGTTGTTTATCGTCGGGTGGGGTATGTTTTTCAAACAGTCTGAAACGTCGACTTTTGGGTATGTACCACTGGGTGAATATTTGCTTGCACACTTTAAAAATATTCTTGCAAACAGGGCCTTCAATCAATAAGGCATAATCCAGCCAAGGGGTTTTACCGTCCATACCTGAATAGTGGTTGGATATATTGATGCCCCCCACCAGTGCTTTGCAACGGTCGGCCACTACAATTTTGTGGTGCAAGCGGCGACCCCAAGCCCATTTACGCCCGGTATATACTGTACCGAATATGCGGAGTTTTATCCCTGCTGCTGTTAATTTGTGGGCAAGGCCGCCCATGTGTTTAGAGCCGTAGGCATCCACAACAATATATATGGAAATCCCTTTTTGAGCAGCCTTTATTAGTGCTGCGGAGATGCGTTTGCCCGTATCGTCGTTATCAAAAATGTAGGTTTGCAGGTGTATTTCGTGCTCGGCATCTGTTATTAGCTTTTCAAGCCTTGCAAAATAATCTTCGCCGCCGTGCACCAGCTTCACACCGTATGCTTCGTGCACTTTTCCTTTGGTTTTATATGGTGATAAAGTTGCGATGCGCTAATTTACACAGTATGCAGCTACCGTGCAGGTTATTTTACTACGAAAAGCAGGAAATACCTGTAAGGCAATGATTATTTGCCCTTAAAATCGGGATTACGTTTTTCAACAAAGGCAGCCATACCTTCTTTTTGGTCTTCGGTAGCAAACAGCATATAAAAGTTTTTGCGTTCAAAATACAAGCCTTCGGTAAGGTTGCTTTCATACGATTTTAATACGCTTTCTTTTGCCATTTGTACGGCTATGGGCGATTTATCGGCAATGTCTTTGGCCAGCTTCACAGCCTCTTCCAAGTACACTTCTACAGGCACTATTTTGTTTATCAGGCCTGCTTGCAAAGCACGTTCAGCACTGATGAAATTTCCGGTAAGTACCATTTCCATTGCAAGGGCTTTACCAACAGCACGGGGTAAACGTTGTGTGCCGCCTGCGCCGGGCATTACGCCTATTTTTATTTCGGGCTGGCCAAACTGTGCAGTTTCTGATGCTACCACCATATCGCAGTGCATTACCAACTCACAGCCGCCACCCAAAGCAAATCCTGATACGGCAGCAATAATGGGCTTCTTGGTACGCTTTATCTGATCCCAAGTGCTAAACTGGTCAATCTTAAGCATATCAACAGCGGTTTTACCGCTCATTTGTTTAATATCAGCACCTGCGGCAAAAGCACGCTCGTTGCCTGTTATAATAATCACCCGCACCTCATCGTCGTTATCCAGTTCTTTCAAAGCGTCGCGCACTTCGCCCATCAGTTGCAGGTTTAGCGCGTTCAGTTCTTTGGGTCTGTTCAGGCGGATGAGGGCAATGTGTTGGTCGTAACGGGGTTCTACTATTATAAATTCAGGCATGAGGAGTAGTGGTTAGTAATTAGTGACTGGTGTCATGTTACCTCCTCAAATAAATCTTGGGGTGATAACGTTACAATTATCGTAACTAAAATTTCAAATCAGAAATCAGAAATCAAAAAAATCAATTAATGGTGTACCAGCAAGTTTAGCAAGCCTACCACAATCCCGATAAGTATGGCGGTAAGTTTCATGCGGTTGAAGCGGTGGTTTTCGCTGCTTTCAAACAGTATGGTGGTTGAAATGTGAAGGAATGAACCGATAACCAAAGCCAGTATGTTGTGTAATGATTCTTCGTTCAATGTGTCGAATTGGCTGCCAACCAGTGCGCCTATAAGCGACATTGAGGCATATAGTACCATTAACGGAAATACTATTTTGTTGCTAAGATGGTTAGCGCGCAGCACACTCACCAATACAAATGCTGCGGGTATTTCGTGCAGAGCAATACCTGTTATCATGGCAGTGCCGAAACCTGCATTGTGGTAAGCTCCTGTGCCAATAGGAATACCCTCGATAAAGCTGTGTATGCTTAGTGCTGCAATTAACGAAACAGGTATGCGGTGGCTGTGTTTTTTTTCTTCGGGATGATAGTGACCGTGGTCGGCACCTTTGGTAAAAAAATCAAGAAATACCTGTAGTAAGAACCCCGCCAGTACAAACATTCCCGCAAACTCGCTGTCGTGCCCGCTGAAAACGTGGGGCATTAGTATCAGTATGCTAAGCGACAGCAGGAACGAGCCGCTAAAGGCCAGCAACAGCTTGGTAAAGGACTCTTTTCCCCTGTTTAGGAAAAAGCCCATTATACCGCCTGAAAAGGGGGCTAAAAATAGTGCTGCGTACCAGTAGAAACTCATGCTTGTATATCTTTCAGGGTTTTTGTTAGCAAACGGTAGGCCAACCAGCCCAGTATGCTTCCCACTAATGCTCCCGTAAGCACATCAAGCGGGTAGTGTTTGCCAACATATACTTGGGCATAAGCCACTGAAGCCGCCCACAATAGCAGTGCGAAGGTAGCCCAACGGAAACGTTTTTTTAGCAGTAACAAAAAAAACACAGCCATAGCAAAATGGTTAGTAGCGTGGGCTGAAAAGTAGCCATATTGACCGCCACAGCCTACCCGTTCGGTCATTTTGCCTTTTAAGGTAATTTCATGGCAGGGGCGGGGACGCTTGGTAATGTTTTTAACGGTATCGGCCAAAATGGTATTGCCCACAATAATCATAGCCACTGTAACTGCTAAAATATAGAGGGTGTTTTTTAGGCGGTAGGTTTTATAAAAGTATCCTATTAGTAACAGATATAGGGGTATCCAAGTCCATTTTTCCCGTAGCAAGGGCATTAAAAAATCAAAAAAGGCGTTACTGCCTGTTTTGTTAATCAGCAAAAACAATTGGGTGTCCCACTGTATCAGTTGTTCAAGCACGCCGTCAGTTTGGTTTTTGTACTACGAATATAAGCCTGTCAGACGTTTGCCTGTTAAATTCTCCTAAACGGTAATCACCAAATACGTGTTGTATATTAAATCCTGTTTTGGTAAAAAGAGTTTCAAAATCGGTTTTGTTGCTGGCATCCACCTTTTCTTTATATCGGTGTTCTTCACCATCTGCAAAAAACGAGATTGTTTTTATAATTCGCCCCTCTTCAATTTTTTTAGTAATGGTAAACTCAATCCCTTCAACTGTTTTGGTTTCTTGGGGTTTGAGGGTGGGCAGTATTTTTTCAGCATTAAAGTAATCTAATACCAGCCTTCCGCCGGGTTTTAGTGCTTCATATACTGTGCGCAGGGCTTTCAGGTTATCACTGCGGTCTTCAAAATACCCGAAACTGGTAAAAAGGTTAAGGGCAATATTGTATTCCTCGTGGGCGCAATGCTCGCGCATATCGGCCACAAAAAAGTGCAGAGTGGGGGTTTGGTGCAAGTTGGCTTCGGCAATACTTTGCGGGCTAATATCAATGCCCGTTACGTTGTACCCTTTGTTGTTTAAATAAATGCTGTGCCTGCCTTTGCCGCAGGCTACATCTAAAAACTTTGCACCCTGTGCGGGTTGAAGGAAATCTACCAAACGGTCGATAAAATACTGCGCCTCGTTATCATCCCTGTTTTTGTATAAGATGTGATAATACGGGGTATTAAACCAGTCTTTAAACCACTCACTGTCCATTGTGGCGCAAAGGTAACGGTTTTCTGCAAAGGGTTTGTATTTCGTGCCTAACTATGGAGTGAGGTGGAGTGAATGAAAAAGGCAGCTTTAAGAGCTGCCTTCAAATAAATATTTTTTAGTAACAGGGTTCAACCGGAGGTGGGTTGATTTTGTCTTCTATTAAAATAAGGGTGGGAAAATCTTGTGTGAGTTTAAACAATAATGCCTGTGCATCCAGCTTGGTTTTGTAATCGCCCACACGTACTTTAAAATAGGGCGAATCAAACGTTAGATACACGGGACAATTGGGGTACATATTGCTGAATTTTTCTTTGGCAATTTTTGCATCGTTGCGTTTTTGCGAAACGATGATTTGTATGCGAAACCCTTTGCTTAAACTGTCGTTGATGTTTTCTTGCTTGCGTTGGTCAATGTATTCATTCACCTTTTCATCCACATTAATGGTTATTTTACCTTTGGAAGTGTCTTGCCCGAATAGGGCAACAACACCTGTGGTTAAAATGGCAAATAGGGTGCAGGCAAGTTTTTTCATTTTACATCCAATAATTTTAAACCGTGAGATGAACCTATGCGGGCGGCTCCTGCTTCAATAATCTTGATGGCTTGCTCACGGTTGCGTATTCCGCCCGATGCTTTAATCAAGGTTTTATCAGGCAGCAAGCTGCGCAACATGGCTACTGTTTCAGGAGTGATACCGCCGGGCAGCATACCGCTTGATGTTTTCACAAAATCGGCACTGTTTGCAACGGCTATTTCACAAAGTTTAGTAATTTCTTCAGTGGTTAGCAAGCCGGTTTCAAAAATCAGCTTGGCTTTTTTGTTTTGCAGGTGGCAAGCGGTCACCATACTGCTGATGTCGTTTTCAACCGCATTGTAATCGCCCGATTTAACAGCCGCAATATTTATTACCGCGTCTATCTCGTCAGCACCATCGCGCAATGCTTGTTTCACCTCTTCAACTTTTGCCGATGTGCGGCCATAGCCGAAAGGGAACCCTACAACGGTAATTACTTTAACGGGGGCTTTGGCTTCGTTAATTACCTTACGGGCAGTATTAACAAAAAACGGGGGTATGCACACGCCAAACATATTGTGTTGTATGGCCTGCGTACAAATCTTAATCACTTCATCACGACTGGTATCGGGTTTCAGTCGCGTGTACTCAATACATGCGGATAAATCCATAGTCTGTTCTCTAAGCAGCTTTCTTTGTGTCTCTTATTTATTCGGCAACGCCATGACAGTTTTTAAATTTCTTACCGCTACCGCAAGGGCAAGGGTCGTTACGACCCACCTTCAGTTCGGCTTTAATGGGTGTTTGGGGCACACGCTCTTCCTGTGGTGGAGGAACGGGTGAGCCATCGCTTGCAACAGCTGCTGCTACTTCTTGCGGGCGACGGGTTTGCATACGGCTCATATCGGTACGTTTTGGGGCTTGCGCCTCGCGTACGTTATCGGCCTCTTGGGTAGCTATTTGTCCTTTAAATAATACCGAAAGTATATCTTTAGAAAGACGGGTAATCATGTTTCTGAACAGATTAAACGATTCTAATTTATATACTAATAAGGGGTCTTTTTGTTCAAACACTGCGTTTTGGGCAGCTTGTTTCAAATCGTCCATCTCACGCAAATGCTCTTTCCACTCTTCGTCAATCAAAGCAAGGGTGGTCATTTTTTCAAATGCGGTAACCATTTCACGGCCTTGTGTTTCGTAGGCACGTTTCAGGTTTACCAATATTTGCAGGGCTTTTACCCCGTCGGTAATAGGTACTGCAATGTTGTTAACGCTTTGGGCGCGTGTTTCATATACTTCTTTTATTACGGGCATTGCCACATCAATAAAGAATTTTGATTTGCGCTCGTAATGTTCGCTAAGTTCTACAAACAAACGCTCGGTAAGTTTTTGGGCTTTTTGCTCTAAAAGCTCCTGACGGGTGATGGTAGTTTCGTGGGCAAACAAACGGATTAATTCCATTTGCATCCCTTCAAAATCTGATTCGGCTTGGAAGGTACCGATAATATCTTCGGCAGCATCGTATATCATGTTGTTGATATCCAGCTTCACTTTATCGCCAAATAGGGCGTTGCGGCGGCGGGTATAAATTACCTCGCGCTGGCTGTTCATCACATCATCATACTCAAGCAAACGCTTACGGATACCGAAGTTGTTTTGTTCTACTTTTTTCTGAGCCGACTCGATTGATTTTGAAATCATCGAGTGTTGGATATTGTCGCCTTCTTTGTGCCCAAACCTGTCCATTACGCTGGCAATACGGTGTGAAGCAAAAAGGCGCATCAAATCGTCCTCTAATGAAATAAAGAATTGTGATGAACCGGGGTCGCCCTGACGGCCTGCACGACCGCGCAACTGACGGTCAACACGGCGTGATTCGTGTCTTTCTGTACCCACAATGGCTAAACCGCCCGCTTCTTTCACTCCTTCTCCCAGTTTTATATCCGTACCACGACCTGCCATGTTGGTAGCAATGGTAACGGTGCCTGCGCGACCTGCTTCTTGCACAATATCCGCCTCGCGCTGGTGTTGTTTAGCGTTCAGTACGTTGTGTTTTATTTTGCGCAGGGTAAGCATTTTTGATAAAAGCTCTGAAACATCTACCGAGGTGGTACCCACTAACACGGGGCGGCCTGCTTGGGTTAGCTGCACAACTTCATCAATAACAGCGTTGTATTTTTCGCGCTTGGTTTTATAAATAAGGTCGTTATCGTCTTTACGGATTGCGGTGCGGTTGGTAGGCACTACCACCACATCCAGTTTGTAAATTTCCCAAAACTCACCTGCTTCTGTCTCAGCAGTACCCGTCATACCCGCTAACTTGTGGTACATACGGAAGTAGTTTTGCAGGGTAACGGTAGCAAACGTTTGTGTTGCGGCTTCAACTTTTACGTTTTCTTTGGCTTCAATGGCTTGGTGTAAGCCATCGCTGTATCGGCGGCCATCTAACACACGGCCTGTTTGCTCATCTACAATTTTAATTTTACCGCCATCAATAATGTATTCTACATCACGCTCAAACATACAGTAGGCTTTCAGCAACTGGTTGATTGAGTGGATGCGTTCTGATTTGATGGAGTAATCGCGCATCAACGATTCTTTGCGGCGTATTTTTTCATCGGCGTCGGTAACGGTGCGCTCTATTTCGGCAATCTCGCTACCCACATCAGGCATAATAAAAAAGTCTTTGTCTTCGCCCGCACCTGTAATCAATTCAATACCTTTTTCGGTAAGGTCAATGCTGTTGGTCTTTTCGTCAATCACAAAATACAACTCGGCATCTACCTTCGGCATTTCCTTTTGCTGGTCTTGCAGGTAGTAGTTCTCGGTTTTTTGCAGCAATTGCTTCATGCCCTGCTCACCCAAAAACTTAATCAAGGCTTTGTTTTTAGGTAAACCGCGTTGGCAGCGCAACAACAGCAAACCGCCTTCTTTTTCGTTGTTTTCGGCAATCAGTTTTTTGGCATCGGCAAGAGCCGTATTAAGGTAGCGGCGTTGGGTTTCAACCAACTTTTCAATACGTGGTTTAAGGAAGATAAATTCCTGTTGGTCGCCCTTTGGTACAGGGCCTGATATAATCAAAGGTGTACGCGCATCGTCAACCAACACGCTATCCACCTCATCCACCATTGCATAGTGGTGTTTGCGTTGCACAAGGTCTTCAATATCGTGCGCCATATTATCACGCAAGTAGTCAAAACCAAATTCGTTATTAGTACCGTAGGTAATATCGGCCATATACGCACTGCGGCGTTGTGGCGAGTTGGGCTGGTAATAATCGATACAATCTACTCGCAATCCGTGAAACTCAAACAAAGGGGCGTTCCATTCGCAGTCACGTCGGGCAAGGTAATCGTTCACCGTTACAATGTGAACCCCTTGTCCTGAAAGACCGTTAAGGTATGCAGGAAGGGTAGAAACCAATGTTTTACCTTCACCTGTTGCCATCTCGGCAATTTTACCGCTGTGCAATACCATACCGCCTATCAACTGCACATCATAGTGTACCATGTTCCAAGTAACGGTATTTCCTGCGGCTTCCCAAGTATTGCTGTAATATGCTTTGTTACCCTCAATACGCACATTGCCTTTGCGTGTAGCAAGGTCGCGGTCGTTATCAGTAGCCGTAACTTCAATCTCGTTGTTTTCAGTATAGCGGCGGGCGGTTTCTTTTACTACAGCAAAGGCTTCGGGCAGTATTTGCTTCAATACCTTTTCAAGCTCCTCGTCGCGTTTCTTTTTCAGTTTATCAATATCACTAAAAATACCTTCCGTATCCTCAATGTTAAGATCGCTTCCTTCCGATGTTGTCTTCAACTCGGCTAATTCAGCATCTATCTCTTTCAGAAAATCAGCTATACGGGTTTTAAACTCAATAGTTTTACCCCTTAGTTCGTCGTTGCTTAAGCTTTTATACTGTTCAAAATAGCGGTTAATCTCATCCACCAAAGGTTTCATCTCTTTAATGTCTTTCTCAGACTTGTCACCGAAAATTTTTGAGATGCCTTTTATTATCGAGTTTATCATTTATAAAGTTATTTTTTCAAATCAAGTGGGCAAAAATAATACATTTCCGCTTGGGGCGGAATGGTTTATGTGTTTGCACTTATAATGCCAAACAATTTTATCAAACGGTTTTTGTGACAGGCGGTTGCAACATACTTTTGGCGGATATTAATTTTTAGCCAACTTTGCACCTCGGATTTTTTTTACGCAACAATGGATAGTACTACGCATAGAATTTTATTATTGGGTAATGGCGGACGCGAAAGTGCGTATGCTTGGAAAATGACACAAAGCCCGTTGTGTGCTAAATTGTTTATTGCTCCGGGCAACGGGGGTACAGGGCAATATGGCACTAATGTGAGTATTGCGGTGGATGATTTTGATGCGATAGGGAAGTTTTGTATTGAAAACAAGATTACGCTTTTGGTACCGGGGGGTGAAGACCCATTGGTGAAGGGAGTGTCGGATTATTTTATTAATAACCCTGAGTTGAGGCATATACCTGTTTTCGGGCCTTCTAAAGAAGGGGCTCAGTTAGAGGGGAGCAAAGATTTTTCGAAACAATTTATGGCTCGTCATGCTATTCCTACGGCGGCCTATAAAACGTTTACTAAAGATACGTTGAGTGATGCTTTTGACTTTTTAAAGACATTGCAACCGCCTTTTGTTTTAAAGGCTGACGGCTTGGCAGCAGGCAAAGGGGTAGTAATACCCGACAATTTGGCTGACGCGGAGAAAGAACTGACAGAAATGCTGCAAAATGCTAAGTTTGGTGATGCAAGTGCAAGGGTGGTGATTGAGGAGTTTTTGAAGGGGATTGAGTTATCGGTATTTGTGGTGACGGATGGTGAGAATTATATTTTGCTACCCGAAGCAAAGGATTATAAAAGAATTGGTGAGGGGGATACAGGCCCTAATACAGGCGGTATGGGTGCGGTTTCTCCGGTACCGTTTGCTGACGGGGTATTTATGAGTAAGGTGCGTGAACGCATTGTGGAACCAACAGTGAAGGGATTAAAGGCGGAAGGAATTGACTATAAAGGGATTATTTTTATCGGTTTGATGAGTGTTGCAGGTGAGCCGTATGTGATTGAATACAATTGCCGTATGGGCGACCCTGAAACTGAGGTTGTTTTCCCGCGCTTGCAAACTGATTTGGTGCAGGTGATGAATGCGGTGGCAACGGGTACGCTAAATACCATTGTACCACAAGTAAATCCCCAAACGGCTACGGCGGTGATGCTGGTTGCTGAGGGGTATCCCGGTAGTTATGAAAAAGGCAAGATTATTACAGGGATTGAAAATGTGGAAGGTGTGCTGGTATTGCACGCAGGCACAAAAACTGATAACGGACAGGTGGTAAGCAACGGCGGGCGTGTAATTGCGCTTACTGCTTTGGGTGATGATATTAGCGAAGCGGTTTCAAAATCATTAGTGGCGGCGCAAACTATACAGTTTGAGAATAAGTTTTACCGCCGTGATATTGGCAAAGATTTAATGCAAGGGCAGGCATAGTTTACAATGCCCACACTACATGGAACTGAAATACTCCAAAAAGGTTTTGCAATTGGTGGCCAGTAAGGTACTAAAGTACTTTTTGCGGGGGATATTGATTATTCTGCCTGTGGGAGGTACGGTATGGCTGGTGATACAAATGGTACGCTGGCTTGATCATTTGCTTGATTTTAATGTGCCCGGTTTGGGTATTGCTGTAATTTTAGTAGGGGTTACCTTAATAGGTTTTGTAGGCTCGGGGTTGTTACTGCGGCCAATACTTGATATTATTGATGATTTGCTTGAAAAGGTGCCGGGGGTGAAAGTTATTTATACCTCGATAAAAGACTTTTTAGAGGCTTTTGTGGGTGATAAACGAAAGTTTAAAGAACCGGTGGCTGTGCAAATGGGCGATGGGGTGTATAAAATGGGTTTTGTAACGCACAAAGATTTAGGTGTAATAGGATTTGAGGGGTTTGTTTCGGTGTATTTTCCGCACAGCTATAATTTTTCAGGCAATGTATTTATTGTAAAGGCAGATAAGGTGAGGTCTGTAGATGCCAATCCTTCGGAGGTAATGAAGTTTATTGTAACCGGAGGTGTTACTGAAATAGGTGAGGCTGCAAAAACTGAAGGGGAGGAGTAGGTTTTATTTGGCATTTTAGATGGGTATAAAGCCTGCCTTTTTTATAATTAGGAGCGGCCTCAAAAGTAAATTTATAGTGTTTTTTACCACAACAGGTTAAAACCTGTTGCTTTTGTAATTACCTCCCTGCTGAGGACTTAAGTCCTCAGCAGGGAGGTAATTGTAATAGTGGGGGTTTTCAAACCCCTGTCTTTTACAGTTCCTCGCTAATTTCAGGGTACATCTAAAATTATAACTAACTGGCAATAATGCCGCCCCAAACAATAATGATAGTGCAAAAAGGAATAATGGGTAAACCATTTGCTATGAGCACCATTACAATCAAAGCAGTGCTGCAAACTAATGAGCCTACTAATTTAACCGTACGTTTTGAAAGGCTTTTTTTCCTGAAATCAAATAAATTGGTTCTGTTAAGCTCTTTATAGCTAATGTATCTAAGTACATTGGTTACCTTTTCTTCTTCAATTCCTTCTTCTAGCATTTCTTTTCTCATCAAGGTATAATCCATACCCGTTTTTCTTTTTTCTGAGTATAGGCTAATTAACTCACCTATTGGGGGTGTATTTTTAGTTTCATCCATCAGTTCAGTCATTCATTAATTTAGTTTCTACTACAAATCTATACGGCAGTTTAGCATCTTCGCCCGCATAATCTACCCCTATGCGCGGGGTTATTTTTATTGCTTCGTTTGAAACAGTAATGCCTGCATCTTCAATCCAAATGGTATCGCCAGTTAAATCAAAGCTGTTGTGCAGGGTTTTTATACCCAATGCCTCACTCATAGTACCGGGGCCTGTACTTAGGGTTTTATCCACTTTCTTTTTCCGTCGCCGCTCAAGTATGGTTTCAATCCCTTTTGCAGGTTGTATGTTGCGTATCAGCACAGCGTGCGGCACATCAGCAATATTAGTCACCACATTAAATAAGTGGTGTATGCCGTAACACAAATACACGTAGCTAATACCCCCTGCGGCATACATGGTTTCGGTGCGTGTGGTACGACGGTTGCCAAAGGCATGGCTGGCTCTATCCACTATTCCGGCATAGGCTTCGGTTTCAGTAATAATTCCGCTGGTTAATGTGCCATTTATGTTGGTAATAAGTTCTTTACCTAATAAATCGCGGGCAATTTGCACCACATCCTCGCGTTGGTAGAAATCAATGTTAAGTTTTTTCAATCGTCTATAAGAAGTTTAAACAAATATCGTTACGAAGTTTTTTTTAAGTAATAAAATGATACCTTTGCGCCCGAAAAAAACAAGAGACTAAGTTCCTCAAATATGTCAAATATAGGTAAAGTAGCACAGGTTATCGGTCCGGTAGTGGACGTAAGTTTTACCGGCGATAACGCACAACTCCCCAAAATTTATGATGCCTTGCACGTTAGTCGTGACAATGGAAACACATTGGTATTAGAAGTGCAACAGCACCTTGGTGAAAACATGGTACGTGCCATTGCGATGGACAGTACTGATGGTTTGACTCGTGGTATGGATGCTGTGCATACCGGAAACCCTATTAGCGTTCCTACAGGCGAAGCTGTTCGCGGTCGTTTGTTGAACGTGGTAGGTGAAAGTATTGACGGTTTGTTACCTATTCAAAAAACAGGTGAGCGTTCAATTCACCAGAAAGCTCCCCGTTTTGAGGATCTTTCAACAGCAACCGAGCCTTTGTTTACAGGTATTAAAGTTATCGACCTTTTGGAACCTTACGCAAAAGGTGGTAAAATCGGTTTGTTTGGTGGTGCGGGTGTAGGTAAAACCGTATTGATTCAGGAATTGATTAACAACATTGCAAAAGCACACGACGGTTTCTCAGTATTTGCAGGTGTAGGTGAGCGTACCCGTGAAGGTAACGACTTATTGCGCGAGATGATTGAGGCCGGTATTGTAAAATACGGTGAAGCTTTTATGCATGATATGGAAGAAGGCGGATGGGCTGTTGACAAAGTAGGCGGTAAAGATTTGGAAGATTCTAAAGCTACCTTTGTTTTCGGTCAGATGAACGAACCCCCGGGAGCACGTGCTCGTGTGGCTCTAACCGGTTTGTCTATCGCTGAATATTTCCGTGATGGTGATGAAAAATCAGGTGGTCGTGATATCCTTTTCTTCGTAGATAACATTTTCCGTTTCACTCAGGCAGGTTCTGAAGTATCGGCTCTTTTGGGTCGTATGCCTTCAGCGGTAGGTTACCAACCAACCCTTGCCTCTGAAATGGGTGCGATGCAAGAGCGTATTACCTCAACCAAACGCGGTTCTATTACCTCAGTGCAAGCTGTATATGTACCTGCGGATGACTTGACTGACCCTGCTCCTGCAACAACATTTGCTCACTTGGATGCTACAACGGTATTGAGCCGTAAGATTTCTGAGTTGGGTATTTACCCTGCGGTTGACCCTCTGGATTCTACTTCACGTATCCTTTCTCCTGATATTTTGGGCGATGCCCACTATAACTGCGCACAACGCGTAAAAATGTTGTTGCAACGTTACAAAGAGTTGCAAGATATCATCGCAATTTTGGGTATGGACGAATTGAGCGAAGATGATAAATTGGTAGTACACCGCGCTCGTCGTGTACAACGTTTCTTGTCACAACCTTTCTTCGTAGCTGCACAGTTTACAGGTTTGGAAGGTGTGTTGGTTGATATTAACGATACCATTAAAGGCTTTAACATGATTATGGATGGTGAAGTTGACCAATATCCTGAGTCTGCCTTTAACTTGGTAGGTACTATTGAAAGCGCGATAGCTAAAGGTGAAAAACTGTTGGCTGACGCCCGCGCTTAATTAAGTTGTACCGATAAATAGTTGAACCATGCAATTAGAAATCATCACCCCCGATAAGGTATTATACAGCGGAACAGTGAGCCGTGTGAAAGTACCCGGAAGCAAAGGCTCGTTTGAGGTGCTTAATAACCACGCCGCAATTATCAGCAGTTTAAATGCAGGTAAAGTGCGTGTGGTAGATGCTGAAGGTACCCACAACTTTGATATTAACGGTGGGATTATTGAAGTACTTGACAACAAAGTGATAGTACTTACCTAATAAGAGTTAACCGAATACTTTATACAAAGCCGCCTGTTTACAGGCGGCTTTTTTGTTTGTTATTACTTGTGTTTTGTTTAATGTAAAAACATAACGTTTGCTAATAAGAGATGGTAACTTTCTCTGAATATAAAATTCAGGGCTTGTGCAAGAGGCGGGTTTTATGCCCGCTGGTACAATAGGTTTACATCCTGCGTTTAAAAATCACCGCTAAAAATCCGTATTTTCGCGGTTCGTATGCAACTTTCAAAAACATATAACCCCGCAGAAGTAGAAGACAAATGGTATAAATACTGGATGGACAAAGGCTATTTTAAAGCCGATGCCCGTTCGCCAAAACCTAAGTACAGTGTGGTCATTCCTCCGCCCAACGTAACGGGCGTGTTGCACATGGGGCACATGCTTAATAATACCATACAGGATATTCTTACCCGCCGTGCGCGCATGATGGGTAAAGAAGCTGTGTGGGTGCCCGGTACCGACCATGCGAGTATTGCTACAGAAGCCAAAGTGGTGAAAATGCTGAAAGAGCAAGGCATTAACAAAGCTGATATTGGGCGTGAGAAGTTTTTGGAACACGCTTGGGATTGGAAGGAAAAGTATGGCGGAATAATACTTGAGCAGTTGAAAAAACTGGGTGCCAGTTGCGATTGGGATCGTACCCGCTTTACCATGGAGCCTGTGATGAGTGCGGCCGTTATTAATGTGTTTGTTGATTTGTATGAGAAAGGTCTTATTTATCGCGGTGAGCGGATGGTAAATTGGGACCCTTCGGCAAAAACCTCGGTAAGCGATGAAGAGGTAATCCATAAAGACGTTCAATCAAAATTATTTTACATCAATTATAAAATTGCGGGCGAGGATGGTTTCTTAACTATTGCTACTACTCGTCCCGAAACCCTTTTGGGCGATACTGCGGTATGCGTAAACCCCAACGACGAACGCTATACTCATTTAAAAGGTAAAAAAGCGATAGTACCTGTGGTAAATCGTGAAGTGCCTGTAATTTTTGATGAGTACGTAGATATTGAGTTTGGTACAGGGTGCTTAAAAGTTACCCCTGCACACGATATTAATGACTTTGAACTGGGTAAAAAACACGGCTTGGAGACCATTGATATTTTTAACGAAGATGGTACCATAGCAGCTGTTGCAGGTCATTATGTGGGTATGGACAGGTTTGCAGTGCGTAAGCAGATTGTGAAAGACCTTGAAGAAGCCGGACAAATAAACAAGATTGACGATATTAAAAACAGTGTTGGTTACAGCGAGCGTACCGATGCTGTGATAGAACCCCGCCTAAGCAAACAGTGGTTTGTGGATATGAAGAAATTCATTGAAAAGAACCCCAAAGTGTTGCAGGCGGTGATGGACGATGAGATTAAGTTTCACCCTGCTAAGTTTAAAAATACTTACCGCCATTGGGTGGAGAATATTCGCGAGTGGTGTATCTCTCGCCAATTGTGGTGGGGACAACGCATCCCTGCTTGGTATGCGCCCGATGGTAGCTACGTAGTGGCAGCAACGGAGGAAGATGCTATTAAGAAATTTGAAATTTCAAATTTGAAATTTGGAATTGGAGAATTGAAACAGGATGAAGATGTAGTAGATACTTGGTTTTCATCGTGGTTGTGGCCAATTAGCGTGTTTGACGGGTTTGAAGACCCGAATAACGATGATATAAAAGCCTTTTACCCTACCGACGATTTAGTAACTGCGCCTGAAATTATATTCTTTTGGGTATTGCGTATGATAATGGCCGGTTACGAGTACAGGGGAGAAAAGCCGTTTAAGAACGTATATTTTACAGGGATTGTTCGCGATAAGCAAGGCCGCAAAATGAGCAAGCAATTAGGCAACTCGCCTGACCCGCTTGATTTAATTGCCCAATACGGTGCCGATGGTGTGCGCATGGGTATGCTGCTTTCTTCATCGGCAGGTAATGATGTGATGTTTGACATTAGCCAAGTAGAGCAAGGCCGTAACTTCTGTAACAAGATATGGAACGCTTACCGCTTGGTAAAAGGTTGGGAAATAGTAGAAGACAGTGCCGTTGATGCAGAGATTGTTGCGGCTAACCAATTAGCCTCAAAATGGCTTACCTATAAGCTAAACGAAGGCTTGAAGGATATAGAAGACAAGTTTAAGGATTATCGCCTTAGCGAAGCCCTGATGGCTGTTTATAAGCTGGTGTGGGACGACTACTGTGCGTGGTATCTTGAAATGGTGAAACCCGAATACGGTAAGCCTATAAACCGTAGTGCATTTGATGCTACCATAGCCCATTTCTCAGAATTGCTGAAAATCGTTCATCCTTTCATGCCCTTTATTACCGAAGAGCTTTACCACGATTTGAACGATGGTAATCCTGCCAAGCCTATAATTATTGAGGAGTATCCGAAAGTGAAGGATGGAATAGAGGCAATTTCATCGCTGGCAATTGATTTTATTACTGAAATGCGCAACTTGCGCAGCAGCAAGGGAATGTCGCCCAAAGATGAATTAAAAACAGCTTTGGTATGCGAAAACGATGCTACAGCCACCGCTTACCGTAGTTTTGAGTACATTATCCGTAAGTTGGCCAATGTTTCGCAACTGGAGTTTTTAACAGAGAAACCCCAAGGAGCTTTACAGCTGTTGGTGAAAAATGATGCCTTGTATGTGTTTTTAGAGGAGAACATAGACCCTGTTGCCGAGCGTGCAAAAATTGCTGAAGAAATAGGCTATCTGCAAGGTTTCCTTAAATCAGTAGATGCCAAACTGAGCAACGAAAAGTTTGTGGCAAATGCTAAAGGGGATATTGTGGAACGCGAACGCCAGAAAAAAGCAGATGCCGAAGCAAAACTGAGGCTGCTAAATGACAACTTAGCGGCTCTTAACTAAAAAACGAACCTATGAGAAAAAGTATCCTGCTTGCTGTATCGCTTTTTGTTGCTGTAGCTGCCTTTGCGCAAACCCAACACAAATACAATTACATAGCAGCTACCTTTCAGCCGCAATACACGTTCAGGTTTTCAAACAGTAAATCGGTAAAACGTACCGATTCATTGTCAACCTCTGAGAAAAACCGTTTAGGCTATTCAGTCTTTTTGCAGTATCAAAAAGAGTTAAACAAAAACACTACGTTGCAAATAGGGCTTCAATATACCAATACAGGTTTTGTGAAAGTAGTGGGCAACTTGCAACCCAAAACGGTTATCCATCCTGATTTGGAACCGCTTGACCAAACTATTTTGACCATTCCCTCGCCAACGGCTGAGTTAAATTATGTGTTTGATTATTTGGATGTTCCCGCGTTGTTAAACCGTCGTGTTTATTTTAACCAAAAGAAATCGAAGCACTGGGAGTTTTTTGTTAGTTACGGAGCATCGCTGAATTTTCTTTTGCAAGACCGTGTTGCTGTTAGGCTAAAAGGGTTTACGATTGACAACGACCGCTCGTTTAATCTTAAAAATACGTACCTACGACCCAATTTTGCCAATATCAGCGGAATGTTAGGTTTTAGAGGCAATTATAATTACTCTAATAAGTTGGGTTTTATTACGCAGCCAATGCTTACTGTACCATTGTTTAATACCACATCGGGCGATTTAAAATACCGCTTGCTTTCAGTAGGTGTAAACGTTGGTTTCTTTTACAATCTTGATGTAAAAGGCGAAGAAGAAGTGATAGAGTAACGGACATGATAAAATACTTTTAAAAAGGGCTGTCTCAATTTTTGAGACAGCCCTTTTTGTCATCCCGAACTCGCTTCGGGATTTCATTGGTATTTAGCGTGAACAGGTATTGAGAAGCTGAAACAAGTTAGCATGATTTTTTGTGTGACTTTCCACCCCCCTGCCCCCGCCAGCGGGGGACAATGAACGTCGGGCAATTTTTGATATTCGAAGAAATTTTGAGCGAGGCTTGCTCCCCAATGTCCTCCTCTGTGAGGAGGATTCAGGAGGAGGAAAATATCTCGTCATCCCGAGCTTGTTGCGGGATTTCATCAGTGAAATTGTGAAAGGGTATTGCGAAGCTGAAACAAGTTTAGCCTCTAAATCCCCTGTGAGGTCTTGCTCCACCCCGTCATTGCGAGGTCTACCTAAGCAATCCCGTCCAAACCATACAAACGTATTGCCACGTCAGCCGAAAACGTTTTCCTCGCAATGACGCAATCGACACATATACTTGCCATTCTAAGTGATAGCGAAGAACCTTATAGCAGTTGTGTAAACAAGGTTGAGAAAGATGCTTCACCATCGTTCAGCATGACAGAGATACCCCTAAATCCCCTGTGAGGACTTGCTCACCTCGTCATTGCGAGGTCTGCCGAAGCAATCCCGTCCAAACCATACAAACGGATTGCCATGTCAGCTGAAGACAGCCTCCTCGCAATGACGAACGTCGTGTGTGTTGTTATTCTGAGCGTAGCGAAGAACCTTATTGCAATTATGTAAACAAGGTTACTCGAAGATGCTTCACTATCGTTCAGCATGACAGGGATACCCCTAAATCCCCCTGTGGGGACTTGCTCCATCCCGTCATTGCGAGGTCTGCCGAAGCAATCCCGTCCAAACCATACAAACGTATTGCCACGTCAGCCGAAGACAGCTTCCTCGCAATGACGAACGTCGTGTGTGTTGTTATTCTGAGCGTAGCGAAGAACCTTATTGCAATTATGTAAACAAGGTTAATCGAAGATGCTTCACTATCGTTCAGCATGACAGGGATACCCCTAAATCCCCTGTGGGGACTTGCTCCACCCCGTCATTGCGAGGTCTGCCGAAGCAATCCCGTCCAAACCATACAAACTGATTGCCATGTCAGCCGAAGACAGCCTCCTCGCAATGATACAATCGACACATATACTTGTCATTCTGCGCGATAGCGAAGAACCTTATAGCAGTTGTGTAAACAAGATTACTCGAAGATGCTTCACTATCGTTCAGCATGACAGCATCTATGTTTTCCAATTACTTTTCATCAAATCAAGTTCTTTGAAAGCCGTACCCGTTCAATGATTAATCAAACCGAGCAAACCCTTGTGCAGCGCGTAACAAAAATAACACGGTAACAACGTAACTGTATAACACCGTAACATTAGAAAGAACACATTTACAGACGAATTGAGGCTGTATGTTAAAATAATGTAAGCACTTTGGATTTTTTTGTGTTGTTTTGCGCCGACGATGAGTCTTTAGGGGTGCCTGAGACAGTTGTAGGTTTAACGTTTTTAGTTTTAAGTTGTAGTAGCTTAAAGCCTGAGACAGATAACTGAAAACTTTTCCGGCTGAGATCATACCCTTTGAACCTGAACGGGATAATGCCTGCGAAGGGAAAAAGATGGGTTTAACAATTTTAAGGCGCAGGGCTGCCCCTGCCATGTGCTGTTGTTTAACCAAAATATTCATCAAACAATGTTTCGTAACATGCTGGCCCTTGTAGCGGCCACATTCATCACTCTGGCCGCTTCGGCCCAAATCAACCTCACGGGTTATGTTTATAGTGCAAACGGAGACCAACCGCTGGCCAATGCGTATTTGCAACTTAAAGTAAACAATGTAGCCCGCCAATCAGCCATTACCGATAAAATCGGGTATTTCTCAATTGCGGGTGTAAAACCCGGAAACTATACCCTTGTTGCAAGCCTCACGGGGCATCAAACGCAACAAATGGTAATTACCGTTACTGCCACCGACCCTTCACAACCTCTTGTTTTTAATTTAGAAGAACAAATAATTGAAAGCGAAGCGGTGGTTGTAGAGGCTTTCAGGGCTTCTGCCAAAACCCCTGTTACCCTCAGCTCGTTAAAAACAGCCGATATTGAGGCTCGCTACGTGGGGCACGATATTCCGATGCTGATAGCAGCTACGCCTTCAGTAAACTCATATTCTGATGCCGGTAACGGAATGGGGTATTCGGGGTTCAGGTTGCGCGGTATCGACCAAACCCGTATTAACATGACGGTGAACGGAGTACCTGTGAACGATGCCGAAACGCAAGGGTTTTTCACCAACAACTTTAGCGATTTGGCCAGCAGCGCGTCAGAAATTCAAATTCAGCGTGGTGTGGGCACCAGCAGCAACGGTACTGCTGCGTTGGGTGGTTCTCTTAACGTGGTTACCAAAAACCTTGAAGAAAGTCCCTCGTTCTCGTTACACAGTGGTTTCGGGTCGTTCAACTCTATGCGGAATACCGTTGAATACCAAACAGGACGTTTGGCCAACGGTAAGGTAGCTTTTTACGGCCGCTTGTCGGACTTGCGTTCAGACGGGTATCGAGAGCATTCGAAAAGCCACAACCAGTCGTATTTTTTAAGCGGTGGTTTGTTTGGTAAACGTTCGTTGCTAAAGTTCAATGCTTGGGGCGGTGTTTCGCAATCGCAGCTTTCGTACGGAGCGATTGATAAGGCTACCCTTGAAAAAAACCGCAGAGCCAACCCATTGACCCCCGAAGAAAGAGATGAGTTTCGCCAACGGTTTTACCAGTTGCAATACACTTATCATATTTCGTCAAAATTGAATGCTTCGGCCTCGGCGTATTATGTAAAAGGCGATGCTCCGTATTTTGATTATTTGTGGTACGGTGCCCCGCTTTCATATCTTAATGCTCCGTCAGATACCATTGTACGCAATGGCGATACAGTAACAGCTACTGATTTTGTTGCCCGCTACCGTTTAGACCAAGAGTTTACAGGTGGTTTCGCATCGCTTAACTACACGGATAAGAAACTGAATGTAAGTTTAGGTGTTCACGCTAATAAGTTTGTGAGCAGGCACTTTAACCAAGTGGCTTGGGCGCAAACCTTACCTGCGGGTGTTACGCCCGGCCATGTATGGTACTCAAACACGGGTACTAAGCAGGAGATGAGTGCTTTTGTGAAGGCATCGTACACAGTAGGGGAGAAACTTACTTTTTTTGCCGATGTACAGGCACGCCGTGCAAGCTGGGATTACAAGGTGGATAAAATGGAATACCTGTTTACCGAGTTTAACGTAGAGCCGATGGAGTGGTTGTTTATTAACCCGAAAGTGGGGGTTAGCTACCAACTTGATAAAAATGTAGGTTTGTATTTGAATGCGGGGATGACGGGACGTGAGCCTACCCGTAGTGATTATTTGCGCGACGACCTTGCCTGGCGTGATATTAAACAGGATGATTTGAAGCCTGAAACGGTTACAGATATTGAGCTGGGTACTAAGATTACTGCCAAAAACTTATGGCTGAATGCCAATGTGTATTATATGGCGTTTAACAACCAAATTGCCAATACCGGATTACTAAACCAGTTCGGCTCGCCCATTACTCAAAACACAGGTAGCGGTTCTCGTGCCGGTATTGAGATTGATGGAATGTTTGCTATTGGTAAGCGTTGGGCAATTACCCATGCTTCAAGCTTTAGCAGCAACAGCATCAATAGCTTTACGCAGTATTACAGCATTACTGATGAAAACGGTAATCCTGTGGGTAGTGGAAACGATGGTGTTACTTTTAAGAATATCAGCCCTGCGTTTAGTCCTGCGGTGATTATTAACCAAGGGGTAAAATATAGCCCGCTTCCGTTTTTAAGTATTGAATTAAATGGCCGCTATGTAGGTAAGCAATACTTAGATAATACTGAAACCGAAAGCCTTTCGTTGCCCTCGTTTTTTGTGGGTGATGCGGTGCTTGGGTTGAAGCTTGACCAATGGACGGGTGTAGGTGAGCAAACCTTGAGTGTTAGGGTAAATAACTTTAGCAATACCTTATACAGCCCATCGGGTGCTTTGGGCGGCTGGGGCAACAGCATGGTGCAGGATGCCAGTGGCAATCGCACGGTTACTACTCCTGCGGCGTATTACCCCGCAGCTACTACCAACTTTTTTGTGACCCTTGCCATGAAGTTTTAATAGTGTGAATGGGTTGAACCCCAATTACTAATATGTATAAACACGAAGCGGGACATCAGTCCCGCTTCGTGTTTAATGCTATTTAATATGGAAGGGTTTTAATCCTTCGGTGTGAAAATCAAATTACTTTTTAATGGGGTATTTCATGCGGTAGTCGGTATGGACGCGACCCGCGCTAATGTCGTTTAATTTACCTTTCAACAAACGGCGACGCAAGGGGCTGATATAGTCTATAAACAACTTGCCGTCTGTATGGTCGTGCTCGTGTTGGATAATGCGGGCAATAATGCCGTCAAACTCCTCTTCGTGCAGGTTAAACTCTTCGTCCCTGTACTCCACTTTTATTTTTGAGTGGCGGTTCACCTTTTCCCTAATTGTGGGTATGCTTAAGCAGCCTTCTTCAAAATCCCATTTTTTGCCTTCTTCGTCAACAATATAGGCGTTTATAAAGGTGCGTTTAAACTCTTTCGGGCCTTCTTCCTCTTCTTCAAACATAGGGGCAGCATCCACCACAAAAAGGCGGATAGGTAAACCAATTTGGGGTGCAGCTAACCCAACGCCGCTGCTTGCATACATGGTTTCATACATGTTGGCAATCAGCTCTTTCAAGTTGGGGTAATCAGGGGTTATGTCCTCGGCTTCCTTCCTCAAAACGGGGTCGCCGTAGGCAATCACTGGTAAAATCATCGTACAGTCTCTAAATAATCCTGCAAAATTAATACAGCACTCACAGTATCCAACAATTCTTTGTTTTGGCGGTCTTTTTTCTTTACCCCACTATCAATTAATGAACGAGAGGCAATTTTAGATGTAAACCGTTCATCGTATCTAACAACGGGTATTGTAGGGAAGTTCTTCTTTACGGCATTTAAAAAAGCCTGTATATGTCGTTCCGATTCAGAAGCACTGCCGTCCATCTGTTTAGGTTGCCCCACCACAAAAGTTTCCACGTTGTTTTGGGTGCAATAGTCTTTCAGGTAGTTAATCACATCCTTAGCGTGGATTGTCCCTAACGAGGTAGCAATAATTTTCAACTCGTCGGTAACCGCCAGTCCTACCCGTTTGGTGCCGTAATCTATGGCTATTATTCGTGGCAACTTATTTCAATTTAAATTTGATAGGTAAAAACATCTTGACTCTCACTTTTTTACCCCTTTGTTCCCCCGGTTTCCATTTCATCAGTTTTACCACCCTGATAGCTTCTTTTGAGCAATCTTCATCAAAACCTTTAATGGCTACCGGATTACTTATACTGCCGTCTTTTTCAATGATAAATTGAACTATTACTATACCTTGTTTATTGTTTTCAATGGCAAGTGGGGGGTAAACAATATTTTGTACGATGAACTTTTGTCGCGCTTCCTCTCCACCCGGATATTCGGGGGCTACTTCAACTATCTCAAAAACAGGTTCATCTGTTTTTGTTGTTTTGCAGGCACTTAGCCCAATAAAAGTGAATAACAGTATTGTTTTGTAAAGCGTTGTCATAATCTAAATTTAATGGGCATTGTAAGTCTTACCCTCACGTTTTTATCCTTTTGTTTTCCGGGAACCCATTTCATGAGTGAAACTACTCTTGCTGCTTCTTTACCGCATTCTTCATCAAAAGTGTTTGTAACAACAATGTTACTTACTGAACTATCTGTCTCTATTATAAACGTCACTTGGACGGTTCCGATCAAGCTGTTTTTTTTCGCATTTTCAGGATATACAAGGTTGCTTTTGATAAATTCAAGTCGTGCAGGTTCTCCTCCGGGGTAATACGGTGGAGTCTCATCAGAGGTTGTATCGATGTAGGTATGTTGTTGTTGGGTATTTTCTTTTACAGTCGGAGTGGGAGCTGACGAGGCACAACTTGCAGCCACAACGCAGGCTAAAAAAATAATAATCAGTTGTTTCATCCTATTTATTCAAAACAATTTTAAATCGATGCCAAGGAATTATACGGGACAAATTATTGTAATGGTTTAGTTCAACGTAAAAGCTACGGGTAAAGTAAATTGTGTAGCTACCGGTTTGCCGTTGCTTTTGCCGGGCTTCCATTTAGGCATCAGTTTCAGTACCCTTATCACTTCCTCATCACAACCATAACCCAATCCCTTACTAATTTTTATGTTATCCAAAGCGCCGTCTTTTCTCACAACAAACTGTACATAAACCTTACCGCTGATATCGTTTTCAATTGCTTTTTTAGGGTAAACAAGATTTTTTGAGAGAAAACTGTACATCGCATTTTGCCCGCCCGGAAACTCAGGCATTTCTTCAACAAACGAATAAATCCCGGTATCTGAAATGTCTAATTTACTCGAAGCAGGAGCAATGCTATTGTCAAGAGTATCCGTTTGTGCCTCCGCAAAAAGAGGGGAGATAAATAATAATAGAACGATTAATTTTTTCATTTATTTATTCAAAACAATTCTAAAAACAGTGCCAACGCCAACCACACTGGCCTTTACAAAGATATTGCCTTTGTGGTAATCTTGTATAATACGTTTCACCAGTGATAGTCCCAATCCCCAACCGCGCTTTTTGGTGGTAAATCCGGGCTTAAAAACCGTTTTAAATTGTGAAGAAGGGATGCCTTTGCCCGTATCACGCACATCAATAATTATTTTTTTGCGGGTTTCGGTAATCATAAAATCAATTTTGCCTTGCCCTTCCATCGCGTCAATCGCATTTTTGCAAAGGTTTTCAACCACCCATTCAAAAAGAGGAATGTTTACTTGTGCCGTAGGGTGGTTTAGTTTTGAGGCATCAATAGTAAAGGCTACCTTACTTGATACACGATTCTTTAAATAGCCTACTGCTTTCTCAAGTACCTGTTCAATGTTTTCCGGTTTCAGTTCAGGTTCGGAACCTATTTTCGAGAAACGTTCCGTTACAAGCTCCAGTCGCTTCACATCGTGTTCCATTTCAGTAATCAGCTCACTGTCAATATTCCCCTCCGATGCTTTAAAAAGGTCAATCCAAGCCAGTAACGAAGATATGGGCGTGCCCAATTGGTGCGCGGTTTCTTTTGCAAGCCCCACCCACACGCGGTTTTGTTCACTTCGGCGTGAGGCATTAAAGGCAAAATACGATACCAGCAAAAACAAGCTGATAAGCGTCATTTGGTACACAGGGAAATACTGCAATTGGCTAAGCAGGGTAGAGTTTTCGTAATAAATGTAGTTTTTAGCTTGGTCTGAAATGTTGATGATAATCGTATCATTGTTCTCGTGCTTCATTTCATCCAGCTTTTTATACTGGTATTTCGAGTCCGTAGATAGCTTGTTCGAGTCAAGGTTCACAAACGTCATAATATTACCCTGCTGGTCAAGCATAATTGCAGGGATGGTAGTGTTTTTCTTCACCACATTAATACAAAACGTATTTGCATCGCTAATGAACTTATCAATAGCTTCATCCTCACCCTCATAACTAACCGAGTTTACCAGCAGGTTAGTAGCATGGGCCCAAATTTCCATATTACGCTTTTCCTGTTCGGCCAGCTTGCTGGCAAGGGTTTGTGTATATAGCAGCGAGAAAAGAGCTATACAAATGGCAAACAGCAGCAGCAGCAGTTTCCACACACGTTTTACTTTATATTCCATACAAAACTCTACACAATATTAACCTTTTTTAAACGCTCGCAGGGCGGGCACTTATTGTACAAAGGTTTTTGCTTGGGTTTTTAAGGTTTAGGGATTACTTTGCCCCCGTATTATGATTATTAAAACTGTTGTTGGTGGCGTAGAGGTTTCTTTTGATACCCAAAAGGGCATTGAGCTTACATTGCCCGTTTTGCAGGGGCCGGATACTGTTAATGCGTTTTACATTCCCGATGCTGTTATTGTCCCGCTTATTGCGGGCGGGTTTATTGGGTCAACCGCAATGGGCGGTGCCTGCAATTGCGAAAACATTACCTTCAACGCACATGGAAACGGTACGCATACTGAGTGTGTGGGACATATCAGCAAAGAGCGGATAGCTCTGCACCAATGCTTAAAAGAGTTTCTTTTTGGTGCAGAGTTAGTGTCGGTTACCCCTGATAGGTTGCCCGACGGTGATTTTGTAATCACCCCTCAATTATTGGCAGCGGCAGTGAAACATAATAGCAAAGCCCTTATTATCCGTACATTACCTAATAGGGATGATAAGAAAGTGAAAAGATACAGCGGTACTAACCCCACTTACCTTACCAAAGAGGCTGCCGATTGGATTAGAGAGCGTGGTATTGAACATTTACTGGTAGATATGCCATCGGTGGATAGGGAAGAAGATGGGGGTGAACTGGCTGCACACCACGCTTTTTGGAATTATCCGCAGGCTACCCGCATACACAGCACAATTACCGAGTTGATATATGTGCCCGATAGTGTTGCCGACGGACAATACCTGCTTAGTATTGCAGCAGGTGCCTTTGATAGTGATGCAAGTCCATCACGCATTGTTATATACCAAGCAGTTTAAAGGTATGGATAACATTATCCTGCAAAAAAGGGGTTTTATCCAAAAAGTAACCGTTTATAGTATCGTACCCTTACTTTTGTTTAACTATAACTGATAAAGTACATTATGAAGATTAAAAACTATTTCTTATCGCTGCTGTTGCTGTTGGCTTTTGCTACTGTGCAAGCACAAAGCGGCGGTGCGCCCGAAAATTGGTTTAACCTTGATTTGCAAAAAGATTCAATTCTTGGTGTGAGTTCTGAAAGGGCTTACAACGAATTGTTACAGGGCAAAGAATCAAAAACTGTGATTGTAGCTGTTATTGACGATGGAATTGATTACAAACACGAAGACCTTGCCGATATTATCTGGACAAACGCTAAGGAAATTCCTAACAATGGCAAGGATGATGACGGCAACGGATATATTGATGATGTACACGGCTGGAATTTTATAGGCGGTAAAGACGGTAATATTGACGTTGAAGCATTGGAACTAACCCGTTTGTATGCTGAATACAGCAAGAAGTTTGCTACTGTTGATGAAAAAAAACTGAGCAAAGAAGAGAAGAAACAGTACGAGTATTTTATCAAAAAAGTGAAACCTGCTTTTTTTGAAAGCCATTACGAAGCCAGCAACAACTACTTCCGTTTTTCAAACATCATTCAAGCGACTGAAGAGATTGAAAAAGAAATTGGTAGCAAAATAACCCTTGATAAAATTAAGAAGTTTAAAGCGCAAGGTACTTACCAAGAGCTTGCCGCAAAATATATCACTACTTTCTTTGGGTATGGGATGGATATGGACGCTATTAAAGAGCAATTTGAAGGCATACTGAACTACTACAAAAATGAGGTAGAACACCGCTACAATGTTGATTTTGACCCTCGCAGCATTGTGGGCGATAACTACAAAGACCAAAACGAACGTGTATATGGTAACAACGACTATCGCGGCCCGCAAGGCGACCACGGTAGCCACGTAGCCGGTATTATCGGTGCTATCCGCTCTAATAGTGTGGGTATTAAAGGAGTAGCCAACAATGTAAAAATTATGGTAGTGCGTGTAGTGCCTGATGGTGATGAACGCGATAAAGACGTAGCTAACGGTATCCGCTATGCGGTTGATAACGGAGCTACGGTAATTAACATGAGCTTTGGTAAATCATTCAGCTACAACAAACAAATAGTGGACGAGGCAGTTAAATATGCTGAAAGCAAAGATGTATTGCTGGTACACGCTGCCGGAAACGATGCCAAAAACACTGACGTTGAAGATAATTTCCCTACCGATAAATATGAAGGCAAAGGAACTGCCAAAAACTGGATTGAAGTAGGTGCTTGTGCACACGAGTATGGCGAAAACATTCCTGCTGAATTTTCTAACTACGGTAAAAAGAATGTAGATGTGTTTGCGCCCGGTGTAGAGATTAACTCTACTACTCCTGATAACAAATACGCTGCGTTTAGCGGAACAAGTATGGCTTCGCCTGTAACAGCAGGAGTATGCGCACTTATACGTTCATACTTCCCTGAACTTACTGCTGAGCAGGTAAAAACAATCATTATGAAATCAGTTACCCCAATCACCATTAAAGTGAAAACCCCCGGTACTGAAACCTTGGTTGATTTTAAAGAGCTGTGCATTAGCGGCGGTGTGGTAAATACCTACAATGCGGTGCAACTGGCTATGAAAACTAAAGGCAAAAAGAAATAATCCTTTTAACAAATGATACATCCAAAAGCCGCCTCGCGCGGCTTTTGTTGTTTTTGGGGACTGTCCTTCTGAGCGGTAGCGAAGAACCTTATAACAATTGTGTTAACAAGGTTGTTCAAAGATGCTTTCTTCGTCAACACGGCAGCACCCCGTCATTGCGAAGTCTGCCGAAGCAATCCGTTTGAACAGATTGGTAAGGATTGCCACGTCAGCGGCAAGTGCGGCGGTTTCTCTCCTTGTAGGGGTTAGTGCGGTGTGAAAAGGAGAGAGAAAGAGAGGTTTAAGCTGCAAGCTTTTTTGCGACCACTCCCGATCCCTCCTTTGCCTTTGCTCAACCCCAACAAGGAGGGGAGCAGCGTACGTGGCCGTTGAACGGTGTACCCGTTCTTCCGAACTTGTTTCAGGATCGTATTAACTAATTACGCTGACAGACAATGCGATGTTCAAACAAGTTCAACATGACGGGGTGCAAACATTGCAAGCCCAACCTGTCATACTAACGAAGGCAGCACCTTATTACAAATGCGTTTTAGCTTCGTGTTCATACAGTTAGGATAAGAAATTTCGCTACGCTCAATTTGACAATGGGGGTTAGTGCGGCTGGTTTCTCTCCTTGTAGGGGTTTGTGAAGTGTGAAAAGGAGAGAGAAAGAGAGGTTTAAGCTTCAAGCTTTTTTGCGACCACCCCCGACCCCTCCTTTGCCTTTGCTCAACCCCAACAAGGAGGGGAGCCGCCCCCAAAGCCTTTGAACGCCGAACGATTTTGGGTACTCCGTGATATTATAAAATAAGATAGCATCCGCAATGCCCTCCCTTTGGGGAGGATACAGGAGGGGGAACAACCCCGTCCTCCCGAACTTGTTTCAGGATCGCAGTTGTTCATTACATTTATTAATCATGCGATGCCTACCTGCGTCGGCATGACTTCCATTCCCATCCCACAAACCGCTATAAAAGTGTACCTTTGCAAAAATTTTTGCAATGACAACCTCTTCTCAAACATTCGCTGTCAAAGAAACCCTTTCTAAACTGGGCATTAACGAATTAAGCGAAGCCTCAAGCACAGGACAAGCATGGGCAAGTCCCGCAACTGCCGAGGTGCGCGAAATATACTCACCCGCCGACGGGCAACTGATTGCCAAAGTAAAAATGGCAACCGAAGCCGAATACAACACTATGATGGAAAAAGCGCAGGAAGCATTTGCATACTGGCGCACAGTACCCGCGCCAAAACGCGGTGAGATTATCCGTCAATACGGCAATAAGTTGCGCGAATACAAGCAACCGTTGGGCGAGTTGGTGAGCTACGAAATGGGTAAAATTTTGCAGGAAGGTTTGGGCGAAGTACAAGAGATGATAGATATCTGCGATTTTGCAGTGGGTCTTTCACGTCAGTTGCACGGGCTAACCATGCACAGCGAACGCCCTAACCACCGTATGTATGAGCAGTACCATCCGTTGGGCATTGTGGGCGTTATTTCGGCCTTTAACTTCCCAGTAGCGGTATGGAGTTGGAATGCAATGTTGGCTGCCGTTTGTGGTGATGTTACCGTGTGGAAACCATCAGAAAAAACCCCGCTTACTGCCATAGCCTGTACCAACCTGATGGCAGAGGTATTAAAAGAAAACAGCCTTCCCGAAGGTATATTTAACCTGATTATCGGTGATTACCGCATTGGTGAGTTAATGAGCAACGATAAGCGTATGCCTCTTGTGTCGGCCACAGGTTCTACCCGCATGGGTAAACTGGTAGGTGCTGCCGTAGGCGCACGTTTAGGTCGTGCTTTGCTTGAGTTGGGTGGAAACAACGCCATCATCATCACAGAAAATGCCAACCTTGATATGGCTTTGCGTGCCGTGATATTTGGCGCAGCAGGTACTTGCGGTCAGCGTTGTACCACCACCCGTCGCATTATTGTACAAGACAGTATTTACGGCAAGTTTAAAAATATGTTGGTGTCGGCTTACCCACAATTAAACATCGGCCACCCGTTAAGCAACGGTACATTGGTAGGTCCGTTGATTGATAAAGATGCAGTGAAAAACTACCAAACTGCTCTTGAACAACTAAAACAACAAGGCGGAACGGTGTTAGTTGGTGGCGAAGTACTTTCAGGCGACGGTTACGAATCGGGTTGTTATGTAAAACCCACCATTGCCGAAGCCCAAAACCATTACCCCATTGTGCAACACGAAACCTTTGCACCCATTTTATACTTGCTTAAATACAGCACCATCGATGAAGCTATAACTATGCAGAACGATGTTCCGCAAGGGTTAAGTTCGTCAATATTCTCAAACAACATTTTAGAAACCGAATGCTTTTTGGCAGCAGCAGGTAGCGATTGCGGCATAGCCAACGTAAACATAGGCACCTCAGGTGCTGAAATCGGGGGTGCATTCGGCGGTGAAAAAGAAACCGGCGGCGGCCGCGAAAGCGGTTCAGATGCTTGGAAGGTATATATGCGCCGTCAAACCAACACCATTAACTACGGTACTGAATTACCATTGGCACAAGGCATACAATTTAACCTGTAATACCGTCTTAACCATAGTATGCTAAAAGGGATATGGGCAACCACTTGCGCACAAAGGCTACTTGTAGCATTTGCCGTTCTGTTTCCTTTTAGCGGTTTTGCTCAGCAGCCGCAAGAAAAATGGGGGGTTACAGCCTCAGCATTGGGCGGTTATGTTTGGGCGCATAAAGGCTCGGTTGATAACCTCAAATCGCACGTGTACGGTGGTGTTTTAGGCGTTAGATTTCAAACAGCTACACGCAAGCAATGGCACCGCATTTATAACCAACCCGCATGGGGAGTTGATGTGTTGTATTTGTACTACGGCAATCCCAATATAGTAGGATCGGTGTATGGGTTATTACCTTTTATTGAAATTCCTTTTTTTAAAAAATTTGGAGCCAATTTTAACCTCAAAATAAATTGGGGGTTGGGCTATGTTACCCAACCGTTTGATATAAGAACAAATACTGCTAATAGTGCCATAGGCTCGCACCTCAACGGTAGCCTTAATGTACACGGTGTTATTAATATCCCGCTATCACCCAAAAGCGAGTTAAACCTTGCGGGCGGTATTACCCATTTTTCAAACGGCAATTTTAGGATGCCCAACTTGGGCATTAACTCACCCGATATAAAAATTGGTTATACCCGTTATATAAATAGTAAAAAGATAGAGAAAGAGTTGCCAAACGATATGGATACCCTGCGCAACTCATACCTGATAACCGCAGCTTTTGCCAGCAAATACACTGATTATATTTTTCCCAAACAGATTTTGGTGGGTAGTTTGCAATTTAAATACCTACGTTCTTTATCCGCTAAAAGTAAATTTGGGGGCGGCTTGGATATGTTTTACGATGAGGGTAATTTTTATGTTGAAAACCGAAAGGGAACCGCCTCAAAAGGAAATAGAGGTAAAGCGGTGGAAATTGCCGCTAAAATAAGTCATGAATTGCAATTTGGCAGGCTGGCTATAATTACAGATATAGCCGCATATTTATACAATACAAATAAAGTAAAAGGCCCCATATATCAGCGAATTGGTATTCGCGGGCAGGTTACAAAGCAAGTGGGCATATACACAGCATTAAAAGTGCATTTTGCACGTGCCGATTATTTTGAGTGGGGTATGATTTATCGTATTAATAACCGTTGAGAAAACATTTTTACATAATAGTAATTATAGGGGGTCTCCTTTCGGCCTGTAAAGATAAAATCGGCCCCGAAGAATGCTTTATGGCTGCGGGAAAAAGCGGTAGCCGTGAAATTGTTGTTAATGATTTTACATCAATTATTGCAAAAGACCGTTTGGTATTTCGTATCACCCAAGATACAACTCAGCCCCAAAAAGTTGTGCTTAAAGGCGGCGGAAATGTGATTAAAAATGTATCGGTAGCAGTAGATAATGGTCAACTGATTATTGACGACCGCAATGTGTGCAATTGGACGCGTGATTTCAGCAAAAAGATTATTGTAGAAATTAACTGCAAAACCTTACACGGTATTACACTAAACGATGCCGCAGAAATAGAATTTACTGATACCCTTCAATCCGATTCGCTGGTAGTGTTTCAACGTAGTACAGGCAGGGTTAATTTAGCAGTAAAGATTGGTAAGTTTGAAGTAAACCATGAGGCAACAGGTACGTTAGATGTTAAAGGATATGCCGCTATTTTTGTGCCCGTAATGTTTGATGCCGGTAAACTGGATGCCCGCAATTTGCAAGGCGATTACACCTTTGCCTATCACTATGGGATTAACGAGTTGCACGTGAAGCCTTTTAAAGTGTTATATGCCCTTGTGGGTAATAGCGGCAATATATTGTATTATGCTGAACCTATTGAGCAACCGCTAAAAGTAGAGCGGTTGGGAAGCGGAAATGTGGAACGGAAATAACTGCCATTTTGGCAAAAAAGCCCTTTGGCAGTAATATTGCAAACAGGCGGGTAGCAATAAAAGATTGAAAACATCAGGATTAAATAAATTAACCCGAAAAATTTTTGGTAACAAACGTATGACAAATAACGAAACTGAGAACAGGGAAGAATTGAACGATAAAGGAACTGCTGCCGAAAATGAGTTGCCGGTTGATGAAACATTGGCAAATGAGGATGCATCAGCAGACGAAGATACACAAACACAGGCAAGTATTGAAGGAAAACTGAAAGCCGAGATTGCTGAATTGAATGATAAATACTTGCGCCTGTACAGCGAGTTTGATAACATGAAACGCCGCAACGCAAAAGAACGCATAGAGTTGATGGATACAGCAGGGAAAGATATTTTACTGTCGTTTATTCCTGTTGTGGATGATTTTGAACGTGCTCAAAAAGCATTTGAAAACTCAACCGATGTTGAGGCGGTGAAAGAAGGCGTTACGTTAATACATACCAAGTTTTTAAATATCCTTTCACAAAAGGGAGTAAAAGCCATAGAGTCAAAAGGGCAGCCTTTTGATGTAGATTACCACGAGGCAATTACCAAAATACCTGCACCCACTGATGACCTTAAAGGGAAAGTGGTTGATGAGGTAGAAAAAGGATATACCCTTAAAGATAAAGTGATACGTTTTGCTAAAGTTGTAATAGGCGAATAATGGCTAAAAGAGATTTTTACGAAATATTGGGCGTGGGGAAAAACGCCACGGCGGAGGAAATTAAAAAAGCCTACCGCCAGATGGCAATTAAGTACCATCCTGATAAAAACCCAAACAATCCCGAAGCTGAGGAGAAGTTTAAAGAAGCTGCCGAAGCCTATGAGGTGCTTAGCGACCAAAATAAGCGCAGCCAATACGACCAATTTGGCCATGCAGGCATGGGCAATCGTGGGGGCTACGGTGGTGGCGGTGGTATGAGCATGGATGATATTTTCAGCCAGTTTGGAGATATATTCGGTCAGGGAAGTCCGTTCGAGAGTTTCTTTGGCGGTGGCGGAAGAGGTAGTAGGGGAGCGGTTGGTTCAAACATTCGTATAAAGATTAAACTCACCCTGCAAGAAATTGCCAAAGGGGCTGAAAAGAAGGTGAAATACAACCGTATGACGGTGGCCAAAGGCGTTAACTTCAAAACTTGCCCCACTTGTAACGGTGCAGGAGCAGTACGCCGTGTTACCAATACCATTTTAGGGCAGATGCAAACCACAACCACTTGCAGCACTTGCAGCGGTAGCGGTAAAATAGTATCAGAACGCCCCGCAGGTGTTGGCCCCGATGGTTTAATAGCTCAAGAAGAATTTGTTGAACTAAAAATACCCGCAGGTGTTGAAGAGGGGATGCAATTATCCGTAAGCGGAAAAGGAAACTCAGCACCCGGTGGTGCAGGTGCAAACGGCGATTTGATAGTACAGATTGAGGAGATTGAAGACGAAAACCTAAAACGCGACGGGCAAAATGTATTGTATGTGCACGACATCAGTTTCTCTGATGCTGCTTTAGGTACAAACATAGAAGTTCCTACTGTTGAGGGACGCGCCAAAATTAAAATAGATGCAGGTACGCAATCAGGTAAAGTGCTTCGTTTGAAAGGTAAAGGTTTGCCAAGTGTTAACAGCTACGGACGTGGCGACCAATTGGTGCAAATAAACATTTACACCCCTACTAAACTTAGTAACGAAGAAAAAGCCTTGCTTGAAAAACTACGCGAAGCTGAGAATTTTAAACCCAATCCCGCACATACTGATAAAAGCTTTTTCGGTCGTATGAAAGAGTTTTTCGGGTGTTTTGCCATAGGAGCTTCAAGTTTACTTGGGCTTATCAACGGATAATTATAATCAGTTAAAGTATTATAAAGCGGTGCTCAAAAGGCACCGTTTTTTGTTTATGCAAGATGCTGCGGGTTGAAACCCACAGCTTATGAAATTACAGTTTGCGAAGGGACTTAAGTCCCTTCGCAAACTGTAATTTTAACAAAATGGGATTTTAATCCCATCTAAAGAAAGTAATTATCGCTTATCAATGATATGTTAATCCGCAGAAGTACTCAATGATTAAACAATTTTCATAGCTTAGCACTCGTTACCTCAACGCGCACCACTTACTTTTCGATGAAGAAAAGTATAAATAGATACAGCCTGTGGCTTTGTGCCCGTTAACCTTTATTTTTGCTCATACGCATGATATTGCAAATACAAACAACCTATCCGCTTTGGTGGATTATCCCCTGTCTGTTGGCCGCAGCGGGCGCGGCGTGGCTGCTATACACCCGCAATCCCTTTGGTGATGATGAGGTGAAACGCCGTTCGCCGTTATACATCTCACTTATTGCTGTTCGCTTTTTGAGCATATTTTTATTAACCTTTTTATTATTAGCCCCCTTTATAAAATCGTCAACCAAAAAAATACAAAAGCCTGTAATTGTATTGGCGCAAGACAATAGCCAATCCATCACAGCGAATAAAGATTCGGTTTTTTATAAAAACGAATATCCAAAAAAATTACAAGCCCTTGCCGAAGAACTCCGTAAGGACTTTGATGTAAAACTGTTTGGGTTAGAAGATAAAGTTAGCGAGGGAACTCCTTTTAATTATAGCGGCAAGCAAACTAACTTAAGTAGCTTATTTACTGAAATTACCAGCCAGTATGAAAATCAAAACCTTGGGGCGGTGATTATAGCTTCCGACGGGTTATTTAACAGCGGTTCAAACCCTGTGTATGCAGCAGAGAATAGTAAAGTGCCTGTGTTCACAGTCGCCTTGGGCGATACTACAGTACCCCGCGATGTATTGGTAAAAAACATCCGCAACAATAAAATAGCGTATTTGGGTAATACCTTTCCTGCTGAAATAACTGTGGCAGCCAGCAAACTTAATGGTGCTAAAACAACATTAACGGTTAGCAAAAACGGCAAAACGTTATTCAGTAAAGAGATAGCCGTTACTAACGATAATTTATCCCTTACAGAAAACCTGCAATTGGCTGCCGATGAAGCGGGTACACAACACTATGTTGTGCAGCTAACCACCGTAAGTGGTGAAATCAGTTTCGTAAACAACCGAAAAGATTTTTTTATTGATGTGCTTGACGGACGTAATAAAATCTTATTGCTTGCGCCTGCTCCGCACCCTGATTTGGCAGGTATTAAACAAGCTGTTGAAAGCAACCAGAATTACGAGGTGGTAATTACCTTTGCTTCGGGTTTTACCAACTACAACGATCTTAAAAAATACAATTTAGTAATACTGCATCAACTGCCTAATATCGAAAACCCGGCAGAAAACCTGCTTAATGCTATTGAAAACAGTAAACTGCCTGTATTGCACATTATCGGCACACAAACGCTTATACCTGTATTTAATGAGTTGGGAACAGGGATAGCCATTAGTAACTATCGCAACCAAATAAACGATGCTTTGCCCTTGCTAAACGATGGGTTTTCACTATTCACCCTTACCGATGAAACCAAAGCCCGTTTACGTTTTTGGCCACCGCTTAAAACTCCTTTCGGCAACTATTCGCAGGCAGCTTCTGCAAATACTTTATTGCATCAGCAAATAGGCGCAGTAAAAACCCAACAACCGCTAATTTATTTTAACCAAAGTACCGACAGGCGCATGGGTGTTATTTTGGGCGAGGGATATTGGCGTTGGCGATTACAGGATTTTGAGCGCAACAAAAACCACGATGCTACCAATGAGGTAATGACCAAAACCATTCAGTACCTCGCAGCTAAAAACGATACCCGTAAATTCAGGGTGAATGCTCAAAAAAACACTTTTAACGAAAATGAGAAGGTGGTGTTTGATGCGCAGGTATATAACGAAAGTTATGAGGCCATTACTGAGCCTGATGTGAAAATGGATATTAAAAGCAGCGACGGGAAATCATTTACCTATACCTTTAGCAAAGCCGGCACAGCATACATGCTAAATGCAGGATATTTTGCCGCAGGAAATTATACATACAAAGCTGCGGTGAAAGTAGGTAACCGCGAGGAAACCCTTAATGGGAAGTTTACGGTAATACCGTTGCAGGTAGAATTGTTAGAAACTGTTGCCGACCATCAATTGATGCGTTCATTAGCCGAGAAAAATGGCGGCAGTATGGTGTACGCTAACGAAGTTGAAAAACTTACCCAATTGATTAAAAAACGGGAGGATATTAAACCCGTAAGCTATATGCAAACCGCATTTAAAGATATTATTAACCTTAAATGGGTGTTTTTTATCTTACTTGCACTCATGGCCACTGAGTGGTTTTTGCGCAGGAGAAACGGCGCGTATTAACGATAATCTTAATTATGAAAAGAATATTTGTATTTTTTGTATCAGCAGTTATGCTTGGTTCATGTGCCTCTAATGAAGTTGCTAACTCAGGCGATGTGAAGCAAAGCACCATTCATCAGCAATACTCTATTAACTACGATGAAAGTGAAAACATTACTTGGGCTAATGCTGCCTACCGTTTTGGGGGCAGTAACGGAACAACACTAATACTTACCAAGCCTGCACAGGTTACTTTTAACGGAGACAGTATGAGGCTGGTTACTACAATTATTTCAGGGGCAGGGTATAGTTTGGCTTACAAAAAGCCTATTGAAAATGGTCGCGAATGTGAGTTTGTGTATTTTGATACTGAAGGAAAGAAATACGTTAATAAATTAAAGTTTAACCCTGTGTTGATGGGTACACCGCCTGCCGAGGTTAAAAAAGGTATGCCGCTTGATTTGCCCATATTTACTCAACCTTTGCAGCATGGCGAAAGTTTGAGAATTGCACTGAGCGATACCAGCCGCACTGAAGAATTTATTGTTGAAACACTTACTGCCAAAGGTAACCTTGTTGTGCCTGCAACGGTACTGCAACCGCTTAAAGGTGAAGTAACTTTGAATATTTCAAGAATATCAAAAATACCTTTGCAAAACGCTACTGATGAAGGCGGCGGTATTAGTTTTGTTTATACGTTAAAGCCCCGAAAATTGACAGTAGTGGAGTAATCCTCCACTTCTTTCATCCTTTTTAGAATTGTTTAGCAATACTCTTTTTGAAAGAGTCATGCTTTTGATTGGGTAGGACTAAAATAAAAAGCCCCAAAGCGTTTAAACCTTGGGGCCACCTTTTGAAAATGCAGTGTCTTATTTTGCAATCCTTCTTTCTTTGATACGGGCTTTTTTGCCTTTAGCATCGCGAAGATAGAATATACGTGCACGACGTACTTTACCGTGCTTGTTCACTTCAATTTTGTCAATAAATGGGCTGTTTGCTGGGAAAATACGCTCAACACCGATACCGTTTGATATTTTACGAACGGTAAAAGTTTCGCTCATTCCTGAGTTGCGGCGTTGCAACACCACACCTTGGAATTGTTGTATACGCTCTTTGTTACCTTCTTTAATTTTATAGTGTACGGTAACAGTATCACCCGCCCTAAATTGGGGGAAATTATTGGTTTTTAAGTATTCGGCTTCAACCAGTTTAATCAAGTCCATCTCGTGTGGTTTTTAAAAAGGACTGCAAAGTTACGTATTTAATTCACAATTGCACAAAATTTTTGCAAATTGTGCAATAAAGTATGCACCCCGTTAGTTAGTCCTGCGTGTACACTTGCAAATATAAGGTTTTACGCGGTTTATAAAAACGTAATAGATTGTATCATTAGGTTCACCGCCTGCAATTCGGTTTGGGCTTTCGCATCGGCTTTTAGCTTGTTATCCACCAAATACCGGCAGGTGAGCACAGTGTTTTTATTTGCTACCAGCCACACAAATACCATCGTTTCTTTGCCTTCAATCAGCAAAATACTGTTATAGTGCAGCACGGTTTTGTTTTCGTTGTATTGGTATTTGGCATTAGGATGGGTGAAACTTTCATTATCAAGATAGTGCATCACCTCACTACTGTCGCTAAAATTGCGGCTCTCTTTAATTTCAAACGTGCCCGAACCATACACGGGTTTCTCAAAATGATACGTGCCGTCAGGATTTTCAAACATATTCCAATCGTTGGGATATTTTAATGTAAAATACTTACGGCTTGACGTAAAATCACGTTCGGAGGGCATATTAGCCTGTGCACCTGCTGCAATGGATGCAATTAAAAAACAAAGGGTAAAAAGTGCCTTCATAAGTTACTATAAAGATACAAAAATAGTAACCAAACTGCACTTATCGGCAATGGTATATTTTACAAGGACAAGTACACCGTTGGTGCAGTGTTAGCGTTTAATAAACGTACTGAATTTAAGAAAATCGTTTACCCTATCGGGGGTAACGGGTAATTGAAAGCCGTTTTTAAGTTGTAAGTAGCCGCCGTCGCTTTTTACGTAGCTGGTTACATAATTAATGTTCACCATAAATGATTTATGGCATCGGAAAAAAGTTTGCGAGCCTGTAAGTGCCTCTTCAAAATTTTTAAGAGTGCGGCTAACCACCAACTTGGCCTCGTCGGCAGTAATAACTTCGGTATAGGTGTTATCAGCCTTTAAGTACATTATCGTATCCAGTTCAATAAACTTAACCATGTTGCCTACCGGTACGGCTATTTTAGTAATTGATGTTCCGCCTAATACATCACGCAAAAAGCCGATTTCGTTTTTATGGTGCTTGCGGTAACGTTTTAGTGCTTCCTCCAGTTCATCAGGCTCAATCGGTTTTAATAAATAATCAATGGCAGATAGTTTAAAAGCCTGTATGGCATATTGGTTGTATGCAGTGGTAAAAATGATAGAAAAATCAATTTCATCGTCGTCAAAAAAGTCAAGCAATTCAAGTCCGCTATGCCCCGGCATTTCAATATCCAAAAAAACCAAATCGGGTTTGTGTTTACGTATGGCCTTTACCCCATTGGGTAGGTCTTCACAGTCTGCCATTACCTGAACTTCCGGGCAATACTCGTTCAACAGTCCTTTAAGCAGCACTCTTGCCCTTGGTTCGTCGTCAATTATTATGGCTTTGATAGATGGGTTCATTGTATAAATTGTTCTCAAAGTTTACGGGAATAGTGATGTGTACAGTAGTTCCGGTAGCTATGCCCGAAAAATCGTTTTTATCATTGTATTCCACGCCTATTTTGTTATTTCCTTTATTTAATATTTCGATACGTTTAAAATTCGCCCTCGTGGCAAAGGGCTTGTGCTTGTCTGATTTTATTTTGGTCAATTCACCTGATTTTTTACGGCCAATTCCGTTATCATCAACAGAAATACACAAGTTGTTATTTTCGATATAAAAATCAACAGTCAGTTTCTTTTTACCCTTTTTGTGCAACAGTCCGTGTTTAATAGCATTCTCTACATAAGGCTGAACAATCATTGAGGGTATTTTCACAATATCAAGGTCTAAACTGCTATCAACCACAATGCTAAAATTAAAGTCGTCTTCATTAAAGCGAGCCTTTTCCAATTCTAAATACAAAATTAATGCGTCAACCTCTTCAGTAAGGCTTACCGTGTCTTTTTCAGACATTTCAAGAATCATGCGGGTTAGTTTTGAGAATTTGGCAAGATAGCTGGACGCACTTCGTTTGTCATCGGTAAAAATGTAGGATTGAATAGTATTGAGCGCATTGTAGAAAAAATGCGGATTCATTTGTGATTTGATGGAAGTGAGCATGGATTGACGAAGGTTTTTTTCAAGCTCAATTTTTTCAACAGTCAACTCATTTTCCTTACGTTGGGTATCCAGCTTCCAGCGGTAATATATAAAAGCTGTAAAAAGGCATATTACAAATACAGTACTCCAAAACCACCATTGCAGCCACAAAGGTTTTTTAATGGTAAACGATATAGTTTGCGGAATAAGGGTTTCGCCCAGTTTAAATTGTATAACATAATCATCGGGCGATAATGAGGCCAGTTTTAGCGTGCGGCTGTTGGCAGGGGCAGCTTTCCAGCCTTCATCGTTAATGTTGTAATATAAGGTAGCCGTATGCCCGGGATTAAAGGACAGCAGCGAGTAATTGATTTCGATGTCGTTTTGGGTGTATGCTACGCTAATGGGTTGTGTAATATCAAACGTATGGTTATTGATGTTAAAATGATTAATAACAAAATTGGTGTTGATAGTTTGGGGTTTTGCTCCAAAATCAACAGTTATTAAGCCCCGGTTCATGGCAAAAACCAGCTTGTTGTTCCATAAACCTACATCGTTTATTTCATTGGCAAGTATGCTGTTGTATATTTTTTTAGGAGTATTGTTGGCTGCCTTCAAATCAACATAAAACAATTGTTTGCCCGAAAAAAGTAATAAATACTCGTTTACTATTTTTATGCGGTTAACTGAAATGTGAGTATTGCCTGAGAGCAAATAGGGTGTTAGCGTTCCGTTTTTATCTATGGTGTATAAATTACCATTAGTGGCCAACACATAAATCTTATTATTATATTGCTGTAGTTGTATTATATACAGGCTTTTGCTTTGATGCTTAAGCTCACTTATGCCTTGAGGGGTAAGTTGTAAAAGCCCCAAGTTTGTTGCGTAATACACTTTATTACTACCGGGGATATAGCAGGTGGCTTTTCCTCTAACCCCTTCAAAGATAAGGGAGGCGTTACCCCAACTAAGTGCAGTTGAATATGTCAGGTGAATGCTGTCCCAAACACTTTTCATGGCCATATTACTGCTTGAAGTGGTGAGCAGACCCACAACTCCTGATGCAGCATACGCGTAATATTTGTCGTCAATCCTTTCTATATCTTTTATAGCTGTAACGGCCTCAAAGACTTGTTTTCCTGAATAATCCAGTTCTTTAAACATGGATGAACTGGTGAAAATTCTTTTGTAAACGGTATCTATATAAAGATTACTTATTGCGTGGCCACCGTTATATAACGAGATGGTGTTATACGAAAAATCGGTAAGGTTTGAATGTAAAACCTGTCCGCTTTGCGTACCCACAAAAGCCATATTATCCTGTATCGAAATTAAATTGGGTCTTAGTCCTCCCAGCTCCCACATACGAGTGTTTATATCAGGTACTAATAAAACACCGTCAGAACTTGTTTGAAACCAAAAATTACCCTCGCGGTCTTTATATACCCCTAAGATGTTTTTATCGGGAAAAAGGGGCTTCCCTTTGTTTATCGGTTTTCTATTTACATCCAAACCATATACCCCTGCGGGGGTGCATATCCAATAATAACCGCCTACAAACTTAATAATGTGTATAAACTTAACACCGGGTAATACAAAGTCTGAAACCTTGTTATTATCAGTTACCTCAAAAGCTGTGCATTGCCCTTTTATTTGGTTGTAGCATAAAACGCCTTTGGTGGTAATGCAAATCCGGCCTACGGGCAGGGTCGTATCCTGCAAATCCCTTGCGGTTAGTTTATAGCTTTCGTTGGAGGCATCGTAGTGTATTTGGTATAGCTTGGTAGTTACAATATAATAATCAGTAGTAGTGCCAATAGCGTTCGAGATATGTCCTTCGGCAAGGGTTTCAGATGATATATAAGATAAAGTTTGCAGGTCGTAGTAATCAATAGCGTTTTTGTGGGTGGCAATAATGCGGTTGCCCAAAATGGCAAACCCAACATAGCCTGTAGGTTTCTTTTGCTGTTTCAGGCTATGCAGTGTATCGTTTTTTATATAGTATGCGTACCCGTCAAAATTCTCATACCAAATCCGCCCGTATTTATCTTCCTTTATCGTACCCCCCGCTTTTGATGTTTGGTCGGGGCCTGTATAAGTAATACACTCAAAACCGTCGTATCGGCTAAGACCTTCGTCAGTAGCCATCCATACATACCCTTTACTGTCCTGCATTACATCGTAAATAGTGTTCGACGGTAAGCCGTTACTAAGTGATATAGTGGTATAATAGGGGTCTTGCGCAACCAATGCCAAGGCAATCAGTTGCACTGCTATAAATAATAGTAAACGGCGTGTGTGTATCATCTCACAGTCAAAAATACCACTTCATCAAGGGTATAGGAGTTGCAAATACTGCTATTTTTTTTGAATTTATTGTTTTGCGTTAGTATTATGCGGGTTTCGGATAGTATAACTGCTAAATGAGTTGTTTACTAACTCAAAAAAGCTATTCACTAACCGACTGCGCAGCAAAACGGTATGGGGTATAATATTGTATTAAGAAACTGCTGCACAGCATCCGTATCAAGGTAGTTCTGGTAGTTTGCGTAAAATAATTTACCCCCAATAGTATTTTAAGCACAGTTTTTAACTTTTTTCTTTCATAAAGCGGCCTGTGTGTGAGGTCGCTTTTTTTTTGCCCTGTAGTAGCAAATTCAGTGATAAAACAGGCAGTTTGTTTCTTATCAGGCAAAGGGATAACTTTGCGCCGCTAAAACCATTAACGGTTGTTAGTTGTTACCCAATAAACAATGTCAGAACTGTTTTATCCCATAAAAATAAAGCGCATAGTACGTGAGACAAAGGATGCTGCTTCGTTTGTGTTTGATATACCCGAAACCCTGAAAGATAAGTTTAGTTATTTGCCGGGTCAGTACCTTACCATTTCTACTACTATAAATGGTAAAGAAGTGCGCAGGGCATACTCTTTCAGTAGCAGCCCCATTACCGATGCCGACCCTGCCGTTACTATTAAAAAAGTTGACGGAGGTGTGTTTTCATCGTTTATGAACGACGATGCCTTTGAAGGGCAGGTGATGCAGATAATGCCGCCTATGGGGAAATTTGTGGTGAATTTGGACGCAGGCAACAAAAACCACTATGTGTTGTTTGCCGGCGGTAGCGGGATAACTCCAATCATGTCTATCATCAAATCGGTGATGGATAAAGAGCCTAACAGTAAACTAAGCCTGATATATTGCAACAGGGATATAGAATCGGTAATATTCAAACAGCAATTGGCCGATTTGACGGCTAAATACCCAGCGATACTAAAAGCTGTGTATTGTTATGATATTGCCCCTGCCGGATGGACGGGCATCAGCGGCCGCCCCACAGCGGCTCAATACATTGAGTTGGTGAAACAAACCCGTTTAGACGGGTACAATACCGAATATTATATATGCGGCCCTACGGGGATGATGGATGAGGTGAAGAGCGGGCTGCAAATGTTGGGAATACCCGGCGGTAAAGTACATAATGAGTATTTTAGTGCGCCTACCAGCAAAGAGCCTGTAAAAACTGCCGCGCCTGCTTCGGTTTCATACGATGATGAGGATGCTGGCGATGGCCAAAAGGCAGTGATTTTGCTTAACGGCCGCGAGCATGAAATAACAGTACCCAAAGGAACTACTATTTTGGAGGCTGCAAAGGACGAAGACCTTGACCCTCCGTATGCTTGCCAAATAGGGGTGTGTACTACCTGCCGTGCCAAGTTGCTGGAAGGACAGGTGGAAATGGACGAGCGTGAAGGACTTAGCGATAGTGAAATTTCGCAAGGGTATATACTTACCTGCCAAAGCCATCCTACTACGCCCAAGGTGAAGCTGATTTATGAATAAGAAAGTGCATTGCACTAATCTTTTTTCTGTTTAAACTTTTTTAGAAATGTCACATAAAACCCCTACTGAATCATACACGGTGATGAATGAACTGGTATTGCCCAACGATACCAATACGCTGAATAACCTTATGGGCGGCCGTTTGTTGCATTGGATGGATATTGTATCAGCCATTACAGCGCAAAAACACAGCAACCGCATTGTGGTTACCGCCAGCGTGGATAGTGTTTCTTTTAACGAGGGGATTGCTTTGGGTGATGTGGTAACACTTACTGCAAAGGTGAGCCGTGCCTTTAAAACAAGTATGGAGGTGTTTATTGAGGTGTGGTGCGAAAACATACCCAAAGGCCGCCGTGTGAAGTGTAACGAAGCCTATTATACGTTTGTGGCGGTAGATGGTAACGGAAGGCCGATACACGTGCCTGAGCTGCAACCTGAAACTGAAGATGAGGTGAAACGCTACGATGGTGCATTGCGCCGCCGCCAGTTGCGCCTTATTCTTGCAGGGCGTATGAAGCCTGATGATGCTACCGAGCTAAAAGCACTTTTTGTTCATCCCTAATAGTATAAGGAATCGGTTGTTGTGATAATAATATACCTAATAACCGATAACCAGCTACTTATAACTAACTCCCCAGCCAGTTTTTAAACTCAGGCGCACGTTCGCGACTTACAAACAATTCTTCGCTTAAATCGGGTTTAAGGTAAATCTTTAGTTTACCGTTAAATGAAATGTGCACATCCTTCACCGCATCAAGTGACGTTATTACTTTGCGGTTGGTTCTAAAAAACTTTTCAGGGTTCAATTTGCTTTCAAGCTGCTCAACGGTGTAATCCACAATGTATTTATTACCCGCATGGGTAAGCATAAACACCAGTTTATCTTCCGCATAAAAATAGGCAATATCATCAACACCCACAGGTATCAGCCGTTGCCCTTGTTTCACCAAAAAACGTGATTTGTAAGTATCAGGCCTGAAAACTTTAATTAACTCGCCAATATCAATAGTGTCGTTTTGCGGTTTTTGTGCCAGCGTATCGTATTTAGCAAAAGCATTATCAAGTTCAGCTTTATCAATGGGCTTCAGCAGGTAATCAATACTGTTTACTTTAAAAGCCTTTATTGCATACTCATCGTAAGCAGTGGTAAAAATAACGGGACATTTCACGGGCGTTGCTTCAAAAATATCAAAGCTCAAGCCGTCGGCAAGTTGTATGTCCATAAAAGCCAAATCAGGGGCGGGGTTGTTTTGCAGCCAATCAACAGCCGTTTCCACACTGTCAAAATGAGCTACAATTTTAGCCAGCGGTTTGCACTCCTGTATCAGTCCTGTAAGTCTGCGGGCAGCAGGGGCTTCATCTTCTATTATTACAACTTTCATGGTGTTGCTATAAAATAATCAAATCATCCCCTCAGGCATCGCCCAAAGGAACTTTTACCAAAAAATCCGTGTCGGTTTCAAAAATATCAATACCCTGCCCGTATATGTACTCAAAGCGGTTCATCAGGTTTTGCAAGCCTATTTTTGTGCTGCTTTCTACTGATTTTTTCTTTTGCAAATTATTGCGCGTTACCAGCATTTGGGCATCATCAATATAAATATCAACCGTTAACGGTTTTTGCTGCGATATAATATTGTGTTTAATGGCATTTTCAACCAGTATTTGCAGCGTTAGCGGGGGTATTTGTTTGGTGTGGTACACGGCGGGTACATTTACGTGTACATGAAGGTTAGCACCAAAGCGTATTTGCTGTAAAAAGAAATACGCATCAATACAATCCAACTCGGTTTTTAAATCTACCGTTTCATTGTCTTTATACTGCAATAAGTAGCGATACACACTGCTTAGTTTTTGCACAAACTGCACTGCTTGGTCAGGGTCTTCAGGAATAATAGTGGCAAGGGTGTTGAGGCTGTTAAAAAGAAAGTGCGGGTTCACTTGGTTTTTTAGCGAATCAAACTGCGATTGCAGGTTCTCTTTTTTCAGCTTTTCAGTATTTATAAGGGCTGCATTCCATTGGCTAAAAAGATAAATGGCTTCATAAATGGCAGTGGTAATAGTGGCAACAATTACTGAAACTACTACTACTTTAAATACAATAGGGGCGGGGTTCTCACATTCTTCTACATAGGTAAACCAACTATGCCCCACAGCACTTGAAAGTATAATTGTAGTGATTGCTACCAGCAATAACTCAGCAAAAAAGCGTTTGCGCCCAAATTTTTGCCAGGGCAGGTATTTCTCTAAAAATTTGGTGATTTGGGTACATGAGAAATAAAGAACTACCGACATTACTGCTGTGAAAACAACGGAGTTGAGAAACTCCTTCCACCATACAAGAGAGGGGTTTTCTCCTCGGGTAAAAATGGCATCAAGCACATAGTATGACGGCACCAATACAGCAATAATCAGCACTACTATTAGTGAGGCTATTTTGCTGTTGCGTGTTTTATCTTTCGTTTTGTGCTTCATGCAGTGTTATAATTATCCCTGCTTTGTTTATTGCAAAGCAGGGATTTGTATGCGGTTAAAATTGTGCCCTGTAAAACGGTACCGGAAATATACCAATTTGATTAAACGCTTCAATATTTCCTGTTTTGGGATTGTATTGACGCGCCAGTACGTTTTGTATGTTAAATATATTTTGAATATCGATAGCCCATTCGTGGGTTACACGTTTGCCGTTTTTCTTAAACCCGATACGGAAATCGGTGCGGAAAAAATCCTTCTCGCGTTCGGCATACGCTTTTGAATCATCAAACACTTGATACCCTTGTTTACGGCTTTCTTCAAGGTCGATGGCAAGATAGCGTCGTCCTCCGGCATAAGTTACACGCAAGTTAAAGCTAAGTATTCCGTCGTTTTTAGTTTTAAACTCACGGCCAAACAAGGCATTGGCTACAAAATTTCCATTAAAGGCGGTATTGCGCCATTTGTTATCGCTGGCCAAATATTCGCTTTCGTACAACGATAGCGTGCCTAAATAGTAGAATCCTTTGTTAAAGAAACGCTCCACCGTAAACTCAATACCGTAGTTGCGTCCCAAACCTTTGTTTACCAAACTGTCAACGTTGGGGAAACCAAAATCGGCACCAAAGTTTATAGTACTGTATGTGCTTGGGTTTTGGGTAACGGCCACATTGTTTAAGTATTGGTAATATGCCTCCGTTTTAAAACGCACGTTTTGGTTCACCAGCATCTCATACCCTGCTATAAAATGGTTACTCTTAGTAAATTTAATATTGCGGTTGGTTTCAATACTTTGGGTGCGCATAGGGTCGAGGTGCGTCAATTCAAAATAAACAGGTATCGGCTGCATTTGGCTGTGCATACCGTATCCGAAACTAAGTGAATGGCGAGTAGCCAACTTGTATTTAAACGAGGCGCGAGGCTCAATAGAAGTACTGTTGTTATAAAACAGGTGGTTATAGTGTAAGCCTGCATTTAAAGTAGCCCTTTCATTTATTTTCCAGTTCCAGTTTCCATACGCTTGACCCAAAAACAACTCTTTGTTGTCATAATCATATTGGCGCACCCACGATGCGTAATTTTGTCCGCCCGATACACTATCAACCCTGTAAAAACTATCATTAGACCCGGCCGAAAAACGGGTAGCTATCACCCCAAATTTTAAACTGTGCTTGGCATTTATTTTTTGGTTGATAAAGCTGTGCACCGAGTTACGCAACGTGTAGCTTTCGCGGGCAAAGTTGCGGATTTTTTGTATTGAGGGGTTTAGTGAATCAACGATAGTACGGTTGCGCTCGCCCGATGTGCTGATGACCGTTTTCATATAGCTGTTTCTGCCCAGTGAAATGGTATGTATGAGCCCTGTGGCAAACATCCCGCTGCTAAAATCAACATCTTGAGGGTAGGGGACTTTTGCAAATTCAGCACCTTCTTTTTTACTGTCCTGTATCATGGTGCCGCTAATACCGCCAATGGCAAACAAACTGAAATTACCCAAACGGGTTTTGCCAAAGTTAAACTTCATGGTAAGGTCTTGCCAGCGTGGTGCCCCGCTTCCGCCAAAGTTAAAACCCAGTTGGCTTAAAAAATCAAGAGTACTGTATCGGTAATTTACTAAAAACGATGATTTCGATTTTTTTATAGGGCCTTCGGCCATAAACTCAAAACCGCTAAAACCAATTTGGCCTGTGTATTCATGTTTCTCATTGTTTCCGTCGCGCATCTTCAAATCAAACACACCTGAAAGCGAGTTACCATATTCAGTTGGGAAAGCACCCGTAATAAAATCAGAGTTTGATAAAGTGTTGTTGTTAAGTATGCTCACAGGCCCGCCGTTTGCTCCCTGATTACCAAAATGATTGGGATTGGGAATATCCACACCCTCCAACCTCCACAGCAAACCCAACGGCGAGTTACCGCGTATCACAATGTCATTTCGTTGGTCATTACCGCCACCTGCTACCCCTGCAAAGTTATTGGCCATACGGCTGGGGTCGCCTAAACCGCCTGCATACCGTTGCGTTTGGTCGATAGTAAACGAGCGGCCACTTACCGTTACCAACTCATTATTGGTTTTACCGGGGTCGCTTTTTGCGGTTACAACTACCTCACTGGCCTCCACAATATCTTCCTCCATCGTAATATTCATTACCACTTCTTTTGCAGAGTTTACAATCACGTCGGGTATCACCACTTCTTTATAACCTGTATAGGTGATTTTAATAGTATGGCGGCCTACAGGAACATTCGTAATCCTGTATTTGCCGTCCACATCAGTAGTTGAGCCTTGCAAAGGGTCTGAGTTTAAAATAACCACCGTAGCTCCCACCAACTCTGTGTTGGTTTCTTTATCCGTAACCATTCCGCGTATAGTTTGCGTTAGTTGTGCATTGGCTTTAATAGAAAAGCAGATAATTAATGCTGTGATGCTTAACAGTCTTTTCATTGTTTTCATAGTTTTTCTATTGGCAAAGGTGTGATACGGGTAGGTATTTTTAAAACTACAGGTGATGAAGTGTAGGTTTTTAGGAGCGAAGTGTATCATTCTTATACAAGCCAAAGCAACCGCTTTTGTGTGGTTTAAAAAAGGTTAGTTGTAACCGATTGTTTTTTAATGGTTTGTTTGCAAAAAGAAGGATAATATTTTGGATAATTATTTCTTTAAAAACAGGGGTGCTCTGTCCATATAATTTATACGGCTGCTCACATAAAACTTTCCTGTAATACTGTAATAACAGCAGGAGGTGTGCTATAACCCACTTTATCTTTGCATTGCTATTTAAGAATACTACTGTTATAAAAAACTACCAAACAATTATTAAAACCTACTGTATGAAACTTAAAAATTACTTAATAATTACCGCAGCGGCATCAGCGGTATTATTGCAAAGCTGCAAAAGGGACGGCGTTGATAATCCTTCGGGACAACCGGGAGCAAACAATCCCATTACAAGTATCGACCAAATGGTGGTTCCCAATAATTTTGATTATGCAACCACACACGAGGTGGCATTGGATGTGTTTTTGGCGGATGGTGTGGGCGATGCTTTTAAAGGTGTGAAAGTGTGTGTGTACGACGATGTTCTTGACCCAACTAAAAAGAGGCCTAATTTATTATATACAGGGGTTACCGGTGCTGATGGTAAACTTAGCGGTTCTATCAGTCTGCCCACGTACCTTAAAAGTGTTGTGATTTATCCATACAGCATTGGTATTCCTAACAACGTAACAATACCGTTGATGGGTAAATCGCTTACTTTTAAGTATGCAAACGGTAAAATACAATCGCGTATTGAAGAGGCTAAAAACTATTACAGCCATAGCAACCCTGCAAACGCTACTTTTATGCGCAAATCAGGGGTTACTGATAAATTCTCAAAACGTTTGGGAACATGGAACAGCAGCGGTTTGCCTAATTATTTAGAAAGCCAGCGCGACAACCTTACCCAATCATTCCTTAACAAAATCACTGCTTCATTTCCTGAAAGCCAGCCTGTGCCTTCACGTCACCCCGATTATTTGCTTGAAACCAACCAACGCAACCTTAAAATCGATTCATTGTCGGATGTGTTTATCACATTTGTGCACGAAGGTGCAGGGTATCAAAATTCATTGTTCTACTACGTTTACCACAAAGATTCTGTACCTACTTCGGCTAACGGAATAGATTCATTAATAGCGGTGTTTCCTAACTGTTCTTTCGGTGGCAGCGGCGGTGCTATGACTTCGGGCGACAAGGTTAAAATCGGTCGTTTTAAAGCAGGTTATGTAATAGGATTTGCTATTGCCGCTAACGGATACGATGATGGTAACGACGTGCTTACCGCCGGATACAATATGTGGTACACTAATAAAGAATTTAACAGCGAATCAGGCAGTTGGAAACAGCATACAGCGTTGTTGTATGATGATGTTAGCAAGCGTTTTGTGATTGGTTTTGAAGATTTGAAACGTGATAACAGCCAAAGCGATGAAGACTTTAACGATGTGATTATTTTTGCTACTTCAAACCCGGTTGATGCAATTGATGATACGAATATACCTCCGATTGACCAACCCGGTGATTGTGATAACGATGGGGTTACTGATGTGTACGATGATTTCCCTTGTGATGCGTCAAAAGCTTACCGCAGGTTCTTCCCTTCAGATACTGAATACGGTACACTTTCATTTGAAGATTTGTGGCCTTATACCGGTGATTATGATATGAACGACCTTATATTACGCTGGCAGTTTGAAGCCATTGCTGATGCAAACAATAAGATTATAGAGTTTAAGTGTAAATCGTATGCGGCTGCAAAAGGCGGTTCATTCCCTATAGGTTTTGGTATCCAGTTCCCTTTCAATGCCTCAGCAGTAAATCAAGTTACAGGTTCACAAATTACCCGCAACCGTGTAACGCTAAATAATAAAGGTCTTGAGCAAGGCCACACCAAAGCGGTGATGGTATTGTTTGATGAGGTGGCCGACCAGTTATCAGCCACAGGCCAGTCGTTTTATAACACTGTAAACAATTCGCCAATCTCATATCCTGATACCATTAAAACTACAATGACTTTTAACAGTCCGATTACCTTTGGCGATTTGGGAACATATCCCTTCAACCCGTTCATATTTACCAACAGCAGGGGTACAGAAGTGCATTTGCCCGACCAGCCTAATACCGCTCTTGCAAATATTAATTTGCTGGGTACAGGTAGAGATAACAGCATACCCAACAGCAACCGTTTTTACAAAACCAGCGGTAACCTTCCTTGGGCATTGCACCTGCCTATGCAATTTGCTTATCCTTCAGAAAGGACAAGTATCATACAAGCATACCTAAACTTTGCCAATTGGGCTCAAAGCGGCGGTACAGCTAACCCCAATTGGTACCTGAACGAGCAGGGTAATATTAATGCCTCAAAATTGTTTACGAGATAGTTTTTTCATAGTTGATAGTTTGGTTTAAGGCTCCGGTAACATACCGGAGCCTTTTTAATTTTTAGTAATAAGTTTTATGTTTTTTTGGGTGGTTGCTACTCGTATAAAATAACCGCCGCTCGTATAAAAAACAGCCCAAAACAACACACTTTACGCGGTAGAGATAATTATCCGTAATACATTTGTTTACTATTTAGGAATACACTTAACACCCGTTAAAATGAAACTAAAAATAACTCTTACTTCTTTGGCTGTTGTACTTGCACTGGCAAGTTGTAAGCGGGATGGGCTTAACCCCGGGGGGGAGAACGGTGCGGCTAACAATAATGTTACCAGCATGAACGACCTTGCGGTACCCAATAATTTTGATTTTGCAACTACGCAAGACCTTACGTTGGATGTTGTACTAACTGATGCACAGGGAAATCCTTTAAGGGGTGTTCGTGTGGATGTGTTTGACGCTCCAACCGATGGTGTTAAAAGCCGTGAAGTATATGCCACAGGCGTAACTGATAAAAACGGGGTATTGTTAGTTCCTATGAGCGTTCCCACCTATGTGAAACAGGTAACTATTTTCCCATACATCATGGGTGTACCTAATAACGTAGAAGTTCCAATTGCGGCTAACACAGTTAAATACCATTACATCAATGGTAAAATACAATCAATGGTGGCTCCTTCAAGCCAATCATCAGGCGGTTTGTCTGAAATTGGCAGTGGTTTTAGCCGCAAAGCAGGTGTAGCCAGTACTTTCTCATACCGTTTAGGTACTTGGAACAGTAATGGTGTACCTAATTACCTTACAACCTCTGATACCGTTTCGTCAGCATTTTTAACCCGTGTGATGAGTGCATTGCCCGAAACAAAATCAGTTCCTACCTTTAAACCACAATACCTGAACAATATTTTACCCGTAATAGAGGTTACTCAAACTGCTGATATTTGGATAACCTTTGTACACGAAGGTGCTACATACAAAAACGTATTGTTTTATTACAAGTATCACAAAAACAATCCCCCTACAGTTGCTACTGATATAGACTCTTTATACACCGTATTTCCTAATTCAAGTTTCAGTGGAAGCGGCGGCGGTCTTACTGCGGGCAACAGGGTGCTTTTGGGACGCTTCGGAAAAGATACCATCATTGGTTTTGCCTTAGCAGCAAACGGTTTCAACAACTCAGCACAAATAACCCCCGGTTTGGCCATTTGGTACAGTCATAAAGCTTTTAACAACGAATCATCGTTTTATAGAGACCACGCGTTGATGTTGTACGATTCTGCCACACAACGTTATTTGATTTGCTTTGAAGATGTACGCCGTGATAACGGAACGAGCGATAACGACTTTAACGATGCAGTATTTTACGCATCGGCTAACCCACCTACAGGTATCGGTAACCCAACAATCCCCCCTGTAAACCCTACAGCGGATTGCGACCGTGACGGTGTACCCGATTTGTTTGATGATTATCCTTGCGATTCAACCAAAGCGTATGACCGTTATTTCCCCTCTAAAACAGAGTTCGGAACATTGGCTTACGAAGATTTGTGGCCCAGCAAAGGCGATTACGATTTTAACGATTTAGTTGTGCGTTGGAGATTCCACGTAGTGGTTAGCCCTCAAAACAACGTGATGGAGCTTAAATGCAAAGCATTTGTTGATGCTAAAGGCGGCTCATTGCCCGGTGGTTTCGGGGTTGAGTTTCCGTTTAATGCTTCGTTGGTTAACCAAGTTACCGGTTATGATATTACCCGTAGTCGTGTAACTCTTACCAATAAAGGACTTGAAGCAGGCCATACAAAAGCAGTAGTGATATTGTTTGACGAGTGTGCCGACCAGTTGAGCAAACCCGGAGGTTCAATGTATAACACCCGCAGGTTTGCACCGATAGCATACCCCGATACAATTAATATCCGTATGACTTTCAGTTCAACACTGTCGTTTACAAATTTGGGAACTTATCCGTTTAACCCATTCTTGTTCACCAGCCAGCGTAACAGAGAAGTTCACTTGCCAAATAAAGCAAACACAGTGCTTGCAAATACTGCCTTGTTTGGTACAGCACACGATAATTCAATCCCTGCAAGCAACCGCTACTACAAAACTGTAAACAACCTGCCTTGGGCTATACATATCCCCACCAAGTTTAACTACCCTGCCGAAAGGTCGGATATAGTTACTGCACACTCTAAGTTTAGTGCTTGGGTACAAAGCAACGGGTTGCTAAACAACGATTGGTATGAAAATAAATCGGGATACCGCAATACCAACAATATTTATACGCCGTAAAGCTAACTAACTATATATGGAATTACGGATTGGGGCCGGGCATTCGCTCGGCTCTTTTCATTTTTATAAGGTTATAAAAAGAGGAGGGAGTGAAAAGCCGTCAGGCTTTTTTGCGTTTAAAAATTGGAACGGTGCTGCAAGGCTCGCCATACATCAGGCTTTTTACATAAGGGGCAAGCAAGCGTGTAATTTCAGTATAAGCACCCGTTGGCACAGGCTTATCAAAACATCCTTTAATTACCACCATTTTATCTTCATACTCTTGGGGGTTAATGTTTTGCAATGCCTCTAAAAACAGAGCGTTTTCAAGCATTTCAGCACTGCCAAACACAAAAAAGTTAGCGTGGGTTTGCAAACGTTCAGCTACCAGCATATATGCCCATGTAGGCACAACTGCATCTGCCGAACATATTATTGATACATTTTTGCCGTTATATTGCTCCCAATCGTGGGTTTTCACCCACTCCCTAAAATCTTTTTCACGCAAAATAAGGCCCATGTACAGGCACTCTTTCATATCAAATACCACACGCTCTCCTGTGTGGTAAAAATCCTCAAGGTTTATGGTTATAAGCGCACTTTGCGCCACACGGTTCACTATCTCGGTTTCCATATCAGTTTGTAAAATTAACAAATAAAGTGCCTAAATGTTGTGATGGGCAATATGGCAGTTAATACTACCAAATTATTATCTTGCGTTTTATTATCGTTCAAATCAACGCCGATGCCCAATAGCCAGTATGCCGTTCAAAAAGCCTTTGTTCAGAAATTAAAAGAACTTGCCCCCGCAAATACATCGTTAGCCGAAGAAATAGCAGAACTGCTGAATGTGAGTGCTGATAGTGCGTACCGAAGGTTGAGGGGCGAAACTGCCATATCATTGGATGAGGCTGTAACACTGTGCACACATTTTAAAATACCCTTTAGTGCGTTTACCGAAACGTTAGCAGGCTTAGTTACTTTCCGTTACCGTCATTTGGATGAAAACGAAGAGAGTTTTTATCAGTACTTGCAAAGCCTTGATCAAACGTTGGATAAATTGCTGATGGCCAATGAAAAACGTATTGTTTACGGTGCGGTAGATATATCGATTTTACAGCACTTGGGTTTCAGGCAGATAAGTAATTTTAAGATGTATTACTGGATGAGGGCATTGATGGGGGTGAAACGAATGCAGGATAAAAAGTTTGACCCTAACCTGATAAGTGCCGAGATGCAACAGGTGGCAAATTCAATCCATAAAAAATACCTGAAAGTACCTTCTACCGAAATTTGGAGCGATGATATGCTTTTTCCTACGCTTAAACAGATTGAATATAGCTGGGAAAGCGGATGGTTTGAAAACAGGGACGCGGCACTTGCAGTATGTGAAAACCTGCGTGAAATGATATTTACTACCCGCGAATGGGCAGCACAGGGCAGCAAACTATTGAGTGAAACTAAGGAAGAACGCCCGCAAAACTATAAGTTATATTTTAGTGAACTGCTGATAGGTAATAATACCATTATGGCCTATTTAGACTCGTTGAAGGCAGTATTTTTAAGCCACCATACGTTTAATAACATTAATACCACCGATGTGCGTTTTTGTGATGAAACTGAAGAATGGCTGGAAAAGCACATGCAAAAATCAACCCTTATTAGCGGCACTGCTGAGAAGCAACGGGTAAAATTCTTTAACCTGTTAGAGAAAAATATTGATAGGGTGATTGAAAAAATAAAAGCGGATTAATTTAACACCACTTTGTATTCTCTTTCAAGGGTTAAAAGATTGACCGTAAGCCCTACACCGAAGGCTGCCAAACTCCAGCCTGACACTCTGAAATAGCGGGTTCCGTTAAATCCCCCACCTTTCTTAATACTCACTATGGGTGCTATCAATAATGTTGAAACTCCGCTAACACCCATTACTACTTGTGATATTGTATTAAGAAACCTTCTTGTGGGTGAGTTATAATAAACTGCTCGTACATCGGTGTATGAAAATGACTTAATAACCGGTTGGGGATTATCGCTAAAAACCCCGTAATGCGCGTAGCTTACATATTGTGTTCCGTTACTGTCGTTATAAATTTGCTCCCAATCATGGGCTTCCATCCAAATACTGTCCTTAGTTCGATTCAAATACAACCCGTCAAGTTTTTCAGGACAACAGGGCAAACAGTCTTTTGCCAACTTGGGGTTTAGATGGAACCGTAGCGATGCCCCTTCGCTCAAATATGTTTTTATGCCTTTTCTTGTCAGCACTAACAACGTCGAGTCATTCGTCAACTGACCTAAAACAGTACCGCAATAAGAGAGTATAAAAAGAAAAAACAGAACCTTTAGTTTCATGTTGTATATAATCGGTTTACATAAAATAGATACAATACTTTCATTATTTGAGCCTGTATAATATCAAACTTCGTTTGTTATATCATTATTTCGTAAGTAACTTTACAAAAATAGATACCAACATTGTCGTTTGAAGTTACCATATTGGGGTGCAGTAGTGCAACCCCAACGGCCGATAGGCATCCGTCGGCTCAGTTATTAAATATTAAAGGAAAGTATATTCTGATTGATTGTGGCGAGGCTACACAAAATCAACTGCTTAAATATAAGCTCAGGCACAGTAAAATAAACCACATTTTCATTAGCCACTTGCATGGCGACCATTATTTGGGATTAGTAGGGTTGTTGGCCACTATTAATTTTCAGGGTAGGGAGAGCGAGTTGCACATATATGGCCCTGAGCCTTTAGAGGCTATCATTAACGACCACTTCAAGTACTCTCACACTGTACTGAGATTTCCATTGCATTTTCATAAAGTGTATGATGATGAGAGCCGTTTATTGGAGGAGAATAACACTTTTAGAGTGAAATCGGTGGTATTACAACACAGGATTCCTACCACAGGTTTTGTGTTTGAAGAAATAAACCCTTACCGTAAGATAAACAACGCTGCTTGTGAGTTGCACGAAGTGCCTTATGCTTATTACGAAGATTTGAAACAGGGGCTGGATTATAAGGACGATTTGGGCAATGTAATTGAAAACAAGTTGCTTACGTTTGAGCCCAAAGCATCGCGAAAGTATGCGTATTGCTCAGATACTTGCTACTACGAACCTGTGCTTGAACATATTGACGGTGCCGATATGCTGTACCACGAAAGTACTTTTTTGCATGAGTTGCACGAGCGGGCAAAAGAAACCTTCCATAGCACGGCATTGCAAGCGGCTACTATAGCTCAAAAGGCAAAAGTGGGTAAGCTGTTGTTGGGGCATTTTTCAGCAAGGTATAGGGATTTAACCCCGCTATTAGAAGAGGCTCGCAGTGTTTTTGAAAACTCTTTTCTTGCCATCGAAGGGCAAAAATTTGTGGTAGACTAAATTACCAATACAACCAATGAAAGTGCACCCCGCGTTCACTAAACTCAATAGCGGGAAAAGGCATTTTAAAAATATTAAGGCCATAAAACACCCGTTGCAGCACCTTATTTTTTATTAAAGGGGTAAAATTAATATCAAACGATAAATACCATTGGCGGTAGCGGGCAATATGGCTGTAATCATGTATCACACCTTGTTTATCCGTCCACACATTATCATGGCCTCCATACATATCCTCGCCGCTATAGCCAATGCTAAGCAGCAGCCAACTTGGCAATATTTTACGTTTTGCAATTGCATTCACATCTATGGTAAGCCAATACGTTTGCCCGTTATAGTCTTTTAGTGAGTTTTGTACATAGCCCGTTCCAAACATATCCGGCCGCACCAGTGCCAGTGCAGTACTATGAAAACTGTATTTTGCAACTGCCACAATTTTTCCTAAGCCGCTCAATTGCACGTATGCAAACAAGCTACCCAGCAAATTTGCCGTAACATCCCCCCACGAAAATCCCCAAGCAGCAGAAAATCCATCCATCACCTCTACAGGCATTAAAATAAAAATGCTTACCAAAAAGCTGTATAATGCAGATTGTTTCACGCTGTATCCCGCCCAGCAAAATATATAAGCAGGCATCAAAGCCCATTGAAAATGCACCACAAAATGCCCCACTTTATCCATTTGCAGCCATTCGCCCATATCATCAAAAAAATGGAAGCTGTTATGCGTTCCTTCACTATACCACAGCCAATATAAAAATATTACATACAGCGGATACATGATGCCCAATGTGATAAGAAAGCCCTTAGCCTTTTTGGGGTCGTGAAGCGGGTTGGGTTGCAGGTAGCTTTCGGGCAGTAGCATGCTTCAATAATACAGCATTTATGCCTATTAGCCGCATTATTAGTGTGCGGTTTGCACATTTCAAAAAATAACTATATTTGCCGCGTATTACAGGTTCTTGCACACAATTAATGTGTTAAGATGAAAAGGGAACCGCGTGTAAATCGTGGACAGTACCCGCTGCTGTAAATTTCAAAGGCAACCCGTTTGCCATCTTTTTGCCCCCTTTTGCCACTGTTAGCAAAGCTAACGGGAAGGCTGCAAAAAGCATGAAATGAGTCAGAAGACCTGCCTGAAATACTTTAAAAGGATTCACGCCTTCGGGAATAAGGGCAGGAGTTTAGTAGTACAACTGTTTCCAAACACATAAAAAACGTTCGGTTACCCGTGCTGGCTGTATTCTGTTTATCCCGCAGGTATAATGTGCTTTACATTGAACCTAAAAAAACTGGTTGTTTCGGTAGTATGTTTACTTGTTGCCTATAATATACAGGCGCAAAAAGATACTTTGTATGAGGTGGGAGCAGCCGAAGTGGTGGCCTATCGCGAAAAAGTATTTAGTGCAGGCACACATAGCTGGAGGCCTGATACCGTATTACTGAAACAATATACCCCCAACACGCTTGCTGATGTAATGGGCCAAACAGGGATGTTTGTGCGCACCTACTCGCCGGGCACGTTGGCTACGCCTATAATGCGGGGAACTTACGGAGTGCAAACAGCTATAGTTTGGAACGGCTTTAACATACAAAGCCCTATGAACCAATTGGCCGATATGAACCTGATACCTGCCTTTTTTGTAGATGCACTTGAGGTGGGGTACGGCAGCCAAAGTGCGTTGTATGGCAGCGGAGCCATTGGCGGTACGGTAAGTTTTGGGCAAACCCCTGCTGAAAAGAATGGACTGCATGGTAAAGTAATGCTGGGCGCGGGTAGCTTTCAAAATTTTCAGCAGGGTATAAAACTCAGTTATAAAAACAAATGGTATAAGTGTTTTGTGCGTTATTTTAACCAAACCGCACAAAACACTTATACCTATACCAATCCGGCAAAAGCAGGAAAGCCTACCGACACTATGCGCAATGCGCAGTGGTGGAATAACGGGCAGGTGATTGAAAACTATTTTGCCGTTAACAAGCATATAAAGGCCGGTTTGCACTTATGGCACACACAAGCATTTAGGGGGGTAGGCCGTACCATGATACAAAACCAAAGCAGGGCTTTTCAGTTGGATGATGTATGGAGGTTGATGGGTGATGTAAAATACAGTAAACGTAGAACCGAAGCCATTGTAAGGTTTATGTGGTTTGATGAGCGAATACGCTATACCGATTCAGCAATGACCCCCATACTGGCAAGCGACAACCGTGCCGTTGGGTTGATGGTTGAAGGCGAGTACAGGTACAAGATAAGCAACCGCCACGATGTGAGTGTGGGGCTTAACAACGGTAACTCCAAATCGTCAGCAGTTGATTACGGCAAGCCATCGCCTGTTCAATACAAAGGAGCCTTATTTGTATCGCATCGCTACCGTAGTTTTGGCAATAAATTAATCACCTCACTTACCCTCCGTCAAGAGTGGGTGAGTTTACGTAATACACAGGAGTTGCCTGTGGTATCATTACAATCAGCACAAAAGCTAAAAATATTACCCTTTGTGCCCTCTATCGGTGCCGAGTGGAATGTGTATGGGCCGTTGTATTGGCAGGCAAAAGCATCGCGTTTGTACCGCTACCCCAATTTTAATGATTTGTATTGGAATCCGGGGGGTAATCCTAACCTGAACCCCGAAAACGGCTACAGTGTAGAAAGCAGGGTAACTTATAAAAACCGTTGGGGCAATGTGCAGGCAAATGTTTCGGCAGGCGGGTACTACAATGATATTACAGATTGGATTATATGGCTGCAAGGGGTGGGTGGGATATGGACTCCGCGAAACATACAAAGGGTGCAAGCAAGAGGGATTGAAACACAAGCCGAACTTAGTATCAACTTAACCGATAAAAGTTATGTGAGGGCTGATGCCCGCTATTCATACACCGTTAGTACTAACGAGAAAAAGAAAAGCCAGTTTGACGACAGTTATAAAAAACAATTGCAATACGTGCCCTACCACATGGCTGTGTGCAACATTGCGGGCGGTTATAAGTGCTGGTACTTAAATATTAACGGACAATATACGGGCAAACAGTTTGTTACCTCTGATAACACGGCATGGTTACCCGCATTTTATACCCTGAATATAATGGCAAGCTGGGGGCACAAGATAAAAGCACTTGATGTTGAGGTGCTTTTGCAGGCGCGCAACCTGTTTAATAAAGAATATACGGTGGTGCAATGGGTGCCTATGCCCGGACGTAACTACCAACTTACAGTTCAACTAAACTTTTAATCCAAAACAATAAAATGAAAAACCTGAAAAAAATCACAAACCTGAGTCTTGCAGTAGCAATGGCCGCAATGGTATTGTTTTTAAACTCTTGTAAAGAAGATGACGATACCAAGCCCGGTACCACCCCCGCAAGCTACCAAGGTGTTTTTGTAATTAACGAAGGTGGTTTCCTAAAAGGTAACTCAAGCGTTGATTTTTACAATCCTTCAAGCGGAGAGCTTAGCGATGATTTGTTTGCCAAGAAAAACAGCCGTCCGTTGGGTGATATTTTGCAATCAATGACCAAGGTGGGCAACAAATTCTACCTTATTGTAAACAACTCGCAAAAAATTGAAGTGGTGAATGCAGAAACCTTTGTTTCAACTGCAACTATTAACAATATGGGTTCACCCCGCTTTTTGTTGCCTTTGTCTTCATCAGGTAACAAAAAGGCTTATGTAACTGATTTGTTTGGTGGTGTGATACACATTGTTGACCTTGATGCTGCAACTAAAACAGGTAGCATTACTTTGCCCGGTTGGAGCGAAAACATGGTTGAAGTAGGTACTGATGTGTATGTAAATAACTGGAGTAACAAAAAGGTGTACGAAATCAATTCAACCAATAACACAATTGCTGACAGTATTGTGCTTACCGGTTCACCAAACGGGTTGGTAAAAGATAAAAACAACAAACTGTGGGTATTGGTGGATTCAGTAGGAGCTACCCAAGCCCGATTTATTCGTGTTAACCCTGCTAATAATAGCGTTGAAGCCTCAATATTGTTTCCTGTAGGTCAATCGGCCAGTAAATTGGCTATTAACGGCAGCGGCGATAAGCTATACTATACCAGCAGCACAGGTGTGTATGAAATGGATATAACAGCATCAACACTACCTGCAACTGCAAAAAAGGCCGGTTATTTTTACGGTTTGGGTGTTGACCCTAAAGATGGTTCGGTATATGTTACCGATGCGCTTGATTTTAACCAAAAAGGAATTGTTTACCGTTTGAAAGCCGACGGTACTGAAAGCAATTTTAAAGTGGGTATAGTACCCGGCGGTTTCTTCTTTAATTATTAAAAAGAATTGTGGAATAGTCCGTCAAGGATTACTTAATAATGAGTGTGGCCGCTATTGCGGCCACACTTTTTTATTTTAAAGGATTAAACGTACTACGTTTAATCGCTGTATTTAATAGATTTAGTGGATAATACGTTGCAAATCGTTTGTGGTAATGGGCTTAATAATATAGTCCTTTACATCACTGTAGGTTTTTGCTTTTTCCATATCGTTAGGGTCTATGGATGAGCTAATCATATAGATAGTAATGGGTTTATCTATTGAAGTCTTCACTTTTGAAAAGCCGTCTAAAAACTGCCATCCGTCCATCACGGGCATATTAATATCCAGCAAAATAGTATCAGGTATTACATTTCCTGATGCCGAAAGATGATTAAGTGCCTTGAGGCCGTTTTCAAAAACCAGTATGTTGCTGCACAAATTGTTACGTGTGAGCATTCGTTTCACGCCCATTACAAACACCTCGTCGTCGTCAACAATACAAGTAGTTATAGTATTCATGATAAAAATATTTTAAATGTTGTTCCTTGGTTTACTTCACTTTCCACTTCAATCTTTCCGCCCATTACCTCCACTTGGTTTTTAGTGATAAAAAGGCCGATACCTTTTGCATCACTGTTTCCGTGAAAGGTTTTATACATCCCAAAGAGTTTTTCACCGTGTTTTTCTAAATCAATTCCTAAGCCATTATCTGCAATTTGAAGCATTTTTCTTCCGTCAACTTCTTTTATGTCCAATGTCACAACAGGGCTTCTTTCAGGATGACGGTACTTTATTCCGTTTGAGAGAAAATTAAGTAAAATGCTCTCCATGTATGCTGCGTTAAAACTCACTTCAATTTCGGCAGGTACATTGTTTATAATCGTGCCGCTTTTCAAAGTTATTTCACCGCTTAATACATCAATGGTTTTATCAATATAGCTTTTCAGATTAATTTTTTCCCGTTGCTTATTAATATTGGTTTGTATGCTCACTACTTCGTTCAAATTCCTGATAGCATCACTAAGAGCCAATGATATTCCTTTAAGATGGTTTACCATTTCTTCTTTTTCATCAATAGTTTCAGAATCGTCATACAGCCCCAGCACCATCTCCATATTGCCTGAATGCGACCTTAAATTGTGCGATACAATATGGGCAAAGTTAAGCAACCGTTTGTTTTGTTCGCCAATAATATCAATGTATGATTTTTGCTCCGCCTCTTTTTCTTTTTGTTTATCAATGCTTTGCAATAACCCATACAAACGCAGGCATTTACCGTTTTCAAATTCAGCTTGGCTAATCACCCTTACCCAACTTGTTTTTCCTTTAGCCGTCACAATTTGTAGCTCAAGGTCGTGCTGCGTGTTCTGTGTTATAGTTTCGGCCATTTCAGCCGTGTATTTATTTCGCAGTTCATCATCCTTAATAAACTTCAACGAATCCTCAACAGTTGGTTCATACTCAGCAGGCACTTCATAAATAACCTTTGTCATTGCATCCCACTTCATTTTATTAGTGTTCATGTCAATTTCCCATGTACCAATCAGTGCCGTTTTTGATGTTTGCTCCAGTATGTTTTCAATTGTTTTCTTTTCAGCCTCCAGCAACTTTCTTTCAGTAACATCTAATGCCGTACCTATCATTTTCATTGGCTTACCTTTAGCATCATAATATACTTCGCCAAGAGCTTCAATATATTTTATGCCGCCTTGCTTAGGGCGTATTCTAAAGTCAACCTTGTAAGGTTTTGTATTGTCAAAAGTATCTGCAATTGCCTTTAATACCTTATCTACATCATCGGGGTACATCCTATCGGTAAAAGAATTATAGTTAGGCGAAATTTCACCCGGCTCAAACCCAAAAATCCTGTATTGTTCATCGCTCCAAATCTCTTTTCCCGTATTTATATCCCACTCCCAACTGCCCAGTTTAGCAATTTGTTGTGCTTTGGCAAGGCTTTCCCTGCCTTCTTTTATAATTTTTTCTGTGGTTCGCTGGTCAGTAATATCAAGATTTATACCTGTCAGTTTAACCACTTTGCCGTGTCTGTTGTAGTTAGAAACCGCTTGCGCTTTAATAATCCTTACAGCCCCGTCGGCTCTCAAAATTTTAAATTCGCTGTTAATTTCCTCTTTTCCATGCAATGCCAATCTCAGTTCTTTTATAACCCTTGATACATCATCGGGGTGTATGGTTTTAAACCATGCTTTCAATACCCCCCTTAAATCCGCAGGCGATATGCCGTAAATGCGGTACATCTCATCGTCCCAAATCAGTTTGTCGGTTTTTACATCGTATTCCCATATACCTATTTGGGCGGCACCGGTAGCCATAAACAACCTGTCGGTAGTTTGTGTCAGCAAATCATTAGCTATATTCAGTTTTCGTATAGTAGGTAATACAATAACTACAAAACTCAGCAAGATTATTATAAGTGAAACTGCCGATAAGGATAGGAGTCCAATGTATGTGTTACGCTGTTTTTTTATATACTCACGTTCTAACTGAGAAACAATGGATTCCATTTCAAGCAAGTATTGTATGTCATACTTGCGCATTGTATCAATAACTGCATTTGAAGTTGCAGTATCAGGGTTGGCTATCAGTTGTTTTGCGGCATTAATTATTCCCGTGTGCTCAGTTGTTGTGCCTTCAATTTGTTGTTTAACAATTTGGCTGGGTTTTACTGTTATTCCAAAATCACCGTTGCCATATAGCAGGGCATTATGGGCACGGTTAAACTGATTGCAAAACTTGTTTAGCGAATCAAAATGATCTTGTTGTGATTTTCCGTCTTCTCTTATTTGAGTAGTTATATTGTATGTGAGTTTTGAAATACGTTGACTAAGCATCCGTTGCCTTCCCGATACATTTATTATCGTAGCAGCTTCGTTATTTGTTTGTGTATTGTATCGAATAATCGGGATGTTAGTTATTATGATAACTATTATTATACCTAAAAAAACGAGGTACTTATTTCTCAACAACCTCGCGGTATTTATAAATTCATGCGTCATTTTGGTTAGTAAATTCTATTATGACAGGGATTGTAATTACCGACGGTAACAAGATACTTTAAATTTTTCGCAAAAAAGTACTAAAAATTTAAAAAAATGATGTTTCATCGAATATTCGTTAAAAATTGACTCCGGTGCGGGGATTGTGCCGGGGATATTCATATACATAAAAGGCTGTATCTTTGCACAAATTTTAGAAAGAATATGAACCAAGCAGCATCATTGTTTGAAAAGCACAAGCCTACGCTTGATGCAGCCATAAAAGCTATCAGCGAGCGTAATTACTATACACCTTATCCTGAAAACCCAAAAGCCTATGCCGAAGACGGCGATGCTAACGGAAAGAGTTATTTTCAGAAGCAGTTGAATAATGGGTTTGGTGAGCTATTACAAACCGGCGAAGTTGCCCATATTGGTGAAGAGGTTTCTCCGTTTTTGCAATTAGGCTTGGGTGTTACCTATCCAGCGTTTTCTCCCGAACAATTGATAGCCAATGCTAAAACTGCTCAAAAGCAATGGGGCAAAACCAATGTTGAAGAACGTACCGGTGTTTTAATTGAAACGCTTGAACAAATAATCCCGCGCTTTTTTGATATAGCCTATGCAACCATGCACACTACCGGGCAAGGTTTTGTAATGTCGTTTCAGGCCAGCGGGCCTCATGCAAACGATAGGGCACTTGAAGCCATTACAATGGGCTACATGGAACTTACCCGTTTTCCGCAAGAAGTAATGTGGGTTAAAAACATGGGTAAGTTTGATATAAATATTCGTAAAAACTGGAAAGCTGTGCCCAAAGGCATCAGCTTGGTAATAGGCTGTTCTACTTTCCCCACATGGAATACTGTTCCGGGCTTATATGCCAGTTTAATTACAGGTAACCCTGTGATTGTGAAACCGCACCCCAAAGCAATTTTACCTATTGCTATTGTTGTGGCAGAAATACAAAAAGTATTGAAAGCAAACGGCTTTGACCCAAACATTGTTCAATTAGCCGTAGATACAGTTTCACAGCCTATTACTAAACAATTGGCTGAGAACACTGAGGTTAAGTTGGTTGATTTTACAGGAAGCTCAAGCTTTGGTAATTACGTTGAAAACCTGAGTGGTAAAGATGTATTTACCGAAAAAGCAGGTGTAAACTCAGTGATATTGGATTCAGCCGCTGATATTAATGCTGTGATGCAAAACATTGCATTTTCAGTGTCGTTGTATTCAAAACAAATGTGCACCGCACCCCAAAATATTTTCATTTCAAAAGAAGGAGTTAAAACTCCTGATGGTGTTGTTGCTTACGATGATGCGGTGAATATGCTTGCCGAAGCCATTAAAGGCATTGTAAACCACCCTAAGATGGGAGCCTTTACGTTGGGCGGTATCCAAGCCGATGCTACCATACAACGTGTACAAGCTGCTGCGGGTGCAGGCGGACGTATGGTACTTGCAAGTGTGCAGGTTGCTAATCCTGAATTTGAGAATGCCCGTACTGCAAGCCCAAGTTTGATTGAAGTGGGAGTGGAGCAAAAAGACTTGTATTTAACCGAGTGTTTTGGCCCCGTAGTGTTTGTAATTAAAACCAACAATACAGCCCACTCATTACAATTAGTAAAAGAATCGGCTGAGGCGCATGGTGCTATTACTTGTTTAGCCTACACTACCGATGCGGCTGCACAAACTACAATTGAAGATGAAATGAACAGCGTGTTTACACCCGTATCATTCAACTTCACAGGCGCAATATTTGTGAACCAGCACGCTGCTTTTTCTGATTTTCACGTTACAGGTGGGAACCCTGCCGGTAATGCAAGTTTCACCAACCCCGAATATATTAACAAACGATTTGTTTGGGTTGGAAACCGTTTCGCATAATCCGTTGTTTATACTTCTATGGTAGATAGAGCCAACTAATGGCACTTTGCCGTGCGAATGTAGTAAATGATTGTTCTGCAAAGGCATAACAAAAAGGGTATCCATAGGGTACCCTTTTTCTTTATTAAGAATGAGTCTAAATTTAAGTGTCTCTTAAACAGTTGTTTATACAAATATTATACAAAACGTTTTGATGTTTAAACATTGATTTTTAGCTTTGTACAAATAATTACACAAGAAACTATTATGAAAAAAGTATTTGTAGTACTATTTGCTGCTGCATCATTAGCGGCTTGCAAACAAAACACTAAAACTTCAAACGAAGCAGGCCAAGTAGCTCAAGCTTCTGATTCTGCTGCAACTTATACAGTTGATGCTGCTGCCAGCACTTTGGGCTGGAGCGGTTCAAAAGTTGTTTCAGGTTCACACACCGGTACTATCGGTATCCAAACCGGTATCCTTTCGTTTGAAGGCGGCGAACTTAAATCAGGTAACTTTACCATTGATATGAAAGCTATCAAAAACACCGACATTACTGATGCTGCTGAAAACGCTAAATTGGTAGGTCACCTTTCAAGCCCTGATTTCTTTAACGTTGATAGTTTCCCAACTGCTACTTTTGAAATTACTAAAGTTGAAAAACTTGCTGCTGCTGATGCAAACGGCAATACTCACAGCGTAAGCGGTAACCTTTCTATTAAAAACAACAGCCGCGAAATTACTTTCCCAGCTAAAATAACAACTGCTGAAGGTACAGTAACAGCTACTGCAAAAACTGAAATCAACCGTTTGGAGTGGAACGTAATGTGGGGTAACGAGAAAGACACTAAAGCCCGTGCTTTCTTGAAAGAGAACTTCCTTAGCAACATTATTGGTATCAATATCAATCTTGTAGGTAAAAAGTAATCACAACAGATCAGATACTTTGTATATATAACCCGCATGGCTTATGCTATGCGGGTTTTTTATTACAGGCAAATTCAAACCTGTAAAACAAAATAATCGTTCAGTAAAAAAAGTGTGCGTATAAGTGTAGTTTTAAGATGCATTTTACACGCCATACAAGTAAAAGTAGTATTATTGCACCAAATCAAGAAAGTATGACTAACAACATAGTTAAAGCCGTATTAGCTATTCTTTGTGTTATAGTGGGTTATTTGTGTTATGACTCTGTTGCATCAACACTGCGTATGCAAAATCAGATAGCGTATGTTGAGGGCAAAATTATCAAACGTTTGACTGAGATTAAAGAAGCGCAGTTTGCTTACAAAGATGCTTATGGGGTTTTTGCTCCCAGCTTTGACAGTCTTGAATACGGCCTTAAAAATGGTAAAATCGTTGAGTTGAAACAAATAGGCGAGCTTACTGAGGCAAACCAAACCGTTGAAATTGACACAATGTATGTAACCATTGCCGATAAGTTGAAAGAAAAAATCACCAACTTCGATTCGCTGCGTTTTGTACCTTGTTCAAACAAAGTTGAATTTAAAGTAGCATCAGGTAATGTAAACCGTAACGGTGTTACGCTTCAAGTATTTGAAGTAATAGACCCTAAACCTGTGAATAAAAAACGTGCCCTTAAGGTAGGTTCGCTAAATGATGCGATATACACAGGTAACTGGGAAAAACAAGAAAACTAACAACGTCTCTACAAAGGCGGTTACAATATAAAGCCCTGAAAAGGGCTTTTTTAGTATATATTGCCATATAAATAGCCTATGCAGGTACTTCATACATCAGAGGACTACGACAGCCAGTTATCAGCCCAAAACCATTTGGTGGTGGCGTTAAATGATAATGCCTGTGCTTTTGCAGTACATAACGCCGAAGGTGCATTGAAGCTATTGGGGCACTTTGGTTTTTATGTGCCGCTAAAAGATAATGAAACTGTATTTTTTGATTTTGTACGTTCGCAAGAGAGCTTAAAACTTAAATACAAAACTACTACGGTAGTGTTGCAGGGTCACAAGTGCAGCTTAGTGCCCGCAACAATGTACGATGAGCTTTATACCGATTCATACTTGCGTCACATGTATGCGCTTGATAAAGATGAGGTAACCAAAGCAGTTGCGCTGCTTGATGAAAGTACCAAGTTAGTGTTTGGGGTAAAAGAGTATTTGTTTTATCCCGCACGCTCAAAATACTACGAAGCTGCAATTGAGCCAAGGGCGGCGCATTACTTGCGTAAATCGGCACGTCATTACCAAAACAGATTAAATGTTTTTGTAGAAAAAGACCGTATCTACTTAGTACATTTTAATAATACGCATCCGGTATTTTTTAATAGCTTTCCAAATACAGGAGTTGATGAGGTAGCGTATTTTATACTTAATTACTACCAAACCTTTGGTATCAACCATCAAAGTTTGCCTTTATTGTTGCATGGCAATGTACACCCGCAATTATCAGAGGTGCTTACAACATATACAGGCAGGGTTGAGGTTTTGCCTGCAGGTGGTAAAAGCGTAGAAGTGCCTGAAGATTTTGAGTTTGATTTTTTGATTGATTTTTGCCATTGAGGATTATAGGCGGACAACACGCTGGCTACATTATCAGGCCACCAAAAAACATACAGGCAAGGCCCACCACCGATATTGCCAAAGAAGCCCTTTTTAACATACTTAATAACCGCCTTGATTTTGAAGGACTAAAGGTGCTTGATTTGTTTGCAGGGGCAGGTAATCTAAGTCTTGAGTTTTCTTCGCGCGGTGCGCAAGAAGTTGTGGCTGTTGATAGCAGTTCTGTTACCCTCACATTCTTAAAACAGATAAAAAAAGAACTCGCACTTGATAATTTATTACCACTAAAAGGCGATGCATATAAATACTTGCAAACCGCAGCCGCTAAATACGATGTGATATTTGCCGACCCGCCTTATGCCATGCAAAACATAAATACCATCCCACAATTGGTATTTGAGCGGCAATTACTAAACCAAGACGGGTTGCTGATAATTGAACACAATAGCAATGTACGCCTTCCGCATACTTGTTTAACTGAAACCAGAAAATACGGGCAATCGTCGTTTAGCTTTTATGCCAATCAACGGCATTAGTGTTATTTATACCTAAAAAGTGTTTTCTTTGAACCCCCCATTAAAGTTACTCTAATCATGAAACGAGCGATATTTCCGGGTACTTTTGACCCCATTACCATAGGCCACGTAGAAATTATTAACCGTGCTTTGCCACTTTTTGATGAAATTATTGTTGCTATTGGCCGTAATACCAACAAAAAGCACCTGTTTGATATGGAGCAAAGGATAGGGTGGATTAAGGAGATTTTTAAAGATGAACCAAAGGTAACTGCCGACCATTATAATGGATTGACGGTTGACTTTTGTAAGTTTAAAGAAGCCAAATACATATTGCGTGGTTTGCGCTCGGTAACGGATTATGATTACGAATACCAGATTGCCCAAATAAACAAAGGGCTTTGGCCTGAGCTTGAGACGGTTTTCTTGCTTTCGATGCCTGAAAATACTGCCATTAGCTCAAAGATGGTGCGCGATGTGATATTATACGGCGGCGATTACAAGCGATTTGTGCCTGATGCCGTGCGTATCGGTTAATTATATTTTTACAGAATATTTTGCAGCCCAAATAAGAAACCGTTTCTTGTTTGGGCTGTTTTTATAAGTAACACAGGGCATTGATATACATCAATGCCATATCAATTAAAATGCGTTATTTTGCACCGCTTTTAAACAACTTTTGAATATGAATTTTGACGTAATAGTAATAGGAAGCGGCCCCGGAGGGTACGTAGCAGCCATTCGTGCAGCACAGTTGGGAATGAACGTTGCCATTGTTGAGAAATCTGAAATTGGCGGCGTATGCTTAAACTGGGGTTGTATCCCTACCAAAGCCCTGTTAAAATCAGCACAAGTGTTTGAATACATTAAACACGCCGCTGATTATGGTATTACCGTTTCAGACTCAAAACCTGAATTTGGTAATATTATCCAACGCTCTCGCGATGTTGCAAACGGCATGAGCAAAGGGATTTCATTCTTGATGAAGAAAAACAAAATCACTGTGTTAGCCGGTTTTGGTAAATTAGCTTCAAAAGGTAGTGTTGAAGTAACTGCTGCTGATGGCAAAAAAGAACTTCACACCGCAAAACACATTATACTTGCTACAGGTGCTCGCAGCCGCGAGTTACCCAACGTTAAAATTGACGGTAAAAAGATTGTTGGCTACCACGATGCAATGGTACTGCCTCAATTACCCAAAAGCATGGTAGTAATAGGCAGCGGAGCTATTGGTTGTGAGTTTGCATATTTCTACAATGCTATGGGTACCAAAGTTACCATAGTTGAGTTTATGCCAAACATTTTGCCAATTGAAGATGAAGAGGTATCAAAGGCACTTGCCAAAGAGTATAAGAAAAAAGGTATTGAGTTAATGACCGAAAGCAGCGTTGAAGCTGTTGATACTGCGGGCGCAGGTTGCAAGGTTACTGTAAAAACCAAAACAGGTAATGTGCAATTGGAGTGTGATGTAGTGTTAAGTGCAGTTGGCATACAAACCAACCTTGAAAACATTGGCCTTGAAACCGTAGGAGTGAAAACCGATAAAGGCAAAGTATTGGTTGATGATTTTTATAAAACCAATATCGATGGCGTGTATGCTATCGGCGATATTGTAAAAGGCCCTGCTTTGGCGCACGTAGCCAGTGCTGAAGGTATTATCTGCGTAGAGAAAATAGCAGGAGTACACGTTGAGCCTTTGGATTATAACAACATACCCGGTTGTACTTATTGCTGGCCCGAAGTAGCATCAGTAGGTTATACCGAAAAAGCAGCGAAAGAGGCAGGATACGAAGTTAAAGTAGGTAAATTCCCCTTCTCAGCATCAGGTAAGGCAAGTGCTGCCGGAGCTAAAGAAGGCTTTGTGAAGGTGATTTTTGATGCCAAATACGGCGAGTGGTTAGGAGCACACTTTATTGGTGCCAACGTAACCGAAATGATAGCTGAGGTAGTTGCTGCACGCAAGTTAGAAACTACCGGTCACGAAATCATTAAATCAGTTCACCCTCACCCCACAATGAGCGAAGCCATTATGGAGGCTACCGCACAAGCCTACGGCGAGTGCATACACTTATAAGCGTAAATCTTACAGAAATAACCCAAAGCCCCTGTACACAGGGGCTTTTTTGTTTTATAGTGCGCACAAAAAAGCCCTTTGTTTTACTAAACAAAGGGCTTTATATGGTAAAAACAGCTAAAGTATTATTTATCGCAGCTGTTTAATTGCTTAAAATCTTTTTCCTGCAACAGCGATATATCGTCGCCGTTTTTAGCCTTGCCTTCCATGTAGTTCATTATCTTACCGTCAGCAGCATTCACAATCAGCTTATAGCAAAGTATATAAGTTCTGTTTTCGCTGGCAAACGGGTTTTGGTAGGTGCTGTAAGGTATCAAAACAACATAGCACATGGCAGGGTCTTGGGTTTCAACAGCATTGGCCACAAGGCTCAGGTCTTTTTTCAAAACCTCAAACTTCTTGTTGTAATACTCTTTAATAGTTTTTTTATCAGCCTTTGGCGATAAAACATCCGGCTCAAGCAGTAATGTTTTGTCTTTCAAATCCTTGCAATTAGCAATGGCCTTAGTCTCCATAAAATCAGGAAAAGTAGAAGTAGTTTTCTTTTCCATCATATATTCAATATTCGCTATTGCAGATTGAATGGTAAAAGTAAAATCAGCAGTGGTATTGCATTGGTCGTTACGAGAAGATGAATAAGGAAGCATAGTCCTGTAATCAATCGTTCCGCTTTTTTCAGCTCTGAACAAAATCAACGAGATAGCAGTACCGTCAAAGCGTGAAATATAATCTTCGCCACCACCCACTTCTTTCGCCTGCAAAATCACATAATCCTTATCACGGGCTTCAATCAGTTTTTTTACCTCTTTTGGGGTTTTAAACTCAATGGTAGTGTTTAGCGTCCAAAACTTAGGCATCAGGTTTTTCATGTTCTCATTGTATGATTTCACATACTTTTGATAGTTCTCAACGCCTTTTGGGTAATCACTCTTGTGCCTCGTGAATTTTGAAATCGCCCTGCCGTCTTCCTCAAGCAGTTCAACAGCCAGCTTACGTTTGCCTATGCTTGTATAATCAGTAGCTTTGGCATCAATATCAAAACTGAATTTTTGTGCAATAGCTGCCGGTAGCCCTACGGCAATAATTAAAAGTAACAGTATGGTTTTTTTCATCGCGTGAGGTTTAATATAATTCAATACTCCTTTAGTGAAAGCAGTGTGTGCAATACTGCTTTCGGGGCAAATTAAGTACTTTTACCGTAAAATAAAAGATTACACAAACCATACCAGCTTGTATAGGTCAATAATTTCAAGTATTGCATAAAATGAACGAAGCCCTTGCTAACTTTTATTTTCAGAAGCACGAACCACAACAAAGTTGTTTATTGGCCTTGCGGGATATTATACTAAACTATCATAAAACCATTGAAGAAAGTCTTAATTACGGAATGCCTTTGTTTTCGTACAAAGGAAAACGCTTGTGCTATTTATGGACGGATAAAAAAACACAACAACCGTATGTATTAATGGTTGATGGAGATAAAATAAATCACCCAATGCTGGAGAAGGGAAACAGAAACCGTATGAAAGTATTAGTAATCAACCCCGATGAGGATATACCCGTCAGGCATATTTATGAAATATTTGATATGGCAGCAAAATTACTTGATTAAGGGGCTTTTACTAAATGTTGCGGTAGTGGTATCAATAAAATATTTTTACAAAAAATTAGGGAGAACGAAGCAATGTTGGTGAAAACATACGGCAGTGCCGTATATGGAGTAAATGCGCAAACAATTACTGTTGAGGTGAATGCAGGGGAGGGTGCAGGCTATTTTTTAATCGGCTTGCCTGATAATGCCGTAAAAGAAAGCCAGTGGCGTATTGAAACGGCATTTAAAAATGCAGGGTTAAAACTGCCGCGTAAAAAAGTGGTAATAAACATGGCTCCTGCCGATATACGGAAAGAAGGCTCTGCATACGATGTAACCATTGCGGCAGCTATGCTGGCCGTATCCGACCAAGTATCTGAAATTGAAAAACTGGGCAAATACCTGATAATGGGTGAACTGTCGCTAGACGGGAGCTTGAAACCCATTAAAGGAGCATTGCCCATTGCCATACAAGCCCGCAAAGAAGGGTTTGAAGGTTTTATCCTGCCTGTACAAAATGCCCGCGAAGCAGCTATTGTAGCTGATTTTAAGGTGTACGGAGCCAATCATTTGGGTGAAGTTGTGAGCTTTTTTAACGGCGATGAAGATGCCATTGAGCGGTTTGAGGTAGATACCCGTCGTGAATTTGCCGAGCAGCAAGCCAATGTTGAGTTTGATTTTGCTGATGTAAAAGGGCAGGAAAACATTAAACGTGCCCTTGAAATAGCCGCAGCAGGGGGGCACAATGTAATAATGATAGGCCCTCCGGGTAGTGGTAAAACCATGCTTGCCAAACGGTTGCCAAGTATTTTACCCCCGCTTACACTGCACGAAGCCCTTGAAACTACCAAAATACATTCGGTAGCAGGTAAACTGGCGCAAAATGTAGGATTAACCCCCGTTCGGCCGTTCCGTTCGCCGCACCATACCATTAGCGATGTAGCATTGGTAGGAGGAGGGGCAGTGCCCCAACCGGGCGAAATTTCGTTAGCACACAATGGTGTATTGTTTTTAGATGAATTACCCGAGTTTAAACGCACCGTGCTTGAGGTGATGCGCCAACCTTTGGAGGAGCGTAGGGTAACTATCAGCCGGGCAAAGTTCTCGGTAGATTATCCGGCCAGTTTTATGTTAGTCGCTGCTATGAATCCTTGTCCGTGCGGCTATTATAACCATCCCGATAAGGATTGTGTATGTGCGCCCGGAGTAGTGCAAAAATACCTGAGCAAGGTAAGCGGCCCATTATTGGACAGGATTGACATACATATTGAAGTTACTCCTGTGAGTTTTGACCAGTTATCGGAGCAACGAAAATCTGAAAACAGTGTGGTGGTTAGGGAACGGGTGCTTAAAGCCCGCGAAATGCAAACCGAACGTTTTAAAGGAAACCCAGCCGTGTATAGTAATGCTATGATGGGAAGCAGCAAAGTGCAGGAGATTTGTCAAATAAGTCCCGTAGGGCAAAAACTGCTGAAAACCGCTATGGAACGGTTGCAGCTTTCCGCTCGTGCGTATGATAGGATTTTAAAAGTAAGTCGAACCATTGCCGACCTTGCTGCCAGTGAGGAAATACGTCCTGAACATCTTGCCGAAGCAATCCAATTCCGCAGTTTGGACAGAGAAAACTGGGCGGGGTGAGTTGGTAATTTTTATTATTTTACTGTTAATCAGTTGTTATAATACTTTTTTGTTTTTATCCTAAAACTACCCTTCTTTACATTAAGAGGCAGTTATCATTTTGTTACGTTTCTCAGATATAACATGCTCATTATCTTTAATAAGTATGATTGCGGGTTGCACTGAAAAACTAAGATGGATTACCTATTTAATGCGGTTAAGAACATGACCGCAAAAGAGATGATTTTGCTGAAAAAGCGTATCGGCAAACAAGCTCAAAAATCGCGTTTGTTGGGTTACGTATATGAGAGTGATGAAACGGATTTAAAAGAGATAATTGAGAAGCTGGGCTATGCTGATAAGCCTGCCGGTTTTTACACGCTTAAAAACCGCTTGTACGAAGATGTGATTAGCGTGAAGATTGAGATTGAGAAGAACGAGGTTATTATTACTAAAGAAAAGGTGCAGAACCTACGCGGGTTGGTATATTCTCACGATGCCACCACGCTGGTGCGTGAGCTGCAACGGATAGAGAAGAAGTGTTTTGAGTTGGAGTTGTTTGCCGAGTTGAAGGAGATATACTTCTGTTTTATGATGCTGTACAGGCATGATAAGAAAAAAATGCAGCAGTATAAAAGCCTGATGACAGATGCTGACTTCAAGCAGAAAACAATGATGAAGCTGGAGGAGCTTTTTTATACTAAGTTGCTCGATACTCAAGACCTGTTTTATTTTAACAACTCTTACTTTTATAACGAGGCCAAAGATGCCCTTGAGCAGGTAAAACAAGTTGATGAATTCTTACATTGTAAATCGTCGTCGTTTTTATACCTGAGTGCAAAACTTACCCTCCGTCTTACCTATCCTGTAAGTAAAGAAACCGCCGATAGCAAAGAGATATTAAAAGAGTTAGTGTTGTTGCACAAGTTATACCACAACTCCTTTTTGCTGAACCGCTACCCCAATTGCAACATTGCCATCCAGTGCTTGTTTAGTAAGTACTATTATTTAACAGGAGCGCAAGAGCAATTTGAGCATACGCAGAAGTACATTATGGAGCAGATAAATACCGTTACCGGGTTTAAGATGTTTGAGTGTACCATATTCTATTTCATTTTTATGTCGGTGCTTAGTAAGGTTGATATTTGGAACCGCTCAGCATTGTCGTCGCAAATCACACAGTTACTATCGCAGGAAAAACTGGAGTACTTTAGCAACACTATGAAAAACTACTTTTACTACCTGATGGCGGTAAAAGAGTTTTATATCAGCGATTACAATAAAAGCTCAGCCATGCTGCTTAAATCGCGTAAGTATTTCAACAGTCTTAATAACAATACTTGCTGGATAGCGGTTGAAAACGTAATCCTTAATATATACAACTATACCCAAACGGGTGATTATGCATTGATAAACTCTGAACTGGGTTTGCTTACACGGGTTATATCACGTTTTAACTTTGAAGATGCTTATGTGAAACCCATTAAAGAAGTAATCAAAATTACTAAGCAACACCTTGCTAATAAAGACTTCTCAGGGTATAATGCAGAGTTGGAACGTATTAAAAGCATCAACAACCAACAGCTATATAAGCTGATAAGGTTTTAAGAAATAGCGGACACTATGTCCATAAATACAAGTATTTAAGAGAATATAGCCCTGTAGCTTAAATGCCTACAGGGCTTTTTTCATTTTGGTCGTTTCTTTCACGGTCAATATTAAGAAAACCTTTATTGTATTTAATGTGGGTGTTAAAGTCTAAAAATAATCCACCAATCAGCACTCTTTAAGTCGTTAAAACAAAATGTGTTTTAGTTTTAAAATATTGATAATCAGATTTTATGCTACAAAATAACGCCTGTATCAGGTTTTAGGTGCCAACCCATTTCTAAAAAATGGGTAGCGTTCTTACACCGTAACCATTGCATAACTTTTACGCTACACACCCTCTCTACTTTTGTCGGGCAAAATTTTTTGAAATCATGTATAAAGGTTTTTACAAATCGTTGTTTGTTGTTCTGATACTGTTTTTAGCTACTCTGGCAAAAGGTCAGAATAACTTGGCTGTGACTAACGTATTGTATCCCACAACAGCCCTTAACTGTACTAATGCCCCCCGCACCGATAGCGTTGTTGTACGCGTAGCCAATGTAACAGGTGCTGCAATTACCAACTTTGATATATCGTATAGCCTTAACGGAGGTTCGGTAGTAACTGAAACATATACTGGTGCCGCCATTGGCACTGGAGGTTCTGTTAATTATACATTTGCCACAAAGCTAAATACGCTTAATGGTGGTGTAAATACATTAAAAGCATACACCAGTCTTATAGGTGATCCAACAAGGATAAACGATACGGTAGTATTTACGTATGTCCCTAAAATTTCAGGCTTTCCTTACTTTGAGAGCTTTGAAAGTAACAATGGCGGGTTTACTGCCGGAGGTACCAACTCAACTTGGACTTGGGGTGCAAGGAATAAGCCCAACACCGGCCAATCGGCACATGGTGTAAATAGTTGGACAAACGGTGGCCTTACCGGTTACTATGCCAATAGTGATGTGTCTTATTTAACATCACCTTGCTACGACTTCACAAACCTTAAAACCCCGTATATAGCCTTTCAATTTGTAGTTGAGGTGGAGTATAGCTGGGAAGTTGTTACCATGCAATACTCTACTAACGGCGGAGGCTCATGGGCAAACTTAGGTTCAAATGCTGATGCTGATAACTGCGAAACAAAAAACTGGTTTAACCTTGGCGGCTGGAGCGGTAACGCTCGTTCATACCCTTGCGGAAGCTGGGGAAGCGGCTGCGGCGGCAGAGGATATTGCGGCGGTTGGGCCGAAGCAAAGCGTTGCCTTAATATGTTGGCAGGCCAGCCCAGCGTAATGTTCCGCTGGGCATTTACTTCAACAGGCTCGCAATGTACTGCCGAAGGTTTTGCCCTTGATTCATTAGTAATAGGTGAAGCACCCGCACTAAGTCCGTTAAGCGTTACTGCCCCCGATACCATTTGTCAAAATGCACCTGCGTTTTTCAATACATCATTATCAAGCTGCTACAAAAACCCGCGTTGGGATTTTGGCGACGGTTCTCCGATATTAAGAACTATGGTAGCCGCGCATGCTTTTAGAAATGCGGGCACCTATAAAGTAGCCTTTATGGTTGATGGACTTTGCGGTAAAGTAGATACTGTTTTTAAGCAAATAACCATTTTACCTGCGCCACCTACAATCATAACTGGTCTTTCAAATAAAATCTGCCAATCAGGTTCAATTGTAAACCTTACAGGTACACCTGTTGGTGGTACTTTTTATGTTGACGGTACTCAACAAAACACTATTGACCCTTCAACTTTCTCATTAGGCAGGCACTATGTAGTATATAGATATACTGATACAGCTTTAGGCGGTTGTACTGCTACAGATACGGTTGATTTTACCATATATATGCCTACCGCCACAATTGACAATTTGGGAGGACAGTATTGTCCTGCGGCTCCGGCTTTCAAGTTAAAAGGAACACCCGCAGGCGGTATATTTACTATAAACGGTACACAAGATTCAATTTTTAATCCCGCCACGTTAGGATTAGGTACACACACCGTTGTTTATGCTTATACAGACTCAATCGGTTGTCCTGCAAGCGATAGCAAAAACAGTGATGTAAACAACACACTTGTAGTTACGCTTGGCGGTATGAATAGTTTTTATTGTGCGGGTGAACCTGAAATTGCTTTAACAGGAACACCGACAGGAGGTATTTTTTATGTAAACGGTGTAGTTGATACCAAATACAACCCCGCTGCATTAGCTGCTCGGGCAGGTATAGATACGGTTGTATATTATTATAGTGACGGTGCTTGTGCAAATGCTGATACTGCTACAGTTGATGTAATTAAAAATAATCCCAACATTACAGGTTTAAATGCCGTGTATTGCTACGATGCAGCAACGGTAAACCTAACAGCAAACCCTGCGGGCGGTATATTTACTCTTGACGGTAACCCAGTATTTAATATCAACCCAAAAACAATTGCAACGGGTGCACACAGGTTGGTATATACCTACCAAGACCCTGTGTATAGCTGTATAGATTCTGCCGTTGGCAGCTTTACTATTGATAAGCCTTCGGCCAATATCACCGGCTTAAATGCAAGCTATTGTATTGATGCTGCACAAGTAACCTTAGCTGCTTCACCTACAGGCGGTAACTTTACATTGGATAATACCGCAGCTACGCAGTTTATCCCTGCAATAGCAGGTTTAGGAAACCATAGGGTAATATATACCTATACTAATACCAACAATTGCAGCACAAAAGATACTCAAGATTTTGTGGTGGTAGGTTTACCAAACCCACAAATTGTAGGGCTTACTAAAAACCTGTGCTTCAACAGCAATCCCATTTCTATTACCACCAACCCCACAGGCGGTGCAATAACCATTAATGGTTTACCTGTATCGGGCAATACTTTCGATCCGTCAATATATACCGCAGGAAAACACCATGTAATTGAATACACTTTTGTTGATTTTGTGTACGGTTGCGTAAACAAGGTAAAAGACTCTGTATTTGTTGGCACACCTCCTCCGGTGGCTATTAATGGTCTTAACACCCAGTATTGCAGTTCTGATGATTTGATTCAGCTTTCAGGTACTCCAATGGGCGGACAGTTTACTGTTAACGGTTCTAACGCCAACTCATTTAGCCCTAAAACATTGGGTGCAGGCTCGCACACAGTTAAATACAGCTATACAGATGCTAACGGCTGCTACAACGAGATTGACCAATTGGTGGATGTGATTACCAACCCCGGTGATACTATTTTCCCCGGTCCGGTTATTAATATATGCAGGGGCGAAAAAGTGACCCTTAATGTAAGCGGCTCGTTACCCGGTATATGGAGTACTAACGAAACTACTCCCGCTATTACCGTACAACCTTCTACCAACTCATCGTATTGGTTTAAGGTAACTGATTGCGCTAACTATGCTGATACTGTGCAAGTATTGGTGAACAATAACCCCGATGCTGATTTTGATTTCACTCCCCAGCAAGGTTTTGTGCCCTTGGATATTATCGCTACCAATAAAACACTAAACATCAGCTCGTTTAAATGGATTGTTGAAAGCAAAGAATCTGTAGATAATCCTCTAAAACACACGTTTGAAACTCCCGGTCAGTTTAAAGTTACCCTTACTGTGGTGAACGATAAAGGCTGTGTAGATACAGTTGAAAAAATGGTAACTGTGTATGAGGGGATAACCATCCCTAACGTATTCTCACCTGAAGGTGACGGTGTTAACGACAATTTCGGTCCGATAACCAAAGGAACCTTTACCCAATACAGCTTTAAGATTTTTGACCGCTGGGGCAAAATGATGTTTGAAGGAAGCAGACCCGAAGACCGTTGGAACGGTGATTTTAACGGAAACCCTGCACCTGCGGGTACATACTTCTACCTGCTGGTTGCTGAAAACCTGAAACAGTTTAAACTGGAAGGAACAGTAACACTGGTACGATAAGCAACAGGAATTATTTAAGGAAGAATAAACGGAATAAATGAAAACGATAAACAAATTGCTCTGCCTGCTGGCAATGACCGTGCTTGTAACGGTGGCTGCAACCGCGCAGGATTCAAGAGCGTATGATTTTGCAACCGACAAAAAGGGAGATTTACGGAAAGATGCCAATGGCAATGCCATTGATTTTTCTACTGTAACCTCTTTAATTACTGCCAATACCACCAACCAAAACACACAGGTGTATAACCTGCCTTTTAATGTGGTGTTTTTGGGTAAAGTATATAAGCACTTCTTAATAGGAACATCAGGGTATTTGGTATTAGGAAATAATGATAATACTGCCGAGCAGTTTTTGTTTCCCACTGCCAACGCAAACTCTTTTAAGTTGGGCAATAACGTTTATCGTTTTCAAGGTGTGATTGCCCCTTTTTGGGACATTCAAACAGCCGCTTCGCTTAAATATACAGTTACGGGCACTGCTCCTAACCGTGCGTTTGTGGTTGAGTGGGTTTCTTACTTGCCTTCGGCTGCAACTCCTGTAGCCGGTAGCGAAAGCAACTACCAAGTGCGTATATACGAAAACGGCGGTGTGGTTGAATATGTATATGGCAAGATGGTTATTCCGTCAACCAATACTACAACAGCCGTAACTGCAACGATAGGAATTTCGCGCAACAGTGCATTAACCGATAACAACTTTTTGGTAGTAAATGATTTAGACAGTTTTGATACTGCCCGCACGCTTACTGCTTATACAACTTCATTAGATAACTTATATAATAAAGCCGACTCGGGTATTATTGCCCCGCTTACTTATGATAACGACAGCAATGCTCGTCGTTTTGTATTTACACCTGCTGTGGCTTATGGGCCATCAAACATGATGGCAATCAATGTTACATACGACCAAGCCGTTTTGTATTGGGACGATAATAGCAACGACGAGGTGAGGTTTGAAATTGAGAAGAAAGACAAAAACGGTAACTTTAATTATTTTGATAGTACTACCCAAAACATAAACTTTTACTTGGCTGAAGGTTTTTACCCCGGTGAAGAACACGTATTTAGGGTAAGGACTTTCAATCAGGGACAATATTCAGCATATAGTAACATTTGTACGGTATCAATACCTCCCGCACAATTGATTGAAGCAGTGGCAAGCGGTGCATGGTCAAATCCCGCTACATGGTCAACAAATTCAGTTCCCAGCCGCTACGATAGCGTTGTTGTGAGCAACGGTTACGAAGTAATATTGGATGATGCGGCAGCAAACGCATACCATTTAATGATTGATAGCGGCGCATTAGTGTATGAAAACACAAGTGCTGCCCGCAAACTAAATGTGCATGGCAATATTTGGGTAAAAGAGGATGGACGAATTTCAGTTCATACATTGCCAACCAATACCAACACATCAATGGTGTTGGCCGTTCGCGGAGATGTTTATAATAATGGTGTTATCGACCTTTATAAAAAGAACGGTACTAAAGAAGAAGCTGCCATACTTACATTTTTTGGTCGCAAAGTTTCTTCATTTGTTACCAATGCTACCGCAATAACAAATATTAACTCTCTTTCAGTTGAAAGAACAAGCATTGCTGATTCCGTATATTTTTCTCCAACCGCAGCCACTGTGCGCGGCCATATAACCGATGCTCTTTCAGGTGCCGGTTTTGTAGAAACCAACAATTGGGTAGGAACGCTTGTAATAGGCGGAAACTATAAACTTGAAAACCGTCTTTTCACAACATTAAACCCCGTAGTTGGTGATAACGCAGGGGTTGTTTTTGCAAACGACAGTCTTACAGTAGTTGCGCAAAACACCAACATTGCCTTTAGCGGAACCTTTAAAGTACAAAAGGGTTCTTTATCCTTCGGAACTACTAACAACAACTATTTTAGCGGTTCTTTCGATTTGATTATAGAAGGCGGCACAATGAACCTTTCAGGAAGGTTATCCAGCCCCAGTGCTACATCGTTTACCCAAACGGGCGGAAAGTTGCGTTTAGCGACAGTTGGTAACAATACCAACGATCCTACTATGGGTTTAACCACCGCTGTTATTAAAATGTTGGGCGGCGAAATTATTTTGGTAAACCCCGGTATAGTAACAAGTAGGTTAGACTATTATGTGCAGGGTGTAGGTGCTTCTGAATACACAGGTACATGGGTAAAACTAACCGATTCTACTACTACTGTAACTGCTGCAAACCCTGAATTTTTAGTGCGCGGTGTGTTCCCTAATCTAATAACCGACAGCTCTGCAACTTCAACCAAAACAGTGAAGATGCGATTGACTGCATTTGCTAACGTTATGGGCGATTTTATCCATACTGCAAATGATACCCTTAACCTTAGTGCATACATTTATCTATACGATTCAATTGTAAACAACGGATACATTTATTCGGGTAACACCTCAGGTACAATAGTAGTGGCAGGTAATAACCAAACACTAACCGGAAGCGGATATGCAAACCTTGCAAGGATGGATATGTTGCAGGCAGATACTTCTTCTACTTTCACCATCCCTGCTCCCAAAATGATACGTACACTTCTCCTAAACCTAACAACAGGTACTATTAAAAATGCTAAAAACCTTCAATTAGGCGATAGCATAAATACAATAAATATTGAAGTGAGCAGGATAAGCGGTTCAAGCCGTTTTATGGGTGCAACGCTGGATACCTTCCCCGAATTATGGAGAGGTAATGCGGCGTACAATATTTCATACATTAACTTAGGTAGAACTTATAATGCAGGTTTTGAAATTCCTTCAGACAGGAACATCACCAACCTTACAATTAACTCTGATTCTGCCATAGCCATTACCAACGGGTCAGTTAATGTTGCACAAATACTTACTCTAACCAAAGGGGTGTTTGCTGTTGATACAGCTTATAAAATTCGTGTTGCTAACCCTGCTGCTGCGGCAGTTGTGGGTGGAAGCGCCACTGCTTATGTTAGGGGTGCTTTGACAAGAAGACTTGAAAAGAAACTTACAGCCGGGGTTTATAGCTTCCCTGTGGGAAATGCCTCATACAGTCCATTATCATTAAACACAGTAGTAACTGATACTGCCAATGGCGAAGTAACTGCAAGCTTCCGTAACCAACCTTTAAACTTTACTTTAGGTAAAGGAATTACTACAGTTGATACTGCTTTCGGGCATTGGGTGCTTACTGCTGATAGCAACGTAAAAAGCATTGGTTCTTTTGGTTTAAATGTAAACTATAAATTAGCTGATGGGTTTGTGCGTACAGCAGCAGGAAAATCAAACTCAATAAATAATGCACCTGCTTTTGATTCAGTAGGAACAAGGCTTAGCCCCATCAGCGTTGCGCTTGCGGCTTCAAAATTGAGTTTTGATTCGGCCAACACGGTAATGTTTATTGCGCCTGCCGAATACTTAGGTGATACCATATATAATAATATATACCGAGTAGGTAGGGGATATGATTTTGAAAACCTTACTGCCGTATCAAGGAAACTGGCTTCGAGCTATATAGCAGGTAACCCCAAATTCCTTATTACTTCAACCTATGACGACGTAAACGAAGAATACCCTGTTTTCTTTACCCAGATGCGTTATACGGAAAAAGGCGGTAAAGTACTTATCCGCTTAGATTCTAACGCTTTTGGTATTGTTACAGGAAGTAAAACAAAAGTGATGAACGCATCGTATGGTATGATTGCCATGTACGGTGCTGATAGCATTGAGTTTGACGGTGCAGGGTATGATATTTTGGGTAACCCTACTAATACCCGCGAATGGACTTTTAGAACTGAAACCAACGCTGCAAACGCTTCGGTGTTTATGTTACAGCAAGATGCTCATAACAACATCTTTAATAATCTTAATATAGTTGCCAATGCTTCGGGTACACAAGGCGGTATCTTTATCAGCAACACCTTCACAGGTGGACAGGGTAACGATGGTGCCATAATCAAAAACAACTCCTTTACTATCGGTACCGATAGGGTTGCTACATACGGTATAGTTTCAGTAGGTCTTTCAGCCGCTGCAACTAACGATAATGTACAAATAGTAAATAACGAGTTCTCAAACTTTACAGCAGCACACATTGCCGTTTCAACCAACTCAGGGCCAAATTGGAAAATATCGGGTAACCACTTCTTCCAAAATGATACACGTGCCCTAACCAGTGCTGTACGCGCTATTGATGTAGTAGCTAATACCACTGCACACGGTTATGAAATATCATACAACTACATTGGCGGTACACAAAAGTTTGCAAGCGGTGCCATGTGGTCATACGGAGGTACAGCTGCACTTTCATTAATGAACATAACCGTTGGTAACAGTAGCCCCACAGTTATTAAGGGTAACGTAATCAGGTTATATACCCAATCACAAACAGCTTCTTTCATCGTTAGGGTGATAAGCCTTAACGCAGGTAAGTTCATATTCTCAGGTAATAAAATAGGCGGTAACTTATCTAACTATAATGATGCACTTGCCTTAAACAACGGCAACGCGTTGTCTATTCTTTACCTTCCTTCAAGTGTTACTGCAAGTGCCGAAATTACCGATAACGAATTTTCATACATCCGTCATTCGGGTGTTATAAGTGCCACAAAAGCCTTTAGGGTGATAGACTACCAAGCTGCTGCCCCTGCTTATATAGCCCGTAACGTACTGCATGATATACAAGGTTTCAGCAGCCGTATTACAGGTGCACAGGATGCAGGATTTATGGGTGTTTATTTGGCTAATAACTTTAGCAATAACATTGTTGAGAACAACGAAATGTACTCGTTGTTGAACAACAGTTCAACCGCTACCGGCTTTATTACTTGTATTGGTACTAACGGTGGTAACGGCGATATCCGTAACAACAAACTATACAAAGTAAGTCACCAAACTACCTCAGCAAGTGCCGGTACTTTGATGGGAATACACGTTAACGCAGGTACTTGGAACGTATATAACAACCAAATTTTATTTGCCAACGAAGCATTTGCAAATATGCCCGTGTCGTTGCAAGGTATCCGTTATTACTCAACGGCAACCGTAGCAGGTAAAGTACATAATAATACTATTGTGTTGGGCGGACAAACACGCAGCACCAACTCATACGGTTTGGTACACGGAAGTACTGCCGCAAGGGTTGAGATGTTTAACAACATCGTTATAAACAAAAATAACATGACCGGCGGTGCCACCTTTAGGGCTGTCGGTATTCATGCAGCTCCAAGTGCACTGTTTTCAAGTGATTTCAACGTGATTTACACCCCTGTTGAGGCTAATGCTTTCTACAATGCAAGCAATGCAACAGCATATACTCCCCAAGCATGGAACACGCTTACAGGGCATGAGAAAAATACACTCTTTAACACCATTCCTGCCTTTAGGGATACGTTGGTAGCCAACCTATTGCTTACCCTTGATACCATTAACTGGAAATTGAACGCAGCTGGCCGTGCTACTACTTTTGTAAACGATTACGAAGGTGATACACGCCATAGCAAACAACCTGATATAGGTGCTGACGAGTTTGGTGCACCAATGTTTATTGCTCCCGTATTTGCGGGCGGTAATGATACCCTTTGTGCCGGAAACACCCGCACGCTTATAGCCCAAAACCCCAACGCTGGAGGAAGCCTATATTGGTTTAGCCAACCTTATGGCGGAGATACCCTGCATATTGGCGATACGCTATTTACCGATACTATTACTGCAAATACTGCATTTTATGTACAGGTTTCTGATAGTCTTTTGCGCAGCTACCGTGTTGAAGTGCCTGTAAGGGTAATACCCGTATTAGCACCTAACATAGCTAATCTACCTGTTGATTCGGTATGTAACGGTACATCTTGGACGTTGATTGCCGACTCTGTGTCAGGTGCTGTTATTAGCTGGTACGATAGTCTTAATGCAGTTACTCCTTTCCACACAGGCCGCAGCTATACTACGCCTGTATTAACAAGCGATACCATTTATTATATAAGCACTGTTAGCAACGGTTGTGTATCAGCCAAAGTGCCTTTTGAAGTGCTTGTAAGCGATACTACTGTTGGTGCACCTGCAATAGGTAATCAAACAGTATGCGAAGGCAGCAATGTTACTTGGGTTACTAACGGCCCCGATGTTATCCGCTGGTTTAACAGCGCAACAGAAACTGCACCGATGGTTGAAGATACCGTTTTTGATGCAGGTAACTTATATAACGATACTACTTATTGGTACGAGGCATTTAACGGCCGTTGCGTAAGCAACCGTAATACAGTTAGTGTTGCCGTTAATCCTATACCTGCTGCACCGGTTATTGACAGCCAGTTTGTAGTATGCTACAGTGGAAACATTAACCTTACCCCTGTGGTTAGCGGTACTGCAACTTGGTATGCCGATGCAGTAAGCACAACACCGCTAAATACCGGTGCGCTTATCTTTAATAACCTTATTGCCGATACTACCTTGTTTGTTGATAATACACAAGCAGGCTGCACCAGCACAAGGGTTAAAACTACTATAATAGTTCAGACTCCTGCTTCGGTTAGCTTGGTAAGTGCTGCCAGCCCTGTGTGCTTCAATACAGCATCACAAATTGTATTAAACAAAACAGGCATCGGTACTATTAAATGGTTCGACCAATATGCCGCTACTGCAACCATAGCAACAGGTGATACATTAAATACAACGGTTCTTGCTGCCGATAAAACATACTATTATGAATTGTTTGACGGTTTGTGCACCACAGTGCGCGACTCAGTGCAAATAGCAGTAATACCTTTTGCTGCAAAACCTGTAATTACCCCTGCTGATACCGTTTGCTACGGTTTAACTGATACCCTTGTGGCTACTGCCGCAGGTGCTGTAATTAACTGGTACGAAACCAAAACATCGGCTCCTGTATATACAGGTACTGATTTTGTGTTGCCCGCAATTACAGGTAACAAAAAATACTTTGCAAAAGCAGTGTATGCAGGTTGCGAAAGCGATTTTGAAACTGTGAGCGTAAATGTGCGCGCATTGCCACAGCCTCCGTTGGTTGATTCGGTTTCACCTGTATGTCGTGGAAATGCAGCTGTACTAAAAGCGATTACTCCTGCAACTGCTGAGTGGTTTAATTCACCGTTTGCAACTACTCCTTCATATACAGGAAACACATACACCACTTCCAACCTGAATGTAAACACTACATTCTATGTGCAGTCTTTTGACGGCCACTGCCGTAGCGAAAAACGTCCCGTTGCAGTAACGCTTCGTAATGCACCTGCTGCACCTGTAGTAAAAACAGTAAATCCTTTCTGTTGGGGGGATAATGTAACCATTGAAGCGGGTTCAAACAGCATTGTACGTTGGTACAAAAACGCTGCTGATACTGTACCTTTTGTAGCTGACAGTACCTTGTTTGTTGGCAAACTGTTTAAAGATACTACCTATTATATAGAAAGCTACGATGGTTTCTGCACAAGCACCAAAGTAACCTATAACGTTGGTGTAATCCGCTACATGGATGGGTTCTCAGTTTCAATCCCTGATTCGGCTAATATTAAAACCCAAGTTACCCTAAGTGCTACCGGTAATTTTGATAACCTGTACGGTTGGAATTTCGGTTCAGGTGCAAGTTTATCAAGTGCTACGGGCACAGGCCCACACGATCTTGAGTGGAGTACAAAAGGATTGAAAAATGTACGCTTAACAGTAACCAAAAGGGTAGGAGCAGTTACCTGCGATACTGTAATTACCAAAACTGTTAAAGTATATAGCCTTAGCGAATTGCTATCAGCACAGGCTGCTGATAACAACGCATCGCTGAGCATTTATCCCAACCCTGCATCATCAGTACTAAATATTGTAGCTACTGAAGGTACAACCATTGCACATATCAGTCTTGCCGACATAACAGGTAAGATAATGTTTACTGAAGCCGTTGCAACTACTCATAAAACAGTAGATGTACAAGGCTTTGCTAAAGGAGTGTATTTGTTGCAAATCACTTTAGACAATAACCAAACGGTAATGCAAAAAGTAATTATCGATTAATCGGGTTGAAAGTTTTTAAGAAATGAAAACAAATAAAAATATAAGTTCTTTTTCCCAAGTTGTGCTTAGGGCGTGCATAGTAGTTGCACTGCTCTTTGCTACAGGGATAACAGGCTGGAGCCAAAGCATTTTTAACAATGACATTACAGATGCTAACCCAAGTGCCACCAACCCTTTTGTTACAGGCCAAGTAGTAAACGCTAACATTACTGTAACCGGTATAGGTCGTGGTTCGGGCTTAGGGGGTAATGCAGGAAGTAATCGGTACAATGCCAACAACTGGAATACAGCTTTTGATGCTACTGATTATTTTACGTTTACCCTTACGCCCGCAGCAGGTTACAAAATAAACTTTGTAAGTTTGGTATATACCGGACAGCGGTCATCTACCGGGCCAAACTCATTCGCTCTACGTTCGAGTCTTGATGGGTTTACAGCGAATATAGGTTCTCCAACGGCCACCGGAGGTACTATTAGTTTATCAGCCACAGCATACCAAAACGTATCGGGTGCTATAGAGTTTCGTTTTTACGGTTGGGCAGGCACCGCTGCTGCCGGAACATATAGTATAAATGATTTTACGTTTAATGGTACTGTAGCCGCTGCCGGCCCTACTATTATTGACCCCGCTGTAACCAATGTTGGTGAAACTACCGCTGACCTTTCAGCCAATTTGGCTTCAAACGGCGGAACTACCATTTTAGAGCGTGGTTTTGTGTGGGCTACCACTACCAATCCTTTGGTGGGTGGCGGAGGCGTTACTAAAGTAACTGCTTCAGGTACTTCTACCGGAACTTTTACTTCGTCGGTAACCGGTTTGCCTGCCGGAACTCGTATCTACTTTAAAGGGTTTGCCCGTAATTCGGCTGGTTCTTTTTATACTTCTGAGGTAAGTTTTATCACCCCATCGGCCGAGCCCACATCTTACCCCGGTTCTTTTACAGCTACCACCATTTCAAAAAACAGTATTAAACTTGATTGGACACAAGTTGCAGGGGCAAACGGATATTTAATTATCCAGCGCAAAGGTATTGCCCCAACAGGCACCCCTGCGGATAAAACTGCTTATACTCTAAATCAGGTGTTGGGCGACGGGACTATTGTGGGCGTTGTAACTTCAGGAGCTACAATAACCACCACAGTTAATAGCCTTATACAAGGAACAAGATATTACTACACATTATTCCCATACGGATATAACGGTTCATTAACCGAAACCTATAATTACCGCACAGTACCTACTATTCCCTTGGCTACTGACAGTACGTGGGGTTATCCGCCGTCGTTCAAATCGACTATCGAGGGAGTTACAGGTACAGAGGCTGCGGGCATATCTTCTCTTATTAATGATAACATAACTACTGCTGCTAACGGCACGCAAGTGTGGAAGCTACACGTGAAAGATGGAGGAGCAACTTTAACGGATGATGATGATTTACCAACCATTGTTACCCGCATTACGCTTAACAGGGCCTCAAAAAATACAGTAGCAAGTTGGTTAAATACTCTGCAATCGGTAGGCTTGGTTGACGACAGTACAGGTGCGGTGATTGCCAACGGTACAATTACAGCTAACACAATTACATTTAACGGACTAAATGTAACGGCAGCCGATAACAACTACCGACCACTTTCGGTAAGGCTGAGTTTAAAGGCCATAGCACATAAAGACAGAGATACTTTCCATTTTTATGTTGATTCTGTAGGTACGCTTACCAAATCGATACTTGAGAGTTCTCAAACACAATATTTCATTTCTTATTCTGATTCAAGCAAAAACAGCATTGATGTTGATGCTACTAAACTGCGTTTTATCACCCAGCCCCAAGCAACAGTTGAGGCAGGTACATTTTTAACCAATACTATACAGGTAGAAGCAGTAGATGCTTTTAACACTCGTGATATTGATTTTAACGGAAACATTACGCTTACTGCTACTGACGGAAACCTGATTGCGACCCCTCGCAGCCTAATAGCTGTAAAAGGGTTAGCAATATTTGATACAGTACGTTTTAATCGTATTTCTGCCAATGATACATTGGTGGCTTCGGCAGGTGCACTGATTCCTGCCAAGAGCAACCGTTTTGTGGTAGAGGCCTCTAAAGGTTCTGATATTATTGCTGATGGCGGTTTTACATATCCTCAAAACATCATTCATACTGATTATAACGATACAGACGATGTATCGCTTACCAACTCGCTGGAAGTAATGTCTTTGATACTTCGCGATGGAGGTAATAATGACGATAACGACTTTGAACCTACTGCTCTTAAGGCTTTAACCTTTAACGTAAGTAACGCATACTTGATACGTAAGGCGGCCTTGTTTGTGGGTAGTACTAAAATAGCCGAAGTAGATAGCGCAGTAACTGTTGGAGCTAATAAACAATTAGTATTTACAGGTTTTACAATGTCTGCCCCTGATAATGATTCGCTTCGTTTTTCACTACGAGTAACATTTAAAGATTCAGCAATTGATGGTGATAACTTTGGTTTTATTGTAGTTGCTGCAACTGCTGATGCTGTTGAAAGCCAATTTGCTGTAGCCAACGCAAGCGGTGCTGCAAGTATAATTGGCGGTGCTAATAATAAAGTAGATGTTATTGGCCGCATTATTAAATTTACACAACAACCTACTGATGTTTCAGAAGGAAGTGCCCAATTACCCGCACCTACAGTAGTGGCTACTGACAGCTTGGGTAACTATGATTTAGCTGCTCATAACTATACACTTACTGTATTGGGCGGTTCAATATTCGATTTTCGCGCCGTTGTTTCTGCTAATTCTAACAGCAACGGTATTGCCACATTTAACCGTTTGATTTATGATATACCTGCTACCGGAGTTAAAATCTCTGTGAAAACTGCCGGTATCGACAGTACTGTGAGCGATACGTTTGAGGTGATGAAACCCACATGGTTCCGTACCGTACAATCAGGTAACTGGTCGGATACCCTTGTGTGGGAGTTTTCTAAAAACTATGGTACTAACTGGCAAGCTGCCAACGAAGTTCCCGATTACAGCAAACACGGTCAAATAACCATCCGTGCTACTCACACCGTACAAATGGACGGTTTAACTGCTGATGCTAACACAGTTGATGAACTGATTATTGAAAACAATGCGGTGTTGATTACCCCACAAGGTGCCTACAACAAGTTGACTATTGTTGACGGTTTGGCGACTGATTTGGTGATTGAAGGTAAACTGTTGCACAACAACCCTGTGGCCGGAAACGGTATCAGTATTGCAGCTCCTGCAACTGTTACGGTTAAAAAAGGCGGGGCGATTGAGCTTGCTGCCTTTGGTGATGCCGCACATTGGGCAGGTAATACCAACATTAAGTTTGAAGACAGTTCATTCTATATACATAACACACCTATTACAAACACTATTGGGGCGGTTACTATGTTCCCCAATGCTTCGTCAACTGAAAAACCTGTTTTCAGGATTGCTCAAAACTATACTTATCCCGGTTCGTTTGTAAGCCCAACAGCTACATTAACCATTAATGGGTTGTTGAGTATTGATGCTGCAAAAACACTTACTATAAACGGTGGCGGCGAACGCTTGTTGCGTAACGGTATTATCGGTGACGGTAACCTTGTAATTGCTGATTCGTCAAAAGTGCGTATCACTGCTGATGCGCAATTGAGCGGTAGCGGTAAAATAAGCGTTAACCACACTAAAGCAGTATTCCAGATTGGAACGGCCAGCTATACCGAGCTTAAAAACAACAAAGAAATTACAACTACTGCCGCCAACGGTATTTCAGTAGCCGGTACTTTAAACGGACTTGTTAATGGATTTAACGGTAACGCTACTGTCAAAACAGAAGCGGGTGCAACTGTTATCACAGCTAATACTCAAGGCTTAGGCGGTTTGTTCAGTACTTCAGGTGTTAAAACATATAACTCGGCTACGGATTACATATTTAACGGTACTATCGCACAAAATAGCGGTAACTCAATCGGTTTAACTGCCCGTACTATAAAAGTAGATAATGCTTTCGGGTTGACTTTGGGTGATTCTATAACCGTTACTGATACTCTTTATATTGGTCAAAGCAATGTAACATCATCTGCAAATGCAGTATTAACTATTGCTGCTAACGGGGTAATTGATGGTTACTCAGCAACCAGCTTTATCAACGGCCCGTTGAATTTGTGGGTGGATAATGCAGCGATGTATTATCCTGTAGGTAAAACAACCTATGGCCCTGTAACTTATGCTTCAACAGGTATTCCTTCTTGGATTACCCTTGAATATGTAAACAACAATGCCCATGTAAACAATTTTGATACTGCTAAAAGAGGTGCAGGGCTTGCCGCTATCAAAGCCAATGAATACTGGAAAATTCATTCATCGGTTAAAACAAGCGGAAACATTGAAGTGCCTTACACTGCTAATTCAGCCGTTGCAGGTGTTGATACCCTTAACATCCGTGTAGTTAGCTGGAACGGTAGCCGTTGGATAAGCGAAGGCCCTGTGGCTCGCACCGCTACTTCAAGTGTTGTATTGGCTGATGGTTTAACCAATTATACAGTATTTACTATCGGTATAGATTCTTCATGCGTTGTTCCTGCGGCTCCTGCATTTGTTGCAAACAATGTGTGCGGTGCAGGCAGCAATGTAACCCTTGCAGCTACCGGAAACGGTGTTGTGCGTTGGTTTGTAAATGCAAACGATGTTCAACCGTTTGCAGCCGGTACTTCGGTTAATGTTGGTACATTGTTTACCGACAGTGTTTTCTACGCAGAGGTTAAAAACATAGGTTGCTACAGCAACCGTGTAGCGTATGCAGTTACTATTAACACACCTCCTGCTGCCCCTTCATTAAGCGGTGCTACACAATTGTGTTATGCTACTGCGGCAGTATTGGATGCAGATACGTTAGGAACTAACAATTGGTATGCTGATGTAAATGCTACCGTGCCTGTGTTTACAGGCGATGCATTTACAACAGGTAACCTTACTAATGATACTTCTTTCTACGTTGAAAAAATACAAAACGGCTGTGCAAGCATTACCCGTACAAGAATTGATGTGAGCGTTAAACCTCAGTTGCTTTCTCCTGTGAGCAACGGTGTTGAGGTTTGTTCAGGTGCTAAAGGAGTAATAGATGCTGCTGCCAACCAAACTATCCGTTGGTACGGACTAAATACGGCAACAACTCCGTTTTATAGTGGAACACGATACACTACCAGTCCTTTAACCGCCGACTCTACTTTTTATATAGAAGCGTTTGACGGTGCTTGCGCCAGTTTGCGTGTACCGGTGTTGGCTAAAGTACTTGCCTTACCCGCAACTCCTGCCATTACTCCCGGTGCAGTTTGTGTGGGCAATACAGCACAAATTACAGCTAATGGCCCCGGTACAGTGTATTGGTACAACGATACTACCTCGGCAGCTATCAGCAGCGGTCATAGCTTCACTACTGCTCCGCTTACTGTTACTCGCACCTACTATGCTGCCATTTTTGACGGTAAGTGTTTCAGTCCTAAAGTAGCAGCTCTTGCTGAAGCATTTGCAATACCCGGCAGTGCAACCATTACTGCACCTGCCAATGCCCCAACCAACCAAACAGTGGCAATACAAACCACTGCTATTGCCCAAAACTATGTGTGGGATTTCGGTACTGATGCTACCCCTCAAACTGCTACAGGTGCAGGCCCTCATAATGTAAAATGGTCAACTCAAGGTGCTAAAAAAGTGAAGTTGAAATTGTGGAACGGAAACAGTGCAGTGGCTTGTTCTACCGAGGTTCAAAACTTTGTACAAGTGGGTGCGGGAGTTGGCGTGCAAGAGATTGCAGGCGCAACCATAGCAGTATATCCTAACCCTGCTTCATCAGTATTAACACTTGATGTAACATTTGACGCTGCCCAATCGGGTAACGTATTGATTACTGATGCTACCGGAAAAACAGTGTTTCAAACTGCTTTTGAAAATGTATCAGGCATAAACAAACAATTAGATGTAACAGGCTTTGCAAAAGGCTTGTATATGCTGAAGGTAGCTACCGAAAACGGAGTTTCGGTGCATAAAGTAATAGTTCAATAAGTAGTAACAACGGATTTAAAATGAAAAATAAATTGTTTAAAAGTGCCTTTAACCTTTGTGTAGCAGCAATGGTATTGCTACTGCCTGCATTGGTAAAAGCACAAAACGATGTGATGATTTCGTACGACTTTAATGCAAGTTGTGCGGCACCTCCTGCGGGATGGTCTATTCAAAACGTTGACGGCGGCTGTACTTGGCGTTGTGTTGGCGGTATAGCGCAAAACAACCACTCATCACAGGGTTGCAGCGGTGCAGCCGATGATTGGTTGATAACCCCTGAGTTGAACTTTGACGAGTTCTTAAATGAGTATATCTCATTGTCAATGGGCTCAAACTATAGCGGTGGTTCATTAAACGTAAGGCTTTCAACCAACTATTCAGGTTCAGGAAGTCCGTATTCAGCCACTTGGTCAACTTTGGCCAGCTATACAGCCGGCTCAAACTATACTATTAACATAGGCAGCCAAACAGGCAAGGGTTATATCGCATTTCAATATACTTCAAGCGGTAACGGAACGGGGCAAGCGGCTTTGTATGCTATATACAGTATGTCGGTAAAGGGTACTAAAAGTATATACGTTACCAACCCAACCGTTAAAAATATTGATACCGCCCGTGCTGATTTAGGAGCCGAAGTAGTACTTGCAGGCCCTGCAACAATTCTTGAGCGCGGTATAGTATGGTCGCTTAGTCCTAATGTGCTTAAAGGCGGTTCGGGTGTTACGCAAGTGAACGTATCAGGAACTGACGGTGTGTTTGATACCACTGTTTCAGGTCTTCCTACCGGAACAAGGATTTACTACAAAGGTTTTGTTACCGATGCCAGTAAAACCGTTTATACTACTGAAACATCTTTTTTTACACTTTCAGCAGAACCTGTAGCCTATCCGTTATCATTTACGGCGGCTACACAATCTAAAAACAGCATTAAGTTAGATTGGACACAAGTTGCCGATGCCAAAGGGTACATAATTTTGCAACGTGCCAATCAAGCACCCACAGGTGTTCCCAATGATGCAACTGCCTATACCAACGGCCAGTTTATTGGCGACGGACAGGTAGTAGGAGTATTTACCAGTAATGCTACTATAACTACTACGCTTACAGGTTTGGTGCAGGGTACACGTTACTACTATACCTTATTCCCTTATAATTTTAACCTTACAAATAACGAAACCCGTAATTATAAAACCGCAGCCCCTGTGCCTACTGCTACTGATAGTACTTGGGGTTACCCTCCTTCATACAATTCAAGTGTTGAAGGTGTTGCAGGTACAGGTGTGGTAACTATATCAAGCCTTATAAATGATGCCTTGGTGAACGATACTACCAAAGGTGCGTTGGCTTGGAGGCTGCAATTGAAAGACGGCGGCTCAACCTTAAATGATTTGGATGATTTACCTACCCAAATTACCTCACTTATAGTTAGACCCGGTGTAAAAAACACCGTCCCTGCATGGTCAACCGCAATTCTGTCAGTGGGTTTGTTTGATGACAGCACCGGTGCTTTAATCAGGCAAGGAACAGTTGGTACAAACACTATTACGTTTACTTCGATAAACGTAGTAGCCCAAGACAATAACTACAGACCAATGTCTATTAGGTTGTCGTTGCGCAAAACTGTATTGACCGATAACAGCCGTTTCCACTTTAAAATAGATTCAGCCGATGTAATTGTGAAAGGGGTTTTAGAAAGCTCTCAAACGTATAATTTCAGTACTCTTTCAGATACTCTTAAAAACAGTATTGAAGTTATTGCGACCAGATTGAGTTTCTTAACCACCATGCCTACACCTATTGAAGCAGGTGCATTTATTGCACAACAACAGGTGGTTGCATTGGATACTTCGGGTAGCCGTGATATAGATTTTAACGGTGCAATTTCTATCAACTCAATCGGTAGCGCGCTTATAGCTTCTCCTCGCACGGTAAATGCTGTAAACGGTTTGGCAGCTTTTGATACCATAAGGTTCTTTAAAGCAATGCCTACCGATACTCTTATTGCAATGGCTACAGGGTTAACCAATGCTAAAAGCAGCAGGTTTATTATCGAAAACTCTAAACGCTCTGATATTGCAGTGGACGGTTTGTTTACCTATCCGCAAAATATTAAACACCTTACTTATAAAGACACAGGAGTTATTACAGCTACAAACTCACTTGAAGTGTTCAGCCTTCGTTTACGTGATGGCGGTGGAAGTCTTGATAACGACTTTGAACCTACTACACTTTCTGCTCTAACCTTTAGCGTAGGTAATTCATACGCCATCGGTAAAGCAGCGTTGGTGGCCAACGGGGTTAAAATTGCCGAAGTAACCACAGTAGGAGCTGCTATACAGTTTACGAATATTAATTTGGTAGCTAACGATAACGATTCGGTTCGTTTTTCATTGCACGTAACCTTTAAAGGTACAGTAACCGACGGACACCGAATTTCATTTACAATTACTTCTGCCACTGTAGGTGCTACAGGTTCATTGCTTGCAGCCACCAACGCAGGGGGAGCAACTAGCTCTACTTTGTATAACGATAACAAAATTGATATTACTGCCAGCCGTTTGGCGTTTGTGAAACAACCCGTAAACGTGGCACACGGCAGCATTATGTATCCCTTTGCTACTGTGCAGGCACTTGATGCCGAAGGCAATATTGATAACGCCGGACGCGGTATAATGTTAGAAGCAAACGGTACCGCCTTTAACTTCTCTGCTTTGAATGCTGTGGGTGTAATACCTACAAAGGGCATAGCAGAGTTTGCCAAACTAATATTTGATGTACCCACTACAGGTGCTACACTTATCGCCCGCTCTGCCGGTTTGGATAGCGCAATAAGCAACCCTTTTAATGTGTTGTTGCCCGTATGGTTCCGTTCAGTAAAATCAGGTAACTGGTCGGATATGTCGGTATGGGAACAATCTACCGATTTCGGTACCAACTGGGTAGCCGCTACTGATACTCCTAACTATAGCGAACACGGTTTTGTTACCATCAGCAGCGGTGATACTGTGAAAATGAACGGTATTACAGCCGCTAACAATACAGTTGATGAACTTACTGTTGAGAAAGACGCAGTATTAGTAACCCCATCGGTAGCTCCGTTTAAACTGGCAGTTAACGATGCTTTTGGCGATGATGTGATAGTAGAAGGTACACTGTTGCACAACAATGGTCAATCAATAGGTGGTTTGGATATTACTGCCCCTGCGAGTATTGCAGTGAAAAAAGGCGGTGTAATTGAGCTTGCTTCGTTTGGTGATGCTGCCGATTGGGCAGGTAATGCCAATATCAGGTTTGAAGACAGTGCAATATACGTACACAATACAGCTATTGCCAATACCATTAGCCCTGCTGTAATGTTCCCCAATGCTGCTGCTAACGAGGTTGCCATCTTTAAGGTAGCACAAAACAATACATTCCCCGGTTCAGCGATGAATGCAAGCAGCCCGTTGGTAATAAACGGTTTGCTTTCGATAAATAACAATACTGCTTTAACTATTGGCGGTACAGGTGAAAGATGGTTGCGCAACGGTATCACCGGTGCAGGTAACCTTTTAGTGATTGAATCGGCAAAAACCCGTATTACCGATGTTGCCCAATTGAGCGGTACAGGTGATATACTGGTGAATAGCACTGCGGCTGTATTCCAAATAGCAGCTTCAAGCCAAACCGAATTGTTAAACAACAAAGCCATCACTACCACTGCCAATAACGGTATTCGTGTGGCGGGTCAATTAAACGGTTTCACAAACGGTTTCAGCGGAAATGCCGCTACCGTTATTGAAAATAACGCTACAATTATCACTGCGCACCCACAAGGTATAAACGGCTTGTTTGCCAACACAGGTGCTAAAACCATTCAACCCGCCAACTATGTGTTTAACGGCACTATTGCCCAAAATAGCGGTAGCTTGAACGGTAATGTTGCCCGCACTGTAAAAGTGAGCAATAACAACGGCTTGGTGTTGACTGATAACATTACGGTTACTGATACCTTGTTTATCGGTGCAGGTCATGTTACTTCAAGCGCAAGCAATATGCTTACCATTGAAGGTAATGGGGTGATTAACGGTTACTCAGCTACAAGTTACATCAACGGCCCTTTGAAAGTATGGGTAGATAGCTCAGAAACTGTTGAATTGCCTGTAGGTAAAACCAACTACGCCCCTGTTACTTATACTGCTGATAATGCAAACACATGGGTAACCATTGAATACGTAAATAACACTCCTAACAGCAACGGTTTTGATACCGCTAAACGCGGAGAAGGTCTTGCTGCTGTTAAAGCAAACGAATATTGGAAAATAAGTACTTCAACTGCTGTTGAAGGTAGTGTTGGAGTTCCTTTCACAACCAACTCAGCCATTACAGGCGTTGATGCGTTGAACATTCGTGTAGTTAGCTGGAACGGTACTCGCTGGGTGAGTGAAGGCCCTGTGGCGCGCACTGCTACTACAAACAGTGTACAATCAGACATATTGAATAATTACTCTGTATTTACCATCGGTATTGATTCTGCTTGTACCATCCCTGCAACTCCTGCCTTTACAACCTTAAATGTGTGCGACGGTAGTGCAGCAAACCTGACTGCAACCGGAAACGGTACTATCCGTTGGTACGTTGCTGCTAATGATGAAACTCCTTTTGCAACAGGCAACACAGTAAATGCAGGTGTAATTTTAATAGACACTGTGTTTTATACAGAGGTGAAAAACATTGGTTGTATAAGCAACCGTGTGGCTTATCCTGTTAAAATAAATGCAATTCCTGTTGCTCCAATGGTAAACGGTACTACGCAATTGTGTTACAATCAACCCGCACAATTGATGGCCGATACTAACGGTACACACAACTGGTACAATGATGTAAATGCAACCACAGCAGTATTTACGGGCGATGCGTTTGCGAGCAATCTACTTACCAAAGACACTTCTTTCTATGTAGAAAAAGTGGTAATCGGTTGCCCAAGCACCCGCACCCGTGTTGATGTTGCCGTGAGGGCACAAATACAAAATCCATACAGCTTAGGTGCTGAGGTGTGCGCAGGTAACCCTGCCGTAGTAAAAGCCACTGCTAACGAAGATATCCGTTGGTTTATAGATGGTACTACCTCTATTCCTTTCTTTACCGGAGAGAAGTACAATACTACAAACTTGTTTACTACTACCACCTATCACTTAGAAGCTTTTGAGGGTGTTTGCAAAAGCCAACGTGTACCCGTTACCGTTGATGTACTTGCATTGCCCAATGCTCCAACCCTTACCCAACCTGCTATTTGCGAAGGCTCTTCGGCACAAGTAAATGCAGCCGGTACTGGTAAAATATACTGGTTCATTGATAATACAGCTACTATATCAGCCGATAGCGGAGTAGTGTTTACTACTCCTGCACTTAATGCCAGCCGCACATACTATGCAAACGTATTTGATGGCAAGTGCTACAGTCCTAAAGCCTCAGCAGTGGTAACAGTTTATACAATTTCCGTTAATGCTGTGTTTACAGCCGCATCGTATGTTGCGACCAATCAACCCACTGTGATACAAACCGCTACAACCGCTCAGTATTACTCATGGGATTTTGGTACTGATGCTACCCCTCAAACGGCAGCAGGTGTTGGCCCTCACAATGTTAAATGGGCTACCCAAGGTACTAAAACCATCACCATGAAAGTATGGAACGGTAATACTGCGATGGCTTGTTCTACCGAAGTGCAAAAAACCATAGCCGTTGGCCCCGGTTTAAGTATTGAAGGAGTGAACGGTGCACAGGTAGTAGCATACCCAAACCCGATTAGCACCGGCGAGCTTACCATCAGCTTGCCCGCAGAAACGCAAGCTGTAATCAGCATAACTGATGCTACAGGTAGATTGGTTTGGAAAGGTGAAACCGATGTCCGTGAAACAGCTGTGAATGTAAATAACTGGGTTGCGGGAATCTACTTTGTGAATATTAGCACCAACGGTTACAACCAAACGGTGAAAATTGATAAGCAATAAGTATCAATAGTGAAGGGGATTTTGAGCGCGTAATGAAATTAGGAATTTTAAGACATATTGTTCTGATAAGCGGATTGCTTACCCTTGCAGCTTTTAAGCTGCAAGGGCAGGTAACTGCTGCTTTTACTGCCGATGCTACATCGGGTTGTTCTCCAAAACTGATAAAGTTTACTGATAACTCAACCGGTAATATTACATCGTGGCAATGGAGTTTTGGCAACAGTGCCACCTCTACACTCCAAAACCCCGTTATTATCTATACTTCGCCCGGAACTTATACCGTAAGCCTTACGGTGAGCGGCCCCGGTGGTACAAACAACCTTACAAAAACAGCTTATATTACTGTTTTTGATAACCCCAAAGCTGATTTTACAGTAAACACGACTGTTGGTTGCCAGCATTCACAGTTTTCGCTTACTAATACATCAACTTTAAGCAGTAATGGTGCTGCTATTACCAATTACTTTTGGGATTTGGGTGATGGTAATACCAACACCACAAAAGACCCCACGCACAACTATAATGTAGCAGGGGCAATAACGGTGAGCCTTCGCATTAAAGATGCCAACGGCTGCGAGTCATTCAAAGAAATTCAGAAAGCAATACAGGTAAATCCTACTCCTGTTGTGGCTTTCACTGCTGATAAACCTGCGTCGTGTATAACGCCCGCACAGGTTAATTTCACCAACCAAACCACAGGCAGTAACCTTGCGTATCAGTGGGATTTGGGCAACAGCACAACATCAACTGCCACCGACCCAAGTGCAACGTATAGCAATGCAGGCAGCTATAATGTGAAATTGGTAGCTGTAAATACTGTAACGGGTTGTAAAGATTCGCTAGCCAAAAGCAATTTTATTATGACGGGCAATAACGTGGTTGATTTCAGTCCCTCAACAGCGCAGGGATGTAAAGATATTCCGTTGACTTTTACCATCACAGGTAGTGGAACGCCACAATCGGTGCTATGGGATTTTGGCGACGGTAATGCTTCCAACAGCAGCCCCGGTCAAAACACATACCTAAGTGCGGGGATGCGCACTGTGAAACTGATTGTGACTTTTGCAGGCGGTTGTGCTGATACGGTGAAAAAGCAAATAATGATTGATGATGTACCCGTTACGGATTACACCATGAATCCGCGCCGTAATTGCAAAACGCCTTTCAATGTTACGTTTACTAACAATACAGCCGGAAACGGTTCGTTTTGGGACTTCGGCGATGGCGATACGTCTTCACAACGCAATATCATCCATACTTATACCTCTCACGGCCCGTTCATTATAAAGTTTACTACTATTACCCCCGGCGGGTGCAGGGCTACACAAACGGATACTATCGACTTTAAACCCGAAGTGTTGGTGAAACCTACTCCAAGACAGGTGTGCGCCGATTCAGCAACGGTAAAGTTTGATTACACTACCGACCCCATAGGAGCGACTTCTTTTTCGTGGGACTTTGCCGACGGTAATACCTCTACTCAGGCTAAGCCCTCGCATTTCTTTAATCAAGGGGAATACATCGTAAAACTTACGGTTACGTATCCCGACGGTTGCAAAGCAACAGGGCAGGACACTGTGAGCATTTTTACCAAACCCATTCCTGATTTTAAGGCCGATAAGCAAGACGAATGCGTGAAGAAACGTATCACGTTTACCAACAAATCACAAAACTATACCAAGTTTGAGTGGGATTTTGGAGATGGTATTAAAGATACATTACAAGTAAACCCGCAGCACTTGTACAGCAATTGGGCTAAAATTCTTGAATTGCCCGATTCGTTTGATATTAAACTTACCCTGTGGAATGGTACTTGTCAAAAAGACACAACTATTACCCAATACATCAACATCGACCCGCCATTGGCGTGGATACAAACCGATAATAAGGAAGGCTTGTATTGCGATACGCCTGCACAGGTACGGTTTTTTGATGTATCACGCTACAAAAACCCCCGCGATACCGTTGTTCGTGTCTGGTATTTTAACGACCCCAAAGCATTTAAAATCAATAACCAACAATGTACCACCGATACCAAAAACGGGTTAAATGTGGGCAAAAACTGTAACTACTCAGTAGATTCATTACCTACCCATACATATACAGCAATAGGCGATTATCCTGTGAAGTTGTGGTTGTTTAGTGTGCGGACGGGTTGCAGAGACTCGATGATATTTGATGTGCGGGTACGACCGAAATTCAGGGCAAACTTTAAACTGTCCGACACTACAGGATGTGCACCGCTTACCGTCAATTTCGACGATACTACCACACGTAGTCGCAAATGGTTTTGGGATTTTGGCGACCTTGCCATTGACGGTGATACTGCCATTATCAAAAAACCTTCGTATAAATATACCGTTCCGGCGGTGTATGATGCAACGCTTACAGCCACTGATAAAGACGGTTGTACAGCCTCTGCAATATGTAAAATATATGTGAAAGGGCCTCGTGCTAACTTTAAAACCGTAGGCAGGATTTGTCCGCCCGATTCGGTAGCGTTTTTTGATATTTCAACTAAAACCGACAGTCTTTCTTCGTGGACGTGGAAGTTTGGCGATAAAGGCAAAGCTCCCACAGATACCAGTAGCCTTCGTCACCCCAAATACAAATTTTCAGCACTGGGTACGTATTTAGTAACCCTTACGGTGTCAGACAAAATTGGTTGTTCACACAGCCTTACCCGTATCATTGAGTATGCTCCCCCTAAACCTGTGTTTTTGGTAGTGCCTGAAGTGTTATGCGCAGGTACTTCGGCAAGTTTTCAAAACTATACTGTAGGCGGGCTTAGCAACCGTTACCACTGGCGTTTTGGCGACGGGGATACTTCAAACGTTATCAACCCTTCGCACGTGTACAACGATACCGGAAAATACGATGTGTTTTTGAGGGTAAGAAGAAACGACGGCTGTGAAGACTCTATTACCGTTAAAAGGGCAATCAATGTAGTAAAACCGGAGGTTGATTTCTCAGTAAACCAAAGCAAGGGACTTTGTCCGCCGTTTGCTGTGGTATTTACTATCAGTCAAACCGATGATGTAGAGGAATACTATTGGGATTTTGGCGACAGCAGTTATTCAGCTCTAAAAAATCCGACCCATACGTATAACAAACCCGGTAAATATACTGTGTCAGTAAAGGTGAAGAGTATAGGCGGTTGCTACGATAGCATAATTAAGCAAGATTTTATTACCGTAGGTGGCCCTACAGGAACATTCAGTTTTACTCCCAACGATGGCTGCAAGCCGTTGAAAGTTAATCTGAAAGCCAACGGCAACACCGATGCTGTACTTTATACTTGGGATTACGGCGACGGGCAATTGGATTACCTGAACACTGATACTGCCACCCACGTGTATAAAGTAAACGGGATTTTCAGACCCAAGCTAATACTTACTGATAGCAACAATTGTTCGCTTACATACTTCACAGATGATTCTATAACTATTATCAATGGTGCGGCAGTTGCATTTACTAACAGCAGTCTCACTATTTGTGCAGGCGGTACAGTAACGTTTACAGATAACAGCTCACCCGCAGGAGCAATTACCCAGCGCAACTGGCATATAAACGATACCTTGAAAGGTTCGGGTAATAGCTTTCAGCGTCAGTTTGTTGATACAGGCAAATTCAATATAAAACTGGTAGTTAATGATACGCTGGGTTGCCAAACCGATAGCAGCGTTGTTGTAACGGTTAAAGCACAAACCGTAATTACTATTAGTCCCGATACGTCCATTTGTTTTGGCAACAGTACCCAATTAAATGTGAACGGTGGTGAAAGCTACAAATGGTCGCCATCAGGCAGTCTTAATAATGATACGTTGGCATCGCCCACAGCGCAGCCCATTAACACCACCCTGTATAGTGTAGTGGCAAAGGCGGGTGCAGGTTGTCCCGATGTAACAAAAAGCGTTACTGTTACCATAATGCCCTTACCGCCTGTAGATGCGGGAGTAAAGAAAACCATTTGCGAGGGCGATACTACTACGCTTACCGCAACAGGGGCTATCAACTACACTTGGGAATATTCACCCTTTTTAAGTGATACCTCAGCCGCCTCAACATTGGCATACCCGCCTTCAACCTTATACTTTAAAGTGTACGGTACCGATGCAAACGGCTGTACTTTTTACGATAGTGTTCAGGTAGAATCTGTGATTGCCCCCGACCCTCAAATTGCAGGGCCTGAAAAGGTTTGTTACGGTTCACAAACCACCCTCACTGCAAACGGCGGTGATGCCTTTTTGTGGAACACAGGCGCAACTACGGCAAGCATAAATGTGGTAATGACTAAAAACGAGTCGTTTTGGGTGAAGTCTTCTTTGTTGGGTTGCCCCGGGGGAGAAGATACTATAGATGTTGAGGTTGATAACTCAGTATTTGATGCTGATTTTACCTTACAAAAGGATACGTTTTATGCCGGAGAGCTTATCGGTATTACCAATAACAGTTTCGGTGCTGTAAAATATGCTTGGCATACTGACGGACGCACCTATACCGACTCATTACCCAAAATTACCTACCGCAACGAAGGTGAATACAAGTTACGCCTTACTGCACAATCAGCAACAGGTTGTTTGGATAGTACTGCCCGCACGGTGATTGTAGTGCCTGATTTCATTTATTTCCCTACAGCATTTACTCCAAGCGGTGATTTCTTGAACGACTGGTACAAATATTTTGCTCCATACGAATTAGGCGAAGTACAATTTATGATTTACGACCGCTGGGGCGAGTTGGTATTTGAAGCTCGCGACCAAAACACCTTATGGGACGGTAGCTACAAAGGCAAACCCTTGCCTGATGGAGTGTATGTATATATGTTTTTTGCCCATAAACCCTCCGGCCAGATTGTTACAGCCAGAGGTAATATCACACTGATTAGATAAAAACGGTTATGAAAAATATAAGACTAATTACAAAACCTTTATTGGTTTTTGCGCTGGGCGCGGCTGTTATGGCCGGTTGCAGCAGAAAAGCCACCATTACTGATGCTAACAAAGCCTTTGAAAGCCGCGAGTATTTTCTTAGCTCATCCATGTATAAGCAAGCCTATGCAGCGTTGAGCGACAAGGAGCTTAAAGCTGAAGCTGCTTTCGGTGCTGCTGAGAGTTTTCGTAAGATAAACGATTACAAAAATGCCGAGTACTGGTATAACCAAACGTTGAAAAACGACCCTGATAATAAAGAGGCTATTTGGTTTGTAGCGATGGAAATGAAAAATGCCGAGCGTTACGAAGAAGCCAAAACCAAGTTTGAGGAATACAAAACCAAAGGCGGTATTGGCGACCAAGCCGACCATGAAATTGAAGGTTGTGTGAAGGGCATGGAGTGGAAAAAGGAACAAACCCGCTATGTGGTAGAAAACATGAAGAGTTTGAATACCAAAAACTCTGATTTTGGTGTAGTAGCCTACAGGGGCGATGCTTTGTTTTTCTCATCAGACCGTGAGAATCCTGATAACAGAAGAGTATATGGTCGTACAGGAGATAAGTTTGTTGATATATACCGTGCTGAGCTTAAAAGAGCTAAACGTGGTGAGCAATTACCTTCAATTGGTAAAGTTAACCCCGCCGAAGGGTTGGTGTTTGATTACAACGAAGCCACAGGTGCATTTTCAGGTTCTAAAATATACTTTACCCTTTGCAACGGGGTAGAGGGTAATGAAAACTCTTGTAAGATATACGAAGCCACACTTTCAGGTAAAGCGTTTAAAGATGTTTCTGCCCTTTCGTTTTGCGATGATTCACTAACCAACTACGGCCATCCGTCTGTATCACAAGACGGTTTAACCTTGTATTTCTCTGCCGATTTACCCGGTGGTTTTGGCGGTAAGGATATTTACTCAACCACTTTTGATAAAAGAAGCAAAAGCTGGGGCGCACCTGTTAATGCAGGTTCGGTTATCAATACCAAAAATGATGATATGTATCCCTTTATCCATGCTGACGGTACTTTGTACTTTTCGTCAAACGGTCATGTAGGCATGGGTGGTTTAGATGTTTTCTCAGCTAAAAATAATGGCGGAACATGGGAAGAACCTGTTAACATGAAATGGCCTGTTAACTCAGGTGCCGATGATTTTTCGTTCACAGTGTCTGACGATAAGCAAAACGGTTACTTGTCATCAAACCGCGAAGGCGGTAGGGGCAAGGATGATATTTACGGTTTTTACCTGAAACCACTTGAGTTTAAACTGAAAGTAGTAATTAAGGATGCCAAAACAGGCAAAACCATCCCGAACGCTACGGTTAAATTTACGATTAATAAAGACAGTGCGGCATCATTTACCGCTAATGGTGATGGCGTACTTGAAGCTCCTTTGATGATGAATGCTTCATACGGTTTCTTCGCTTCAAAAACCGAAGACTACTATTTTGATAGTGAAACCAAACAGGTATCTACCGTTGGTAAAGAGCTTTCAGAAAACTTTGTGCAAGAATTGCTTTTGAACCAAATGAATGTTGAAGATGAGTTTACCTTAAAAGGTATTTATTATGATTTGGATAAAGCCGATTTGCGTTCAGAGTCACTACCTGTGATAGATTCATTAATCAACCTGCTGAACAAATACCCCAAAATCCGAATTGAAATTGGTTCGCACACCGATTGCCGTTCATCAAAAGAGTATAACGAGCAATTATCGCAACGCCGGGCACAATCCGTAGTTGATTATTTGATAAGCAAAGGCATAGTATCGGCTCGTTTGGAGGCAAAAGGATATGGCGAAACCAAACTGGTAAATGATTGCGCTTGCGAAGGCACTGAGGTGAAACGCAATTGCAGCGAAGAAGAACATCAATTAAACCGCCGTACTACTTTCAGAATTGTATCAAAGTAAAAAGAAGAAAAAATTAAAACAATGAAAAAGATAATAGCAGTGTTGGGCTTGTTGCTTATTTGTGCAGGCGTTTTCGGCCAGCAAGACCCCTACTACACTCATTTTATGTTTAACAGGCAGGCTTATAACCCTGCTTATTCAGGCTCGCAGGGCGGTTTAGAAGCTACTTTGCTTCACCACAGCCAATGGACAGGGTTTAAAGAAGGTTTAGGGCCAAATACCCAGTCGTTAGGCATTAACCTACCTGTTGGCAATCACGGTTTTGGGTTGCAATTGGTAAACGATAAACTGGGTTATGAAAAATCAGTAAATCTGTCGTTGTCATACAACTACCGTTTTAATATCGGTAGCGGTACTTTGGGTGTTGGCCCATCACTTGGGTTTTTGCAAAAATCGTTAGACGGCAGCAAACTTAGCCCCGAGCAAGCCAACGACCTTAAAATACCTACTTCAAACGTATCAAGTTTAAAACCCGATTACGGGTTTGGGTTTTTCTACCAAAACGAAAATGTAAACAATTTGTACGTCGGGCTTTCGGCCACCCACCTTTCAGAAGAAGATTTTAACTACGATGCAGCACAGGGTGCATTGGTGCAGTACAACGGGCGCAGACACTATTATTTAACCGCAGGTATGCAGTTTGAGTTGTCTCCCATATTGGCATTACGCCCCAATGTATTAATGAAGAACGACGGTGCTACTACCCAGTTTGATGTAAACGCTGATTTGTTGTACAAGCAAAAACTATGCGGAGGCTTTGCATACCGTTCAGGCGATGCAATGTCGGTATTGTTAGGATATTACATCACTCCGCAATGGCATTTGGGGTATAGCTACGATTATACGTTGACGGATATTAGCAACGTGAGCAGTGGTACACACGAATTGGTATTGAATTTTGTGCTGAAAACCACCCGTAAGCCAAAGCCTATTCTGAATAAGATAATCCTAACCCCCCGTTTCTTAGAATAGCATAATGTATTTTCAATAGGTTTTCTTTTGAAAAGCCGGCAGTATTGTCGGCTTTTTTGTTTGTATGCTCAGTGTTTTCTTACCCTGTCATTCCGAAGCATAGCGTGGAATCTTATTGCAACTATGTTAAACAAAGGGGTATAGGATGCTTCCTACGTCAGCATGACGGACTGCTTGTTATTGTGCGCGGGATAAAGTACCGTTCTTGTCATTCCGAAGCAGGGCGAGGAATCTATTGCAACTATGTTAAACAAAGGGCGATAAGACGCTTCCTGCGTCAGCATGACATAGCTGCTTGTTATTGTGAGCGGGATAAAGCACCGCTCTTGTCATTCCGAAGCACGGGGAGGAATCTTATTACACCTGTGTTAAACAAAGGGGTATAGGATGCTTACTACGTCAGCATGACAGGACTGCTTGTTATTGTGCGCGGGATAAAGTACCGCTCTTGTCATTCCGAAGCACGGCGAGGAATCTTATTACATCTGTGTTAAACAAAGGGCTATAAGATGCTTCCTACGTCAGCATGACAGGGTTGCTTGTTATTGTGAGCGGGATACGGTACGGTGTCGTTCTTGTCATTCCGAAGCGCAGCGAGGAAACCTATTACACCTGTGTTAAACAAAGGGCGATGAGATGCTTCATGCTTCAGCATTGCAACGGCTTTGTTATAACAAAAAAGGCTATCTCAATTCTTGAGACAGCCTTTTTGTGGGATATAATTTTACCTATTACTCAATAATCAATTTCACAGGCGATGCAGCTTGTGTATGTATAAAGTAAATGCCTTTTGCAAGGTTTAGAGGGCTTACATCTATTTTAACAGCTTCACCATTAGTGGCGGTTATATCAACTTGGTGTAATAACTTTCCTGTGGCATCATACAGTTTTAGCGGTGTATTTGTTGCCTCAGCAGTATTTATCTGTACAGTAAAGCTTTGGGTTGCTGGGTTAGGATAAATGGTAATTGCAGGAGTTGTAGCAGCATTTGTAGTTACTGATGAATATGTAAATGCTTTGTTACCCGTAGCTGATGTGTTTGATGCAGCGGCTTGCACAGGTGCTAACATTGGTGAACTTGAAGTGTGGGTGAAAGTAACCACCACAGGAAGGTGGTCAGATGCATCGTGTAGAGCAGATGCTATGGTTGATGAATACATGGTGTATGGCGCAGTGTTAAGTGCTTGGTTGTAGTGTTGGCCATCGTTTCCGTATGCTTTGTAGGTATTGGGCACAATATCAAACCCGCCTGTTTGGGTAATAGCGGTTGAAAACAATAGCATATCAAAACGGTCGTCCATACCCCCTGTTGCGCCGCCGCCAAAAGAAGTAGTACGGGGCGATTGGGTGTGGTGGATGGCATACGATGAGTTATTCCAAGTGCCTGACAGGCTCAGCAGGTCGTTAAATTTACCGTTAGCATTACTACCGTTTGTTATCATTTTCTGGTAAGCTGTTTCGCTACTGCCGTAAATGTTAAAATCGCCGCATACTAAAAAGTATTTACCTGCTGCAAAAGCATCGGTAACTGCCCTAAGATTGTCTACTTCACCATCACGTTGGGTTTCATCGCTGCTTGTGTTACCTGCTTTTAAATGCACAGAGTAGATGTATAACGAATCGCCTGATGCTATATGGCGCAACAGAAATTGATTAATATCTCTTAGCGATGTTGAAATGGGTGTATTACTAATAAACTGAAATTTAGAGCTTTTGTAATACAAAGAGTTGTCGGTGTCGTAGCCGTCAATAAATGTAGCCATGCTGTAGTTACTGCTGCTGTAGTTAAGCACATTACTTAAAAAGTTATTTGCCCCTGTTGATTGCAATACCTCTTGGCAAACTACAATATCAGGGTTCACCGCATCAATAATTGTGCGATAACTTGGCTCACGTGATGAGCCTGTGCTGCCGGGGTAATTCAACAAGTTATATGTCATTATTACAAAATCTCCGGTGTCTTCTTCCGTTGAGTCGTTAGTGGTAAATGAGTTTGTACCCCAGTTTGAAAATGTGCTGCCGCCGCAGTTGGCGCGTACGTGGGCATAGTATAGTGTGTTGGGGGTTAAACTGCTTACTGCCGCCGAGGTTGAAGTGGTATTAGTGCCTGATGAAGGTGCGGTTGATGAAGTAGTAACGGCATACTCGTAGGATGAAGCACCAGATACTGTGTTCCAACTGATGGTGGCCGATGTTGTGGTGATACTTGATGCTGAAATACCAGTAGGTGTAGCGCACGATGAAGAACTTGAACCTGTGATAGAAATATCATCTACCGAAATTTTATCACGTGAACCACTGGTGCTTACTGATTCCCAGTAAATCCAACGCACTTGCACCACCGATTGGTTTTCAGCACCTACGGGCAAGGTTTCAGTAAGGGTAGATGAACTGTGGCCGTCAGTCATGCCTGCGCTGCTATACGTGGTAGTTGTACCCACGTTGATAAAGCTGCCCGATGTGCCGACACGGTACTGCAACGCAATGCTATTATCGCGCGAACTTTGGTTCTTAATGGTTTTACACAACCACGAAACTTGTATGTTGGTTAGTCCTGTGGTGTTAATGGCTACTACAACTGCACCCGCAGGGTTTGTGCCCGATGAAAGTATGCCTATCCCATCGGTACCTAAATGATACCAGCCACCTGTGGCAAGTGCGGGTGAACTACCCTGATTGGGTAAATCGCCTGTGGCAGCCGAAAGGGTGCGTGTGGTGGGGATGCTGGTGAACCTGTGCACTGCAACACCTGTGGGTAGGGTGGCTGAACTTTGGCTGGTGAGTGAAAAGGGCAGTGATACTGCTGTGGGGTTAGTTTGGGCAATAAGTAGGGTGTTTGCCCATAACAAATTAATTAGTAAAAAAAGAATGCTGGTTTTTTTCATTGTGATAGTGGTTTAGAAATTTCCATCGGCAATAAGTGACCGTAGCATTATTGAATAGTAAAACCCATTGTTAAAAAATACAGCCGTTCTAATACCTGTATTTTTTAAGTTTTAATTAATCACCTACTTGTTTTTGCTTGTTTCCGCCTTGTTTTTCGGGTGTGGAGAGGCCATTTCTCACATTAAGAGAGTTTTAATAGCGAAATGTTTAAAATAAAAATGGTTCTCTGTATGTATCATTAATGTCCGTTTCTGTCATACTAAAAGAGTAAGTATGTATCAAAACAAGTTCTGCAACTGTATTTCAGTGCCTTTGTATCTTGGCTGTGCGGTAGAGGCGAAGATGTAAGGTTTGATATGAAATTGGTGTGAAGGTTATATGTAGATTTTACGCAACCAATACAAGTATAAATCCAACCAATGCAGGAACTCCTTGTTTTAAAAATATACTTTTATCGGCTGTAAGGGCTCCGAAAGTTGCAGCAACAATAATACAGCTAAGGAAAAATAATGCAATATTATGTTGCCATATACTATCCGTTATAAATAACGACCAAATAAGACCAGCGGCCAAAAAGCCATTATAAAGTCCTTGATTAGCTGCTAATCCTTTTGTTTCGTGAAACAGATGTATCGGCAAAGACTTAAACGTTTTTTTGCCCTTAGTTTCCCAAGCAAACATTTCAATCCACAAAATGTATAAGTGTTCAAGTGCAACTATCCCGACGATTATTTTTGCGATAAGCCCTATGGTTCCATCCATAAATACATCAATTATTGAAACGAATTTACAAAATATCTTTAGGCTCTCGTAATCGGCTAAAAAGACTTTTTCACTGAAAACTTTAAAATAAAAAGCCACCCTTTTGGGGTGGCTTGGAATGTTATGAAAGTAATTAAGCTATGTTATTAGCGGCTGATAACTACACGGCCTGTGTGGTTGTTTGAGTCACTAACCACGTTGTAGAAATAGGTGCCTGTAGCAAAATCAGAAAGGTTTACAGTGATTGTTGAAAGAGATTTAGTGGCTGCGTAATTGTTTGTATAAACAACGCGGCCGGTGATGTCAACAAAAGTAAGAGTGAAATCTTCGTCAGAGTTAATATCAATGCTCAATGCAGTTGAAGCAGGGTTGGGGTAAGCATTGCCTACAACAAAGCCAAGTTCTTCAGCATTAAATTCAGCACCGTCTATGCTACCCATTTTGCTTCCGCCGGGAGCCTCGCAGCAAGGGAAATTGCATGACCTGTTTGTGATAATAGGGTTGTAAACAGCAGTGTCAACAACACCGGCAGTAGCAGGAGTAGAGCCGGCTGTTGCAGCAGTTGCGATAGTCCAGTTACCGGCTGTACCAACGTTGCAACCACCTTGGCTTAGGATGAAAGTTTTTCCACCTTGGCTACCTGTTGCAAGTTTTGGGCCACCCAAATCTTTAGGAGTTTGTGCACGGGCTACCAAAGCAGTACCGTAGCTTGCACCGTGATAGAACACAGGCTCGCAATCAGGGCAACGAACTTGCACACCGTCAGCAGTATTACCAAAGCTAATCCTTCCGTTCCAGTCGATAGCTGAAGCTTCATAAGCTGCCAAGCAATAAGTACTGTCAGTAGTAGTTGGTTTTACAGATACGCCTGAAGCTGATTTGTTAGTTACAACAAATGAAGTAGGGCCTGAGCCGGCAATTTGCAACACCAGTGTGCTGTCAGAATAATCTTGGTCAACAACAAAGTTGTAGCAATTGTCAGCACCGTTAAACAATACGATTACTGTACCAACGGGAACTTTTTTCAATGTATCAAGGTTAGCAAATTTAGCATGACCTGTGGTGATACCTTTACCTGTTCCTGAACCAAATACACCGTTGTTGTCATCAACAACCCAGCCGCGAATATCCACTTCAGTTGTTACTGCATCAGCACCGCAAGTGGCAACCAATAGTTCAATGTACTCACAGTTGCCGCTGGGGCCGTTAGACCATTCTGTAACTACCAATACACCTTTTACAGGAGTAGTATCAGGTACAAACTCAAAACAAATTGGATATTTGTTGGTACGGTCTATAACGTTATTCCTAAAATCAAGGTTGTCGCCACCGTTGTTTTCAAAACCGGGTGTTGCATTTGAATAATCAATGTAACGCCAGTTTACATCAGCACCAATAGAACTGATGCTTGTACCTTGGAAAAATTCAAAAGCCCTTGCGATACCGCCGTTAGAGTCAACAACAATGTGTGGGCCTTGCTCGCCAACAGTAGTTGTTACGTGGCTGTTTTGCGCGCTGTACGATACACCGTGATAAAAACCGGGTTCGTCAGAAAAGTTAGGGTTGTCAATACAACCGGGGCACCTAACTTGGAAACCATCGCCAAGAAGTGAATCGCCATTACGTAGCGATACGCCGTTCCAAGCGTTGTTGTTCAAAGTGTACGCATCTTGGCTGCAATAGCCGCTTTTGTTTACAGTACCCACAATAGGAGTAGTTGTTTTGTAAACAATGTATGGGCTAACGCCTGCGGCCACAAATACAAAAACACTGTCAGAACCATTGTCATAAGCATACACACCGTTAGGGTCGGTAAATGCATTTACAAACGCAGGGTTTGATTGGTCAAACTCAGAAGTATCAGCACCGTTAAAAAGTACGATGTAGGTACCTATTTTAACATTTTCCCAAATGCTGCTGTCAGCAAAACGCAAGTGACCGGGAGAAATTCCGGCTCCTGAAACTGTGGCACCATTAAATACTCCGTTGTTGTCATCAAACAACCAGCCTGTAATGTCAACATTTGATAGGGTTCCGGTGCTGTTGTTTGCAACAATAAGCTCTGCCCATTCTTTGTTTCCGTTTGCACCGTTTGAAAACTCATTTAATAAAAGTACACCTTTGTCAGCTTGAGCCGTTGCGGCTAGGGAGAATAACGAAATGGCTGCTAAAAACAGCATTTTAAATTGTAAGCTAAGTTTTTTCATTGTTTTAGTTTTTTGATAGTTTAAATGCAATGCCTAGGCAGCAACAAAGGTATAGGCACTTAATAGTGTGCAGTGTAGCAAAACCGTTATGCTACTATTATCCCCCCGCTTGATTTACGTTAATTGGGAGTTAACACTTATAAAGTTAGCATACTATGAAGAAGCGATTGAGAGTGGGAGTTGTTGGTAAACTGTCACCAATATGCTAAGTTAAGCTATGGCATTCAGCGGCTTCAACAAATAGTTAATTTCGTTAAAACCTGTGATTTGCGAATTGATTTTGGTGAAAGAAAAACTGCTTTTATCTGATTATCAGTTGTTTGTTGTTTGTGTTGGCGGGTTAAGTAAAAATGAATTTTACTTTGCTTACATTAATTTGTATGTAAAAAATTAAAATTCAGTGTAATACAGATTCTGTTCTCAACGTAGCCAAAGCAAGTTTCATTAAGCCGGTTTCTTCACACACACGTTTTACAGCAAAGTTAACTTTGGGCATATCTTGCATTTTCTCATATTCTCTAAGTGTTTTAAGCAAAGGGGTAAATGCTTTGGCATGAGAGGGTTCAATCTTATATTTTACAAAATACCTCCGCAAAAGATTTATTTCATGCTCAATGTACAAGTACTCATGCCGATGCAACATGGTTAGCAGGTTTAGCAATGTAATTTCATAAAGTATCCAAACCGATGCAGGGTTAATACTGCAATTCCTTCCTTTTAGCAGCAAACTGCTACAGCCTGAGTAGTTTTCTAAATAATATTCTTTTACCGCAAGCAGATAATAGGTGTGGGCATTGTAGTTGGTAGGGGGATAGGCAAAACAATCGTCTTTAATAATTTTACTGATTAATGCTACGGCAAGGTGTGCTTTACCGTTTTTAATGCTGTCGTACACTGCATGAAATGCAAAAACAGCAAAGCTGCTATCAAACAAGTAGTGTTTTTGCAATTTCAAAATATCAGGGTACAGGCTGCGTTGCAGTATGCTGCATTGTGTGCTATTGTTGGTAAGATAATGATAGCGAAGATAAAGGCAATCGATAGCCATTTGTCCGACGGGCATAATGCGTTTTAAAAACGAGTATAAATACAACTTACTTAAATGTTGCAGTTGTTTATGGGCTTGTGCGGCTTGCTCAGTTGATAATTCAGCACCGGAAAGGGTTAGTACAACATCGGTAAACAGCAAATAAAACCGCGATGTATGGCTTTGCAACAACCCATTGTAATAGCTTACCTTCTCGCGTATGGTTCTTAACTCATCAAGCAGCCTTTTATTTGAAAAGAAAAACAGCTCTTGGCTATGTAAGATTTTGGTGTAAAAAAGTTTATCCAACTCAAAAGCCAATTCAGTCTTTTTATTCAGGCTTTCTAATTGTTTCAAATACTTTTCCTGCTTTTTTGCGTCGCTAATCAGGTAGTAGCAATAATATATTGTTGTTAACTCAGTCGTCAATTCATACCGTAAGGCACTTCTTTCCAATTTTTTCAGTTCACGCTGCAATATTTCATTTTCACCACAAGCCAGCAGTAATGTAAGGCCTTGCACCTGTTCTTTTACCTTCACTACCTCGTGGGTAATAAACTCTTGTTTCACTGCTATTATATCGTCTAATAGGCGGTTTTTAAGCGTGTACAGGCTGCTAAAGTTATTGCCTTGCCCCAAAAAACTGTTGAGGGTATCATTATCTGTTCCCTCGTTTTCAATTACATAATTAAAGAGCTTTAGCTTGAGGGGCTGGCTTCTTATGCGTTTTAATAATAATAGTTTTTGCTTTCCCTTTAGGGTTCTTACAATACCTGTAAAGTAGTTCATACAATATGCAAATGGATAGTGCCGTGCGGTTTTCAATACCGCCTTTTGGCATCGCAATCATACTTAAATGCTATTTGCAGGCTATAAACAATAAAATTTTTAATGATTGGGTAATGTTAGATTTTGATAGTTTTTCTAAGTAGTTAATACTTACAGGATAACAAATTTATTTCTTGAAATTTAGGGTTTTGTAATGTGTGCGGGAAGAAATTTTCCTCAATAACCTAGCAACGAAGTTGTTTGCATTCGCGTCTCGATAGATAGAGTTTAGCTATCAGTTTGCATATCCTAAAAAGGCTCCCGCTTGCGGAAGCCTTTTTTAATTAAGTGAAAGTGCATGTTAGTACTATCAGCCAGTTAGTTTAGCGGGTTATCATAAACTTACCCGTTTGCGTGCCTTTTGCAGTTTCTACTGAATACAAATACGCACCGCTTTGTAAAGCAAACTCTCGCAAACTCAAAGTGGTTTTTACTAAGCCCATTTCAGGCAAAGCAACTTTTTCAGTAATCTGCTTTCCTGCCAAATCATAAATGCGAAACGTAACCGCATCTTCTTGGGCTATTTCAGCTTCAAAAGTTAATTCAAAAGCAGCAGGGTTGGGGTAAACCAGCATATTGTTGCTTTGTGCTATATCTGTTTGTGTGCTTGTAGTATTTGTGTACGATTCATAATAGTAGCGGTAGCGACGTACAAATGTAAGGGTGCCGCCTTGGTTAGCATAAAAATGTACTTGATTAAGATTTTGTTGGGCATCAAGTTTAAACTCAAACCTGTTGTTGGGTTGCCATGTGCCGTTCCAGTTGTAGTTGGTGTACTCACTCAGCTTTCCGCTTTGATAGGTGTAAACTGCAAGTGTTCCGTTTACAAACTGTGTTGCATTCCATCCCATATTGGCAAAACTGTCAAGGTGTCCGCCTGCGTTATAAGTGTATCTTTTTTTAGAGTTGTTAGTCCATGCTCCTTGACTCCAACTCTGTAGTACAACCTCAGTAACTTTACCTGATGAGTTATAAGTCCATTCTTCTTTCTTAATCGGGCCGTTAGTGTTGTGTTCAATGTAGGTTAACATATTTCCGCTTCCGTCATACGTGTAGTACTTTTTTGATGCACCATAAATGATAGAATCGGGCTGCGCGGTACCGTATGTATATTCAGTAGCGGTTAAATTCCATGACCCTGCCGTCCAGTTAAATACTTTTTTTGTTTGTACTCCGGTAGCATAGGTGTATTCATGCTTGGTTAAGTTTTGAAAACCGCTGCCATAATTTACCTCTCCAAGGGCAGTTTCAACCTTTTTGTTAGCATTATAGGTGTATGTGTACCGATTAACCTGCCCGAAAAGCGAGTCGGTGGTTTGTGACACAGTACCGTCTGCATTATATTTCTTAGCGTACTTTGTGTTTGGCAAATAGTTATTACCTACCTTTTTGTAATTAATCAGTTCATCATACCCACTACCTTCGTATGGGTAAGCCACTTGATACAATATGTATGAATTGTTTACCAACCCCACCGATTCGCGGTTTCCGGTATATTTAAGGCGTGCCGTATCTGTAATAGCATTCTTTTCGGTAGCACTTGAGCCTATTATGCGGTATCGGGTGCTTTTACGTTGGAACCCGTTATTGCTTAGTATATTATATAATTCGTAAGCATCACGGTGGTTTTCTTGTGCAGTGGCATTTAGAAATTCAGTTTGTTTCAGCAATTGTGTATTTGCATTTTGTGCTTTGCCTGTAGTCCAAAGCAACGCTAATGCCATTGTAAGTTGGATGTGTTTTTTCATTGATTCTCTAAGTTGTTAGTCAAACCAACACAAGTAACAACTGTTTTTTGTGTACGCACAGAGCCGCCTTATAAGTGGGAGTATATGCTAATAAGTGGGTTGTTTTTTTTGACAAGTGGTAACAACGAAAAGCTGTATTTATGCAAATAAAAACCCCGCTTTGGCTGCCGTAAGGTACGGGTAGCTAAAGCGGGGTGTATTTAATTAGATGAGAGTTTGATTACTTTTTGCCTTCCCAGCTTTTAAAAGCTTCGTCAGCAAGGCTTTCGTTTTTCCTGAAGAAGAACGGAAACCATTTTTCGCGCCTGTGTTTGGCACCTTGCATATATCTTTTTCCTGTTAGTGCGCCTTTTAGCAACATTGCCGCTATTAAAGCACTTAGCCCCACAACAAGGGCCAGTAACGACCATAATGCACTGATACCAAACAGGTAGGCTGATATGCGGATAGCCGCAAACCCGATAACAGTTGCAATCATTACTATGATTACCACTCTATCCAGCTTATAATCAAGCCTTTGTTTAGTTTCTTGTTTCATTGTTATTCAAATGTTATCCTAATGTTAACGCAAAGTTAACAAATATATTTTGTATAGCAAATAAAACGTGTAAAAAACTGAAATTCAAAAGGCTGTGAAGGGTCTGTTTTGTTAACAAATTATACTATGCCTAAAATCTCTTTTCTCTGATTTTTTTTCTTCTTGAAGTTACCATACTAACACCTAACCCTGTTAAACCATACACTGCCCCTGTTGGCCCTGCCCATTGCGGGGGCACAATAAAGGCAATCACAATGGCAATAATGCCAACTGCTACAAATGAAAGAAAAACATATTTGTGTGTATGAGTTTCAAACACCTCAAGCTCGGTAAGGTTTAGTTCTTCAGCGTTTTTTGCTGCGTTTGCATACATATAGGCAAACAGTAAAAAAATGGCGCAAAATCCCAATCCGTATATTAACATCAGTGTAGGCACTTCTTGAGGCAGTATTGATACCGACAGTTTTGTGCCTACTGCAAACAACGAAAACAAAAACTTTAGCGGATATACGTAGAACAAAACTGTGAATAGTAATGCGCCATTTATTACGATGGTTTTTATATCGTGCAACCCATAGCGCCTAAAGAATAAGTTTTGGCAGTACCAAACTTGAAATAACAGGATAAAACATAGCCCGAATATGAAGAACCCGCTCAATACATCGCCAAGCTGGCCAAAACTTTTAGGCACCTCCAACGATACAATTAACAACGTAAGTGCAAACGCAAATACTGAGTCGCTAAAGGCTTCAATGCGTTGTGTTTCCTTTCCTCTCCAAACAATCAGTTCTTTATTTTTGCGGCTGTTTTCGGCAATTTTTTTTCGCATAAGGGTTTAAATACTATTGCCAATATACAGCATCTTTTGCAACAGAATTTTTAATACCCGTGTTTCAACAAAGCGGCAGTTTTATAATCACTAAGGTTAATGCTAAGCCAATGCCTGTTGTTATACTCTTTCATAAATTCGGCTGATTTGGCAACTATAATCCGCTTATAAGTGCCGCTGTCTCTATACTGCCTGTACAGGTGGTTATATCCGTTTTGGCGTATAATGGGTGTGTCAAAAACATCACTGTACTCTAATAATGCAGGAAGGGCAGCGTTATCCATATCAACAAGATAATTTTCATGTATGTACGCGGTATCTTTATGGGCAAGATTATAGCGGGTAATTAGCAAATCCCAATTTACAAAGGCAAGTGCAGCCAACAATACTAATATAAAGGAACTGTTAACAGTTAGGAGGTTGTAGCCCGTTTTTCGTTGTTGTATTTTAAAAATTACAGTGGCAATACCAAACAACGTTGCGGCTAAAAATACCAATACAGCAATACGTTTGTAGGCAAGGTTGTAGCTTTGTATGTACCAGTAATTACGCCAAGCAACTGATAATACCATAATGCCGTTTTGTACCATCCACGCTATACCTAAGTACCTTATTGTTTTGTTGCCGGGATAAAAGTTAAGATTTTTTCTAAAAGCATACAGCACCACCCCAACCGATAACAGGATGCAGAAAATAAGCAGGTAGGTACCCTCGTGTACCAATACCTTCATGTCTTCATACGAAACAGGGGAGTAGGAAAACCAGTACGAAGCAATGTCTAAGCAATTTATTACGGCTATCAGGATGTTTAAGCCCGCAAGCAGTATCAGTATAGACAGGTGTTCTTTTTTTAAACCTAAGGTAAGCGACCTAAACCTGCCGGTGCTGCGTGAGCGTTGTAAGGTTTTCAGTTGGGTGGAGTCAAAATCTGAAACGGTATTTGACTTGGGGATGCGGAGAATAAAAACAGTTACTACTGTGCCTGAAATAAACAGCCAAACAGTAGTGAAGTTTATCTGCGGGAAGAATTGAAAGAAATCGCCCAACAGTTTATCAAAACGGGGTACTGCCAGTGAGTAAAAGAAGATAAACACAACGATGATTAACAAAGGAACAATGGTAGCCCGCAACACAAAGGCTGTTTTGTAGTTTTTGTCGGTAACAGTTGTTTTTTGCTTGCTAAAAGGCAGTAAAAGTATTTCGGGTACTTTTTCTAATGTGCTTATAAAGTAGGCGGCAGGATTAACAATAGGCTGTAATGTGGCACCGCTAAGCAGTATAAAAAATAGTGTGTGTACAACACAAGCTAAGGAACTGTGAGTTACTAATACGGCAAACATTGATAAAAAGCTGCCTGCTAATAATAAAAGGGGAGTGCGGTTGCTAAACAACGGTTTGTTGTATGCGTACAACACCAAAAAAAGTGGAGTTTCGAAAATAAAGAGGTTAATTCCCCACTGTTGTTTGTAAAACAACAGGGTATGCAAAATCCCAAAAGCAGCACATAGTGCAGCAAACGCAACTTTTTTCATAAATGGTTATCGGTTGCATTATAAACGCCTCATAACAATACATATTGTATGAGTGAGATGTAAAGAAAAAAATGACGTATTATATGTTTGGCCGGTTATTTATGAATTTGGCAGCCACGTCAGTTGTTAGGGGTTTTATAAGATAGTCCTCAACGTTTTTGTTTTGTGTTGCACGTTCTTTATCCCTCTCGTCAACCGAAGATGATAGGATATATAGTTTTAATGAGTTTTTTATAGTTACATCAAGAAGGTCATATTCATCCAAAAACTCCCAGCCTGTCATAGTGGGCATATTTATATCCAACAACACTATCGAGGGTTCAACACTTGGGGTATGGTTATTGGCAAGGTAGCTTAATGCTGTTTCAGGCTCAGTAAATGTTTCAACGGCCACATCACCAAAATACTTTCGCAAGAAGAGTTTACATATCTTATTGTTAAAAGGGTCGTCATCAATAACAATAAAGCGGAGCTGATTTATCATAAAACAAATTCTATTGTAAATTCAGTGCCCACATTAACTTCGCTATGTATATCTATTTTACCCCCAAGAGTTTCTACCTGTGTTTTTACCATGTATAATCCCAAACCCCGCCCTTCAATTTGTGAGTGGAATCTTTTATAAAGTCCAAAAACTTGATTTCCCTTCCTGCGTAAATCTATTCCCATTCCGTTATCTTTAAAGGTTAGTTTTAATAAGCTATCCTGTTTTGTGCTTTTTATTTCAATTTCGGGCCTTTCGTTTGGCTTACGGTATTTAATACTGTTTGAAATTAAATTGTAAAAAATGCTGTACAGGTAAGTTTTTAGGGTTGTGAATTGGTTTATTTGGCTAAAGTCGGTTTTTATCAGCACATTTTCATTTTTAATTGAGTTGCTGATGCTGTTTGTTATGTCATTTACTAATTCTGAGAATGTTACAAGTTCTTTCATTTCGTTCACTTCCCGTTTCACTTGCAAAATTGTGTTCAGGTCAAGTATTACTTCGTCTAATTTTGATACTGATAACGACAAGGCATTAATATATTCCTTTTGGTCATGCTCGGCCAAAGCACCCACCTTAAGCATATTCACAAATCCTAAAATATTGGCTACAGGAGCCCGCAGGTTATGTGATACAATATAAGCAAATTGCTCAAGGTCTTTGTTGCGCTGTATTAATTCGTCGGTTAATTTTTTGCGTTCCATTTCGGCCAAGTGCTTTTCAGTAATGTCCTGCATCGCACCTACCATCCGCACCGCTTTTTTATGCTCGTTGTGAAGTATATAGCCTTTATCAAGTATATAAGCTATTTCTCCGTTTTGCCTGTAGTAGCGGTACTCATCTTCCCATTTGGTTGCTTTTGGGTCGTTAATTTTTTCAAACACCCCTTTCTCCACTCGCTCCCTGTCGTCAGGATGTATGTTTGATACCCAACTGTCGTAGTAAATATTATTATTGGTGGTAGGGTAGCCAAATACACTTCCGTAGTTAGCCGAGCGATAAAACCTGTTGTTAATAATGTCCCAATCCCAAACAATGTCATTTGTGGCTTTTGTGGCCATTATATACCGCTCGTTGCTTTCTTCCAGCAGCCGCTCTATTTTCTTACGTTTAGTAATGTTTGTAGCGGCAACGTTAATTCCAATAAGGTTGCCTTCATCGTTAATAATCGGGTTAATTTTAACAAGCAGCCAGTTAATCGGTGCGTTTTCAGCATGGTAATTAACTTCATACTCTATGCCTGTTTTGGTTTCAATTATCTTTTTAAGAGTCCGCTCTACTTCTTTGCGCCTGTTAGAGGGCATAAAATCAACGTATAGCTTACCCACAACAAATCTTCCGCCTCCGTATATTTGGGCAATTTCATCCGCTAATCCGTTATAAGATACTATGCGGCCTTCAATATCCAGCAAAGTGTATGCAGTATCACTGTGTTCTAACAAGTTTCTAAGGTTAGCGTCGGCTTTTTTTAAAGCAGCTTCCGCCATTCTGTCTTCGGTAACATCTTGTAAAACCCCTACCAGTTTAATGGGCTTGCCCGTAGTAGGATGATACCGAAGTTCGCCGCGTTGTAACACTATTTTTTCAACCTTGTTCGAAAGAACAATACGGTGCTCAATATTTAGCATTTCACCCGTGTTTAAGGTGTGTTTAAACGCTTGTATAAGTTTTTCCCTATCATCAGGGTGTATAAATCTTTTAATATACTCATTGGTAAGCGGCACCTCATTAGGCATAATTTCAAATATGTGGTACGCTTCTTCTGAAAACCAAAGGTTGCTGGTTCTTGGTATTGCGTCCATATCAATTTTTAACTCCCAACTGCCTACTTTAGCAATTTGTTGTGATGCTTTCAGGTGTATCTCACTGTGTTCAATCTTCTTTCTATAATCACTCCAATCGGTAATGTCGATTTTTATTCCCCAACACCTAACAAGCATACCATTTTCAACACTTCCGGATAATGAGTTGATAAAGGTTTTGTTATTACCCTTAAAATCTATTTCATCTGTTTCTTGCCTATATAATTGGTAATTGCTTTGTATAAAATCAATAATGTATTTGTGGTTTGTAGTTGATTTTGGGAAGAGTTCACTTACTAATAAGCCTACTAAAACTTCGGTGTTTTCAAGACCGTACATTGAGGCAAGCTCGTTATTGCATTCAGCAAGGATGCCGTTATAAAACATTTCCACCTGCTCATTAACGGGCAAGGTAATGGGGATGGGGTGCTCAAACTCAACTCTCCAAATCCCTTCGTGGCTATTGTTTATAAACGACTGGTAGCGTTGCTGGTTTAATAATAGTTCCTTTTCAGTTGCTTTTCTGCCTTCAATATCCGTTTGCAACCTTTCATGCAGTTGTTGCATTTCGGTAGAACTTACATCTATAATGCGTTCAAGCATTCGTTTTTCATCATCGTATGTGTCATATTGAGCACTAATGCTTGCAATCAACTCGTTTAAGCCTTCAGACATTGTATTGCCATTGGCTAAATAGCGGTTTAGTTGGCGTTGCAGCAGTTTGTTCAACATTCTTTCGGTAGTGTTTTTACTAAGTTATAAGGTAGGTAAAACCCATTGGTTATTAAGAACTTGCGGCAGCAAAAAAGTAATTCAGCTCTGTTACAGTAAAAGTAATTTTGAACCAGTTTATTCCCCGGAGTTTGTATTCCATTTTAACTTTGTGTGGTTAGTTTTGGGATACCTTGCTCACGCAATATAAACAAATAGCAAGAAAAAATTAAAGGATTTTGCGTTTTTATTAAAGTATTTTGAGGGGCTTTTTCAATAGAAAGTGCACTAATTTAGAAATAAAATATCAGTTATGATTTGTCTAAAATGTATTGTAAAGAAGAATAAGGCTAAATAAACAACTCAGCAGCAATATAATCGGCCAATAGTTTCCCGCTACGGCTAAGTGTTAAAGCGGGTGCGTTATATAATATCTGCCCGTTATTTATAAAAGAAGCAGCCTCACTTAGTATGTGGTTAACAAAGTCGCTGTTCCACTTTTCTTCAATGTATTGCGTATTTAGCCCCCATTGGGTGCGTAATCCCGTCATCACATATTCATTAAATAAGTCATCAGTACTTAGTAATTCTTCTTCATTAGGCACTGCGCCATTGTTTATGCTTGCTATGTACGAAGCATTGTTGCTCACATTCCAGTTGCGCTTATAAGTGTCATAAGAATGTGCTGATGGCCCGATGCCCAAGTATGGTCGGTTTTTCCAATAATTGGTATTGTGTTTGGCATAGTTGCCCGGTTTGCAATAGTTAGATATTTCATAATGCTCCCACCCCGAAGTGGCAATAGCATCCATCAACATTTCAAAATGGTGGGCAGCTTGGCTACTTTGTGGGGCAGGCTCACCCTTTTTTATTTTATGCGCCAAAGCAGTTTTTGGTTCAACCGTTAAACTGTATGCTGAAAGGTGGTTGATACCTGTACTCAACATTGTTTCAATATTTTTGGCCCATTTGTCATCACTTAACAGCGGATAGCCATATATAAGGTCGGCAGTAATGTTTCCTATTCCGCTTTGCAGAGCAATATCAATACAATTTGCAGCCTGCTCGGCATTGTGCGCGCGGTTCATCCACGCAAGGTCTTCTTCAAAAAAACTCTGTATTCCAATACTAAGGCGATTTATCCCTGCATTCTTCCACATGGCAACACTTTCTTTGTGCACATCATCAGGATTTGCTTCCAGCGTTATTTCAGCCGAACCACTTACTTCAAAATTTTGATGAACGGCTTCCAATATCTTATCTAAGTCTTCATGTCCAAGCAGTGAAGGAGTTCCGCCTCCAAAGTAAATTGTATCTAACGCAGGGGAGGGTAGGTAGTTTCTTTGAAGTCTTATTTCTGTTGCAAGAGCTTCAACCAAAGGAGCCTTGTGCGCCAACGATGTACTGAAATGAAAATCACAGTAGTGGCAGGCTTTTTTGCAAAACGGAATATGGATGTATAGCCCTTGCATTTTTTTTGCAAATGTAAGTAAAGGCATATTGGCTATTTTTGTAATGTTGCACCAACGTTTGAAACATCTTCGAATACTCTTTTTGCTTTTAGTCTTTTTTCCCGTGTTTTCTTCGGGACAGGATACATTGCGCTTGCCCGAAGGGTACAAACCTTATTATGATTGGGAGTCCTTATCCGACTCGTTGGTGCTTGAATATCAGGCGTTATACCCTGAACGTTGGACGAAAGACTCGTTGTATTATGTGTTAGATAATCAGCGGTTTCTTGATTCGATGATGAGTGACAGTGCGTTAAAGGATCGTATGTTTTTTGGACGGTTTGATACTACTGTTGTATTACAGCCTTATTCAAATTACCCGCCTGCCGATGCGGGTGCTTTGATGCAGAAGCCAATTCCACAATGGATTTTTTGGATTGTGTTGTTGGTATTATTGGGGTTGGTGTTTTTAAAATATGCCAACTTGCGGTTGTTTAACTTGCTGTTCTTGTCATTTGCCAGTCCAAGATATTGTGAGGAGGCACTGCGCGAACATGACACCCCTGTTAATATCTATAATCTTGCCGCAACACTAATATGTGCCCTCATTTATACATTGTTTATTTGGTTTGCTGTAATAAAAACAGGTTGGGTAAGTGTGCATAATAATTTAACGGTATCATTCTTATTGGTATTTGTTGCCATATCGGTTTTTTATCTGCTTCGGTACACTTTTATAATGTTTGCTGCGGCCATTTTAGAGGCTGAATATACGTATGGAGTTTTGGTGCAGGTTACTGTATCAGGCAATATGTGGCTGGCAATTATACTAATGCCCTTGTTTGGTTTGCTTAATGCAGCCTTCATTCATTTCAACTCCACTGCACCACAGTTGTATATAGCGGCAACACTGCTTATTTTTCTGATAGTGAAGCAAGTAAGAGTTATTGTGCAAGCAGCACCCTCATTTCCGCACTCAATTATTTATTTAATTTTATATCTTTGCGCCCTTGAAATAGCTCCATATCTTGCTATTTTTAAGGTAGTACTAAAACAAACCGGCTTATAAAACTTTGAAAGTAAAGAGCATATTGGTTTCTCAACCACGCCCTGAGGGTGAACGTTCGCCATTTTTTGATTTGGCTGATAAACATCACCTTAAGATTGATTTCCGCCCGTTTATTCAAGTTGAGCCGATACCTGTAAAGGAATTGCGGAAGGAGAAGATTAACGAGCTTAACTATACTGCTGTTATCTTTAACTCACGCAACGCAGTAGATAATTTTTTTAGAGTGGCCACTGAACTGAAAGTTGAGATGCCGCCTGAAATGAAATACTTTTGTGTGAATGAAGGCATGGCCTACTACTTGCAAAAATACATTGTGCTGCGCAAGCGCAAGGTGTTTTATGGTAAAGGAAGCACAAAAGAGCTGTTAGACCTTATCAAATCGCATTCAAACGAGAACTATCTTTACCCTTGTTCTGATGTTAGGGCACCCCAAATCCCCGATTTTCTTAAAAAGAGCAAGATAAAATTCAGGGAAACCATATTATACCGCACTGTGGCAAGTGATTTATCCGACCTTACGCACGTAAACTACGACGTGATAGTGTTCTTTAGCCCGTCGGATATAAAGTCATTGTTCGAAAATTTCCCCAACTTTAAGCAAAACAACACCCGTATTGCAGGTTTTGGTGCAGCTACCCAAAAAGCCATCGAAGATGCAAGCCTTGTTGTTAATATTCCTGCACCTACACCCGAAACACCTTCAATGGTTATGGCTATTGAAAAGTATGTAATTGAGGTGAATAAGTAAAAATTTTCAACACTCGTAAAATTTTTTAGCTCCGTTTGTCGTTTTAATTATACGTGGTGCTTGTATTATTGCTTGCAATCACTAATATTTGCATATTGCGCTATAACACACTAACCTATAACAGATGATTAAAAGATTTACCATTGTATTATTTCTTGTAGTGGTAGCATACGCGGCAAAGGCCCAGCAAGACCCTTATTATAGCCATTTTATGCTAAACCGGATTGCGTATAATCCCGGCGCGGCAGGTTTTAAAGATGCTATATGTGCCAACGTACTTGCCCACAGGCAATGGGTTGGATATAAAGACGGTAGCTTGGAATATAAAGCTCCAACAGGCCAATCTTTAGAAAGACGTGCCGTAGGCCCTCAAACCTATTTTGGTAACATAACCATGCCGATAAGTAAGATTAATAGCGGGGTAGGTTTGGTGTTTATGAGTGATGCCGTTGGTTATGAACGCACGATTAATTTTAAATTCAGCTATGCATATCATTTGAAACTTAGCAGAGGACAGCGTCTTCAAATGGGTTTGGATGTGGGTATGCTGCAAAAGGAATTTGACGGAAGCTATTACAATCCCCGTGACCCTAACGACCCCTTGATTCCAAACGGTGTTACTTCAGGACGTAAGATGGATTTAGGTGCCGGATTGTTCTATAATAATGAAGCATTAGAAAACCTTGAGGTAGGTGTTTCAGCAACTCACTTGTTGGGTGGTTCAGTTTCATACGATGTGTTAGGTCAAAAACAAGATGTCGCCATTGCGCGTAACATATACGTTGTAGCAAGTACTACACACCCATTAGCAAATGGTATTATTTTACAGCCCAATATTTGGGTGAAAACCATTTTTGCTACCACACAGGTTGATTTAAACTGCCGCGCTTTATTTAACCAGCAATATGTTGCCGGTTTAAGCTATCGCGATGGTGGTAAAAGCTCTTACTTAGATGCGTTTAGCTTGCAATTGGGTTACTACGTTAAACCTCAATTTTATTTAGGTTATGCTTACGATGTACCTATCACCCGCGGTTTGGCCGGCGGTGGTACCCACGAAATTTTTGCAAGTTATTGCTTCAATATTTTCCATGAACCTCCTCCGCCAAAATGGCTGATAGACCAACGCCGATTGGGAGGTTACCGCTAATCAACAATTTATTCACATACTGTACAATAAAATAAAAACCACTGCCGTTAGAAGGATTATAGGTGAAATATGAAGAAGATGTTGGAACATATTGTGGAAATTTTTAATATTGCCAAATTGAAAAAAAACTTTGTGATGAAAAACCTCACTCAACTGCTGATTGTAGCAACCCTTGTATTATCAGGCTGTGCCAATAATATGGAAGGGGAACTGATTGGCGTTCAGGGCCGTAAGCCTTGGTTCCATCCGCAACCGTACGGAACCATTTACGTGCCCACAGGTACATTTCATGCGGGTCAAGCCGATATGGACGTTTTCTTTACCCATAGGGCACCTAACAAGCAGATTACCGTAACTGCTTTTTACATGGATGACACCGAAATTACCAACAACGAGTACAGGCAATTTGTAGAGTATGTAATTGACTCTATGGCTCGCTACATATTGGGAGACCCCTATGTGACTGAGGATGATGCCGGTAACCAACGTATTAACCGTGAAGAAGTGATTGATTGGAACGATGCTGAAATTGTTGAGCAATTGGAAGCAGATATGTATGTTCCTGAGAGTGAAAGGTATTACGGACAAGCCGGTGTTGATTCTCGTAAACTTCTTTACTACTACGAGTGGATTGACCTTAGGGCTGCTGCACATGCTGCCGAAGGTGCTAAACGTAATGAGTTCATCCGTAAAGAAACTGTTGGTATTTATCCTGATACATTGGTTTGGGTACGTGATTTCACATACTCGTTTAACGAACCAATGACTCAAATGTACTACTGGCATCCAAAATACGATGATTATCCCGTTGTAGGTGTTGATTGGCATCAAGCCCGCGCATTTAGCCATTGGCGTACAGGTTATTTAAATGATTATTACGTGTCTTTAGGTGAGCCTATTGTAACTCCTTTCCGTCTTCCAACAGAATACGAGTGGGAATTTGCAGCACGCGGTGGTCGTGATGGTAGTATGTATCCTTGGGGCGGTCCTTACACCCGTAACTCAAAAGGCTGTTTCTTAGCCAACTTTAAACCGGGTCGTGGTGACTACCAAGCTGATGGTGGTGTATATCCTGTAAGAGGGTACTCATATTTCCCCAACGATTATGGTTTGTACGGTATGTCTGGTAACGTTTCAGAATGGACTGTTAGTGCCTATGCTGATGAATCACATATTGTTACGCACGATTTGAACTCGGATTTGCAATACGATGCAAAAAATGATGAACCTGCTTCGCTTAAACGTAAAGTTATTCGCGGTGGTTCATGGAAGGATGTTTCATTCTTCATACAAACCGGTAGCCGTGCTTATGAGTTTCAAGATACTGCAAAATCATACATCGGTTTCCGTTGTGTAATGAGCTATATTGGCCGTTCAAACAGGGATAAGGAATAATTTAACTAAGCAAAAATTAACTTAACTTTATACTAAGGTTTTGCGTGATAGCGTTAAACCAAAAAACACCTTTAAAAAACCAAGTTTTAACCTTTAACAAACACCAAAAAATGAGCAAAAATTTCTTCGAAAGCAAAGCCGGCAAGAACATAATGGCTAAGATGTATGGTATTGGAGCCGCCGTGGTAATCGTAGGCGCACTTTTTAAGATCATGCACTGGCCAGGTGCCGACGTGATGTTGATTGTAGGTTTGGGCACTGAAGCTCTTATCTTCTTTGTATCTGCATTTGAACCTCCACACCAAGAACCAGATTGGACTCTTGTTTATCCTGAATTAGCAGGTATGGAACCTAGCGAGAACAACAAAAAGGTTGAAAGCAGCAATAAAGGTACTATTTCACAACAGTTGGATAAAATGCTTGAAGAAGCTAAAGTTACTCCTGATTTGATTAATAGCTTGGGTTCAGGTTTGAAATCATTGAGCGATAACGTATCGAGTATGAGCAACCTTACCAATGCTTCTGTAGCTACTTCTGAATATACTGATAACGTTCAAAAAGCCTCAAAATCTTTGGAAGAAGTTAACTCTTCATACCACCGTGCTGCTGACGCCATGAACACTTTGGCTGCAATTTCACAAGGTACTAAAGAATACCAAAACCAAGTTGAGCATATCACTACTGAAATGAACAGGCTTACTCAAAACCTTTCAAGCCTTAACACAATTTACGGTAGCATGCTTTCAGCTATGGGTAAACAAGGTGCCTAAGCCTTTTTGTAATTTGAAGTTTAACATTTAAAACTAAGGAGTAAAATGGCTGGAGGTAAAACCACAGTAAGGCAGAAGATGATCAATATGATGTATTTGGTGTTAACAGCTTTGTTGGCACTAAACGTATCAAAAGACATCCTGCACGCATTTCACCTGGTGGAGTTATCCATGAGCAAGTCAGGTGTAAATATTGACGGAAAAAACAAAGATATATTAGCTGCTTTTGCTGCTGATAACGCTAAAAGACCTGAAAAAGTAGGTCCTTACTATAAAAAAGCTCAAGAGGCTGATAAAATCGCTGGTGATTTTATTAAATATGTTGATGAGTTAAAGAAAAAGGTTGAAACCGGTGCTGGTGGTCGTAAAGAAAACAACAGCCCCGAAGCAGAACTTGCGATGAACGATAACATTGAGATGCATGCTAATATGCTTATCAATGAGGGTGAAGGCAAGAAACTAAAAGCTAAAATTAACGAAACCCGTGAAAAACTTTTAGGCCTGCTTGATAAAGAAGACCAAAAGCGTATCAAATCTGATTTGATGGCAATTGACGATCCTAAGAAGGCACCCCAAACATGGGAATCAGAGTTGTTTGAACACTCTCCTGCTGCTGCGGTTGTTACTTTGTTCGAGAAAATCAAAAACGACGCTAAAAACACTGAAGCTCAAGTTTTGGAAACATTAGCAAAAGCTATTGATAAATCAAGCCAAACTTTTGACAAGGTAGTTGCTAAAATCATCCCAAAATCTGGTTTTGTTATTTCAGGCGGTAAGTTTGAGGCTGATGTATTGTTAGTTGCTTACGACTCAAAACAAAGCAATGATGTAATCATCAACGGAAGTACTATTAAGCCTGTTGACGGTGTTGCTAAATATGAAGCTACTACCGGTGGCGAAGGTACACAAACAGTTAAAGGTTATATTGATTTCCAAGGTAAAGACGGTGCTCAAAAGCTTGAGTTTGAAACACAGTACACAGTATTTAAAGGTGCTGCTACTATTTCGGCTGATGCGATGAACGTATTGTATATTGGTTTGGATAACCCAATATCTATATCAGTTCCCGGTTTTCCACCAGAAAAAGTTAACGCTACAATGACCGGCGGTACTTTGGTGAAAAAAGGAAGCACCAATTACATAGCTAAAGTAACTCAAAGGGGCGAAGCTACCATAAACGTATCAGTTAAAACTGATGATGGCGGTAGCCGTTCAATGGGTTCAGCTAAGTTCCGTGTACGTAAAATCCCAATGCCGGTTGCCCAATTGGGTACCTTGCAAAACGGTGCTACTGAAACTACCGGTACTATTAAAGCTAACGCTGTACGTATGGTAGGTTCTCTTGGTGAAGGTTTCGCTTTCGAAGGTGTTAAATACAACATCATCAGCTATACTTTCCTATTGGTACCAAAACGTGGTGAAATACGTCAGGTTCAAGGTAGTGGTGCTACACTTAACGCTGCACAATCATTGATTAATAGCTTGAAATCAGGCGATAGGATTATTATCGACCAGATTAGGGCTACAGGTCCTGATGGTACACGTGGTTTGGCCCCTGTGGTTATTACAGCCCGATAAAAAGTATTATGAACAGTATTAAAAAATATTTCGGAATTTTTATCCTGCTTTTTGTTGCAGGGTTTGCAAATGCACAGCAGAATTTTGAAGACTTTACGTTTTCTCACGATGCTGTAAAAGAGCGCAAAGCAATTCCCTATCCCGGATTGCGTGAAGCCGATGTGGCTTACCAAAAAAGGGTTGAAAGGGTAATTGATACCCGCGAAAAACAAAACCTTTGCCTTACTTGGCCAAGGAATCACATGGGTAAAATTGTATTCGGCAAGGTATTGGATGGTACTTTAGTTGCCTACCGCAATGATTCTTTATCATCAGTATTTACTGCTGAAGAAGTTATTGATCGTGGTGCGATTAAAGAACAAAAGCAAATACCAAATCCAAATAACCCTGACGATATTTACGATTTGATTGATACTGTTATTACCACTGAGTTTGATGCTGAAAAGATTCAAAAGTGGAGGGTAATGGAAGACTGGATTTTCGATACTAAACATAGCGTGATGATTGTACGTATTATTGCAATCGCACCATTGTTTAAGCCTATCGCAGCAGGTTTAGAATTGCCAGAAACTCCTCTGTTTTGGGTACGTTGGGATGAAACTCGTGAGAAAGTACTTACAAACCAAGAGATGTTTAACCCCTTTAATGATGCTGCACGTATCTCTATGGCGCACTTCTTTGAAAAAAGAATGTTTAGCAGCTATATCATTAAATGGAGCAACGCATACGATTACATGATTCGTGATTACGAAGAGTTTAAAGACAATAGTATGGCTGCCTTGCTTGAAGGTGAGCGTATGAAGCAAAAACTTTTTGAAATGGAACATGACCTTTGGGAATATTAATACCCAATCATAATATTAAAAGCCATCCCCAAAAAGGATGGCTTTTTTATTGCTGATCATCTCCCTGTGCAGTGGCGATTTTATATATACTGTCGTGCCTATCTTTTTGATAAAAAGCTTTTTTAGTTACTTTAACTGATGTATTTTCCAGTTTTATCTTTATAGCAATACTATTAGTAACCATTATTTGTGCTGTTTGTAGTTGAGCAGCTCCCCGAAAAACTATGCAAAATGAGAAAACACTTAAGGCCGTTGTGATACCTAAATCACAATATGTATTAAATGGTACAGACTATAAGGCTGATATAATTTTGGTTGAGCAGGATACTTCAAAAGAATTTTCAGCCTATATAAACGACAGTCAAACAAAAAGTGAAAATGGTGTTATACAATACGCTGCGAGGGTTAACAAACCCGGCGAGTACACACTGAACGGTTATATTGATAACGCGCAAAAAACACCCTTTGAGAGTCATTATTCGGTAGTACATTCATTGGCTGTTATATCAGCAGATAAGATGAACGTATTTTATGTTGGCCTTGAAAACCCCGTATCAATTGCTGTGCCTGGTTTTTCTCAGGATAAGGTTATAGTTTCAATATCAGCGGGCAGCAGCATAAAGTTTATTAGGGCAGGCCATTATAGTGTTACTTGTCCCAGTGGTGTAGGGGAAGTTAAAATAGACGTTGCAGTCAAGATGGACGATGGTACTTTGTTTAGAATTAGGACTGAGCGATTCAGGGTGAAAAATTTATCACGGCCTATAGTACAATTAGGCACCTTACATAGTGATGACGATGCAACAGTAGCAGCGATTAGAGGTAACGCTATTCGTCTTTATGCTTCGTTTGGTAATGGATTTGTGTTTGATGGAATACAACTTAAAATAACAGGATATAGTTTCTCACTTGCACGGGCGAGGGGTGGTAAATTAATTAGCGTTACGGGAACTTCAGAAGATTTACCCCAAGAGGCATTTGGGATAATAAGAGCTTTAGAGCCCGGCGATAAAATAATAATTGATAACATAACCGGTACAGGCCCTGCAGGTCCGATGCGTTTTCAGCCATTTGTAATAGGTGTAAAGTAATTTACTAATCCCCCCAGATTATTTTGGTTTAATATTCTGACTGTTTTTGTGTTTATAAGAATATGAAAACAGTTGCTTTGCTTTTGTTTGTTGGCACCTGCCTACTCAGGTGCTCATAATATAAGGAATACGGTTAAACCAAAATTCCGTTCGTCGAAAACCCTATTCTGGGGCATCTATATAACAATAAGCTGTTTTCAAGTTGCGTTATAGTTTAAATCGCTGCTATGAAAATATAGCTACTCCACTTTAAACCAATTTGTTATGCCTGAATTTTTTAAATACACCTTATGGGTTGTGCTGACTTTGGTATGCACTTTTGCCACTGCACAACCTTTGCCCGAACCAACCCGTGATGTTACCGCTACCGCTGTTCCTTATGAGCCTTTGCGTGAAGCTGATGCTGCTTTTCAATGGACATTGGAACGAATTATTGATACACGTGAGAAACAGAATATAGCCCTTAATTGGCCCCAAAACAGTTTACGTGAATTGGTTTATAAAGCTGTGTTAACGGGACAAGTACCTGCGTATAAAAACAACGAGTTTACTGAGACCTACGCGGATACAACAATTCCTACATTGGGGCGGTATTGCCATATTGTATATACTCTTTGTCCTGATGCCATTGATCCTGAAGATTTATGCGAACAAACGATTTGTGAAGAGCCTGATTTGGAGAAAATGACCAAATGGAAGATTGTGGAGGAATGGATTTTTGACAATGAACAAAGCAGGATGGTACCACGCATAGTTGGTATGGCATTAATGTATAAGCCTATTGCAGCGGGTGTTGAGTTACCTGAAACGCCTCTGTTTTGGGTGAAGTATGATGATATGAGACCGCAATTGGCTCAAAATAAAATGCTGAATGTACACAATGAACGGGCAAGTGTTTCTTTCGACCACTTTTTTCAGGGGCGGTTATTTAGCAGTTATGTAACTAAATACCCCAATGCTTTTGATTTGCCCATCAGCCAAATGGAGGAATTTGCTGATAATTCGCTGGCGGCACTTTATCAATCAGAACAGATACGATTGAAGCTGATGGAAACCGAACACGATTTGTGGGAATACTAATCAAGTAATCATTTTCAGGGAATGCTTATCACAGGTTATGAAAATAGCCTGAATGTATTCCCATTTTTATAATCAAACCAATAACCTTAACTAATAACTAAACCTATGGCAACAGGAAAACTAAGTTTGCGCCAAAAGATGATTAACATGATGTATTTGGTGCTATTGGCCATTTTGGCCTTGAATGTGAGTGCAGAAGTGTTAAAAGCCTTTTATATGATGGAAGTGAGTATGCAAAAAACAGGTGAAAACATTGATGCGAAAAACAACTATGTATTGCAAAGTTTTGCGAAACTTATGGGAACCCAACCCGAACGGACAAAAGAGTGGGAGGCTAAAGCGCAGCAGGGTAGGGTACTGAGCGACGATTTTGTGAAATACATTGAGCAACTTAAAAAGGAATTGGCTGATGAAAGCGGGGGACGAAAAGTTGACGATACTGGTAAAGAAACTGAGTTGAAAAATAGTGATAATACCGAAAAGCACGCCAATATTTTGCTGAACAAAGGAAAGGCGGCTGAACTAAAACGTAGGATTAATGAAGTACGCGACCGTATGATTGCACTTGTACCTCAGGAAGACCGCAAGAACATTCGCACGGATTTATATACCCTTGATGAAAATGGCAAGACATGGGAGGTAGTAAATTTTGAGGGAGTACCTATTGCAGCAGTGATGGCTACTATGACAAAGCTGCAAAACGACTGTAAGAACACCTATGCGGATGTACTGAATATACTTTATAGTAAAACAGGCACAGCCCCGGTTACTATTGATGTGCTTGAAGCTCATATAATACCGAAAAAGCCGTTTGTGATGGCAGGCGATAAGTTTGAAGCGGATATTTTTCTTGCAGCTTCTGATAGTAAGCAAGCTGCTGAAATTGTGCTTGACGGGCAAACATATATTGCGGCTGATGGGAAGTTCAGCTATTCAAAAGCAACCGTTGCTCAGGGTGAGCAAACCGTTAAAGGAATGATTAAAGTAAAAGGCAGGGACGGGATAAAAGAATATCCGTTTAGTACAACTTATAACGTGTTCAGTGGTTTTGCCGCAGTATCTGCTGATGCAATGAAGGTGTTGTATTTAGGTTTGGAGAACCCCATCTCAATTTCAGTTCCCGGCGTGCCTACGGATAGAGTAATAGCATCCATTAGCAACGGTTCTTTAGCCAAAGTGCGTAATAATCAATACATAGCAAGGGTGACTACAAAAGGCGATGTGACAATTAATATTTCTGTACGCAATGATGATGGGTCGATTAAAAACTTTGGGCAATATGTGTTTAAAGCAAAAACACCTCCGCCGGCAGAAGCACGGCTGGGAATCCTGAAACCATCAACAGAATCAAAAGGTATGTTGATGGCTCAAAACAAACTGTTTGCAGTGCCTGCTTACGATATCGGGTTTGCAGGGGTAACATACAAGGTTACATCTTATAATTGTTTAATCCGTAGGAAAAATGATGTGTTGGGGCCGTTTCAGGTGTCGGGTGATGCTGTTAGCCAAGAAATTAAAAACCAGATTAACACACTTAAGAAAGGTGATTTTGTAATATTTACTGATATTAAAGGCACCGGACCTTTAGGCGCAATTTCAATGGCAGATGTTTCATATACAGTGAGATAGTAGTTTCTTATATAACATATACTAAAACAGCTGAATGATTAGGTGTAAACCAACTATTCAGCTGTTTTGTTTTAAAGTCATTAGTTATTTACGAACCAACAATAATTGATAGTGCTCTTTATTGGCGTACGCCACAAACAGATTTAATGCCAATAGAACAATCGAAATTACCACTGTTGACGGTTCTAAGAAGGCATGGTATAAGAAAATGTTTAGGGTGATTGGGAAAATTACTACTGTGGTTAAAGGTACAAATTGCCCCGCAATAAGAGCAATGCCGCAAATCAATTCAATCGCTTTCACAAGGTTCATCATATACCCTGAGCTAAAAAGACCGGTCATAAAAGTTGCGGCAGGGCCGTGCATTTCTTTGGCCGGCATAAGCTGGAAGAAATACATGAGTGAAAATAGTGTAAATACTGCTCCTAATAAAATACGGGCTATTACAGTTGCTTTTTTCATAATAAGATAATTTTAAATATTAGCACAAAGATGAAACGAGTTGATATATAAAATATATTGGTTTACTTTTGTATAGTAGTTTACAAGAGTATATTTATGGAAAACATGATAGTTGTAGAGGGGCAAGTGCGGAACAAGGTAGAATGCAAAGCCCACATGCGGCCGATAACTGATACACTTGAGATAGTGGGCGGTAAGTGGAAACTGCCTATATTGTTTGAGTTGCTGCACCAAGGCACTCCCTTGCGTTTTATGGAATTACAAAGGCAAATAGGTGGTATAACGGCTAAAATGCTGTCGAAAGAACTTAAAGATTTAGAAATAAACCAATTGGTTGAACGTAAGGTGTATGCTACCATACCTGTAACCGTTGAATATGAAATGACGGAATACGGGAAAACTTTGGGTAAAGTAATTAGTGCATTACACGATTGGGGTACCCAACACCGCGCCCGTATTTTAGACGGCATCGTAGCCTCATAAAAGTATAGGCGGCAAAAGTTTCATAACCTTAATATACACTTTCAAATTGCCATAATACCCCCTATTTTTGCGCAAACTGAAAGAGTTATGCAAAGAATTATAGAGTGTGTGCCCAACTTTAGTGAAGGGCGCGATATGGGGATAATAAAGCAGATTACAGAGGTAATTGAAGCTGTTGAAGGGGTAAAACTGTTGGATGTTGACCCCGGCAAAGCCACCAACCGCACTGTAGTAACTTTTGTGGGCGAACCTGAGGCGGTGATTGAAGCCGCTTACCAAGCAATTAAAAAAGCGGGTGAAGTAATAGATATGAGCAAACATACAGGTGAGCACCCGCGTATGGGTGCAATTGATGTATGCCCTCTAATACCCGTTGCAGGCATTAGTATGGAAGAAACTGCTAAGTATGCCCAAAAATTGGCAAAAAGGGTGGGAGAGGAGTTAAACCTGCCTATCTATTTATACGAAGAAGCCCAAGCTGATAAAAACCGCAGCAATCTTTCAGTAATCCGTGCGGGGGAATACGAAGGCTTTTTTGATAAAATTAAATTACCCGAATGGAAACCCGATTTCGGGCCTGCTGTATTTGATGCAAAGCGCGGAGCTACAGTAATTGGTGCCCGTGATTTCTTGATTGCGTATAACGTTAACCTAAATACAAAATCAACCCGTATAGCAAATGCAATAGCGTTTGACGTGCGTGAAGCAGGCCGTAACAAGCGCATCGGCCATCCTGTGTTGGGTGAGTTGGTGTTGGATGAAAACGGCGAACCTGTGCGCATACCCGGCACATTAAAGGCAGTAAAAGCCATTGGTTGGTATATTGAAGAATACGGAGTGGCGCAAATAAGCATGAACCTGACTAACATGAATGTAACCTCGGTGCACATGGCTTTTGATGAAGTATGCAACAAAGCCACTGCAAGAGGAATAAGGGTTACCGGTTCAGAGTTGGTGGGCTTAATACCTTTAAAAGCGATGCTGGATGCCGGCCGTTACTTTTTGAATAAACAAGGCCGTAGTGAAGGTGTTAGCGAAGAAGAGTTAATCTTTATAGCCATTAAGTCTATGGGCTTGGATGAGTTAAGCCCATTTAATCCCAACGAGAAAATTATCGAATACAAACTGCGCAGCATTGCTGATGAACGATTGGTGAATATGACCTTAAAAGGGTTTGCTAATGAAACTGCCAGCGATAGCCCTGCGCCGGGTGGTGGTTCAATAGCTGCCTATGTCGGTGCGTTAGGAGTGTCTTTAGGGGCGATGGTAGCCAATTTAAGCGCAGATAAACGCGGTTGGGAAGAGAAACGCGAATTCTTTTCAGAGTGGGCTAAAAACGGACAAGAACTTAAAAAGGCACTAATTGCAGATGTGGATGAAGATACCCGTGCCTTTAACCGTATTATGGAAGCATTTGGGTTGCCGAAATCTAACGAGGATGAAAAGAAAGCCCGTTCACTGGCCATTGAAGAAGCTACAAAATATGCCTGCCAAGTGCCTTATAAGGTGATGGAAACAGCATACAGCGGTTTGGTATTGTTGGAGCAAATGATAGAGAAAGGTAACCCCAACAGCATTACTGATGCAGGTGTGGGTGTATTGTGTGTAAAAACAGCCGTACGCGGCGCATACTTTAATGTGCTGGTAAATGCTCAGGGTTTAAAAGATCGTGCTTTTGCCGAAGATATTAAAGACCGCGCCCAAAAACTATTAGCTGTTAACCATGCAAAAGCAGATGAGTTGATTGCCAAAGTAGAGGCTGCAATTAAATAAACCCTTTCGTAAATGTAAAAGGGTTATCTCAAAAGTGAGAATATCTTACGATTTTATCGTCATTGCGAGGTTGCCCGAAGCAATCCCGCCCAAACCATACAAACGGATTGCTTCGTCAGCCGAAGACGGCTTTCTCGCAATGACGGAATAAAGCTATGCAGACTTTTGAGACAGTACTTGCTATTTACATCACCATGCTCATTAGGTAGCATATCGCAGCTATACGGCAAATTTTTTTGTTAAAATGGGGCTTGCCTAAGGTTTCGGTTATTTCGTCAACCAGCAGCTTCGCAGTAAAGTTTTTATTTCTCACCACCCGTTTAATGCTGTTTCCTAATGCAAACCCAACCGATTGTTTATCACGTTCAGAAGCTACATTGTTAACCGTATTCACAAAAGCCGAGATAAGATTACCAAAAGCAAAAATCTCTTTATCAGTCATGTAGTTGCTGCAACTGTCAGTCAATCTCAGGTTGTTTGTTTTTATAATGTTCTCAAACAACACCAAATAGGCTTTGCCACCTGTATCAATAAGCCACCCGCAACTATCCAAAGCCCTTTCATAAGGTGCAAATGCCTTATAAACGGTATCACCATACGCCATTGTAAGTTGTTTCTCAAACAAAACAAAAGCAGCATCGGCTAAAACAATATGTGTTAAAAGTTCATCGGCATTCGTTGCAGTGTATTCTTCTTC
>JAMIFM010000019.1:0-97316 GCA_035906255.1 Bacteroidia bacterium
TATGGCTGTTTTAGCCCCAAGTACTATTGCTTTTATCCAGCAAATAGGTATATATCTCTTCTTGCGAACGGATAACGGGTAGCGAAAACGTGCGGAAGCTGTTATCGTTTTCACCGTCAATAATGCGGGCTTTCACATTATCGCGCCACTGTATCTCTAAAATATCTTTTATCGATTTGCGTATCTCATTATCGAATATTGGGAAAGCCACCTCAATACGTTTTTCAAGGTTGCGTCCCATCCAGTCGGCAGAAGCAAGATAGCATTTTTCTGCCCCGTCGTTGCAGAACATATAACAGCGGGTGTGCTCTAAAAACTTATCTACTATGCTGATAATTTCAATGTTTTCGCTCAGTTTTGGGATACCGGGTTTCAAGCAACAGATGCTGCGAATAATCAAACGGATTTTAACCCCAGCTTTTGATGCTGCATACAGTTTGTTTATTACTTCTTCATCCACCAAGCTGTTCATTTTGGCAAATATCCATGCCTCTTTGCCCTTTTTGGCGTTGCGTATTTCGTTTTCAATCAAATGCAAGAACTCGTTTTTCATGTAAAACGGAGCTACCAGCAAATGTTTGAAGGTGTAGTTGATGCGCGGAAAATTATTGATGAAGCTAAACAGCTTTATGGCTTCGGAAGTGAGACGTTTATCGGCGGTAAGCAACCCCATATCACAGTACAGGCGGGCAGTTACGCCGTTATAGTTACCTGTTGAGAAGTGTGCATAGTGCACGGTACGGCCGTTTTCTTTGCGGTAGATAAGACATACTTTGCCGTGTATTTTGTGGCTGGGTTTACCAAAAATTACCTTAGCACCTTCTTCTTGCAAGCGTTGTGTCCAATACAGGTTTGATTCTTCGTCAAAACGGGCTTGCAATTCAATTACAGCGGTAACGTCTTTACCGTTTTTAACAGCGTTTATCAGGGCATTAGCAATGTTTGAATTGCGTGCCACGCGGTACAGGGTAATTTTAATGGCTTGTACACCGGGATCGATAGCCGCCTCGCGCAACATCCGTATCAGGTAGTCAAAAGAGTGATAAGGATGGTGCAGCATAATGTCTCCCTCTTTCATTGCATCAAAAATCATTTTTGATTTTTCGATACGGGGGATGGGTATCGGTTGCAGTGCAGGGTATTTATATTTTTCAAGTCCTGCCGTGGGGAAGTTTCCAAAATCTTTAAAGTTGTGGTAGCGACTGCCGGGTTGAAGGCTGTGTGAGGGTAAACGCAGTTTTCCGATAATAAATTGCAGCATATCCTCAGGTATTTCCCTATCGAAAATAAATCGTACGGGAGCACCCTTTTGGCGTTGTTTAAGGCTTTTGGTGATTTTTTCAATCAACGGTTCGGCAATTACCGAGTCAGAATCAATATCTAACTCTGCATCACGAGTCAGTTTTACCGTGTAGGCTTCAAACGTATCGTAGTCAAAACTCGAGAATATCTCATCCAAAGAGTTACGTATCACATCGTCTAACAAAATGACGTAGGTGTTCTCATCGGTCTTTTGCAGCACATAAAAACGGCCTACTATTTCGCTGGGTACTTCAATAAGGGCATATTTCTGCCTAAGTCCCCCATCTTTGCGGCTCATTTTCACTGCTTGATAGATGGATTTATCCCTCAAAAAAGGGAAGTCGCGCAAGTGGTCTAATATTATCGGGAACAGACTGGGCAATACCTGTGTTTTAAAATACACCCGTAATTCATCGCGTTGGCGGTGGTTTAGTTGGGTTTCATCAAGAATAAATACTTTTTGTTTAAGCAATTCGTCTTTAACGTGCTCAAACGTTTTACTAAAGTTTTCTTGTTGTGCTAAAACAGTTTGCTGTATTGTATTCAACAACTGCTGGCTGTCGGCCATGCCCTTCAATTTGTTACGGCGTTGGTATTCAATCAGCCTGCGTAAGCTGGCTACCCGCACCCTAAAAAACTCATCTAAATTGGATGAGAAAATGGATAAGAACTTCAGTTTTTCCAGTAATGGTACATTAGGGTCGATGGCTTCTTGCAGTACACGTTCATTAAATGTAAGCCAGCTTAATTCACGATTTTTAATCGTTTCAACAGGTTTGGCTGTTTCTTTAACTTTTTTTATCAGTGTTTTTATAACCTTCTTTTTTACCGTCATAGCTCCCATCCTGAATACTTTGCTAAGTTACAAGCTCTATTTTTTTACCGATAAATAAATATACACAGGGAAATGGTCGCTGTACCCGCCCAAATATTTTTTACCGCCAAACGTGCGCATGGGTGAGCCAAGGTATTTTGGTTCGGTTTGTTTCATCCAATCCTCGGCCACAATAGCGGCACTCTCTTTCACATATTGCAAACCGTTGTTACCAATATATAAATCTGCATTTACAATTATTTGGTCAAGCATATTCCATTCTTCACGGTATTTGTATGAACCAAGCCCATTGTTTTTTAAAGGATACATTAAGTTATACATGGGTTTGGGTTTTTCTTTCACTGCGGGGTCAGTGGCTCCAATCACCTTGCTGATGCTGCTATCGGCAGGCTCATCGTTAAAATCGCCCATAATTAAGATGTTTTCGTTTTTGTTTGCCGCCAGCAAAGAATCTGCCGCGTGTCTCACCACATTGGCCGCCGCAATACGTTTATATTCTGATTTTTCACGTCCTTCTGACCGTGATGGGAAATGGCATACCATAAACGTAATGCCTTTTTCTTCCAACTCGGTTTGCACCATTAAAACATCACGGGTTACAGGCACGCTATCGGGTAAATCAACACGCAGCGTGGTAAAGCTAACCCAAGGCAATACATCCTCTTTGTATATCAATGCCACATCAATACCCCGTGCATCGCGCATATCCTGCATCACAATGCCGTAGTTCATTTTTTTAAGTGCAGGGGTATTTATCAGGTCTTTTACTACCCTGCTGTTTTCAATCTCACACAAACCCAATACATCAGGTCCTTTACCATTGTTCATTGTGCTGATAACCTTGGCAAGGTTAGCCAACTTGTTTTGGTAGCGTTCATTTGTCCATTGGTTTTCTCCCGCAGGGGTAAACTCTTCGTCTTTTATGGTTTTGTCATCCAGTGTGTCAAACAGGTTTTCAACGTTATAAAAGGCAACCATGTAGTTGCCGTCGGCATTTTGCCCCCAAGTGGTAGTACTAACCAGTACAAAAAATACGGCGGCGAATAGCGGATAAAACTTCATAAAAAATTATTGGCGTTTAATGTTCTGCAAAACGCGAAAATACAAGCCCTGCGCTTACGGTGTATGTTAAATTTTAAAACACAAAAAACACAGGCAGGTTACGTTGGCTTTTAGTACCTTTGCAAACTTTTAATTTATGACCTTAATAAAATCTATTTCAGGAATAAGGGGGACGATAGGAGGCAAAGCAGGCGATGGCTTAACTCCGGGTGATGTTGTGAAGTTTACTGCCGCATACGCAACTTGGCTTAAAACAAAAACCGATAACAGGAAGGTTGTAATTGGACGTGATGCCCGCATATCGGGCGAGATGGTGAACCATCTTGTGGTGGGAACTTTGCTCGGGTTGGGTTTTGATGTGTTGGATTTGGGATTAAGCACCACGCCGACTGTTGAGATTGCCGTGCCTGATGAAAACGCAGCGGGTGGCATAATACTTACTGCCAGCCACAATCCTAAACAATGGAATGCTTTGAAGTTGTTGAACGATAAAGGCGAATTTATATCGGGTGAGGATGGAGCGGAGTTATTGGCTATTGCCGAGGAAGCAGCGATTGAGTACGCTACGGTAGATGAGATAGGGGCGTACAGCAAAGACGATTCGTACATTGATAAACATATAGAGAAAATACTTGCCCTGCCGCTGGTGGATGTAAAAGCCATTAAAGCCAAAAACTTTAAAATAGTGGTGGATGCTGTAAACAGCTCGGGCGGTATTGCTGTGCCTAAGTTATTACACGCTTTGGGAGTGAAGGAAGTTATAGAAATGTTCTGTACCCCTGATGGTAAGTTTCCGCACAATCCTGAACCATTGCCCGAACACCTGAGTGCTATTTGCGGTGAGGTGAAGTTTCATAAAGCTGACTTGGGTATTGTGGTTGACCCTGATGTTGACCGCCTTGCACTGGTGAGTGAAGACGGCAGCACTTTTGGTGAAGAATATACCTTGGTAGCAGTTGCTGATTACGTGCTTAAAAACGTAAAAGGCAATACGGTATCAAACCTATCATCGTCGCGTGCGTTGCGTGATGTGACCGAAAAACACGGCGGTAAATATTTTGCAAGTGCTGTGGGCGAGGTAAACGTGGTGAAGATAATGAAGGAAGAAAACGCAGTAATTGGCGGCGAAGGTAACGGCGGTATTATTTACCCTGAGTTGCACTACGGCCGTGATGCGTTGGTGGGTATAGCCCTGTTCCTTTCACACCTTGCCAAATTTGACAAAATGGCTTCGATATTGCGCAATACTTATCCTGATTACCATATCTCTAAAAATAAAATCCAATTGACGGATGATATTGATTTGGATGCGGTAATGAAAAAGGTGCGCGAAAAATACAAAGCACAGCCTGTGAATTTGATTGACGGGTTGAAAATTGAGTTTGACAGCGAGTGGGTACATCTTCGCAAATCAAATACAGAGCCTATTATCCGCATATATTCTGAAAGCCAAAGCGAAAACACAGCAAATGCGTTGGCTCAGAAGATTATGAATGATATTAAAGAGATTTTGAAAGACTAATTTTAGAATTTGAGATTTCAAATTTGAAATTATATAAAGGGTGTCTTTTGTGTGGTTGTCATATTGAGCGGAGTCGAAATATGTGTGTAGGCCAAACGAAAGCACCTAAATACCAATAACTAATAATCGATAACTGAACCATGGCATTACAATGCGGTATAGTTGGGCTACCCAACGTAGGTAAATCAACCCTTTTTAATTGCTTGAGCAATGCAAAAGCGCAGGCGGCAAACTTTCCTTTTTGTACCATTGAGCCTAATGTGGGTGTAATTACTGTGCCCGATGAAAGGTTGAACGAACTTGCAAAGTTGGTAACCCCCCAACGGATAGTTCCCACAACGGTAGAGATTGTTGATATTGCGGGCCTTGTGAAAGGTGCCAGCAAAGGCGAAGGTTTGGGTAATCAGTTTTTGGGCAACATACGCACTACCGATGCTATTATACACGTGGTACGCTGCTTTGATGATGATAACGTGATACACGTTGACGGCAGTGTTGACCCGGTGCGCGATAAAGAAATTATTGATACAGAGCTGCAACTGAAAGACCTTGATACTGTTGACAAGAGATTGGCTAAAGTTGCTAAGCAAGCCAAAACAGGGGGCGACCCGTTGGCGAAGAAAGAAGCTGATTTGCTGGAGCGGATTAAAGAGGTGTTGGAGCAAGGAAAATCAGCAAGGGTGGTTGAGCCTCAAAACGAAGATGAAAAGCGTTTGTTGAAAGAGTTTCAGTTGCTTACCAGCAAACCTATATTATACGTATGCAATGTGGATGAGGGCAGCGTTGTAAACGGTAACCATCACACTGAACGTTTTAAAGCTGCTGTTGCCGAAGAAAGGGCAGAAGTTCTTATTATAAGTGCTGCTATTGAAGCGGATATTGCCCAGCTTGAAAGTTTTGAAGACCGTATGGCGTTTTTGAACGACTTAGGTTTGCAAGAATCAGGCGTGGCTAAGTTAATAAAAGCTGCATACCGCTTGCTTGAATTGATTACCTATTTTACAGCAGGTGTGCAAGAAGTGCGTGCATGGACAATTACTGAAAATACCAAAGCACCACAAGCTGCTGCTGTGATACATACTGATTTTGAAAAAGGATTTATCCGTGCTGAGGTGATACATTACCAAGATTATATTTCACTGGGTAGTGAATCTGCTTGCCGCGATGCAGGTAAACTGAATGTTGAAGGCAAAGAATATGTAGTGCAAGATGGGGATGTGATGCACTTTAGGTTTAATGTGTAATCTTAATCTTATAAGAATAAAAGAAAAGGACGGCCATTGGCCGTCCTTTTTGCATTATGTAGTAATTCTTTAATTAGTCGAAGAAAGTTACCCTGCCGTCTTCAATGTCGTGCAGGCCGCCGATTATTTTTATTTTCCCCTCTTTTTCAAGCCCTGCAAGAATGCTGCTCTCTTTGCGTATGCGTTCAATGGTATGGTACACATTCAGTTCGGTAACGTTGCCTACAAACTCTTTGTTGCTGCCGGTACGGTTTTCAGTGCTTTTGGTTTCCATATCAATGGCAGGCTGTACCTTTTTTAGCAGTCCCGTAAGGTGCCCCATTTCCACATGGTTGCAAGCACCGATAATAGCTCCGCATTTTGAGTGCCCCAATACAACAATTAGTTTTGAGCCTGCTACGTTGGTGGCAAATTCCATGCTGCCCAAAATATCCTCGTTCAAAACGTTTCCGGCAATACGTATGCTGAACACGTCTCCTAAGCCTTGGTCAAATATCAACTCAACCGACGTGCGTGAGTCGATACAGCTTAATATTGTAGCAAAGGGATACTGTCCGGCAGAGGTTTCGTTTACTTGTTGCAACAGGTTGCGGTTAGCTTTCAGGTTTTTAACAAACCTGTCGTTACCTTCTTTCAAAAACTCAATTGCCATGTCAGGCGTCAGTTTAGCTTGGGTTTCTTTAGAGTGTGTTCTCATTGTATTTAGTAATATTAGGGGTTACATACTGTAAAAACCTTCTGGCTGTATGGGTTTGGGTACGTTTTGTTCACCAATAAGCTGAAGTATATTTATTTCTATTGTTCTTGAAATTGTTGTCATTGCCGTATCCGTCGGCTTGTTTTCAAACGGGTCTTGCATATAGGTTGCACTGCGTTCTAACAAAAAGAATCCCACCGATATCACCAGCATAATCAGTATTTCAAAATGCAGCGGTATGTCTTTTAATGAGATGGAAAGGAATACAACAAATATGTAAATGATAAAGTGCAGGAATATGCGGTAGGTTACAGGGAAAACCGTGTTTTTAATACGTTCGGCACCGCCCATAGCATCGCAAAGCCTCACCAGTGTGCTGTCTAATTGCAGTTGGGCAAACAATTCAAGTTTATCCTTATTTTTCAGTCGTGCTAAATCTGTCCTGTGTTGCTGCATTAGTGCCAGGGGCTTGTTGTTGTGATTATTCAAGTGGGCAAAATCAGTCTCATCCAAAAACTTTTGCAGCCCTTCCTGCGGTTTGCTGTTGCTGCGTAATGATTGTGTGAGGGCATAACACCAAGCTATTTGCCTAAGTGCCATTTTTTTGATGGTTACTTTCTCGTCTGTACTTACCAGCGATTGCAGCTGCATGACGAAACTGCGCGAATCGTTTACAATGCTGCCCCAAAGCTTGCGGGCTTCCCACCATCTGTCATACGATTGGTTGAGTTTAAATGACAGCAGTATTGAGATGGCAGTACCCATTATGGCCGTTATGGCTAAGGGTATATCCGGCAATGCTTCAATGTAGTGGTTTTTGAGTAGCGAAACCGTTGTAGCTAATACTATTACAAACAGAGTTTCGTACTTAACCTTGTTTATTATATAACGTACGGGTAGGTTTTTATTTAATAGCATAGTATTGTGTGCAAAATTATACAAATACTATACCAAACAATAGCTTTACTATTAATTTTGATTGTTTTGATATTAGAAGTTACCTTTGTGTAATTAAAAAATTAATGTGTAATGGAGTTTCATGTTAGCTTTAAGTTGAATGAGCATATCTATTTGAAAGACCCTGAAAGCAGTGAGCTGGGAAAACAGATAGTTAAACAAGGCATTGATTTGATTTATGAATTGGGCTTTGAAAACTTTACGTTTAAGAAGTTAGCGGCAGCTATCAAAACTACCGAAGCTACTGTGTACCGCTATTTTGAAAACAAGCACAGGCTGTTGCTTTACATACTTAACTGGTATTGGAGCTACCTTGATTATATTGTTAATTACCAAATAACAAGTGTGGTTGCTACGGATGAAAAACTATCGTTGATAATAAAGTTGCTTACCAATGAGCTGCCCCCAAGCGTAGGACCGCTTGATTACAACAAAAAGTACCTGAATGAGATTGTAATTGCTGAGAGCAGCAAGGTGTATTTGGTAAAAGAGGTAAATGAAATAAACAAAGGGCAGGTGTTTAAGCCCTACAAAGAACTTTGTGCAACCATAGCCACTGCCATTACGGCATATAATCCTGATTATAAATACCCACGTTCGCTTAGCAGCACGTTGATTGAGGCATCGCACCACCAACAGTTTTTTATGGAGCATTTGCCCAAGCTGACGGATGCAGCACAAGGGGAACGTGAGACTTTTGCAGCCTCTTTTTTAACCGATTTGATTTTTAAAACATTAAATGCACCTAAGTAATAGCATTATTGCTTGGGTTGTGAGAACCTGTTCGCGTTTACTTCTGCATCTAATTCCCCGTTTTCAAAAAGATAGTCGGCAAACTGATTGGCAAAAAACGGAGCCAGCATTACCCCGCGTGAGCCTAAGCCATTAAATACCCCAATTTGAGGGTGTTGATGATGTAAGCCCACTACCGGACGACGGCCAACTACCGCAGGTCTAACGGCGGCCTTATGTTCAAAAATGGTGTAAGGCACGTTTATCAGCTCGTTTAACTTTTCAATCAGCTCGGCTTTGGCAGGCTTGGTAACTGTGTTTTCCAAATCACCCCACCGGTAGGTAGAGCCTACTTTGTACAAGTTATTACCAAGCGGTACTATAAATACGCCTTTGTTCACTATGGCTGTGTTTTCAGGCAGTTGAGCTTCAATCACAAATACTTCGCCTTTGGCAGGTGAAAAAGGTATGTGATTCCACCAAGGGTTAAATCGGGCATATAACCCTTCGCAAAAGATAATTTTGGTGGCTTGGTAGCCTTTGTATTCAACGCCATCTCCCTTTAATTCTAATGAATCGTAATCAAAGGTTTGGGGTAAATAGCCGCCCAAACCTTCAAAATACTGTGCAGAAGCAGTTAAGTATGTGTTCACATCCACATTGCCGCACTCTAATATCGGTGCTGCGCCGTGCGGGGCAGTATAGGTTTGTGTGTTTAATCCTGCAAATATTTCAGGGGTAAGAAACTGCTCCACATCAGGGTTGTGCAGTTTACCTTGCCAATGGCTCACATCCCCCTCGTTAGAAAATACTTTATAATAGGGGCGTGGATGGTAAAAGGTTGTGCCCAACAGATGCTCAATAACAGGGTAAAATCCTTTGTTAAAAGCCAGCAGGGTAGGGGCTATATAACTTTGGGTATATTTTTTAAACACCACAGGATTCCAAACCCCTGCGGCAACTTTTGATGAGGTAATTTCGCGGGGTTCATCAATTACCAAAACGGTTTTGCCCCGCTGCAAAAAAATATGGGCAAGGGTGGTACCTGCCAACCCTTGCCCAACGATTATAAAATCAAAATTTTTTATCAAGAGAAGCTAAGTGTAGGTGCTGATGATAAATCAAGCGAAAAAGGTTTGCTTTCAGTTTTGGTTTCATTCTCTTCTGTTGTATCCTCTTCCTCTTCTTCAAGCTCGGTTTTATCAAGCATATCCAATTTCATCGGCTCAGGCTCAGGTTGTTTAGCCACAGGTGCAGGGGTAACAGGAGCCGCAGGAGCAGTGCGTTTAGCTGCTTTAGCTTGGTTTTGCACTTGGTCGGTAACACCCACTATTTCCAGTTTGGCTTCACGGGCAAAAATACCAAAGCCTATTGCCTTTTTAATCTCGGTAATTTGCAGGGTTACTTCAAACTCTTCAACGGTAAAGGGCTTATCCTTCACACTAAACTCAATCTTATTATCTAAGCAATAATCAAATATGGTTTGAATGTTTTTACGCTTAATCAATACAACGGGCAATTCGTGGTTCATGGTTTACAATAATTAAAGGGTAACAAAAATAACCCCCTTGTCCCTAAAATGGGTGCTGCAAAGCCGTCACTTTTTCACAAGATAATAACAGGGCTATGGATAAGTTTTTTGCTGATTGATGTCATTTTTTGCCCGACGGGCGTTGCCGAAATTTGGTTAAAATTTTAACCCTATGGAAACCATAAACATATCTGCCGAATACCCAACGTTGTTTATTAACCACCAAAATTTGCAAAGTCAAAAAGCCGAGGCTTATGTGAAAACAAAATACCACTTTGTGAATGTGTTGGATGTTGCTGAACACAAACTAACCCCTTTGCAATGGATAGAAATTGCCCGAAAATGCAATATTGTTTTGGGCGATTTGTTTGACCGTACCAATACACTTTATCAGGAGAAGGTACACCATACCTCAAATTTTGATGAGTTTGATTTGGCTCGTTTGCTGTCTGAAAACCCCGTCCCCTTTGTGGTGAAAGGTAATGAACTGAAATTTTACGAAAGTGCTATTGATTTATAGGGAGTTAACCAGCCGCCGTTTTAAATACAGGTAAGGTGATAGTAAACTCGGTGCCGCTGCCTTTTTTGCTTTTTACGCTGATAGTGCCGTTGTTTTTCTCAACAAAATCTTTACAAATCACTAAACCCAATCCAGTACCGGTTTCACCGTCGGTACCCATAACTGATTTATTCTTACCTGCTTCAAAAATAGAAGGCAGCTTGTCAGCATCAATGCCCAAACCACTATCATTTACCCATACACTTACCGTGTTGTCTTCGGTGTTTTTTTTGCCCCCAACGATAATTTTACCTCCCACCAACGTAAACTTCAACGCATTTGAAATAAGGTTGCGTATCACCGTACTTATCATTGTCCCGTCAGCATCGGCAAGCAACCCTTCGGGTACTTGGTTCAAAACTATAATGTCTTTTGCCCTTGCTTTTAGATGATATAGCTGAATATTGGCTTCAGTAATTGCGTGTAAATCAATCATACCTTTCATAAAGGCCGTATCACCGTATTGTGCTTTTGCCCATAACAACAAATTATCCAGCAGGTTAAACGATTGTTTTGATGCGTCTTTCAGCATGGCGATGGTTTCTTCGTTTCTCAGGCTTTCTTCTTGCCCCATCATTTCGGCAAGTTGGCTCACATTGGCAAGGGGGCCGCGCAAGTCATGTGCAATCACACTAAAAATCTTGTCTTTGGTTTTATTCATCTCCTCCAATTGGCCTTTTTGTAATTCAAGAGTTTTGCGCTGTTCGTCCATTTCTTTGGTGCGCTCTTCAACCCGCAAACTCAGTAAAGCATTTTGTTGGGCTGCCAGTTCACGGTTTTCGCGCATACTATCGTAGCTTTGTTTCAGCGCATTTTCTTTCTCAACCCTTAAAATATTAATCCTGTCGGCCAATGCTAAAGATAGCAGCACCATATCAATGGCTGAACCTATTTGCCATGTGTGTGAAAGATAATAGGTATAAGGCAATGCTCCTACCCGTTGTAAAATGGTGATAATGCCGCCGATAAGAAAAACGTCCATGCAAGCATGAAAAATCTTGCTGATTTGAAACCGTTTCGGTATGAAATATAACCTGCTACCAGCATAATGCAACTGTTTACAAAAATGAGGGTTTGAACAATGTAGTTGGCAAGGGAATGAAAACCCAACCAATCGAGCGGGAAAACGAGTAGATTAACAGCAACCAGAATTTTTAAAACTTTATCAACTTTGGGCAGGCGGGTTTCTAATTGCAAAAATACCATTGCAAACAGGGTGGAAAATATACCCAATGCAAAAAACGAGGGTTCATAAATATTGAGCCAAGGCGCGTGAGGCCACGCCAGCAAAAACATATACCCGCCAATGTGTAAAGTGATGATAGCAGTGGCTATGATATGAAGGATGTAATACAGGTACACCTTATCTCGCAGCGAAAACCAAAGGAAAAAAGTGTATAGTATAATAAGTATGGCAAAGCCGATGTATGCGCCTTGTACGAGATTTTCGGTCAGCCTGTCGGCATGAAGGGTGTTATACGATTTTAACGTTATTGGCAATACTATACTGTATGAGCCTTTTACTCTTAAATAATAATCATACGAACCCGGTAGAAGTTTAAATTTAGGAAGGTTGCCCTCTAAGTCCCGCGTGTTGATGTTGCTTAACGAGCCTGCGTGTTTTTTTGCTACCTGTTTTCCGGTTTCATCATACACATAAAGCTCAATGGTATCCATCATTGCATAGCCCAGTTGCAGGAAAACGGCATCATCGGTGCTGATAAATATTTTGGCTTTAAGCCATATTGCCGATTTGGTTCCTGAAAAAGCAGGCACTTCCCTTAAATTGCGTTTAAACAATAATGGGGTGGCGGCAATGTGTTCTATAGGCATATTGCCGGAAACGTCTTCGAATAATTGCATTCGGGGGCCAAGCAATGTCCCTTCTGCTTTATTATCAAAAACAATTACCGATTGCGCCTGAACAGTTAAGCCTGCAAGCCAAACTAATAATAGAGTGTATAAAAACCTTACCGACAAGGGATGAACTTATCTAAACACAAAAGTATAATTTTTTGCAGGGCAAGAACATATTAAATACATATTGTAGCTGCTTTATTATTTTAGCAGTTGAACTTGTATTATAAGTGGTTTTGTGTGTTATATTTTAAAGTATGATTAAACTAATTGGTGTAACAGTGGCGGCTGTTTTGTGCAGTTTGGCAGGGTATGCCCAAGATTTTTCATTGCAAATGCTGCATTCGTCTATTCCTACCAATTTGAGAGGGTTGTGCCCTGTTGACGATAGTGTGGTATGGGTGTGCGGTAGCAACGGGCACGTGGGAAAAACAATCGACGGGGGAAAAACCTGGAAGTGGATGCGCCCTGACGGTTTACCTAAATCCGACTTTAGAGACGTGGAAGCCTTTGATGAGAACCGTGCAATAATAATGGCAGCGGGTTTTCCGGCGGTAATTTTATATACTGAAAACGGTGGTGAAAACTGGACGGAGGTTTTTAGGAGTAATGACAGTGCGGTGTTTTTAGATGCTATGGATTTTTGGAATGAAATGGAGGGTGTGTGTATAGGTGATTGGATTGGCGGAAAACCGTATACGCTATATACCAAGGACGGGGGTAAAACATGGGATTTAATGAGTAAAAACCATTTTAAACCATTGACTGAAAAAACAGCCAGTTTTGCTGCCAGCGGCACTTGTGTGCGGGTTTATGAAATACACGATTACAAGGGTTTTGTGCAAGCCATATCATCGGGGGCAAAGCACGGGCTATTATTGGCCAATTATGATGGCAGCGAAGAAACGTTTGAGTATGAATTTATAGAAGCCCCTTATGAAACTACAGCCCCGTCGCAAGGTATCTTTTCATTGTGTATTAATGCAGATACTACTATTTGGGTAGCGGGTGGTGATTATGCCCAGCCCGTGCAAGGATACTTTGCTATTATGAAAGTAAATGAAAGTTTTTTCAAGCCTGCAAGTAACGTAGCAGGGTATCGCAGTTGTATTGAGGCTTTTAATCATAATAACACAGCTATGGTTATTTCCTGCGGCAGTAATGGTGCTGATATTACAACCGCCAAACAGGTTGAATGGAAAACCATAAGCCAAGTACCGCTAAATACAGCAATAAAAGCAAAAAATGGAGGGACTGTATTTTTAACAGGCCAACAAGGTACTATTTATAAATTGGTGATAAAATAGGCTTACTTAAGCCTTACGGCAATAAACTTAAGGTAGTTTTCAATTACCTTTAAATCAGCGGGTGCCCAATCAAGTGTGTGTAAATCTTCGGGAGCCAACCACGCATAATCGTGGTGCTCAACAAGAGTAAAGTTACCGCCTGTTATTTCACAAATAAAGGGTATCAGGCGTATTGTTCTTTCGGGGTAAGGTTGGTCGCAATAATCAAGCTCTTCAAAAATTTCAACCTCTACATTCAATTCTTCTTCAATTTCGCGTTTCAGGCAGTCGTGATAACCTTCTCCGGGTTCTACTTTACCGCCGGGAAACTCCCACTTGTATGAGAGCGACATGTGCGCACCACGTTGCACAGCAAGCACTTTACTTTCCTGTTCAATAATCGCACAAGTAACATCTACTACTACAGCCATAAAATCGGCGCAATGATAGTGTTTTAATTGATATGCAAGCATACACTAAGGTCTATTATTTGTAATTATTATGCATGGTGTTGTATTACAGAATAATAAGATGGGTGTATCGAAAAGAAAATGAAATTTACTGACGTGCATTGATAGAATCTGAAATCGTTTTTCCAAAGAAGCAAACGAAGTTAAATCTTGTACTTATCTATATTCTTGATAAAGATTTCGTAGTATGATAAACGGCTTTGCAACAAGCGGTTTACCTCTGTCATATCCTTAAACAGTGACGTAAACAACTCTTTTGCAGGAATGGTGATAGTTTCGTCCTCGCCTGTCTTGTTGCCATAGGCAGGCTCAGGTTCGTGTACCATAGCTGTTCCCCAGTCAATAGGGCCAAGCGTAGTTTCCTTAAACATATTTCCTTCACCAAAGTGCCACCAATTTCTGTCAATCTCAGGAAATGCAGAAGGAACCATAGTTATCAAATCACCTGTCATTTGGGTTTTGTTTTCGATGTAATTCCGCAGCGAGCGGTCAGTAACGCAATTGTCAAGTCGCTCAAGTAAATCCTTATAACCCAGTCCCAATACCTGTTTTATAATGCCCAAGCGTGTTCCATATGTATTCATAAAGCAAATGTTGAAATTTTTTACCGAAAAATTTTTAAAATCAGAAAATAAATTCCATTTTTGAAAAACCCTTCATACAAATATAAACCTATCGGGGCAAAAAGATGAAAAAGTGTGAAACACTCAATAAACTATCGTGAACAAAAGCAACAATAGGCAAAGGGAATAGAAAAGAACAATAATACTATTGACTATGGAATTGCAGTACTTTAAAAAGACTGAAGCAACGGCCAGCAACGATGAAATTATAACTTACTACGTTACAGGCGGAAAACAAAGCACAGTGCTAATGATGAATCGCGACGAACCGGTGAGGTATATTATTTCATATTTGCCCGGTACGATTGATGTTACTGATGAGATGAGAAAAATAAGCCAAAGTGAATTTTTAGCCGCCGCCACACGCAGTAACAATGCAGTGTGCTGGTATGTTGATGGTGTGAACGGGATTAAAAATTAAAAAACTCCATTTACCAAGTGATAGATTAATAGTATATATAAATGATGCATTTGGTTTGATAATTACAAAGGGCGCACAACCCTATTCCCCTTAGTCTGAAGGGATTTAGGCTAAGGGGATTTTTGTATAAGCAGGTTGTGGAAGTTTTTTAGGAAAGGGAATCGTTAGCTTTCTTCAATATGCCGTAAGTTCTTATTTAGCTTCAAAGTTAAACTCGCTGCGTAGTTGGGCGCGGGTTTTGGTTACCACGTTCACATCCATGCGTATATCGCTAAGTGGTCGGTCTGTGCCGCTTCTTGGTTGTGCCACTATGCTTGTTGCGGCAGACATACCTGATATTATTTTGCCAAACACGGTATAATCACCATTTAGGTTTGAAGTTCCGCTGGGGTTTACTACAATATAAAACTGCGAGCCGCTTGATTCTCTTTGAGGGTTTACGTTATTAGGTAAGCGGGCAGCACCCACAGCTCCATACGTGTGTTTTAATGCAGTAGTAATTTCAGCGGGGATGGTGTAGCCGGGGCCACCGTTTCCGTCGTTGTTGGGGTCGGCATCTTTGCTGTTAGGGTCGCCGCCTTGTATTACAAAGTTGGGCACTATGCGGTGAAAGGTGATGCTGTCAAAAAAATCTGTGTCGGCAAGCGTTAAAAAATTGGCTTTGTGTAGCGGGGTTTCGTTATACAGCCACATATACATAGTGCCGTAGGCGGTTTTAATCTCTATAATCTTTTCGGTAGTGTCGTTGTTTGATGGGTTGGGAGTAGGGTTTGTTTTGTTATCCTCCTTTTTGCAACTGTTATACAATAGGGCGGTAATTGCCAATAAGCCTATAAGTAATGTTTTTTTCATAGTGGGAAGATAGAAAATTATTGATAAAACACAGGCTGCGAAAGTGCGTAAATAAAAAAACCCTTCAGAATTTCTGAAGGGTTTAGTTTCTTTTAGTGATCCCGCTGGGACTCGAACCCAGGACCTATACATTAAAAGTGTACCGCTCTACCAACTGAGCTACGGAATCATTTCGTTTTTCCGTTTTCTAAAAGGACTGCAAAGATAGGTTTTTGATATTAGAATGCAACTTATTGCTTGAAAATTTTTCTTAATGCTTCAAAATCAAAACATTATTCTGTAGGTGTAATGCACTTTGGTTCGTTTTGCTCCCAAACTATGCAGCATACTGTGCATTTTAGGATTAAAATCTCCAATCCATGCCATTTCAACATTTGTTACTTCGGGATGGTTTTGTATTGCATCATAAAACTTCATAATCATACCAGTGTCCAACCCCAAGTTATGGTACTGGGGTATAATGCCGTAGGCAATGCCGCGTACCCGGTTTATCTTTTGTGTTTTTAGGTAGTACACAAATTTTAGCTTAGCCCATAGATTAAACTTGCCGTTAAGGTGTTTAAAAATCTGGTTCACATCAATCAGGTTTACGTAAAATGCAGCGGGTTCACCATCGGCATAAGCAAACCAAATAATATCTTCAACCACAATAGGCATAAATTCCTCAATCAACTGTTTTGTGCGTTCAAGCGTAAGCGGAGAAAATCCATCGTGGTGTTGCCATGCAAGGTTGTATATGTGCATAAAATCGGCAGCAAAACGCACTTTCTCTTTCTTCTTAAAATGCTCAAAAGTGTATTTAGGGTTTGATAGTATGCGACTGCCCAATTTGTTAAACCGCTCAAAATTAAAAGCCCCGCGTTCAAGGTCGCTGGTACTTTGCTCAATAATTTTTTTAAAGCCGTAATTCTCAAACAATGCTTGGTAATAGTGCGGGTTATAGTTTTCCTGATAGCTGGGGTTTTTAAAACCCTCAACCATCAATCCCCAAAATTTATCACGTTCTCCAAAGTTTATCGGGCCGTCCATTCCTTCCACTCCTTGTTGCAGTAGCCATTTTTTACAGGCATCAAAAAGAGCTTGTGCCGCGTGTATATCATAAATGCACTCAAAAAAGCCCATTCCGCCCATTGCTTTGCCCTCTACAAGCGAGTTTTTTGTGTAAAAAGCAGCTACCCTGCCTATCAACTGGCCGTTATTATTTTCCAACACCCATCGGCAGGCATCGCCATCAGCAAAATGAGCGTTTATTTTAGGGTCGAAAACCCTTTCAATATCAACGTCTAACGGGCATATCCAGTTTGGGTCGTTTTTATAAGGAATTTTACCCGCCTCTATAAATTTATGTTCTGTAAACTTGTTATCAACTACAGTCAGCTTCATCTTTTTTGCTTGTTTCTCTATATTTGTCCTATAAAACAAGATATTTGCAAAGGTCAACTAAATTCAATACACATGCTGCAAATTGGTGATAAAATGCCCGACTTTAATCTATTGGGTGTGTGGGGCATAATGAGAAACAATTACGAGTATGCCGATAAATATGCATTGGCAATTATTTTTACTTGTAATAGCAATAAGTACTCACAGGCTTATAGCGAGCGCTTGGTTAAATTGTTTGACCGGTATGAGGAAGATAACTTTGCCATTATCGGTATTAACAGTAACGACGATAGCCAATCGCCCGAAGATACAATGGATATGATGGTGAAGGCTGCTTACCACTACAAACTGCACGAACGTAACTTTTTGTATGTGAAAGATGAAACGCAAGAGGTAGCTAAAACTTTCGGTGCGCGTTATAACCCTGAAGTGTTTTTATTTAACTCAAAACGTGAGTTGGTGTACAAAGGTGCTATTGATGATGCTTGGGAAAACGAAACCGTAGTTACACAAGCATATCTTGAAGATGCGGTAGAGTATTGCCTCGACGGTATTGATGTTGATTTTCCCGAAGTGCCCGTTACGTTTGGTGAACCGATTATTTGGAAACCGGGTAATGAGCCTGAGTATGTGAAAGCGAATAGCTAATAGCATTCAAACACTGAAAACTAAAAATTTTACTGATAAAGTAGTTATTGTAACCGGTGCCTCATCGGGTATTGGGGCTGCTTGCGCTCTTGAGTTTGATGCCCAAGGAGCAAAGGTGGTGCTGGCTGCCCGCAACACTGACAAATTGCAGGAAGTTGCCAATAATCTTAATAACCAACATTTGGTAGTGCAAGCGGACGTTTCTGTAGAGGCCGACTGCAAACGGCTGATAGATGAAACCATTGCTGCTTTTGGTAGAGTAGATGTATTAGTAAACAATGCGGGTATTACCATGCGCGCGTTGTTTAACGATGCGGAGCTGGATGTGATACGTCGCCTGATGGATATTAACTTTTGGGGCACGGTGTATTGCACCAAATTTGCCTTACCACACTTGCTAAAAACCAAAGGCAGTGTGATTGGGGTATCTTCAATTGCAGGGTTTAAAGGGTTGCCCGGCCGTACGGGATATTCCGCTTCAAAATTTGCCATGCAGGGTTTTTTAGAATCGCTGCGGATAGAAAACCACAAAACCGGACTTCATGTACTGATTGCCTGCCCGGGTTATACTGCCAGCAATATCCGTAATGTGGGATTAAATAAAGAAGGAAAGGCACAAGGCGAAAGCCCCTTTGACGAAAGCAAACTAATGAGTGCTGAAGAGGTGGCTGCACGTATTGCCCGTGCTACACACCAACGCAAAAAATATTTGGTAATGACCGCGCTTGGTAAACTTACCGTTTGGCTCAATCGTTTTTTTCCATCGTACATTGATGGAATGGTGTATAACAGCGTTGCGAAAGAGAAAGACTCACCGTTTAAGTGACCGATTTTCAGATTGTTGAAATATAATACATAGGTAAAACTTTAATAGGCCGTCCTGTCTTTCGTCGATTTTCCCTTTTCCTAAAAAACCATAGGGGGTATATTTGGTTTACACTATTTAATCTAACCTATCATGAAAAAAACTATCTTATTCTTTGTAATCCTGTTAGGATTTATTGTTGCTAACACAACAGTAAGTGCACAATGCGCTGATGCAGCAGTTCACAACAACACACTTTACAGTATGGACGTAACTATTTACGACCAATGCTCAAACAGTACTGCTACTGTTACAATCGGCGCCGGACAATCCTACATTTTCGTTATGCCTTCATCAACTTGTGCCATGCAGTCTGGCAATGTGTATTTTGCTTCAGGTCCTTGTGCAGGCAATCATCCTATTTGCCCTCCATCATCAAGTCCGTGTACTATTTGCGCTGGAAGCCCAAGCCCTTTAACCGTTACCACAACTGTAGTTACCCACATGCCTCCTGCTACGGGCTGCCACTACGATATTGACATTAGATAACCGTTTTATTTATCTCATTAATAAAAAAGGGAGTGCATTAGTATTCCCTTTTTTGTTGGCACTGTCCCGCCTTGCACAATATCTTTGCGGTAGCCATGAGTATTTATAACAACATAGTCAAGAAGAAAAACTCGCCATTTAAGTAACCGATTTATCAATTGTTTACTCTCTCTATTTGCACCGCACACTTTTAAATGTTACAGTGTTATTCAGTTACGTTGTTATCGTGTTATTTTTGTTACGTGCAGCACAAGGGCTTTGGGGTTTTAAAAATTTCTATTTCAAAAGGTCAAAGAACTTATATATAGGATAATTGGAAAAAATTAATCCATTTCCATTTCAAGCAGATTATTGATATTCCACTTTAGGATATACATATCACTATCTTCTTTCACTCCAAATTTCAAAAAATATATTGACCCTGCTTTCGCATAAAAAGCCGTGCCTTTATCTTCAGTGGCGGGCGAGTAATAAACTGTTTTAACCGGCTTAAAATTATTATCATAAATAATAAATATATTCCACGCTCCGTTTTTACATTGCATGATATAATACTTGTCGTTATACCTTTCAAAATAGTATATCATAAACTTCAAACCGTTGATATCATTGGCAAACAAAACAGAATCCATCTTGTTTTTTAATTGTTTTGATCGACCAAGCAATTCTATATCATCAATTTTTGTATTCGTGGTTAGGTTGTAAATAGCAGGAAACGTGATGTAACTACCCGCAATTTGCTCGTCATACTTTAAAAGGTACATATGCGGCACGTTGTACTCTCCCGTTATTTCTCCCTTATCTTCGGGTACGGTAAACGGTAAGTACGAATGAAATTTGACCACATGGTTTTTATCCAAGATAAATTTGGCATAGTTATATTTTGTAGGAGGAGTCTCGGCATAATGAATGTATGATACTGATAAACATACCGTATCCCCTAACAATAATAGCGGTGTCATGTTCGAGTTTCTGGGAACATAAAAGTCACCCTCAAGGTGTTGTATGGGAGCCACCCAATAATCGGTTATTTGCAAACTATCGTTTAGCTGAAACAGTACTTTCGTATTTTTTCTAAGCGTGTCTCCCTCAGTATTGATAAAAGGCAAATAAAACCTTACAGAAAGTAGGGTACGGTTATTTTTTACCGTAATATTTTCGGGTTCAAACTCCTGCTCATTAAAAATTCGGTCTTTTTTCAGGTATAGTTGTCTGGCCTTTAATGATTTTGAGACTTTTTTGGCTTCACCGTTATAAAGAGTGGTATAAATTTTTTCAGCCCACAGCTTTTCATCCAATGTAAACTGCTGGGCAATTTTACCTGTTTGCATATTTATTTTGTGCAGTTTGCGGCTGTGCCTGAAATCCAATACCAAACAATACTCTTTGTTTAAATAAGCCGCACTGCCTGAATAAAACTTGTAGGAAGTATCTACAGCAATTGAATCTACCTGCTTTTTTAATGTTTTTTCTTTTTCAAAAAACTCATGCAGGGGTTCGGTATATTCACAATCCGTTTTTGATACCACTGTTGTGCCTTGCAACAGGTAAAAATGGCCTTCTTCCATCTGTTTACTTAAATTCTTATCCAGCACCACAGGATACTCTTTAGCAAACCCGTTTTCATCTTTAAAATCTTGCAAATCTTCTTTGGCAAGTCCGCTTACGTTAAAATACGTTTTGTACCCAGCCTGTTCAGCATCGGTAAACAATTTTTGGTTGAAGTAAATACAGTTTTTACAGTTAGCGGCACGAATGTTTACCAATAAAGTATTTGCCGCACTGTCTATACCGTTTCTGTGCAGTAAATCTCCCGGTATGCTTTGCCCGTTGATAACGCTTTTAAGTAATACACTTACAATAAATAGAGTTGCTTTCATAAAGTTGGTTTAAAACGGGTAATAGAATTGCTATTACCCGTTAGCGATTACTAATTAAGGTATTTGTACGTTAAAAATTACATGTTTACCTTTTTCATCCGTCCACTCCACCCTGCAAGTGGTGTTGTCAGTATCACCACAGGACTGCACATATTGATTGCCATCCACGAACACATTATAAGGCCCGCATTTCACGGCGGTTTGTCCCCAAGCCGCCCTGCCCTCGTAGCAGGTCATAGGTCTGAAATCTACAACAGGCGTGCCGTTAATAATAGGGGGTACAACTGCTTGCAACGTGTAAGGCATTGCAATGCCTATACTTCCGTTTGCATACATCCAAATGTCCGTAGTAATTACTTTGAAAAAGCTGCCGTTTGTCAGGTCATACAGTGTAACAGGTTCTGATGATCCATGAATAGTGGTTTGTGTGTGTGCCTTTGAATAAAGGCCTGCAATGAGCAGTGTAAACAAGATGATTTTCTTCATTGTTTAAATTATTTAAGTTAATGCAACGCCAAACGATAGGGGTTTGGCTTTCCCTACAATTAATAGAAACGAATAGCTATTACATACTAATACAATTGTATAACAAATCTACATGAGAGATTTGTTTATGCAAGTGAAAAAGAAAAATTTTTCTTTTATGCTGTTTTTAATGAAAAATATTGCGTTCTTTAAGATTGGTTAATGCTCTTCTTTTGTCTGCCTAAAAAAAATCCCCACTGTCCCGCCTTGCACAATATCTTTGCGGTAGCCATGAGTATTGAGCACGTATTACAGCAAAACATTTCAAAAGCCATTGAAGCCCTTTACGGAACAGCCGTTGAGGTTGCAAGTATAAAATTGGAAACCACCAACGCCGATTTTGAAGGCGATTATACCTTTGTGGTATTTCCGTACCTGCGCACCAGCAAAAAGAACCCTGAGCAAACTGCTACCGATATTGGTGATTTTCTGAAAGAAAATTGTGCTGAGGTAGGTGATTTTAACGTGGTGAAAGGCTTTTTGAACCTTGTAATTAGCCAAAACTATTGGTTAAATACGTTTTACAGTACCATTGCCGCTAATGCTGATTTTGGCCGCACCACAGTGGGCAAAGGCCACAAAGTGATGGTAGAGTATTCATCGCCCAATACCAACAAACCTTTGCACTTGGGGCACATACGCAACAACCTGTTGGGGTATAGTGTGAGCCAGATATTAGAGTTTAACGGCTACGAGGTGGTGAAAGCCAACCTGATAAACGACCGAGGCATACACATTTGCAAAAGCATGCTGGCGTGGCAAAAATATGGCAACGGTGAAACCCCGCAAAGCAGCGGTATAAAAGGCGATCACTTGGTGGGCAAGTATTACGTGGAGTTTGATAAGCACTATAAAGCTGAAATAAACGAATTAGTAGTCTCGGGTACGAAAGAGGAAGACGCAGAAAAAGCCGCTCCGTTGATTTTAGAAGCCCAAGAAATGTTGCGCAAGTGGGAAGCAGGGGATACCGAGGTTATAAACCTTTGGAAAACCATGAACGGTTGGGTATATGAAGGGTTTGATGCTACCTACAAGCGTTTGGGAGTGAGCTTTGATAAGTTTTACTACGAAAGCCAAACCTATTTATTGGGTAAGGAAATAGTGCAGGAAGGGTTGGACAAAGGCGTGTTTTACCGTCAGGAAGATACCAGTGTGTGGATTGACCTTACGGCTGAAAATTTGGATAAAAAACTGTTGTTGCGCCGCGATGGTACTTCGGTATATATGACGCAGGATTTGGGTACCGCCGATAAAAAGTACGAAGAATACGGCTGTGATAAATCGGTGTATGTGGTGGGTAACGAACAGGATTACCATTTTAAGGTGTTGTTCTCTATCCTTAAAAAGATGGGTAAGAGCTATGCCGACGGTTTGTACCATTTGAGCTACGGTATGGTGGATTTACCCAGCGGTAAAATGAAATCGCGAGAGGGAACGGTGGTTGATGCCGACGAGTTAATGGACGAAATGCACAGCACCGCTCGCGAACTAACGATGGAGTTGGGCAAGATTGATGATTTTAGTGAAGAAGAGCAAGCCGAATTGTTTGAAACACTGGGCTTAGGAGCGTTAAAATACTTCTTGTTACGTGTTGACCCTGTGAAACGTTTACTTTTCGACCCCAAAGAAAGTATTGATTTTGCAGGAAATACAGGGCCTTTCATACAATATACCCACGCTCGTATTTGCTCGTTGTTAAAAAACATCGAAGAAAGCGGTTTTAAAACGGTTACCGATGCACCCGGTAATGTATTGCCGCATGAGCGTGACATGATAGTATGGTTGGCTCAATTTCCTAAAGTGGCTGAAGATGCAGGCGGGGATTACAATCCTGCGCTTATTGCCGCATATACGTACGAACTGGCCAAACTATACAACCGTTTTTATCACGATTCGCCCGTGAACAAAGAACCTGATGCAGTGCTTAAATCGTTCAGGGTGTTGCTTACTCAAGCCACGGGTCGTGTGTTAAAACAAGGCTTACGCTTATTAGGCATAAAAGCCCCCGAAAGGATGTAGGCAAGGTGTCCCCGTTTAAAAATGGACATCATAGCAGCGTAGTGTGTCGTTCAAATCACTAACTTTAGCGAGCATTAATTCTGTGTTTTATGACCGCAACCCCTCACGGTACCTGTATCGTTTGTCAAAAACAATACCCGTTTAGTCAGCTTCATCCTTGTTTTTCAGTACGCAACAGTTTGTTGGAATTAATTAGGCAAGATTTTGCCCACTTTGGACAGGGTGAGTTTATTTGTACTACCGACTTAAACATTTATCGCTCAAAGTACATTGGCCAGTTAATGCAAGGGGAGGGTGAATCGCTGAATCAGTTTGAAGAGGAAATACTCGACAACTTGAAAAGGGAAGAATTGTATGTACAAAAGCTGTACGATGATTACGACCGTCGCTTAACCAAATGGGACAAGCTGGCCGATACTATTGCCACTTTTGGAGGGAGTTGGAAGTTTATAGGCATTTTTGGCGGTTTTATACTGGTGTGGATGTTGGTGAATATTGTAGTGCTTGCCACGCGGGCGTTCGACCCTTATCCGTTTATATTACTCAATCTTATTTTATCGTGTTTGGCGGCTTTGCAGGCTCCGGTGATTATGATGAGCCAGAACCGTATGGAGGAACGCGACCGTATGCGGGCCGAAAATGATTTTAAGATAAATATGAAGGCCGAGATTGAGATAAAGATATTACACGAAAAGATGGATCATTTGATAAACAACCAGTGGCAAAAATTGCTGGAGATACAGCAAATACAGATTGAGTTGATGGAAGAAATGCGAAAAAAGGAGAAATGAAAAAGAAACTAGTGGTACTTACGGGCGCGGGCATGAGTGCTGAAAGCGGTATAAAAACATTTAGGGATAGTAACGGGCTGTGGGAAAACCACGATGTGATGGAGGTGGCCAGTATTGACGGATGGTACAAGAACCCGCAATTGGTGATGGAGTTTTACAACCAACGCCGCAAGCAATTATTTGAGGTGGTGCCTAATGCCGGGCACATTGGTATTGCTGAGCTTGAACAGGATTTTGAGGTGCACATTATCACCCAAAATGTAGATGATTTGCACGAACGTGCAGGTTCAACCAAGATTATTCATTTGCATGGTGAATTAAAAAAAGTGAGGAGTACCATGAGCAGGGATTTGGTATATACACTTGATGGGTGGGAGCTGGAAATGGGTGATACAGCAGAAGACGGGGCGCAACTTCGCCCGCATATTGTATGGTTTGGCGAAGAAGTACCGATGATGGAGGAAGCAGCAATAATCACCTACAGTGCTGATATTTTAGTGGTAATCGGTACATCGTTGCAGGTGTATCCTGCGGCAGGTTTGTTGCACTACGCCCCTGCGCACATTCCTAAGTTTTTAATTGACCCTAACGGAGAGCCGGTGAGCGGGGTTAAAAACTTAACCGTATTAAACAAAACAGCCACCGAAGGGGTGGCTGAATTGAAAGTATTGTTGTCGGAGTTGTAAATTATTGTTTAAACGGGTCGGCAAATTTTGGGTCTTTAGTCATACTCTCGTCAGACATAGCTTTTAAGAAAGCAATAAGATCTTGTTTATCACCTTCAGTAAGTTCCAATGTAGGCATACCGTGTTTGTTGCGCACCACTTGTCCGCCATTGTTATTACCCCAGCCTCCAAAAGGTTTCACTTCGCTCAATTGGTGTGAAAGGTTAGGGTGGTTCACCACTTCAGAGTTATAATGCTCAACCACTTCTTCAAGTGTTGCAAAACGCCCGTCGTGCATATAAGGTGCTGTAAAGGCAAGGTTTCGCAACTGGGGGGCTTTAAAGAAACCCTCGTCTTGGCTTGAGTTGGTAATACCCTTGCGGCCTTCGTCTTTATATTTCTTTTCAAGCCCGATGTTAAATACCTCAGGCATGTATGAAAACGTGTTAGAAGCATCTTTATGGCACTCTTGGCAATGCAGTTTTGTGAAATACAAAGTTGAGCCGCGTTGTTCCTGAGGGTTCATTGTGTGTGTGCCTTTTACCGCCCTATCGTAGGGCGAGTTGTTTGCACGTATCGAAATCAGGAAGCTGGCCAACGCCTCACTTATTTTATCTACCGTAATTTTTTTATTGCCAAAAGCCTTTTTAAACAATTCAGAATAGTAAGGTATTTCGGCAAGTTTATTTTCAAGCACCTTAATGTCCTCTAACCCCATTTCTTCGCGGTGTTTGATAGGCATCAGCACCATATCAGATAGGTTGCTTGCGCGGGCATCCCAAAACAAGTTTGCACCCGATGCAAGGTTAAAAATAGGAGGTGTGTTGCGGGCACCCACTTCGCCAATAAAACCTTCGCTAAACCGCTTATCGTCGGCAAAAGCTTTTTCCTGTTTGTGGCAGCTTCCGCACGAAACGGCATTATTAAACGAAAGGTGTTTGTCGTAAAAAAGTACTCTGCCTAAAGTAGCTTTATCATTAGAAACCTCAACACCTGTAAAAACTCCGGCCAAATTACTCGTATAGTCAAACGAAGTAGCAGGCAATTCGGGTTTTTCGTAAGGTAGTTCAGTGCGTTGTGTGTCGCGTTTACAGGCCGCCACCAAAAGCATCACCGATGCGGCCAGTACAGATAATTTTACGGTTACGTTTTTCATAATTTGGGTTTCAATATCGAATGTACAAACAAAGTACCACTTACCCCCAATCAATAATTAAATGGGTCTGAATATTTTACGTCTTTTATCATTGAGTGGTCTGACATTGCTTTTAAAAAGGCTACTAACTCTGCTTTCTCAGTCTCAGTTAACTCAAGCGTAGGCATACCATATTTATTACGTGCAACTTGTCCGCTGTTGTTATTGCCCCAGCCATGTCCTGTAACCACTTTTAACTGTTGCGAGAGGAAGGGATGGTTTACCACACCTGAATTATAATGTTCAACCACCTCTTCAAGGGTTGCAAAGCGGCCGTCGTGCATATAAGGGGCAGTAAATGAAAGGTTGCGGAGTTGCGGGGCTTTAAAAAAGCCTTCGTGCTGGTTTTTGTTGGTAATACCCATCACGCCTGCATCTTTGTATTTATAGTCCAAACCTATGTTAAACGAGCTTGGTTGATAGTACACTCCAATATTGGCATCTCGGTGGCATTGTTGGCAGTGTAGTTTGTTAAAATATAAATCCTTTCCTGTTTCTTCGGTCTTGTTTAATACTGATTTATCGCCTGCATTGTATTTATCATACGGCGATTTATTAGCCCGGATTGAAAGCAAGAACTGTGCAAGCGCTTCGCTAATCTTTTCTACTGTTATTTTTTCACTCCCGAAAGCTTTTTTAAACAAATCAGGGTAATAAGGTATCTCGGCCAGTTTAACTTCAAGAACCTTAATATCTTCTAACCCCATTTCTTCGCGGTGTTTAATGGGCATCAACACCATGTCGCTTAGTGATGAGGAACGTGTATCCCAAAATAAACTTCCTGTGGGGCTTAGGTTAAAAATTGCAGGGGTATTACGGGTGCCTTTTTCACCTATAAACCCTTCGCTAAATTGTTTGTCATCGGCAAAAGCACGCTCTTGTTTGTGGCAACTGCCGCACGAAACAGCGTTGTTAAACGACAGGTGTTTATCATAAAACAGTACCCTGCCCAGTGTGGCTTTTTCGTTAGAAACCTGCGTGCCTAAAAAAAGAGATAACTCACCTGCATAATCAAATGCGGTTTCAGGCAAATTGGGTTTGGTGTAGGGTAGTTCGGTTCGTTGGGTATCGCGCTTGCAGGAAGCTATGAGCAACACTGCTGATGCGATTACAGATAAAGGAGCCAGTAGCTTTTTCATAGTTTTGTGTGTTATAGTTTGCGCCTATACTGATGCTGTTAGTAATTAAACGGGTCTGAATATTTAGCGTCAGTAAGGAGTTTGTTATCCTTTAGTGCCTTTAGGAAGGCCACAAGGTCAGCCTTATTTTCCGAGGTTAGCTCAAGGGTAGGCATTCCAAACTTGTTGTGTTTAGGTTCGGCCGTGTTGTTATTCCCCCAGCCGCCACTGCCCGGATGAATTACTCTTAGCTGTGATGAAACATTGGGATGGTCAACCACACGTGAGTTGTAATGTTCAACCACTTCTTCAAGCGTTGCAAAACGCCCGTCGTGCATATAAGGGGCAGTAACGGCAAGGTTTCGCAATGGCGGAGCTTTAAAAAAGCCTTCAAAACCGGGCGAGTTAAATGTTTCAGCCATGCCCTTATCTGCGTATGTTTTCTCAAGCCCAATATTAAATGAGTTGCTGTTGTAATAGGGGGCTGTTACAGGACCGTGACAGTTTTGGCAATGTAGTGTGTTGAAAACCTCAAAACCGCGTAGTTCTTGTGCATTTAGAGCATCGGTGCCAATTTTCTCAAATAATGTGTTATCTGAGCGGATAGAAAGAATAAATTGTGCTAACGCTTTGCTAATACCGTCTTTTGTAACCGCCGGACTGCCAAAAGCTTTGGTAAACAAATCGGCATAATATGGCACCTTATTTAATTTTGCCTCTAAGGTTTCTGTTTTTTCCATACCCATTTCCACATTGTGGCGCACAGGCATTAACACCATTTCGTGCAAATCACTTGCACGGCTGTCCCAAAAAAAGCTGCCCATTCCTGCCAAATTAAATATCGGCGGGGCGTTTCGGGTTCCTAACCCTGCGGCAAAGCCAATGCTAAAACGGTTAGGGTCGGCAAAGGCATTTTCTTGGCGGTGGCAACTGCCGCACGAAACAGCGTTGTTTACCGACATAAATTTTTCATAAAATAACACCCTGCCCAACGCAGCTATGTTATTATTAATGGTGATTTGTTCTCCCTTATTATTGAAAAAAGAAAGGTGGTTGGTTTCGCTTGCATAATCAAAGGCTGATTGAGGCAATAATGGTTCTTTTATAGCTTCTTCAGTTTTTGGTGTTTCACGTTTGCAGGCAATGGCCAATAACACTGCCGATGCAAGTAATGATGCCCATTTGATAGTGTTAGTTTTCATATTTTTATAATAAAATATATAGTAGTAGGAAGTATTAGAGCTGTGGTATTGGTAGCAGAGTAATCGGTGGTGGTAAGTGATGGGAAACGGCTGTCTTCGGCTGTTTCATGCGATTCTCTGTAAAAGTATAGCAATGCTCCTTCTGCACTCAGGCTCATTCGGCGGTTTATTACAAACTCAATCCCAAGTAGAGGGCCGGCACCCAATGCAGTGTTTTTTGAGGTTACGGTTGATAGCTGATTAGGAGGGGTAGGGGTTACGGTGGTTTTTGAAACCGTTTTTTCATACTCCCAACGTATATCGCCGCCTATATACCCTATCCAACGTTTTGCCAAAGTAAACTGCTTTTCATACCCTGCACGCAGGTAATAATTCAGTTGTGTTGAATCGGGCACGTTTATCACCGATGAACTGGATTGTTTTTGTGAGTTGAGGTGGATGCCGATACCCGCACGCAAAGCCCCTTTTCCCCCCAACACGTATTTGTAGGTAAGGAGGTATGGATTATCGGCCGCAAAGGCAGTATTGTTAAATGACAAAAACTCTTTCACAAACAATGTGGTATTTATTCCTATTTGATGCCTTAGCTGTTGTTTTGTTGTTTCTTGTGCATTAACGGCAGCAATTGCAGTAAAAATTATAAATACAGTAGCTAATACCTGCAATAGCGGTTTTGCAAGTATAAAGTTAACTGTATTTTTATGTAAATCAATGTTTTTCAATGTAGTTCGTCGAATTTATTATACTAAATGCTGATGATAAAAAACAACGAGGTAGGCAATGTAATGGCGGTTGAAGTACGAGCCGAAAAATCGGTTTGCTTTGAGCCGATAAAAAAGGCATTTATATCATTTCGGCGAAACTCAGAGTAGGCAAAGTAAAGGCTGGTTTCGGCATTAAAGCTTATCCGTTTCGAAAGTTTAAATTCAATCCCTAAAACAGGGCCGCCCCCTACAGCAAAGCTTTCGTTGCTAACCAGTATTTCCTCGGTAGTTTGCGGAAAACCACCCGCAGGTATCCTGCTTGTTGTGCGGTTTTTAGTATATGAATAAGTAACATCAGCACCGTAATAAGCTAACCAACGGTTGTCAAGTGGTTTTTGCCACTCATACCCCAATCTTGTTGCTATGCTCAGCGACTTGCTGTTGCTTATACTTTGGCCGTTATTAGGGTTGCTTTTTTGGGTGGCATTGTTTCCGCCCAATCCCACACGCCAACCTTGTTTATCCTCGATGTATTTATAGGTAAGGGCATATGGGTTGTTTGGCACAATTAAATCATTAAAAGAAAGAAATTGTTTGACAAAAAAGGTAGCATTAACCCCTATTTGATGTGCAGGTTTTGCCTCATTTTCAGTTTGGGCACCGGCTGCTGTAGAAAAAAGTAAAAATGCAATTAGGCTTAGCTTCAACTTCATAGTGTTGTTTTATTTTATAACGTAAGTACAGGCTTAATGGTTGCTTGGTTTCCGCTTTCTATCAGCAAATTATGGTTTACCGCACATTTGATAAGACTGTACAAAAGGCAAAAACGCTGCACATGATAGTATTGGTATTTCATTCGTCGAAAATTAAAATGTAATCCCCCTTTTTTCGTGAGTTTTAAAATTAAGTGCTTGTATATCAGTATTGAATTTTGTTTTGCGTTTTTTTTACGCAAAAATACTTGCTACTAACAATCGTTAGCTTATATTTGTGTAGTATTTACATAAATAACAATTTGCTATGACTTCAATCAACATTTTAAGAGAATTGCACGCTGCTAACCATTGGGCTAACAAATCGTTGCTTGAGCTGATACCGGAAGATTTATATGCTGCCGATGCCAAAGGAAGTTACAACAGTATAAAAGCATTATACACCCATATTTGGGATGCGCAAACCGTTTGGTATAACCGCCTTACAGGCAATGCCAACGTGCCTATGCCTTCAAAAAGTTTTGAAGGGGATTATGATGCCTTGCGTGCGGCTATTTTGGTGAGCAGTGAAAATTATATAAACCTGCTTGCCAACAAAACTGACGCTTATTTAGATGAACTATTGCACTATACCAATTTGCAAGGAAAAACATTTGAGCAACCTAATTATCAGATTTTATTGCAGATAACGCACCACAGCAGCTACCACAGGGGGCAGGTTGTTGATAAGCTGCGTGCATTGGGTTTTGACGGGAAAATACCTCAAACGGATGTAATTGCTTGGTACAGGCTTAACGGCTAATAATGCGCAAGGGTTATTTTGGCGCGCAGCTAAGTAGGTTTTTTGGTAGTTTGATATATATTTACAAAACCAATTACCCACAAAGCTGATGAAGTTTATTGCTACCGTAATAACCCTTTTTTGTATATCTGTTTCGCTAAAAGCACAAACGTTTATTAAAGGCAAAGTAAAAGATGCCGAAACCAACGAGGATTTGGTGGGGGCATCTGTTGTGCTTAAAGTAGCAAAAACAGGTGTTGTTACTGATTTGGACGGTAACTTTACCTTGGAAACAAAGCAGCCGTTGCCTGTTGTGATTGTGGTGAGTTTTATGGGGTATATATCTCAAGAGATTGAGGTGAAAAATACCAAGGTACTTAGTATTAGGCTTGAACCTGATGTGCAAACAGTGGGGGAGGTAGAAGTAACAGACATACGGATTACTGAAAAACAAAAGCAAGCCCCGCTTACGGTTGAAACACTTGACCAATTATCAATAAAAGAGACTCCCGCAGCCAATTTTTATGAAGGGCTTTCGCATCTTAAAGGAGTAGATTTAACATCGGCCAGTATCGGGTTTAAAATCATAAACACACGCGGGTTTAACAGCACTTCGCCCGTGCGCTCATTACAATTGATTGACGGTAGCGATAATCAAGCCCCCGGTCTTAACTTTTCATTGGGTAATTTTTTGGGTGCCAGTGAGCTTGATATACAAAAGGTGGACTTGATTGTGGGAGCCAGTGGGGCATATTACGGCCCTAATGCTTTTAACGGAGTAATAAATATGACCACCAAAAACCCGTTTCAGCATCAAGGGTTGATAGCGCAGGTAAAAGTGGGTGAACGTAGTTTGCACGAAACTGCCGTGCGTTTTGCCCAAGCATTTAAAAACAAAAAAGGTGAGGAGAAATTTGCTTATAAATTTAACCTGTTTTATATGGGTGCTCGCGATTGGGAGGCCGAAAATTACGAAGCCACGCCGCAGTCGCGCTCAAAAACAGGCAACCCCGGCGGTTGGGACGCCGTAAATATTTATGGCGATGAATCATACGGAACAGGGCAGGTATCGTCGCCCGGTTTGGGTACCTACCACCGCACAGGCTATAAAGAAACAGACTTGGTTGATTACAATACCCAAAATGCCAAGTTGGGATTTGCGGCTCACTATAAACTTAAAAAAGATATTGAAACCATTTATACCTTTAATTTTGGTACGGGTACTACCGTTTATCAGGGTGATAACCGCTTTAGCTTGCGTGATATCCTGTTTTTTCAGAACAAGGTAGAAATACGTAAAGAGAATAAGTTTTTCTTTAGAGTATATGCCACGCACGAAAACGCAGGTAATTCATACGATGCCTTTCGCACGGCACTTATCATTCAAAACAACTCAAAAGAAGATGCCAAGTGGGGCATTGATTATGCCAATTACTGGAACCAAAATATCGATAAAAAAGTGAGGGCATTGCCCGGTTTCCCGCCGTTTCAAAGCGGTGACACAACACTACAACAACGCAGGCAGGATTTTGTGCAGAACAATTACCGCGATTCGTTCGTGAAATGGCACAATGAAACCAGTGATTTTGCCGACTCTAAGAATTTCTTTAATACTCCTCGCTACGAACCCGGTACGCCGCAGTACGACTCTGCATTACGTGCCACCATCAGCCGTAAAATTACCGAGGGCGGCTCGTTGTTTTTTGATAAATCGGCCTTATATCACGCGCAAGGCGAGTATAAGTTTACACCCAAGTTTGCCGAAATTACAGTGGGGGGCAGCGCGCGGCTTTACCGTCCGTATTCGGAAGGGACTATATTTTCTGACACTAACGGCAAGCGTCTTAGCAATTTTGAGTATGGTATTTATGCGGGTGGAGAAAAGAAATTGGCGAAAGAAAAACTGAAAGTAAACGCTACTGTTAGGATTGATAAGAACCAAAACTTTAAACACCTTGTTTCACCTGCGGTTTCGTTTGTGTACACCGAAAAGCAACACGTTTTCCGCGTTTCGTTTGCTTCGGCTATTCGTAACCCTACGCTTACCGACCAGTATTTCTTTTTAAATGTAGGGCGTGCAACGCTGGTGGGTAACCTTGAAGGTTATAAAAACCTTGTTACCACTGATTCTTACATTACTTACCTAAACAGCCTTAACCGTAACCATTTGCAATACTTTGATGTTGACCCGGTGAAGCCTGAGCGGGTGAAAACTGCCGAAATAGGCTACCGCACTACTATTGATAAGAAGATATTTATTGATGCCAGTTATTATTACAGCATTTATAACGATTTTTTGGGGTATAAAATTGGAGTTGATGTTGAGATTGATACCAACACAAACTTTCCTACCCGTACCGATGTGTACCGCGTAACTACCAACTCAAAAGATGCAGTTACAACCACAGGTTTTTCTGTAGGGATAAATTATTTTTATAAAAACTACCTGAATTTTGTGGGTAATTATAGTTGGAACATACTTGACCGCCAAGGCAGTACCGACCCTATTATTCCTGCCTTTAACACCCCTGCACATAAATTTAATATAGGTATTAACGGACGTGAGATAAGCAGTAAACTGGGCAGCTTGCGCATACGCAATTGGGGGTACGGTATTAACTATCGCTGGGTACAAGGCTTTAGATTTGAAGGCTCACCGCAGTTTACAGGTGATGTACCTACGTATGATATGGTTGATATTCAGACCAATTATGTGGTATCAAGAATTTACACCACCTTTAAACTGGGAGCTAATAACGTACTTAATAACAAAGTGATACAAGTGTATGGCGGCCCCAAAATAGGCAGGCTGATATACTTCAGCGCCACCGTTGATTTACCGCATTGGAAATAGCATTTTCGATAGTATTGTTTAAACTTATCTTAGAATAAGGTAGTTGAAAATAGTTGCCTTTTTATTTTGTGTATATTCGTTTACAATTTTTTTGTCAATTAAGCCTCTTAAATACATTTGTTTTATGAAAAAAGTAATCCTATCATTTTCTCTAATATTATACATATCAGTTATTTGTGCTCAATGGAACGGTGCTAATCCTTTATGGACAGCTTCAAAAGTATCCGTAGGCAGTGGCATTACCCCATTGGGTAATTTGCACATTGACGGGGCTGGGTGCGGGTATCATGGGTTAGTAATTAGGCAACCGTTATCAGGCTGTTTACCGGGTAGTCCATTAGGAAATTTGATACGTGTAGATTATCAAAATGCTTTATCAAATTTTGTCCCTGCATTCATAGTTACAGCCGATGGTTATTGTGGTATCGGAACCTATGCTCCTGTTACTCGTTTTCACCTTGAAGGCAATGGATATGTAAATGGTAATATAGGGATAGGTATAGCAAGCCCATCAGCACCTTTGCACGTTGTGGGTACAAGCTTTTTTAATGGCAGTGTGGGGATAGGCATATCAAGTCCAGCACAAGCCCTTCATATAGCAGGGGGAAGCATAAGAATTGATAACGGTGATTTTATAGTAACCAACGCAGGTACCACAAGTTTCAAAGTATATAGCACAGGTTTTGTGCGCGCACGTGAAGTATTAGTAGATTTACAACCCATCCCCGATTATGTATTTAGTGTAGGATATGAGCGATTAAGCCTGTTTGATTTGGAGCAATACATCAAACAACACAAACACCTGCCGGGTATAAAATCCGAAGCAGAATACCAACAGCAGGGAAGCATAGGTTTAGGTGAATTATCGGTTAAATTGCTTGAGAAAGTAGAAGAGCAGGCCTTGTACATACTAGAATTGAACAAGAAGATTGAAGCATTGGAAAAAAGAATGGAAACCATTGAAAAACAATAATTATGCTTAAACAGTTTTTTTGTTTTGTAATCTTAGTACATGGTGTGATTTTAGAAACAAGGGGACAGGATACTGTTTTAAATTCTCATAAATGGCAGATAGGGATCCAAAACCATGCTCTTCTTACTTGGGGAAGCCACTTTGGTGTTTTTACCAAAGCCCATATAGTATTTAACTATCACAAAAATGCTGCAATTAATGCAGGAATAGTAACCCACCCTATTCGGTTTTTATATAGAAAACGTGGTAGGGACTTAAGTATAGGAGTGTATGTAGGTCATCAATTTACTTTTTTATCAACTAAAAAAAGGGATATCAAAGTGTTTGTTAATACACAATTTTGTTATGGACAGGGCGATTTTGTTTATGATATCGATTATGCCAAAACTTCTAACTCCTCTAATGATGATGGTGCGTTTTCATATGTGGCAAGTGCTGTTTTTGGTGTGTTTGAAATTGCGGTCGAAAAAAAATGGGAAAATAGCTGGTATGTGCAGTTAGCACCAAACACAGGGATAAAGTCAGTATACGGACACAAGGTGTGGAAAAATTATTTTTTAACTGGGGCGAGTATTACTGTCGGAAAATACTTTTAAGGAAATGAAAAAAATTATTTCTATCACCTTTGCAATGGTTTGTTATGTTGCAACCTATTGTCAGATTAACTTAGTAAAAAATTGGCATTTTCAATTTGGATTTGGGGAACCTGTATGTGTTTATTGTCATTGTGGTTCGGGTTCTCCCCCTACCTGTACAAATCAAAATATTCAAGCGGATATTTACGATTGGCTAAATGCTGAAACTGAAGATAATTGTAATTATTGTAATGCGAGCGGAAAACAAAACTGTCCCACAGCGGATTGGGTGGACAAAGATTCATGTCCCAATGGTTTGGAGATTGGAGGATATCCTTTGCGAACAGCGTCAGATAGGTTTATCAGATTAGGAAGAAAAGGTTACAAACAGTATCAAGGTGGAGTTGACCCTTCGGAAAAATTTTATGAGGGGGTGCGTTCTACACTTAATCAAGACGTGCAAGGGTGGACAGATTACATACTAAGGGTGAAGATAGCTGCTGAAAGCAGTGATATTGGGAATACAAGAAGTTTGAGGGTTACTTTTTCTAAATATGCCGATCATTGGTACCGTAAGTATAAAAACGTAACATTAGAAGCAGCACACTTTACTTTGCCTGCAAACACGCCGCATCATTGGTACACTTTTGAAAAAAAGTTCAGTACATCACTTCACAACCAAATGAAACAGATAATTGTTATCAGAGACAGGGGGGATGATGGCGGGTATTTGTTTGTAGATAATGTTGAGTTGTATGAGTATTGCCCTAATTTACTGCCTATTCAGAAACGAACTTTTGACTCTACTGATTTATATAATATAAATTTTGACCCGTTGCCAATGGAAGGTAAAATGGTGCATTCAGGCGATAGTGTTACGAGTTTATTACCACAAGGTGAAGTTGTTTGTGATTCGTTGTCAAAGATTAACTTCAAAGGCGAGTGGGAAGTACGGTTGAAACCGGGCACAAGGATTAAGCACGGAGCAAATTTTAGAGCTTATATTTCACCCTGCGGTGTGGCTTGTCCCATTCCTTCTGCTTATGTGGCAGAGGATACTTCTTTGTGCGGTAATGGCGTAGATCCTGTTTCAATTGGCGGCCCTTCTGAGCCTACAATTGAATATACTTGGACTTCTGAGCCAGCGGGTGATATAGTATTGTTAAGCAATCCGACCATTGCAAACCCTACTTTTTTGCCGCCATTAACCGGCAGGGGTACAGTGCGGTTTAAACTAAAAGCTACCAGCCCTTGTGGTTCTGAACAAACACGTTTTGTAACTGTAACTTATGACAACAGCCCGTCAAACACTCCTTTTTTTGTTATGGATAGTCTTTTTAGTCAAGATTCCATACAATTCACGTTAAAGCAACTTGATTCTAAAACAGAAAAAATCAAAGTGCAGATACTTAGTTGTGATGGTTTAGATACCCTTGAAGAATATATATTTAACAATAAAATTGATTTTAATTGCTGCGATTTTAAATATAAATATAATAATTATTTAAACCCATGTAATTGCTATAAGGTGAGAGTTGCTACCAAAAATTACTGTTTTGATACTTGGAAAGATACCGTTTTTACCCATACACGCAATTCTACCTTTGATTTTGCTATTTTAACTAATGCAGGGCATCGTAATCAAGACGATATATGTTTCAAAGTAAAAGGAGCTACGCACATAGAGTTTACTTTTGTAAACCGTTGGGATCAACCTCTAAAACAATATAGTGTCACTGTGGATGATACGGTAATGTGTTTTAAGGTACCTAATGTACCAACCGCGACATACAGGATACTTGGTACTGTTAAAGATTGTGGTGGCAATGACCATGATTTTGATTTTTTGTTTGCTGTGTTTGATAGGAAATCCAATTCTACAAAAGGCGATTTTACCCAAAAACCTAATGTAAATATTGATGCTATCGGAAGCCCTGAAAATAGTATTGGAGGGAAAGAATTAGAATATGTTGTTTATCCCAATCCTGCAAACGATGAGCTACATTTTACATACTATACAATCAATGATAACACATCAACTAATATCAGTGTATTTGATGCTTTAGGAAAAGAATTACTTAAATTTGAAAGCATTAAAACAATTGCAGGCAGACAAGAGGATATACTTGATGTTGCTACATTAGCAGACGGGGTCTATTTCCTAAAAATTCAGATTGGCAATGATAAAAAAATGGAAAGGTTAATTATCAATAGAAACTGATATGAAAAAATTGATTCTACTTGGTGTTACAACGGCTTGCCTATTTTTACATTCCTGTAAAAAAGAGGATAGTTCAAACACTGATACTACAAAACCAATGGGTAATACATTCATATCATTTACAATGGACGGCAGGTGGTATGAAACCCAAGGGGAAGTACCCGTGGGTGAAAATGTGGATTTGCATAGATGGTTTGTTCTCCGTGCACCTAACAGATTTGACCCGAATTCAGATATTGGTTTTGGAATGCGTAATACAAAAATTGATTCTGTGTCATTGCCTTATACTTTTAAGGCCATAATAGGTGGTTCAAAACCCAATGTAGAAATTTTTTATCTCACTAAAGAAAACGGTCATGATATTATTTACACAATCACTTCAGCGGGATTTAGAAATACCATTGTACTTTCAGAAGTAGATACCGTAAATAAATTGATTAAAGGCCATTTTGATGGTGTAGGAGCCAAGTATAAGCAAGAGATAAGTGATGATTCAGTGAAGGTTACTTTTATCTCAGATGTAACAATATCTGATGGCAAGTATGTTCTGAGTTATAAAAAGTAAAAGTAAGTGTTCCGCGTGTCCCACTAAAAATATCAATACCTTTGCAGCGGCAGAAAGGTTCATCGCCTCGAGCAATCGGGGAGGAAAGTCCGGGCAACACAGGGTACCATGCTTGCTAACGGCAAGGTGCGGCAACGTACAGACAGTGCCACAGAAAATAACCACCCCGCCCCGACGTGTCGGGATGGGGAAAGGGTGAAAACGCAGGGTAAGAGCCTACGAGCCTCGTGGCGACATTGGGGCAGGGTAAACCTCATGGGTTGTAAGACCAAATAAACCCCTGCGCCTCCAATTGGGGGCAAAGCGCGGCCCGCGCCATAACTTGCCGCAAGGCAGGTTGCAGGGAAGGGTAGGTTGCACGAGCAGGCCGGCAACGGTTTGCCTAGATAAATGATGAGCAGTCCCGATGTATCGGGATGAACAAAACCCGGCTTACTCTTCTGCCATTTTTTACTGTCAACACCACTCATTATCCACATTATCCAATAACTGTTTCACTTTTCTGAAATTTTATCCGAAGTTTGATACCTTTGTTTAATAAAATATACACTTAGGCAGTTTAATATGGCAAACATCCTGATTATAGACGACGAGAAAAGCATTAGGAATACCCTTAAAGAAATTCTTGAATACGAAGGGTATAAAGTTGATGAAGCTGCCGATGGACAAGCGGGGCTTGAAAAATTAGAGAATCAGGATTTTGACGTAGTGCTATGTGATATAAAAATGCCCAAAATGGACGGAATGGAAGTTTTGAGCAAAGCCGCAGAACTTGCCCCCGATGTGCCTTTTGTGATGATAAGCGGTCATGGTACTATCGAAACTGCTGTTGAGGCCACAAAAAAAGGTGCGTATGATTTTTTGCAGAAGCCGCCTGATTTGAACCGTTTGTTGATTACCCTCCGCAATGCGGCAGATAAAAACAAATTGGTGGTAGAAACCAAAATACTAAAACGTAGGGTAACCAAAACCCGCGAGATAATAGGCGAGTCGCCAGCAATAAAATCAATTCTTGAAACTATTGAAAAAGTAGCCCCAACCGAAGCTCGTGTATTAATTACAGGCGAAAACGGAACCGGTAAAGAATTGGTAGCCCGTTGGATACACGAAAAAAGCAACCGTGCAGGTGCTCCGTTGGTAGAAGTGAATTGCGCTGCAATACCATCTGAATTGATTGAAAGTGAGTTGTTTGGACACGAGAAGGGTTCGTTTACTTCGGCAGTTAAGCAACGCATCGGTAAATTTGAACAAGCCAACGGCGGTACGTTGTTTTTGGATGAAATAGGCGATATGAGCCTATCGGCACAAGCAAAAGTATTACGTGCCTTGCAAGAAGGTAAAATTGCCCGCGTAGGCGGCGATAAAGAAATAGATGTAAATGTGCGTGTAATAGCGGCCACCAATAAGGATTTGCTAAAGGAAATAGACCTTGGTAATTTCCGTTTGGATTTATACCACCGTTTGAGTGTAATATTAATACACGTGCCCACGCTTAATGAGCGTTTGGATGATATTCCGTTGATTGCCGAGAAGTTTTTGAAAGAAATTTGCGAAGACAGCGGCTTATCGCGCAAAACATTTACACCACAAGGGCTTGAAGCTCTAAAAGCAATTGAATGGACAGGAAACATCCGTGAGTTGCGCAACGTGGTTGAACGTTTGGTGATATTGAGCGATACAAAAATTACCGACCAAGATGTGGTAAATTATGCAAACCCCGGTAGGGCGGGTAGTGGTAAATCAATGTATGAGAAGTTTGACCGTTTTCAGGATTTTAAAGATTATGCGGAGAAATGCTTTATCGAAGAAAAACTGAAAAAGAATAACTGGAATATTGCCAAAACAGCCAGCGAAATAGATATACAGCGCAGCCACTTGTATAACAAGATTGAAAAATTCGGGCTGAAACGCGAAGGAATGGAATAGTTGCTGTTGAGTTGTTGGCTGGTTACAAGACCTTTAATTTCAAATTTCTAATTTCAAATTTGTAACCGTGATAGGGACGGATATAGATAAAGCGGCAGAATATTTAAAAAACGGGGAGTTGGTAGCAATACCCACCGAAACCGTATATGGCCTTGCCGCCAATGCGTTTGATACGCAAGCTGTAACCAAAATATTTAAAGCAAAAAACCGCCCCTTTTTCGACCCGTTGATTGTTCATACCCATAGTATTGATACGGTACACCAATGGGTAGAAAATATACCCCCGCAAGCAATTGAGCTGGCCAATATCTTTTGGCCCGGCCCGCTAACGCTGGTATTGCGCAAGAAAGACACAATCTCTGATTTGGTTACCGCAGGTAACCCCACTGTGGCAGTGCGTGTGCCAAATCATCCACTTACATTACAGTTATTATCACAGTTAGATTTTCCATTGGCAGCCCCAAGTGCCAACCCGTTTGGATATGTAAGCCCTACTACGGCGCAACACGTAAGCGACCAATTGGGAGATAAAATACCCTATATTTTAGAGGGCGGCCCAAGTAGGGTAGGTATTGAATCTACCATTATATCATTTGCAGAACCTGTGCCTGAAATACTGCGTTTAGGCGGGACATCCATCGAAAAAATAAAACAAGTGATTGGGGATATGGAGGTTAATATTAACCAGCATTCAAACCCGCAAGCACCCGGACAAACTGATAGTCATTATGCACCCCATGCCCGTTTTGTATTGGGCAGGGTAGAGGAGGCCAACGTATCTGTGGATAATTTAGTATATACCGGAGCAATTACTTTTTCGCGTCATATTCAGCTACTTCCGCAGGAAAACCAAATACGTTTATCGGAAAATGAAGATTTAGACGAAGCGGCGAGCAACATTTTTGCCGCGATGAGACTCTTGGATAAAAAAGGCATGAAAGTAATTTATGCTGAGTTGCTGCCTGATACAGGCTTAGGACGGGCAATAAACGATCGCTTACGACGGGCAGCTCACATAAAATAACCACTTTTGGCATACTTTTTTCGGTAGCGGGGATAACTCTGTTATTTGTTTTTAAGAAAAATATTTTAATATTGTAGCATTGAATGAATAGAATTTTACTTACAATACTTTCAGTTATTATGTTTGGTACAGCGGCAATAGCGGGCAATGCACCTGCTGGCCCCGGTGATAAAAACCCTGTTATCAAATCATACCCTAATCCTGTTTCAGTTGAACTTACAGTTGAAATACAATTAGTGGCTAATAACTTTACTAAAGCTGAAGTAAAAATCGTTAACCTTCTTGGTCAAGATATTGTACCCGCAATTAAAGCCGATTTAGAAGGACTAAACAACACATTTAAAGTAGATGTGCGCGAAGTTCCCGCAGGTATCTATTTTATGGAGGTAACCACCACCGCAACCGACGGTTCTACCTACACCCATACCAAAAAAATCACAAAACACTAATTTCTTATTCCTTTTTACTGCTCAATAGGATAAACTTACGTCCTTAAAAGCTATTTTTGCACCTTCATGGAGCATATTCGCAATTTTTGCATCATCGCACACATTGACCACGGTAAAAGTACACTTGCCGACAGGTTACTTGAATATACACAAACCGTAAGCAGCCGCCAAATGCAAGCACAAGTGCTTGACGATATGGACTTGGAGCGCGAACGCGGTATCACTATTAAAAGCCACGCCATACAAATGGATTACCAGTTGGATGGCAAAAAATATACCCTAAACCTTATTGATACTCCCGGTCACGTTGATTTTTCGTACGAGGTTTCGCGTTCAATCGCAGCCTGCGAAGGTGCGTTGCTGATTGTGGATGCTTCGCAAGGGATACAGGCGCAAACTATTTCAAACCTTTACTTGGCACTTGACCAAGGGCTTGAAATTATACCCATTTTGAACAAAATGGACTTGCCCGGTGCAATGCCCGAGGAGGTAACCGACCAAATTGTTGACCTTATCGGCTGCAAACCCGAAGATATTATTCCCGCCAGTGGTAAAACAGGAAGGGGAGTATTGGATATTTTGCGTGCCATTGTTGAGCGTGTACCCGCACCCAAAGGAAATCCCGAAGCACCGTTGAAAGCACTTGTTTTTGACTCGGTGTTTAACTCGTTCAGGGGGATTATCGGTTACTTTAAAGTAGTTGACGGCGAGATGCGCAAAGGCAGCAAAGTAAAGTTTATGGCTACCGGCAAAGAGTACTTTGCTGAAGAAATAGGCGTGCTGCGTTTGGATAAAGAACCCCGCGATGTAATTAAAACAGGCGATGTGGGATATATTATTTCAGGTATTAAAGAAGCCCGTGAAGTAAAAGTGGGTGATACCGTTACAATGTCTGAAAGACCCTGCGAAGAAGCTATTAAAGGGTTTGAGGATGTGAAACCGATGGTATTTGCAGGTATTTATCCTGTTGATACCGACGATTTTGAAGAGTTGCGCGAAAGTATGTATAAGCTGCAACTAAACGATGCTTCACTGGTATTTGAACCTGAATCATCGGCAGCGTTAGGCTTTGGTTTCCGTTGCGGTTTCTTAGGAATGCTGCACATGGAAATTATACAAGAGCGTTTGGAACGTGAATTTAACATGACGGTGATAACCACCGTTCCCAACGTGTCGTACCATGCCTATACCACCAAAGAAGAAATGGTGATTGTGAACAATCCCAGCGATTTGCCCGACCCATCAAAAATTGATAAGGTTGAAGAGCCTTTTGTTCATATACAGATTATTACCAGCAGCGATTTTGTAGGCGCTATTATGTCGCTGTGCTTAACCCGCAGGGGAATGCTTAAAAATCAGATTTACCTTACTACTACACGCGTTGAATTGAATTTTGATATTCCACTGGCTGAGGTTGTATTTGATTTTTATGATAAGCTGAAAACCATCTCTAAAGGTTATGCCTCATTGGATTACCACCCCGTAGGGTATAAAGAATCTAATTTGGTTAAGTTGGATATTTTCTTGAACAAAGAGCCTGTGGATGCGCTTTCGGCTATTATTCACCGTGACCGTGCTTACGATTGGGGCAAAAAGATTTGCGAGAAACTTAAGGAGCTTATCCCGAAACAACAGTTTGAAATTGCAATACAGGCTGGTGTAGGGCAAAAAATTATTGCCCGTGAAACCATATCTGCTTTGCGTAAAGACGTAACAGCTAAGTGTTACGGTGGTGATATAAGCCGTAAGCGTAAACTACTTGAAAAGCAGAAAAAAGGTAAAAAACGTATGCGCCAAGTAGGTACGGTAGAAGTGCCACAAGAGGCATTTATGGCCGTGTTGAAGATTGATTAACGTTTTAAACTAACGTATAAATTAGTGGGTGGGGATTTTCTTCACCCATTTTTTGTTTTCGGGGATATATTGGTAGTAGAAATCGGGGTGGTTTTGCGCAGAAACAAAGGCTTCTTTTTCTTGACTACATTCTTTACTCGGGCGTGATAATTTGTAGAACTCAATACCCTTCGGAGTGAAGGAATAACTGTAATTATACCATTGCGAGTCGTATTCAGGATTTTCGTCCGTTTCAAGTGTTTTTATATCCTTTATACGCTCAGCATACCAACTGAATGTTTTGTGAAAAACAACCGTATTATCAGTTAGGTTAATAAGTATAAGTGTTTTGTGATATTCATTGAATGAGCCCGGATTAGGACTTGCCATCGACCAACGAGTTTCATAACAACCTTCTAAGTGTAGTAGTTTTTTACCATCTATATCTACAAAACCTCTATCATACACATATGCAAACTCTGGGAGTGTTACAGGTAGTTTCCAAACTCTATAGCGATTCTTGTCTTTTATTGCTATAAGCGGGTTGGAATATGCTATAGCATAATAATAGCGATTGTATTCACTTAAGATGTAAAAATCAACCCCAATAATTAGATTGTCGTTTTCGTCTAAATATTGGATATGTGGTGTCAGTTTTGATTCGGAAACAAATTTTTCAAGGTTTTCAATAAATTCAATGTTATCAGCTTTTTTCTCTGTTATAATCGAATCATTTATTGACTTCAAAAAATAATCTTTTTCGTTTGCAATGCTGTCCTTTGAGATAAGCTGTTTAGTTGTTTCCCTGTTAGTTTTCGATTTACAGCTAAATATACTAGTGAAAAGTAAAGCAATAAAGAAGACCCCATATTTCATGCACTAAAATTAAACAAAAAAGGGGCTTTAAGCCCCTTTTTTGTTTACGGTACTCCTTTTTATGAAGGTGAATTATTTAACCACAAGATTAAGCGTTTGTGTTCCCTCAATGGTTTTAACAGTTACACTGTAAATGCCTTGTGCCATGCTGGTTTTTGAGATTTCAATAGGCAGTTGGTTAATACCTCTGCTCACATTGAATTTACCTGTAAAATGTTGTTTGCCCAACATATCGTACACAGTAACTTCGGCTTCGCCGCTTACTTCGGTTGATATACTAAGGGTTACATCTTTAGCAGTGCCATTTGCAGGGTTAGGTATTAGCACCGCAGTTTGTTCAAAACCTTGCTTGCCGCCTTCTTGGTCGCCGTTATTAGGGTTGGCCACTTTATTGTTGTTTCCCGCACCTATAAACGGAGCAAAGCACAGAGTCATATCTTGCACAGGTAATTCAAGCGTTGTCAAGTTTCCGGTTAAAAAATTGTTGACTGAAATAAAGGGACTGTGGGGCATGGTAGGGTTTGCAGGCAACTGGAATGGGTTGCTAAAAAATTCATTGCAACCTGAAACGCCGTTGTAGTAAGCTTTTATTAAATACATATCAGGTTGGTTACCTGTTACCGGAGGGCCGCCCCAAGTACCAAAAATGCTTAGGCCGGCAGGTGCAGCCATTGGTGGAGGTGCACATGGGGCACCGGTATTCAATATTTCTATTGAACGACCCATATCATTACCGGGGCTGCCGTATAAAAATTCTCCACCTGCAACACCGTTACCAAATTGGTCAAATTTAACTACCATTACATCAAAGTTGCCCATAGGGCCGTTTGCAGTATGACCTACGGCATAATATTCGTATTGACAGGCAGTGTTTAAACGTTCTACCACTTCATAGCATTCATTAAATGAACCGGGGGCAAGGCTAAAATCAAAAGCGTTGACATACATTGTTGCTACCACAGGATCCATGCGTAAAATGTAAAAGTCCATACTACCATTTACCATAGTTCCACCGCCCAAGATAAACCCGGGAGGGAAAGGGCCGCCCACTGCTGCGTTTATGCTGCTAAAATGGTCGTGGGTGTTGGGTGTGCCGCTTATAATTACAGGATGTGGAGCGGGGAAGCCTGTCATTGCATCAATGTGCAAAATAAGCCCGTCATCTTGCCAAATACCGCTCCATGCTGAGTTTACCATACCCGCAACGGCTATACTTGGGGGGCCAAAGGGCGAAGCTGGGTTTTCGGCTACATCTTTGCCCCATGCGTTGCCATTTACAGGAGGTAAAATATTATAGATGTGCGACCATACCAAGCCACCGCCAACTTCATTTATGCGCATGGCAAACACACTATACAATCCGGTGTTATCAACCACAGTGCCTGTAACAAACACATCGCCAAAGCCTGAAATAACCGAACGCTCAACGCCGCCTACTTCTACCACTGAGTACATTGTAGCCGGAGAAGGAGGATAGTCATACACCGCAATGGGTACTCCAAACGGGTCTAAATGGATATAAAACACCCCTGTTACAGTGGGAGTACAAGGGTCGTAATACATTCCTATAACACCGAAACCGCCACCTGTAGCCAGCTCAAATACTTGTGGGTCGCGGGCGTGCAACGGGTTGCCGTTATTATCAATAAGCATTAAGTCTTTTTCAAAAAACGGTGCGCCGGGTATATTTCCCGCCATATTAGTGTAGGCTACGGGGATGGTTGATAACCCATTGCAAGTTTTTGCGAACGATGCCATAAAATGGCCGGCAGGCTGAATGTTGATGTTTACGCCAGAGGTAAGGTGGTCAGCGTCGGCTGTGCCATAAATATGTTGGAAATACTGGGCTTTTGACACAAAAGACACCAACAGGAATACAAGTAGGTAAATTGGTTTTTTCATGATAGGTTTTAAAATTGGTTTGATTGATAGAATAGTATTGTTTTTTTGGAGACCGTTTTCCTTTGTTATAGCAATTGCAGCAACACGTAACATTTGATTGTAACGCGTTCGCAAGCAGTGCATTTATGGTGATAGATTACACAAAGTTTAGACTATTTTTTGAGAAAAAGCAATAAATAATAACGGAATAAAATAAAAAATCCCCGTTGACATTATCAACGGGGATTGGAAAAACTGATAACGGTATTTGAAGCCGTTAAATAGGGTTTATTGTTTAGCCTCTATCATTAGTTTTTGTTTGAATGCCGAATTATCACCGTGTATTATCTCAATAAAATAAACACCTTCGGCTAAATCAGGCAGTCGCAACTGCATTTTCTTGTGGGCATTTCCACTGTATAGCTTGGCCACTTCTTGTCCAAGCATATTGTGCAGGCGAACATCAATGTAGGTGCCACTGGGTATTTCCCTATCAAGCTCCAATACTACCGCATCAGTTGCAGGGTTGGGGTACACTCTTGTACCTTCAAACATATTACCCGATTGGTTGGGGTTTGCCTGACTGTACGAAGGGCTGCCCGAACCATCGTGGCAAGTGGGCGGGTTGTTGATGGTGAAAGGAGTTTCAAGGTTAATAGTAGTTGCTGCCAGCATTTGTATGTCTGATGGCGTAGGTGAAACGGGCGAAGTGTTGGTAATAGGGATGTGGATAAACGATGTGGCGCATGAGTATTCGCCGCATTGTACTCCCAATCCTGCACTTGGAGTTAGAACCTTCATGTTCAGTTGTCCGTTAATAAACTTGGGGGCACTGATGGCATAGAAGTTTTTACCCAAATCGGCAAATTTAGGCGGGTAGTCAATCAGCGATTGCGGGCCGCCCAAATCATGATACGAGTTGAAAGAGGGAACTGCTCCTGTACCTGTGCTGGTCATGTAAATCTTGCTGGTTCCTGTGGTTGGAGGGTTTGAACTTAGGTTTACCATCACCATGTTTACCTGTATGTTGTTAGGTGCGGGGGTATGTGGCAAAGGAATACAAGCTGAGTATTGGCCTTGAATTAAAGTGCCTACGGTAATGTTATTACCTCCCGTTACAATGGCTTGCGATGCCCAATGCTCCATATTGTTCCAATACAATGAGCGGTCGCCTGCGGGGTTAAAATTATCATCAACCGGTTGTATCCACCATAGCTTAAATTCACGAGGAATCATTTGGTGCCAAGTGGGCATAGCGGCAGCACTTAAGTCAACCTTTGCAGAGTTACCCAAAATGTAATACCCGTTATCTACTTGTATCAAATCAACCCCATAATCTGATGTGCCGTCAGAGTTATCATTGCTGTTGTTTTCAATAATGCTGTTGTCTGCAAGTACACTTCCTGTGTAAGGGTCAACTACAAGGTTCATCGCCGCACTTCTTGGAGGAGGTGTAACAGGTCCGCCTGCTGCTATAGGTGCAATACCGTTAGTACTTCCTGTAATCCAAATGTTATTACTGCTTTTTACAACAGTCATGCGGGTAGCTATGTCATAATCATAACCCAAACTTGCACCCGGGCCCATCCATCCCCAGTTGTATCCATACGAGTTTAAACGAACCATGTGGTTGGGTTTGTTAATGTCAATATCCATTAAGAAGGCTTGTTTAGGCGTAGTGTAGTCGGGAATTCCTCCTCCCCATGTTTGGTAGCCGCAAACAAACAAGCGACGGTCGTTGCCGCCGTCTGTCCATACAACAGCATTCATAGGATATGTGGTTAATCCGCCCATATCCCTGTACTCGCGCTGGTCTAATAAGTTACCTACGTTGTTTACGCAAAGTATTTTAATACCGGCGTTGGCTTGGCATACAATGTACCAGCGTGTAACTTTAAAATTATCGGTAAAACCTTGTATATCTACTACTCGCTCATCAGGGCTGGTTGACGGATATTCTTTAGAAATAATTACATCGCCGTTGTTGTTTAACAACAAGAAGTGAATGGTATTGGCACCGCCGCCTGCTGTGCGGAAAATAGTTCCGGCCATTACGCTATAGTTGTTGGTGCCGGGCACAATTTTGGTGGTGTAGTGCTTCACATCCTCAATCATTTCAAAAGTTCTAACACCGCCGCCGCCGCCGCCGGGGCAAGGCTCAACAGGGATATAAATACTGATGGTGTCGCTGCAACCCATAGAGTCAATACCAATTACGTGGTACTTGTATCCCGGTGCGGGAGGGGTAACAGATACAGAGCCGCATGGACCGCTGCAAGGTATGATAGCCCCGATAGAGTCAGGGTTAACAGTTCCTGTTGAATCAGGCGGGCTATACCATGCGTAGGTTTCTCCTCCATCGCAAGTAAGTGTAAATTGTGTGCCTGCACAAAGGTACGGAATCATTACAGGAGGGTTGGAGCTAAGTGTTAAAGTAGGTTGTGGTGAGGGGGAAACCATTATTTGGCTATACAGCTTCACTTTGCAGCCGTTTATGCCTGTAAACTCATATTCAATAAGGTATAAACCGTTTGAGGGGGCTGTAAATGAATATACACCGCCGCTGAATGAAACCCCGGTACCGCTAAATGTACCCGTAGCGTAGTTGGCAGGGAACACGTATTTAGACAAATCGGGGATGGTATTGGCACCACCGCACAAGCCTTTTGGTGCTTTAAAAACAGCAGTGTTGTTAGTGGGCAGTAATGTTAAATCGTCAATAAATACATACGAGTCATTAGTAACACCGCTTTGCCCCATATTTCCCACCATAAAGTTTTCAAGCATAAACGGAATATCCGTGTATGAAAAATCGAGGGTGTAATAGTGCCATTCACCGTCATCAGGTACTGTAACTTCTGTTAAGTAATATCCTGTTGACATATAGCTGCCCGCAGGCAATGGGGCTAATAAACCCACATCGCCCCTGAAAACTACTGTGTTTTTACCTGATAATGAGCCGCCCGAACCTGTTGAATTGGCTGATTTAGCCCAAAACGTAACCGTATAATTTACATCGGGCATCAACGGAGTAGATAGTTTAGTTTGTTCAACTTCTTCTATCGAGCCGCCATAAAAACCTAATCCCAAGAACGCGTCGTTGGTAAAGAAAGCACTGTTCCAAGTATCGGTTGATGGGGTACTCATACCCAAGCCCGTAGGTACAGTTACATCGCTGTTGATTAATGGTGTGCAGCCGCGTACAAAATAATCGGGGCTTTCAATCAACGGTTCCCAGCAATCAATCACTGCATTGTCGGGTGCGTTGGTTTCACCACAATTGGTGCCACTTTCAAACCCACTGTTCATAAGCATGTCACAAGTGTTTGCCAAGCAACTGCCATTGTATATATACATGTGCATATAGGTAATATCGCCTCTGTTGCCTGTGCTTGAGTTGTAGGGAATGTAGCGCAATAATACCGCACCTGTATTGGTTCCGGCAGTAAATGCAATAGGGGTGGACGCGTTTCCGCTGGTACCTGTTATGCTGCCCATACCGTTTACTACTTCAAGACATTCGTACGAATCGGCATTGTGGTCGTTATTTAGCAAATCGCTACCGTTTATGTTTATTACATTGGTAGGGGTAGTAGTCCATGTGTATATGCCAATACCGCTAAGCCCGTCGTTCACACCTGCTACATCAAGTCCGGTACACGCGCTGCCGCCATAGGTGTAGTTGTTGTTAACGTTCAGCATATTACCATAAGAGGTATTTACCTTATAGCCAATATCGCACAACACACTGCGCTCTTCAGGTTTTAAATACCGCTTCATATACAGCGAACCTGTGCCCTGCGCATTCGACATATTGTAATATTCATTATTACCATATGGGATGGGGTTATAGCATTCGTCTTCAAAGTGACAAAGGCTCGAGCCCGGTTCATAACGGTTAGGGGTGTAAACAATTTGATTTACCGAACCCCCATAAATATTAGCCAATAAACAATCGGTGTAATCGGGTACATGAGGATTAGCCAAAGGATTGGGGGCAACCGTTTGCGAAGGATCCCAAATCGAGGGATTAAATTCATGCTCATACAAACTGCATGGTGAAAGAGTTACGATTAGCGGAGCACTGCTAAAATCCATCAAGTTAAGGTCGTATCGTGTGTAGTAACGGAAATTAGAGCCTAATAGCGAACCTCCGTTGGGGCCTATCATTGAGGTGAAACCCAACGCATGGGTAGCTTCGTGCAAAGCCACACTATACAAGTCAAACTTACCTGTTGCTGTTACGCTGGTTAAATCGGTGTGCCATGTTACAGTGGGTGAATCAACAAAATTGAAACCCATCATGGCGTGGTAAAAGTTGCCTGCACCGGGCATTGCACCGGTAGTAACTAATGGTGAAGCCACATTGGTATAAGCATCAACGCCTGAGTTGATGGTTTTCCATACCTGCCCGTCGATAATACCGCCCACATTAGGCAAGGCAGTGGGCACTACATAAAACGAAGTAGCTCCGCCCAATACCCCTGAATTTACGGGGTAGGTAACAATATTGCCAATGTTACGTATCCATATATTTACTTTTACCGATGGATTGGCAGGTGCAATAAATGCCGATATATCGGTAAATGCCTGGCACAATACATTTCGCCTTGCCACATGGTCGGGCATATTGGTTTCGCAACCGCTGCCTTCTTCAAAATACAAGTCAAAATACCCTGCCGAGCAAAGCAAATAGGAGGGGACAACCAAGTTTTCGGCAATTGAGTTACCGCTGCCTTTTTTGTTTTGCGGTTTTTTAATCATCAAATCTTCCAGCTTGTGTTGTTTGCCAAAACGGTCAAACACAAGGTCGAAGTTACCCCCGGGGGTCAGTTTACCCGGCGGGCTGTTTTGCGCCTTGAGCAATGAAGTAAAGGCCATGAATAATAAAATAAGTGATAAGGTTTTTTTCATATTGTAGTGATTAGTTTTAGGTTCAGATGAAATTGGAGACTATGAGAAAACCGCAAGGGATTCTATCCCTTGCGGTGCTTATACAGTGTGTTTTTATTTTACTATCAGTAAAATGTTTTGGTTGATAGTAGTACCCGTAATTTTTACGGTGTACATACCTGCACTCATATTGGCAGTGCTAAGGTCAACAGGTAAGTGGTTTTTACCTTTTACCAATGTATAGTTTCCGGCAACGTATTTTTTACCCAACATATCAAACACTTCAATTTGTACGGTAGCAGGCCCGTTGCTTTCTACATCAACAATTGCCAATTGACTGCCTTGCGCCATTGGGTTTGGGCTAACAACGGCTTCTTTATCGCCTTTAGGAGCGGTAGGGGCTACGCGGGCATTAGTCCCGTCAGGGTTTTGGGTGGTGTAGCATATTTGATTGTCTTGCAGGTTTTGGAAAAAGTCAACCAAAAACGGGAAATCGTAAAACGAATTGGGCCAAAACTCACCCGTCCATGCAGTAGTTCGTGTGGCAGAGCCTGATAGTTGATAAGCATCCCTAAGGTCGTATTGGCAAGCACTAACACCGTTAAAATATGCCTTCACCAATAAATGGTCAAATCCTCCCAATGTGTATGGAGATATGTACGAAGAGTAGCCATAAACAGCTAACCCGTCATTATCAGTGCCGTAGCCGTTCAATTGGTCAATGCGCATAGCCCTGTCCAAATCTACCTCGCCATAGGTAAATTGTCCTCCGGTTACGGCATTTCCGTTATCGTCGGTTTTTATCACCAACATATCGTCAAAACCAAAAAAACCTTGGTCGGTGTAGCCCGCCAAATAATATTCGTAATTGCTGCCGGTGTTCAGGCGTTCAATAATATCCATTGCATAATCGTTGCCAACATTGCCAGCGGGGTGGTTATAATCATACAACTCATCCCAAACAATGGCTCCGCTATAATCCAAAGCCATAAACCAAGCATCCATGCTGCTGCCGAACATATCGCTGTAGCCTGCAATGGCAAAGCCGGTACCGTTTGCATCAATGTTTGTATTGTTGGCCTGAATAATAGATGTGAAAACATCTCTTGAGCTTGCGGTTCCGTAAAAATCAACCTGTTGGGTGGGCACACCTGTGTTGCTGTTCACCCGCAAGAAAAAAGCATCAGGTATGGCCGCCGCAGTAGTTTTATCAATATGTTCGCCCACAACCATTACTTCATGGCAACCGCAAGTGGAGTTGTAGTTTGAACTTTCAACAATATCGTGCGACATATCGGTGTCGGTGTTATAGTTGTTGGTCATATCATACGTTGCACCCCAAAGCAACGTTCCGTTTTGGTCTATTTTAATAACAAACACACGGTTGTTACCGGTTCCGGCAACAGTAAGGTATCCTGTTATGTATAAATCGCCGGGGTTAGAAACCGATTCTACAATTTCCTGCACGCTCACATTGGTATGGCTAACGCCCCAAAGGGTTTGGAAATACCCTGCCGAGGTTACCACGTTGCCTGTAGGGTTTATGTGGGTATAAAAAATACCCATTGCGGTAGCACCACCGCTAAGGTATGAGCCCGCAACCGCGTAGCCGTTGCCGTTGCTAAACTCAACCGTGCGTATGTGGTCGGCACTAAAAGAGGCAGGCATTGCAGGCGGGTTGGTAATATCAGTCATGTAATACTGATAGTTAAAAGTTTGAGGATTGCTGAACAAACCGTCCATGTCGGTTCGTTGCACATTGAAAGTAAAATCACCGGGAAAGCTCGAACCTCCGGGGCCTATTAAGAAATGTCCGGCATTGCCGCCTGAATAGGCGTTGTTACCGTCAGTAAGCATCTCCCAAGTATTGTTGCTGCCATAAAGGTGTTGAAAATACTGTGCTTTAGCAGTGAAGCTAAGAAAAGCGAAAGCCAATAGGTAGAGTTTTTTCATGATAGTAAAGTTTAAATGCAAAGTGTGATAATTATGGTTAAGTACTACAAGTTACAAAGGCCGCATTACTTATCAACTACCAATGAGTGAGTGCCGCAAAACGGATTGTAACTGCTATTTATAAACAAGTAACTGCAAAAAAGCCCCGCAGAAAATCACTTGCGGGGCTTTAAACAGGTTGGTATTTATAGGTTATTTTACCATTAGTAAAATGTTTTGGTTAATGGCAGCACCGCTCACTTTTACGGTGTACATGCCTGCTGCCATGTTTGCTGTGCTTAGGTCAACAGGCAGTTGGTTTTTGCCTTTAACAAGGGTGTAATTACCCGCTGCATATTGCTTGCCAAGCATATCGTATACTGCAATTTGCACAGTTGCTGGTTCATTGCTTTCTACCTCAACCATTGCTACAGGGGTGCCTTGTTGCATTGGGTTGGGCAACACAGTGGCCTCTTTATCACCTTTAGGTACTGCGGGGGCTACACGGGCGTTTGATGCGCCGGGGATAAATGCGGTGCTGCAAAGTTGTACGTCGCTTGCTGAGGTTGAAAACGAAGATTGTGTACCTTGATTGAAGGTAGATAGTGTACTGAATTGGGTCTCGCTGTACATACCGGGGCCTGATTGCGTGCTGGGAGTGCCGAAAGACTCGTTACAACCTGAATTACCGTCGAAGTATGATTTAACAATATAAGCGTCAAGGTTACCTATACCGCCTGCAAAATCAGCAGTGCCATAAACACTTAGTCCGTCATAAGTAGTTCCGTTAAATTGGTCAAGCTGGTAGCCGTGGTCATTTCCGCTGCTACCGTATGTAAATTCTCCATTTACTACACCATTACCCGCATCATCGGTTTTTAGTACCACAGCATCATAGTTTCCAAAAATTCCGTTATTGGTTTCACCTACTAAATAATACTCGTAGTTGCTGGATGTGTTTAAACGTTCAATCACATCGTAAGTGAATGTGCTTGAGCTGGCTACTAACGAGTAGGGGGTAACTGTACCCCAATAGCTGCCGGCGCCTGCCTGATTGGTTTTTACTAACCAAGCATCCCACTTTCCACCGCCCGAAAGGTAGGTAGTATGGCCGCCCATTACAAAGCCTGTTCCGCCACCGTTACCACTGTTTGATACGGTAATTGAAGTGATGTACTCGTCAGAAGAGTTTGTGCCGTAGTACATCACCCAAGGGAAAAACACAGTACCGTTGGTGGCATCAAATCTCACAAGGTATCCGTCAACAGTGCGGGTTCCGCTGTTATCATAGGTGGTGCCCACCACAACTACTTCAGGATTACCTGACGGTTGGGTTATGTAAGGGCTTTCAATTACATCATAAGCCCAATCCCTTGATATTACAGCCGTACTTGAATTAGAAACCGAAAATATTTGCGACCAAAGTACATTACCGCTTCCTATATCGATTTTTATCACAAAGCTGTGTATATCCCAAGTAAGCGATGTTTCTTGCAAGGCACCTACAATGTATAACTCGTTCCCTCCGGCCGATTTTGATACACCGCCCACAAAATTAGTAGTCCATGTGTAGCCGCCTGCTGCTACTGGGGTGTAATCATAAGTAGCGTTGATGTTTCCGTTAGGGTCTAATTGCATATAGTAGATGCCGCTGCCTGTAGGTTGCTGATAAAGACCCACAATACCATAACCGCCTCCGTTTATCTCAAATGCTTTGTTGTGTGTTAAGCCAAAAGCACCTGCCATTGATGGGCCAACAGAATAAATGTTATTAAAATTAGGCGCACCGGGTATGTTTCCGGTATTATCAGTAAAGGTGCCTAATACGCCCGGCACTCCTGCTGAGGTAGTGCTGGATGACACAATAAAGTGGCCTTGGGTAGTGGTGTTAACGCCCGACGATTGCCCCTCGGCGTTTCCTGAGCCGTATAAATGCTGGAAATACTGGGCTTGGCATAGATACGCCATTAATGAAAATGTGAGGGTGATAAACGTTTTTTTCATGATTTGATAGTATTTAGTAGATTAATAAATTGATTGTAACCCCTGCAAGCAGGGCTTGCAGGGGGGTATTTTGTTGGAGTTTTTGACTATTTCACAATTAGTAAAATGTTTTTACTAATGGTAGTACCGCTGATTTTTATGGTGTACATACCGGCGGCCATGTTTGCATTGCTTAGTGTTAGCGGTAATTGATTTTTACCTTTTATAAGCTCGTGTTCAGCATTGTAATATTGTTTGCCAAGTACATCATAAATAGTGATTTGTACCACAGTAGGGGTTTCTGTTTCAAGCTCTACAACAGCAATCGGGCTGCCTTGTTGCATTGGGTTGGGTGATACTACTGCGTCTTTATCGCCTTTGGGTTCAGCAGGGGCTAAACGAGCATTGCTTCCGCCTGTGATTGTGGTGTTATAGCACAAAGTAGCATCTGTTAGCGAGGTTTGTGAAACTGATAAATTACCTTGGTTAAAGAAATCAAAATAACTTAAGCGGGTTTCGCTGTACAATCCGGGACCTGATTGGGTTACAGGGGTACTAAATGCTTCATTGCAACCCGATACCCCGTTGAAATATGCTTTTATAAGGTATTCATCACCCAAGCCTATTCCTCCGTTGTGCGATATGCCAAAAACACTTAGTCCATCGGCAGTAGTGCCGTTGTATTGGTCAAGACTGAAACCAATATCATTGCCTCCCGTGCCGTAGGTAAACTCACCTCCGGCAATACCATTTCCATTGTCATCGGTTTTTATTACCAATACATCATGCGCTCCAATAGCACCGTTATTAGTTGTGCCGCCTGCATAGTATTCGTATTGTGCTGAGCTGTTCAGGCGCTCTTTTACATCGCTGCACATATCAACGCTTCCGGGGTTAATTGAGTAGTCGTATGTAGTTGACCATAGGGTGCCACCTGTAGGGTCGGTTTTCATCAGCCAAAAATCAGTGCTTCCCGAAGTTCCGTTGGCTATGCCGCCTATTATAAACCCGTTAGAGCCACCTGCGGTACTGTTAGCAATATCAATACAGGTAAAATGCTCGTTAGTAGCCGCAGTTCCGTAAAAGATAACCCAAGGAAACGTTGGGATGCCCGTAGTAGCATCAACCCTAAAAAAAATCCCGTCGATGCCGTTTGAGTTATAGTCGTAGCCACCGCCAACAATCACCACTTCATTTGAATAAGGACTTTCAATAATATCGCTTGAAAATTCCTTTTGCGGGAAGCCTATTTGTAACACATCGTAAAAGTTTGACCAAACGATATTTCCTGAGGCGGTATTAATTTTAAGGGCATAAATATAGTTTTGGCTGGCACTGGTTTCGGTTGCACCCGTAATGTATAAATCGTCGGTTCCGGGCGATTTTGCCACTGCCGCCACATCAACAAGGTTATACCAAGCTACAGAAAGGGGTACAGGTGTGTAGTCGTATATAACAACAGGATTACCCGTGCCGTCTAACTGTAAATAAAAAATGCCCTGCATAGCCCCGGTACCGTCGTTGTATAAGCCAACTGCGCCAAAACCGCTGCTGTTTTCAAGCTCAAACACGTTTACTGATGATATGTGCATCACTGCGCCTGTAATGGGCGAACTGATGGTGTACTCATTATTGAAATTTGGAGAGGACAAAATATCACCGTTCACATCGGTATAGGTTACAATTAAATTAGATGCAGAGCCAAAATTGATGTGGTTTTCAGAAGCCATTAAATGGCCTTGGGGTTGGATAAAGGTATTTACCCCCGAAATGGTTTGCTGTAAATCGGTAGAGCCATAAAGGTGTTGAAAATACTGGGCTTTTGCGCATAAGCCGGCTATTAACAACGAAAAAAGTAAAATGTGTTTTTTCATATAATGATAGTGTTTAGGTTTTTGGTGAGAGAAAAATGCCCCAAACAGAATGGTTTGGGGCATTCGGTAGGTTTATTTAACAATCAACAGTATGTTTTGTGCAATTGAAGCACCTGTTACTTTCACGGTGTACATACCGGTAGCCATATTAGCATTGCGAATATCAAGCGGCAATTGGTTATTGCCTTTTACCAATGTGTGCGAACCGTTGTAGTATTGTTTGCCAAGCATATCATAAATGGCAACTTCTACAGTGGCAGGCATATCTGCTTCCAACTCAACAAATGCAACGGGGCTGCCTTGGCCCATTGGGTTTGGTAACACAACGGCCTCTTTATCGCCTTTAGGTTCAGCAGGTGCCATGCGAGCGTTGCTGGCACCGGGTATAGTTGTATTGTAGCACAATTGTACATCACTTACCGAGCTTGATGAACAAAGCGGTGCACCGGGCGTAAACCCGTTAAAGTCAGTTATATAATATTCCCAATACAAACCGGGGCCTGTAGAAACGTTTGGCATTGATAAGTATTCGTTACAGCCCGAGTTTCCGTCGTAGTATGATTTTATCAAATAAAAATCAGTAGAGCCAAGTGCACCTAAGTCTCCGGTTGCAAAAGTGCTTAGTCCGTCTGCGGCTGTGTTGTCATATTGGTCAAGTGCTGCACCCCTGTCAGCATTAGCTCCGCCGTATGTAAATTCACCTAAGCCGTTACCTAAATCATCCGTTTTAATTACTAAAACATCTTCGCCACCAAAAAAGCCATTATCTGTTGAGCCTGTCATAAAATATTGGTATTGGCCTGATATTGGGCTAAAACGCTCAATTACGTCTCTGCAATTTTCGTTTGAGCCGGGGTTAAAGCTATAATCGTATAAGTTCGACCAAATTGTGCCCCAGCCTGAAGGGTCAACTTTTATTAACCAAGCATCGTTATTGCCGTTTACGTTGCTTTCGCCACCAATTACAAAGCCCTGATTTCCGCCCGCACCACTGTTGGCGACTGTAATGCTGTAAAATGCATCGTTGCTGCTTGCAGTACCGTACATAACTGCCCAAGGCAAGTTTAGTACACCTGTATTTGCATCAACACGTATAACAAAACCATCGTTGCTGGCACCTGAGCCGTGTGCAAAACCAACAATCATAGCTTCGGGTTGGCCAAGCGGGTTGTATGGGTTTTCGATAATATCCATACCTACTTCGCGAGATATGGGCGAACCGTGAGGTATATCATAAATGTTTGACCATATAATTGCGCCTGACATTACATCTAACTTCATTGCAAAAACGTGAACCAAAGGTGCGTTTGCCTGTACGCCTCCTGTAATGTATATTTCATTACCGGTAGCACTTTCGGTCACATTTCCTACAATGTTTACATCCCATATAAATGCACCGGGTAAGGGGGTATAGTCAAAAATGTTCATCACATTACCATTAGGGTCTAATTGCAAGTAGAACAATTTTGAAGGCGTTGCTGTACCGGCGGTAGGGTCGCGGTGTACACCCACCACACCAAAACCGTTTCCATTGTTCATTTCAAAAACCCTTGTCCAATGCACATTACTTACTACGCCTGTTATAGGGTCGGTAATTTGGTATTCGTTGTTAAAGTTGGGGGCACCATTCACATCGGTATAGGTGGCAATAAGTGAATATTGAAAAGAGAGCGGGTCTTGTGTTACACCTGCCATAAAATGACCCTGAGGTTGGGCAAATGTGTTTACACCTGATCTGAGTTCTTCAAAATCAGATGTTCCATAAACATGTTGGAAGTACTGTGCCTTGGTTGTTACACCAATGAGCACAAGAGCAGTTAATAGTAGATTTTTCATGATATTTATCTGTTTATTTTTTTAGAATAGATACAAGTTATTTCATAGAAAGGGGGGTATCAAGCACCAATGAGTAAGTGCATTATTTTGGTAGGTAAGTGCAAAAAAAAGCGGGGCCGTTGTGGCACCCGCTTTTTATTATGAGCAAATTGGTATGATGGTTACTTAATTATTAATAGTATGTTTTTGCTGATATTTATTCCCGTAATTTTTACGGTGTACATACCCGCAGCCATATTTGCTGTGCTAAGATCAACAGGTAGTTGGTTAATGCCTTTTACAAGCGTATGTGAACCGCTTACATATTGCTTACCAAGCATATCATATACTGCAATTTCAACAGTTGCAGGGGTTTCGGTTTCCAACTCAACCATTGCAACGGGGCTGCCTTGGTTCATAGGGTTGGGTGATACAATAGCTTCTTTATCCCTCTTAGGCTCAGCAGGAGTCATGCGTGCATTACTACCGCCTGCTATGCTGGTCGCAAAACACAAATTAGCATCGCTGGCGGTTGACATTGTTGCTGACATGGTAACATTTGAGATAGAAAATTGCGGCCTGAAATTATATTTAGTAATGATGCCGGGAGCATTAACTGCACTTGAGCTGCCAAAGCTCTCGTTACATCCCGATAAGCCGTTAAAATAGGCTTGTACTTGGTAAGCATCCATTGAGCCAACGCCGCCGCCATTAAAAGTACCAAATACACTTAGGCCGTCGTTTCCGGTGCCGTCAAAATAATCCAACGATGTGCCAATATCATCCGCAGCGCTACCGTAGGTAAACTCAGCAACTGAATTACCAACATCGTCAATTTTTTGTACTACTAAATCAGTACCACCTATGGCACCTGTGTTGGTTAAACCGCCAAGGTAATACTCGTAAACCGATGATTGATTCAAGCGTTCAATCACATCGGTGCTGTAATCCCAATTACCCGAGCCACCATTGTAGTCATAAGTATAACTCCAGTAAGGAGTGCCTTGATCATCGGTTTGCAGTAGCCAAAAATCGCGGTTAGTACCGCTGCCGTTAGCATCAGTAGTACCCCCTATAACAAAACCGGGGCCGCCTGATGCAGTGTTGTTTGATATTTTGATACAATCAAACACTTCAAAAGTGCTGGTGGTACCGTAAATAAGAGGGCTGGCTAATGCTGCTCCTGAATTGGCATCTAATCTTAAAAAGAAAGCATCCGATGAACCTCCGTTTGCATAGGTTTGGCCCACAACTACTACCTCTTGGTTGCCCGAGGGTGAGTAAGGACTTTCAACTATTCCTTTTGCCCAATCGCGTGATGATGAAGTATTGGGGTTTACTATATCAGATACTATTGACCATAGAATGTTTCCTGCTTGGTCTATTTTTAATACAAAAATCCAAAAACTACCTGTTGATACACTTGGGTCAATCGTTCCGGTAATGTAATAATCGCCTCCGCCCAATGATTCAGTCACATCGGCAACTTCCACCACATAACTATTAGTTCCCGTAGGGTTGTACTCGGTTGTGTTAACAACGTTGCCGGCAGCATCCAGTTCAAGGTAATAAATACCTGCCGGAACTGTACCGCTTGGGTCGTAAAATAACCCGAACACACCATAACCTGCCCCGTTGCTAAACTCAATAGGGATAGTGTTTTGCAGGTTCAGGTTTATACCCGATGAGTGAATGAGCGAATAGGTATTGTTAAAGGCATTTACGTTGCCATTCACATCTGTGTTCACCCCCAGTATATCTTGAGTAGTGGTAGATGTGTTCCAAGTGGGGGCAGTAATAAAATGGCCTTGGCCTGTGGCAAAGGTATTTACCCCTTGTCCTCTGCCTTCACCGTTGGTAGTTCCATACGTGTGTTGGTAAAACTGTGCATTGGCGCACAAACCTGCAAATAGCAGTGCTGTTAGTAGATAGATTTTTTTCATAAATGATTGGTATTTGTGTTTAAGGTTTGATAATGCTGTTGATAGGGCTGCAATAATTAAACGGTCACCTTATAGCTAAGTGTGATTAAGTGCTTTTTTGATAATGTTAAGTGTTTAGTAGTGTTTGATAATTAGGTAGGTAAATGCTACACAAAATGTAGCCACGAAAGGTAAGTTTGTTAGGGAACCGAAAAACGATTGCTTAGGTTAGTAGATGAACTTCTCATAAGCCACAAAAATTGATAATTATGGTACAAAGATTTAAAAAAAAAATTGAATAAAACAAAGAAATTTTCTGTGGTGAATAAAAAGTTTTATCAATTGAGTATAATTTTTTCGTTTTTTTAAAACATTGTAGTTTGATTACGTGTTTTTTACAGGGCTAAATTTTTAATTCTTTAGCAGGGTCCCAAAACATTTGCTCAAAATTTTCTACTTGATGGTCTTTAATTACAATGCCTTCAGCCTCTAAAAGTTCCTGCATCTTTTCAGGGGGAGAAAAATGAAGCCTGCCGCTAAGCAAGCCTGCGCTATTCACCACCCTGTGTGCCGGAACAGGAGATGAGTGTGTAAACGATGCATTCATGGCCCAACCTACCATACGCGCTGATTGACCTGTACCCAAATAGCGGGCAATAGCTCCGTAGCTGGTTACCCGCCCTTCGGGTATTAACTTCACCACTTCATATACCATTTCAAAAAAACTCAGCTCTTTGTTTTGCATTACCTTTGCACCATTAGCGTTTTAAATAGATTGATGAATACAAGTTGCAAGATAAAACTTGGTAGTGTAAATAACCTTACCGATGCCCGTTTTGGGGCTGCAATGGGGGTAGAGTGGGTTGGTTTTTGTTTTGATAATCAAAATCCGTTGTATGTATCACCCGTGCAGGCACAAGCTATCATCGGGTGGTTGTCAGGCCCTGCTGCTGTTGCTGAATTTGCCCCCACACAAGGGCTAAATGAGATTGAAGACATTGTGCGCTTGCTGGGTTTTGAGTGGATACAGATTGCCGAACCTGCAATGCTGCATTATTTTGAGGCAAGCGACATAAATATTATTTTGGAGTTGGATGCAAGTAGCAACGATTTTGAAACAGTAGTAAATAGTTTACCTACTGAGGTAAAAGCAATACTGGTTAAAAAAGTTACCCCTGAGCAAGCGGTGAAGTTGATTAAATTAAATGTGCCTGTGTTGTTTGATGTTGAAGGCTTGGATGCTGAACAACAGAATAGCTTAAAGGCACTAAGCCCTTACGGAATAAACATTAGTGGCGGTTTTGAAACTGCACCCGGTATTCGTGATTTTGACGAAATGAAAGCCGTTTTTGATGTATTTGGTGAGTAGTAGTAGCAATACAATAGGTTTATAAACCACAAAGCCACGAATTTTTTATTTCGTGGCTTTGCAGAGTCTATTAGCTGATTATTAAAACTCCTCTTCAACACTGCCGCAGTGCAGCATTTTGTTACCAAAGTAGGGGTTTATCACCTCTTCGCTATCCGATAGCCAATAAGCACCTTTGCCTTTAAAGGCCATAGGGCAATACTGACGATATACCGTTTCGGCGTTTGCTTTAAACGATTTAATCAAAGCATACATACATATCGAGACCTGCTCAAACGCCTTGCGTTGCACCTCAACATCGCTGCTGCCTGCAATTAGTTGCAGTTGGGTAGTAAGCAGGCCGGAGTGGCCGGTAAAGTATGTTTTTTGTTCGTCAGTAAGTTTATCAGTAGTTACTTTTCCAAGAGTGTTTGCTAACTCAGTGGCGGATGTTGCTGCGGTTGATGCCGAAGTTTTAACCAACGCATCTTTTAGCGGGTAATAACTCTCTAAAACAGCATTTAGTTGTTTAATAAAACCTTTATCTGCTTTTGCAAAGTTTTTTATGGTTGAGTCTTGGGCATTTATTGTAATTGCCGTTATCAGTAGTAAAGCAATTACTATTACTATCTTTTTCATATATGTTTAATTTATTTTTTAATCCTAAAACGTGCGCCTGCATAAAACATCCTGCCTTGTACAGGGCCCCATACCATACTGGCATCAAAATAATTGCCGTTGGGATTGGCAGGGTCAACAATCAAACGGTCTTGCCTGAAATCAAGTAAATTTTCACCACCTACATACACATCCCAGCGTTTACCAATGGTTTTGGTAACCTGTGCGTGTATATATACATACGAGGGTGAATACTCGGGCATCCGTAAACTTTCGGGGTTGGCTTGGGTATTAGGCAATCGTTTTGGACCAAACCATGATACAGTAACATCAAACACCCATTTACCGCGTGGCTTGTAGGCAACATTCACAAATGCACGGTGTGGGCTTTGCAAATAGCGTTGCAATAACCCGCTTTGGTATTGTGTCCTCACATCGTAGTAGCGGTAGGCAATACGGGTTTCAATTCTGCGGATGGGTTCATACGTTACCTGCACTTGGGCACTGTTGGCAAACGATTTTCCGTTTAAGTTGTAAAACGATACTTCGCGGGCGGTATTATCCAAGTCTATTACCACTTGGTTTTCAAATTGTGTGCGGAATATGTCCGCTTCCAATGTTGCACTACGGTTGCCTATTTTTATTTCGCTGGTAAGGCTAATTCCCATGTTCCAAGCTACTTCGGGGCGAAGGTTGTATGCGGTAGCTGTTTGCCAATTGGCAGGCAAAACAAAATTACGTCCGGTGGCCAGCAATTGCAGGTTATCAGCAAACACATTTGCTGTGCGCTGTCCGCGTCCGGCGGTAATGTGTATCACAGTTCCGTTCCCTCTGTCGTAGCGTGCGTGCAAGCGGGGTGTTGCAAAAAATCCAAACAAATTATGGTAATCGCCGCGCAAACCACCAATCAGCATCCACCTTGCGGTCGCTTCCCAAGTATATTCAACAAAAGCCCCAGGCACATTCTCTACACGGCTTGGGGTTGCAGGTGTTTGATTTTTAACCACAATCTCTTCGTGGTATATATCATGCAAAAAGCTAATACCTGCGCGGTATTTGTGGTTGGTATTGCCAATAATAGACTGGAATAAAAAGTTGGCATATACGCTTTGCTGGCGGGCATTATAGCTGTTGTTTCCAAAAAACGTTTGCTGGTTGTGGGTAAGGGCATTCCACATTAAACCAAAACTTTGGTATTTTTTTGTAGGAAAAACATATCCTGTTTTGCCAAACACCTCAAAGCGTTCGGTTTTAATTCTGGCCTCGTATATCCCTGCTGCCGGACTGCGGTTAACGCCATCGTACCGTACATCTCCACCAACACGGTCTTCAATAAGGGCTTTCACACCAAATTGTCCTTCAAGAGTTTTATGGTTGCTAAAATGCCAGCGTTGCGCTCCGTTTAACTGGTAGCCTGTGGGCATATCGCGATAACCGTCGTTATTCATGTCCACATTTTGAGTAAGAATGCTGCCGTGCAGCAATAAACCCGCACTCACTTTTTCGTTCAAATCATGCCCAAGTACAAGATTACCCTCGTACCTGCCTTGGTTACTGAGGTAAGCATTAGCAAACACTTTGTCTTTGCCTTGCGGCTTGCGTAACTCAGTATTTATTTGACCTGTAATACTCTCGTATCCGTTGGCAACACTGCCTATCCCTTTGGTTACTTGTATGCTCTCAATCCAAGTGCCGGGCAGGTAGCCCAAGCCGTAAGGGGCTGCAAGACCGCGCACACCGGGCAGGTTTTCAGAGGTTATTTGGGTATAAGTGCCTGCCAGCCCCAACATTTGTATCTGTTTAGCCCCTGTTATAGCATCGCTGTAATTAACATCTACGGCGGGGTTGGTTTCAAAACTCTCTGATAGGTTGCAACAAGCGGCTTTAAACAACTCTTTTTCGGTCATTATCGAAACTTTTATCGGGTTTAGGCGGTCAAGCACCATACCGCGAGTTTCAGCCGTAACTTCAACCTCATCTACTTCAAGCACGTTTTTCATTACAATGTGCAGGGGTAGCACAGTTTTGGGAGTTATTTCAATAGTATCGGCCACAAAGCCAACATAGCTGATTACCAAAAGGTTGCTGCCTTCGGGTTGGGGTATTGTAAAAATACCGTTAGTATCGGTACTGGTGCTATGTGTTGTATTAGCCCAATACACATTAACATAAGCAAGGGGAGCGTGGCCTTTTGCCACTTCTTCAACCACCGTACCGCGCACAATGGTTTGTGCTGTTAAAGGCACTGAGGCCAGTAGCAGTACTATTATATATATGTATGATTTTATTTTTTTCGGATTCATTTTCTTAAACTTTTGGTAAATGGAAAAGCAGTGCTAAACCTGATAGCGGCAGCACTATAAAAGTTCAAAAAATATCAAATCCTGAAATTACCCAGCGTCACATAAATATCAACAGGCGGAGGGTGTGGGGGAGTGGTAACCGTGTTAGATGAAGGTGCTGAAATAGACAATATTTGCAGTACTCCATATTCAATAACGGGTAACCAAAACCAATTTAACGCGGGAGGTTGTAATTGTGATGCAAGGGGATGATTTTCGTCTGATTTAAGGTATGCGTACTCATCCCTGCAACAATCGTCAGGTATTTCGCTGCCGCAGCAACTTTCGGTTTCTACCACTTCAACACCTACTAAGGTGCCTTCGCAATAGTGTACAGTAAGCGGTAAGCCCACTGCCGAAAGGGCAGTGTACAAAAACAGCCATACTATAATTAAACCGCGTTTCATTGTTCGATGTACGAATTTACAAAATTCATTCCTTTTTTGTTTGAACTGATAAAAAATGAAATTTTAAGTCAGTTAACGGTATGGTAATACTTAGTTGCTTATTAAACTGTAATGTGCGTAAATGCTTGTTGATACTGTGTTTACTGCCAAGCTGGCCATGTTGTGTTATCAGTGCATAATGTTTTGGTAAAGGTATTTTAACCCTTTGTTGCCATTTTAGTAAAATAGTAGTGACAATTTCTTTACAGTGCAGGGGCAATTTTGCATGCAAACTCTTACTTAACAATGAAAAAACTGTACGTATTGGCTGCTTTTGTTGCGGCCGGTTTCGCTACTGCAAATGCCCAATTTAAATTCCCTATTGAGGCTACTGCAAATTTCAGCGCAACATCTGTGGTATTACCACAATCTCCCCTAAAATCTCAAGTTCTTTTCATCGGTGGTGTCGATTCAGTACAAACTGTGGGTAGCAATGGTCAACCCAACGGCTTCGCTCTTGCAAAAGAATGGCATGATTTCTTGGGCTTTACTCCTGATACTGCTGTTGGAACTCAAGATTTAGGCTGGTTATCTATTAACCACGAGATGGTTTGGAACGATGATAAAATTGGTGATGGAGGTGGTATGACCAGCTTCAAAATCCGTCGTAACCCTAACGGTTCAATCAGCATTGTAAACCAAACGCTACCTGACGGCCGTACCGGTAAATTCTTCAACGTTGATTTTAAAAACACCGTAGGCGAAACAGGTATGAACTGTGCCGGTATTTCTGCTCCTAACGGTCGTATCTGGACTGCTGAAGAGTGGTTCCGTACAAACAACGCGTCTATTTTTGCAGGTTCTGCCAGCCCATTGGGTGGTAGCGGTGCCGGTGTGCGCGATACTGCTGATTGGGTTATCAGCACTACTATCCCCGGTGATTTTAACGGTAAAACCATTAAAAAATACCAAAACTTTAACTACATGGTTGAGATTGACCCACGTACTGCTAAAGCTATCCGTAAGCAATACAACTGGGGTCGCGGTGGTTGGGAAGGCGGTATCGTAATGCCTGACAACAAAACCGTTTATTTAGGTATTGATGAGTCTCCGGGTCCTTGGGTAAAGTTTGTGGCAAACACCGCAGGCGATTTCACACAAGGTAACCTGTATGCTTGGAAAGCTGATGGTACTTGGGTACAATTGGTAAACGACAAGTTTGACTCTATTGCAAACCTTTCAGTAAATGCGTTTGCTAAAGGTGCTGCTATATTTAACCGTAACGAGTGGGTTGCTTACAGCCCTATTGATGGCAAAGTTTATTGGACTGAAACAGGTCGTGATGGTTTTAACTTTACTGCTAACGTTGCCGCAGGTGCTTCTATGAGTCCACACTGGGCTAAAGCATACAAAACGCGTAACCCTTCATTTACAGGTACTGACCAAGCTGCTATCGACTCAGTAATGGCAGGTAAATTTATTGATTACTACGGCCGTGTATTGGTGTACGACCCTGCTACCGGAAAAGTTGATATTTATCTTGAAGGCGGACCTTTTACTCCTACATCATTGCCTGTAAACGGCGGTTATCCTGCTAAACACCTATCAAACCCTGACGGTTTGGGTGTAATGACCATCAATGGTCGTCAATTTATGTTGATTTGCGAAGATTTGAACGGTCGCAGCTTTGGCCGTACTCCTGCTGAAAACCAAGCATCAGGCGGTGAAATTTGCGAATTATGGATGTTGGATATGACCATTAAAAACCCAACCATCAACGACCTTGTTCGTATAGCTGCTACTCCTAAAGGAGCTGAGGTTACCGGTGTTATGCCTTCTCCTGATGGCAAAACCTTGTTCTTTAACTGCCAGCACCCTGCACCCACCCACCCGTTCCCTTTCAACCACTCATTAACAATGGCTGTTACCGGTTGGGAAAACATTGTAAATACTTGGGTAGGTGTTGAAGATATTAAAAACAGCGATGTATTTACTATTTATCCAAACCCTGTATCACGCGAGTTACACCTTAACAAAGCTTGTGATATTGCCATTTACGAAATAAGCGGCAAGCGTGTTAAAGTATTGCGCAACGTAGAGGTAGTAGATGTTACTGACCTTGCTGCCGGAACTTATATCGTGATGAACGATAAAGGCGAAACTCAAAAACTAATCGTAGAATAATTTTTCTAAGTATCAATAGCGGAAGGAATACGGAAACCCCGTATTCCTTCTTTTTCATTAACCTGTACTGTACACGCTAAGCATGATGGCAAAAGATATTTTAAGTTCACGCAAAACCACTGTAATTTGTGTTATCAGTGTGCTGATTTTCCTTCTTTCAGCATTTAGTTACAGCAGTAAAACTACCGCTCTTGAGCAACTTACAGGCGAATACCGTACTGGGTTGCAAAACGTAGAAACTGCCCTTTTTGAGCTTAAAAACACCGTAGAAGATAAGAGCTTTGATGTGCAAAAAACACGCGAAGCCTTTTTGAAGGTGAGGGCAAGCTATAAACAAATTGAGTTTTTGCTGGAGTATTTTGATAATACTGCCGTTAAAGATTATATAAATGGCGCACCTTTACCTAAAATTGAGCGTAACAGTGGCGAAATGAACATATTGCAGCCACACGGTTTGCAAGTGCTTGATGAAATGATTTTTGAAGACGAGCCTGATGGTGAAGGGTTGAAAAAAGAAGTGGGCTTGCTTTGCAAAAACTTCACTGAACTAAAAGCATTTCAATTAAAGCAATACATATCAGAGCGAAACCTGTTTGAGGCCGCACGTTTGCAATTGGTCCGTATTGCATCGATGGGGATTACAGGGTTTGATACACCCGGTAGCGGAAACTCATTGGTTGATTGCCAAAATGCATTGTTACCATTGCTTAAAATGGCTAAGATTTATAAGCCGCAACTACAAGGTGAAACAAGTGCGCAATTAGTGACAAAACTTGAAGCTGCAAAGCAATACCTTGCCGCCAATCCTGATTTTGATACCTTTAATCGTTTGGTGTTTATAAAAGAATACCTGAACCCTGTCTTTAAATTATTTAAAGATGCTCAATTGCAATTGGGTATTGAAACTGTGTATGATACCCCTGCGGGTGTACGCCAACCTTATAATTACTTAGCCGATAACTTTTTTGGGGATGATTTTTTAAACCCCGATTATTTCTCGATGGTGAAAACAAGTACCCACCAACCAAAAATTGAAGAATTGGGCAAATACTTGTTTTTCGATCCTGTACTATCATCAAACAACAAAAGGGCTTGTGCATCTTGCCACAACCCGCAAAAGGCCTTTACCGACGGTGAACAACGCAGTCTTGCTATGGATTTTAAAGGCACAGTTTCGCGCAACTCGCCAACATTGGTAAACAGTGTGTTTGCCGACCGCTATTTTTATGATTTGCGCACCGAAAAAATTGAAAACCAATTTGAGCACGTAATTACCTCGCCGCATGAGTTTAATACCTCGTACCCTGAAATTTCGGCCAAGCTGAACCAAAGTGAAGAATATAAGAAATTGTTTAGGGAAGCATTCCATAATTATAGTGGCGAAATAGCCAAACATACCATTTCAGAAGCCATAGGCGCATACCTTAAAACCCTTACCGCTTTCAACTCTGATTTTGATAAGCACTTGCGCGGCGAGGCCAATACACTAAGCCCGCAAGCTCTTAACGGGTTTAATTTGTTTATGGGCAAGGCAGCCTGTGCCACTTGCCATTTTGCCCCAACCTTTAGCGGGTTGGTACCTCCTAATTTCACTGAAAGTGAATCAGAAGTGTTGGGCGTACCGGCCACTACTGATACGATAAACCCTTTGTTAGACGGCGACATTGGCCGCTTTGGCGGAAGGATGAAAGAGAAGGTTGATTTTAACCGTCATTCATTTAAAACGGTTACTGTGCGCAATGTGTCATTAACCGCACCTTATATGCACAATGGAGTGTATAATACACTTGAAGAAGTGTTAAACTTTTATAACAAAGGCGGAGGAGCGGGTTTGGGTTTTGAGTTAGAAAACCAAACATTGGCTCCCGATGCACTTAATCTAACCCCAAGTGAAATGAAGGACATTATCACATTCATGCAGTCGCTTACAGATACCGTAGGGTTAATCAATAAGCCTGTATCTTTGCCCAAATTTCCTTCGGCAGAATTAAATAAACGGAAAATAGGTGGGGAGTATTAAACATTTATCATTTAACAGTTGAACAATAGCTGATACATGGTTTATGTTAGATTTTTTGCGATGAAATCAATTTTAACGGTAATAGTTTTTTTATGCAGCATAGGCACGGCGGTTGCTCAAACCCCTACCTATACCCAAGATATTGCGCCTATAACATACAAAAACTGTTTACCCTGTCACCGCACAGGGGGCACAGCCCCGTTTCCGTTAGAAACATTTAAGCAGGTAAAACAAAAAGGTAATTTTATTAAATACGTTACCGAAATAAATTACATGCCCCCGTGGAAAGCAAATCCGCACTACCGCAGTTTTGCCAACGAAAAATATCTTACGACCGAAGAAAAGGAAAAAATTAAGAAGTGGATAGAAGCCGGAGCACCCGAAGGCCCCAAAGATAAATTGCCTGCCATGCCTCAGTTTCCTGATGGGTCGCAGTTGATGGGCAAGCCCGATATGGTGCTGCAAATGAAAAAGCCTTATGTGGTAAAAGGTAATAACCAAGAGCAATACATCTGTTATAAAATCCCTTACGAGTTACCCAACGATACTTTTGCTTGTGGTATTGAGTTTATAGCAGGCAACCGCAAGTTGGTGCACCATGCCAGTTATCAGGTATTAGCCGTGCCTGATGATGTAGATATTTTTAGTGGTCCTGATTATTTTGTGTATGGCGATAGTAGTTTTGTGGACGATGCACACGATTACGGATATTTTAATTTAATAAATCAATATGGAGAAGGCCCCGTAGAGGTATTCCATAGCGGATATTTACCCGGCACATCTCCGCAGGTGTTTAATGACGGGATTGGGTTTCGTTTACCCAAGCGCGGTATTTTAATGATACGCAATTTGCATTATGCACCCAGTCCGGTAGAGCAAACCGACCAATCAAAAATCCATATTTATTTCTCAAAAAAACCGGTTGACCGAGCCATAGGTTTTGCCGCTTTTAAACCCACTAATCCTAATCCCGGTGCTGATTGGGTAATACCTGCCGACAGTATAAAACAATTTTATATCAACGTAAAATTGCACGATGATATATCACTATTGGCCATCAACCCCCACATGCACAAGTTGGGCAGGTACTTTAAGGTATATGGGGTTACTCCGCAAGGTGATACTATTAAACTGGTTGAAATACCCGATTGGGATTTTAACTGGCAGGAGTTTTACCGCTTTAAAAATATTGTGAAATTACCCAAAGGTACCGTATTACGCGCGGAAGCACTGTTTGATAATACTGCTGCCAACGATCAAAATCCATACAACCCGCCACGAGATGTGTTTTTTGAGCGGGGCATGGACGATAAAGACGAAATGATGCGCTTGGTAATGCTGTATTTGCCCTATAAAGAGGGGGATGAAACCATAGTTTTAGAAAAGCAACTATCAGAACGGTAGGGTTTTGTTGGTTTGGCAGGGCATTTGTTTTATTTTCGCATAAATAAGCCCCGTGTATGAAAAAGTTATTTGTTTTAGGCTTCGCTGCATTTTCGTTAGTGTTTTTAGCTAATTGCAGCAAAAATCCCGATGATAACAGCATCAATATTTTTTCTATTGATGACGATATTAAGCTGGGACAACAAGTAAAGGCCGAAATAGCCTCTAATCCTGCTGAGTACCCTATTCTTGATGAATCAACCCACCAAGAGGCTTATACCTATCTTAGAAACATTGTTACCAAAATTAAAAATGGTGGCAAAGTTTTTTACAAAGACAAGTTTACGTGGGAAGTATTTATTATTAAGGACGACTCTGTTTTGAACGCATTTTGTGTACCCGGCGGATATATGTATGTATATACAGGGCTGATTAAATACATGAACAGCGAGGATGAACTGGCTGGGGTAATGGGGCACGAAATGGCGCACGCCGACCGCCGCCACACTACCGACCAAATGACCAAGCAATACGGTATTGAAATGTTGCTGAGCATAGCGTTGGGCGGAAACAAAGGAACCTTAACTACCATTGCTGAAAACCTGTTGTTGCTAAAATACGGCCGCGATGCCGAGCGTGAAGCAGATAAATACTCAGTAACCTACTTATGTCCTACTGACTATAAAGCTGATGGGTTTTCAAACTTTTTTGATAAGTTGGCTGCTGACGGACAAAACAGCGGTAAAATCGATGCTTTTTTCAGCACCCACCCAAGCCCTGATGAGCGGGTAAAAAATATCAAAGAAGAAAAATCAACTCAAAACTGTAGCGGTACTGCTACTTTTGATAGCGAATATGCAAACTTTAAAAACAATCTGATTCCGTAATTTGACGGAGGTTATAATTTGAAAAGGGAGTTGTCTCTTATGAGACAACTCCCTTTTTGTTTAACTTATTAAGTAGTCAATCTTTATTTGAATATAACCTAACCATAAGATTTATTTCTAAACCGCGCTCCCACACTTTCTTGTCTTTATCGGTGTTTCGGTGCAGGTTAGTTAAGCCAATATTATACCTTACATTACCTAAAATCCTGCCATTACCAAATCCAACTCCAAGTAGTAAGTCATAACTGGTGGGAATAAAAAACGGAGGTATAGGGGTGATAATCCAGCCCAAATCATTTAATTTTTCATCAAACTTATTAGCATCAATATAATCCTTAGTTGGGTCGGCAGCGTTTTTTGTTAAGTATATCTGCCGTTTCTCCTCATTATTTTTTCCTGAAATAGTAATGCTACCCAGCTTTAAAGCAGCTTGAAAAGACAAAATTCCGGGTACGATATAAGCATCAAAGCCCAGTGCAAACTGCATTTTATGGTAGGTATAATTGTATGTATAGGGAGCAAACGAAATACTGTCTTTCCTCACAAAACCCTTAGCATCCGATTCCCGTTTAGAATAATCCCACTCAAGAAAAAATGTTGATGTAGCCTTTTCGTCATCGTTATAAGCAATGGAGTTTCCCATAAAGCCAAACGTACTCCCGCCCGATGATTCCACATCAAAATATTTTGATTTCATTTTAATGTTGTTCCAGCCGCCTTTAAAATACAATCCCCTAATACTGGTTTGGGCAGTTGTAAAAAGCGAAAAAAGAATAAAAATTACAGGTAGGATAGTTTTCTTCATAGCACAAAGTATAGGTAATATATACTTTTAGGTGGTATAAAGTAAACTTCTTTGTATGATTTAGTTATAATATAATCAGAATTAAAAATTCCGCAGTTTCTCTAATGCAGCAGCCAAACGTTTCTTAGCCAAAAAATGTTCTTCAAGGTCTTTGGCAAGGGGTACGGCAGTATCTAAACTGCCCACGCGCATTACAGGAGCATCAAGGTATTGGAAACAGTTTTCGGCTATCCATGCAGCTATTTCGCCGCCAATACCGCCTGTTAGTGTGTCTTCGTGCAATAGCAACACACGGCCTGTTTTTTTCACTGTAGCCTCCACAGCATCCTTGTCCCAAGGCAACAGCGTACGCAAATCAATAATATCAGCATCAATGCCTTGTTTTTGGCATTCTTCAACTGCCCAATGCACAGCAGCACCGTAGGTAATAATAGAAAGCTCTTCGCCTGTGGTTACAGTGCGGGCTTTGCCAATCTCAATGGTATAATAATCATCGTACACAGGTTCTTCAATGCTGCGGTACAATGCTTTGTGTTCAAAGAAAATAACGGGGTTGGGGTCGTTAAAAGATGCACACAACAATCCTTTTGCATCAGCGGGGGTGCTTGGGTACACCACTTTTAGCCCCGGTGTATGGAAAAACCATGCCTCGTTGCTTTGGCTGTGGAAAGGGCCTGCTCCCGTGCTGGCACCTGTGGGCATACGTACCACCACATCAGCGTTTTGTGCCCAACGGTAATGGCTTTTGGCAAGGTTATTAATTATTTGGTTAAAGCCACAGGTTACAAAATCAGCAAACTGCATTTCCATCATGGCTTTGTGGCCTTTAATGCTAAGTCCGTAGGCCGCACCCACAATAGCCGACTCGCACAAAGGAGTATTACGTACACGGGCTTTACCAAATTTTTCTACAAAACCTTGGGTAATTTTAAAAGCACCGCCGTATTCGGCAATATCCTGCCCCATCAACACTAAGTTCGGGTGGCGTTCCATGCTTTGCGACATGGCTTCGCTAAGGGCATCAATAAAACGCTTTTCGGTAATTTTATCCGTAGCAGGTTTTTCCACCACGTTTTTCAATGCACCATAATCTTCTGATGAAACAACTTCAACAGGTTGGTACATATCGGCCAGTTCTTCAACCTCGTCGCAAACCACTTCAGGCAATGCAAACACTTCTTCAAGTCCCGCTTCCATCATCTGCTTAAATTCAGCTCTTATGGCAGTAATCTTAGCATCGTTCAGCAACCCTAATTCTTTCAGGTAGTTTTCGTAATTCATCACGGGGTCTTTTTTGCCCCACTCATCAAACAGCTCTTGCGGAACGTATTTAGTGCCCGATGCTTCTTCGTGTCCGCGCATCCTAAATGTCATCGCTTCAAATAAAATAGGGCGGGGGTTGTTGCGTATCTTCTCCGCCCAAGTAACAAGGGTGTCATACACTTCCAAAATATTGTTACCGTCCACTTGCACGGCTTCAATACCGTATCCTATTCCTTTATCAATAAATTGTTTTTGGCGGAATTGCTCATTGCTGGGGGTCGAAAGTCCGTAACCGTTATTTTCAACCACAAAAATCACAGGTAAATCCCACACGGCGGCCACGTTAATAGCCTCGTGAAAATCACCTTCACTGGCACCACCGTCGCCGCTAAATACCACTGCCAATTTTTTTTCGCCTTTTAGTTTATGAGCCAATGCAATACCATCGGCAACGCCCAGCATGGCACCTAAATGCGAAATCATACCTACAATGTGGTACTCGTTAGTGCCAAAGTGGAAAGAACGGTCGCGGCCTTTGGTAAACCCTTCTTTTTTACCCTGCCATTGTGCAAACAGTTTGCTAAACGGGATGTTACGTCCCGTAAACACTCCCAAGTTGCGGTGCAGGGGCAATATATATTCATCAGGGTGCAGGGCGGCTGCAACACCGCAGGCAATGGCTTCTTGCCCGATTCCGCTGAACCATTTGCCTACTTTGCCCTGACGTAGCAAAATGAGCATTTTTTCCTCAATCATGCGAGGGTACAAGATTGATTTATATAACCCCAAAAGGGTTTCGTCTGAATAGTGCTTACGGTTGAAATGCATAAAATTGCCGCAAAAGTAAGAGTAAATTGGTAAAGCGTTTTGGTTTGTTGGCTAAAAATGGTGTATAAAACTTCCAACCTTTAAGGATTAGCAGCGACTAACTAAAAAAGGGAGGAGTTATCCTGATGGGGTTTGACGAAAACAAGAAATTAATAACTTTGACCTAAGTTGGTTTTTGAAATTTTAAGAGAGGGGCTGCAAAGGGCAAAAAGTATCTTTTTTGTTCTATTGGTATTGGTATGCCCACTGCTTTCGTTTTCACAAAACACATCAAATAAAGGTACAGATTTTTGGATTGGCTACATGGGCCATATAGACGGTACAGGGTCGGCCATGAAATTATACATCACCTCTGATGTAACAACTACCGGCACTGTAAGTATTCCCGGTCAATCTTGGTCGCAAGGCTTTTCGGTTACGGCAAATGCAGTAACCGTATTAAATATTCCGCCGGCAACAGCGTATGTAGGTTGCAGTGATTGCAAACAGGCAAGAGCCATCCGTTTGGTTTCTGTTGCGCCTGTGGTGGTGTACTCACACATTCATGCCAATGCACGTTCCGATGCAACCTTGGTGTTACCGACAGCAACCTTAGGTCGTGAGTATTATGCCATGAGTTTTACCCAGCTATCATCGGGTACAAGCCGTTATAATCAGTTTATGGTAGTTGGTGTTGAAGATAGTACCAATGTACAGATAACCCCTATTGCCAATTCGCTAAGCAATACTAAAATAGCGGGTCAAAGTTTTACCGTTACCCTTAATCAGGGCGAAGTATACCAATATCAGTCAACATCTGATATTTCAGGCAGTCATATACAATCGGTAGCAGGTAGTAGCGTCGGGTGTAAACGTATTGCAGTTTTTTCGGGCAGTTCGTTTACGGCACTGGGCTGCAGCAGTGCCGGCAGCGGTGATAATTTATATCAACAGTTATATCCCGCCAGCACATGGGGCAAAGAATTTATTACCGTGCCTATGAAAACCCGCACCGGAGGTGATTATTTCAGGGTATTGGCGGGCACTGATAACACACAGGTGTATTTAAACAATGCTTATGTAACCACGCTGAACAAAGGTAATTTTCATGAGTTTTTAAGCAGCACGGCAAATTATGTGCGGGCTACACAGCCTGTGCAAATGGCGCAGTACCAACGTACCCAAAATTGCGATAATGTTACGGGCGACCCATCTATGACGATACTTAGCCCCGTAGAGCAACGGCTCAATGATATTACATTGTACTCATCGCCGTATCAAAACATCACCAATCATCACATCAATATTGTTATACAGGCAAAAGACACAGGCAGCTTTAGATTAGATGGAAACCGCGTGTCGTGGAGTTTTGTCTCGTCAAAGCCAGTGTATATGTATTCTCAAACTACTGTATCAGCGGGTAATCATACACTTAATGCTGATAGTGGTTTTAATGCAGTGGCTTATGGTTTTGGTAATGTTGAGTCGTACGGGTATGCAGCAGGGGCAAGTATTAAAAATCTTACACACTTTATATCCACCTCACAAGGGGCAGTGTGTTTGGGTGAAGCCACTAAATTTATTGCCAATACAACCTACACTCCTTCAAAATATAAGTGGTATTTGCAGGACACATTGTACTCTGACAGTGCAAGTCCGGTGATAACCTTTGATTCGCTGGGTACTTATAAAATGGCATTAGTAACCATAAAGTCTAACCAAAACGATTGTGAATCACAAGACTCAAGCACACTTACCATTTCTGTATACAATCAACCCGTAGCAAAATTCAGTGTGCCGCAAGCCTGCCTTAGTGATACGATTAAGCTAAGAGATAGCAGCACCATTGCAACAGGCCCTTCGTACATAAACAAATGGAGGTGGGAGTTTGGCGACGGAACTGTGAGCACCCTGCAAAACGTAAATAAGAAATACGATTCGGCATTTAACTTTAAACTAAAACTGATTGTGGGTACTAATCACGGTTGTTTTGATACGCTGGTGAAACAGATGCCCGTTTACCCAATGCCCAAGCCCAAGTTTGGGTTTGCCAACGTGTGTTATCTTGATACGGCCCGATTTATTGATTCTACTACTATCGACAGTTCTGCCATTACGGATTATTTATGGAGCTTTGGAGACGGGGCAATATCAAGCCTGCAACACACTGTGCATTATTATCCTTATGCAGATACATTTACAGTGAAGTTGAAGGCTGTAACAGAATATGGCTGTTCAGACTCAGCTTATGATAGTATAGTAATCTTTCCGCGTCCTATTGCCCGAATTGCAACCGCAAACGTGTGCCATAAGGACACTATCAGTTTGAGTGATGTTACGCTGACAACCACTGACTATATTACGCAACGGCAATGGTGGACAGGACCTTATTATATTGATACCGTAGCACAACTTTTCTATCCTGCCTCTGATACGGGTTTGCATAGTTTTTATTTGTGGGTAGATAATAATTTTGGTTGTACTGATACAGCAACAAAGGTTGTGGATGTGTTTTCAGTTCCACGTGCTGCGTTTAATACGATTGATATTTGCTACATCGATTCTGCACGGTTTACAAACCAATCAGTTATTGATGAGGGTACACTCACCTATCGTTGGGAGTTTGGCGATGGGAGCCAATCGGTACTACAACATCCTAAGTATAAATATACTGTTGCAGGCGGGTATAATCCGTTGGTGATTGTAACCTCAGAAAAAGGGTGTGCCGATACGGCAACAAAGCCTCTAAATGCGTTTGATATGCCAATAGTTGATTTCGGGCTAAAAGATGTTTGTGTTTACGATTCGGCAGTATTATTAAACAACACAACATTTAGTTACGGTTATACTACTGCACGACTTTGGCGTTTAGGAGACGGGGCTTTTGATACTTCGTTAGGCTCCGTGCATAAGTATGCAACATACGGCAGTTATACGCTTAGCTTAAAGGAGACCGTTGCAGGGCTTTGTACAGATAGTATGCAAAAAACGCTCACTATTTATCCAAAACCTCAAACAAACTTTGTGTTTAATGATGAGTGCGTGCGGTTGCCTGTGAACTTTACCGACAACAGTGCAATTAATATTGGTAACATTGTACGCTATACTTGGGACATTGACGGCAAACCCGATACAGGCAAAACGGTTTCACAAACATGGCTTTTTGAAGGTGCTAAGAACGTGCAGTTGGTTACTGAATCGGATTTTGGGTGTAGAGACACACTTGTGAAAACAGTTACCATACACCCCGTTGCCATTGTAAAATTCACAGCAAGTGAAAATTGCCTGCGTGATACAACAAGGTTTGCAAGCAACAGCACTATAACCAAAGGAAGCATTACTACGCTGGCGTGGGATTTTAACGATGGGGTGGGGGATATTGGAACACAAACCAGTCATGTATATAGCAACTGGGAGAACTACAATGTCGGTTTAGTGGCTACATCTGATAAGGGTTGTATCGATTCCGCACGGCAAAATGTTAAGGTAAACCCCTTACCGGTTTCAAAAATGCAGGCCGTTGATACCACCGGATGTCAGCCTTTGACGGTGAATTTTTATGATAGTTCACAAGTAGCTGAGGGAAGTATTGTAAAATGGCTCTGGCTAATGGATGGTAAACGCAAAGACACGTTAAAGAACACCACATTTGTCTATAACCAATACGGTAATTACTCTCCTTCACTTAAAGTTATTACAGATAAGGGGTGTGTACACGATACGGTGTACGCCAACTATATCACCGTTCACCAATTACCCGTTGCGGGTTTTGTACCTACGCCGGATTCGGTGTCGTTTTTTAATCCATTCATCACCTATAACAATCAATCAACTGCAGATGTGGTGCAGTGGGATTGGGATTTGGGGGATGGTGCGTTATCCAACGATGAAAATCCGATACACGAGTATGCAGATACAGGGCGTTTTCTTATCCGACAGATTGTTACTAACCAAAACGGATGTTTGGATACCGTTTACGGGAGGGTATTTATCTCACCCGACTATACCTTTTATATCCCAACAGCATTTACACCCGATGAAGGTGGTTTGAATCCCGTTTTTGGGCCTGAGGGGATATTTAAGGGCATTATTGCGTACGAGATGCGCATTTTTAGCCGATGGGGAGAAAAGGTATTTGAAACCGATAATTTACTAAAACCTTGGGATGGTACTTACCGTGAAAAATTTGCGTCCGAAGATGTTTATGTGTATGAAATAACGATTATGGATTATTTTAAAACTAAAAAACATTTTAGGGGTACCGTGCTATTAATAAGGTGACGTTTAGGCACGCAACGGAGATTTATATAATTGTTTATTTAACAGTGGATTGAAGTTAAATCGCAGGCTGATGCCTACATTGTCTTTTAGAAAGCTGCGGTTTATAACTCCAACAGAATAGTTTACATAAATATCCAAAAAATAAGCCAACGATACCCCCAGTGAGGGTCTTAGTTGGGTGCTATGTCGGCTTTCTTCAATGCTGTTTACAATATCCATACGCATACCTGCCACGCCTAATATTTCCATTTGGCCGTATATCCTGAATGCGTAGGAAGGGGTAACGTTATTGGTAATGTAATCAATACCAATGCCCCTATGCACAAAGGGAGGCATGGCAAAAGCACATCCCTTTTTACCGCCGCTGCGCTTATAGGTTTTGTAGCGGCCAATATCAACCGAAAAACTATTATTTTTTGCAACCGTATAACCCGTGCCTATGTGCCAGCCTTTTACTTTTTCCCAACGTTGTTCGCTCAAACGCTCCGTTGTTTGGGCATTTGTTGCCAATGAGCAGGCAGCAGCAATCATGCAAAGCAAGTAAAGGTTAGGTTTCATTATATAATAACGACCAGTATCAGAGGTTATTATTATTAGTTTGAGTATTTTCTACCAAGCGGATAAAATAGAAAATACAGCATATAGCCCCGATGGCTGATAACAGAATTGAAGCGTTTGGGCTTATCGTATCCCACAAAAAACCTATTAATGTGTTGGCAATAATCAGGGCAATGCTGATGCTGCTACCCAAAAAGCCATAAGAGGTTGCCTTTTCGTGTGGGTGGCAGTGGTGGCTTATCCATGCTTTGCTTATTCCGTCAGTAAGTGCTGAAAATGCCCCATAAATCAAAAACAGCACGATTATTTGCCAGTAATTTACCGCAAAGGGTAAAAATGCGTAGGCTATTGCAAAGCAAACCAACCCTGCGATGTACACTTTTTTAAATCCTATTTTATCAGATAAATGCCCGAAAGGGTAGGATAGAAGTGTATAAAAAGCATTGTATAAAATATAACTGCCAATAATAAAGGTTTCGCTAAATCCTTTGTGTTTTAAAAACAGTAATAAAAACACATCTGAAGTGTTAAATAAATAAAACAGAATAATCCCTGCGGTGAGTTTTTTATACTGCGGAGAGGCCTTTTTCCAGTATTTGAAATAGCCCAAGAAACTTGTTTTGGCAGGTGTTTTACTATTTGGTAGTATTTTTTTTGATTCAGAAAGAAGAGAACACATAAAAATGGCTGCTACGCCCGGAAGTATTGCCCACAAAAACACATTCTTAAAATTTGAAGGCTCAATGCTTACTAAAATAAATGCGCAAAGCGCCCCCAACGTTGCACCCAAAGTATCCATACTGCGGTGAAGGCCAAATACACGACCTCTGTTTTGGGGAGTACATTCATCAGCCAACAAAGCGTCGCGCGCTCCTGTGCGAAGCCCTTTTCCTAAGCGGTCGGCAGTACGGGTAAGCAGGACCCATACAGGATGGGCAAACGATACAGTGAGCGGCTTGGCAGCGGCACTTAGGGTATATCCCCAACGGATAAAGGGAACGCGCTTTTGCAATTTATCAGAAAGTTGCCCGAAATAACCTTTGCTGATACCTGCAACCAGTTCTGCTGCCCCTTCTAAAAACCCAATAAATGCCATTGTAAATCCAATGTGTTTGAGATAGAGGGGCATTACGGGGTATAACATTTCGCTGGCCATATCAGTAAACAAACTGATAAGCGAAAGAATCCAAACACGACGGGTTACTGGTGATGCCAAATAATACGTTTTTTACACAAACTTAGCTATATACTTTTCTTTTCTTAATGTTCGTTTCAAGGGTATAAGAAAGTGTGTTTATTGCCTCATAGCTATCTTTTTAACTGTGAAAATCTTCGCACAGTCGGATACTGCCTTCGGCGATAGCGCGAAGATAAAAATCCATTTTTTGTATGGCTCAAAACCGAAGAAAAAATACAAAGAGACAGAAAAGCCTTGGTTTGGAGGCATACACGGCGGCCATGTGAGTATTGAGGCGGGTGGTTTTGTGGTGGGGTTTGAGCCGTTCGGCAGTTTACACATTGTATCAAAAAGCAGGCTGCATTCAGAATTTGTGAGCGAACCGTTGGAAGAATGGGTACAGGATACATCAACGCTCAAATACACAACTATCGTGATACCGATAAGTAGGGTGCAATACGATTCTTTGTTGAAAATACATGAAGCATATACTGCAAGCCCGCCTTATGATTATGCTTTTTTGGGGATGCGGTGCGCATCAGCCACGTATGAGATTTTGGGGAGAATAGGAGTGGTTGCTTACAAACCGAATACAAAGAATGTGGCCGTGAATTTTTATCCGAAGAAACTAAGGCAAAAGCTGTTGAAATTAGCCAAACGCAAAGGGTATGAGGTAATACGTCAGGAGGGAAGGACTACCCGTATTTGGGAGGGTGATTGAGCGTGTACTATATACAGATATCTAAGCAAGTAGGGGATGCCTATACCCACTGCACCCTTCGGCAGGCACAGAATTAACCATAAATCACCCGCCTATTTTGTAATTAAACTGCAACACCATCAAACGCGGTGGACGAAGGTCGGCGGGACGGGTCATGTAAACCCTGTTGAGTAAATTGTTTACAATAATGCTGGCTTTGAGTGCCGAGGTGATGGAATAAGCTGTACGTACATCAACAATATAATCTCCTTTTTCGCCCAACTTGCGGCCATCGTTAATGCCGGGTACAAAAATGGCAAAAAACGGTTCGGTAAAAATGCGGTCAACGTTTTCCATGTAGCTGTTGTAGCGTACACTGGCTCCCCACATAAAGCGTTTCCATTCCAGTTGTGCATCCAGTTTTGCAAGATGGCGGAAACGGTATTTAAGGGTTTTGCCCGTTACATCGCTGCTGGTTGAATCGTATTTAAGCGGTGCGCCGTTAAAATCAGTAGCATATACTGCGGCAGGGTTTAGGTTGGTGGGGTTAACATAGGTATAGCCTCCAAACAAAGTAAGTTTGCTGTTGCCTATTTTTCCTTCGCCCCCAAAACTAATATCGGCACCGTTTACACGGGTTTTACCAATGTTAACTGATTTAAAACCTAACCCAAAAAACGGTGACGTAAACGGACTACCCCATGTAGCAAACGTAAACTCCATCATATTGTCGTATTCCATCCAATAGCCTGCTACATCAACAAAACCTGTAAACTTGCCTATTTTGAAGCCTTGTTTTACTGCTATTTCGGCATTCCAACCCGTTTCCGATTTCAGTTGCGGGTTGGGATATATTTGCAATGGGCCAGCCGACGTTTTAATATAGCTTTCAACAATGCTGGGAAAACGGTAACCTTGCCCGTACGAGGCGCGTAAAAAGGTAGCTTTGGTCGCTTCAAAGTTTATACCGGCGCGGTACACAGGCTTAGCCTCAGTGTAATTATCCAGCCTGAAACTTTCGTATCGGGCACCTGCATTGGCAGTAAGGCGTTTCCATTTTTTCTCAACTTGTACAAAAGGAGCATAGTTGGTTACATAATGAAAACCTTGAAAAACGGGTGATTTGGTAACAGTGTAGTTAAACACTGCTCCGCCCACAATGCTAAGTTCAATATCTTTAAACGTATGTTGTGCTTGGTATTCAGTATAGTAATAATTAGAGGTATTGGATTGGTTGTTGGCAGGATTACCGTTATCAACTTGGTTGTCTAAATAAAAGTACCGCCCGCGTATGCTGTGTCGGGTATTACCCGTATAAAGCACTGCATAAGGGTCTAAATTTAGCCGTGTTCCGTTGGTGTTGCTATAGCCTGAGTCTAATTGAGTGTATCCTTTGTCAAAGCTCTCCCACAATAAAAACGTGCCTACTGTGCCTAATTGAAAATTGCCGTTTAGCCCGTAGTAAAAGTTTTTAATCTTTTTTGGGGTATAACGGGTGTTAAACGTAAAACGACCCCGTTTTTCATGGTCGGCCATGCGGTAACCATCGTCGTTTAAATAATTGATACCCAAAGTAGCTTCAAACCTCCCCCAACGCTGGGCGTGAACCACATTGGCACCGCTGCGCTGCAAAATGCGGTTACCTTGCCAGCGCAACCCTTCTTTACCGTTGTGCGGGGTATATGCACCGCTAAATAAAACGGCATTGGTATAGGGTTTTTCTTTGGGGCGAATGGTGCGTACGTTTATTACCCCGTTAAGGGCTGATGAACCGTACAGCACGGATGAAGCTCCTTTTATCACCTCAACCTGTTCTATACTTTCAACGGGTATAAAGCCCCATTGAGCTTGTCCTGCATCGCCCGATACCATCGGCATTTCGTCGAGCATTACCAATACACGTGAACCTGCCCCGTAACTCCACCCGCTGCCGCCGCGAATATTGGCTTGCCCGTCAACAAAACTCACACTGGGTATTTGGTCTATGGCATCATCAAGGGTTACGTTGTTGCGGCTTTCTAACACGTATGGTTTCAACAACTCCATGCTCACCGTTACTGTTTTCAGGTTTTGCTCGCTGCGGCCTGCTGTTATCACTACTTGGTCAATAATGTGGCTTCCATCTTCAAGCACTATATCTTTCAGCAAAAAACCGTCTTTAATTAATGCTGCGTGGGTTTGCGGGTTGTATTCAAAGGTGTCTTTTTTATAGCCGATGTAACTGTATATAATAGTTTGGGATTGTGATATCGGCAGGGTAAATTGGTATTCGCCGTTTTCGTTGGTGGTAGCTCCTCTTACAGCAGGAGATGACACTACTGTTGCTCCATAAAGTGCTTCACCTGTTTGAGCATCTTTAACACTTCCTTTGAGTACGAAAGTGGTTTGGCTGTTTGCGCCGATTGCAAGGAGAATGAAAGTTAAAAGGAAACAATATTGCTTATGACGAGGCTTCATACTAATTTGCACAGGATTTATACAAGTTTAATCATACTGCACTTTAAAATTATGAAAAAGATTTACCTGCTTGCCGTTATAGTATTGGCAGCACTATCAGCATCAGCGCAATGCACCCCTGATAATACCATTACCCAGCCCGGTTATTACCCTGAAGATTTGGATACTGCGGTTATCGGCCAGTCGTATGGCATGGTGTTGCATTTCAGGATACCTAATGATACAAACATTACTTACAACGGCTTTCCTGTAACTGCCACTTTTGATTCGATACGTTTGGTATCGGTATTGGGCTTACCTTCAGGCTTCACCTACCAGTGCAACGTAGCCAATTGTAATTTTGTACCCAACCAAACATTTTGTGCTAAAGTATCGGGCAATCCAACAATGCCACAAAAGGGTGTTTATCCTATTGAAATGGCGGTGGTAGCTTATGCTAAAATCGGGTTTATCCCCATTCAGCAGCCTGACACCATCCGCAGGTTTACGTTGGTTGTTGACACAGCAGGCGGAAACGGTGGAACTACAGGTATTATCGTCCCTAACAATGCTTACGGAGTGAACGTATATCCTAACCCTGCCCGCAGTGAAGTGACTGTTTGGGTGAACGATGCAGATGCGTTGGAATGTACTGTGAGTGATATGGCCGGAAAAGTACAACGTACTGAAAAGTTGTTGACTTCATCGGGTTTGCAATCAACCGTTATTAATTTGGACGGTTTGGCAAAAGGGATGTACTTGGTGCAAGTGAGCGGAGCAAAAGGAACATCAACGGCTAAACTCTTGGTTGAGTAATTTTTAAGATATAAGATACAATGCAAAGGCCGCCCCAATGGGGCGGTCTTTTTGCTTGGAACTACTTATTATGAATAATTGATAGTACTTTTATGTTAATGCTTTGCGGTATTGCTTTTGGTAAACAGGCTTTTCAGTTTAACGGCGGGCACCCATATTTTACTGATTAAATATTTGCCGAAATTCTTTTCAGGCTTCACGTGCCAAACGGTAGTTCGTGGTGCTTCTAAAGCGTGCTCGTGCAGAGTATAGGCGTACGCGGCAATAGAGGTGCGATATGTACCTTCGGGAAAGCTAATCGGGTCGTAACCGTGTAGGGTATAGCCCCTGCAATGCATTATTGCCAATCGGTTAAAAGGTACTTCTACTTCAGTTTTCGTCCCCGAGCGGCTGTCTTCCAGTCTAAGCTGTCCACCATATTCAGGCTTCCAGTCTTTATTGATGTACAATAACAGGTTAAGATTACGGAACCATTTTTCGTGCAGCGGATGGTAATTAAAATCGGCGTGCATATCCAAAAAGCTGCCTTTGCGGCCTTGGTGTATTCCGCCACCGTAAAACTGAGGGTCGATAAAAACATCCTCGCCCGTTACATAACAAAGCCAACTGTTAAACCGTTCACTGGTAAGATCGTTGTGCAACTCCTCAAACACACCGCCCAGTTGCTTAAATTTTGATTTTTCGTACTTCTCGCCCGCAAAAACATAATCGGCACTTTTGGTTTCAATTTCGGGAATGTTGTTATACAACTCCGTCAGTTTGGCCTCATCACAAATACCGTCAATCCCAATATGCGGAAACGGTTGTGCATTTAAAAACTGGGTGCGAAATAGTTGTTTGTTGGCTTCTATGTAATCAAAATTTATCATGGCCGTTTAGTTATCGATTATTTGTTATTGTTCCTTTCATCGCAAACCTCCCTTTCTCCCTCCTTGCCTTTGCACATTCCTCTCAAGGAGGGAAACCAACCCGCTTGCCTTGGCGAAAGTTCCCCTCCTTTACTAGCTTGTGGAGTGATTAAGGAGGGGGCACAGGGGAGGTTAAGATTTGCATCCGCAAATTATAAAGTCCCTCTTCGTTCTTGTTCGGCTTCAATACTTTCAAACAAGGCCTGAAAATTACCTTTGCCAAACGATTTTGCTCCTTTACGCTGGATAATCTCAAAAAACAAGGTAGGGCGATCTTCAACGGGCTTGGTAAATATTTGAAGTAGGTACCCTTCTTCGTCTCTATCCACCATTATCCCTAAATTTTTAAGAATTGAAAGGTCTTCTTCAATAATTCCTACCCGTTGGGCTACAGTATCATAATACTCACCGGGCACGTGCAAAAACTCCACTCCCCGTTTACGCATTTCGCCAACGGTAAATACAATATCATTGGTTGCTACGGCAATGTGTTGGCAGCCCGGGCCGCCATAAAAATCAAGATATTCTTCCACCTGCGATTTTTTTAAACCCAAAGCAGGCTCGTTTATCGGAAATTTTATCCGCCCGTTGCCGTTGGTCATCACCTTGCTCATCAACGCAGTGTATTGGGTAGAGATGTCCTTATCATCAAAACTGATAAGATTGGCAAAGCCCATCACATCACGGTAAAACTCACTCCATTTGTTCATTTCACCCAATTCCACGTTTCCTACCATGTGGTCTATATAGCGCAAACCTGTTGGTATGGGGTTATACTCGCTTTCCCATTTTACAAAACCGGGCATAAATATGCCCTTGTAGTTCTTACGCTCAATAAATATGTGTATGGTATCGCCATAGGTGTGTATTCCGGCTTTTATAATCTCACCGTCTCCATCTTTTATTACTGTGGGTTCAAAATAAGCAACAGCACCTCTTTTGGTGGTTTCTTCAAACGCTTTGCGGGCATCATCCACCCAAAGGGCAATCACTTTAACACCATCTCCGTGTTGGGCTATATGATGGGTTATTACACCATCGTTTTGCATAGGGCAGGTTAATACCAAGCGTATTTTATCTTGCACCAACACATACGAGGTACGGTCGCGCAATCCGGTTTCCAATCCTGCATAAGCCAGTTCTTGAAAACCAAAAGCTGTTTTATAATAGTGGGCGGCTTGTTTGGCATTGCCCACATAAAGTTCTACATAATCGGTGCCGTTAATGGGCAAGAAGTCTTCGGCATCGGGAAAAATTTTCTCCAGCGTGTAGCTGTAATTTTCTGCATCGGTTAATACAGGTGTGTTCATACGGTTTCTAAAATTTCTTTTTTGGGATTGTTAAACAACCATGATTTATAATAGCCGTTCACCTCAAGTTCAAGTGCGGTGCGGGTAATTTTTACAGGATTAAAAGGGTCAATCATTACGGCCAGTTCTTGGGTTTCTTTTTGGCCAATGCTGCGTTCGATAGCCCCGGGATGCGGCCCGTGCGGAATGCCTCCAGGATGCAGGGTTAGCTGTCCTTTTTGTATATTGTTGCGGCTCATAAAATCACCGTCCACATAGTACAATATCTCGTCACTGTCGATATTACTGTGGTGATAGGGTGCGGGGATGGCTTGCGGATGGTAATCATACAAACGCGGTACAAAAGAACACACCACAAAATTGTTTCCTTCAAACGTTTGGTGGATGGGTGGCGGCATGTGTATGCGGCCTGTCAGTGGTTCAAAATTAAAAATTGAAAACGCATAGGGATAGTTATATCCGTCCCAGCCAACTACATCAAACGGGTGGGTTTCATACACATAAGGGTATATGATATTATTCTTTTTTATGTTGATTAGAAAATCGCCTCGTTGGTCGTTCGTTGCTAAATCAACAGGTACTTTAAAATCCCGTTCGCAAAACGGCGAATGTTCTAAGTATTGGCCAAAACGGTTGCTGTATCGTTCAGGCGTTTGGATGGGCGAACGTGACTCAATAAACAACAAGCGGTTGTCGGTATCATCCAATTCTAATTTATAAACCGTGCCGCGTGGTATTATTATATAATCGCCATATTCAAACGGCACTTTTCCGTACATAGTATGCAATGTGCCGCTGCCCTTGTGTACAAACAGCATTTCATCCGCATCAGCGTTCTTAAAAAAGTAATCCTCCATACTGTAACGGGGTGCGGCAATGCCAATGCTTAAATCATTGTTTACAAACAAGGTTTTGCGGCTTTGCAGGTAATCATTCTCACCCCCTACATCAAACCCTTTAAAACTAAGCGCCTGCATATTATCTTCAATAGCAATTTCAGGAGCAACGCTATACGGAGTGCCCACTTCTTTTACCAGTGTAGGCGGGTGTGTATGATATACTAACGACGAAACTCCTGAAAATCCCTGTGTGCCAAACAACTCCTCGGCATACAGTTCATTGTTCTTTTTATTTCGGAAAACCACGTGCCGCTTGGCAGGCACTTTTCCCACTTGCATATAATATGGCATAGCTGTTTGATTTAAGAACAAAGTTGAAACTAACAAGCGTTAACCTATATGAACAAACTCATCGTGATACATGATTTTCATCATGGTATCAGTATGCCCAAGCGAGTATTATTGCAGTTTTGATAGTTTGCCTGACATCAAGACTTTGATAGGTAATGGATTAAAAATCAAAACATAAAAGATGCTGCGCAGGTACTTATGAATAAAGAGAATATTTAGTACCTTTGCAGTTTATTACTTAATACTCTTTCAACAACAATAACCAATGAATCAAGTAATTGAGAAAGTACTTAGCAAAGTAAGTAAAGCGCATAGCAATCTTACACCTGCTGAACTTGTAGAGGCTGCCTTGCAAAAAGGCGAAGGACAACTTGCCGATAGCGGCGCACTGGCTGCTGATACCGGAGAGTTTACAGGAAGGTCGCCAAAGGACAAATTTTGCGTGAAAGATGCAAAAACTGAAAACACCGTATGGTGGGGGGATGTAAACCAGCCTTTTGACAGTGATAAGTTTGAAGCTTTATTAAACAAAGTACTTAACCACTGGGAGGGCAAAGAAGTGTTTATGCGTGATGCTATTGCCTGCGCCGACCCTAACTACCGCCTTACTATTAAAGTATTTACTGAAAAAGCATACAACAACCTGTTTTGCCACAACTTGTTTTTGCGTCCTACCGCTGAAGAGTTGAAAAACTTTGACAATGAATGGGTGATTATTAATGCTCCAAGTTTTCATGCTGACCCTGCTGTGGATGGTACACGCCAACACAACTTCAGCATTCTTGATTTTAGCCGCAAGATTATTTTGATTGGCGGCAGCGGTTATACAGGTGAAATGAAGAAAGGTATCTTTACCGTTCTTAACTACATTCTACCCCAAGAGAAAAACGTACTTTCTATGCACTGCTCAGCCAACATTGGCGAAGCAGGCGATACAGCTATCTTCTTCGGTTTGAGCGGTACCGGTAAAACTACCCTTAGTGCCGACCCTAACCGTAAGTTGATTGGTGATGATGAGCACGGCTGGAGCGGCAACACCGTATTTAACTTTGAAGGCGGTTGCTATGCTAAGTGTGTGGATTTGACCCAAGAAAAAGAGCCTCAGATTTTTGATGCAATTAAGTTTGGTACTTTGTTAGAAAACATCCGTTTCCAAGAAGGAACCCGCACCCCTGATTATACTAATACCAGCGTTACTGAAAATACCCGCGCTGCATACCCTATCTACTCAGTAGATAATATTGCAGTGCCTTCAATCGGTACTACGCCTAAAAACATATTCTTCTTAACTGCCGATGCTTTCGGTGTGTTGCCTCCAATTTCAAAACTTTCTCCTGAGCAAGCTATGTACCACTTTATTTCAGGTTACACTGCAAAAGTTGCAGGTACTGAAGCCGGTGTTACTGAGCCACAAGCTACATTCTCAGCTTGCTTTGGTAAAGCATTTTTGCCTTTGCACCCCGGTAAATATGCCGTGTTGTTGGGCGAAAAATTGAAAGAAAGCGGTGCAAACGTTTGGTTGGTAAATACCGGCTGGACCGGTGGTGCTTATGGCGTAGGTTCACGTATGAAATTATCATACACCCGTGCTATGATTACTGCCGCACTTAACGGCGAATTGAATAACGTATCTTTTGAAAGCCATCCTGTGTTTGGCCTTTCAATGCCTGCTACTTGCCCCAACGTGCCTGCTGAAATTTTGAACCCTCGCAATACATGGGCTGATAAAGCTTCTTACGATAACAAAGCCAACCACTTGGCTGAGTTGTTTGTGAAAAACTTTACCCAGTATGCTGATGGTGTAACCGCCGAAATTCTTTCAGCAGCTCCTAAAGCGCAAGCAACAGCATAAGCAACTTTTAACAGAGTTATAATTTAAATCCCGACCTGAAAAGGTTGGGATTTTTTATTTTGGATGCGACGCATCCCTTTAACCTGTCCTGCTGACAAAGGAAGCATCTTATTACAACTATGTTATAGTTTTGAGTTAACAGATTAGAATAAGAAATTTCGCTACGCTCAATTTTACGGGGAAAGGATTTCCAGTGACAGCCATTTTCGTCATTGCGAGGTCTCCCGAAGCAATCCGTGCCCAACACAGCAAACAGATTGCTTCGTCAGCCGAAGACGGCCTTTTCGCAATGACGGTAGCCGTGTTAGAAGCGATACCCTGTCATGCTGACGAAGGAAGCATCTTATTTCAATTGTGTTTTAGCATTGAGTTAACAGATTAGAATAAGAAATTTCATTACGCTCAATTTGGCCAGGAAGTTGAGCGCGTTGGGTTTCCTGAGCTTGTCGAAGGGTGCGTTGACCACTCATACCAATACAACCAAAATTATATTCCCCGCTTTGTATTGCTACAAAGCGGGGATTTTTTCTTGCGTGATTAAGTAAGGGAAAAGAAGGAGTTGAGATGGTAGAAAACGGTTTGCTAATCATGTCAAATTTAGCGCAGCGAAATTTCTTATTCTAATCTGTTAACTCAACGCGAAAAAACATTTGTAATATGATTCCTCGCTGTACTTCGGAATAACAGGAGATGTTGACCTTTCTCCCCACCCTCTGGTAAGCTTAAGAAACCTATCGCACCCGACTATCGTCATTGCGAAGAGGCCGTCTTCGGCTGACGAAGCAATCTGTTTACACTACTCACAAGAGATTGCTTCGGGAGGCCTCGCAATGGACGAAGATGGCTGCAACGGCACCTATCCTTAGAAAAGCTCAGGAACTCTTAGGCAAGCGTATGATAACAGCCACACAATCCCTAAACACCTTATTCCACTTCTACAGTTTCGTTTCTAAATACAAACTGGTTGTCAAACATATCCAGCACTATGTGGCTGTCTTTGGTTACGGTGCCTGCCAGTATTTGTTTCGAAAGTTCGTTCAGCACTTTTTTCTGCATCACCCTTTTTAACGGGCGGGCACCGAATTGCGGGTCGTAGCCCAATTGTGCCAGCCAGTCAAGAGCTTCGTCTGTTGCTGTGATTTGTATATCCTGCTCGGCCAGCATACTTTGTAAATGATTGAATTGCAGGTCAACAATTCCACGTATATCTTCACGGGTAAGGGGAGCAAACATGATGGTTTCGTCAATACGATTCAAAAACTCGGGGCGTATCGACTTTTTAAGCACATCGTACACTCGGTTTTTGGTTTTTGCCAGTATCTCCTCTTTGTTAAACTCATCCAACTCTTCAAAATTCTCTTGGATAATGTGCGAGCCTATATTGCTGGTCATTATCACAATGGTGTTTTTAAAATTGGCGGTACGGCCTTTATTGTCGGTCAGGCGGCCTTCGTCCAACACCTGCAACAAAATGTTAAATACGTCAGGGTGGGCTTTTTCAATTTCATCCAACAACACCACACTATATGGGCGGCGACGAACAGCCTCCGTCAATTGTCCGCCCTCATCATATCCCACATATCCCGGTGGGGCACCAATTAAACGTGAAACGGTGTGTTTCTCTTGGTATTCGCTCATATCTATACGCACCATTGCATTGTCCTGATTGAACAGGAACTCGGCTAAAGCTCTTGCCAGCTCGGTTTTGCCCACACCTGTTGTTCCTAAAAAGATGAACGAACCAATGGGGCGTTTTGGGTCTTGCAAACCTGCACGACTACGGCGCACTGCATCGGCAATAGCCGCTATGGCCTCCTCTTGCCCTACTACACGTTTGTGCAATTCATCCTCAAGATGTAATAGTTTTTCGCGTTCGCTTTGCATCATCCGGGTAACGGGTATGCCCGTCCAACGGCTAACTACAGAAGCTATATCCTCAGCATCCACTTCTTCTTTCACCAAACGGCTACCTTCTTGGGTTTCGTGCAAGCGCGCATTTAATTCATCCAATCGGGTTTCGGCTTCTTTTATCCGTCCGTAGCGTATTTCAGCCACAAGTCCATAATCACCTGCACGTTCGGCTTGGTCGGCCTCTTGTTTCAGGTTTTCAATTTCCTGTTTCTTTTGCTGTATGCCTTCCACCACTTCTTTCTCGGCCTGCCAACGGGCACGTAGCTGGTTGCGTTGGTCGGTAAGGTTGGCTATTTCTTCACTAAGTCCTTTAAGTCGAGCCTCGTCATTTTCGCGTTTCAGAGCCTCACGTTCAATTTCAAGGCTCATTATTTCACGCTCAATCTTATCCAGTTCTTCGGGCACGCTGTCAATCTCCATGCGGAGTTTTGCAGCAGCTTCGTCCACAAGGTCAATAGCTTTATCGGGTAAGAAACGGTCGGCGATATAGCGTTGCGACATTTCTACAGCCGCAATAATGGCCTCGTCTTTTATGCGCACTTTATGATGTACTTCGTAGCGTTCTTTCAGTCCGCGCAGAATTGAAATCGCATCTTGTGTATCGGGTTCATCCACCACTACTTTTTGAAAACGGCGTTCTAAGGCTTTGTCCTTCTCAATATACTTTTGGTACTCGTTCAGCGTGGTAGCTCCTATAGCTCGTAATTCACCACGAGCAAGCGCAGGTTTAAGAATGTTTGCGGCATCCATTGCTCCCTCACCGCCACCACCGGCACCCACAAGGGTATGTATCTCATCAATAAACAATACTATTTGGCCGTCGCTGTTTATTACTTCTTTTACTACCGATTTTAGGCGTTCTTCAAACTCGCCTTTGTATTTAGCCCCCGCTATAAGCGCACCCATATCCAGCGAGAATATTTTTTTGCTTTTCAGGTTTTCGGGTACATCACCGTTAATGATACGATGCGCCAAACCTTCGGCAATAGCAGTTTTACCCACACCGGGTTCTCCTATCAATACAGGGTTGTTTTTGGTACGGCGTGAAAGTATTTGCAACACGCGACGTATTTCTTCATCACGGCCAATCACAGGGTCGAGTTTGCCTTTTTGGGCTAACTCATTCAGATTTTTTGCGAATTTGTTTAAAGAGTTGTATTGCTCTTCGGCACTTTGGCTGGTTACTTTCTGGCCTCCGCGTAATTCGGCGATGGCTTTTTTCAGCTCTTTTTCATTAACTCCCGCATCTTTCAATATCTGAGCAGTTTTGTCTCTGCCTGCTAACAGTGCTTGCAAAATATGCTCTACCGATACAAACTCATCGCCACCGTCGCGAGCAATGGTTTGGGCTTTTACTATTGCGGTATTGGCATCACCGGTTAAAAACTGGTTGCCTGCTCCGCTTACTTTGGGCATACCGTTTAGTGAGGCATCTATTACTTCTGAAATGCGGTTTTTATTTACGTTGAGTTTCTTGAAAAGATAGTCGAAAACGCTTTCATCCGTCATCAGCAATCCTTTCAGCACATGGGCGGTATCTATTCCCTGATGCTGTTTTTCAACAGCCAGTTGCTGCGCCATTTGTATGGCTTCTTGCGATTTTATTGTGAAATTGTTTAAGTTCATAATTACACAGGCAAGCTACAAAAGGTTTACCACGTTGAAACGCTGACTTTTTGACCTGCTTTCAAAATTCAGCTCCGCTCAATTAAGACAAAATGACTTTAGTCCGTTGGTTTTTAAACTTTTAAACTGAAATTATTGCAGGATATGATTTGCGAACTGGCAACGGATTAAAATCTGTTGTTTTTACAATTACCAATAGCGTACGGACTTAAGTCCGTACGCTATTGGTAATCTTAACAGAGCGGGATTTCAATCCGCTTAAATATCTCTGCCCAAAACATCTAAATACATCATCTCATTTTCAAAGTCTTTGCTTGCATGATGCTTTTGTTGATTTTGAATGTACGCAATCACTTTTCTAACCATAAAAGAGCTTACAGAGAACGCTCCATAACCTTCTTGCCACTCAAAATGGTCTTGGGTTATTTGTTGCTGATTTATCCAATGTGCTGTAATTCCTTTAATGTGTTTTACAACCTCGCTAATATTTTGGGATGGGAGAAGTCGCAGTAAGATATGAACGTGGTCAGGCATTGCATTAGCCTCTACAATATCATACCCTTTTAAATTTGCAATTTCTTCAATTTTATGTAGCATCAAGGGCTTCACTTCTTCGCAAATAAGATGTGCACGCTTCTTTGTACCCCACACCAAATGCACCCAAATAGAAAGTTTGTTTCTCATTGAGATTTTATTCTTTGAAGTTTTGAAAGGTAAACGGGAAATCATGATACCAACAGGTTGAAACCTGTTGCTTTTGCGATTACCCATAGCAGCGGACTTAAGTTCGCTGCTATGGGTAATCGCACCAAAGATGGATTTCAATCCATCTTAATCAAAACCCACCCTGAAATTTTGCAGGAGTTTGCCCTGTATGTTTTTTAAAGAAACGGATAAAATAAGCAGGGTCATCAAACCCAAGTTGTTCAGCAATTTGTTTAATCGGGTTATCAGAATACGATAAAATCCGTTTGGCTTCCAATATCAAGCGTTCAGCAATTAAATCCCCTGTGGTTTTACCAAGGGTCTCCACACAAATACGGTTCAGGTGCTTTGCCGTAATGTTAAGCAACGCTGCATATTCTTTCGGGTATTTAATACGGGTATAGTGCTGTTCTATCAACTGTCTTAAATCATCCAATTTGCGCAGGTAAAGTGCTGAATGTTTATCTCCTTGTACTTCATAATTTTGTAAGCCCTCCATATCAAGGTATAACAAGTGGCACAATGCCCCCAATGTTTCAAATTTGTGTCGTGAATCGGCAACTTGGTATTGATTGAGTATGCGGGCAAATAAATGCACTGATTGCTGCATTTGCTCCTCTCCTAACAACAGAAACGGAGGTACACCTGCCGATGAAAAAAACGGAAAATCGGTTATACGCTTGGCAGTAAAAGTAATATCGTAAAACTCTTTGGTATGAAAAAAGATAAACCCGTCGGCATCATCCGTCAGCGTCCACCTGTGCACCTGCCCGGGGTTCATAAAAAAAACAGCCCCATTTGCTACAGGGTATTGTACAAAATCAATTTCATGGATGCCTGTGCCCTGCGTAAATAATACTGTAAGGTAAAAATCGTGTTTGTGCGGGTGTTGTATAAACCCGTGTTTAAGTATATGCTCTTTGAGCGTTCTGGCATAAAAGCTCTTTTGGTAAAGTCCAAAATCTTCAATCTTATAAACGGGTAACGCTTGCATTGTAGTCAAATTTACAAAATGTCCGTATAATCCAATCAAATGCGAGTATTATTATATCAGTTGAATAATAGTGATTTTACCTTTGTGTATCAAAATCCTAAGGTTATGAATGCACTAAAAGGAATCGCGGGGGGCATTTGCCCTGTATGCGGGACCGGAAAAATTTTTAATCATTCACCGTTTCTAAGTCTTAAACCACCTGCTATGAATACTTCATGCAGTCATTGCGGGCATATATTTGAAAAGGAAGCGGGCTTTTTTTGGGGGGCGATGTTTGTGAGCTACGCCTTTACCGTGGTAGAGATTATTGCTACCATATTGGTTTCGCGTTTATTTCTTTCAGGCGAGTTTGATACACGGGTGGTTTGGCCTGTAGTAGCTGTTATTGTGCTACTTTCAACGTTTAATTACAAACTATCACGAATTGTTTGGATATACTTTTTTGCTCCAAAAAAAATCAAGGCGTAACGTTTAGAGCCTCATCGGCGGCTTTGGGCTTTTCGCCTGTAATTTTGTACACGCGAACCGAATCTTTCTCTTCTATTACATTGTAATTATAACGGACTTCTACTTGCTGTTTTGTTTCTGTTAAAAACCCTATTACGGTATCGCCAGCCTTTAATTCGTTTGAGAATTTAGGCTGCAAGTATTGGCCTTTATTTTTCTCAAACATTTTTACTTGAAAATCGATATAAGGGTTATAGTTATCATTTTCGAGCCAATAATACCCGTTAAGATTTTTACCCGTTTTATAAGCATCCATAAGATAAAAGTTAAGAGCTTGTGCTTCGTATTCCCAATCGTGTTGTAGTTTAGGCGGGCTAACGTGATTAAACGAATTCTTGTAAGGGGCAACTAATAATCCTACTACTAACACATAGGGTACTATATTAAACGAAAGGTTTTGCACCAATTCTTGCAACACATCTACCACCCAATAAACGGCAATGGCGGCCAGCATGGCAGCAAAAGGATAAACGGGTACATTGTACCACAACATTTGTGTATTAGCCGATGATACTACCACTAAAAACCCTAACGCTGTGCAGGTAATAAACAGGGTAGCATTTTTTATGATATTGTTTTTGCTGAAAAGACCTAAAACAATGCCTGCTGCACTTATCCAAAACCAATGAAAATAATGTTCAGTTTTCATTAAATGCAGATAATACCCAAAGTAGGGTTTATCTCCCGTCAGTTGTTCGTTGTATCGGCCTGCAATATCCCAATGCCAAGCTGCTTTCAAGTAGCCCGGGTTTAATAATTCTCTACCTAAATAAATAATTAAAACAGGGATTATAAAATAAAGGGCATACAGGTATGTTTTTTTGTTTTTAAAAAACACTAATGATTTATACCTGAACAATGTAAACACCAGCAGGCCGGGTAACATAAATAACCCTGCCACTGATTTGGTAATTACCCCCAATGCCAGCAAAATAAAAAACCAGCGTAGGTATTTATAATTTTGAGTATCGATAAAGAAATAATATGCAATAGACGAGGCGAAGGTAAACAGTACCAGCATAGCGTCGTAATCGGCAGTGCGGGTAACATGGTTATTTATAAACCCGCGTGAGGTTACCAATACAAGCACCGATACAAACCCAAGCCAATGATTTTTTAAATATTTAACACAAAACAACCACAGCAGCGCACAAATAAAAAGTCCTGCGATAGCCGAAGGTAATCGTACCGAGAGGATATTTAAGCCCAATGTTTTAATAAAAAACACTTGCGCCCAATTGGTAAGCGGCGGCTTTGTACTCCACATATCAGGGGCACCGCCATAATGAACTACCAAAAAATTATTGTTTTCGCTCATTTCGTAAGAACTCATCTATAATTCGAAAAACCAAAAGTAGTAGTTTGAAAAACAAAACGTAGCCAGTTTGGGCTATTTTTTGAAAATCAGGGCAAGCATAAGCCTGCCCCAATCAGCTATATTTCGTAGTTCGCAACAAGCACTTCGGTTTTAGTTTTTGTTGTCAGATGAGTTACAGCCACTTTGCTATCAAAGCGTTTTACATACCATCCGCACTTTTCAGCATACTCTAACAGTATTTCGCTGGGATAACTCGATAATAGAAATTTACCTTTTAACCCGGCCAAAACATCTAAAAGGGCTCTATAATCGTCAATGGAATACCCTCTGTAGTGTCCGCAATCTGAGTTATAATATGGCGGGTCACAATAAAAGAAACTATCAGTGCTGTCACGGCTTTGAATCACCTTCAACGCATCGTTGCACTCCAATTGCACTAAATTAAGACGCTGCTGAAAGT
>JAMIFM010000020.1:0-163074 GCA_035906255.1 Bacteroidia bacterium
AAACGTTACCGCGACTCTGCCAAAGCAGCTACCGACTCGTTGAAAAGGATGGATAAACTGAAAAAAGAAGAAGAGAAGAAAAAACAAAGTAACCCGCCTGCTAAAGAAGGTGATAAACCTAAAACGATTGCCGCACCTTTGAAAGAAGAAAGCAGCAATTAATTTACAGGGGTAATTTTCTTAAACACCAATTCTATATAATCGGTTTTTTGACGGTTAGGTATCACAACTGCCAATCGTTTTTCAGTAATAGAAGCCAGTTGATATTCAATACCATCCAATTCTTGTACGTTTAGTATTACTAACAGCATTTCGGCCGCATTCACTTCCCATACAACCTTAGCCGAGTTTCCGCCCAAAGTATTCTTAAAGGATTTATCTGCACCAAAAACCAAGGTATCACGCATATATTCCGTCATACCTGTTTCTACCACAGGTAACAGATTTTTATCTTCCACTACCCATTTGCCGGCCATCCACTTTTCGGCATTGTCTTGCGAAACTTGCTTGGCAGTATCTTGTGCAATGGCAGAAAAACACGCAACCGCGCTTATAAAAAGTGTAGTAAAAAGTTTTTTCATCAGTAAAGATTAAAAGGAATACGTGAAGCCCAAATTAAATACTAAGATAGGCATTTGCAGTAATTAAAACTGTAAAATTATACCACACCTGCTGCGTACAGGGTTACAACAAGCCCTACGACCAACGGTTCAAATCCCAAGCGGTAAATAGCTTGTCAATCAAATGGTTTTCATCAGTAGTCATGGTTTTATCAGCCATCACCACCTTCATAGCAAACTCAATAATCTTATTGCGCTCTTCTTTGCTGCTGATGGTATAAAAACGGTTGATTACCTCCTCAAAATGGCTGAAATGTTCGGTAGCAGGCAATGCTGTTAAAAACGCCTGTTCTTTAATTAAGTCTAAACCGTCATCGAAGTTTTTTTCCAAAAAATCAAGAATAATCTTTTTCTCCTTCGGTGCCGATGCCCCATCAGCCAATGAAAGCAACACCAATAAATGAAACGCTGCTTCGCACTTATTCAAACGTGCTATAAAGTTTGTACTCATATCTAAATCAGTGTCAAATCTAACAAAAATTATATTGTTGTCCAGCTTTTTAGCGGGTTATAATTGATATATCCGGCCTGTACCGTTAGGGGGCTGTCAAAGTTATTTACATACAAACTGCCTGTACCCAACCCCTGCGATATTTGTACGGGATATTGCGAGGTGAATTGGGTAATAGCATTTAACCCCACGTTGCTCTCCAACGCCGATGTTACCCACCAGCCAATGTTGTTTTTTTCTGCCAACTCAATCCACAATTTACTCAAATCAAAACCACCTAAAAGACCGGGTTTTAGAATAATGTACCGGGGGTTAATATATTTTAGCAATCCTGCACCTTCATTTGAAACAGAAACGCCTATCAGCTCTTCATCCAAAGCAATGGGTATTTTACTTTGGGCGCACAATGCTGCCATATTGTCCCACAACTTGGTTTTAATGGGCTGTTCAATAGAATGGATTTCAAAACGTCTTAACTCTTTTAACTGTTCAAGAGCAGTATCGGGAGCAAAAGCTCCGTTGGCATCCAGTCGAATTTCAGCTTTAAAAGCACTGTATTTACGCCGTAAGTCTTCAAGCATACGACACTCTTCGTCAAAATCAAGCGCACCCACTTTAAATTTTATACAGGCAAAACCCGCAGCTATTTTCTCTTCAGCCTGCCGCAACATATCCTGCCTGTCGGCCATCCATACCAACCCGTTAATGGGTATTTTTTGTTGTGAGATAAAAAAAGGAGTATCAAAAATTTTACGAACACCGCCGTTTTGCAAGTCAAGTAGGGCAGTCTCTACTCCAAAACGTATGCTTGGCCATTGCTCAAGGCCTAAATCAAACGGATGCAGCCCTTCATTTATCAACCCTGCTACTTGGTGCAATTTGTTTTCAAACCCTTCTACATCGTCAACACTCAAGCCTTTTAGCGGACTGCACTCCCCTACCCCTTTGGTTGTTGTACCCGCATACGAAAGATGCAATAACCACAGCGTTTTATCCTGCAAAGTGTTCCGTGAGGTGCGCGCAGGAGTTTTAAATTGTAGGGTATGTTTGGTAACGGTGGCGTGTAATCTCATCGCGTTAAATAAAAAAACTGGCCACAAAAAGCCCTACGGCCAACAATGCCGAGCCTAACGAAAGTGCCTTGAGTTCTTTGTTAAGCAACGGCTCTTCGCCGGGTTTATTTTTCATAACACGATAACCGCTTAACAAAATGGGAATAAACAGCACCAAGTTGGCTATATACATTACTACCGACTCATTATGGCGGAAAAACGCAAACATGGCATTTATAGATACTAAGAGTAACAACAAATGGTAGTATTGAGTACGCACCCTGCCCAGCTTAACCGCAAGGGTAATTTTGTTACTTGCCTTATCATTAGTTATATCACGCAGGTTATTGATATTTAATACCCCCACTGATAAACACCCGAAACAGATAGCGGGTAATAATAGCTGTATCTCAATGGTTTTTGCCATTAAAAAGTAAGTGCCTCCTACCGATACCAAGCCAAAGAATATAAACACAAATACATCACCCAAGCCGCTATAACCGTATGCGCTTTTCCCAACAGTATATTTTATAGCGGCGGCAATGGCGGCTAAACCCACTACAAACATTGCCCATGTTTGCCAATTGCCAAATGTGCCAAAGCTAACCCACAACAATAACAAACCACAAACAAGGCAAGCCGCTGAAAACAATATAACCGCATTAAACATGGCCTTTTCGCTGATAATACCCGATTGCAAAGCACGTTTAGGCCCTACCCGTTTATCGTTGTCGGTACCTTTTTTAAAGTCGCCGTAATCGTTAGCAAGGTTTGAGAGTATTTGCAACAATATGGCCGTTAAAAGGCATAATACATAAACGTCGGCACGAAAAACGCCCGCAATATTTGCAGCAAATGCCCCCATTGTAATAGCACCGATTGCCAACGGAAGGGTACGCAGCCTGAAAGCCTGCAACCAAGGTTTTATATCCATTGCGGCAAAGTTAAGTATTGGGGACTAAACAGAAACAGCTTGGTTTTTACTAAAGATAAAACGCACATTTATGTTTGCTTAAAATGTGGTGTTAAAAAAGAGGAGAATAGTTTTCAGAAAACGCATTGAAATCTCTTACCAATATCAATTGCACGCCGGTTATTAGAAAAGTCATAAAAACGGGCAATCGTTTAACCCACAATACTACCATCCACTCTAACGCATTAAAATAACGGGTGGGTTTTTCTTTTGTAGAGTATTTTTTAAGTAAAGCTATATTCCAATCAAAGACTATCGGCTTTATTAGTAATAGCCATAATTTAGACATCCCGTAAAAAACAAAAATGGAAAGAGACAGTATTACCAAGATTATTGCTCTCGCTATGTATGATTCGGCTGCGTCAGTATCAAAAATAGAAAGTAAAAATACCAACACGCTCAGTGTAAGAACCGTTATGTTACTGCGCCTGTAATCAATTAACTTTCCGTAAAGTTTTATAACAATTGTACTGTTTAACAATACAATTGCAACAGAGGTAAAAACCTGCCACCCCATGTACAGCTTTACTTCTTTTTATTCTTGTTTTTAAAGTCCCCGTTTTTCCACGCCTTTATAAACTGTGCCCACGCAAAGGGGTTAAGAATGTTTATTGGTGGTGCCTGCCCTTGATAGTAATATTTTGCAGCTTCCTGCCGTATGGTAAAGTCTTGGTTCTCGGCGGCATCAGCAGGCATTGCGGCGGCTTGCTGTTTTAAAAACTCTGCTTCAAGGTTACGCCTTGCCAACACCTCCATTTCATCCTCCGGTATATCTACCGTAGCAAAATAATGAGGTAATAACGCATTACTAATAAAAGGTTTGATAAACACGGTATCAACTACAAACGTATCAGAAGCAAGGGTAATCACCATTGAATAGCGTTGGCTGCTAAGATTTGACGGTACAATATATTGTTTGGGCTTGTACCCAATACTGGTAAACATTATCGTATCATTTTTCTTGGCTACCAAAGTAAATATACCAAGTGTATTACTGATAGTGCCGTAAAAATGACCTTTAATACGAATGTTTACATCGCTAAGTGCCATCAAACTGTCTGAACTCATTATCAAGCCCGAAAACTGCACCAATGAGTCATCTTTACTGTCCTTTTGTGCCTTTGCGTGCGACCCTAAGGCCACCACAATCAGCAAAAAAAGCAAACTTTTAAGTAGGGTATTACGCATTATCGTTACTAAACAAAGTTAACACTTTAACCAACGTTTTTAAAACACAAAACCAAGCACTAAAGTACCAATTACCACCAACGGCGAAGGCACTTTGGTAAACAGCAATAATAATACCGTTACCGCCATCACAGCTACGTAGTGCCAATCTTGATACGGCATATCCTTAAAAAGTAAATAGGCTGCCGCCAAAATCAACCCCGCTGATGCCGCCGAAATCCCCTCAAATGCCTTTGTAACCAGCGGATGTTTTTTAACTTTATTCCAAATAGGATACAAAAACATTATAAACAGTGCCCCGGGTAAAAATATCGCTACAGTACCTATCAATCCGCCCAGCAATTGCCATTGTATGCCCCAATCTTTCAAAATCATACCGCCTGTATAAGCTGAAAGGCTAAACACCGGACCCGGCAATGCTTGCACAAACCCAACACCGGTTATAAACTCATCCGCAGTTAAATAGTGCTTAAACGTTACAAACTGCTCATACATCATGGGTATTAGCACATTGCCCCCGCCAAACACCAAACTGCCAAAACGGTAGCTGTTTTCAAAAATCAAAATAGGCTTTGCCTCTTCATACCCCTCTGTAAACTTTACAATAGTTCCCGCCGCCACTGCCACAATAAAGACGGCCAAAAAGTAGGTGAGGTTTCGCCAGCGTATTTTTATTTTGGGTTTAACGTATTTTACTGGCTCTTTGTTGTAACGTGTGGCTATTACCCCACCCAAAACAATAATTAGCGGGAAAGCATAAGGCCCCAGCAACTGCACCGATGCTAATACAGCCGCCCCGAAATACAGGTATATATTGAGCCGTTTGCCTTTAATGATATTAAATATTTTTATCGCCGCTACAACAATAAATCCCACAGCCATAGGTTGCAGGTATTTAAGAAAATCGCGGGGCATTTGGGCATTTTTGTATTGCACATAAAACACCGAAAGCAGGGTCATTAAAATAGCAGCAGGCAATACCCAAATCAGCAAGGTAACAAAGGCACGCAACGGCCCGCCCAACCTATACCCTATGGCTGTAATGGTTTGGGTAGATGTGGGGCCGGGTAAAATTTGGCAGAAAGAATATATCTCTAAAAACTCTTTTTGAGTGATGTATTGTTTTTCTTCTACCAGCCGTTTGATAAAAAAGGCCATGTGGCTGCCCGGGCCGCCCACACTGGTGAGCGCAAGAATAAGAATATCTTTGTAGTAGATAATTTTTTTTAAATGCTGTACTTTGGTGCCGGATGGTTGCAAAGGGGTAGCCAACTTTGAGTGACAAAAGTATAAATTATTACTGCTTGTGAAGATTAATTTTTACCAAACAGCCATTATTGGGGTTGTACTGATGTTTTTTGTGCAGGTAGGCACAGGATGCAAAGGAACTATTACTGATTACGACCGCGAAAAAGTGCGCCTTGACAGTTTGAACGAGGTATTAATCTCCACCGCATTGGCGTTGAATGTGAATGAAGAAGAGTTGCAACTGCGTATAGCCACTGTGAACACATGGTACGTGAGCCTGCAAGACACGGCTTTTGATGTTGCACAAAAAATGCAAGTAGAGTTTAACGGGTTTAAGGTGGTGTACCAAAACTATATTGATTTGTTTTTTAGTTACTCATCAGTGTTGAAGCTACACCGAGAACAATACACGAACCTTGAAGAGCGGGTGAAAAAGCAGGAACTTTCGCGTGATGAATTTAAAACTGAATACTATCGTTTGAAAAGTGACGCTGAAGCCAATTTTAGGAACGCCAATCTGATTGCAAAACCTGTTTACGACCTTGAACTTAGCTGGCGACGCTACAAAGCCGTGATGGAGGATATGCAAAAACGAAGCAAGCGGTAAACATTTGCGTACAATCATTCTTGTTAATACATCTCGACACAAGGGTACAAAGGCGCGAAAGTTTGTGCCTTTATGGCAATATTTAAAGTAATATTAGAAGCCGATACGCTTTATATTTTTTAGTAGTTGTAGTAAAAAACAAACCCACTTAGGTATGGTTTACCTAAGTGGGTTTTTAGTATAGTACGTTTAAAAACTACTAACCCATTTGTGAGGTTTGGCCTTGCAAACGCTCTTTAATATCCAAACGGTGTTTGCGTGCGGTATCTTTAGCAATATCATATCCTGCATCAGCGTGGCGGATAACACCCATAGCCGGGTCGTTGTGCAGCACACGGTGCAAACGACGTTCAGCATCCTCAGTACCATCGGCTACAATTACCATACCGGCATGGATTGAATAGCCCATACCCACACCGCCACCGTGGTGAATGCTCACCCAACTGGCTCCGCCTGCGGTGTTTATCAATGAGTTTAGTATCGGCCAATCGGCAATAGCATCGCTACCGTCCATCATGGCTTCGGTTTCGCGGTTAGGCGATGCCACCGAACCGGTATCCAAATGGTCGCGGCCAATTACAATGGGGGCTTTTACTTTACCTTCTTTCACCAAGTTGTTAAAGGCAATGCCTGCCTTTTCACGTTCACCTTGTCCCAACCAGCAAATGCGAGCTGGCAATCCCTGAAACTCAATTTTTTCCTGCGCCATTTTTATCCAACGGTGCAAGCCTTCGTTTTCGGGGAATAACTCAAGAATTACTTTATCGGTTACATAAATATCGTTAGGGTCGCCGGATAAAGCCGCCCAACGGAACGGCCCCCTGCCCTCACAAAACTGAGGACGGATAAACGCAGGCACAAAACCGGGGAAATCAAAAGCGTTTTTCACGCCGTGTTCAAGGGCACGGGCACGCAGGTTATTACCGTAATCAAAAGTAACACTGCCCTTTTTCTGAAACTCAAGCATTAGTTCCACATGACGAGCCATGCTTTCATAGCTTAGTTTAATATATTTATCAGGGTCTTCACGACGCAAACGGTCGGCAGCCTCCACATCAATCGTATGCGGGTAGTAACCAATCAATGGATCATGCGCACTTGTTTGGTCGGTAAGACTTTCAGGAATAACACCTCTTTCCATCATACGTTGCAACAGGTTAACTGCATTAGCACACACACCTATAGAAACCGCTTTTCCTTCTTCTTTCGCACGAAGTGCCATATCAATACCCTCATCAATGTTACGGGTCATTACATCAAGGTAACGGGTTTGCAAACGTTTGCGAATGCGCCATTCTTCAACCTCGGCAGCCAAACAAACACCTTCATTCATGGTGATAGCAAGCGGCTGTGCACCGCCCATACCGCCAAGTCCCGCAGTTACGTTCAATGTACCCTTTAATGTACCTCCATAATGCTGACGGGCAAGCTCGCCAAAAGTTTCATACGTTCCTTGCACAATCCCTTGCGAACCTATATATATCCAGCTTCCGGCCGTCATTTGGCCGTACATAATCAAACCTTTAGCATCCAACTCCCTAAAGTGTTCCCAAGTAGCCCATTTGGGCACCAGCATACTATTTGATAACAGCACACGGGGAGCATCTTTGTGGGTAGGCAATATCCCAACGGGTTTACCGCTTTGTATCAGCAGGGTTTCGTCTTCGTTTAGGTCTTTCAACGCCTTCACAATCAAATCAAGGCTTTCCCAGTTACGGGCAGCCTTACCCAATCCGCCATATACAATAAGGTCTTCGGGACGTTCGGCCACATCGCTGTCAAGGTTGTTCATCAACATACGCAAGGCGGCTTCCTGCACCCAACCTTTGCAGGTAAGTGTATTGCCCGTAGGGGTTTTAATATCGTTAATGCTAATCATATCGTTTACAAAAAGAACCGCAAAAATAGTGGAAATATCGGGAAGGTATCTAAAGCAGATTTAAATCCGCCTTTACTGGGATTACGATACGGGCAGGACTTAAGTCCTGCCCGTATCGTAATCTTGAAAGAATGGTATTTCAATGCCGTCACATTTAAGTATCTTTGTAGTTGAATGATGGAAACATCTTTAAATAAAGTAACCGATACCCTACGCAACCACAAACTGCGCATTACTGATACACGCACCCGTGTGTTGGGGCAATTTATGGAACGCCAACGCGCACTAACGCAAACCGACCTTGAGGCTAATTTGGGCAAAGAGTTTGACAGGGTGACTATTTACCGTACACTGCACTCGTTTCTTGAGAGCGGTATTCTGCACAAAATACCCGACGATAGCGGTGCTACCCAATACGCCTTGTGTGATAACTGCGACGAGCACGCCCACCACGACGAACACATCCATTTTAAATGTACCAACTGCCAAAAAATTGAGTGTTTAGACCACTATACCGTCCCAAAATTTGAAGTACCTACAGGTTATACTGTTAAAACCGCTGATTTAGTGGTAACGGGTATATGCAACAGTTGTAGCAAAAAATAACCCCCTTCACTTTCGCAAAGAGGGCTTCAGGAAAATTTATCGCTACTATTCTATTCGTGTTTATTATTTTTCGCGGTGCACATCAAACTCAACTTCAGTAGCATTGTTTTTCAAGTCAAAAACTTCTACTACAAGTAAATACTCACCGTCAGGCCACGCATCTTCAAAAACTACAGTTTCATTAAAACTTGCTGAAGTACCGCTAATATTACCATCTCTATCGAGATAATTAACCTTGGTTGTTTTATTTATTAACTTAATCTCATAGCTCTTTAACGACTCATTGTCGCCAGCTGTACTTACCAATGTGATAGTTTTGCTACCACCGTGCAAGTGTATCTCACCGCCCGATGGACTTGGAGTTGCGGCTACTGTTAACGTAGGAACAATAGAATCTAATGAACTTTTAATGGTGATATCGGCCTCTGCAAATTCAGCCTCATTACCGGCCTTGTCAAGCGCATTGATAATCAAATGGTAAGCTCCTGCTGCTACATCTTGGGGTATATCAATCGCTAAGTTTAATGTATTGCTGGTGCCGGAAATTCCTTCAATTTTAGTATAAGCAAAAGTCGGCGAACCTGTTTTTAAATGTGAGTGCCCGTCAAAATCATCGTGTATCTCAATCTTATATTGGCTAAGATCTTTGTTGTCTGTAAAAGTAGCTGATATGTTAATTTTTGCACCCGAAACAAATTCCTCCCCAGCAGAAGGGGTTAATAATGTAATTACAGGTTTTGTTGTGTCTTTCTCTTCATCATCTCCTTTATTACAAGCATTAAGAAAAACGAGTCCTGCGGCTAAAACAAGTATTGTTATTTTTTTCATGATTTTCGTTGTTATATGAAACATTGTTGCAAATATAACAAAACGCAACAATGTTGCAAAAATATTATAATTTAAAAGGGTCGTTAAACACTTTTTTGGCCAAATACATTTTCACTTCTTCGTCCGATAGTGTGCAAGCATCCAGCGATTGTAAAATTTCAACCCTATCCACCAACTGCCCTATAAACACAATCTCAATCATCCTGTCTCCAAAAACCTTATCCCATTTGCTCTCAATGTGGGCTTGGTTTTCAACAAAAGAGGCATATCTAATTCTTTCACCGTAGGGCATAGATGCCCACCAAACTCCGGCACTTTCATAGGTAGATTGCGCACCTGCCTGCGACCAAGAAAATGCTACTTGAGGTTGTGATGCCAACCAAAAAAGCCCTTTTGACCTGATAATACTACCGGGAAACTTTGTTTGCAGGTAGTCCCAAAATCTTTCGGGATGAAAAGGTTTCCTGCTTCTATACACAAAAGAACTGATACCGTATTCATCGGTTTCGGGCGTGTGTGTATTCAGTAACTCATCATTCCAGCTTTGCATAGCCACCGAACGCTCAAGATTAAAACGATTAGTGCTCAATATTTTATTTAGTGCCACTTTGCCGTATTGAGTTTTAATAACCTCAGCGTTGGGGTTCATCTTTTTAATGATAGACTCTAACAGCAACACATCAGCTTCACTAACCAAATCAATCTTATTTAATAGTATTACATCCGCAAACTCTACCTGCTCAGTCAGCAAACCGGTAAGTGAACGCACATCATCTTTATCATTCGTTAAATTCCTGTCCTGTAGCTTTTCAACACTATTGAAGTCTCTAATAAAGTTAAAACAATCCACTACTGTAACCATAGTATCCAACTTACTAATCGAAGCCAAATCAATCCCCGCCTCCTTATCTTCAAAAGTAAAAGTTTGAGCCACCGGCAAAGGTTCAGAAATCCCCGTACTCTCAATCAGCAAATAATCAAACCTACCTTCGTTTGCCAGCTTTGTAACCTCTAATATCAAATCTTCACGTAGGGTGCAACAAATACACCCGTTACTCATTTCAACCAATTTTTCCTCAGTCTTAGATAACACATCCGATCGTTGCACCAATGAAGCATCCACATTCACCTCTCCCATATCATTAACAATCACAGCAACTTTAATACCTTCCTTGTTGTTTAACACATGGTTTAAAAGCGTCGTCTTACCACTTCCCAAAAAGCCAGATAAAACAGTAACAGGTAATTTTTCCATGAAGCAAAAATAAACAAAACTTAACTAAATGCAGCAATGTTGCATTTAGTTAAGTCACATATAAAAGTTCTTTTTGAATAAATTTATAGAAGTTTGTTTGGCGGGAAACTTTTTTTGAGCTAATTACAACCCGCCCGAACAAAATGGCGTTTAATACATAAACACACTGCCCTTAGCTATGATAAGCGAAACCGAACTGATAAAAGGATGCGTGAATAACGACAGGTTGTACCAAAAACATTTGTACGACAGGTATGCACGCAAAATGCTATCGGTGTGTTTGTGTTATGCAAGAGACAGGTATGAGGCCGAGAATATATTACAGGAAGGGTTTATAAAGATTTTTGAGAACCTTAAAAACTATAAACCTGTGGGCAGTTTTGAAGGATGGATACGTCGCATAATTGTAAACACAGCCACCGATTACTACCGCAAAATGAAGCGGATTAAATACATAGAAGTGGATGTTGATGAGGCCGAGCACAAAGTATCGACCCTTGATATTGACAAATTTGCCACCGAGGATATAGTAGGTGCCATACAACGGTTGCCCGAAGGAGGAAGAATGGTATTTACCCTGTTTGCGGTAGAAGGCTTTAGCCATGCTGAAATTGCAGAGCAGTTGGGTATATCAGTGGGTACTTCAAAATCACAATACGCAAGAGCCCGTACCCTGCTGCAAACGATGTTGAAGAACAGCGAACGGAATTTTTTTTTAAAACATAATATAGTTTAAGGCACTGAGTAGCGACCATAAACAGACAAAACGATGAAAATTGTTAATTTAAATGAATACAGCGAAGGGGAAGGTTTGAGGAACAAGCTGCGCCAGCGGATTGATAACTTTGAACCCGAACTGTCGGATAGCCTTTGGGACCGTATTCACCACGAAATGGACCAAAAGGAAACACAACGCAAAAAGCGTTTCCTTTGGTGGTTCTCGTCGGTGGCGGTAGTAGTGCTGGCCAGCGGCATAATAACGTTTACTATGGTAAATAATGGCGGGCAACCACAAATGGTTCAACAGCCAACAATTACCGTACCCGCCCCCGCACAAAACGAAGTTGGTGCATCACAGGCTCAGCAAGTCACAACAACGCCTGCAACCGTTTCACCTTCAACATCAGCACCGGTAATTACTGATGCAGCAACACCTGCAAATAGTAATGGAAGCGGAAACAATGGAGGCACAACAACTCCCCGTTATACAGCACCCGCAGCAGAGACATCTCCTGCTGTTTTGCCCGATGTAACCGAAAGCCGCCCTGCAACGGTTGAACCCGCTCCTGTTGAAAAACAAGCTATACCGCCTGCACCTGAAAACACCCAAGCTCCAATAGTAGATGATAACAATACTACTATTGAAGAACAAATCACCCCCTCTACTGAAACTAATGAAAAGACAGAGCAAGAGGAAACCGAAAAGGGTAAAGGCAAGACGGGCGAGAAAGACACCAAAGCCAATTATAACAAATGGTTTATTGGCGTAGTATATGGGTATGCCCAAAACAACCGTACCGTTACCGATGTGAACCCCACTTACGGATGGGCATCAGCCGCTGAACGTAATAAATACGAACACAGCGGAATGGCTAAAACGTATGGCATACAAATGGGATATATGGCTACAAAAAATATCTTTATAAAATCAGGGTTAAATATTTACACAACAACTGAGATTGTAAAGTACGATATCCACCGTCGCAAACTTCAACAAGGTGGGCAACCTGATGACCCCATCTATGGAAATAAAATTGACAGCGTTGCAGTGGGCACTACTACTGCCCATCAAAATATTTATTCATACATACAAATTCCGCTTGAAGTAGGATTTGTACAGGATATAAACAAACACTGGGGCTTTAACGTATCGGCAGGTGCTGCTTACAACATCCTTAATAACTACAATTATTACCTATACGAACCACAATTTGGCAATGCTTTTATACCATCAAGCAGTTCAAATACCAACTATTTCCAAAACTATGTAATGGTATCGGGTAATGCAGGTTTGCACTACAACATCAGCAAAAACTGGCGTGCTTTGGCAGGATTTAACTACCGCAGGGCAGTTACATCAGCCGCTACCAAAGAAACCCATGTTGATGTGCGCCCTTGGTCAGTAGGCGGTAATTTAGCACTGGCATTTAGTTTTTAAAAAATACAAGTCGAACAAATAATTTTTTTTCATTGGTTAGGTGTAAATCCCCGAAACAGTAATGTTTTCGGGGATTTTTTAGTTATCAAACCACCCGCAAAAATTCGATGAATAAATTTTTTTATTCGGTAACCAATGTTTAACTTTGATATATCGTCTTGTTAACAAACGAAATGAAAAAATCACTCACCGTCATCACATTACTTGTTGCGTTATGCAATTGGGCAAATGCGCAAGTATCGCAGAAGTCTGACTATGTGAGTAATGAGTTGTTTGTTCGTTTAGCAAATGGGATTGTGCAAGATGCGGTACAATATATTCCCAACCCAAACCACCCTCAAACGGGAAAATCAGTATGGGAATTGATTAAATCATACGGGGGCGAGAAAATGGCAAATCCTTTCCCTGCCTCGATTGAAAGCACCAAAGGGCTCTACAGAGTAACACTAAAAGCAGGTTCAGATATTGACGGACTTATCAATGCGCTGAATGCCCATGATGAAGTGGAACATGCTGAAAAAATACCCGTAGCTTTTATACAATACGTGCCCGCCGATTATGATGAAAGTAAACAATGGTATTTTAAAACCATCAAAATGTCGTGGACGGGTTTTCAACGTACAGGTTTTGAAATAGATATTGCTGTAATTGATGATGGCGTAAGACATACCCACGAAGACCTATGGTCGAAACTGACACTTTCTGACGAGGACAAACGGTTTAATGCTGTAGCTGCAACAGGAAGAGACGATGACAACAACGGTTATGTTGACGACTTGTATGGATGGGATGTGGCTGATAACGACAACAACCCTATGCCACCCGCTCGTCCGTCAGGGCCTGACGGCGACCGATTACCAAAATCATTTGGCAATCACGGCACCCATATTGCCGGTATTTTAGGTGCTGCCGACAACAATATTGGTATTACATCGCTGGGTATAAACAATAGGATACTTTGTGTTAAGGCTGTTAGGGATGCTGATGCAATACAAAACCCTTTTAACCTTACCCATTATATCGAAGGTATTTATTATGCCATTGCAAAAGGTGTTGATATTATAAACTGTTCATGGGGCACCAATGTACGCAGCGAAGAACTTGCAGCAGCTATTAACGAAGCCCGCAAAAACAATATAATTGTTGTGGCTGCCGCAGGAAACTACGGTACCGATAACCCCAACTACACCATCGATGATTTTTATCCCGCTGCATTTGACGGTGTTATTGCGGTAGGAGCAACTGACCAAAACGACAAAAAGTACAAAACATCAAGTTTTGGTAATTACGTAGATGTAATGGCACCCGGCCATAATATTTACAGCACTATTGCTACAAGTGATAACGCGTATGATAATATGACGGGGACTTCGATGGCTGCTCCCATTGTATCAAGCCTGATAGGCCTGTTACTTTCACAAAACCCTAACTGGAAACCATACATTGAGAGGATATTAAAAGAAACCTGCGATAATATTTCAGCCCAAAACCCCAACTTTGAAGGTCGCTTGGGTGCAGGTCGCATCAATGTTGATAAGAGTATCAACTACTCAGGTGATTTAACATCAGTTTCATCAATAAGTCCCGAAGGCGATTTTACAGTGTATCCCAACCCTGCTAATACTTCTATCACACTTCCGTTCGAATCCTTGTCAAATAACGGCGAGGCTCTTCAAGTTTCAGTATTCAATATTTCAGGGGTATTAGTTGCACAACAAACCATTGCCCAAAGTAACCAGCTTATCAACGTTTCAGAACTTACTCAAGGTATTTACAACATTTCTGTAACCAACGGAACTGCCTACTATCAAACCCGTTTGTTGGTAAACCGTTAATTCTGTCGGTAATTTTCTCCCTCGGTCGTATTCAAACTTTTCACCATTCTTTTGGATTTAACTTTATGCCCGCATAAATTTCGGACATGAAAAAATCAGTATTTACCTCATTAATGCTTGCCTTAGCCACGTTTGCCTCAGCGCAAACCGTTACTAACAAAGAAGGCAGCAATTATAAATTTACCGTAGTTAAAGATATTGAAGCTACTTGGGTAGGTAACCAAAACCGCTCAAGCACCTGCTGGAGCTACTCGTCGCTATCATTTTTTGAAAGCGAGTTGATGCGTATGGGCAAAGGGGGAGTAAAGTTGGCTCCAATGTATGTTGCACGCAAAGCCTACGCGGATAAAGTGGCAAAATATGTACGTATGCACGGCTCAATAAATCTTGGCCCCGGAGGAGCTTTCCACGATGCTGTATATGTTTGGAAAAACTATGGTGTTGTGCCGCTTGGCGCAGATAAAAGTGCTGCTGCCACAGGCGATTCAATTCCCGTTCACGGCGAGTTGGATGCAATGATGAAGGCAATGGCTGATGTGGTAATACAAGCCAAAAACAATAAAAAACCCAGCAACGTATGGCAAGATGCTATAAACGGTGCACTGGATGCTTATTTTGGTGCCGAACCTACCGAGTTTACTTATAATGGTAAAAAATACACCCCAAAAACATTTGCTGAATCACTGGGAATAAACATGGACGATTATGTGGCCATTACCTCATTTAACCACCACCCTTTTTATAGCCAGTTTGCACTTGAAGTACCCGACAATTGGATGTGGGGCAATTTCTATAACATTCCGGTTGACGATATGAAACAAGTGCTTGATAACGCCCTTACCAACGGATATGGTGTTGCATGGGCTGCCGACGTAAGTGAAAAAGGTTTTAGCTGGAAGAACGGGATAGCTGTTGTTCCTGCGGATGCGGAATGGGCACAAAAGCCTGCTGCGGAAATGGAAAAAGCATTTACTGAACCTGTTGCACAACTAACAATTACTGACAGCCTACGCCGTACAGCTTTTGATAACTATGAAACTGAAGACGACCACGGTATGCACCTTACCGGTATTTTGAAAGACCAAAACGGCAATGTGTATTATAAAGTTAAAAACTCATGGGGCACTAAAACAAATGATTGCGGCGGCTTTATGTATGCCTCGCAACAATACGTGTTGTATAAAACCACCAACATCTTGGTGCATAAAAATGCTATCCCCGATGCGATAGCTAAAAAGATGGGCATTAAGAAGTAAGCCTCTGCTATAGGCACTTTGTAAAAAATAGTTTTTAAATGCAACAAAGTTGCATTTAAAAACTATTTTTGCATTATGAACACGTTTGCAAGCACTCGCCGCGATTTTTTTAAGCGCAGCTTTTGGCTGGCAGCAGGCAGTTTTATAAGCACTAAACTCTTCACCCAAACAAAGTACTTTAACCCTATGAATCCCTCTCCTACTTATGATGTTATTATTATTGGCGGCAGTTATGCAGGTCTTTCAGCAGCTATGGCACTCGGCCGCTCGTTAAGACGCGTTTTAATTATAGATAGCGGTAAACCATGCAATCAACAAACTCCACACTCGCATAATTTTATCACCCACGACGGTGATACACCGGCCGAAATTTCGGCACTTGCACTTGAACAAGTACTTGCTTATAACACCGTAGTGTTAAAAAAAGGGTTGGCTTTAAGTGCTACCCCTCTTGAAAGCAATGGGTTTGAGGTTTCGCTTACCAACGGAGAAGCTTATACCGCCAAAAAATTAGTTTTTGCCACAGGTATGCACGATGAAATGCCTGCTATAAAAGGCTTTGCTGAATGTTGGGGTATATCCGTACTGCATTGCCCGTATTGCCACGGTTATGAGGTGAAAGGTGTTGAAACAGGAATATTTGCTAACGGGGACATGGCTTATGAATTTGCCAAATTAATCAGCAACTGGACAGATAAATTAACGGTATTTACCAATGGTGCATCAACACTAAAAGCCGAACAAATTGCCAACTTGAAAACCAAAGGAATTGTATTGGTAACAAAAGAACTCGCGGAGATTGAACATGAAAACGGGAAAGTTCGCTCGTTACAATTTACCGACGGGAGCAAACAAACCATTAATGCCATATATGCGCGCCCTGCCATGAAACAGCATTGCCTTATCCCTAAGCAACTGGGTTGTGAACTAACGGAACAAGGGCTATTAAAGGTAGATGGCTTTCAAAAAACCTCTGTGAAAGGAGTATATGCCGCTGGAGATAGCACAAGTCCGTTAAGATCAGTTGCTGCGGCCGTAGCAAGTGGAAATTTTGCAGGGGCGGCACTCAATAAAGAAATGATTGAAGAGGGTTTCTAAACGACTACTTATCTAATATTGGCACTATCACAGTAACAACAAAGTTGCGTCCAGGTTCAGGCAAATTAAGATACCGCCAACGGCTAAGATGATTAAGGTAGCGCACATCGCCAAGGTTTTGTATTTGCGCCGATACTTTTAGCCGTTGTTTACTTTTATACGCTACGTCAAACCCTACTCCCAAATTCACTAAACTATAGGCAGGAGTGTGCAACTCGTTTCTATCTGTCCGGTTTTGAGCAAAAGTGTAATTATAGCCTACCCTGATAAATATATTCTTAAAGTTTTTTCCAAGCTTTTCAAACTCCCACTCCACCTCAGGTTTAACCGATGGTGGCGGAGTAAAGGGTAAGGGTAATTCTTCTTTAATATTGTAAGTATATACCATATCCGCAGTAACAGAAAGGTGCAAGGTTTTAACAGGGTGAAACTCCACCGTAACCTCACCGCCGGTATAAATTGCTTCTGTTTGAGAGAAACGATACACTTGGCCGCCTTCAGGCAAAGTAGAAAACTCTGCCGTTGGTCGTAAATAGATGTAATTACTGAAATAATTAAAAAACGGAGTAATACTAAATAAAAACTTCTCCTTCTCAACAGAAATCCCCAAATCAGTTTGATAACCGGCTTCAGGCATCAGGCTTGAATCGCCCATTTCGTGCCGAAAACTACCGTGGTGTATCCCGTTCACACTTAACTCCTGCGGGGTAGGCATACGGAACGATTTACCAAAATTAAACTTAAAACTCAAGTGTTTTCGGGGGTTATAGGCAGCACCTACACTCCCGCTCCAACTGTAAAAATCACGGTGGATGTTGGGGGCACGTTGGGTGTAACCAATAATAGTATCGGCATTTTGCCAAACGGGTTGCAAGTGACGCTTTATATCAACGTTTCCATAATCAAATCTAAGCCCGCCGTTTAGCACTACTTCTTTATTTACCCGCCACTTTTCAATAGCAAACCCGCCGATAGAAAATTGGTTAAAGTTAGGTAGTAAAAACTCGTACCCCGCAAAACGGTTTTGCTGGTAACTGCTGTTAACACCGTACACCCCGTCAAATATTTTTAAGGTGATAGCATGGTAACGCAAATTGGCGGTAAACGTTTGTAGTTTCAGTCTATGGGCAAGGCTCCCTTGCACTATAGGCCCTACCCCATGATTGTGCGGGTTAGAGTTTTCATCGCGTAGGTTGTATTGATAGCCCAAATCGGCTTCTAACCACGAACGCCCCAAACGGATATTACTGTTTGAGATTACCTTAAAGTGGTTGATTTGCTGGTTGGGTAAGGCAATGTTACGGCTGTTCCCGTCAGGAGTAAGCTGGTAGGAGCGCGGAATACCCAATGCCCCGCTAAACACGCCGATTTGTTGGTGATAATTGCTCACGGTAAGATGGCTATAACCCCAGTTTCGGTTAATACCTGCCATTAAAGCTGCATGCCGTTCAGTACCTGCGGTATTCTTTAACGTATTATTATAAATGGGCAAGCGATAACGATTGTATGTAAAGCTATCGGCAGGTACTTTGTAATCACCATAATCCAATGCAGTTAGCCTTGCACGATACACAAACCCCTTGTGGTTTCCTTGCGCATACCCCGACACTCCATACGTTTGGTTGATACTTTTATAATTGGTAAGAACTCCGGCACTGTGTTTCCCTTCAAGCGGGCTTACAGGATGTTTTAGATGAATAACCCCGCCCACTGCATCCGAACCGTAAATTAATGATGCAGGACCTTTAAGTATTTCAATCTGGTCAATACTGAATTGGTCAATCTCTAATCCATGATCTGCCCCCCATTGTTGGCCTTCTTGTTTCACCCCGTTATCAGCCACCGCCACACGGTTAAAGGCCATGCCCCGTATCACAGGCTTTGCAACGCCTACCCCCATATTAATACTGTTAATCCCGGGTAAATTATCCAACGAGTTCATTAGGGTTGTCCCCATGTTCTTTTGCAGGTAGCCATCATCCACCGTCACCAAATCAACGCTGCTTTCTTTTTTCGATAGTTTAAGCGCATTACTTTCTACCACCACCTCGTTTACCTCTAAGCTGCTGGGTGCTAATTTAAAAATGAGCGGTAACGGCAGACCGTCACCTACCTCAATATCTTCTTCAATAGTTTTATAACCTACCAAGCGCACGTGCAAATGGTAGCGCCCGCGCTTAACATTTATAATAGTAAAATTTCCGTTGGTGTCCGTACTAACCCCTTGCAAAGTCTCGTGCAGGTACACCGACGCTCCAAAAGCAGGATTGCCGGTTTCATCAACAACCTTACCGTTTATTGAATACGTTTGAGCGGTTGCAGCCCAGCCAATCAGGGCAAAAAGAAAAGCCAGAATATTTTTTGTTGTTGCCAATCTGAACTATAAGACGGCAAAAATACCTTAAATGCAATATTGTTGCAAAAATTATTTCTCACCCAAGACCAAATACCCTACTATCCGTTTACACGAATGTATTTAGCCGGTATGGTATCGGCCAGCCAAGTATTATCGTTACCGTGATAAAACTTGATTCCATAGGCGGCGGCGGAGGCAGCATCCAATTGCAAAACAACAGGAGCTTTGTGCTTGCGCGAACCGACTATTTTAGCAAGTTGAACGGTATCGGAAAGGTGAACGTATTGACGAGACATAGGTTTTATTCCCTCTTGCAGTATTATTTGCGCTACTTCGGGCGAAGTACCGTGATACAACAAAGCAGGCGGCTGAACAGCCTCATAAGTTATTTGAGTATCTTGGGTTGAGTGTCCGTATAAAGCCCTTATACGTCCGTCGGCAATCTCAAACCGTTGCTTGCCCGATTGAGCATCCATTTGCTCTAAATCATGCGTGGTAATGGTTGCCCATATCGCATCCAAACGACCTAATCAGGCAATTAATTCCTCAACCGTTACCCACCCCTCGGCAGAAAGGGTCAACCCTAGTTTCTCAGGACTATGGCGCAACGCCATCGACACGGTTTTGCTAAGGTGTTTGTAATTCATAAATTCTATTTTATTGAAGCAAATACTTCTAAGTACCGCTCTATGTATTCGTTCATTTGTTTGCGCTTGTATTGCACAATAAAACGCGGGTGTGGCAGGGGTATTATTGTTTTGAAAAAACCAAATTCCGCATTCAGTTTTTGTAAATAGTTATAGTTTTTGCCTTCACCCCAACAAATGGCCACATCTGTACGAAAGCCAAATCCTATCTGTGTTTGCACATTTTTAACAATGGGTTGGCGGGTAGCTTCTAACAAAGCAGGGGTATCGTAGTAATTAATGTTTTTACCCTTATGGGTAAGTGCCATCGGATACAACGAGTTAATATAAAACTTGCTGTAAAAAGCTTCCGCACCACCATAGGCTTGTATCATTTGATACACAAACACGCTGCTTATTTCCTGCTTTTTGGCAAAACTGTTAGGGATACCGCAGTCGGTTTCTAAACGGATTGGGTCGGTAAAAGGGATGCCCGTAACCCCGCCCCCAAACCTGCCGGGGTTAATGCCTAAAATAAACACTCGAGGACGACTATCGTTGTAGTATTTAGTATAAAAAGCCTCTGTAACCCTCCACGTCTCAGCATCCCCAAAGGGAAGCATCACCTCAATCCCTTCAGGTAAATCAGTGGGACGAAGTTGCCGATAAAATGAAAGAACTTTGCTGCTTAGGGTATCGGGCATTGTTACAAAATGAAAACAGGTTGAAATGAAGTTAATTGTTTTGCATCTCTATCTCGACCACCCCTTGCCCCTCCTAACAACAGGAGGGGAACCACCGCACAACCTCAAGTGCCAAATATACAGCGACAATTTTTAAAACTTGTAGTCTATCAATGGCCTTGCGGGAGGCTTCCCTCCTTACTAAGGAGGGACTGAGGGAGGTTCAAATAAACACCGATAAAACATTGTACGCCCTTACCCACAACAACAGGAAAGGAACCACCACACAAGCTCAAGTGCCAAATATGCAGCGACAATTTTTAAAACTTATTAGTCTATCAATGGCCTTGCGGGAGGCTTCCCTCCTTGCGTAAGGAGGGACTGAGGGAGGTTTGTGAATACTCTCGGGAATAAATCCCGATGCTATGGATAAAAAATCTACTTCACCGCTATTACGCTGATTTCAACGTTGGCATCTTTGGGCAACCGACTCACCTGTACGGTTTCGCGGGCAGGAAAATCCTTTTCAAAATACGTAGCGTAGGCTTGGTTAATGCGGGCAAACTGTCCCATATCAGTAATAAATATACTGGTTTTAACAACGTTGCTGTAATCCATCCCTGCGGCCTTTAACACAGCACTCACGTTTTTCATCACTTGGTGGGTTTCGGCCTCAATACTGTCTTGCTCCATATCGCCTGTAGCAACATCAATGGCAATTTGGCCGCTGCAATACAGGGTATTGTTTACCAAAACAGCTTGGTTATAAGGGCCTATGGGTTGGGGTGCATCGGGAGTAATTATTATTTTCTTTTCCATCGTATGGGTATTAGTTTTGTGTCCGTTTGAATTATTAGTACATGAAAATAGGTGTAACAGGACCGCAAAATAGGATAGACGAGTTAAAACTGAAAATTTCATCAGCGGCAGAGTTGGTTGAAATCAAAGATACCGATTTATGGCAATTGCCCAATTTGGGCTTAACTGCTTTTATTGATGCAGGTTTTGATGATACCCCCGAACACCTGCACCACTATTTGCACCTTGAGTTTCCAATATTGGTGAGTGCTGCCAAAACACAGCTTGCCCGTGAATTGGTGGGGCATTCGTGCACTTCGCCCATTTTTGGGTTTAATGCGCTGCCAACGTTTATTAACCGTACGTTGTTAGAGGCTACCTGCTATAATGAGGAACACAAACCCGTACTTGAACAACTGGCTACACAACTGGGTTGGCAATGCACTTGGGTGGATGACCGCGTAGGGATGGTAACCCCCCGAATAATTTTTATGATTATTAACGAGGCTTACTACACCGTACAAGAAGGCACTGCCGGCAAAGCGGATATTGATACGGGCATGAAACTGGGCACTAACTACCCTTACGGCCCTTTTGAATGGGCCGGCTTGGTAGGCATAAAAGATGTGTATGAACTGCTAAATGCGGTGCATGAAGATACCCGCGACGAACGCTATAAAATTTGCCCGTTGCTAAAAACTGAATATTACAAAGCACAGTAAAATGCAGATTGAAAAACCGTACAAAAACAGGGCTATTATTGAAGAAACAATGAGTGGTGTAATTATTACCATTCCGGCAAAACGCAATTATTTTATCATGGCTTTTATGATAATTTGGCTCACAGGCTGGCTATTTGGAGGAGGAACTGCAATTAGCGCACTTTTCACCAGCTCTGAAGGCGGGTTTCAAGGCTTTCTAACAATTTGGTTGTTTGCGTGGGTATTTGCACTGCTTGCGGTTTTATCAACTTTACTATGGTACATAATGGGCAAAGAACTAATAACCATTGATAGGGGTATATTAACCATAAAAAAGGCGGGAGCCATTTTTACCCGAACAAAATCATATACAATTGCAGACACTGCCAATTTTAGAATAGTAGCAACAAATACGGATGGCATTTGGGGGCGAAGAAATGCTATTGCCTATAATGCACCCGGAACTATTGTTTTTGATTACGGCATGAAATCTAAAAACTTTGGAATGGGCATTGACGAACCTGAAGCGATATACCTTGTAAATTTTCTGAAAGAAAAGGAGCTAATCCCTAATAAATAGAACATCTTACTTGATAAGCAAACGATAAAAAAAATCCCCTGTTACATAGCGTAGCAGGGGATTTTAATTTTTATAGCAGCAATTACATGGCTTGCGCCTTAACTACTTTTGCGTTCTCGTCTAACTGGTAAATAATGGGGCGGGCAGTGCCCAACTCTTTTTGCAAAATTTGCTCGGGAGTAAGGTTTTCAAGGTACATAATCAACGCACGCAAACTATTTCCGTGAGCCGATATGATAATGTTCTTACCTTGTTTCAATAACGGCTCAATAGTCGCTTGGTAGTAAGGCAGTACGCGCTCGGCAGTATCCTTCAAACTTTCACCGTTAGGAGGAGCAATATCAAAACTACGTCTCCAAATATGCACTTGCTCATCACCGTATTTTTTAGCGGTTTCGGCTTTATCAAGTCCTTGCAAATCGCCATACATACGCTCGTTCAAGGCTTCATGCTTAGTTACGGGTATATCGGTTTGTCCGGTTACTTCTAAAATAGTAGCTAAGGTGTTTTGGGCACGTTTCAAACCCGATGTATAAGCCTCGTCAAATTTGTGGCCTTTCAACATTTCGCCTGCATTGCGGGCTTCTTCCTGTCCTTTAGGAGTAAGTTCAACATCTACCCATCCTGTAAAACGGTTTTCGAGGTTCCACTGCGATTGGCCGTGGCGTATGATAACAAGTTCTGACATAGTAAATTCTATTGGCCTGCAAATATAAGATTTGATAGTACAATGTGTTAACGGGTAATCTTTGTTACCTCAACAACTCATTTCACTGCTTTGCAAACAGTGCGCAGTTTACCCCCTTTAATCAAAGAGTTTAACTGCTTTTCAGGCTCGGTAAGTGCTTTTTTGCTCCCGCAATTGCACAGTTCAGCTAAAGGCTCTTTATCTATTATTTTATCGTAAAGTTCTTTCAACGTGGGTACTTCGGCCAATTTGCTATACTCTTCGTACGTATAACTCAAAAAAGCTACGTTAGCACCTATTCCCTTATTATCCAGCAGATAGCCATCATCAAGAGTTGTAGGGGTTAAAAAAGCCTCCCCCACCCTTAGGTCGGCAGGATGAGGATAGGCTATAATTTCTGTTTTATCGTCTGATAAAAGCACAGGCACACGATTGGCATAATCGCCTTTTGTTTTATACACCAACGCTTGTGGAGCAGGTGTTTCAAAATCAGGTGTAAAAGCAATATTACTTTTGCCCATGCACGCTGCAAATGCCACCGTTAATATGCCCAGCTTTTTTATCATTATTGTTTAGTAATCTTTTTAGTTATCACACCTTCGTTGGTGTGTATCTGCACCAAATAAATACCACTTTGCAAGCCGTTTAGCGATACATCGGTAACCTTGCCCGAAACAGCCTCGGTTTGTATCACCTGCCCTTGCAAAGTAGTTAGGGTAATTTGTGATACCGCTCCGCCAAACGCGTTGGCATCAACGTGTAATACATTAATCGCAGGGTTAGGATATACACTGATGCTATTTGCCAATGCAGGATTTTCAACCCCAACATTTGGCTGTTTAGTGATAGTTACCGTCCATTGTTTGGTACTCAAATCTTCGGCAGTAACGGTATAAGTTACAGGATTAGTGAAATTACGTACCGCCCCTGATGGAGGATTAATGCTTGCCAAGTTTGACACTGTAATTACAGGGGTTAGGGCAGTAATATCAGTTTGTGAAGTTACTACTACATTAACCGTAGCATTGGTGCTGTTAATTGTTGCATTGCCAACAATACCCGTAACCGAAAAACCTGTGATTTCTTTGGCTGAACTTTTGACTTTTGAACGTTGTATTAAAGTTTCAAACAGGTAAGTTCCTGTTTCACCGGTAAAATAGGGCGAAACATAAAAGTACACAGTACCGCCGCCTTGTACATTAAAGCTGCCGTTTATTACATCATCATACGCATCAGACCATGTGCTGCCATCAGTTGAGTATGACAGCAGGCCGTCAAAAGTATAGGTATTACCGTTACCGCTGTTGTATGAATCGTGAATACGGGCTTGAATGTTATAATCATACCCTGCCGGCAATACCACCTTATAATAATCGTAATCATTGCCCTTGTGGCAGTTAGAACCCGGTGTAGTAATGGTTGCTGCATTATTAGAAAAAGTTACAGGCAGGTTATAGGCTTGTCCTACGGTATTATTCACCTCATAAGCATCAGGATTTAAACCGGGCTCAACCACTTGTATGGTAATAGGGTTAGCATACGCACCGTTGCCCAAAAACTCCCAGTTGCCATTATCAGGTTTATCCCATATAAATAATTGGTATGTACCTGCTGAGTCGGCAATACCGCCTGTAATGGTATAAGTTAAACCATTGGTAAAGTGGGTGTTTGATGGAAGACTTAAACCGTTTTTGATTGACAGTTCGCGTATCCAAGTACCGTCTGATTTATGAATATCTACCGATACATCACCGTTAAAGGTTGATGAGCCAAAATTGGCAATATCAAACTCAACTGTAAACGTTTGGTTGCGAACAATAACTGTTGGGGTAGTTGTTATAGCCGCATACAACTTAAGCGGGTTGGTATTGTTGCCTTGTACATTTACTGTAATAAAGTTTTGATAATTACCATTGGCAAAAGCCGTCCATTGGGTAGCACTGCTTGTTTTGTAATATACCCCTATTTTGTACTCGCCGGGAGTAAGTGCTGATATGCTGCTGGTAGAGAACACCAACGGATTGGTGTAATGCTTATTATAATCAAGCGTCATACCCGTTTGGGTTTCAACTGTGGCTACAAACTCATTGTTGGCGTTAAACACTGCAACGGTATAATCACCGCTGAAATTTTGCGCTGCCGATGTTCCGTAGTTGGCTACATCTACTGTTACGGTAAAACTCTGACCGTATTGTATCGGGTCGGGGTTCACAACAATATCGCTGTACAAACGCATATCAAGGGTTACAGGTGCGCTGCTCGGAGGTTCAATACCAATTACGGCTTGGTGTCCGCTGTTAAAACCACCTGTTCCGCCACCTGTGCCCACACCGCCGGGGTTAAGTCCGTTTACTGAAAAATATCCGTCGTAAGCTCCGCTCCAACCCCAGTTAAAATGCAAAAAGTCGTTATTATCATATCCATCGCACACAAATGCGTGTCCGCCGCCGCTGCCGAAACCTGCATATAACACAGGGCGGCCTGCGTTTAATTCACCTTTAATCAAATTCAACCATTGGGTTTGGCTGTAGTTGGCACGCTCCACACCTTGCAGCGAGGTTTTATACCCGAAATAAGTTTCAAAAGCATACTCAGCACAATGGGTAACAGGGCTTTGTGAGTTGATAACATACGCACCGCTACCGCCGTTTGCAGCCACATCGTAGTTCATATCCACGCTCACACCACAATGGTACATAAGGGTTGCTACTGCTGTGTTGGTTGAGTTTACGCTATTGGGCATACTTCCCCAATTGTAAGTGGTAGCTCCAAAATTGGCTGATAATGTACCGTATGAACTGTGGTTGTATGAGTGATTGCCTGTACCTGTTGAAGGATAGTTCCAAAACTTCATTACTTGTGCCATAGCGGTAGCCACACAACCTGAAACCGTGCGTTGACCAGCACCTCCGTCATAAGGACAAAGGGCATTATAATAAGGGCTTTGATCCCACTTGGTTTGTACCAAAGGCGATACGCTGGCCGCAATGGTATTATCAACGGGTTCGCCTTTTATTAACTCTTGCCACTGGCCTGCAATAACAGTAGTTTGTTTTACACCATTGGCAATAATGTAACGCATTTCTGTTTTGTAGCCCTCTAACCATTTTGCAGTTTGGGGCGCAACGTTTGCAGGGTCAAAATCGGCAGCGTCAGAATATCCCAACACCGGTACTGCATTATCATCGGCAGAAACAATTACAAAACCGTTTCCATTGGCCACATTAAAAATGTAGTAATAGGCTACGGGTGCCGCAGATGATTGAGAGTTGTAGGCTTTTGAATTTGCGGTAACAGCCAAATCAAGCTGAACACCTGCTTTAAAAGAACCACCCGTAACACGGGTAGCTAAGAAGTTTTGCCCTACCAATTTGGCAGTGGCTTCATCAATGGGTTTTGCAACGGCAAACCCGCAAACAATTAAGAGGCTTAATAGTGCAACTAATTTTTTCATATTTTGTTTGGTAAGAACTCTGTGTAAACTAAACAAGTGTATCAATACAGTTTACGGCAAAAATAGAGATTGGTTTAATTTGAACACCAATAAAACCAATGATTTATATCACCTATTAGTAACTATAAAACCCCTTGCCGGTTTTACGTCCGTGGTGGCCTGCATCTACCTTTTGCTGCTGTATGCGGCTGGGACGGAATTTAGGGTCGTAATGAAATAACTGGTACATGGATGAGGTAACCGAAAAGTTGGTATCAACGCCTATCAAATCCATCAAGCGGAAAGGTCCCATTTTAAAACCGCTGGCTTCACACAAGGCATCAATAGTTTCAAGCGGTGCCACATTTTCTTCGGCTACTTTCAAGCCTTCCACATAAAAGTGGCGGGCAACACGATTCACAATAAAACCGGGGGCATCTTTGGCCATAATAGGAGTTTTGCCCACACTCAGCACAAATACTTTTGACCGTTCCGCTACTTCATCAGAGGTTTGCGCACCAGCTATAACCTCTACCAGTTTCATAATATGGGCAGGGTTAAAAAAGTGTATACCAACTACCCTTTCAGGATTAGCAATTTTAGCAGCTATTTGTGTAATGGGTATGGTTGATGTATTGGTGGCCAATATGGTTTCGGCAGGGTTTTGGGCAGCCAGTTTCTCAAAAAGGCTCACTTTTACATCCAATCGCTCTACAATAGCCTCAATAATCAAATCAGCTTTTAAGGCTTCAAAATCGCCTGTAAATAGCATTCGCCCAAGCGTAGCTTCTTTTTCGGCAACGGTAAGTTTACCGCGCTCAATTGCCCCGTCAAGGTTTTTTACAATTCCCTTTTCGGCTTTGGCAACCATCTCAGCGTTTATATCATACAAAACAGTATCGTACCCGCTTTGTGCACATACTTGGGCTATACCGGCACCCATAGTTCCGGCACCTATTACTGCTACTTTTTTAATAGTCATTATTAGAAATTAGAAATTTCAAATTTGAGATTACTTAATAGCTATCTTATCTACCCTGTTTTGGTGGCGGCCGCCTTCAAATTGTGCTGAAAGGAAACTATCAGCAATAGCAAAGGCTTTTTCAACACTCACAAAACGGGCAGGTATGCACAGCACATTGGCATTGTTGTGCTGGCGGGCAAGAGCTCCTAATTCAGGTTCCCAGCAAAGTGCCGCACGTATATCAGCATATTTATTCGCAGTCATACAAACACCGTTACCGCTACCGCAAATCAAAATACCCAACTCGGCTTCTTTTGCCACTACCGATTTTGCCAACGGGTGCACAAAATCAGGGTAATCAACTGATTCAGGACCAAAAGGGCCAAAATCGTGTACCTCATGCCCAGCATCCTCTAAGCGGGTTCTCAAAAGCGCTTTCAGTTCATATCCGGCGTGGTCGCCTGCCATTGCTATTTTCATGGTAGTTTATATTTTATCGATTTGTTACTTCTGTTGTTGTTTGGGCTGCCCTGCGTTTTTCAACCCGTGCAGCAATCATTATCCCTATCTCGTAAAGTATCACCAGCGGTATGCTCATCAATACCTGACTGGTAACATCGGGCGGGGTTAGCACAGCAGCTACAATTACTACAATAAGTATGGCATATCGGCGGTATTTGCGCAGGTATGCGGCTGTTACCAATCCTATCTTAGTTAGGAAATAAATGATAATAGGCAGTTCAAAAATTATCCCTGTGGCAAGGGTAAGCATGGTAACAAAACTGATGTAAGAATCTACCGTAAATTGGTTTTGAATGTTATCCATCAACTTAAAATTACCCAAAAAGTTAAGTGATATGGGCGTAAGGATAAAATACCCGAACGATATGCCCAAAAAGAACAAAAAGCTGCCATAGCCCACCATTTGTTTGGCGTATTTTATTTCTTTATCGCTAAGGGCGGGTTTTATAAACAACCACAACTGGTACAATATCCAAGGAAAGGCCAACACAACTCCCGCAATAATCGATACCATAAAATACTGCGTAAACTGCGATGTGATAGAAGGACTAAAAATGGCATACTCTATCGCCTTTAGGCACAATGTGTCGTCATTATTCACAAGGTATGACAATTCACACATCTTGCGGTACGTCCAAAAATCGAGATGCGTAGGGCCAAAAATAATTTCATCAAACAATATGTGCGGAAACGCCAACCCAAAGATTGAAAACAGCACCACACCCGCCAACGCCCTGATAATATATTTTCTCAGTTCATCAACGTGTTCAAAAAAACTCATTTCCTTCACGGGTTCATCATCAAACTCTTGGTCTAAAGCCATCTTGTTCAGTCGCTGTTTTAAGGCTGCGAAATTAACTAAAATTGTCGGGAGCAAAAGGCATAAATGCAAACCGATTATGGTACCGCCCTGCCAAAAACAAACATTAGCAATCTCTTAATACAATTGGGCTACTTTTGTTACAAACAATTGTGAGAACACCCGCCAAAAAACGAAGAAAAGTATCGCGTAAAGCATTGTGGCGGCTCACTCGTCGCTCGCTCATCAACCCGAATGAAGCACCCAAAACAAGGGCATTTAGTGTAGCTGTTGCAGCTTTTTTGGCCTTTGTGCCTTTGTATGGCCTGCAAACCATTTTAGGCATTCTGGTAGCTTTTGCTTTGCGGCTTAATAAGGTACTGGTAATAGTATTGATAAACGTAATAAACCCATACCCCTTGGTTCCTTTTATTATGTACCTGAGTTTTAAAATTGGAGGGTTATTTATGGAATATCCCGCCCAAATTGATGCAGGGCAAAATTTCTCGTGGCAACTGTTGCAAGATAACTTGCTGCAATACCTAAGCGGTGGGCTTATTTTGGCTATTGTAATGGGTTGCTTGTTGGGTCTTGTATCATATCCGCTTTTTATCTCATTGCAAAAAAAGCAACACGCAAAAAACTGACTTTGCGCTTTTTTCGTAAATCATTCAACGTTTAAACAACATTTGTATTAAAAAATATGTCTTGGGGTGTTACCATTATTGCTAAAACCAAGTGAAAAAAACCAAACAGGTGCTACAAGCCACAGTAAATGTGACATTTGTTGGAAAAATGCCTCTGTTTTTTTAATTATTTTTGCCCTTAGCAATTAATGTTCAAACCTTAATTACAACTTACTATGAAACTAAAAACTGTACTTTTAATCGGCCTTATCGTAGCCGTACTAACAGCCGCTTATGTTTGGTTCTTTATTTACAACAAACCCAAGAAAAACATTCTTGAAGCAAAGGCTGATTACACATTGACTGTAGCCCAACTTGTGCAAGAATTTGAAACCAACCACGACAGTGCCATTGCCAAGTATAACGATAAAGTACTTGAGATTAGCGGTGAGGTGACAAGGATTGAGCCTAATGACTCTATCAGTTCGGTAGTATTTAAATCAGGCGATAAGTATGAGGTATTTTGCGAAGTGCATCCTGAATACAATACCCAAGCAAAACAACTTGCAGTACCGCAAAAGGTGGTATTAAAAGGCTTGTTTATCAGTGCTGAAAAACCCGACACTGATTTTGACCTTGCCGGATTGGTACGCCTTAAGAAAAGCTCTTTTACTAACGAAAAATAATATCTCTTAACGGATATAAGCTCCCATTCTTATTTAGATGAAAAAAATAATCCTTGCGGCCATAGTTGCAACGTTGGCACTTGCATACAGTTGCCAACACCAACCCGAAATTGTACCAACAACAAACAACGGAAACCCCAACAACCCCAGCGGGGGAACCGGAAAATGCAACCCTGATAGTGTATATTTTGAAAACGACATTCTACCCATTTTAACTTCAAATTGCGGTATGGCGGGTTGTCACGATGCCATTACCCAAACAGAGGGTATCAATGTTGCTTCGCACGCAAGCCTTATTAACAGCGGTGCTGTGAAACCCGGAAATGTTAACGGTAGTGATTTGATTGAAGTAATTACAGAAAACGACCCCGACAAGAAAATGCCCCCTCCCCCGCGTACTCCGTTAACTCAAGAACAGATTAACAAACTTACCAAATGGATACAACAAGGAGCTAAAAACAACAAATGCAACAGCGGTTGCGATACTACCAACTTTAAGTTTGCAGCAAATGTGTTACCTCTATTGGACACCAAATGTAAAGGCTGCCATAGCGGTGCATTTCCCTCAGCAGGAATATCCCTTACTAATTACGCTGAAGTGAAAACACAGGCCGATAATGGAAAATTGCTGGGGGCTATAAGCCACGACCCCAGTTACAAACCGATGCCGCAAGGTGCTCCCAAAATGGCCGATTGCGAGATAACAATTATACGTAAGTGGATACAAGCAGGTGCACAAAACAACTAAACCGCCAAAGTTTGGCACGATAATTTATTTGTATATACCAACATTGAAACTAAAATTTAAATCTATAGTACTATGAAAAAATTAGCATTTGTAGCTGCATTGGTGTTGATGACAACCTTTGCATTCGGGCAAAAAAAGTATTTTACCCGCACAGGTAATATTTCTTTCTTTTCTGATGCTACGTTAGAAGACATTACAGCCAATAACCATCAGGTGACTGCATTGTTTAATACCGCCGACGGTAAACTGGCCTACAAAGTACCCATTAAAGGTTTTGAGTTTGAAAAGGCTTTGATGCAAGAGCATTTTAACGAAAACTACATGGAATCGGACAAGTATGCTGAGGCTTCATTTGACGGTGCTATTGAAGATTTGAAAAAGGTAGATTTTACCAAATCGGGTACCTACAAGGTGAGTGTAAAAGGTAAACTTACCATGCACGGTGTAACTAAAGACATAACAACCCCCGGTGAGGTTATTGTTGATGCTGCCACAAACAAAGTAACTACCAAAGCTACTTTTAAGGTAGCATTGAAAGACTACAACATCAAAAACGATAAGGTAGGAAAGATTGCAGATGAAATTGAAATACGTGTAAACGTTGAAATGACGGAGAAAAAATAAGGATATTAGAAAGGGACTGTGTTAAACAACCTTTTCGTCATTGCGAAAAACTGCTTTTGAGTTTTGAAGCAATCCGTTTGCATTGATTGTGCGAGATTGCTTCGGGAGACCTCGCAATGACGGCAGAATTGTACGATACATTTATTTTTATATAGCCCCTTTTCCCTCTAAAAACAAACTAACCATGAATAAACTACTGATGCTGGGAATTGTAGCATTCCTCAGCCTTCAATCTTGTTATTACGACAACGAAGAAGAACTATACCCGCAAACCGGCAATTGTGATACCACCGCCGTAACCTACAGCGGCACCGTCTCTAAAATACTGAACCAACGTTGCGCAACTTCAGGCTGCCATTTAGGAGCATCAGGTCAGGCAATCGGTATTTTTGATACCCATGCTAATGTTAAAACATTTTTAGATGCCGGTAATACCGTGCGGTTTTTAGATGCCATAAACCACCGCAACGGACGCTCGCCAATGCCCAAGGGCAGTGCAACTAAACTTGATGCCTGCGACCTGTTAAAAATTGAAGCATGGATACATAGCGGCTACCCTAATAACTAACCACTACTATGAAAAAAAATATACTGTTACTGTTAGTATCGTTTGCATTCATACTTCCGGTTGTTGCTCAACCCGGCAGCAGTTTGCTGGATGAGTTGGATGCCCTTGACTCTAACGTTGAAAAAAAGCCCGATTATGCTTTTGCTACCTTTAAAGGTGTGCGCGTAATTAACGGACAATCGGTTGAAATTCCTGCAAAAGGCGAATTACTATACATGCTTGCCCACCGCTTTGGCACTATTGAAAACGGCTTTTATGATATGTTTGGTATGGATAGAGCCACCATGCGCATGGGGCTTGAATATACCTTGCCTACTGATTTTGTAACTATTGGTTACGGCCGCAGCACCTATGGCAAAACCTACGACGGTTTTATCAAAGCTAAACTGTTTCGTCAGCAATCGGGGGCAAAAAACTTTCCTGTTACCATTGTATGGGTTTCGGATATGGCCATCCGCAGCGAAAAGTTTACTAATACCGACCGGAAAAACCACTTCTCTTCACGTATCGCTTATATGCACCAGTTATTGATTGCACGTAAGTTTTCAAGCAGCTTTTCGTTGCAACTAAGCCCAACGGTTATTCACAAAAACCTTGTACACACCGTTAATGAGCAAAACACCTTTTTTAGTATGGGTGTAGGCGGCAGAATGAAATTAACCCGCCGTGTATCGCTAAACCTTGAGTATTTTGGTTTTATGCCGGGACAAAACATTCCCAAAATTGGAACGCAAACCATACGCAACACTGTTGCCGTTGGCTTTGATATTGAAACAGGCGGACACGTTTTCCAGCTTCAGTTTACCAATGCACGTGCCATGTATGACGGAGGTTATATCAGCGAAACCGTTAACGATTTTGCAGCCCCGAAAGGACAAGGCATTGCTTTTGGCTTTAACCTTACCCGCACATTCTCTTTCAAACGATTTGAATAATAAAAATACACCTTTCAACCCTCTTTTGGCAGGTTAATTGCTGTCGAAAGAGGGTTGTTTCTTTTACAGGATGATTAAAAAAACTGCATACACACTTTTATTGTGGCTAATGGCTTTTGCAGCCAAAGCACAATTGCAAGACAGCACTACTGTACCCATTGTGGGGTTTGACTACGTGCAACAACTGATGCAACAAAAAAACGATACCACGTATGTAATCAACTTTTGGGCTACGTGGTGCGGCCCCTGTATTAAAGAGCTACCCCATTTCGACCATTTGAAAGCATCATATCCCGACAAAAAGTTAAAGGTTATCTTAATAAGCCTTGATTTTAAAAAGAACTACAAGAATGTTTTGTTGCCTTATTTGCAAAAGCACAAAATAACCAGCCCTGTGGCTTTGTTATATGAGCCTGACGCAAACAGATGGATTGAAAAAGTGAGCCCTGAATGGAGCGGAGCAATACCTGCTACTCTTATTTTTAACAAGAACAAAAGCAGCTTTTATGAACAAGAGTTTACTGAGAAAGAGCTGCACACCACTGTTGAAACTTATTTTTAACCCCTGATATACTAAACACAAACAGATATGAAAAAAGTTATCCTTTCGGCCATAGCGTTGCTTGCAGTTGCAGCAATGGCTGTTGCCTTTACTTACAAAACAAATGCAACAACAGGCTATGCCATTGGTGATGCCGCCGCCGATTTTTCGTTAAAAAACATCGACGGTAAAATGGTTTCTTTAGCTGACTTTAAAGACGCTAAAGGCTATATTGTAGTATTTACCTGCAACCATTGCCCGTATGCAAAGGCGTATGAAGATCGTTTGGTAGCACTTGATAAGAAATATAAAACACAAGGCTACCCCGTAATTGCTATTAACCCTAACGACCCTGCGGTGAATGCCGAGGATAGCTATGAAAAAATGCAGGAACGCGCCAAAGAAAAAGGATTTACTTTCCCCTATTTGTTTGACGAAGGACAAAAGATATTTCCAATTTTTGGTGCTACACGCACCCCACACGTATTTATCCTGCAAAAAGACGGTGCTAAAAACGTTGTAAAATACATTGGAGCTATTGACGATAATCACGAGGATGAAACTGCCGTGAAAACCAAATATGTTGAAGGCGCTGTTGATGCCTTAATTGCTGGCAAAGCACCAAACCCCGAAACAACAAAAGCTATCGGGTGCACCATTAAAGTTAAAAAATAAACGCCGTTTATACAGCGATAAGCAAAGGGGCTGTCTTTTGAGACAGCCCCTTTTTGTTATTAACGAATAATTGTTGCCATGCTGACATAGGAAGCAACTTATCACGCTTTGATAACGCACTTGCTATAAGTTTCCTCTCTGCCCTTCGGAATGACAGGGAAATAAACCTCTGAACATACAAACAAAAAAGGGACTATCTCAAAAGTTGAGACAGCCCCCTTAATTTTATAAGCAGTTATTGGAAAACTATTCCTCTTCGGGTTTCATGTTATGAAACACGTTTTGTATGTCTTCGTCTTCTTCAATCTTCTCAAGCATCTTGTCAATTGCAGCACGTTCTTCTGCCGTTACATCCACATAAGAAGTAGGGATGCGTTGCAACTCAGCATTGATTATAACTATACTGCGTTCTTCTAATGCTTTTTGCATTTTTCCAAAATCAGTAAACGAGGTAGTAATAATAATTTCGGCCTCGTCTTTTTCAATCTCCTGCAAACCAAAATCAATCAAATCCAATTCAAGCTCATCTGCATCCTGCCCTTCGGCACTAACAGTAAACAAGCCCAAACGCTCAAACATAAATTCCAGCGAACCGGTTTTGCCCAATTCACCCCCGCCCCTGCTAAAATACGAGCGAATGTTAGCCACAGTACGGTTGGGGTTATCGGTAGCCGACTCAACAACAATACCTACGCCCTTAGGGCCATAGCCTTCATACACTATTTCTTCAAAATCTTTCTCGCTCTTGTCGCTGGCACGTTTAATGGCTGATTCTATACGGTCTTTGGGCATATTCACACCCTTAGCGTTCTGTATCACCACACGTAAGCGGGCATTCAGTGTAGGGTCAGGTCCACCTGCCTTTACCGCCATCGATATTTCTTTACCGTATTTTGTAAACGCTTTCGACATCTGGTCCCAGCGTTTCATCTTTCTTCCTTTGCGAAATTCAAATGCTCTACCCATAGTAGTTTGTATTACTGCGCAAAATAAATAAAATGAATGTGAATTGGCTACTGCAAAAGGGCAAATACTGTGATTTTATGTTCGCGATGTTTTCAGCCGAACAATGAATCCATCAGGTTTTTTGTTTTTTCTTTTTAGCCGAGGGGAACAAAACGTTGTTCAAAATCAACCTGAAACCGGGTGAGTTAGGGTGCAAAGCCAAATCCGTAGGGGGTTCACCCACAATATGCTGATAATCCTCGGGGTCGTGACCACCATAAAACGTCCAAGTACCATTCCCTGCTGTACCGTGTATATAACGAGCTTCGTTCAAGCCTTTGTTTTCGCCCATAATCACCACATTGCTTTTTATATAGCGTTTGTTATAAGCAGTAGTTTGCCCCATAAATGCGTCAATAATTTTAGTATGATTTTGGCACAACATAGTGGGCACTAAATCGGTTTTTGCTGAAAACTCAAACAACAGAAACAAGTCTTCTTCTTCAGTAACACCACGTTGCTGCGGGTTTACATCTATAGTTGAAAACTCATACACATAAGGGTTCATTTCCAGTTTAAAATCAGTAAACGCAAAGCAGTTATCGTAGTTTAATTTCTGATTAGCATTCCGGTCGGCAGGGTCACCGTCAAACATACTTTCGCAAATATCTACCCCATCGGCTGCAAGAGCAATATCGTAGGTATCAGTAGCACTGCACATGGCAAACAAAAAACCGCCTCCCAGTGTAAAGTCTCTTATCTTTTTAGCTACTGCCAATTTCAGCTGGCTCACGCTGGCATATCCGTGTTTGGCAGCCATTGCTTCGGCCTCTTTCACCTGCTCTAAATACCAAGGCGCATACCTGAAACTACTGTAAAACTTACCGTACTGCCCTGTAAAATCCTCGTGGTGAAGATGCAGCCAATCGTAAGTAGGCAGTTTACCTTCCAGCACTTCATCATCAAATATTATATCGTAAGGTATTTCAGCATAGGTAAGCACCATTGTTACCGCATCGTCCCAAGGCTGTTTACTTTTTGGCGAGTACACTGCTATTTTGGGTGATTTAAGCAACTTCACCGCTTCCATATTTACCTCGGGGTTGGCAATTTCGGCCAATATTCCATTGTACTTAGCGTCGGTTATAATTTCATAACTCACCCCACGCACACGACATTCTTTCTCAAACTTTTCTTGGTAAGGAAACACAAAACTGCCGTCGCGGTAATTAAGCAGCCAATCGGCCTCAATATCAAACGTAAGCACCCAATAACATACCCCGTATGCTTTCAGGTGGTCTTTTTGGGTATTATCCATCGGCACAAGAATGTGCGAGGCCTGAGCCGTGAAAACGGTTACAAAAAATATAAATGCCGCTAAAATGTGTTTCATACTTGTGTTAATTGATACCCCACGTACACCAAAAGTAAACCCGCAATATTTGTTCCTAATATGTAATAAACGGCAAGCTGCCACTGCTTATTTTGCAAAAGCTGAATGGCATCAAACCCAAAGCTCGAAAATGTGGTAAATCCGCCTAAAAAACCAACTACTAATAACGGCCAATATTGGCGCAGCACAGGATTACTTAGTACACTGCCCATTGCCGCCCCTATGAGTAAACAACCTAAAAGGTTTACAAAAAAAGTAGCCCAAGGAAACGCCATACCACCGCTTGAGGGGAACAATTGCCCTATCCCGTAACGTGAAACAGCCCCCAAAGCACCACCTATAACTACTTGCAAAAAAGTTGGCATCCTGCCCAAAATTAAACCTTTTGTACGAAATACACGCTTGGTTGCTTCGCAAAACATCCCCTTGTGTTTTTGCATTTGAAATAGGCACAGCAATTTAAACCACCCTGTTGTGCCAAAAATACCTACCTTTGCGGGCTTAATAATTTTATAATGGGACGAATTGTAGCCATAGTAGGCAGGCCAAACGTAGGAAAATCAACTTTATTTAACCGATTGGTTGGTGAACGCAAGGCAATAGTGGACGATATGAGCGGGGTGACCCGTGACCGCCACTACGGAAAAGCCGAATGGATTGGATATGAGTTTACGGTGATTGATACGGGCGGATATGTACCGAATAGTGATGATGTGTTTGAATCGGCCATACGCGACCAAGTGAAGATTGCGATTGAAGAAGCTGATGTGATGCTGTTTATGGTGGATGTGACTACCGGTATTACTGACCTTGACAGTGATTTTGCAAATATTTTACGTAAATCGAAAAAGCCTGTATTGGTGGTATCAAATAAAGTGGATAACAACGACCGCTTGGTGGATACAGCGGAGTTTTATTCATTTGGTTTGGGCGAGGTATATCCGCTATGCTCAATTTCAGGCGCGGGAACAGGTGAATTGCTTGACGAAGTAGTGGAACGTTTGAGGGCATTACCTCCGACGGCTGCCGAAGAAACCCTTGCCGATATCCCTAAAGTGGCCATCGTAGGTAAACCCAACGTTGGGAAATCATCATTGGTAAATGCTTTACTTGGTGAAGACAGAAACATTGTTACCCCCATTGCAGGTACTACTCGCGATACTATACATACCCATTACAAAGCATACGGGCACGAATATTTGCTGATTGATACGGCAGGTATCCGCAAAAAAGGCAAAGTAACCGAAGATATTGAGTTTTACTCAGTAATACGTGCCATAAAAGCTATTGAAGAGTGTGATGTGTGTGTGTTGCTGATTGATGCCACACAAGGTATTGAGAGCCAAGATTTAAACCTGTTTCACCAAGCGGAGAAAAACGGAAAAGGGATTGTGGTATTGGTGAATAAATGGGACTTGATGGAGAAGGAAACCAACAGCGCCAAAACGTATGAGGAAACCATAAAGAGGAAAACGGCTCCTTTTACCGATTACCCCGTATTGTTTGTATCGGCTCTTGAAAAACAACGGATATACAAGGCAATGGAAACCATTGGTGCTGTATATGCCAATATGTCGAAAAAGATTAATACCCACCAGTTGAACGAGGTAATGCTGCCGATAATACTGGCAACACCACCACCTGCATATAAAGGAAAATATATCAAAATTAAATATATCACCCAATTACGTACTAAGGTTCCCAGTTTTGCATTTTTTTGCAACCTACCCCAATATTTTAAAGACCCCTACAAACGCTTCTTAGAGAACAAACTCCGTGAAAATTTTGACTTTAGCGGAATGCCTGTAAGAATCTTTTTTAGAAAAAAATAAGGGTATTCTTGCATAATTTGTTTCTTTGGCTACCTTTGCACGGAATTTTAAAAGTATCACAAAAAAATGAAAAAAGTATTTGCTCTGTTAACCATCGTATCTGTAATGTCATTCGTAGCTTGCAAAAACACTCCTGCTGTTGATCATGCTGCTGATTCAAAACGTGCTGCTGATTCACTACAAAAGATAGCTGATTCAGTTAAAGCTGCTGAAGAAGCTGCTGCTGCTCAAGCTACTGCTAACGACACTGGTGCTAAAGATTCAGGTGCTACTGCTCCTGCTGGTCACTAATCAGTAAGTCTTACAGACCGAGAACGAAATTAAAGAGTGCCGAGGCACTCTTTTTTTTTGCCTAAAAGTGTGATTGGGTCATTTTACATTAGAAAAAGATTGATTTAACTTGCAGTATGAAAAAGACACTTTCTTTATACGCTGCCATTATCACCTTATCAGTAATTGCTTGTAAATCAAAACCTGAAGCTGAAACAAAAACCCCTGAACAGCAAAAAGCAGAGACTATTGTGAAAAGCGATAAAGAAAAGGCGGACTCGGTATTAGAGTATTACAAGAAAAAAGCCGGAGCCGCCCCTGATACATTACCATCGAAATAATCCAATAAAAAACCTAAGCACTTAATATGCTTGGGTTATATCTTTATCCGGTAGGATAGTTATTTTCGCGCGGTTTTAGCAGTTCCTTTTAACACCGCATCGTATTCAGCTAAGGCTTTCAAAGCGGTATTAAATATCACATCGCCTTGATTTAGCACTTGGTAATATGCTTCTTTACCAAACACTTGTCTTGCTATTAACGCCTTTACCTGATTGGCCATTAAACGCTTAGAAGCCTCAAATTCAGAAGCTGCGTATGTAACATGGGCATCAGCAAGCATTTGGCGCAATTTGCCCTCTAATTGGCTACTAAAGTCAAATCGTTTACCAAAGTCTTGGGCATCCTTATATGTCTTTTTCAGCACGTCGCGGTTATTATCCGCATATTGGTAGGCCAATCGTGTGGTAAGCCCGTTGCGGTATATATGCGTCATTAAGTCGGTGTGTATTGCACTGTCAACAGGCACAAACACATCGGGATAAATTCCGCCACCACCATATACTTTGCGCCCTGACGGGGTTTTAAACACCATCTTCTCATTCTTCTTCACACTATCGGGGTGGTCAAGCTCCCCTCCTCTTAAACGCTCACCTACTTCTGCCTCGTATGTATCATAGCCTTCATCATACGGTTTTTGTATGCTGCGTCCTGTAGGAGTATAATAACGGGCAATGGTAAGCCTTACTGCCGAACCATCGCTAAGGTTAAACGATTCTTGCACCAACCCTTTACCATACGAACGGCGACCTACAATAATCCCCCTGTCCCAATCCTGCACAGCACCCGATACAATCTCACTGGCCGAGGCTGAGCCTTCGTCCACCAAAATCACCAGCTTGCCTTCGATAAATTCGCCTGCGTGGTCGGTAACATATTCTTTTTTCTTTTGGTTGCGGCCCTCTGTATATACCATCAGTTTGCCCTCACCCAAAAATTCAGAGGTTATCATGGTAGCCGCATGTAAATACCCACCGGGGTTTCCCCTCAAATCCAACACAAGGCTTTCCATTCCTTCCTTTTTCAACTTATCAAGCCCTGCTTTCAACTCGTCGTAAGTATCTTTAGCAAAGCTGTTCACTTTCAAATATCCCGTTGTGGGGTTAATCATGTAGGCTATATCAACACTTTTCAACGGTATGCGATCGCGCACAATGGTATATTTCAACAAACCTTTCATACCCGTACGTTTCAACTCCACATCAACCTTAGTGCCTTTGGTGCCTTTTAATTTCTTAATAACATCACTATTACTAATATTTATTCCGGCCACCGTCTCGCCATTCACTTTTATAATGCGATCGCCGGGCATTATACCCGCCTTTTCCGATGGCCCCTCAGGAAGCACCGTAGCAATAAAAATGGTATCGTTAAGCAAATTAAACTCCACTCCTATCCCCTCAAAATTTCCCTGCAATTGCTCATTAACAGCCGTTAGCTCAGCAGCGGGTATATAGTTTGAATGCGGGTCTAAATCGTGCAACATTTGCTCAATAGCCACTTCTGCCAAACGTTCATCATCCACCGTATCCACATACTCTTTGTTTATTAACGACATCACATGGTCTATTTTGCTATTGCCCGTAAGGGTAAAACCACCTTTATTGCCTTGCAGCATAAAACCGCCCGCAACGCCTGCCGCCAATAACCCCGCGTAGATAAGGGGCTGCCATTTATTTATTTTTCGTTCTTCCACTTCAGTACCTGTGTTAATTCACCTAAACGTCAAAACTACATTTTAGTTTATACAGACGTGCTATAAAAACGGCGAAAGTGGCGCAAATATCGTTCCTTAAAAAACACCATCTTTGCTTTTGTAAAATGGAACTAAGAAATACTGAGAAACCTTCGCACTACAGCAGCCTTGATACAATGACAACGGCTGAGCTGTTGCAAGGCATTAACAACGAGGATAAAAGCGTACCCCTTGCCATTGAAAAGGTATTGCCCCAAATTGAAGCGTTGGTAAATGAAATTGTAGCCAATATGCAATTGGGAGGACGCTTGTTTTACATGGGTGCAGGAACCAGCGGCCGATTGGGTATTGTGGATGCCAGCGAATGCCCGCCAACGTTTGGAGTTGAACACGGTTTGGTAGTGGGCATTATTGCAGGCGGCGACGGAGCAATACGCAAAGCAGTAGAGTTTGCGGAAGACGACCGCGAGCAAGGCTGGAAAGACCTTGAAGCATACACAATAAATAAAAGTGATGTGGTGATTGGAATTACTGCCAGCGGCACTACGCCTTATGTGTTGGCGGCTATTGAAAAATGCAACGCCAACGGAATAACAACAGGGGGAATTAGCTGCAACCCAAATAGCCCGCTGGGCAAACTGGCCAAATTTTCGGTAGAGGTTGATACAGGCCCTGAGTTTGTTACCGGAAGTACCCGAATGAAAGCGGGAACGGCACAAAAACTGGTACTGAATATGATTAGCACCACCACTATGATTCGGTTAGGCCGTGTAAAGGGCAACCGTATGGTAGATATGCAGCTTACTAACCAAAAACTGATTGAACGGGGCAGCCGCATGATTATGGAAAGCACAGGACTTGATTACGAGGCCGCTAAAGCCCTATTACTTGAAAAAGGAAGTGTGAGAAAGGCAATAGAGAGATAACTATGTGGCTGGGCAAAAAACGGGGTTATTTACAAGACTGGATTACCCAAGTGTGGGTAAAAACCACAGGCCGTCGTTTTTACCCTGAAAAAGAAGCGTGGCTGACAGGCCCCTCAGGAGATACCCGTGAGATAAAAGACGAATACATATACCGTTTGTGCAAGGCTGAAAACCTACGTCTTGAAAAGAACCAGACGGGTTTCGGACTTATTGATGAAATAAATGAGTGGGGGCTTGACCCAACGGATGAACAAAGGTTACATCCTACAATTATTGATTTTTATACCCATACGTTTAATTATGGTTTTGAGGTAAAATCAACTTGGACGGGGATATTTTATCCTTTTGGGTGGCTGCTGGCTCTTATTTTTAGCCGCAGACTGCAACAATTAAACTTACCCCTTACCCCTGCCGATACTGCACAAGGACTTGAAAGCAATTTGATAAAATTGTTTGCTGATAATCAAAAAAGAGCCAAGTACACAATTTGGTACCGAACTCAAAAGAAGAAAGACACTGTTGTATTTTCAGGTATATACGGCTACACACTTGTGCCTGCTGAAAACCGTACCTGCCTTAAAATTGTTTTTCCGCTGCCTAATGGCAATGCAACAATAATACTGGGCATAAAGGTGCTTGATGATGGCAGTTTGCGCCTTACCTCAAAAGGTAGAAAAGACGGTGACCCGGGTTTTTACTTTTTACTTGAAAACGGCAACAACGATTATTGGATAAAATATGTGAAAGCCATGCACGAGACACTGGATGTATTTGTTGATGAAAACAATGTGTTAAAAGCCTCCCATACTTTTAAATTTTATGGCCTCACATTTATGACCTTGCATTATACCATGCACAAAAAACAATCCTGATTATTCAGGTTGTTTAAAAGGATCTTCTTGTGCAGGGTCTTGCTGCTGCTGTTGTTGTTCCTCTTCCTGCTTTTTTTGGTCGTCCAGTTTTTTCTGCTCATCTTCTGGCGACAGGTAATGGATAAGTCCTTTTTTCACCTCTTCCTTACCATTCATAAACACCTTGTACACATACGTTGCACTGATAATATTATCCCGTTTAATCACATTCACAGGCTTTACTAAATCAGGGTAGATAGCCACCACCTGATACGATAGGTCGTATATCATCAACGTAACCTTTCCGCGTTTCACCATTTCTTTGGGCAAAATCAGCTTATAATCGTACATCACCTTGCGGTCGGCAGGGTCAAAAGTTATTTGTTCCTTCCACAAATCCAGCAAACGGGGCGGTGTTACACCTTTAGCTCCATAAATAATATCCTCTAACCTAAAAGTAAGTTTTGTGTTTACCTGCGGTACAGCGTTTGAAACTGCATATTTCTCAAACGGAACCACAAACACCTCAAGGTTTTCAAGGTCGCGGCTGCTGCACTCAATTACAAGGTTTTTTTCACCCAACTTCAACGTATCAAGATTGGTTTTTAACGAAATCGGTTTTGCGTCAGGATTTTCTACATCCCTGATAAAAAAATTCCCACCGCTGTCTATATACAGCATACTGCCGTCAGACTCAAATAAAATAATCTCAGGAGCAAGTAGATGGCTGTATTCTGACGGGATTACACTTTCGGCAGGTAATTTTTTACCCTGTTTGTTTTTAAACACTACGCTATCGCCCGGCAGCAGGGTATTAAATAAAAATATCCTTTTGTTATCGCTGGCAGTAGTTATATCAAAAGAGATGGTTTGCTGTGCGTTTGCCGCAAAAACTTGCAGCAGGCACACAACCGACAAAATCACTTTTTTAATATGGTTTAAAAAACCATGCAAGGCCGTATTTATTTTTTTGTGATGGTGATAGTGCCTTCGGTTATCAATGTCCCGTCGTACACTTCTACTATATACTTGTACTTGCCCTTTGGTAAATCGTTTATGTATAAAATACTTTCAGTAGCTTTAATATTCAAATAGTCTTTTACCTCTTTTTTAGCACTATTATACAATTTAAAATTAAGTGATGTAAACTGTTTTAACGCATCGCGTGAAACCTTTATTATCAACACTTTTTTCTCTTGCACTACACTTACACCGGCCGCCGCTTTTTGCAAATCGGTTTTTGCACGTGTACCCGTAGCATTGGCATAATTTTCTTCGATATTGGTTTGCAGCAAAGTAGTTTCACACGATACCTTTTCACCATTTTTGATAATTTCTTTACCCTGTGTGTTTACTAAATATACCGTAATATTATTTTTCCCTTCGGGTTTTGCATACAACACAGCTCCCTTTTCCCAGCAAGGCATTTCGTTGGCATACTTCGATAAAAACAATTCGCGTTTACCATTTTTAGCTTTAAAATAAATAGCCGTAGTCCTGTCGGTTTCAATGCTAAAGCTATCAGTGGCAAACAAAATTGCACGTTCACCGTAATTTTCAATTACGGGTTTTAATTCGCTTTTAGCAATACCGTCGTCAAACTTAATAATATCTGCAAAAGTACTGTCGGGCTTGTAAAACAGGTAATTGCTTCCCCTTGCTCCGGGCATGGCCGTTGTGTAATAATCGGCGGTTTGCGCTGATACACTTCCAAAAATTATTGTTGCAACAATTGCGGCAGCTATTTTGAAATTTTTCATTTTTTCAAAGGTATTACTACAAAAACAAAAAAGCTGCCAGTGTTTTATACACAGGCAGCCTATAGGTGTCTTTTACTTAGTTAGAGCGTTATTTAGCAAAATTTACCGCACGACGTTCACGGATAACCGTTACTTTTATTTGACCGGGGTAAATCATTTCTTTCATAATGCGCTGACTGATGTCAAACGAAAGCATTTCTGCTTTTTCATCGCTCACGCGCTCGCTTTCAACCATCACACGCAACTCGCGACCTGCTTGTATCGCAAATGCTTTCTCTACACCATCGTATGAAAGGGCAAGGCTTTCCAAGTCTTTCAAACGCTTCATGTAGTTTTCAACATCTTCGCGGCGGGCACCGGGACGTGAACCTGAAATAGCATCACACGCCTGAACGATGGGCGACAGCATCGAAGTCATTTCAATCTCGTCGTGGTGGGCACCAATGGCGTTCACTACTTCAGGATGTTCTTTGTACTTCTCGGCCAGTTTCATACCCAACAATGCGTGCGGTGTTTCAGCATCGTCATCGGGCACTTTACCAATATCGTGTAACAATCCTGCACGTTTGGCCAGTTTCACATTCAAGCCCAACTCAGCAGCCATAGTAGCACAAAGGTTGGCTACCTCGCGGCTGTGCTGCAACAAGTTTTGACCGTATGATGAACGATAACGCATCCTTCCCACCATACGCACCAATTCAGGGTGCAAACCGTGTATGCCCAAATCTATACAGGTACGCTCACCTATTTCAATAACTTCTTCTTCCAGTTGTTTTTTGGTTTTAGCTACCACTTCCTCAATACGCGCGGGGTGGATACGTCCGTCTGTTACCAACCTGTGCAGTGAAAGGCGGGCAATTTCGCGGCGAATAGGATCGAAACCTGAAAGGATAATTGCCTCGGGGGTATCATCAACGATAATTTCAATACCTGTAGCTGCTTCAAGAGCACGGATGTTACGACCTTCACGACCGATAATACGACCCTTTACCTCATCGCTTTCGATGTTAAATACCGATACCGAGTTTTCTATTGCTTGTTCAGCAGCAGTACGCTGTATGGTTTGTATCACCATACGGCGGGCTTCTTTAGTTGCGGTTAGTTTGGCCTCGTCAACAATATCTTTCACGTAGGCTGATGCTTCGGTAGTAGCTTCGGCTTTCAAACTTTCTACCAATTGGGTTTTAGCTTCTTCGGCTGATAAGCCTGCCAGTTTTTCCAATTGTTTCACTTGTGTCTGATGGAATTTATCCAGCTCCTCTTTCTTTTTGGCAACAATCTCAAGCTGGTTGGTAAGGTTATCTTTAATGGTTTCAACCTCTTTCTCCTTCTTGTTCATGTTCTCCATTTTCTGATTCAGGCTTTGCTCTTTTTGCTTGGCTCTGTTTTCAGCTTGTTGAAGGTTATTGTTGCGTGAATTGGCTTCCTTTTCATGCTCTTCTTTCAAGCGCATAAAATGTTCTTTGGCCTCTAATTGTTTGTCTTTCTTAAAAATCTCTGCCTTTTGTTTTGCCTCACTAATGATAGCGGCAGCAGCACTTTTGTTCTTTTTGCTGATAAGCACCCACGTTGCACCCGCGCCTATGGCAAGCGAGCCCAAAATGGATATTACTAGGATAATACTGTCCATACGTTTTCTTTGGCTTAATTATTTTTAAGCAAGGTAGGCTGAATAAGAAATGGAGTTATGCAAGGCGGCTGTCTAAAAGGTTATTTATGTCTTTTAGCAGCACATCTACTTCGGCGGTAGGGCCAGTAGTTTGCTTTGTAGAAGATATCAAATCGGTTGCCAAATCAAGCGATGCCATTGCAAGGGCATCTTGTTTATCTTTTACCGAGTAGTTTTCGGTATAGTTTTTTGCTTTATCGTTGGCCAGTTTTGCGGCAGCTCTAACGCTTTCCTCAAACCCCGCATGTATACGCAACGGGTAAAACCTGTCGCAAATATTCACTTTTATCGAAATCTCTTCCACAGCCATCTTTCTTTATTCGCTTAATCTTGCAATACAACGGTCTATCTCTCTGATGTATTCATTTATTTTCAACTTCACTTCCCTTACATCGGTTTTTGAGAGGTGTAAACCTCCTGCAATTTTAATGATTTTATTATACTCTTCTAAATCCTTAATGGTGTTTTTTTGAATATCCAGCGTTTCGCCCAGCCGTTTATTCTCATTTCCCAAACGGATATTTTCTTCGCGTAAAGCATCATTGGCAGCAGCCAGTTTTTCAACCTTTGCTTTTATTTCCAGTAATTGTTTTGCCAATGCGTCCATGCTTCGCGTTTATGGTTTTTAAGTCTTCTGTTTTAAATTTATGATTTATATTCCTAATTACAAGTTTCAAGCCTCTTTAAACTTGAAACTAAAAACTATTTTCTAATCACAGCCCCTACTTCTTTTTCAAATCCTTGCATCAGGCGGCCCATAATCTTCTCAATATCAGCATCAGTAAGGGTTTTTGTTTCATCCTGAAGGATAAAACTTAGTGCATACGCTTTTTTCCCTGTTTCAATTTTATCCCCCTCGTACACATCAAACACATCAATAGCACGCAGCAGTTTGCGCTCTGCCTGACGGGCAATGGTATGCAGTTGCTCAAAAGTGATTTTTTTATCAATCACCAGCGATAAATCGCGGCGCACCTCGGGGAATTTTGAAATCTCTTTTAAGGTGAATTTTTGAGCCGTTGCCTTCTGCATCAAACGTTCCCAATCAATCACGGCATAAAATACGGTGCCCTGTATATCAAAACTTTTGGTTATTTTGGGTGATACTGCCCCGTAGTTTACCAGCTTATCACCGTCAATCTCAGCAGGACTGCCAATAATATTACGTTCCGTAAAAGGCACCTCAACCCCCATTGCGGTAAACAGGTTATCGCAGGTTTGTTTAAGGGTATAAAAATCGCTTGTACGAGTGGGGTATTTCCAACTCTCGTTTTGTTCATCACCACACAACCAAAGACTTAGCCACCATTTTTCCTTGTATTTACCCTCCACCTTGCGGTAGGTTTTACTCAACTCAAAAAACTTAAGGTTGTGAGCTTTGCGATTGCGGTTATAAGCCACTGCCTCTAACCCCGAATACAGGGTATTAAGGCGCATCACTTCCAAATCAGCACTTAGCGGGTTTAGCATACGCACCGCTTGCTGTAACTCCTCTTCGGTATAATACGATACTTTGGTGAGCGAGTTAGTTACCAACTCGTTGTATCCGTTGGCAGCCAGCATATCGGCAGCGCGGTTATACAGTTTTTCTTTATCTATACCCGTTGAAGTATTGTAAGACAGTTTTACCGACGAGGGTATCTCTATCCTGTTTAGCCCGTATATGCGGATAAACTCTTCTATTACATCTATCTCGCGGGTAACATCAGGGCGGTAAGCAGGTACGCTTAATTGCAGACCATTTTCATCTTCACCCTCAATAGTAATATCCAATCCTGTGATGATGACTTTTACCTCACCGATTGAGGCGGTTTGACCCAATACTTCGTTTAGTTTTTTATAGCGCAGGGTAATTTTTGAAGGATTGATTTTGCGGGCATATACATCTACCACAGGGCTGCTAACGATGCCACCTGCGGTTGCTAAAATCAGTTCCACTACCCGTTTCAGGGCGTTTACGGTGATTTCGGGGTCAGTTCCACGCTCGTAACGAAAAGAGGCATCGGTATTCAACCCCTGTGTTTTGGCTGATTTACGAATGGTACCGGGGTCGAAATAAGCACTTTCAATAAACAAGCTCGTGGTCTCATTACTCACACCGCTGTGCAAACCGCCAAACACCCCTGCAATGGCCATCGGTTCGGCAGCATTGCAAATCAGTAATTCGTTTCCGGTAAGTGTACGTTCGGTTTTATCTAACGTGGTGAATTTTTGGCCTTGCGCAGCCTTTTTCACTACGATTTTATTGCCTGTGATTTTATCAGCATCAAATGCGTGTATGGGCTGACCCAATTCATGCAACACAAAGTTGGTAACATCTACAATGTTGTTAATGGGGCTTAACCCAATTGCTTTTAAGCGGTTTTGCAACCACGCGGGACTGGCCTTCACCTCAACTCCGCTAATGCTGATACCACTATATCGGGGGCAACCTTCGGTGTCCTCAATCACCACTTCCACAAGGTTACTACCTTGTTGGGCTGGTAACGGAGTATAGTTTACATTTACTTTTTTACCCGTAAGTGCCGCGACATCGCGGGCTACACCCAAATGACTGGCAGCATCGCCACGGTTGGCGGTAAGGCCAATTTCTATCGTAAAATCGTTTTCTACTTTAAAGTAATCCGCTCCTTGTGAGCCTACCTCTGCCGAAGCATCCAGCACCATAATACCGTCGTGGCTTGTTCCCAAGCCTACTTCATCTTCGGCGCATATCATGCCTTCCGAAACTTCACCGCGTATTTTTGATTTGCTGATTTTAAAAGGCTCTCCGCCTGCGGGGTACAGGGTTGCACCAACAGTTGCTACTAACACTTTTTGCCCTGCGGCCACGTTGGGAGCACCGCACACAATTTGTAACAACTCAGGCCCGCCCACATCTACTTTGGTAATGCTCAAACGGTCGGCATTGGGGTGCTGCCAACGTTCTTTCACTTCGCCTATCACCAAGCCTTGCAAGCCGCCTTGTATGCTGCTTATCGGCTCAATGCCTTCTACCTCTAATCCGCAATTGGTAAGTAATACACCCAACTCTTCGGGCGATTGCTCTATATCTATCAGGGTTTTTAACCAGTTGTACGAAATTTTCATCTTTGCGCAAAGATAGGTTGCAATGTGCAAATGTGGGAACGGGGATTTTGAGGATTTGAAGAAGTGATGATTATTTTTTAGTACAGTAAATTAATACTGTATCTTTAACAACATTTCCAAAAAAAGTTGAACAAACGAAGTTCTTATCAAATACCGATTTATTGATATTAACTCTTTTATTAACCCATACAGTATCTAAGTTTGCAAATGTAAAATCGGTATTGTCAAGCTTAGCGTTGTGCAGCTCTGTTTTATGTATGGTTGAATAATTTAACTTAACACTATCCAAGTTAGCTTCAATCAAGTTAACATTTCTCAATGTAGAGTGGCTCAAATCGGCACCGTGTAAATTAGCTAAACGCATCGTAGAACCACTTAAGTCAATCCCATATAAATAGGCATTTGATAAATCCATATCAAATAAGTATGAATGCTTAAAATTAGATTTCTTATAAATTTCTCTCAGTGTGCTTTCATGAATTCCACTATTTACTAGCGTAATTAATAATTGTCCTCTTTCAGCACTATATTCTTTCTTTGCTAATTTACCACCCATCAAAGACTTATAAGGAATGAAACTATGACTTAATGAAACAATACGACCTATTAATTGAGAGGATAATATCCTATGTGAATCTGCTTTTAACTCGCTACTCACTTCATCAAAAATATTCCCCATTAAAAACACCAATGCACTTCTGCGTTCAGCTTCCTGCAAATAGGTTTGCTGGTCGAGGCGGTTGTTTTGTGCTTCTACTAATAGGTTTTGGTTTTGAAAAAGTAGGTTTTGTTGGGCAATCATCTTAGTTTGTTCATCCATCAAATCAGTTTGATGCTGAACCATTGTATTTTGGTTTTCAAACAACCGATTCTGCCAGTCAATCATAGATGTCTGCTTTTCTACCATTTTGTTTTGCTCACCAAACATTTGGTTTTGGAACTTCATAATATTGGTTTGACTGTCCATTAATGCAGTTTGATTTTGCGCCATACTGTTTTGCTCCCCCATTAAATCCGTTTGGTTTTTTGCTATTTTAGTTTGCTTAAATAATAGGCATACTTCAAAAATGGCAACAAGCCCTAATACAACTGCACCTAACTTTGGCCAAAAGTCTTTGGTTATTTTTACAGATTTAATCTTATTTACTACCCCTTTAAAAAAGTTTAGGTTTTGTTCTAATGCAGATGTTAGTTGAGATTTCTTTTGTGCACTATATTTTGCTTCAAGCTCATTAAACCTGTCCCTTAAGTTTGCTTGCTCTTTTACTAGCTTTTTCTTTTCTTCCGAGAGCTTATTGTTTGCCTTTTCAAGCTCACGCAATCGCTTTCCTCCCTCTTCAGTCATTCGATAGCTTATTAATTATGTGTAAAAATAATTAATTACGCGTAACTATGCTGCAATTTCTTTTGACACCCTCTCCCGCTCTCCCTTAACAAAGGGAGAGAGACCTGAACCAGCTTTCTAACATGATAACGAGAGTTTGCGCGATGGCCTTACCCATATCAAGGGGGAACACAAGGGGGTGTCAGACGGTATTTGACATAGCCTTTTTAGCTTCAAATTCTTCAATAAATTGTGCTAACTCAGACAACACATTATTTATATCCCTATAAATTCTTTTATCAGGAAACCGCAGTATTGTTAACCCCAATTCATTGGCAAAAACATCTTTGGCATTGTCGTTTTCAATCACTTCTTCAAAAGTATGGGTGTAGCTATCCAGCTCAATCACTACTTGCAAATCGTGGCAATAAAAATCATATATAAAGTTTCCGATTGGTTTTTGACGATGAAAATCATATCCACCCAGTTTGCCCCCTTTTAAATATTTCCATAAAATTTTCTCTGATTTTGTAGGGTTATTCCTCAGTTGTCTGGCAAATTCAGTAAGGTGGTGATTATACTTTATTTTCATGGCTGAGTTAATACGTTGAGTTATTAGAAAAGTAAACTTTTTAGACAGCCTCTCCCGCCCTCACTTAAAAGGGATAGCGTCTATCCGCCAGACTATCATTTAGAAAGGTGATGCCTGTTTGTGTTGGACTCTTTGGCAAGTTCAGGATAGTTACCACACTTACCCTGTCATGCTGAACGATAGTGAAGCACCTTATCCCGTTTTGTTAACACAATTGCAATAAGGTTCTTCCCCGCGGTCAGAATGACAAATATTGATTTTGTTATTCATTACCAACAATCACAAGACTATAAAGGCATTGCAAGCAGGCTTCCCATTTTGTACGGATAGAAACGATTGTGCAAGTCTTCCTTATCTTTCGGCAGGCTCAAGATGGGGAACACAAGGGGTATGAAAGCAACTAAACAAAAAACAGTAGCTTTGCGCCCTGAATGAAATTGAATTACAAACCCGAGAAAGGTTTATTGTGGCAAGCCCCTGTGGTGTTGATAGGCTTGGCAGCAGGCGCAAAAATGAAGGTGGATGTGGGTGCTGTACCCTTAACATTGCAATCGCTGATACTGTGTTTTACCTGCTTGTATTTTAGCCGTCAGGCTAATTTGTTGGGTACGTTTTTATATATGCTGGCGGGTATGTATTTACCTGTTTTTAGCGGTGAAATTTTTGGTAAAGAGTTTTACTTTGGCCGTACTGCGGGCTATATATACGGGTTCCCGTTTGCTGTGATTTTACTAACTGCGGCACGCCAATATTTTAAAGACTGGTTTGGGGTATTTGCATGGGTGCTGATGGCTCACGCTGTGATTATGATTTTTGGGGTGGCATGGGGTATTTTGTACTACAAAATGGATATTGATTTTGCCCTTAACAACGGCTTCTTTAATCTGTTGCCGGGTGCAATTGCCAAATCGGTGATAGTGTCGCTGGTATATTGGCTCACCCGAAAATACTTGAAGACTGAGCAAGCTGTTTAAGAAACAAGCGTATAAAAACGAAGCCCGACTTTTTAGAAAGTCGGGCTTCATTTTTTATAACTGAATTTAAGATTAATCATTCAACTCACGCCAAATAATATCTTTTAATTCCTGAATGTTTTTTCCTGTAACCGATGATATAAAAATCGTTTGAACATCTTTAGGAAGTTCTTTTTTCATTTCTTCCATCAGCTCATCGTCCAACATATCGGTTTTGGTAATGGCCAGCAAACGTTTTTTGTGTAACAATTCGGTATTAAACTGCTCCAATTCGTTGTTCAAAATGGCGTATTCTGCTTTTATATCCTTGCTATCGGCAGGAATCATAAACAACAACAAGGCATTACGCTCGATATGACGTAAGAAACGATGTCCCAATCCACGACCTTCGTGCGCACCCTCGATAATACCGGGTATGTCGGCCATTACAAACGATTTGTAATCACGATATTTTACTATACCCAAATTAGGAACAAGGGTAGTAAAAGGATAATCGGCAATTTCAGGTTTTGCAGCCGTTACAACCGACAACAAGGTTGATTTACCCGCATTGGGAAAACCTACCAAACCTACATCGGCCAACACTTTCAACTCCAATATCCGCCACTTTTCATCGCCGGGTTCACCGGGTTGGGCATAGCGAGGGGTTTGATTGGTTGGACTCTTGTAATGATGATTACCTTGTCCGCCCCTACCGCCTTTCAGCAATACTTCGGTTTGGCCGTGCTCGGTTATTTCAAACAGTACCTCACCCGTTTCTTCGTCTTTAGCAACAGTACCCAAGGGTACTTCCAAAATCTCGTCTTTACCGCTTGCACCTGTTTTTAAGCCGCTACCACCCGGTTGCCCTACTTCGGCAATTATGTGTTTACGGTATTTTAAATGCAGCAGCGTCCATAGCTGGTCGTTGCCTTGCACAATAATATGCCCGCCACGTCCGCCGTCACCGCCGTCAGGCCCGCCCTTAGCAGTAAGTTTATCACGGTGCAAGTGTGTACTACCTTGCCCGCCCTTACCACTACGGCAGCATATTTTAACGTAATCTATAAAGTTACTATCAGCCATTAATTTGCTTTTGCAGCATCAATATGTGTGCATATCACACCAAAAATATCATCAACTCCACCTACACCATTCAACTCAACATATTTGCTTTGTGCTTGGTAATGATTAGCCACAGGCAAGGTTTGCTCGTTGTAAATATTAATGCGGTTTTGTATTACCTCAGGGTTTTGGTCGTCAGGGCGGCCACTGTCTTTACCCCTTAGCAACAAACGGGTTTTCAATTCGTCGTTTGGTACTTCTAAGGCCAACATACAAGTAATACCCAATCCCTTAGCCTCTAACAAATTATCTAATGCTTCGGCTTGTGCAACAGTACGAGGAAACCCATCAAAAATAAAGCCTTTGGCTTCAGGGTTAGCATCTAACTTGTTGCTTATCATACCTATCACAATCTCATCTGAAACCAAAATGCCTTTGTCCATCAGCTTTTTGGCCTCTAATCCTAATTCTGTACCTGCGGCAATCTCTGCACGCAATAAATCGCCGGTAGATAATTGTATCACCCCATATTTCTCAACCAGTTTGGCCGATTGGGTACCCTTGCCCGAGCCGGGAGGGCCGAAAAGAACTATATTGAGCATCAGTGTTCTAAAATTTTTTGTTTAGGGGTGCGAAGATAGGGATTTATTGATTGAATGATTACGGATTAAAACACAGGTGTTGCTATAGGCCAAAATCGCTTTAACTGACAGGCCATCGGCTAATTATCAGCCAACACGTATATGCAATCCAAATTACGACCCAAGCCGTTGTAATCCATCCCATAGCCTACCACAAAACGATTTTGTATTTCGATGCCTTTAAAATCTATGGCAAGGGATACTTGCAAAGCATCGGGCTTGGTGAGCAATGCAGCCACTTTAATACTTGCAGGATTGTGTTTAGCTAATTCAGGGAGTAAATAACTTACGGTAAGCCCCGTATCAATAATATCTTCTACTATAATCACGTCTTTGCCTGCTATATCAATATCTAAACCCAATAAAGAAGCTACTTTCCCTGTACTTTGGGTATTGTGGTATGACTTGTATTTAATAAACGAAAAATGCGCCTTTACGGTAAGGTGCTTTGCCAAATCAGCCGCTAACATAAATGCCCCATCGAGTACGGGTAACAGTATTGGTGATTTACCTGCATAAAGGGTATTTATTTCTCCTGCCATGCGAATAACGGCCTGCTGCACATCATTGGCAGGAATAAAAGGAACGAAGGTTTTATCGTGCAGTTGTATGCTCACAAGTGCAAAGAAAATGTTTTATGCTAAACTTTTGCGATGGGTTTGAAACCCATCGCTATTAAATTGTATGAGCGGGTGAGTTTAAAACCCACCCGCCCATATAGTTTGCAAGAGCAGGATTTTGATATCCTGTCAAAACTCTATCATACTATTGCACCAATATCTTATTACCTGTTTCAAAATCAAAAAGGGTAAGGCGGCGAAGCTGGTAATACGATACCCAAAAGTTTTGCAGGTTGCGTATGTAGCCTATCAACGCTTGGTCTTTCTCATTTTGGGCAATGGTTAGGTTGGTAAGGTCAATTTTACCCAACACAAACCGTTTGGTGCTGATATCGTACCGTTGGCGGGCAATGGTATCCGATTTTGCGGAAATGGCCAGTATTTGCTTCAATTGGTTAAACTGCAACACGTTATTCATTATATCCAATTCAAGGTTGTTACGGTTGTTCTCAATTTGCGCCATACGGCTTTCTTTATCGTTTTTAGCTACCATGTAAGCGGCTTTGTTACGGCCAAAATTGAGTATCGGCATCGAAAAACCAACGGTTAACCGTTGTGCATCCTGTAAATTATTATATGCGCCGTTAAATTCAGGAGATGTATTTGTCAACCCGAAACTCATCGTCAAATCACCATTAAATCGGCGGTTTGCCATCGACCTCCGTACATTTAAATCAGCATCCACCTCCTGCATTTTAAAACCTACATAATTGCTTCGGTTTTCTCTTGCCTCAGTCAATGCCTTATCTAAACTCACGGTATATAAGGGCAGGCTCTCTTCGTATTCCACATCCACCCGTTGGTTATCGGGCACACCCAACAGGTTTTTCAAACGTTTTTCGGTAGTTAATATTTGTATCTGTATTTGGTCGCGCATATTTTGGGCATTCATCAAACTCAGCTCGGCTTGCAATTTTTCGTTTTCGGCAATTTTACCTACGCTGTATCGGCCTTCGGCAATGCGGTAAAAAGTATCATTCATGGCTACGTTATACTCAGCATTTATCATTTGCTTACGCACAATGTAGTAATCAAAAAAGGCTGTGGTGATTGATATTGATAAATCCTCTAACGATTCAGTGGCTTGTTTTTTGGCAAACTCGTATTGTAGTTTTGCTTGTTTCCAATCCCAACGCAGATTGTTTACTCTGAACAACGGCTGCGTAATACCCACCTGCAAAGGCGATGCCTGCCATGTGGTAGTGGGACTGTTGCCCAACAAATCAATACGAGAAAGGTCTGACGACATAAAAATACTACCGCCCGTAGGGGTTATGTTTTGCGACAACATCATTGAAAGTGACGAACTGGCAAGGCGTTGCTCACGGAAACTTATATCGCCGTTGGGCTGCTGTATTTGCGATATGCTGCGCACAAAACCCGGCACATTGCCTTGCAACGAAAGGCTGGGCAACAGCGCAGAACGCGAAGCTATATAATTCCATTCGGCACTGCTGTATGCGGCCTTTATGCTGCGCGCACTGGGGCTATGTTCGTGTCCGTATGTAATAGCCTGTTTAAGGTTAAACTTCATTTGGCCGAAAAGCGGCATTATGGCTACTGAAATAAGTAGCAGTAAACTGTATTTTTTATTCATGCCTTAATGATTCTACGGGGTCTTGACGGGCGGCTCTGCGGGCGGGTACTATACCCGAAACCAACCCCACTACAATAGATATGGTAAATGATAATATGATTGAAAAGGGAGTGATGATGGTTTTGGTTTCCATACTCGAGTCGATAAGGTAACAAAACGCTACCCCAAGCAATACGCCAATAATACCACCTGAAATACTTATTACTACTGCCTCACTGATAAACTGCATCGAAATATCAGTACGGGTAGCCCCCAGTGATTGCCGCAAACCAATTTCCTTTATACGCTCCATTACGCTGGCAAGCATAATATTCATAATACCTATACCGCCTACAATAAGAGATATGCTTGCAATAAAGGCCAGCATATTATTAAACTGCCGTTTGTTTTTTTGTTGCTGTTTTAGCAACAGTTCGGGTATCTGTACCTCAAAATCTTCTACCAGATTGTGACGGCGCATCAGCAGTTTTTTCACTACTTCTGATACCTCTTTCATCATCTCGGTATTTTTCACCTTTATCACCAGCTTATCAATTTGGTGATAATTTTCAGGCTTTTTCTCTCCGTCGTCTTCATCCCACATATTACGACGCATATCGCCGGGGGTTATTTTTGCGCGGTTTTTAAACCGCACCAACATAGTAGTAACAGGCACATATACTTCTTCGTTGGCATTACGTACCGAGTACGATGAAATGGTTTGGTCTGACACGTTTTTCTCTCCCAACACACCTACCACCTTTAACCAAACATCCCCACATTTTATTTGCTGTCCCACAGGTTCAACATCAGTAAACAGTTTTGCCCGCAACGATTTACCAATAATACATACGGGCTGTGCTAAACTGAAATTAACATCCGAAAACAGTTGGCCGTCGCCAATGGTTAGCACGGCCACATCAAAAAAGTTATTATTTACCCCTATTACCTTGCCTTGGTATCTTTTACCACCGCGCATCACAGGGGTTTCTACTTCAATTTCGGGGCTATAAAACTCAACGTACTCACCCAACGTTTGCGCAATGTTTTCCCCGTCGGCAAGGGTAAGTCCGGGGGTAAACCTTTTTACTTTCTCATCCCCTTCATTGGTATTGCTTTGTTCTTTTTCTTCTTTACTTTTCGATTTTTCTTCTTTCCAAAGAGCATTGATGGTAATGTTGTTTGAACCTACTTGCTTTAACTGCTCGGCAATTTCTTTTTCAGTGCCTTTGCCTATGGCAAGCATGGCTATTACTGCCGCCACACCGAAAATAATACCCAACGAGGTAAGCAATGCTCTGAACCGGTTATACCCGATGGCATCAATCCCTATTTGAAAGTTAAATAACAGGCGTTTTAAATCCATATCCCTAACAACCTGTATTAGTCCTCAATAATAATAAAATCACCTCCGCCGGCACCCCTTTGCCCCGTTGGTGAAGTATCTTTTTTAGCAGTGTCGGCGGGATTTACTTTCACCCTTGTAAGACTATCGTGCAGCAATACCCACTTCATACTGGCAGTATCGGCCATGTCTTTCAAATACACTGTTTGTCCTTCTTCAAGTCCGTATTTCACATAGGCATCTTTGCTGTTGGTGGCTTCAACAACTACTTGCTGGCGTACCACACCTGAGCCGTCTTTTTTAAACACAAACGATTTATTACCTGATACGTTCACCGCCTCAACAGGAACGGTTAACACATTATCAAACGCATTGAAAAGTATGTTGCAACTGGTTGTCATTGAAGGGCGCAGAGTACTGTCTTTTGATAATACATCTATCACTACTTCAAATACTTTACTGTTTTGGTTAGGGCGTTGCTCACCAATGCTGGCAACTGCTTTCACCTTACCTTCCAGTTTCTTCGATGGGTCTGCATCCAGCCCTATCTCTACCTTTTGCCCTGTTTTTACCTTTTGTATATCTACCTCGTTCACATACGACACTACCTCCATTTCCCTTAAATCGGGCAGGTTGGCTACCTCGGGGTCCCACACGTTTATTGTACTGCCCACTACCCTTTTGCGGCCGTTCCATTCTTTAGCATAAATAATCATACCGCCTTTAGGGGCATTCACCGTAAGTTCTGAAAGCAGGTCTTGAAATACTTTCAATTTATTTTGGGCTTTGGTAAGGTCTGATGACACGATGCTCATTTTTGCCTTTGCCTGTGCCACTTTGTTTTTATAAGTATCTTTTTTTTGATTCAATGCCCGCTCAGCCTTTTCGTATGATATTTGCACTTGCTGTTTAATAGCAGGAGCTTCGTATTCTGATTGTTCAAGCTCCAGTTTCTTTTGCTTCAACTCGTAATCATAATTCACCAGTTCGTCACGGGCTTCGCGCAACGATATGGCAGTATCTAACTGGGTTTGGTTATACTCCGATTCTTTTTTCTGTACATTCAGCAATTCCTCGTTCAGCTTGCTCATTACCTCCGTTCTATCCAACGAGGCCACATAATCTCCCGGTTGTACCACAGAGCCTTCGGCAATTATATCGTTAATCTTTATCTGGTATATACCCGCGTTGCGCAAGCCTATCGGGGCTGTAATATCGGTTTGGGTTTTGGCGCGTAATTCACCTGTTACGGTTATCACTACATCAAAACGACCTTTGGTTACTTTGGCTGTAACATCGGCACTGGGGCCGTCGCTACCTGAAAAAAACAGCCACCAAACCAGTAGTGCGGCCAACAAAGCAATGCCAATATAAAGTACAGTTTTTTTGTTCATAGTTTCCCAAAATTCATCAAAACAACGAATATATAGAAAGCAAAGTATAGCGATGAGTAATTTAGACAAATTATTAGCAAGCAAGGCACCAAATCGGTGTTTATTTAATTATCTGCCTGCATAAAAACAAAAACCCGCCACAATGGGCGGGTTTTAAAAGAAAAAGCGAAAAGGTATTATTGATTTGTTTTCATAAACTTAAATACCGACAATTGGCCGTTTTCATCCATTAGTTTAATCATGTAAACTCCTTCGGCCATATTTGAAACATTGATAAAGGCTGCACCTGTTTGTAATGTACCTGTTGATACCTGACGGCCATTAATATCAATAACCGTATAGGTAGCTGTGCCCTGCAAGCCTTCGATGTTCAGCACGTCGTTGGCAGGGTTAGGATACACTGCATATTTTATGCTGTTTTCTTTAACCGATGAGGCTTTAGAATCAGGGAAGCTGCTGGTTGGATCGTAAGTACAATCGCCATATTGCGAGGGGCTATATATAAGGGATAGATTGCTATACACTGTGCCGATATTAACAACCGCACCATTTAGAATTACCGGATTATTAAGAGTACTTACATTAGGCATTGTAACTGAATAATAGTATATCATAGGTACGTCAACCAAAATGTCCCACTCGCTTATACCTCCGGGGTTAAATACATTTGCAGGATCTTGCCCCATGTAATGATCCATTACCAAACCGCTGGTGGTGAAACTGTAAATATTGTTATCAAACGTGTTGCAAGACACCAGCACAAACTGGTAGGTATTGCCGGGTAACAAATCGTTTTGAGAAGGAGAAGGACAAACAAAGGGGTTCATTTTCGGGCTGATTATTACCCCGTAGGTATTGTTTGCAAACAGGTTTTCAGAAATTACACAGGGAGGAGGGGTTGTTTGATAACCGGGTGCAAAATCATCAATGTATGATTCAACTCCATACGAACACGAGTTGAATATGTTACCCCATACAAAATAAGGCAGTGATTTCTCTATTAATATACCCCTTACCGAATTAAACTCATTACCGTTGGCAATAGTTACTTTGAAGCTGTTTTTCACTTCAATTGCCCTGTTTTCCATACCGGTAAACGTATTGTAATTGTTAATTTCAATATGGTTACTGTTATATACGCCAATGGCTATATTCACCTCATACCCGTTAAAATCATTGCCGTTCACTACTTTTATACTACCTGAGCCGTTGGTGATATAAACACCTGTACCCATCCAACCGCTAAAGCTATTGTCTTCCATATTGGTTTTAAGGGTCTCGTCTATATAAATACTCCGCATATCTGCAAGCCCGGCAAAGGCATTGGCTACCCCTGTAAAAGTATTTGATGATATATCATCCGTGACAACGTTGTTGCGTATATCAATGTAATGATTAGAAGTTTGGTAGTTATATGCAGCATCAGACTCAGTAAGGTCACAATAAGGCTGAGCCACATACATATTACTAAAACTGCTGTTTTGAATTAATGCGCCGTTAGATGTGAAGTTGGTAAGGGCAATACTCACTTTATTATTTATGAAAGAGGTTATATTAACACGCACAACAGCAGCATCAGCAAATATGGCTACAATAGCATCCTTAATTGTTGAAGACATATCTGTTACTATCATACCGTCGCGCATTACTTCTATACCCTTCCACTGCTGGCAACTAAACAAGGTTGAGCGTTCGATATTAAGACGTGCACCCGGCTCAACCACAATTTTTGAGCATGGCCGCATCAGTATGCTTGAATTTCTGATAGTAAGCATAGCACCCGACATAACTCTAATTTCTCCTTCAAAAATCTCATTTACCCCATTAATAACAGTTGAACCGTAAAATTTATGGTTTCGGGGGTAATTCATTTTATGCCCTTGTGTACAATCTTCGCCCACAAATATGGCGTTGGATATGTAGCGGCGTGAGGGGCAGTTTACATCATACCCTTCAACATGATATAAGCCTTTTGCAGTAGGCACATAGTTTGTACCCCCTACCAGCAAAGGAACACCGTTTAAATACCAGCTATAACCGCTGTATAACGCTGAAACGGCAGGATCAACTTTAAGATTCGCAGCGGGAACATTAGGGCCGCCTGTGTTTACGATACGCAAATACTCAGGCGACAGATAGGTTATATAACTTTCTTCGGATGTACCGCTCAGGTTAGTTAAACCTATTTGGGTACTGTTTTCAAACTTACCCGTTACATAAGTGTTGTTTGAACCGATAAAATTATCCATACCGCCAACCGTTTCGTTGCCGCTTTCTCCGGCACGCCACAATCCTTGTACGTTGCCGTTGTTTTCATTCAGCTGCGATACATAAATATCAGTACCGCCTGCACTGGTAGCCGATAATGGAGTGGTGCCGTTAAAAGTGGTTACACCTGTAAAAGTCCCCCCGATTTTAAAGGTAGCACTGCCACTTTTGAAATCGTGACGAACTGAGGTTACTTTTTCTTGTGAGCCTGTGGTGTTGGTTAGTTTAACAACACGGTTTGGCGACCACAGGAAGATTCCGTTGGGGTTAAATGCGGTAGTATAAACATCATTATTGCCTGTTGCTGAAGGTGAAATAGAAACTGTTGAAGGGGCATTATCGGTAACATTCACCTGATAATCAAAATTTCCGGCTACGTATAGTTTGTAATCAAAATAATCAAAATCTATATAAGCATTTATACCGCTCACTGCCACCGGATTTACTACAATCATTTCATTTACCCATGCCCATGTATGGACACCTGCTTGCGGGCTTGAATTGATACGACCTACATACGCGGCACTGCCTCCAAAACTGGTGAGCATTGTGGTATAGGCTACCGGAGTGCCTATGCCGTTGTAGGGTTGATAAGCTATGGCATTACCGCCCCCTTGGGCATACTGGCCTGACACATAAATATCGGCAGATTGCCCACCTTCACGACAAGCAATATCAAGACCTACATCGTTTTGCGGGCCTCCGATTTTTGAAACCCAAGCTGTATTAAAATACGTTCCTGATACGGAGCTATGAACACGAAGTACAAATGCATCATAACCACCATTACTTGTAAGTATTACGGGACTGCTTTGGCCGTTAAAACCAAAAACGGTTGTGCCACAATACCTGCCCGTTACTACTACTCCGCCTGATGCAATACCATAAACGGCCGTACCTGTTTCCTGACATTCGCCCCCACTTCCGTATGTTTTTTGCCAAAACAGGTTACCATTTTGGTTGTAGTGGGCTACGAAAATATCATTGCCTTGCCCAGTATTGGCCGGAATTGTTATCGACGTTCCTGATTTTCCACCAAAAGTTACTGCCACACTGCTGTTTACTGAACCGGTGATATAAACCCCGCCCCCTGAAGTGGATATGGCTACTTTGTTTAAATCGGTATTGTCTTTTAATGTTCCGCCGATTGAGTTGGCCCACAAAACAGAGCCATCACAGGCATATTTAACAAGGTAAATATCTTCATCGCCTGCACTGGTAAGGGTGGTGGTACCAAAGGTTATTGTACCAGTAAAAAAACCTGCTGCATAAAAATTAGAAGAACCCCACTCTTGGGCTATGCTGCTGCCCCTATCGGTATTGGGTGCAGCGGTGGGAGATTGTGCCCACAAAAAGGCTTCGGGGTTTTGCTGCCCAAAAACAGCCCCTTTTGCAATTAATAAAAACAAGAATAAAAACGCTGATAATAAACGCTGTTTGAATACTGACAGTACATTCATAAATTAATAAAATTAGGTAATGTGTTTAGGTTTAAAACACTACTAAGGTTTCACATTACTTTAATTTTAAAAACCTGAAAGGAACAAGCGTATGCTTTTGAATGACAGTTGTACCCGTTTTTTGAACAACCGTTTTAGCCTATTTGCAGATTTCTTAAAAAATCATCGCGACGGCGCACTGATATTTCAACCGTGCTACCATCGTCCATTACCGCATACCCCCCTTTTCCCTTTAAGTACTTACTAATGCGAGAGAGGTTTACTATATAGGATTGATGTACCCTGAAAAAACCAAAGTCTTCAAGCAGTTCTTCGTATTCTTTCAGTGTTTTGCTTACCGTCACCTTTTTACCGTTGTTCATGTAAAACGTGGTGTAGTTTTTTTCTCCCTCCAGTTTAATAATTTCTGAAAGTGTGGCAAAGTATATCTCTCTTGCCGATGGCAGAGCAATTTTCTGGTTGGTTTTATTATCTGCATTTGTATTGTGCATTAATACCTCCAACCGTTTTTTGGTAAAACCCGCTGTTTTTTGCAAATATCTGTTCACCGCACCTTCCAATTCAGTAGGGTCAATAGGTTTCAACAAATAATCAAGCGCCGAAAACTTAATGGCCTTTAAAGCATATTCGTCATGTGCGGTAATAAACACAGCATTAAAGACAGGTTTGTCAAATTTTTCAAGCAGGCTGAAAGAATTATCGTCTGTAAGCTCCACATCTAAAAAAACCAACTGCGGTTCTGTTTGTGCAATTATTTCATAAGCATTTGCCACACTACCAGCCTCACCTACAATTTCTATGTTTTTTCCCATATCCTTCAACATAAATTTAAGGCTCTCGCGGGTACTTAACTGGTCTTCAACAATCACTACTCGTATACTATCCGTTTGCATAAGGAATTTTGATTAGTACTTGGGTACCTGCTGGTACTTGGTTATTAAATAAGTCATTTATCTGCACACTTGCCCCGTTTAGCCCATAATTGGCAAACAGCATTTCTAAACGTTCAACCGTTTGGTTTATACCCGTTGATTTATGTTTGGCTTTTAGCTGCCCCGTTTTGTATGCAGCCATACGCCCTATTCCGTTATCTGCCACTTCTATATGCAGATGCTCCATTGATTTTGTGACCACAAATTGTATTTTCCCCTCTCCCCTCGGACCTATACCGTGCTTTATTGCATTTTCAATAAACGGCTGAACCACCATCGGTGGTATCAGCACCCGTTCAGTATCAATACTGCTGTCTATTTGTTGCACAAACTCTAATTTCCCGTCAAACCGCGCCTTTTCAAGTTCTACATAAAGATTAAGCATCTCTGTATCTTCTTGTAGGGTAATAAAATTATGTTTACTGTAATCTAATGCACTGCGCATCAGCTTTGAGAACTTAGAAAGGTATGTAACTGCCAGTTTATTTTGTTTTGTGATAATAAAATCCTGAATAGATTGCAGTGTATTAAATATAAAATGGGGGTTCATTTGCAACCTCAGTGCTTTTAGCTGCGCTTCAATCAACCCTTTTTGCAGGCTTGCCTCATGCCTTATCGTATTAAGCCGGTATCTTACGCCTGCATATACCATTGCTGAAACCACCGCCACTATCAACAACCAAAACCAAACAGTTTGCCAATACGGTTTTTTTATAACGAAAATTAATTGCCGCTCATGTATGCTTTCGTCACCAAATATGTTTGCTGCCTTTATCCTGAAAACATATTTACCGGGTGGCAGCAATGAGTATTTAATATTGCTTGACAACGAATATTCCCACCCTGTATCCAATGGTTCTAACTTGTATTTATATCTTGTTTTGCCCCAATTGTATGTACTTATATCGGCATTTATATTAAAGTAATTGTTTTTATACCCTACTTCAATTGCATTTGTTGATTCAAAAGTTCCGCTTACATCGCCAATTGTTACCCTCTCTATAAGTACTTTGGGGTTTATATTTTTTAATTTATATAATGATTGATAGATAACTGAAATACCTTTTCTGGTAGCAAAATACACACACTTCCCATTATCAATTAAATCATTTACATCATTGGAAATCAAAGAATTATTAACCGTATAATGATATATTTTGCTTTGCAAACCCTTTTGAGTAATACTAAATTTATACGCCCCGTTACTTGTGGCCAACCATAAAACCGAATCTCCTTTAACTGTAAGTGTTCTGATATGGGTATCCGCAGGGCCATCCAACACATATTTCTTTAACGTACCGTTATGTAAAAAATAAAATATATTTGATGGTGTAGCTGCCCACAATGCTCCGTTGGCGTTAACATGAAGGCTTATTACAGGCATTTTGCACAAAGAATGCACACCCGCAAGCTTTGTTGTTACTCCCGCCGATGTAATTTTAATTAACCCTTGCCTCTCACACCCAATCCAAATGTTACCCGCCTTATCTCTGCCAAAAGACTTTGGGAAATAGGATTCTGTACCTCTTGCAAAACTAATCATCCGCTTTTTCTTACCCTCTACAAAATAACCAACTCCTTCAAGGCTAATAAAAAACGAAGTATCATTTTGCTTAAGTAAAAAGTTTATTTCTGTATAAGGATTCTCCGGCTTAATTTTTTTACTCCGTACATTAAAAACTCCCGTTTTTCTTTGGCTTTTTAATAAAATCTCATCTGCATCCAATCTGCCCAAAAAAAACACATTTGACATACTGTTTACGGGGTCTCTAAACTCTTCGGACATACTATTTTCGGTGTACCTATAAATTACCCCTTCAAGGTTTATAGCCCACCCTCCACCTTCGCCGTCATCCACCATTCTTATCATGTTATCATTACCGGGCTCGCCGGTTTTGTTTATATGCCTTGCCCCCTCTGAAAACACTTTTATCAACCCCCACGGCGCAGCCATCCATATATTGTCTTCGTTGTCCTTTATTATGGTAAATACATTTTTGTTAGTAAAAAACCTCTTGGCTGTTTTTATATTCAAGTTGCTATCATACTTCACAACTCCTTTTTTTGACGGCATCCATATATCCCCATTAGCATCCTCATAAATATTAAATATTTCATTATCCACACCATCATTTTGCGTTGGGCTTATTAACTGTTTCAACCTTAAATTTTTATGCACCTCAAAAACACCTGTTGAAGTGGTTAGTAACAACCTGCCGTTGCGCAACATGGCCAAACGCGGATAATACGATTGCCATGAGTTGTTTGAAAACTCATTCAACTGCCCCGTACGCCCCGTTTTGGTATCCAACCACAGCATCCTTTCATCAGCCAGCACCCAAAAAAAACCCGGGGTATGCTCTATAAAACAAGATGCGTTAATGGTTGGTACAGAAAAACGCTTAGTTTTCCCGTTTGGATATTGGATAATAATTGTGCCTTGCCGGGTTATAAAGCACATATTACCTTGCCAATCCTCAGTTATCCATGATACAGGTTCAAAACCCACCGTATCAATAAAACCGGGAACAACAAACGTTTTACCATCGTAATAACAGGCCTTTCCGTTAAACGGTATAAACCACAAAACATTCTTACGGTTTTTATAAATATGAAAACCGCCACGGTCGGGAAACCCATTTGATATTCCAAAGTTTGTAAACGATTCCCCATTATAACGTGTTACCCCATAATCGGTAATAGCCCATATATATCCCAACGTATCCTGCGCAACGCAAAGGGTATAGGTAAAAGGCATTCCATCTTCAGAAGTATAAATGGTATGTGTTAAATTTTGCGACAATGCCGTTGTTTGAAATAACACCATAACCAGTACTGCAATGCAATATTTATTGACATGATACGCCATATTTATCAGATGTGTAATAGGTTGCTTTTGTTGCTGCAAAAAATTGATATCATAACGTAAAAACACGGAATGTAAGTTTAACTCTCTCCAATATCCGAAGCTATTGCCAAGATTAATCATAATAAAGCAACAAACGGGGTTGTTTTTAGGTCACTACTGATAACGGTTTCATACCCAACGTAAAAAAACTACCTTTGCCCGCATGAGTTTTTTATTGGCCCCTTCTGTACTTTCAGCCGATTTTGGCAATCTGCAACGCGATATTGAAATGATAAACCGTAGCAAAGCGGACTGGTTTCATGTGGATATTATGGACGGTGTTTTTGTTCCCAACATTTCGTTTGGGTTCCCCGTCGTTAAAGTAATAAAAAAATATGCCCAAAAACCTTTGGATGTACACTTGATGATTACCAAAGCCGAACGGTATGTGAAAGAATTTAAAGAAGCGGGTGCCGATATACTTAGTGTGCATTACGAAGAAGCTGTGCATTTGCACCGCACTGTATATGCAATAAAAGGCGAAGGAATGAAAGCCGGCATCGTGCTTAATCCTCACACACCTGTGAATGTATTGGAAGACATTGTGGCCGATGTTGACTTAGTTTTGCTAATGAGCGTGAACCCCGGTTTTGGTGGCCAAAAGTTTATTGAAAATACGTATGCAAAAATCAGCACATTGAAGGAGATGATATTGCGCAAAAATTCACAGGCGGTGATTGAGATTGACGGCGGGGTGAATTTGGATAATACTGCCGCTTTGGTAAAAGCCGGAGCAGATGTATTGGTGGCGGGCAATGCTGTTTTTGCAACACCCGACCCACTGCAAACAATAGAACAATTTAAAAACATAACAATTTAATACACCCCCTTGCCGTTTACAAGATTGCTGATGCTGCGCTATACCATATTAGTATTTATGTTGCTGGGGAGCATTGCCTTGTTTGGGCAAAAAACTGCCATTATCACAGGGATTGTTACCGATTCGCTCGGGCGCAGTGTTGAAGATGCAGGGGTAAATATTAAAGACAGTGATAAGGGTACTTTTACCACAAAAAACGGCAGCTATACCCTGCATATACCTGCAAACACTGAGGTTACACTGATATTTAGTCATATTAGTGCCAAATCGGTGGTTAAAACCGTAGGGCCTTATGCACCTGATACTAAAAACAAGCTGAACATATCGCTTAGCTTTAAATATTTTGAGCTTGCCGAAACAGAGTTTGAATATGAACGCGACAGGGGCTTGCCGATTATCACCCTAAACCCAAGGGTATCTGGCCTTAACCCCAACGTATCGGGCAATTTTGAAAGCATTTTGCGCACCTTGCCCGGTGTAACTTCTAACAACGAATTAAGTTCTGCCTACAATGTTCGCGGGGGAAATTTTGACGAGAACCTTGTGTATGTAAACGATATTGAGATTTACCGTCCTCAGATTGTACGCAGCGGCCAGCAAGAAGGGTTAAGTTTTATCAACCCTGATATGGTGGAAAGTGTTCGCTTTTCAGCAGGTGGTTTTGAGGCAAAATACGGGGACAAACTTTCGAGTGTGTTGGACGTAAAATACCGCAAGCCCGAAAAGTTTGAAGCAGGGGCCAACCTCAACTTTATGGGGGCAAGCCTGTTTGCAGGCGGACGTAGTAAACGCCGCTTAAGTTGGATGTTGGGCAGCCGCATACGCAGCAACCAATACATACTAAGCAGTTTGGATGTGCAAGGCAGTTACAAGCCTTTGTTTGTGGATGTTCAAGGGCTGTTTACCTACGACATTAACAAAAAAATGCGCATCAGCTATTTAGGTAATTATGCTCTGAACCGTTTTTTGCTGATACCCGAAACCCAACGTACATCATTCGGTACGGTAACAAACGCTTTGCAATTAACTGTGTTTTTTGACGGCAGCGAATTAATGCGCTACAATACGTTTATGAACGGCCTTACGTATGATTGGGACGTTACCAAAAACACCAATCTTAAATTGTTAGGCTCATTTTACACCAGTAGCGAGACAGAATATTTTACAACGGAGGGAGCTTACCGCCTTGACCAACTTGAAAACGAAATTGGCAGCGACAATTTCGGGCAGGCAAAGTTTAATAAAGGGGTAGGCTATTTTATTAACCATGCCCGTAATAAACTGGATGCACAAGTAGCCTCTGTGAGCCATAAAGGTAGCCACATAACCAAAAAAACACAATTGTATTGGGGTGCTACCTTTCAAACCGAATCGATAAAAGACAGGGTACGCGAATGGTATTATGTGGATTCGGCAGGATATGCTGTACCGTTTAACAGCGGAGACACTTTAAGCATCAATAGTTTTGTAAAAGGAGCCAACGCTATACAATCGCAACGTATATCAGGCTACATACAAAACACCACCATGCTGATTGATTCTATCCGCTTGCAGGTTACTTACGGTATCAGAACCAACTATTGGTCGCTAAACCAACAAAACGTTATCAGCCCGCGTGTACAAATTTCGTTTGAACCCTACCGTGCATATAACCGCCGCGTGAAGCATGACAGCCTTAAAAAATTAGACTGGAACTTCCACTTTGCATTCGGTCATTATTACCAACCTCCGTTTTACCGCGAATTGCGCGGTCTTGACGGCAAGGTAAACACCAACGTAAAAGCTCAACGCAGCATCCACTATGTATTTGGGGGTGATATGAACTTTAAGGCTTGGGGCAGGCCTTTCAAGTTTTATTCAGAGGTGTATTACAAACAACTGGATAACCTTGTACCCTACCAAATTGAGAACGTTCGCATCCGTTATTATGCCAACAACAACTCAAAAGGCAGGGCTTTTGGTTGGGATGCCCGTATCAATGGCGAGTTTATTGAGGATTTAGAGTCGTGGTTTAGTCTCTCCATTATGAGCATTAAAGAAAACATCACTTATACTGATGCACAAGGCACGCAACGCGAATCGGGCTATATCCGCCGCCCTACCGATCAACGCTTTAATCTGGGTATCTTTTTCCAAGATGAGTTAGATAGGTGGCCACGCTATAAAATGCAGTTAAACCTTGTGTACGGCTCTAACCTACCCTTTTATTTGGGTGCAGATAACCGTTATAAAGAAGGCTTTAAACTACCTGCCTACCGCCGTATTGATATTGGTTTCTCGCGTGATATTATTGCTGAAGGCGATAGTATTACCTCTAAAGTAGGCAAATGGTTCAAAGGGTTGGCACTTAGCTTACAGGTATTTAACCTAACCCAAGCCAACAACACCATTTCATACATTTGGGTGCGCGATGTAGAAGGTACAACATTTGGGGTTCCCAGTTACCTTACCAGCCGACGTATTAACTTAACTGTGTTGATGAGGTTTTAATCCTTCGGTAATCTTCCTTCGGCAAGCTCAGGAAACTTTCTTCGGCAAGCTTAGGATTTGTTCTTCGACAAACTCAGAAAATCACCCAACCATCAACGTTGTCAAATTGAGCGCAGCGAAATTTCTTATTTCTAATGTGTAAACTCAAAGCCAAAAACACAATTGTTGTAAGATGCTTCCTTCGTCAGCATGACAGGTTTTCAACAGGCTACGTACCTCCCTCCCTCCTACAAAGGGGAAAATTGAGGGTGCTGCCACCCCTACAAGCTCAGGATTTGTTCTCCGACAAACTCAGGAAATCATCCCACCATCAACGTTGTCAAATTGAGCGCAGCGAAATTTCTTATTTCTAATATGTTAACTAAGTACGATAAGATTCTTCCCTGTGGTCAGAAGGGCAGTATTCTTAGACAGGCTCAGAATTGTAAATAAATAAACGGCTGCGTTTCTGATGAATAAAATTGGTAGATAAACAATATCACCACAAGACCAACTACTGCCTTTAGTGCCCAGTTCAATTGGGTAAAATATTGTATAGAAACATCCTTCAATTTTAAGGGTAGAAAGTGAATCAATGCGGCTAAAGCAAACACAATAAACTCACGGTAGTAAATCGGGAACCATTGCTGGGCAATGCTCCAATCCATTTTCGCAAACATCATGTCATACATATCCCAAGCCACCGGCAACTCACGCACATTAAAAATCACCATCGTAAGGCTTATAAAGGCAAACGTAAGTACAATGCTAACTACTGCATACACATTGCCATTGATGCTCTTTTTTAGTGATGCCCGCCAGTTTTGGCTGGCTACATCCCAAGCAATGGCCGCACCGTGCAAAGTACCCCAAAGTATGTAGGTGAACTTAGGCCCGTGCCATACGCCCGATATTACAAACGTGAAAAGACTGGCCGTTACAATGCCTGTTTTCTTCATACCACGCCACGCAAACGACATGGGCATAAACACGTATTCATTTAACCAGCTTGACAGCGTTATGTGCCAACGCCTCCAAAAATCACTGATGTTTTGTGCCATAAACGGGCGGTTAAAATTGCCTTGCAACTCTAATCCCAACAGCAACGATATACCCAACATCATATCTGTATATCCGGCAAAATCATAGTAAAACTGTATGGTGCCCATTAATACAGCCATCAGGTTATCAAACCCTGAAAACAAGGTGGGCGATATAAATACCCTTTCAATAAAATTCACCCATAAAAAATCGGCAATCAGGTATTTTTTTACCGCACCAACCAATATCAAAAAGAACCCTTTACCAATAAATTCTTCGGTAACGATTAGTTTGGTTTGCAAGCGGGGCAAAATATCGCGGGCACGTGCTATGGGGCCGGCTATAATAGTAGTAAACAACGATACATACAGCAGGTAATTGATGTAGCTCTCTTCCGGCTCGTCAATCATCTCGTTGTAGCAATCAATTACGTAGCTGATGGTTTTAAAAATATAAAACGATATACCGATGGGCATTAAAAAGCTGCCTTGCGGCGGTGTTAGCTTTGTGCCCAGCAATACATCAACGTTTTCAAGAATAAAGGGCGAGTATTTAAAATACAGCAATGAGCCTAAACTAATTACCAGCGAAAACAGCAGCCACGCTTTCTTCTTTCCCTCGCTGTGTGTTTTAAGAATTTGCTTACCAATGAAATAATCGCAGGCGGCAACTGCCATCATTAGCAGTACATACAAGCCGCTAAGTTTGTAGTAAATAAACAAGCTAAACAGCAACAATACCGTGTTGCGTGTTTTAACCTTATTAAACACACCCGCATAAATGAGGTAAAACACTGAAAACAGTGCAAAAAAGAATACTGAGTTAAATTGTAACGGGTTGAATTTGCTGTACTCAAACTGTTGTAAAAACGCCCAAACCTTGTCCATCTTTCCCCGTTACTTGCTTATTATTAGCGTTTGCCCCACGCGTATGGCATCGCTGCGCAGGTTATTCAATTGTTTTATCTGAGCCACGCTTACTCCGTGTTTTTTTGCTATTGCCCATAGTGTATCGCCATTTCTCACTTTATAGCGCACTATACCATCGGTTTCTTTCTTTTTCGGAAGATCCTTTTTTAGCTTGAGAGTTTCCTTTTTAGGTGCTGGCGCAACAGTTTCAGTTTCCTCAGCATTAGAAGTATCTGTAACAGATGCAGTTTTTGGAGCAGGTTTATCAATGTAAATATCCAGCTTTTGTCCCCTGCGCACCACCACAGTTTCCAAACCGTTCCAATCCATTATATCGTCCGCGTCCACCTTGTATTTCTTAGCAATAGCAGCAAGTTTCTCGCCTTTCTTTACCGTGTGTATTACCTTAGTTTTAGTACTGTCGTTCTCAGGGTCGGTCAAATTATCTTTAGTAACAAACAAGCCGTCGTTAACTGTTGCTAAGTTTCCGTCAGCCACAACTAAACGCTCAGGCCTGCCCTTTAAATAGTGCATGTATGAGTTTAAAAACGCATTAAGGTATAAATCGCCCTTGAGATGATACCCTGCTGTGGTTAAATGTACTTTATCTTTTTTGGCAAGTTGGTGCCTGCGCCATTTAAGCATTGAATAGCGACCGCCCGATACTGAAAAGTAATTGTACCACGACACCTTGTTTTGTATCGCTATTTTTTGGGTAAGCTGCGAAAACTGCAAAGTGGCAAATATGTTTTTACGTTTGCGGTATATGTCCTGCGAGCACGACACAACAATAGAGGCATTTGGAGCAGCCTGCTTAATGGCTTGTATTACCAACGTAAGGTTGTTGCCCAATTCCTCTTCTTTAAAAGTGAAGCCGTAAAAATCGTTTGCTCCTAAATCTATTACCACCAAATCAGGCTGCATTTCTTTCAGGTGGCTGTTCATAAGGCTTTGCCCTAAAATACTGTTATACCCTGCGCCGTTAATCCCTACGCTGTTATACACTACACCCTTATCGTTCGGAGTTTCAATCATCAACCCATAACACTCAAAATTATTTTGCAGGCTATCGGTTTGGTTCATAAAAATGGCAAACGTATCGCTAACCATTGGTAAATTAACGGTAACGTAGGGTAAATGCGGTTCAGTATTGGTTTTTATGTAGAGAGTATCGTTGTAGTTGTTCAGCTTAATCCTTAAGTCAAAACTCGTACTGTCTTTTTTGCAATAGATTTTAAGCACCGTAAAATCCTGCATCAGTATCCCACCTTTAAACCCAAACTTAAACCCAGCACTATTATCCTTGGTTTTGGCTACAGCACCTGCTAAACCTATATCCATAAAGTTGGGGTTTTTAACATTGCGGGCACCCTCCCAATCACCGTATTTCCATGTGCGGTAATCGTAGGTTGAGTGTGTACCGGCACAAGCATACGGGAATATAAAACCTCTGCCGCCATATCCGAATATCTGCTGGATATTCTCACGAATATACCCCGTAAAAAAGTCGGCTTGTATGTGCGAATCGCCAATGTGAAGTATGTTTACTTTTTTGCTGTTGGCTTTTGCCAGTTTCCCAAAGAAGTTGTCAACTGCCCCTACATCATTCCACTCTACATAGTTGTTGCTATATTTTATAAACGGCAAATAGCGTTGGTAGCGGGCAAATTGTGCAAGGTATTGCTCATCGGTAAAAGTATCGTTCAGCTTCAGTCCTTTCATGCCCGTATTTTGGGCATTAACAGACAATATGCTGATTACTGCAAAAACACTGAACAATATGTATTTAACTACTTTCAACCGCTTGTAATTTAACGCTATCTTATAAGTTTTGTTGTTTAATCACGTAGTTGTTATACTCACGCATCAACGCTGTAAATATAAGGTTTGCCATTATCTTTTGTCCTTTGGGTGATAAATGCCCGTCTAACGCACATAGCCCCTTTCTGTTCCATGTAAGTATCGAATTATCACCGCCCATAGCATCCAGCAAACTCCAAAACGCGCAATTGGCACGCAAAGCAGCCGCCTTTTGCACATCGCTAAGGCAACGCACCTGTTGGTACGATTGTGCATCGCTGCCTTGTTTATAGCCCATATCGCCGTTGCCAATTACCAAAATACTGGCATTGGGGGCGGCTTTTTTAAACTTCATAAACAAGCGGTAAAAGGCATCTTCATAATACTTGCACTCTTTTTCACTCTCCAAATACGGTATCATATTGGCCCCGTATTGAAACACTATAAGACGGGTATTGGTAAGCTTTGCCTGTGAGGCAAGGTAATTATCGTCAATCCGCATTAAACCGTCACCGCTATGGCCGCGTATTGCATAATTATCAACAGTAATGCCCGTAGAATCATCAACCAACAGTCCATAAATATCAGGGCTGTTATTACCCAAAAATTCTATTCTGAAACCATGTAAACCAGCAGGTATTTTAAGCTTTGTTTTTCCAAAACCTAATTGGGGTTTAATAGTATCCGCATTCAGCAACTCATTACCCAAAGTATAGCAACGCACACCAAAACCCTCGCTGCTACGGCCATACATTAATGATACTTGGTTATAGCTTACCCATTTTGACAAACGATAAGTAACTCCTGCATTGCGACTGTATTTTACAATTTTTGACTTGTTGGACAGTGAAGACTGGCTGTCGGTTTTGGGTTGTGCACTATCCGTGTTGCCTAATGAATCAACTGAAGCCTTGGGAACATCGGGCAGTACTTCACCTTTTGCAAAACGAAATACTGAACCACTGATTCCGTAATACCCGTTTTTGAGTTTGTTGTTAAAAACGTTATAACGCGTCCAAGTACCTGTGTTTGTGCGAACATAAGAGGCTGAGCTTGCTACATCATCCAACGGAACAAACCCTAAGCCTGTGCCGCCAAATTTTGCTTGCAGGTTGCTGCGGATATGCTCGGTAACACGGTCGCCCTCTAATTGCGAATCACCATAATGTGCCACGCGTACCACAGTATTGTCTTTTTCATCAATCAGTGAAGTAAAAAAGGCATCCAACGCTGTTGCATTGTAAATTTTATTATCCAGTGAAGAGGTATCGCCCGGTTTAACTAAAAATGCTGAATCAACCTTGCCCTTCTTTTTAATTTTTTGAATGCTTATGGTGTCTTGCGACATAAGCTTATCGGCCAGTTGTTCGGCGTTTTCATTCACCGCAACCGTATCGGGGGTAAGTATCTCCGAAAGCGTGATGAATTGCAGCCTGCCGCCCTTATTATCGGCTACCTTGCTATCCCAAGCGGCAAAGGTATTTTCATACACAAAAGAAAACAGTACCAGTGCCCCGTTAAGGACAAACAAAATGGCAACGGCTTTCCATATTTTATTCATCAGTTCTTTTTGGCTTCGATAAGACGTAGTAAATCACCTACGTTTTTCATGCCTATTACTTCTTTAAGTTTAAATTTTATGCCAAACTGTTCTTCAACAGTTGAAATAAGCGTGTGGTGATTCAATGAGTCCCAGCGTTCCACATCTTTGGCAGTCATTGCATCGTGAATTTCTAAGTTAGTATCGGCAAACACCTTGCGGAAAACAGCGGTAGTTTGCTCTTTTATTTCTTCAGAAGTCATTTGTTTGTGTGAGTGTATATTTTGGCGAAGCAAAAGTACTAAAAGGCAGTATATAATTATAAACCCAACGCTAAAGCGTGTATAGTATTGTGGGCTTTATTTTCTATAAAAAGAAATCCCCTTAGTACAAGTACCAAGGGGAATATGAATTGGGAGAGAGTTTGCTAAAACTACGGACAGAAATATTATACCCTATGTTTACATAGTGGCTAACCGCTTAATTTGCGGTGGTAAATCAGTTGAAGGAATATCTACCTGCACCACCGATAGTATTTTAGTGTTCTTTTTCACCTCGGTAAGCACTTTATCCAGTTCTTTATAGGTTTTTACTAAATACCCCTTGCCGCCCATCACGTCGGCCAGTTTATAATACTCCCAAACGGGTAATACGTTATAGGGCTTAAACTCGCCTTTACCTTCAAAGGGGGCTAAATCTACCAATGCCTGCTCAATACCGTATATACCGTTATTCATTACAAACACTACACTGCCGGGGCAATGGTTAGATAACATTGACAAGGACTGGTCAACCATTTGAAAACCGCCATCGCCGCTAAACGATACCGCGCGTTTGCCCGAAGCTATTGATACTCCAACAGCCATTGGGGCAGCGGCTCCAATTGAACCCCAAGCAGCTTCTGAAACAAAGCCGTTTTGTTTTTTAACCACTAAATCGCTTACCACATACATCGAGTCGCTTTCATCTACCAACACAATCATATCGTCGGTAATAAAATTCTCCATCTTCCTGAAAAACCCGTTAAAGGTAATCTCGTTGCCTTTTTCAGGAACATCCAGCAGGCTTTGTGCACGCGCAGGTTTACCTGTTGGGCTTTTGTATTTTGCCGCTTGCAGTCGTTTTACCAATGCAGGCAACAAATCATACGTATAAACACCGGGGAATTTTTGGTAGCCTACCCGCACACCGCCATCATAAGCAACGGCCATGTATTTGTAGCTGCTATTGATTATATCTAGATAATCATCGGTAATAATAGTACCCAAGCAAAGTAAAAAGTCGCTATCATCTACTTTTGCTCTTAAATCAGCACTGCTTGCTGCTCCTGTGTACGTGCCCAAAAAGTATGGATTGTCCTCAGCCAGCAAGGTTTTGGCAAGTAGCGTAGTTATGTAACCTAAACCTGTTGTTTTTAAAAGACTTTCAAAGGTGTTTTGCAGGCCATAGCGTTGTACTTCAATACCACCCCAAATAATGGGTTGTTTGGCTTTTTGCAGTGCTGCCGTAATAACACTTAACACAGCCTCCAATTGTTCGGGGTCGCTTTGCGGCAATTCCAAATCCAGTTTTTTCAACGGTTTGGGGCAAGGTGCTTGCCACATATCTTTATAACACTCAATATATACAGGGCGTTTATGAATGTAACATTTTACAATAGCTTCATCTATCAACGCGGGAGCAGAAGGAATATCACTGATGGTAACGGCTGCTGCTGTTATAGGTTCGTAGGCTTTTTTGTTTGAAGTGAAATTGCCTGTTGAATGGTGTATCAGCACCCCCAACTCGTTTTCGTAAAACATATCGCTGTTTGACGGGTGTCCGTTTAAAAGCACTACAGGATTACGTTCTACCCACGAGCTTGCTATACCGTTCATCAGGCTAAAAGCCCCAACTCCGTAAGTTACACTTATAGCTCCAAAGCCTTTCATACGGGTATAAGCATCAGCTGCATAGCCGCCGCACAATTCATTAGGAGCATTAATTAATTTTATATCAGGGTGCTTTTCTTCTAAAATATCCAAAAACGGGGTCATAAAATCACCGGGTACTACAAACAAATCTGTAAGTCCCATTTCTTTAAGACGCTCGGCGATGTAATCGGATATGGTATAGGTAATCGGTTTGGTTGCCATTTTTGTATGGATTTGATGGTTTAAAAAAGTTCCCCAAAGCGTTAGCTAAGGGGAACCTGCGTTGATAGCCTGTGTGTATGGATTTATTTACGCGGAAGATAGTCGAGTTTAAAATACCGCTGCATCATGTCTTCAGCGGTTTCAAGTGCACCTTCAACCCAGCCTTGGTTGCCACTGTATGCCTCTCCAATGATAAATACGTCTTGGTCGGCAACTGGTTTCACCATCTTTTTAATGATTTCATCGTAGCGGTAACCGGCTTTCCACTCGTGCCAGCCGCCACCGTATGGGTCTTCGCTCCAATCGTGGAAAATAGCAGCGTAGGGCATGTCCAGTTTCTGCTGGCCGTGCATGGTTTCTACCTGTTTGTGGGCAATCTCTACCATGCTTTGGGTAGCAATAAACTGTGCTGGGGGCACGGGGTCTATGCTCTCATTCTCTGGTTTGTCGTTACCACCGTATGGCTCATCGTTTTGCAATGCTTTCCAAAATGGCACTGTGCTTATATCGTTGTACGAAGCCATCAGTAGCGATTTTGTATTGTTAGGGTCTGCACCGGGTTGGTCGCCTTCACAACCAAAATAATATACCTGCCTTATCGGCATATCTGTAATTGAACGTCCTGCCCAAAGATTAAGAGCGCGCCACCAAGGATAATCATAGCCCATAAACAGTTTAAAGGCATGTTGTATTAAAACACTACCAACATTGTCCTTCAAAAACTCGTTTTCTTGCCATTGCTCCCACTCAATCAACTCAAGAGAGCGGCGGGGCATTGCCAATATTATCTTATCGGCATGCACAATTATGCGCTCTTCGCTGTTATTATCGTAATGAGTTTTAAAGTCTTTGGTTTTGGTGCGGGTAAACTCCAACTCATACTCACTGCTTTTAAGCCTTTTGATTGACAATAGCTTATGGTTCATGTTTATCTCGCCGCCATCCGCTTCAAACTGTTCTGCCAATGTTAATGGCAACTCCTGAAAACCTTTGGTTAGTGTGCGGAAACTTGTAGTAGGCCCAAAATCACTCACGGGTAATTGAGCCACTGCACTGGCGTTAGCCACGTTGGCATCATAACCACCTGCATCGCGCATATAGCTAAATGCTTCGTTGGTTAAAAACACATTCAGCAAGTTCCAATACCCCATTTTATATAAAGGCGTACCAAATACTTCTACCTTAAACCAATCTTCAAGGGTTAGGTTTTTGGCATTGGGTACTAATACGTTCATCACGTATGCCTGCAACTGGTCGGGGTTCATCCCTTGCTCACTCCAGCTCAGGTTATAAGGCACAGCTCCTTTAATGCTTAATTCTTCAAGTGTAAGATGCTCTCCACGCAGGTAATAATAGTTTTGCGATGCACCAATTTCGGGGTCGGGGTTACCCATCGGAAAATCCTGTGTGGCAAGTTTCAGGTAATTAATTAACCCCGTAACTAATGGTTGAGTATCGGGTATAAATCGCATCCCGCCCAGTTCGGCTACTACATTGGGCATACCGGGTAATGTGCGCGAAAACAAACGCCCGCCGATACGATCGCTATATTCATACAAGGCAACTTTGCTTTTTTTGCCGTTAGCCTTTTGCAGTCGCCATGCACTGTATGCACCCCCAACTCCGCCGCCAATAACCGCCACATCCACTTTTTTTGATGCCGCAGGCGCGCTTTTTTTTGCTGTAGTTTGTTTAGCCATTTAGTTTAATAGTCAGGTTTTTCAGTTATTGAAACTCCTATTTTATTCAGAGTTTCGTTTACAGGATAATTACAGCTGCAAATTATATTTAGCAAGGGTTTGACCGATACAGGTAAAATACGCTATTTCAAAAACAGGTATTTTTACGGGGTTTTCTACAAGCAGGAGAAGACGGGCTTTTTTGCTTTCCCTGCAATTGAAACAGATGCCCTCTATAATCATTGATGCAAAGCGGCTTATCATCTGTATCACCAAAAACCTTATTATTGCCCCGCTGCCTGTTAATTAATTTATAATGCGGCAACGGTGTGTTTCGATAAACGTTACATGCTGTGGCACAGCGTTTGAGCAGGTAAAAAAACAAATAACATATACTACTGCCTATGAAAAAAATACAGGTTTTTTGCTTGTTGCTATTGGTTGCGGCAAGTTGTTTCGGACAGGACAAACTAAAAGAAGTCCCAACGTCCATCAGTGAGGTTACTTTGTACCTATCAGGGGTAACCGTTTCACGAACAGGGCAGGTGGACATAGAGCAAGGCACTTCGCACTTGATTTTATCAGGCTTAAGCCCATACTTGGATAGCAGAAGTGTACAGGTAGGCATGGGTACTGATGTGAATATTTTATCGGTGAGTGATAATTCTTCAACTAATATCGACCCTAAAAAACTGCCTATTCTTAACTTTCTACGCGACTCTATTGATGCTGTAAAGTTTGAATTGGAAACCGAACGCAACAATGCTGATGTGCTTACACAAGAGCAAAACCTGCTATTGGCAAATATGAAAGTGGCCGGCGAAAAGGGTGTGGTAGTTCCTGAACTTGAGGATGCCCTTGCGCTTTACCGCAGAGAATTGCCTGAAATTAAACGCAAAATGCTGCTTTCATCAATTCGTCAGCGTAAACTGCAAACCCAATTAGACACATTAAATAACCGCTTTAATGAATTTAGGCGTAATAATGAAAAAACTACGAGGGAAGTACATTTAACGGTGAGTTCAGATAAAAAGGTTAAAGTAACACTAAGCGTTCAATATTATGTGGCCGATGCAGGTTGGACTCCAAAATACGACATCCGCAGCGTGAAGGTTACCGACCCCATTACACTTGCCTACAAAGCCGAGATGCGACAAAATACCGGCGAAAATTGGGAGGGGGTGAAAATGATACTTTCAACCAACAACCCAATGTACACCCCTGCCCTACCCCAATTGTTTACCAACTTTGTTGACTTAAACGGCTGGTATATGCAAAACCGAAGTACGGCTCCAATGGAAATGGATAACAACTATCAGTATAATTTTGATAAAGGAAAAACCAAATCTTTTACCAGCCAATACACTAATGCTGAGGTTAATACAGATATTTCATTTGAAGTACCGTTTGCAGTTCGTCTTGCCAGCGATAACCGCCCTATGGTTACCGAAGTAAAGAAAAATCAACTACCTGTTTCTTATAAATACTTTACTGTACCTAAGGCCGAATGTACCTCTTTCTTAAAAGCCCAGATAACCGGATGGGAAGACCTTAATTTATTGGAAGGTGATGCTAACCTTTATCTTGAAGGCACTTTTCTTGGTAAAACAGGGATTAACCCTAACCAAATTGAAGATACACTATCGCTATACATGGGCAAAGACCGCCGCTTGGTGGTAAAACGTACCAAAGCAGCAGAGAAAAACGGTAAAAACTTTTTCGGCAATAAAATCGTGCAAAGTGTTGTGTGGGAAATTGAATTGCGTAACACTAAAAAAGAGGCGATAACTGTTGAGGTACAAGACCAAATACCTGTTTCTAAAAACGATGATTTAGAGGTAATAAAAGATGATTTAGGCGGTGCTGAATTGAATGCGGAAACCGGTTTATTAACTTGGAATAAAACCCTACAACCGGGCGAAACAATTAAACTACGTTTTGGGTTTACGCTTAAATATCCAAAAAATAATAGTGTTGCACGTCAAAAATTGCAAGAACTGCGCAGGGATAATTACTATTAATAGTTAATAAAATTTATATAAATAAAAAAGGTTGGGTAAATACCCAACCTTTTTTATTTATAATTATCTTAATTAATCAGCAATAGGGTTATTAATTGCAGGTAATGTGCGCAGGTATGCGTAAATGGCACTTACTTCACCATCTGTAAGCTGGTTATAAGGCAGCATTGGGTAGCGTAATTGTTTACCATTTTTGCGTTTTCCGTAGCGCATTGCTTTTACAAAATCTTCTTCTGTCCAGCTTCCGATACCAGTTCCGTCAGGGGTAATATTTTTCGACAGGATTAATTTACCCTGTAAATCCAACAATTTATTACCGCCGCCATAAAATCCTTTCGATTTTTCGGGGGTAAGCTCACTGTTAGTAGCAAAATCGGCACTATGACAAGCAAAGCAGGCATACAAACCGTTGGCAAGGTATTTACCCCACGTCAATTTATCATTGGTATCAGGCACCGAAATAGGAGCTGCGGGGAAAGGGAGAGGTTTTGCAGCAGCAGCAAAATTTGCCAGTGCTTTGGTTAAAAAACCGGGCTTGCTGGCCTGCGGTTCTTCACTGCTTGCTTTCAAACCGTACGCATCACTGCGCAACCATGCAACAATACTGTTTATATCTTCATCACTTAGTAATGGAAATTTAGGCATGTAAGGGGGCGCATAACTACCGTCTTTACGCAAGCCGGTACGTAAAAAATACACCAGCTCACCATCAGTCCAGTTACCAATACCTTTGATAGAGTCGTGGGTGATATTCATTGAATATATTTCACCAAAAGCAGGAGGTAAATCTATAATCCGTTTACCTACCAATTTGTTATTAGCATCACTGTGGCAATGAATACACAACATTGATGCTATTTTTTCACCTTTTGCAATACGCTCGGGTGTTGCATCAACTTTTACTTCGGGTATTTTGGGAGCATCATAACTTGGAATGCCTTTAAAATGAACATAAGCAGCCACTGAGGCTACAATAACAATTAATGAACCAAGCACAATGCCCAGTACTTTCAAGATTTTTTTCATAGGCTTTATAGGTTTCTGCTACTAAGGTAATTGTTTGTTTTCTGTTTGTGAAAGATAACTTGCTGGTTGGCAAAAAGTTGCGAAACGAATAAATAAGCGTAGTTCCGCCTCGGGTAAAGTTTTGATATTTTCATAGTTTGTAAAAAATGGGGGGCGAAGATAACGGAAGCTAACCAACAGTACTACCGTTTTTTCACGGTATTATAGTGGTTTCAGAGAAAAATAGCTTAATAAATTAATTGCTTGACGACGGTATCCGCGTTTACTTATTTGCTTTGCCCTTATCGTATTTATAACCACTCACAAAATGTAGTGCTATCATACGTGAATATCGAAATATAAGCGTTGAACCTATGATTACTACGCCCAATATCCAAAACAGATAGGTATTAACGCTTGGGTTATCAATAAAAAGATTCAGCAATATTCCTATTATAAGCCCTATGGCCACATTAATACCATAGCTTATATACATTGCACTCCAAAAGAAACCGGTTTCTTTTTCAAACTTTAACCCGCACACAGGGCAGTGCTCATTAAAGTGCAAAAATTTTGAAGGATTGTAAAACGGGTGGGTAAAAAACTTTCCGCTACGGCACTGGGGGCATTTACACTTTATAAATGCCATTAGCGAACTGTTTTCGTGCATATTACACATGGATATATGGGGAAATTAGGCAATTGCCTTACGCTTGCGGTAACTGCGGTACCAAAAGAAACTTACTGCGCCCACCAATATATACGGCATGGCAAGCAGGTATAAGATACCGTCGTTTAAGCCCATACCTACTGTATTACCCTCTTTTAAGCCTGATTCAACAGAGGTTTTACACATGGGGCATTGTGCAGCAACTTCGTTTACGGTAGCAAGTAAACATATAAACACTACCAATACGATGATTTTGGTCAGGTTTTTCATGTTATGTAAGGTAATATGGAACAATGAGCAAATATACAACAACCCCGGTTACCGAAACGTATAACCATAGGGGAAAAGTCCAGCGTGCAAGTTTCCTGTGCTTATCAAACTGGCCTGCAAACGAACGGTAAATAGTAAATAATACCATAGGCACTATGGCAGTAGCTAATAGTATGTGCGTTAGCAGAATAAAGTAATAAATATACCGAAGGCTTCCTGCTGCTGTAACTTCTTCAGCACTTAACAAACCATCGTGGTTTAAATCGCCAAATTTTGTTTCGGCAGCTAAATAGTGATAGGTAACATACGACACTAAAAACAGCCCTGAAAGAAAAAACGCTGATAACATTAATGCCTTGTGAGTACCTCTTTTTTGGTTACGGATAGCTATATAACCCGCTACCAACAAAACTGAAACAGCCGAGTTTATAAATGCATTAAGTTTTGGAAGGAACGTTACATCAAAGCTGCCTTGCAAGCCCTCTTTTCCGGGTATAAATAACAACAAAGCTACCACCAAAGGGATGGCTATGGATATACCCAATATTATACGAAAGTATAGTTTATCGTTGGTTGCAAATGTGTTCATAAAGGATTCTTGTATTCGGCCAGTAACAGTTTAACATCTTCTTTCAATTGCAACACCTCGTTCATTTTCAAACCGTCGTATGCACCGCGTATGCGCCCTTCTTTATCAACCAAAATAAGATGCTGTGAGTGTGCAATTTGGTCTGCACTGGCACCATCAGCTTTAGGCAATAAATATTGGTTTTGTATAAACGCTATTTGGTCGTACTTACCTGTTACAAAAAACCAGTTACCGTAGCGAATATCCCTAACTCTTGCATATTCGGCAAGTACTTCGGCACTGTCGTTCTCAGGGTCAACCGTATGCGATATAAATACTATATCGGGGCTTTGCTTGTATTTATCATACACCAGTGTAAGGTTGTTGTTCATCTTAGGACAAACACCCTGACAACGGGCAAAAAAGAAGTTAACAACGCGTATTTTACCCTTTACGCTATCGTCAGTAATTAAAAAGCCCTTTTGGTCTGTAAAACTAAAAGGGCCAACAGTATGGTATGTAGTATCTTTTGCTCCCGCAGCTAAATAACGGTCGCCGTATATGGGTAGTATAGCTCCGGCTTTAAAAGTGCCTTGTTTTAATATTGCTACAAAACCTATGGGTACTAAAAAAAGTAATACTAAATAAATCTTTTTCCGTGCAGGGTTGCTCATCAGCTGTTAAATGTGCTCCAAAAATTGCCTTCGTACAACATCCACGCTACAAAAAACACAATAAACATGGTAGGAACCACAATACTTAAGATAAGGTTTGTGCGTTCGTGTTTTAAGTGCATAAAGAAGCCTACAATAAGTACTGCTTTAACCAAACCCAAGCCGATAAACAAAATGTTACGACCCATGCTTGGAGGCATTACAAAGTATAATAAAATATCAACTACAGTGATGGCGGTCAAAATCCAGAAAGTCCTCCAGATTTCACTCGTACCATGGCTTTCTACGTGGTATAGTTTTTCCTGTGCGTTTTCGTACAGGTAAGTTTCTTTGTCTTTATATTCTACGTGTGACATTGTTTGCGTTGGTTTAAATGTTACGGTGAATTTTTACTTTCTAAAAAATTATATCAGGTAGAAGAAGGTGAATACGAATACCCAAACCAAATCTACAAAGTGCCAGTAAAGACCTACTTTTTCAACCATTTCATAATGGCCGCGTTTTTCGTAAGTCCCTTTCAACACATTGATATATGTAATAACGTTTAGTACCACTCCGCTAAATACGTGGAAACCGTGGAAACCTGTTACGATAAAGAATAGAGCCGAAAAAGTTGGTGCTCCGCTGATACGGTCAGCTACCTCCCAATGTAAATGTCCAAACAATCCTAAATGCTCTGTTTTCTTAATCCCCTCGGGGCTAAGTGCAAAGTGGTTACCGTTTAAGGTAGCACCGTCACCTATAAATTGTGCCCATTCCCATGCTTGACATCCCAAAAATGCAGCACCGCCAATAATGGTAAGCAACATATAACGGGCTACTTCTTTCTTAGAATTACGGTGTCCTGCTTCAACCGCTAACACCATGGTTACCGAACTGAAGATAAGGATAAACGTCATCAAACTAACAAAGAACAAAGGCAAGTGAACGCCGTGCAAAAACGGAAAGTGGTTAAACACCATATCAGGCAAAGGCCAAGGTAAACTGGTATCGCCTGCGGCACTAAAGCGGTGTACACCATAGGTTATCAGCAAACCTGAAAAGGTGAAGGCATCTGATAACAGGAAAAACCACATCATCAATTTGCCATAGCTTACGTTAAAGGGTGAACGCCCGCCCGACCATTCGTTCGTGGGGTTGGCTGTTGCTACTGAGTGTCCTGACATTTCTGTTTTTTCTTAGCGGTTCAAAAATAAAAACAAATAAAGATATATCCATAGAAGGCCTACAAAATGCCAGTATGTTTTACACATACTGATAGTAAGCAGGTTCTTTTTATGAATGTTTAATTTAAAACTTTGCACAGTCATTACCAGCAAAAATATGATACCGCCCAACACGTGCAGCACGTGCGTAGCTGATATAATATAAACAAAACTGCTGGCGGGGTTTTGGCTACCTACATAGGTAACTCCGTATTGGTTTATATACTCTTTACTGGGTGAGTTATCACCTGTAAGTGTAAACCCGTTTTGGGTCATTTCTGCCCAACCAAGGTATTGTGATACACAAAATGCAATACCTAACGCAAAAGTAATTACCAAGCCTATTTTAACTTGTCCAAGCTCATCACGCTTGGCAGCGTAGTAACTCCATTGCATAGTGATACTGCCTAATATAGCCAGCACTACACTGTACATAAATTGCATCGGCAGCGGGAAAATATCCCAGTTACCTTCGGCTCTGCGCACAATGTATGCACTGGTGAAAGCAGCAAACAACATTATCATAGCCACTATCATCACCCATAAAGAGAACTTTTTGGGGTGAACGGCATAATTTTCTGTCGGTTGTTTAGTTACCACTGTGTTCATTGTTTATTACCCTCACACTTTATCAAATACAAAAGCCAGCAACACTACGGGCAAGTATATAAATGCTGCAAACATTAGCGTACGGGCATTTTTTATACTGCAATCTTTATACAAGCGGGCTGCAAGCCACACCATAGCTGCTGAAGCTATCAAAGCAATAATGGTTGATACCATTCCTACAATGCCTATTTGCAAAGGCAACAGTACTGAGGGTATCAATACGGTAGTCCAAATCAGCACTTGGAAAGCACTTTTTTTACCTCGTCCTTCAAACGAAGGAAGCAGGTAAAAACCAGCACGGCGATAATCATCGTCCAATATCCAAGCTACTGCCCAAAAATGGGGGAACTGCCAAAAGAACTGAATCACAAACAGGGCTATTGCACCTGCATCAATACTACCTATTACAGCCGTCCAACCCAACATGGGAGCCACTGCACCGGGAAATGCACCTACAAATACAGCTATGGGCGATATACGCTTAAGCGGGGTATATATAAACGCATAAGATATTAATGAAAACAAGGCTAAATACCCTGTTACATCATTAAAATAGTATCCAAGTAAAAACACACCACCTAATCCTGTAACAAGGCTAAAAATAATAGCCTCATTTATTCCCATGCGTTGGGTGGCCACGGGACGGTTGGCTGTGCGTACCATCATTTTATCGTAATCACGCTCGATTACCTGATTAATACCATTAGCAGCACCAACCACCATTGTACCGCCCAATACCAGCAGCCAAAACAGCGGCCAGTCGATTGATGCAGCAGGTGCCAATATAAAACCCATAGCGGCTGAAAACACTACTGTAAGTGTCAGCCTGAGTTTCAATAATTGACTGTAATCACGCAGTTTGTTTTTCAACGAAAACGAAACAGGACTTACAGTATCTATGGTTTTGCTAATCATTAAGTACTTTTTTCTTCTACAACACTGCCCTTGTAATTAAATACAAGAATGGCAACATAAAATTGTGCGGCTATCAGCAAACCTGCAAGTGTAACGTGCAGCAAGCGGGCAACCGCGGGAAGGTCGAAAAAGATATTTGCCGTGCCCAGCACAATCTGCAAAGCAGCTATGCCCAAACCCCATGTAAGGGCACGCACCAGCGTATTACTTTTTTCTAACCTATTGGCAACCATCATGTATAATATCATCATGGCAGCCATTACAAATACCGAAAGGCTTTTGTGCGATGCCAAAACATAATCCACAAGTTGCGTCCAGCTATGGCGGCTTCCTTGTGCTTTAGGCACCCATTCGTCAACCGCTTCTCTCACTTTAGTCCCGTAATAAATCTGAACTAACGTAAGTAAAATAACCCCATACACCAGCGTTTTCAGCCAGCCTGTATGCTTTATTCGGTCAAGTCCTTCGGCGGCATGGTTTCTAAATACGGCAGCCATCATCAATCCCACAGTCACCAAAGAGGCCAGCATGTGTATGCTGATGGTATCCCCTTTTAAATTACTCTCCACAACTTTGGCTCCGAGCCATGCCTGAAACAACGTGAATAAGAACGATGCGATGCTTAATAAGGTTATCGACTTTTTTGTTTTCCAATATTGGAAAGACGAAACCAACGTAAGCATCATAAAAATCCCCACAAATACACTCACCATACGGTTCACCCATTCTATATATGTATGGGTTGGGTTATAAAGAGCGTAATCGTGTTTGGTATAAACCGCCCATTGGGTCGGCTCAAAACTTTGTGATGTGGTAAAATTGCTTTGCGCCACCCACAACCTTTCATCTTTTATTATCATTTGCCCTTTTTTATACTCATGGTTGGGCTTCCATATTAATTCGCTTTCGTTTGAAGGGGGAATGTAGTATCCGAAACATTTTGGCCAGTCGGGGCAACCCATTCCTGAGCCTGTGATACGTACTAATCCTCCTATAAAAATCAGAAAGAGAATAGAGGCAACAGAAAGAAGACCGATTTTTCTGAAAAACGTTTCTGATAAAATCCTCTTCACTATTGCCCCTGTTTATATTATCTGAAACTAAACCACCTTCTTAGTACTGCAAACAATACTTTCGATTCGGTGTTTTCGTGTGAAGCTTCAGGTGCATTTGCATTGTGTATCGGAGCAGCTTCAGTATGTTCAATAGGCTCAAGCTGTCCTTCATCAGGCACGTTTTGAGGGATGAAATCCTGCTCAACATCAGGCCTGCTGTAGTCATAAGGCCAACGGTAAACGGTTGGCACTTCACCGGGCCAGTTACCATGTATGTGCTTAACAGGTGCAGTCCACTCAAGTGTGTTTGATTTCCATGGGTTTTGTTCGGCTTTCTTACCCCAGAAGATTGAACGTACAAAGTTGTACAAGAAAATAACCTGAGCTACAGAAGCCAATATAGCTGCGATGGTAATGAACTCATTAACGTTTTGCCATTGTGCAAACTCAGGCATTAGGTTAAAGAACGCATAACGACGTGGCACACCCGCCATACCCATAAAGTGCATTGGGAAGAATACCATGTATGCTGCCGCAAAAGTTAACCAGAAGTGAACATACCCAAGAGTGTTGTTCATCATACGGCCGTACATACGTGGAAACCAGTGGTAAATACCGGCCAACATACCAAATATAGCAGCACTACCCATTACCAAGTGGAAGTGGGCAACTACGAAATAAGTATCGTGAAGGTTGATATCAAGGGTTGCGTTACCCAACCAAATACCTGTTAAACCACCGGTGATAAACAACGACACCAAACCGATACCAAACAACATACCGGGGGTGAAGTGGATATTACCGCGCCACAAGGTAGCAAGGTAGTTAAAGGTTTTAACCGCCGAAGGAACAGCGATAATCAATGTTAATATCATAAATACTTCGCCCAAGAATGGGTTCATACCTGTGATAAACATGTGGTGACCCCATACAAGGAATGAAAGGAACGCAATACCCAACAACGATATAATCATCGCAGTGTAACCAAAAATTGGCTTGCGGGCATTGGTTGCAATAACCTCAGAGGTGATACCCAACGCAGGCATCAAAATGATATATACTTCAGGGTGACCCAAGAACCAGAACAAGTGCTGGAACAAAATGGGGCTACCACCAATATTATCCAAAGCTCCTAAACCGTTTGCCCAAATATCAGACAAGTAAAAGCTGGTACCGAAGCTACGGTCGAATATCAATAACAAACCTGCGCTCAATAATACAGGGAATGAAAGCAAACCAAGAACGGCAGTTAAGAAAAATGCCCAAATGGTTAGAGGTAAGCGGTTCATGCTCATACCTTTAGTACGCATGTTAAGCACTGTAGCGATGTAGTTGATACCACCCAATAATGATGATACGATAAACAACACGATAGCTACCAGCCACAACGTCATACCCAAACCTGAACCCGACATGAATATCTCATTCGCACTCAACGGAGGATAAATTGTCCAACCGCCTGAAGCAGGGCCTGTACCTATAAACACTGATATAACCAGTACTACGCTCGACATAAAGAAGAACCAGTACGATAGCATATTCATAAAAGGTGAAGCCATATCACGGGCACCTACCTGCAACGGAATAAGCAGGTTACTAAAAGTACCGCTAAGACCGGCTGTTAGTACATAAAATACCATGATGGTACCGTGTATGGTAACTAAGCCCATATAAAAGCCTGCGTCAATACGACCACCTTTACCCCATTTACCCAAAATGGTTTCAAGGAAAGGGAAGGTTTCATCAGGCCAAGCAAGTTGAAGCCTGAACAATACGGACATAAACATACCAATGAAACCCATAATAATCCCTGTAACAAGGAATTGTTTTGAGATCATTTTATGGTCCATACTAAAGACATACTTCGAAATGAAGGTCTCTTTGTGATGGTGCTCGGCATCATGATGCCCGGCATGTGCTGTATGTGTTTGCGAGTGGGCCATTATTTAATTACTGTTAATATCGTTTAAAAATTACTTTACTAAAAATTACTTGGTCACTTGAGCCATTACTTGTGTTTTGGCAGTATCAGTATCCGCAGGTGCAGGAGTGCTTGCGGGCACTGCCTCAACAGCAGGAGCAAATGCAGGCTTTTGTTCAGCCAACCATTTTTGGTATTCTGCATCGTTTTCAACCACACGTATCTTAATCTTCATGTTATAGTGGGCTGCACCGCATATTTTGGCACAATACAAGTAGTAATCAAATTTAGGATCTTCCAAAATACCACGCATTTCAGCAGTGGTTTTAGTAGGAGTAAACCAGAAAGTAGTAGGCATACCGGGTACGCAGTTCATCTGCATACGGAAGTGAGGCGAGTACGCACTGTGTATTACATCGCGGGCGCGGAATACAAAATGGATAGGTTTGTTTTTAACCAATACTATTTCTTTCAACACCAAATCATCATCGGCAGTTTTGTTAAACATCTTTTTGTCGCCATCCAAAGCGGCCAAACGTGAAAGGTGAGCTTTTTGCAAACGTATTTTTTGCGCCAATCCAGCCATCTCTTCTTTTTCTTCAGAAGTTGGGTCGGGTATGGTATGCATACGCCTGAACAGGTCTTCGTTCTTTCTAAGGTTAGTGTCAACCTCAGCTTTTAATTTAGTGTATTGGTCTTCAACACCCAAACCAAGCGGGTTGGTACCTGAAATAAGGTTAAAGCTAAATTCGCCTAATTTTTTATCTGCACCTGCATAGCGAACGTTCCAACCGAATTGGTAAGCAAATACTTCAACGGTTTCAGCATTATCAGGAGCTTTTTTGGTGATTGACGACCATTTGGTGAAACCGTTAATTACCAATACAGTAAGAGCTATTGCGGGAATAATAGTCCACACATACTCAAGCATGTTGTTGTGAGGGTAGAAAAGAGCCTTACGGCCGGGTTTGTGACGATATAGGAACGCAAATACAAACAGGGCAACTTGTGTTACTACAAACACAAAGCCTGTTATGTATAAGGTTGTCATCAACATACTGTCAACTGAGGCACCGTGCTCAGAAGCAGCATTATCTATCAGGGCAAATTTACCGTGAACTTTAAATTCCCAAAAGGTAGCACCCAAGCCCACAACCATAAACACAATCATCAACCAAGCGTTGATTTTGTGAGGGTTTGAGAAAGGGATACCTGTATAACGGCTGATAAGTCCCAACACATTAAATACAGCACCCATAATAATAAGCACGGCAATAAGTATCAGTACTATCAAAAAGTTGATTAGACTTTTTACGCTGCTGGTGGCTTCCGCTTTACCTGAGTCGGGGGTAACAACCTCTTTACCGCCATCAACAACAGGTGCTGGTTCAGCCCCGCCATCAGTAGGATTAGTCTTCAGGTAAGCAATAATATCGCCAATTTGAGCATCGGTTAACCACTCAAAGTTGGTCATTACAACACCAAACTTTTCCTTTAATTGTTTGCCAATAGGATCACCAGCATCAATCATTTTATCTGCTTGTTTAATCCATTGTTTTAACCATGCTTCTTGCCTGCGTGTGGTCACGTCTTTCAGAGCTGGGCCTTGGCCGTCCCTACCAAAAAAATGGCACGAAGTACAGTTTTCTTCAAACAATTTTTTGCCCGTTTCTACATTACCGTCAGCGTATGCTGAGGGGGCGAATAATACAACGGCTAAGAGTACAGTAAGTGCCGAGGTTAGTTTTTTAATGAGTGTTCTGAGGTTCATTACTTTATATAAGCGATTACCAAAGTTGCCTAAAACCCTTGTGATTACTACATCTTTTAGCAATAACCACGATTTTTGGAGCTTGCGCAAATTTATATCAAAATCAATATTTAACTAACATTTGACAAAAATTAAATACTTCATATCGAAATGTTTTTGCGAACCACCTATTTAACAGGGCGTTTACACATATTTAGAACGGTTTTAAATTTCAGCAACCGTTAATGGCATAAAAAAATGTCGGCAGCTTGTGAAACAAGCTGCCGACACAAATTAAATCTATTATATAATGTATGGCTTATTCTTCACCAATATCCTCTAAAGTGGTTTTTGCTTCCTCTACTATCCCGTCTTCTTGGTCTTCGTAGCCATCAATAATACTTTTTAATATCGCCCTTGCTTGGAAAAGTTCTTTCCTATCCACATGAATATCCGCTTGCAACAACAATGCTTTTGCCTTCCAGTAATCGTACGATGCAAAGTTCTTCACCACTTCCATAATGGTCTTTTCAGCATCAGCGGGGCGACTCTTGTTGTATTGAACTACAGCAATGCTGTATTTAGCCTCAGCTCCGTATTGGTTATCGGTAAGTTTCAATACTTCTTTGGCCGCATCTTCTGCCGCTTGCCATTGTGATTTTTTAAGGTTTAAACGCAACAAGTAAAGGTTAGCCTCAATAATACCTTCGCGGGTTACTTTCTCGAATGCTAACAGTTTTTTGCTGTATGCAAGGGTTTTATCATCAAGGTTTAAATAGTAACTGCAACGCATTTGTCCAAGCAAGCTCACCAGCATATTATCCTTCTCGCGGGCAAGTTCTTCCAGTTTTTCATACAAAGGCAAGGCATTGGCGTAGTCCTTTTTCAGGTAATAAATAGTAGCCGCCCAACGGGTAGAAGGCTCGGCGAACTCATACCTCTTTTTATCCAATACATATAAATAGCCTTCAAGTGCGGCATCAAAATTCTTTTGCTTATTCTCACAATTAGCTTTGTAATAGTTAGCCTCCACAGCATACAATCCTTGCGGAAACGCTTTCAGGTATTTAGCAAATTCTTTTATCGCATCGGGGCAGTTATCGTCCTGATAGCGGCTAAGAGCTGTTTCATACATGGCACTGTCGCGGTAGCTGTCTTTATAACGTTTTTTGCCTTTGGTGGCCATGTAATCAAAAAACTCCTCTACTTGGCCTTTGCTGCGGTATATTTCTTCCAATACCTGCGATGCCTCGTTATACTCAGGATAACTGCTGTAGTTCTCGATAATGACTTTCAAATTATCAATGGCCTTATCGTTGCGGTTTTGCTGGTAGTGCAATATGCCCAAACGCAAACGACATTTTACGGCATAAGGGCCGTTGGGGTTTTCGCCTAACAAATACCCAAAGCCACGCTCCGCCTCGGCAAAGTTGCTCATATTAAGGTGCACCATTGCTATTTCGAACAATGCTGCATCTATCAATTCTGATTTCGGGAATTGGCCGGGTACTTTCTTAAGCGTAGTGATTTTAAGTTCGTCTTTACCCTGCAACCCAAATATCATCCCTTTTTGAAAATGTCCGTAATCACTGTTGGGAGCAGATTTAGTGATGATAAAGTTATAAGCCTCTAAGGCATCATCGTATTTTTTCAACACAAAATAGCAGTCGGCCAAGCGGGTCATTCCATCTAAATAGCGCGGTTGTTGTTGGTTTACATATTTCACCGACTGAGTGAAAGATTTAAAACTTTCGGCTGCTTTGCCGTAATGGGTAAGCAAATCGGGAGCATTGTTATCCTCGTTGGCAATTTTAATGTATGAATACCCCATATTGTAATGCGCCGCATCGTACACATCGGTATTATCGGCAGCACTGTATTTCAAAAACTCGCGGGTGTATTTAATACAATCCCAGTATTTACCATTATTGTAGGCTATCTCCCCTTTCCAAAAATCAGCAAGGGCATTTAATTTACCATCCAACGGATATTTTTTTGATTTATCCAAAAACCCAACCGCGTTGTTTGAGTTTCCCCAACCATCTTCAAGTAACTGTAACGCATAGTAAAAAGTGATTTGCTGATATACACGTTGGGTTTGTTCGTTCATTTTGGTGATGGTTTCCAATACCTCAATGGCTTCTTTGTAATTCTTATTTACCAGCAGTACTTCACCCTGCAAAGTTTTCGCCTCGGTAATAAGTTCAGATTTTGGAAACTCTTTTATAAACTTACCAATGGCGGTTAATGCTTCACTGTTAAAGCCTAAATCATAACTAAGTTTAGCATGATTAAATGCTGAACGCTCTTTTAGTTTTGCATTATACGGTAATAAAGAGGCCTGCAAAAAGGCATCACGGGCATTGGTTTTGCGGTCGAGATGCAAAAAGCACTCAGCTGCATTGTAATACGCATATTGGGTGATAGTGTCTTTAGTACGGTTAATGAGCGTAAACTCCTGATAAGCCTTATCGTACTTCTTATTGGCATAATAGGCATAGCCCAAAATGTAACGGTCGTTAGGAGTCATTTTAGAAAGCGGCGGTTGGTTTTCTTCCAACAAAGGCAGGGCATTATCAAATTGGTCAAGCTGATAATAGCATTGCCCGCGCATCCAGCCAATTTCACGTTGGTTTACATTACCCTTCATTGTATCGGTAATATCAAGCACTTGCTTGTATTGTCCGCCTCCAAAGTATATCATGGCAATGTATAAAGGTATTTCAGGCCCATATACTTTTGAGTCTTGCACCTTCTCAAAATGGGTAAGGGCTTCATTAAACCTGTTCTCTTTTAAGGCTATGTACCCTAAATAGTAATGGCTGGGGTAGTAATATTTAGTACGGTCGTTGGCCGTAATTTTAAACTCAGGAATAGCATCTTCCCATTTAGCACGTTTAAAATTGCTATAGCCCAACATAAAGTGAAACTCCAAACTTTCATCAATAGTTAATGCTTCGTCGTTGGTTTTCTTCAACTCAGGCACCACCTTATTGTATTTGCCTGTATTGTAGTAATAACGGCCTAACTGAAAATGTGCCAGTTGCGTTTTAATATGGTTAGGATGCGCGTTAATAAACGCCTCTACCCGTTCTTCTGCCCCATCGTGCTCAAGCAATAGTGATGAAACCGCCACATAGTATTTTGCACTAATAGCCAGCTCACGGTCGCGGGTCAGCTTCAAGTATTCTTCAAACTCCTGAATGGCACTGCCGTACTTTTCTTTGTCATACAGCTCTAATCCGTGATTGTACAAATTCACAGGGTCGCTCACCGCAGCGGTTTTCTGACCCCAAAGTACTGCCGGCAGCCACAAACCCAACCCTACTGCTAAAATTATTCCCTTCTTAAACATAATTCGCCCAAAATAAACTGCCCGAATTTATTAGTAAAACGACGGCTAATCGGTTTTCAGTGTGTTTATTTGTTAACAGTAGCAAGGGGATTGTTTAGTGGAATATCCACGTGATATAGGGACATTGCAGAAGTGACAGGTTTACATCTGCTGCCCCGACGGGCATAAAGCCCGCCTCTTATGGAGCGGTGTGCCCCCGAATGGTTTAAAACCATTCGGGGGCACACTTCTTAAAAAACTGAATTTTATATTCAGGCTGATGATACCGCTTTTAATACAGTACCATCTTTTTCAAGTTATATCTTTTGTAAATACCTACACCACCTCGGCCACCACAAAGGTGCTACCGCCCACAAATACCAAATCGCCTTGTTGGGCATTAGTTTGGGCTGCCTTTAGTGCTTCTGCCACTGTGAGATAATGATTGCCTTGTAACCCGAAAACCGCTGCCTGTTGTTGCATTTCAACGGCGGGAAGTGCACGGGGTAATTGTGCATTACAGAAATAGTAACGAGCATTTTGCGGAAGTAACCCCAGCACTTTGGTAATATCTTTATCCTTTACCATACCCCAAACGATGTGCAGTTGATTATGCGGGGTAAGGTTAATTTGTTTCAGCACTTCCTGAATACCGTTAAGGTTATGGCCTGTATCTGCATACGTTAGGGGATTTCCTGACAGTTTTTGCCAACGCCCCATTAATCCCGTACTGCTTTTTACGGTTTCAAGCCCTTGCCGTATGTGTGTTTCAGTAATTAACCACCCTTGTTGCTGCAATTGTAAAACAGTTGCTATAACGGTAGCAATGTTTTTCTTTTGGTAGATACCTGTTAAATCGCACTCAACCCCTCCAAACAAAAGTTGTTTGTTTTGCCAAACATCAAACACGGCAAGTTCTCCTGTATTATCAAAGTTTTGAAGCTGTATTTGGACATCGGCAAACACAATGGATGCAGTTTCTTCTTTTGCTTTATTAAGAAACACGGGAGCAGTTTCTGCATCGCTCTCCCCTATCACAACAGGTGTGTTGGGTTTTATAATACCTGCTTTCTCAAAAGCAATTTTTGAAAGGGTATCCCCCAGTAAATCCGTATGATCCCACCCTATATTAGTAATTACAGAAAGCTGAGGCTGAATAATATTGGTTGAATCTAACCTACCGCCTAAACCTGTTTCAATAATAGCAATATCCACTTGCTGCTTAGCGAAGTAATCGAAACACATGGCCACTGTCATTTCAAAAAACGAAGGTTTAATGGTTTCAAACAATGTTTTATTGTCTTCTACAAAATCAATTACAAATTCTTGGGGCATCATTAGCCCGTTAACGCGGGTGCGCTCTCTAAAGTCTTTTAAATGGGGCGATGTATGTAACCCTGTTTTATATCCTGCGGCCTGCAATACCGAAGCCAGCATGTGCGAGGTAGAGCCCTTGCCGTTAGTACCGGCAATGTGTATGGTTTTAAATTTTTTATGGGGATTGCCCAAGGCCTCACACAAAGCAAGGGTATTAGTTAAATCGGGTTTAAGGGCGGCCGCGCCAATGCGGGTAAACATAGGCAACTGCGCATACATATAATCAAGCGTTTGCTTGTAGTCCATCACAAAACAGTACTCTTTGGTTTAGTGCTGCAAATTTGGGAGAATAGTACGGGAAAGAAAAGAGTGTACGGTGTTAATTACTGCACCTTAAAGTCGAACTTGATTGCACCCTCTTGAATAGGTGCATCACTTTTTGCGGTAAACTTAACTGCTTTTGCAGCATTTTTGGCGCAGTTGCAATAGGTTGATTCAACGGTGGTGGCTGTAAAGGTTTTGTATTTTAAAACGCATTCGGCACTTGAAACATACCCATTATTATCAACTTTTATTTTTACTACCACAGTTTCACGGCGGGGGAATTTACAAGACGCTGCAATTTTGGTTTCGGGTTTACGTCCGTTGCCCATCATCCAAGTCCCGTCACCGCTGGTGCCCATACCTGTACCCAAAGGGTCGTCACCTGCTCCGTCAGGTTGGCCTTGGTTTCCGGGTTTACCGCCACCCCCCTTGCCTGTTCCGTCACCCTTTTTGCTTGGGTTAAACAAGGTGCTGGGGTCAACTTTTGGCTTAGGGTCGTCCTTCGGTTTTGTTTTATCAGGGGTAGGCTCGGTTTGTTTCTTAGGCGGTGTTTCTTGCTCCTGCGGAGCGTCTTCATAGTCTTGGGTCTCAGTACTTTCTTCTGTAGGGGTGGCTGTTTGCTGTTGTTCTTCAGAAGATTGTTGTGCGTAATCGTCAGAGTTTCCTGCATCAGGCTCACCCATTGCAACCATTGCACCCTCTTCGGGTGGTGGTGGATCCATAAACTTAAACCCAAAAAATATCAATAAGGCTAAAATGCCTGCTATAATAAAAAGGGTTCCTAAAGCACTAATAAGTTTGCGCCTTTTTTCTTCCTTATTTTCTTCATCAAGCCTTATTGCTACCGCGTCCATCATTCTTTATCGGTTTTAAGTAATATCTTGTATTTTAGCTTAGTAGCCACTTTTATTACTTCCATCACCTGCTCGTACGGTACGGTTTTATCAGCCGCTATGGCTACTACAGGGTCTTGCTGGCCACTTAATTCCGTTTGGAGTTGTGAAGGTAAACGGTCGATAGAGGTTTGTTCCTGATTAATGTAAATGGTTAAATCAGGTTTCACGCTCACTACAACGTTTTGCTTCACGGGAGCTTGAACTCCCGCTTTAGGCAACACTATTTTAACCCCGTTAGGGCTTACCATTGTGGAAGTAATAAGGAAAAATATAAGCAACAAGAATATCATATCGCTCATAGAAGCGAGGCTGAACTCTGTTGATACTTTGCTTCTTCGTTTAAAATCCATCAGGCGGGTTCTTGTAATAAATCTAAAAATTCAACGGCGGCAGCTTCCATGCGATGTACTACACGCTCAATCGAAGCAGTAAGCAAGTTGTAGGCTATGTATGCAAAAATACCTACTATAAGCCCTGCAATGGTGGTTACCAAAGCCTCGTAAATACCACCTGCTAAGGTGTTAATTTCAACGTTGTTGCCCGATTTTGCCATATCAAAAAAGGCAGTAACCATACCTGTTACCGTACCCAAGAAACCAAGCATGGGTGCAGCACCTGAAACTGTTGCAAGTGCGGCAAGGCCTTTTTCAAGTTTATAAATTTCAAGTTTACCTGTGTTCTCTATCGATACCTCGATATTTTTCATAGGCTTGCCTATGCGTGAGATACCTTTTTCAAGCATACGGGCAATGGGGGTTGATGCACGCTGGCACAAATTTTTAGCACCGGCTATATTACCATTGGCCACCATATCTTTTACGTTTGCCATAAAATTTGGGTCAACCTTGGCAGCTTTGCCAATGGTAAGCCAACGCTCTATGGTGATGTAAATGGCCATTACCAAAAGAACAACGATGGGTATCATAATGATACCGCCTTTTAGCGCAAGTTCAAAATAATCAAGTTGCGCTTGTTGTTGGGGTGCTGCTGATGCGTCGGTCAAAGCGGCCGCGCTGTCTTGTACTATTTGTAAAAGCATATATTATTGTTTAACTGCCAACACCCAAGCTGCGCTGTTGTTTTCTTGGCTGCGCAAGTTGTTAAGGTGGGCTTCGGCCTCATTGCGCGAAACGTATTGCTCATACCCTACCCTGTATAACGAAGAACCTTGCAAGTTTATGATTTGAGCATCATATCCTTTTTGTTCAAGGGTGTTTACAAGGCCTTGGGCGTTGATTTCGCTTTTAAAGGCACCCGCAATAATATAGTAAACCGAATCGGTTTTTGAGGTTTTTGGAGTAATAGTATCTACACGGGGTTGTGCATCTGTATTTTTTTCTGAACTTTCAGAGTGCAAAGGGGTTGCCTCAGGCACTTCGTGAGTTTGCACCTGTGTGGTTTCTGTTTTGCGGTAAGAGTCAGATGTGCCTAATCCGTTAGGGGGAAGAATGCTGCCCGTACTGATTTTGGCGTGGTACATAAAATCCTGAAGGATGGCCAATGCCGAAATCACTATAAGTATGATAAAGGCAACAAATATCCTGCGTAATACAGACGGCTTACGTTTTTGACGAGGCGGCGGTATGGTTGGGGCAGACTGCGGTTGTTTACTTTTTTCAGAAGCAGGAACTGTTTTGGGCGAAATTGGGTCTTCGCTTTTTACTGACGGTGGAGTTACCACTATCGGTTTTGCAACTGTATTGCCTAATGATAATTTACCTAAGCCATACGTTTCGGGCAAAAAGTTTGCATCGGGGTTCGGGGAAAAGACGATGCGCTTTTCTTCGTTCAGCTTCAATGAACCAATCCCTTCAATCGTAACTGTTTCACCTTGCTGCAACTTACTATGCAACCCGCTTACCCAAGCATTTATTTTATCTAATGCCGAATTGAACCCCACACTTGCTTTTTGGGCAATGTGGTGGGCAAGCAACCCATCATTAGTATTAAGGTTTTGATTAAAGGCAATAGTTTTGCGGGCAGGATTAATGTATGCCCCTTGAGTATTAAACTCGGTTTTTTTGTACGAGGCGACAAAACCACCTAAGCCCGGCACAATTACACAATCGTGCTGGAATAATAAAAGGCTTAAGTAGGGTGTTATTTCCATCGTATCACAACAAAGTTACAACCTTGTTTACTGAAAGTATATTTTTTTATCTGCTAAAAACTATTCAAGATATGAACGCAGCATCCAAGCTGTTTTCTCGTGTTGCTCCAGCAATCCTGTAAGCAAATCAACGGTGGCCTCATCACCAAACCCATCGCATTCTTCAATAAAACTGCGTAATAACGTAGCTATACTTTCATGGTCGGCCAACAAGCCACGCACCATATCATCAGCTTTGTGTTTGCCTTCGGCTTCTTTTAAATTGCTAAGTGCCAAAAACTCCTTCATACTGCCCGCAGCAGGATACCCCACTGTGCGAATACGTTCTGCAATTAAATCTATATTTAACGCAGTAGCGGTGTATTGCCCTTCAAACATCAGGTGCAGGCTGCTAAAATTAGGGCCGGTTACGTTCCAATGAAAGTTGCGGGTTTTAACGTATAAAATATGCTCATCAGCTAATAAAGTGTTTAGCTTTTTAGCTATGTTGTTTAAGTTTTCTTCTGAAATACCAATGTTTGCTTTCATATCGGTGCTGCTTAATTTTATACCAAAGGATATACTAAAGTAACAATATAAAGGCTCGCTTGTTTAAAAAACTACATCGCCTTTTTCAACCGCCATACCAATATTCACCACATCTTTAAGTGTATTGGTACGCATATTCTGCTCAATTTCAAAGTGATATACTCCTGTTTTTTTAGGCACAAATTTTTCAGCTATGGGAATGCGGTAAGTAATAATACTTGCCGAGCCTTTACCCGTCCAGCGTCCGTCGGTTTCAGCAAGTTTCAACTCCTGCCTTGTCATGGTACTATCGCCCGTAGGACTTTTAGCATACACCAATACGTATAGGTTGCTGTATTCGTAATCAGGCGTAATACGCAGGTTGATAAAAAAATTGTGATAATGAGTGGTATCGTTTATTTCAATATCAAATGCCGCGCGGTTTTTATAATGCCAGCCGTCTTCGGGCAAAAACAAATTTTGGTCGTACACTGAACTGCTGTTGCAACTTTGCATCAACATTGCCACAAGGGCTACTAAAATAACTGCGGTTTTTTTCACTACGGCAAACTTACTTTTTCTTACGCCTTCTGCGGTTGTTATTATTTCCTTCGTTATTACCGGTTCTTTCAGCACCGTTATCGCGTGGCACGTTATTAGGCCTGTTGTTTTGAGGGGTGGGATTGCGGGGGTTGTTATTCCCGTTATTTGCATTGTTGCTAACATTGCTGCCATTACCACCATTACCATTACCCCTACCCCCTCTATCATCGCGGCGACGGTTGTTGTTGTTTCGTCGGTTATTATCCCTGCGGTTATTACCCTTATCCAAACGGGTAAGGTCGTTTTCGCTGATAATATCTTCGTCCATTGAGCGTTGCAAAGCCGTAGTCCCTTTGGGAGTATCCACCAAAATTTCGCCCTTCTTACCCTCTTTGTTCAATGCGATGATCTCGTTTACTTTCTTTATATCCAAAGGAAACCAATCGGTGCTATTTTCGTACACAAACCACATCTGACGTTTCAAAATGTCGGTTTTTTGCGAACGGGCATACCCCACTTCGGTCTCAATGGTAACGTTATCCCCTTTAGGAAAATCACTCAAGGCTTCAAGGTAAGTGTCTAACTCATAGTTCAGGCAGCATTTTAACCTGCCACACTGCCCTGAAAGTTTAAGCATATTGATAGACAGGTTTTGGTAGCGTGCTGCTGATGTATTTACCAGTTTAAAATCAGTAAGCCATGTTGAACAACACAATTCCCTGCCGCATGAACCGATACCGCCCAGCCTTGCAGCTTCCTGACGGTAGCCAATCTGCTTCATCTCAATACGCACTTTAAATTCCTCAGCGTAGCGTTTTATCAGTTCCCTAAAATCCACACGCTCTTCAGCAGTGTAAAAGAAAGTCACTTTCCGTCCGTCGCCATGAAACTCAATATCACTCAGTTTCATTTGCAAATTCAGTTCAAGAGCAACTGTTCTTGCACGTTCAAGTGTATAAGCCTCTCTGGCTTTCAGTTCGTCGTATTTCTCAGTATCTTTTTCATTGGCACGGCGGTATATCTTAAACATATTGGGACTATCAGCATCTACCCCGTGCTTTTTAAGTTGTAGGCGCACCAATTCGCCGCTTAGTGAAACGTGCCCGTAATCGTAGCCGTTTTCAGCCTGCACCACAATCGAGTCACCAATAAAAAGTTCGAAATTACTGTCGTTACGATAAAACTCTTTTCTGCTTCCTTTAAAGCGTACTTCTACAACATCAAAAGGTTTATAGCCGTTGGGCTGTTCCATATCGCCCAACCAATCGTACACATTAAGTTTATTACACCCACCGGTGTTGCAGGTGCCGTTATTTTTGCACCCCTTTGGCGAGCATCCCCCGCCCGTTCCGCATGAACCACATCCCATATACGTTTCTTCTCCGTTTAGTAAAATTTTATATGCAGCGGCCGATGGCATATAGGGCAGTTGTTTGATTGACAGAGGTTTACTAATGTATTTAGGATTGTTTGGCAGGTATTCGTATTCCATTCCCATCAGGGACCGGTTTTATAAATATCAGGGTGTAAAACACCATGCAGTAATACCTGCTAACGTATGCTAAATACTATACCGGGCTTGTTAAAATCAGCTACACCATTCATTCTTTGCCTCTTATCCATCTCACCCCGCCTTGGCCGCCAGGTTATTTTTAATTAGCAAAGATATATTAATTAATGTAATCTTGGCATTAGCGTTCCGTTCAATGTGATAAATGCCGTCGTTAAAGGTATTTGAGATTTTCTCGATAGTTGCGGGGGTTAAAAAATTGGCAAACTTGCTCACAAAATCGCGTTCCTTTTCGGTTAGTTTCACCAAATGACCATCGGTGTTTTTGTATATTAAACACTCACGGAATATATGCAGGCCGTATGCCAAAAAGTGTTTCAGCATTTCGCGACCCAATGTGCTTGCATCATCTATCCACCCTATCACGCCGTTCATGTCGTTTTTGTAGCACATCAGCATCCAATTACGGAAGCTGTCGAAAAAGTTGTTTTCGGTTTGGCTCAACATCTGAACGGCAAGATTCAAGTTACCCTCACTCAAAAACGCTGAGGCACGTGCTGCTTCCACTTCTGCACCAAAACGTTCCACAAGAGCCTCTTGAACATCAGTTTGCTGCAAAGCAGGTATTTTAACCAACTGCGTGCGTGATTTAATAGTTGAAAGTATCTGCTCATCGCTGTTGGCCACCAGCAAAAACAAGGTTTTTTGAGGTGGTTCTTCTATCAGTTTCAGCAAGGTGTTACCTTCTTTACCCAAATATTCGGGCATCCACATTATCAATACCTTAAAGTTTCCTTCAAAGCTCTTTAACGATAGCTTTTTAATAATGTTCCGGCACTCATCCACCGTTATATTTCCCTGTTTGTTTTCGGCCTCCAATGCCATCAGCCAATCAAACACATTCAGGTAGGGATTGCCCAAAAAGGTGGCACGCCACTCTTCCATAAAATTGTCAGAAATTTCTTTCGACCCCACTGTAGGAAAAGTAAAATGCAAATCGGGGTGTATAATCTTGCTGTATTTAACACAGTTGGGGCAAGTGCCGCAACTGTCATCCTCAGCACGGTTGGCACAGGCTATGTATTGGGCATAGGCAAGTGCTAAGGGTAAATTACCACTCCCTTCGGGACCTAAAAATAGCTGGGCATGGGGTATGCGCCCTTCTTTCACTCCTGAAACAAGTTTGGCTTTTACTGCCTGCTGACCTACGATGTCTTTAAATTGCACGGGGCGAAGTTAGGCGATTTTGAGAGTTTGGCGATTTGAAAATTTGAACAGGCACTGTTCCGATATAACACCGGGTTAAAACCTTGGGCTATGGTGATTACCCGTACCGTGCGGACTTAAGTCCGCACGGTACGGGTAATCTTAACTATTGATGAACGGTAAAATTACCCTGAATATAAAATTCAGGGCTTTTGTAGATAACGTTCCGAATGGTTTTAACCATTCGGAACAAACCACATCCATAGAGACGGGCTTCATGCCCGCCGACACCGCAGGTTTAACCCCTCGTGCAAAGATGTAAGCAACAAACCCTTATTTTAGCTGTGTGAATATTTTTAAACCTTACACGGTTGTTGAAGATTCTGCCGAAAGGCTGCACCTAACGGAAAGCAAGAACCGCAGGGTGTTTCTGTATATCTTTTACAGAATTTACCCTTTCATTTTATTAGTGCTATTAGGTATAGTATCTGTTGTTGCAGGTCAAGAATTACCCTTGCCCCTCATTGGTGCATTACTTCTATTGGTTTTAGTGCTGATTGTTTTGTTGTTGAAGCAAAAAGTGGTGTATGAGGTATGTATTGAACGAAACAAAATAACGGTTACCTACAACCGTTTAATGGGAAACATTACGACTGAATTGCCAACAGACGCAGCCGATTATATACGCTACACACACAGGGGCGGACGCGGCGGCGGTATGTTTTACGACCTTATACTGAAAGACGGCAGTAAGCACCGCATTATTTCTATCCCAATTTTGTTTATGGATACTAAGCGACACGAAGAAATTGCAAGGCGTGTAAGTAGCATCACAGGATTGGAGACTAAACAGTAAATGCGTTATTGGCTTTAATTCCATCACAATAAACAACCCCTAAATTTGGGGTATCTTTGCATGAGTGAATATATACAAGCCCTACAAAGTATTAGAAGATAGCGTCCAAAAACTACACCTTAAACAAACTAAACTACGACGAGTATTATTGTTTATTTTATACCGATTGTTCCCAATAATTTGCGTATCGTTTCATTTTTATATAATAATTAGCACAATAGATACAGTTTCCTTAAAATGGGGATACCTGTATTTTGCTGCTGCTTTTATGGTGTTATGTTTAGTATTTAGCCAGAAAGTTATTTATGAAGCTGAAATTACCCCCTACTACATCAAAGTCATCTACGGTACTTATCACGGGATAGTTATTGCTACATATCCAATTGACGACGTAAAACACTTTAGCCAAGGTGTAGGTAAAAATTGTATTTTCATCAATCTAGAACTTAAAAATGGGAAAAAGAAACTTCTTCTTCTATTTTCATCATACAAACGGCGCAAAAAATTTCAGGCTATTCTCAACCGACTCTCTGAAATAACAGGCTTACAAACATATTAAATGACAATGGCTTATATAATAAAGTAGATATTGACCAGTTATTACATCACCAATCATTGACCTAAGAAATAAATATCTTTGCCTAAGTATGCAGCCCAAGCTATCCATTATCACAGTTACCTACAATGCCGAACGGTTCTTAGAGCCTACCATACAAAGTATTGCCGCCCAAACATACCCCAACATTGAATATGTGATTGTTGATGGTGGCAGTAAAGACAGTACCGTGGATATTATAAAAAAATACCCCAATGTGGTAACCCGTTGGGTAAGTGAACGCGATAACGGGCTGTACGATGCCATGAACAAAGGCTTGCAAATGGCTACGGGTGATTACGTAATGGCATTGAATGCAGGCGACCTGCTGAATGCTCCTGATACGCTTGAAAAAACGTTTAGCCATTGCACAGGTGAAGATGTTTTGTACGGTGACACTAAAATTATTGACACTAACTACCAATTTGTAGGTATGCGTCATTTCACCCCGCCTGAGCATTTAACTTGGAAAAGTTTTCAGCAAGGGATGGTGGTTTGTCACCAATCGGTTATCAGCAAAAAGGAAATTACCCCCACTTACAATTTAGATTATAAAATTGCTGCCGATATTGATTGGGCGATACGTTTATTAAAAAACAGCAAAACAGCCAAAAATGTGCATACCATAATTACCCAATTTATGCAAGACGGGGTGAGCACCCAACACCGCTGGGCAGGTGTACGTGAGCGTTTTAGGGTGATGATTAATTACTACGGCTTGTTTACTACCCTTTTTAATAATATTTGGCGTGGTGCTAATTATTTTCTAACCCTGCGCTTTTTAAAAAATGTGAGGAAATAGCCTTGCAGTATTGCTTGGCATAAATAGTTATCTTTGTTTATACCACTATGAAAAACAACATTAAAGAACTTGAGATTAAAAATTTTAAGTCGATAAAGCATATAAAGTTTAATCCCAAACGGGTAAATGTGATTATTGGTAAACCCAACGTAGGAAAGTCAAATATTTTGGAAGGGATGTCGCTTATGACAGCATTGTATAACACAAACAACAATAATCCCTTCTTTATGAGTGATAAAATTTTACGCTACTCGGACATGTTTAATCTCTTTTATGATGAAAATACTGAAGAGACTATCATGATTAATTCTGTCTCTTCATATGGAGAATCAAACGTGACTATCGATTATGATGGCCATTTATTTACTTATGTATCATTAGATAATCGAATAAAAAGAAAAATTATTGAATATTCAGATATTCTCTCAAAAGAAATAATAAGAGACTTTTTTTTCAACTATAATGGGAACAACGCTTATAAAAGTCTGGTTCAAGAGTCAGGATTTTTATACTTAAATAATTTTTTTGGCCAATATTATAAAGACGGAGTCAAAAATCAATCCACTCCCTTATACTTATCAAATGCTATTATAAAAAATCCAGTTAAGAGATATTCCTATCAACATTTTGAGAAGTATAATGGTTTATTTAGGGTTTTTCTTGAACCTCCATTTGGAGAAAATTTATTTACTGTTTTAAATAATAATAAAGAACTTCTAAATGAAGTTGGCGGTTTTATTGAAGAACAAGGCCTTGAATTTGTTTTAGATAAAAAGGAAAACAAGTTTATCATTCAAAAGAAAATAGACAGGATTGTTTATCAGGTTCCTTATTCAAATATTGCAGATACGTTACGCCATGTTATCTTTTACTTAGCAGCGATAGAAACCAATAAAGATTCTGTATTGTTATTCGAAGAGCCGGAGGTACACTCTTATCCCCCATACATTAAAATGTTGGCTGACAGAATTGTACTGAACGATGAAAACCAGTATTTTATTTCTACGCACAGCCCGTATATGCTGAATACACTGATTGACAGTTTAGGAGATGATGAGCTAAATGTGGTGCTGACGTATTACGAGGACTACCAAACTAAAATTAAGATTTTAAGTGCTGAGGAATTAGCAGAAGTACAAGAATGGAAAACGGATATTTTCTTCAATATCGACCGATTTATTAATCATTTGCAAGAGAAATAAGATGCGCAAGTTTTTTACTGAAGACGGTGCTACTTATGGCCTGTGCCGTTTATTTTCAAGAGATGCTTACAGTGTTGAAAATGCTAAAAGCATAGGAGAAGTATCAACAAAGTTACAAGAAGCTCAAGCAAAAAGGCCTAAAGATACTTTCATTGGCGTTGTCGATAAAGATAAAAGAAAGCAGCCTTTTTTTGAAACCTTTACCAAAGTATCCGATGAGCACGGTGTAATTCTAAAACAGCTCGATAATTTATACCTAATTGCACTAGCACCTGCTGTCGATAAATTTATATTCACAAACGCCGATGATGTTTCGATAGATGTTTCGAAATACAATTTCAATAAAGACCTTAAACTGTTTATGAAAGGATTAAAAACATACGGCATAGATACCAAACCAGAATTCAAAGATCTTCTGAACGATTTAAAACAAAAAAAGTGTTCGTGTTTTGTTGCCCTGCAAAAAGCGTTCGACCATATTTACACACAACGATAGTCCTTACCAATGCAATGGCACAGAGCCCCAATAGTGCGGTTAATCATTCCTTTTATTGCGGGTATATTGGCGGGATATTATTTTTCAATTCCGGTTGAGTTAATTATTGGTGTATTACTAATTTGTTCAGTCGTATTATTATTTTTTGTAGTTGCCAAACCCAATAAACAAGCTCAACTATCTCTATCTTCATTTCCGGGAATTGTAATTAATAGTACTTTATTATTTGCAGGCCTATTTGCTATTTATTTTAATTCACCGAAAAATTTTAAATCTCATTTAATTAATACACCCAAGCAACAGCATTTATTAGTCCGATTATTAGAAAATCCCGAAGAGAAAAACAAAACCTACCGTGCGCTTGCACAAGCTGAATGGGGAAACTCTAACGACAGCCTAACCCCAATTAACGGGAAACTTTGGGTATATTTTCCTAAAAAGAGTTATGATGCTACCCTTGCGTATGGTGATTATGTAATCATCAACGGGGATTTACAAACTCCACAACCACCTTTAAACCCGAATGAGTTTGATTATTCGCAGTGGCTGGCCAACCAAAATATTTATTTTCAAGTATTTTTAAAACAAGGCGAATATTCAAAAACAGGGCAAAAAAGCACCAATCCTATTTATTCAATTGCTAATGCTGCCCGCTTATATTTTAACGGAGTATTACAACAATTTTTACCCGATAGTGTAACCTATGGTGTTGCCGCTGCACTTATTTTGGGTCAGCGTGGTGATGTACCCTCTGAACTTACTAATGCTTATGCCCGCACAGGCACTATCCATGTGCTGGCTGTATCAGGTTTGCACGTAGGGGCTATTTATTTATTACTGAGTTGGCTCTTGGTATTCTTTAACCGGACTAAAACCCTACGGATATTCCGTACACTGATTATTTTAACTATATTATGGGGATATGCTGTACTTACGGGGTTAGCTCCTTCCTTTTTGCGGGCAACGGTAATGTTTAGTTTTATTGTAATCGGTGAAACTATCGGGAGAAAAACTAATTTATTTAATTCATTAGCTGCATCTGCCCTGTTTATTTTATGCGTGGATGCAAAAGCATTATTTAACATCGGTTTCCAACTCTCCTATTTGGCAGTGGCAGGCATTGGCCTGTTGTATTTACCGTTATATCGCCTCGTCACCATAAAAAATAAAATTGCCGATTATTGTTGGCAATTAGTATCTGTTTCAATAGCCGCACAAATAGCCACTTTTGCATTGGGTATTTTTTATTTCCATCAATTTCCCAATTATTTTTTGCTGTCAAATTTAATTATCGTCCCACTTAGCATACTTGCAGTGTACGTAGGGATAGTTTTGTTTGTGGTATCTCCATTACCTGTTATCAGTGTTTGGGTTGGAAAGAGTTTGCATTATTTGTTACTGGTTTGCAACACCACCGCAATCGAAATGGAACGCTGGCCCCTCTCCTATTCAGGCGGGTTGTACCTCAGCTTTGCAGGAATGTTACTCATATATCTTACCATTATTGCGTTGGGTATTTTTATCGCTACTAAAAGCTACACCCCGTTGGTAGTGTGTTTAAGCGGTTGTATTGCTTTGGCAGGAATGAGTTTATACCGTAATTACACCACCCGTCAAAACAACGAGTTTACAGTATATGCACTCCCCTACGGACAAAAGGCAATGAGTTATATCGAAAAAAACGAGGCGTGGATTTGGGCAGATAGCTCCGTTACCCAACAATCACCAGTGTACCAGCAAAAAATTCAACCGTATTTAATTGCAGCCAATGTTGGCAAAGTAAACTTTATCTATGGAGATAGCCTACTCGTAAACAATTTTAGCATATACGATGGCAGGTATATAGCTTTGCACGGGTTAAAAGTACTTTGGGCTACTAATGAAAATACCTTTGTGACCTCAAAAGAAGAGCAATGGGATGTTGTAATAGCTGGCCCGAAAGTAAACGCCACTAAATTAAGCTCTTTGATGCGGTTTAAGGAACTGGTAATTACATCGCCATTCCCTAAATCCACGGCAAAGAAAACACACAACTTAGCCCTTGACGGGGCTTATAGAATACAATTTTGAACATGAACGAATCATTGGTACTATACGAAACCAAAGACAGGATAGGTTATATTACCCTTAACCGTCCTGAAAAACGCAATGCACTGAACGCTGAAATGGTAACCGCCATAAAAACTGCCTTTACAAAGGCTGAAAATGATGAGCACTGTAAGGTAATTGTGTTGCAAGCAAACGGCGAGGCATTTTGCGCAGGTGCCGACCTTGCCTACCTTCAACAATTACAAAACAATACGTTTGAAGAAAACTTGGCCGACAGCACCCATTTGATGGAGCTGTTCAGTATGATTTATAAGGGCAAAAAAGCCGTAATAGGTAAAATACAAGGCCATGCTTTAGCAGGCGGTTGCGGGTTGGCCACTGTTTGCGATATTAGTTTTAGTGTGCCCGAAGCCAAGTTTGGTTATACAGAGGTGAAAATCGGATTTGTTCCGGCCATTGTAAAAGTATTCTTGTTACGTAAAATTGGCGAGGGCAAAGCCCGCGAGTTGCTGCTAACGGGTAAAATTATATCGGCGCAAGAAGCACAAAATTTTGGCTTAATCAACTTTGTAACCTCAAAAGAGGCTATTGACGCAGAAGTGTTAGACTTTGCATCTAAACTGTGTACAGAAGCATCGGGACAATCGATTGCTTTGGTAAAAGAAATGATAGCCGATGTGCAACACCTGAGTGTTGATGAAGGCCTTAATTATGCCGCCCGCATGAATGCACATGCCCGGGCAACGGAAGATTGTAAACGGGGCATACAATCGTTTTTAAACAAAGAAAAACTTAGCTGGTAATGGTATTGTGCGACACGCATACTCACTTGTATGCAAAAGAATTTGATGAAGACAGGAATGCCATGCTGCAACGGGCACTTGATGCAGGGGTAACTAAAATATTACTTCCGAATATTGACAGCGGTAGTTTGGAAGTGATGAAAGCTCTTGTTGAGAGCTATCCTGCGAATTGTTTTCCTATGATGGGTTTGCACCCGTGTAGTGTGAAAGAAGACTATAAGAACGAACTGGAACTGGTAGAAAAGGAGCTTTTTAGCAACTACAAATACTACGGTGTAGGTGAAATGGGGCTTGACCTTTATTGGGACAAAACGTTTTTTGAAGAACAAAAAACCGCTTTTATTCAGCAGGTAAAATGGGCTATCGAGTTAAACCTGCCCTTGTCCATCCATACCCGAGAAGCTACAGACGAAGCGATTGAACTTCTTAACTTGCCCGAATTAAAAGGTGCAAGGGGTGTGTTTCATTGCTTTGTGGGAACGCCTGAACAAGCACAAAAAATCATTAATTTGGGCTTCCATTTAGGTATCGGCGGGGTGCTTACTTTTAAAAACTCCGATTTAGGTGTGATTTTAAAAGATATTGACCTTAGACACATTGTGTTTGAAACCGACTCACCTTATTTAGCTCCCATGCCTTTTCGTGGTAAGCGCAATGAAAGCAGTTATGTGCAGTACATTGCCCAAAAGCTTTCAGAAATCAAGGATATACCTGTAGAAAGAATTGCTGAAATCACTACCCAAAATGCACAAAGCATTTTTGGATTTTAGTAATCCACAAAACATCCCGAGACAAGCTCAACATGACTCGGGATGTGGTTCTGAAACAAATTCAGCCGGAATATCAGGCTACAACCAAAAACCGTCATTTCCTTTATTAACATCACAAGGAACAGGTTTCCCGCTTTTCCCGGTAAACTGTCCGTCGCTACGGTATTGCCAAATTGCATAGCTATTCCAGCCAATGGGCAGCGGCGGTGTGGTTACCTTGCTGTAATTAGCCAACCATAGGGGTATGTTACCCAATCCGTGATTAGGGGGCAAATACGGGTCTAAAAAGTATTTATAGCTGTATATGATATATTTATTCACCCCGTTTTTTTCCAATTCAGCATAAAAACTGTGTATCCAATCCAACACCTGTTGTTTGGTAAGGTTTGATACGTTTTTTTCAATATCCAGCACCGGAGGTAAATCGTGAGCGGGTAATTTAGCCATTGCTGCTAAAAATGCCTGCGCTTCGCTTTGTGCATCAGCCACCGGATTTGCAGCGTTATTTAATGTGGCAAAATGGTAGTATCCAATTTTAAGCCCTGCGCCTTTTGCTCCGGTAGCATTACTTTGTGCATTTGGGTCGATATATCCCACCCCTTCTGTTGCCTTTATATAGGCAAAAACGATTGCAGACGGATCAAACGGTGTAATGGGTTGTTGAATTTTAGTCCAATCAATATCAAACTGATATTTAGAAACATCTATTCCTGTGATAGTGGCCATAATAATTGATAATTGTTTTTGTAAAAATATGCAAAAAACTTAGCCTGCAAATAATCCCTTTATAAAATTATTTCCGATGATTACGAAAACTCCATAAAAGCAAAAACCCCGCCGATGAGGCGGGGTTCACACACACGAGGTGCTGCTTATGAACTATTAATAAACCACTTTAATAGTTTTTGTTTTTCCGTTTGAGGTAACGTTTACAACATAAACGTTGGTTTGAGCAGTAGCTGCGGGTTGATAAGTAATGGTTTCAACACCGGCAGCTGTTTGTGTGCTAAACAATTTTTGCCCCATAATATTGTATATTTCTACAGTTGCTGTTGTAGCAGTGTTTCTGTTGCTATATACTACGTTTATTCCACCCTCGTTTGTATAAGCATACATTTTTTCGGGATTAAATAACTCATCAACGCTGGTAGTAGATTTTTTGTTAAAGTTTAGTGTAAAACGGGCACCTTTATACGAAGCATCGTGTTTAAAGGTATAGTTCTTATCCAACAACTGGGTTTTAGCACCTGTTTTATTATCTACAAGTTCTACGTCAAACAAGTCCCTGTATTCTTGAACTTCAGGATTAAAGGTATATTCCTTACCGTCTTTAAACGATTCCATGAACAAAGGCATACTGTATGAAGTTTTCATAGGCACCGCATTCAAGCTCATCTCCTCACCATCAACAGTAGTGTATAAAGTAGGCACTTCATCGCTAAATGATTTGAATTTGTAGATATCCATGGTATTATCCATACCATCGGTAGCTTCGTCATCAAAGCACACTGAAAATTGGTCAAATTTTCCGTCAGCGTCTTTCACAGTAACCCTGAAAACATCAAACTCTTTTTTAAAGAACGTGTTAGCTGGTAAAGAGTCGGTGCGTGTAATACGCATTGAGTTTTTCAACTGGATAGACTGTGACGCACCTGTCGCTTTAACCCAAAAACCTGTGAACATTGGAATTTGGCGTATGGTAGAGTATATACTACCTCCACTGGTATTATAGTTATTAAGGCTGGATTGGTTCATTGCTTTCATTTGGCCTGCACCTTGATCCCACACGTGCACCGCTTTATACGTAGTACCAAAGTTACCGTCATTTATAAGATTATACACGCCTAATATACTGGGCAAGTAATTAGGTATCATATTCCAACCTTTTGTGGTCGTTGCAGTTGAAGAAGATGCAGGATCATGTGTGTATTCCAAGCTAAAAGTTTTAGTACCGTCGTTGGGGGTTCCGCTAACGGAAACGGTTGAACCAAAATTCCAAGCACCATGACTAGTATTGTCTAAATAAATTGAATATGCCTTGTTTTCATCGTCGCTGCTGTTGTTTGCCTGCGTCCAACCAATCGCAGTGAAGCCGGTACCCTGTGGCGTACCACTTGATGCTGCGTTGTAATAATAAACATTACGCTCGCCAGACGTGCTATGATTGCTGCACAAAGTATTAAGACCTGATTCAAAGTTGTCAACTAACCCATCTACCGGTAACCCGAACATACGCCAGCCTTTGGTGGTACTACCTATTGTTTTTTCGAAAGTAATACTACCTGATACTGAACCGCCACCATTAGATGTATTTGTGCCGTGCATTAAAGAAGCATTGTTGGCCATAGTAAGTTTACTATTGGTGGTAAGGGTAGCTCCTGTCGCTATTTCCACTGGCCCGCTATGGGTAAACGCAGTACCATTAAGTGCCTGTGCTCCTGTTTTAGCAAAGCGTAGCGTTCCTACACCACTGGTACCGTTGCCGCTATTGGTAACATCACCATGTATTGTAGCCGTAACTCCACTACCCAAAGTAAGGGTAAATCCATTATTAATCGTTAAATCTTCGCAGGTAAATGCACCGGGAGTGGTACTGCTTGCTATGATAGCATCGAAAGAAGAGCTGGGGCTGCCATTACTCCAAGTACTACCGTTCCATGTGGTGTTGGTTGGCGGAGTACAGGTAGCAGGGCTGTATGGCGTTGCATCATCAGTAGCCCAATTAGATAGATTATTTATCGCAGCTCTAACTGTTGCGGCTGTTCCTATTGAATTGGTACAATTATAACGGGCATTATCATGCTCTGTTGGCCCTGCTGCATACACCCAAATTGCATTGGTTCCATTAGTTAACGCATCGGGAAGTTCTGAATCTGTTAAGCTTGTTGATGAACACCCACCATCCCAATTTGAAGTACCGGTTGTTACGCCGGTTGAAACATTCATGTGGATACCGGCAAGAACAGTTGTAGGTGTAACTCGATGGTTCGTAGTCGTATCAATAGAGGAAATTCCCTGAAAAGCAAATATTTGATCCCCTGAAATAGGTAAAGACAGTGCTGTACCAAAATTTACCTTACCGGCTGAAAAACCAACCGTTGTCTTTGTTACTGTGGTATTGGCACCCCAAAATTTAATTTGGGTAAACGCACTCATTGAACTCGTCGCCTCCCATTCAAATAAAAACTCAGAACGAGCAGCATTAAGCTGAAAATACCCGGGAACGTCCGTCCAGCACCCATCTGTAAAAACAATTTTTGTACCTGTAGTGATACCGGTAAGCAACATAATGGCAAACGTGTCGTTTGCACTTGATTCAGAGTTGAATGCCGTAAAAGCGACATCACCCACACTGAGTGTAGTTTGTGCTTTTGTTTTTCGCGTTGAAAAAGCGAGAAAAAAAACAACTAATAATAAGAGAAAAAACGGCTTTGCATTAAGCACACGTCTCCCCTGATAACAATTAATAAAATTCATAAGCATTTATTTATTTCTGGTTTATTTATAAGTCCACAAGTACCATATTTTTCTTAAGCCCTGCATTGACTAAGAAATCTGCGGTAAAAATACCCTCATCAACCGAAATAACCTCAATACTTACTACGTTATTATCAACTGCAATAATGTCTATTGTCTTTTTTTCAGAACAATTAATTACTGCACCTGTAATTAATTGTTGGTTATAAACATTTAAATGTTCTTTTATTGAAACCTGTATGATTTTAAATACAAAATTTTGCCATTTGGTAAACGCACCCTTATTCCAGGGATTGCATGCATTCACTAAGTTTTGTATTTGCTGGGCGCTCATTGTGCTCCAATCAATAGCCAGGTCTTTGGCTACAGGCCTGTTAAAATACATGGCCTCGTTGTTGTTTTGCGGGGTTAGGGGTATCGCATTTCCAAGCAACATCAATGTTTGTACAAATGTACCAACGCCTTGTATCGTTTCCCACGATAGTCTTTTATTATGAATACCGTATGTTTCGCCTTTGTGTATTGCTATTTTATGAATATGAGCAACAGGTCCGGTATCAAACCCCTCGTCCATCTTGTGAATTGTTAACCCTCCATAAGGTTCACCATTACGTAATTGCCAAAACACAGGGCTTGCTCCCCTGTATTTTGGCAGCAAAGCATAATGGAAGTTGAAAAAACCCAGTTTGGGTAGTGCCAGAACTTTAGCAGGTATTTTCCATGGAAACGTCATTACAAATACTACATCGGGCTTGTATTTGTTTATCCACTTCTTTAAAGAATCCTCTAAACCGTTTCTATGCAATTTAGTTACCGTCAAACGCATGGCTGAAAAAAAGCCTATGATTTCAGGTGTATCGGGATTATCCTCAGCAGGCATACACACATCTGCCACCAATCCGTTAGTAGCCAGCATTTGTATGGCGGGAAGCGGCAATACACTATTACATAAAATACCTATCTTCATTTATTACGCACACGGATATGGATTAAACCAACCTGCCTGAATACGGGTACTGAACGACTGTACAAGTTCTTTCTCAAACTCAGTTGAAAAAGTGTGGTTTGATATTGTTTCACTATCCACAATAATTACAGGGAATGATACATTGCTGTTCAACTCTTTGTTTACGGTAAAATTACCCCGAGGACTTAGAAAGTTTGCTATTGAAATAGCATCGCAATAAGTAGCTGTATTAAACTTATCACCACAAGCCTTAACCCCCTCAATTACCCATAAAGCCGTTTCATAAGCCACCGCCACATAAGCACTAGGAACTTCATTGTGCTTATTGGTAAAACTTGTTATCATTTGTTCATTCACGGCATTTTTAATAAACGGTTGCCAGCTAAGCCCGTGTACAAATCTTCTATCGTATCCTGCAAAAGGTTCAACCCCTAAACTTGTTGTAATTATTGGCAACTCTTTACTGATACCATTTTTAATACACAACTCGTAAAATTTTGGACTGTCAATACCGCTATAGAACTCTACCAAATAATCTGCCGGGTGTGTCTCTATTATGTTACGCAATTCAACAGTAAAGTCAGCCTCAGCAAGTTGCTTTGTAATGTGTGTGCCTACTACCAAACCTCCGTTTCTTTCAACAGCTTCATTAAATACAGGCAAAAACTGATAACCACCTTCAAATAAGCCTATTGATGCTATTGCACTTTTTCCGATGTTTTTTGCAGCATACTCACCCAAAAAATAACTTGCCTGCCAACTATCAAATGAGTTAGAAGCTATGTATGGCACCTCTCCGTACTCTTCTTCACGGCTAATGTTCGGTCCCATGCCCATAAGCATTAATGGCTTTTGAGAACTTTTAAATAATGATTTCAAACTATCCAACACTTTTTTCCCTGCATAAGCAATTGTAATATCAACGTCTTGCATTATCAGTTCATTAGCTTTTGCCATAACCACATCGGGCACCACACCTTTACCTATATCACAAATTACAAACTGTGCTTCAATGCCTGCATTTTCAAATGCCAGTTTTATCCCTTTAACAATGTGTTGCGGAAGTACCGGAAAAATATCTGATCGTGGAATTAATATCCCTATTGTAATACTCATACTTTTTTGTGCGTGAAAATAAAAAAAAAGCCCAAACCATTACGGTTTGGGCTAAAAATTGTTATTAACAATATTTTAGTTGCGTGAAGGGAATATACCTTCAACACAAATAATATAATTAAGTGCCAAATAAGGAGTTATCATGGGTATTGGCTGCGACGAACCAGCACCCGACAGATGCATACCGGATACATTAGTAAAAACACTAGCCGGAGCTAACGTTGTATCAGGGTTAATTGCGTAAAAATTTTCTGATGCAATTGCAAAAAAATTGTTTTGGGGGGTAGCCCCTGTAACACCACTATCATTAAGATAACCTAATGATGCTGTAGCCGTCATGGTTATACTAATAGGGTGGTTATGTGCAGGCATTTGAGATGATGTTATGGTAGTTTGCTCACTACCTCCAACTTCGCCTGTATAAATTTCTTGCAAACCGGGACCTGCACTGTTACCCGAGTGAACAGCCCTACGGCCTCTTAGGTCGGGTAATAAAAATGACTGAACACCGTCACCACCATACATGGTTCCAATAATTGCATAAACTACCGTCCACTCAGAAATAGACATTTGCTGACCTTGACAGAACATCCATGCCCTTGGGGCAAAATTGCCTGCAAACAGCCTTACTTCGCCAATATATCCTTCCATAAATGTTGTTTTAAAATTGTTAAGTAAATAATAAAAATTGTGTTAATCACGGCTTGGAAAAATACCGTACATACAAATGATATAATTGATTCCCAAATATGGAGACCCCAACGCAACAGGTTGTGATGACCCGCTAACGCCTGCTACCAAATTTGATACAGGAGCTAAATTATACGATTTCATCGTATCATCCGATGTTGTTCCATACATTTCACCTGCACTTGGGGTAGCAGGGTATAATCCATCCGGTTCACCAGTTTCTCCCAAGCCTGTATTACAAGGTTGGTTAACAGTGATTACTGGAGTTCCTGTTAATGCGTGAGTATGGTTCGGTAAATTACTCAATGTTAATGTAGTCGATTGTCTCCCTGTCACCTCGCCAAGCGTATAATTAGGTAAACCTCCACCTTGTCCGGTACTAAGAGGGTGGCGCCCCCTAAAATCAGGTAAACCGAATGTAGTGCGACCATCTCCACCATAAGTAGTTCCCAACAGTGAAAATAATGCCGTATTTGTTGCTATGGCAAGCAATTGACCATTGCAATATGCCCATGATTTGGGTGAAAAATTTCCCGCAAATAAGCGGATTTCTGCCATTGTTCCTTCCATTTCTATATATCTTTTATAGTATGAATAAATAGTAAAAATTAGTCCCTTGACGGATAAATACCGTACATACAAATAATGTAGTTTGTTACCGTTATAGGGGGTTGTATTGAGAAAGGCTGACCGCCCCCAACTGCACCAACAGAAGAGGCAGTTACTGATTGTGTTACACTAATAGCACCCATATATGCACCCAAAGTAGGTGTGGTTGCATAAATTGATGCTCCCTCGCTAATTGCCGGAAAATTGGCAGGACTTGGCTCTGCAGTTGTTGCAGCATCGTTAAGCGCAGGAATTGCCACGGGTTGGGTAACAACACTTCCCCCAATAATGTGTGTGTGAGCCGGCATCTGCAAAGCAGACATTGTAGCAGTTTCTAAACCACCCTTTTGACCCAATACGTAGGGAGAAAGGCCGGTACCGGTTCCTGCACCTACGGCTGTTCTGCCCTTTAAATCTGGCAAGCAAAAAGTAGTTGTGCCATTACCTCCATACACGGTACTTAAAATTGAAAATAAGGCCGTGTTAGACGCTATTGCAATTGTGCGTCCATCACAATACGCCCATGTTCTCGGGGCAAAATTACCCGCAAACATCCTGATTTCTCCAATGTATCCTTCCATAATTAATAGTATATATTTTTTTGGTAGAGCAATTTAAAAAAATATCTATCAACCGCAAGATTATTTTAACATTAATTTAAAATAACAATTAGAAAACGTTGCAAATGCTGCAATTTTAATGTTTTTTGCAATAACTAAACAGAACACCGCCTCTTACAACTTTTAGTTGTTAAACACAAAAATAACAACTAACGGTTGTAAAAACAGTTATTTAACCCCCGTTAAAACACCTTTTTTGTGTACAAAAAACATACATACGTTTTAGGAACTCACTTATCACACGATGGTAGTGCTTGTCTATTAAAAGACGGCAAAATTGTTGTTGCCATTGAAAAAGAACGAATTACCCGGATTAAACATCATGGCAATAATGATAAGCTTGCCATTGAGTATTGTTTAGACGCTGAAGGCATTACTCTTGCCGATATTGACCTTGTGGTACAAAATGCCAATTTTGAAAAAGAAACGCTTGAAGCAACTAATTATGGAGGACCAAGGGCATTTACAAGTGATTTTAAAGCTCCTATCATTACTATATCACACCACTTAGCCCATGCTTATAGTGCCATAGGCACTTCGCCTTTTGATAATTGTAATGTTATGGTGATTGACGGTAGCGGTAGCCCTTTCACTCAATGCGATGATTTGACAGGTGCCTTAATACCCAATTTACCTTCTATTGAAGAAAACCCACACCATTTTTGGTGCGAGAAGTTTAGTGTGTATAACTACCAAAAGAATAAACTTACACCTATATATAAGGACTTCTCTGAATTTAACCACATGCAAGCCCCCGAACAGTTGCACATGCCAACAATTATACATTCTATCGGTGGGTGTTATCAGGCTGCAAGCCTATATTGTTTTGGCAGTATAGATGATACTGGTAAACTTATGGGGCTATCGCCGTATGGAGAAAAAGATTTCTTTAAACAGCCCATCTTTGAATTGAAAGACGGAAGAGTATTTAATACTCTTAATTGGTTGAGTGAACTAAAACACCCGTCACATTCGTATGAAAACTTTAAAACCAATTTTCAGCATTATGCAAATATTGCGCGTTGGTTGCAAGATGAAACTGAAAGAGCTTTACTATACCTATTTAATTACCAACAAAGTAAAAACGCAACACCTAACTGGTGTTATGCGGGAGGGGTTGCACTTAATGCGGTTGCAAATCATAGGATATTGGCTGAAACCAGTATTGAGAACCTATACATACAGCCTGCTGCGGGAGATAACGGCATTGCAATAGGATGTGCCTATTACGGCTGGCTGGAGATATTGAAAAAAGAACGGATTAAACACACAGGGGCTTCAAATTTTGGAAAAAAATATACTGTACCCCATATTTCGTTTCCTGAAAATCTATCCGTTCAAAAAACTACTGACTGGATAAACATTACGGCTAAACTTTTATCGGAAGGAAATATTATAGCATGGTTTAATGATGGTTGTGAATTTGGCCCGCGCGCATTGGGCTATAGAAGCATACTTGCCGACCCCAGGAAAAAAGGTGTTAAAGATTACATTAATAAATACATTAAACTTAGGGAGGATTTTAGACCTTTTGCACCTGCGGTAATGCGGGAACACTGTACTGACTACTTTGAATATGACTGGAATTCGCCTTATATGATACTGGTTAACCCCGTGAAACCTGAATGGAAGGAACCTCTGGAAAATGTTGTACACCTTAACGGAACGGCAAGGGTGCAAACGGTCTCAGCGGAAAACAATAAAAATTTCTACAATTTATTACATGAGTTTAAAAAAGCTACGGGGTTGCCAATGTTATTAAACACATCACTTAACCGCAGGGGTATGCCTATTATTGAGACCCCGCAACAAGCACTTGATTTTTTTATAGAATCTCCTCTCGATTATTTAATTTTTGAAAATATTATTATTGGTAAGTCAAATGAATACAAAAACAACCCCGGTATTTAAAAATCCTATCACCAATAAAATAAGTGATTTTTTATGGGGCATAGGGATAGAAGTGCTTCCCGCCAAAATAGAAGCAAAGACTTTTTTGCCGGGCATCAGGATTGTTGAGGGAAGTATTCTTGTTGATGAAGACAAAATGCTGTCTCCGGGGGATATATTGCATGAAGCCGGCCATTTAGCCATAGTTTCATCTGAGATAAGAAAAACATTAACAGATACTGTGGTGTATGACGAGATGATGCAAGGTGGTGAAGAAATGGGAGCTATTGCATGGAGCTGGGCAGCACTGAAATATCTTGAGCTTGCTCCTGAAGTTTTGTTTCATACTGATGGCTATAAGGGTTCAGCAGATTCTTTGATTGAAAATTTTTCTGAAGGCCGCTATCTTGGAGTACCTATATTACAATGGAAGGGACTCTCGTTTGAACCGAAATTAGCTACAGAAAAAGGGGTAGCACCCTTTCCCGCAATGATAAATTGGACTGTTTAATATATATAGTACTATGCAAGAACAAACAAGTTACCCCGCTTTATACCTGCACATTCCACAGCTTATCCCCGCTGATAGACTGCCTGCAATTGATGAGTTGATTTCCCGCTCGGATTTTGTTGATGGTAAGCTAACGGCAACCGCAGCTGCCAAAGAGGTAAAAAACAACACACAAATTGATGTAAGAAACCAACAAACGTTACCACTCATACAACAACATATTGTTGACGCGATGAATCGTAGCCCCATATTTCAGGCTGCTATATTTCCCCGTCATATCTTCCCACCATTAGTAAGTCGTTACAGGTCAGGAATGAGTTACGGCTGGCACGTTGACAGTCCGCTTATGGGTGCTTATCCCAGCATGAGGGGTGATATTGCAATGACCATTTTTTTAAGTGAACCTGATACATATGAAGGTGGTGAGTTGGTAGTACTGTCGCCAACAGGTGAATTTACCTATAAACTTGCCAAAGGAGACGCTATTGTTTATCCGTGTACCCAAGTACATTGTGTGAAAGAAGTAACCAAAGGAATGCGTCAAGTAGCGGTAACTTGGATACAAAGTTACATCCGCGACGCTGACCAACGTCAAACGTTGTTTGAATTGTACAACGTTCATAAATCAATTAGCAAAAACAACCCTAATTCGGCTGAAGCTAACCAATTGCTACAAACCCACAGCAACTTAATACGTATGTGGGCCGAAGCCTAACCATTAAAACCTTATGATTGCAACATTAAAACTACCCTTCCAGTTTGATATTGAAAAACTGCAAGCTGATCTAAAAAAATTCAGGGAAGACGATTGGATAGCGCATTATAACAAAAGTCACTACGAAGGCGATTGGGATATAATAGCCTTAAGAGCCGATGAAGGAAATAAGTATAAAATATTTTCTCCGTATGAGGTTACCGACAAGATGGCCGATACCGAACACATGGCAAAATGTTCCTATTTTAAAGAAGTATTAGATAGCCTAAAGTGCCAAAAAAATACTGTGCGGTTAATGCGCCTGAAACCCGGTGCTATTATTAAGGAGCACACCGATTATAATCTATCGCTTGATGATGTTGAGTTACGCTTACACATCCCGATTACTACCAACCCGCAAATGGAGTTTTACCTTGATAAAAAACGTGTCGTTTTGCAAGAAGGCGAATGTTGGTATTTAAATTTTAATTTAATACATAGCCTTAAAAACGGCGGTTCAACAGACCGTGTGCACATGGTAATTGACTGCTCAGTGAATGATTGGCTAAAGAGCTTCTTTGCTCAAGCCACATCCTAATTTTTTTTTGTCTTTATAAATAAAAAATGCCCCGCCGATAACGGCGGGGCATTTTTTATTTATAGCCTTGGCGACTTTTATTGACGCTTCAAGGTAAGTGTTCCACGATAAGTTTTATCACTTTGACCGCGCAACCTGTAGTTAATTACTACAAAGTACACACCGGGAGGGCAATCTGAGCCTGTGGCCATGTGTTTACCATCCCACATTGCATCTTTCTTCTCAGCTTCAAACACTTTCTCTCCCCAACGGTTGTAGATACCTAATACATACGCTTCTTCATTTTCAATCCTTACGTCGAAGAAATCGTTTAGGGTGTTACCGTCACCGGGGGTAAAGATGTTTGGAGGATTGATACCCACTTTGTAATCATATACAAACTGGCAGTATGCAGTATCTAAGCAGCCTTCTGGGCTTTCTACAGCAAGTAATACAGTATAGAAACCTTTGTTCTCACCATAATTGTAGTTAGCATTTGGATAATCAGGCATTGCATTACCGTCTTCATATCCATCGCCTGTACCGAAATCCCACCAAATTTTAGCAGCATTACGAGACTGGTTGATAAACTTCATCACAGGTATGTTAGCTGTATCACAAGCAAACTTAGCTTCAACATCACGTACAACAATTTTACGAACAGCCGAAGTAGGACAAGCAGGCTCGCCTACCGGAGGTGTATAAGTAGGTCTTAACTGTACATAATATGTTCCTGGAGAAGTATAACGCTTACCGGCTACATCTCCACCGTTTGCTTTAGTTTTCTTAATTGTATCCCCTATAATACCGGTTACCCAAACATAGTCAGAGTAAATGGTATCTGAACTGCTGGTAAAGGTTACTGAATCGTTTACACACACAATACTATCAGATACTGTGAATGCTGTTTTACGTGAAGGCAATACCCTTACTAAGAACTTGCGGTAGTTACCGTTAGTTTGGTTAGTATCAGGGAAAATTGCATTACAGTTACCTGCACCAAGCGGAGTTTGGTCTTCTTGGTAAAGGATAATTTCAAAAGTACCGGCAGTATCATAAGTGTGAGTTACGTCTTTACCTGTATTGTCGTTCAAGAATTTACCATCACCAAAGTACCAAATCCAGTTAGCGTTAGGGCTTGGGTTGATACTGGTGTTACGCAATTCTACTGTGAACGGACGGCAACCTACTGAATCAGCGGCAAACTCAAACCTTGGGCGAGGACCTTCTAACGAGATTGTACGTTTAATAGAATCTTTACATCCCAATCTGGTAGTTACCACCAAGGTTACATCAAAATCACCAAATGAGGTGTATATTTTAGATGGATGCCTCAAGATAGAGATACTTTGGTTGTTTGGTTTGTTATCACCAAAGTTCCATTCCCAGCTGATAATATCATCACAGTTTACATTTTTTACCAAACGGCAAGGGTCAAGCATTAGTGACGTATCCACAAAGTCAACAGTAGGACGGCAGTTGGTTAGTTTCCTGTTATAAGTAAAGTTAGCTGAAACACCTGTGATGGATACGTTCCTTGTCTCAACTTGCTTACAACCGATACTATCGCTCATTTCAAGTTTAACAGTGTAGATACCGGGTTCTGGGAAAGCACGTAGTGGGTTATCGGGTACTGAAGAGTTCCAACCTGAACCATCACCAAAGTCCCAACGCAATTTTTCATAATCAGCAGGGAATGGACGTGGACGTGGACGGTTAGAGCCATCTTTGTACACTAATGGATTATCCCAGAAATCATATCCATCCAAAATGTATGGATAAACGGGTATGTCATCTTCTAAATAATACCTAGCCGAGTCGAAGAATTGAATCTCTTTGTTACGGCAAACTATTGAGTCGTCAAGGTTCAAGTTGCTAAAGAAACCCAATACAGCAATGTGGCTTGCTTCAAAATATGGGTTATCGCAACAGGTTTTAACGCGTTTCATTGCACCATCCACTAATCGTTCTTCTGATTGACAAGTAATAAGTGCGTGCCTTACATCATAACGGCCGGGTGAGTTGATACGGATTTTCTTGATTACATCAGGAATAGAGTCCATCGGTGTAACCGAGATAGTTTGTTTAGTTATCCTATCCCAAACACGGGTAACCACAGAGTCTAACAATACAACGCTACCATCAGCTTTAAACTCATAACGCATTACATAAGAGTAGCAATAGTTAGATAATGAATCACACATATACCTGTGGAAGCTATCTACTAACGCACCTGACTCTAAGTAACCACCTGTAATAGGTGCTGCTGTATTGCTCCATGACCATGAATCAACACCCACGCTATCGCTGGCATATGTTGAATCGGTTAAACCACCAAGCAATGATATAGCAAGTTTGTTACGTTTTACATATATATCATTAGGAGAACACAACCTTTCGAAAGTGTACAAGCTATCAGGTTTGTTCAAACTGTAGAATTTGTAGTCAGGCTCTGCTTGGATATAACGGTATGCTTTGTGATACCATTTTTCGTCGATACAAGGCTGACCGGTTGTAGGGTCAATACCATTTTGAATACGCAAACCAACAGTTACCCAACCTGATTTATCAGCAATTTTTGAAGGGTAACCACCTTGAGCAGAATATTGCCAGTAAATACTTCCTACGTTAGGAGGTAAGCCCATAGTAGCCATTGGCCAAGGAGTAAACATACGGTCAACTACAGTACCTGTTTGTGGAATCCATTTGTCAAACACATTAGGAGTATTATCTACCCTGTCAGCAGTTGAGTCAAGGTGAATCCAGAACATTTGACGGTCACAAGCAGGGCCTGTCCTGTCAAAGAAGAATTCTATACCATATACGTTAGGGCTACCGTAGCAAGGATCTTTTTTCATACGCAAGCCGCTTGCATCAGGGCCTTGTAAAGCAAGGTTAACTGTAGCTTCTGATTGGCAGCTTGGGTCGTTATGAGTAGAAGTAAGTGTTTGAATATTGGGGTCGGGTTTACTTGTATCTTCCAAAATCAAACGAACTTGGTAGCAACGTTCTTGTCCGGGAGTGTACCAGTGCTTAGGTAATGAATCACGGTTAAAGTTACAGTTGTACCATTTACCGTTTGCATCATACGTCCATGCCGGAGCAGGTGAAGTAGGCCAGTGTAAGTTACCGTTTGCAGCACTCTTAGGATAAATAGGCCTTGAGTCAGTTGTACACTGAGGTGCCACAGCATCTGCAAAATCCCAAATACGTGTGGTATGACTATTCTTAGAGAAGAACGCATCCCTATCACTCATATCAGTACCTTTTACAAGGTAGGTACCTTGCAAAATCAAAGTATCATTGTTAACTGCAACGGTATCACCATTAATATACACCTTACGTCCGGTTCTGGTAGTAAAGGTTCTTGGGGTTCCCAAAACAATAGTATCAAAGTCGATGTGTGCAGTAGTTAATGTAATGAACTGGAATATACCACCACCGCCAACTGTATAGTAAAAATCATTGAATGCTGAATCATCGTTCAAATAGTATGAAGAGATATTAGGGAAATATACAGTATCAGTGATTTTACATTGGTAGCGTTGTGATGGAGGAATAACAGGAGCAGGTTTGGTTTCGATACCGGCCAAAGGACCTTTTACGTGAACACGGTAAACGGTATCAAACTGGCAAGCAGGACCTTGAGTGAACAAAGTAAACCTTACATCAAAAGGACCTGTGCTTGAGAAGTTGTGAGTAGTTGTCCAGTTTTTGTTATCAAAGTTCAAAGGACCTGTTGGAGGGTCATCAAAGTTCCAAAGGAAAGAGGCTCCTTGGATTGCAGGGTGGCTAAACACAAATTGTTGTCCGGTAGCACATTGAATATCACCGTTAGCTACGCTTACATCCAAAATAGGGGCCACGTTACAAGCAGCTTGTTTTTTAACAGTGTCTTTACAACCGTCTAATGCTTCAATAATCAATTGGGCATTAAAACAACCATTTTTGGTATAAGTATGTACAAAACCTGTCCATCGGGTTTGGCTGCTATCAATAGTACCATCGCCAAAATCCCATATAAACTTTTTAGTATTTGCTTGGGTTACTAATGATGTATTGGTAAAGTTAGTAGGTGTAAACAAACATTGTTTTGGGTTAGGAGTAGTAAAATTCGCTCCTATATCAGGCTTAATAGAAATTAATGCCTGCTTCTCAACAAAAGAAATACAACCTTTGCTATCCCTGATGGTCATTTGTGGGGTGAAATTACCGCCCGCAGGAGTTGGGGGAACGTAACGGTAACAGCCTATTATACCCGGAATAGAGGGGCTATCAATTTGCTTACCTCCATCACCAAACACAAATTCACGCCATACAATGGGGTTTCCGCTTGGCTTTTGGCTCACATCCTGAAAGTTGAAACAGTTTCCATTAAAACACTGTGGTGATGGCGATAGATTGTTAAAATCAGCCACAGGGTTTGCGTGAATGGTAACGTTGTATGTAGCAACACAAGCTGCCGTAGTGCTGCCACCTTTGTAAATGGTAACAGTTACCCCTGAAGGGCCGCCTGTAGGTGAACTCCATACGTTGGTAACAGTTGTGGGAACAAACGTACGTGTAGATCCGTTGCTAAACGTCCACACGATGGAGTCAATTGCTCCCGTTGTTGCAGTTCCGGAAACCGTGAACTGAACACCAACGCCCACACAACCGTCGGCTTTGGCAGTAATGGTACACTGGGCATTGGCCCGGTTTGCAAATACCACCCCAAAGAGCAGCAGTGCAAGTGTACTTCGTAATAGAAATTTAAGTTTACTCATATTATAGGCCGTTTTCTTTTTTACAAAACTGTGGTATTTACAAAACTATATAATTTTATCATTTATACTATATATAATAGATGTTTCTATATGCTTAGGGGTTGCATTAATTATTACCGTTTTATGGTAACTGTACCGTTCACCTTTTGTTCGCCAAACCCTCTAATTTTATAAACAAACACCAATCTATATGCAGTAGCGGGGCATTCTGCACCTGTAAATTGGTTGCGCCCGTCCCAAGTATTATCTTTATCTAAACTCTCAAACACTATGCTACCACTGCGGTCTGTAATCACCAAGTGGTATAGTTCCTCATTGCGGATGCCAATATCATACTTATCGTTAATACCATCGCCGTTTGGAGAGAATACGTTGGGCACTATTGGTTTCAAATCCTCATAAGTATAGGTTTGTTTTACCGTTGTTACAAATGAATCTACACAACCTATGTGGTCTATCGCCACCAACTTCACCCTATACTCTTTAGGCTCAAAGCTCTTATATGTATGTGTGGGTGAATATTGGGTACTTTGTTCATTATCACCAAAAAACCAGTTGTAAGTATATGCCCCTTCGGTAGTATTATTAAATTTAAAGGTGGCTTTATCAGTATTTTCAATCGTAAACCGGGTTTTTACACCATGTATAACCAATGTTTGCTCGGCCATTTTTAGCCCCTTCATATCAACGGCAGTAATTTTATACGTACCTGTCGCTGCATATTTATGAGTAATTGATTTGCCTAAAACGGTTGTGGCTGTTACCCCGTCGCCAAAATTAACTTTGTAAGTACTTTTTGATAAATCATCGGCAATGGTTATGGTAACTGTTTCATTAGGGCAAGCCTTAGCCGAAGAAACGTACATGGGTACCATTACCTTATCGGTATTGGGGGTAATAATCGGTGTTGAGCTTTTATCATTTTTAGTATCAGAAGGCGCGACTGTTGTTGAAACCGATGGCTGTGCATTTCCGCCATTGGCTTGAGAGGTGCCTGTTGCAGTGCGCCCGTTATCACTACCTGTTGTGGTATGTGGCGAGCTATTACCTTCTGCGATGTTTGAGACAGAAGTTTCAGATGGAGATACTATCTCTGTGGTATTTGGGGTTTCGTTAGCTGAACCCGAAGCGGTAGTATTTTCTGTTGCAGGAATTGAGGATGGTGCAGTTGCTTCGCTTGTTGAATTTGTAGAGGTCACATATATAGTAGTAGCTACCGCTATGGCAGCTACTGAACCCACAATAATCTTAGCTATGCCCCATTGAGCTGCCTTGCCTGCTATTGCAGTACCTGCGCTGCCGCCTGCCGCAGCGGCACCCAATTGACTTTGGATGGCTTCAAAAACTCCGGCGGGAGGTTCGGGCTGAAACTCGCCGAACGACTCCTTAAAGAAGTTGTCGAAGTTTTGTATGTTATTCTCGTTAGACATTGTATGCTTTTTTCACGTCTTCTAATGATTCCTGTAACAGTTTGCGGGCTCTTGATAATTGAGATTTTGAAGTATTCTCGCTTATCCCCAGCATTTCGGCTATTTCGTTGTGCTGGAAACCCTCTATCACATACAGGTTAAAAACTGCCCTGTATCCCGGTGCCAACTGCTGAATTTTACTAAGCAGGTAATTCATATCATACCTGCTGTAGTTTGTACTTTCATACAGTTCTTCCTGCACCTCTTCAACATCAATATGCTGGGCTTTGCTGCTCAGCTTTCTTAACATCTCCAGTGCATTGTTAACCATTATCCTCCTTATCCATCCTTCAAATGAACCTTGACCCTTAAATCCGGCAAGGTTCTGAAACACCTTAATAAAACCGTCTTGCAAAAGGTCGCGGGCGGCTTCAGGGTCAGACGCATAGCGTAAACAAACGCCGTACATCTTTTTTGAATACTGGCTATAAAGAGCTTTTTGGTACTTTGGGTCTCCTTTCAAACAACCGGCTACTATTTCCTCTTCTCTAACTGTCATTCGATGTGTTTAAAAGGCGTTTGATAAGAAAGATGTGGAGCGACGAAAAAAGGTTGCAAAAGGTTGGGTTGTTTTTAAATTAAACAGGTTGCACCTTGAATTTTTGTATCAAACGCGGCTGAAAATACTCAGCGTAGTAGCTTACACTTTCAATGGCTTGAGTAGCTTCGTCAACATCTAACTCAAGACCTACCGAACGGTATTTAACAGCAAGCATATTTTGTTCTTTATTTACAACAAAAGTTGCATAAAACAGGTGACGGTTTATTTCAAGCAACTCTTCGTAAAAATCATCCAAATCAAAAACAGGCAATGTGGTTATAGGTGCTATAACCTGCAAAACTGGTATATCTTCTTCTTTAAAGTAGTAATTCCATTGAGGCTCTTTTCCGCTACTCCATATATCCACAAACACTTCTATCTCATCCCTAAAAATCGACCATTGCCCCTCTTCGGCATTGCGCGCATGTTGTGGGTCAACGCCTATCACTTGTAACGCCTCTTCAATTATCTTATAATAATGTTCCATTAGTGTTGTACAGTATTTAATATTAAACAACAAAAGTAACTTTAACGCTTAAATGCAACAACAAAAAAGCCGCAGCGGGTTACACTGCGGCTTGTATTTAAACTTTATAATTGGTTTTAAAAGTCGTAGTTACGAGAGCCTCTGCCTTTAGATGACGGTTTGCGTCCGCCACGGTCGCCTCCCCTATCACGGTCATTTCCTCTATCGCGGTCGTTGTTCCTATCGCGCCCGCCACGGTCACCGCCGCCGCCACCATAATTGCGAGAGTGCCCGCCACCGCGTGGATTACCCCCTTCACGAGAACCATAGCTACGAGGGCCTGATGATGAACGTTCACGACCTCCGCGGTCGCCACGGTCGCCGCCACCACCTGAGTTACCTGTTTCTAATTCAACACGGATTTCACGGTTTCCATAGATTACACCGGTTAACCGTTCTTGAACCTCTGTGGCTCCGCTTTCATCAATCTCAAAGAATGAATACGTGAACTTGATATTGATACGACCGATTTTGTAGTTACCCAATCCTTGTTTGTTCAAGAATTTAAGCAACCCTGTTTTATCCAAACCGTCTTTCTCTCCAACGCTGATAAAGAAGCGAGCAAAGCTGCCGCCTGCTTTGTATGAGCCTGAATCGGCATCAATGTTCAAATCTGGTGAGTTGCGGTAGTATTCTAAGAAGCGGTTAAATTCAAGCGAAGCGAAGCGTTTAATCAGTTCTTCTTTATCCAAATCAGCAAGGCGCTTATAAATCACAGGCAAGAAGGGTGCTATCTCATTATCGTTCACCTCTACATCGTGTACTTCTTGTATGATTTTAAACAGTTGCTTTTCGCAGATTTCTTTTCCGTTCGGAATATCCTGCTTTTTAAATTTAGCACCGGTAGCTTTTTCAAGCTGACGGATTTTACCTGTTTCTTTGCTGTTGATGATTGAGATTGAGATACCTTTTTTACCCGCGCGGGCAGTACGTCCGCTACGGTGGGTATATACTTCCAATTCATCAGGTAATGAGTAGTTAATAACGTGGCTGATATCGTTAACATCAATACCACGAGCTGCAACATCAGTAGCAACAAGTAACTGCAAGCTGCGTGAACGGTAGCGTGCCATTACCTTTTCGCGTTGCGCTTGCGATAAGTCACCGTGAAGAGCATCAGCATTGTATCCGTCTTTCATCAAATGCTCGGTAATATCCTGAGCTTCAATTTTGGTACGGGTAAAGATGATACCGTAAATATCAGGCGAGAAATCGACAATGCGTTTCAACGCCGCATACTTGTTGCGAGCCATCGTTAAATAATAAACGTGCTCAATATTAGCATTGGTGGTGTTTTTTGAACCTACCTGAATTTCTTCGGGCTGGTTCATATAACCTGATGCTATCCTGCGCACTTCGGCAGGCATGGTAGCACTAAACAACCAAGTGTGTTTAGTTTCGGGGGTAGCTTCTAATATGGCATCAATATCTTCTTTGAAGCCCATATTCAGCATTTCATCCGCCTCGTCCAACACCAGATAATCAACACTTGAAAGGTTAATAGCCCTGCGCTGCATCATATCGATTAAACGACCGGGGGTAGCAACCACAACCTGACAACCGCGTTTTAAATCACGGATTTGGTTTTCGATGCTCGACCCTCCATACACAGCAACAATGCTGGTGCCGGGCAGTTGTTTTGAAAAATTGTAAAGGTCTTTTTGAATTTGCAAACAAAGTTCGCGGGTAGGGCATAGTATCAGCCCTTGTATGTGTTTTTTAGAAAAATCAAGCAGGTGAAGCATAGGCAGCCCAAATGCTGCGGTTTTGCCTGTACCTGTTTGGGCAAGACCTACCAAATCGGTAGGGTGGGACAACAGGATGGGAATTGCCTTACTTTGGATTTCTGTTGGGTTTTCAAAACCCATCTCCGTAATGGCATCCACAATTTCGGTGCGCAACCCAAGCTGCGCAAAAGATGTACTCATTAATTATTTTTTAAAGAAAATGTTTAGCCTATCTCTAAGCTATGAAAATTAGGCCGCAAAGGTAGCTAATATTATTGATTATAACACTATTGTTTTATGAATGAGACTTATAGGTATTTTGAGGCTTACTTTTCCAAAGTATCTTTCTTAAAATCAATCGATACTGAGTTTACACAATAGCGAAGTCCCGTATTTGTAGGCCCGTCATCAAATACGTGACCCAAATGTCCTCCGCAGCGGGCACACATAATTTCGGTGCGAACCATCCCATGGGTGCTATCACGTTCGGTTTTCACAGCCCCCTCTATTTGGTCGTCAAAACTTGGCCAACCGCAATAACTGTCAAATTTCTGGTTGCTTTTAAACAATGGATTACCGCACGCAGCACAGTTATATACACCAGCATCTTTGTTGTAAAGATACTTCCCTGTCCCAGCTCTTTCGGTACCCTTTTCCCTCAAGATATAATATTGTTCAGCGGTAAGTTGTTCTTTCCACTCCTGCTCAGTTTTCACAATAGTTTCAACAGTGCTGTCAGGCTGTTTACCTGTCAATTTTGATTGCATATCCCTCATATCCTTTGTATTTGTTGTAACAGATGTATTGCAGGCTGAATAGCCTATAAGTATAGTAATAACCGCAAAAAGCCTTAAAAGTTTCATACCTAAAATTTGTACCCATAGGTAAAGTAACCTCTTACCACATCTACATTTGTGGCCCTGTAAACTGTAAGGCTTATTGGGCCGCCAAACCAATTATAGGCAAATGTTATACCATACCCAACCGTGTGGGTTGCCCCCCTGCTGAAATCTTGATATGTGAGGTTAAAGTTGGCAAGGTTTTCAAGGTATTTGGTTATATCACCACCCGCTGCCAGAAACGAGATACCGGGTGTAATAAACAATTTGTCTATCGGTTCCATTTGCAGCCCGCTTTGCCAAGTTAAAAGTTGGGCAGCTACTAATTCGGTTTCACGATAACCCAAAAAAGGGACTACATTTTCACGTTGTCTGTTTTGTATGCCCCCTGCAAAATATAAACCAGGGATTGCTCCTGCTGAATAAGGCACTTTTTGCTCACCTTTTAAACGTATATCATACACTAAACCCAAAAACACATTATTTACCCAAGCCATTTTCCGGTTTATTCTCGACAACTTCATTACTGAGGCCGAAAACTTAATGGCTGGTGATATGGGAAGAGAAATATCCCTATTCTTTTGCGGATAAACACTATCTGTGGTATAGTAATTATTAATACTTGTATGGCCGGGCACCAACTTTAAAGACATTTTTACCCGTGTGCCTTTTGTAGGAAACAAAAACCTGTTTAAAGTATTTGAGAAATATTTAACCCCTACAGCCCACTCGCGGGAATTTAAGCTCCTAAAATCACCACTATCAGGTGCAGGCCGGTCTTCGGGGTATATTTTTGTCCGGCTAAAACTCCATTCATTATTTATCTCAGCACCTACATAACTGTTTTTATTCAACGTATAATTAATGCCTATATACATATTATTATAACTGTTGGTAAGCTCTTCTTGCAGCCTTCCCGCATTATATAACCTGTATGGAATAAACTCGTAGTGATACCCCCCATGTGCCCAATATCGCTGCTGGCTGTCAATAAATTTTTGATAATTCATCCTAATTTTAGGATATTCTGAAATATCAGCGGTAATAAGTGCCCTGCTTCCGCTACCCAACATATTGCGGGCAGTGAGGTTTAGTATTATGCCCGCCGCCTGCTCATTATCATAGTGCAATGCAAATTTTATAGCTGCTCTACGGCTTTCTTTTAAATGCACTATTAAATCATTTCCAAAAGGGGTAGTTTCAAGTGTGTAATATACTTTATCAAAAAAGCGGGTGCCGTACACCCTGTTTATAGCCTCGTTTATTTGCGAAACCGTGTATGAATGATTAACTGACAACCCCATTTTACCAATCACCAATTCGCGGCTTTCTTCACAAGCACCGTCAAGTGCAATACGGCTAATACAAACCTCCTGTCCGTAATACCGTTTCACAGGATAATGAGTAGCTGTATCCGCTAACTTGAGTGAATCGGCAAGCCGAATCATCTCAGGTAATAATTGCAGTGCTATGCGGTAACCAATATCAATTATAGAATCAATCTTAGAAAACGAAGCCGCTGAATATTCCTGCAACTGCCTATCATAATCAGCAAGCAGGTTACACAGTCCTTTTTGCATTTCGCTATCGGCCACACGATTAAAACTGGCCGACTGGTACAACAGTTTTATGGGTGATGTAAGCTCTTCTTCAGTAAACAAACGGCCTCCTGTATAACCGCCGATAACAATATCGGCTCCCATTTCCTTTAAATCCGTAACAGGAAAATTACGTACCAAACCACCATCCACCAACAAGCGTTCTTGCCATTTCACGGGAGTAAACACAGACGGTATGGCCATGCTGGCACGCATTGCCGTTGGCAAATAACCTGTAGAAAGTACCACCGCCTCACCCGTTAAAATATCAGCACCGATGCACCTGAACGGTATCGGCAACGAATCGAAATTATCAATATGGTGTACAGGGAACGTAAGGTCGCCCAGCATTTTATTAAGTTCCTGCCCCTCAATCGCACCCAACGGAAGCCCCGGTTTCAACCCCTTCATTGGAAGCTCCGCAAGGTAACGGTCAAACTCATCCTTCTCCTCCACATTAATCTCCGTCATCGGCACATCATTGCTCAACAACATCCGCCAATTGGCATCACGGGCAATTTTTTCAATATCATTACCACTGTATCCAATGGCATACATCCCCCCCAAAACAGCACCCATACTGGTACCTGTAATATAATCTACTTTTATGCCCGCACTGTCAATCACCTTAAGCAATCCAATGTGAGCAAGCCCTTTAGCCCCTCCCCCGCTAAGGCATAACCCCACTTTGGTTTTTTGCCCATACACGGTAAACCACACTGATAGCAACAAACAGAAAAAAAGTAGCCTTTTAATCATTCAACACAAAGTTAAATGGAAAAAGCACTCGGTTTGTTAAATGATTGTGCGAAATGCGAAAATAGCCCGATGAACCGTCGCGTAAAGATTAAAACTTAACCTGCAATACTGATACTGGGGGGGTTTCGCTAACCGTGCGTTGGTTATTACCGCATCCGTTGCTGCTTAAGTAAGTCTCGGCAACAATAAATCCATTATCCCCTTTTATTTTTATTGCTGAATTAATTAAAGGGGCTTCTTGTCCTTCGGGTGCATTGGTTTTAAAAGTAAGGGAAGTGCGCACATAATTTACCCCCAAAGAATCAAACTTCATGGCGGGCACCCTAACGGTAAAATTTCCCGTTAAATCAACCACCTTTTTGTTTCCATTTTGGTCAGTATACTCTACCGAATAAGGGATGTGGCTATGCTTTGCAGCCACCGTGTGGGTATAGGTAATCCAAACACTTTGCTCCAAAATTTCAGCAGGGGCAACAGCTTCATCAGCCTTGCTGCACGAAGCGGCAAAAACAACCAACGTTGCCAAAACCAATTGTATTACCTTGTTTTTCATAGTGCTTACCCTATTTATTTGCCCCTTACAAGTTCAATATTACCGATACGCCACCCCTTTACTAAGTGAATTTATTTAGACGGCGGCATTATTATTTTACTTGCGGCACCTGTTAATTTTTTCAGTTTATACAACCTATTACTCAAAGGTAAACAACCTGTTAGCAGCTCGTAAGCGTTGAATAGCCTGAAATTTCAGGGTTATTTCACTTGTGTGTTTTTGGTGAAAACACAACCCCGCTAATACGGCAACCACCCTATTACTTGTTACGGTGTTATACTGTTACATGGTTACGCTGTTATTTTTGTTACGTGCAGTACAAGGGTTAACGTGGCCGAACAACCTATTTGAACCGATATACCTATTTCAAAGAACTGCCATAAACTATAATTGGAAATCCACCACAAACCGCTAATTCCACTTTCGTCATTGCGAGGTCTTCCGAAGCAATCCGTTTGCACTGTTCGCAATGACGAAAGAGGCTTGTGCGTGGCTTCCCTCCTACTAAGGAGGGATTGAGGGAGGTGTCAGTCCGCCACCCTTTGGCAAGCTCAAAGTGAAACTGTCAATAGACCTGAACACATTATTCTATCCCGTCATTGCGAGGTCTCCCGAAGCAATCCGTTTGCATAGTTCCCAAAAGATTGCTTCACTAACTACTAATCAACTTTTATAATACTTTGTTAAATCCGTTCGCAATGACGAAAGAGGCTCGTGCGTGGCTTCCCTCCTACTAAGGAGGGATTGAGGGTGGTGTCAGCCCGTCGCCACTCAACAAGCTCAGGATGTGCCTGCCCACAGAAGCAAAAAGTCATATCAAACTTGCTTTGGGAACTCATTTATATTGAGCGTTAATGAGTGATTGCGATGCCTGCCTGCATTGGCATGACTGTTTTGTATGACTTTCCACCCCCTACCCCCGCCTGCGGGGGACATTGACCGTCGAACGATTTTGGGTACTCAGAAACATTATGAAGTAAGGTAGCATTTCCAATGTCCTCCCTTTGGGGAGGATTCAGGAGGGGGAAAACCCCGCGCCCGCCACCCTTCAACAAGCTCAGGATGTTCCAACCCGTCATTGCGAGGTCTTCCGAAGCAATCCGTTTACACAGTTTCAAAAGATTGCTTCACTAACCACAACTCAACTTTTATAATACTTTTAAACCCGTTCGCAATGACGCAAGGCTTGCGCGCGGCTTCCCTCCTATTAAGGAGGGACTGAGGGAGGTGTCCACACCCACCACACCCTTCGGCAAGCTCAGGACTTACCAGCCCGCCACAGCAAAAAGTCATGCCGAACTTGTTTCTGCATCGCATTAGTAAAACACAAAACGGAGTAAACAGTTTGCATATGCCCCCCTTGCTAGGATAGAGCGAAGGGAAAAGGAGTAGCCTGCACTGATTGAAATCGGGTGGCTTGAATGGACAAACCAATACAGAGTTCAAGCGGACCGCCTATAACTAAGTAGAGAATTAACTTGATAATTTATGAAAATGTGGGTTTTCACCATTAAAAGATTGATTAGAAATGAAGTACTTTTTATTTCGCACATCAAAATACTCCCCGCTCAAATTAATAGAAAATATTGGAAAAGATGCAGTTGACAATATTGGAATGCGAATTCTACCTCCATTCCTTTCAATAATCTCATTAATCTCAATTTCTATATCTTCAACATATTTATTTTGTAACATTCTTTTATCAACTAACTCTTTAGAGTTATTTATTGTTATTGATATATTCAAAGAAACTTTATTAACTTCAGCATTCCCATAATTTATGAAAGAAACAGTATAAAAGTTTCCCTCAAACAAGTTGCTATCAAACTTAAATATCGGCTGCAATATATTAGCCATTTTTTTCGATAATTCAGTTTGAATATATCTTGTAATTATTCTATCCCTAACCCCTTGTTTTCGAATAATAATTGTGTTTAACTCATTACTTTGTGTTTCAGAATCAATATCATTGTACAAAAATGATTCAACTTTTAGATAAGCATCCTGTTGGTAATCCGTCTGTTTTTTTATTTGTTTAAATGTCTTGTATGTATACACTACATATATCACAACCATTATCGTCCCAATAATTTGGGCAATAATATTCACATCCTGAAGAACTATCCGCAATGAAGATGAATTATTACTTCCTATTTCCAATAGCATCGGCAAGTGTATTTAGTAAGTTCTCTTTTATCCTTAAAAAGTCCTCAAACTTTTTTGAATCTGAAATATAAATTATTTTTTTTTCACCTCCTCCATAACCAATGGACAATTTTACAGTATCTGAATCTGAGAAATTTAAAAACAGGCCTAAATCATCGTAGGAATTATTAATTTCAATCTCAACAATACTCTTCAAAAGTATTGTTGTATAATATATATTTTTCCTACTAACAACAATATCTATAAGATATTCTTTATTAAAGAGGAGTAATTCTAAGGCAAGACCCTCAACCTTTTCATCTTTCCTTATTTGTGCGAAAGAATCTACTATAATAAAATTAGAAAGTCCTTTTCTAATTTCTTGCCATAAACTGATAGTTTTATCTGAAACACCTATTTTAACAACAGATGACAATTGATTATCTAAAAACTCTTTTCCAGTCATAATTTTTCAACAAACTTAATAGTTTATCATGAATATTCAAATAATTAATCGTACAATAAAACACCTTCCCAAACCCAAAACACTTTCCCTACCTTTACGGTTTATTCAAAAAAATATATCCATCAAAACACCCCGCCTTTAGCCTCCTTAGTCGTATCCAATTGCGATAAATTTATAGACCCGCTATAAGGTTTAGAATAATATACCCTCCTTGCTGATTTCAGTTTTATACGCAACAATGTTTTGTAAGCCCCTCTATAAGCAGGTATTCTTGTCAAAACAAAATGGTTAGCAGGTATCCAATAATTAAAATAGCTATTCCCGCACATATCGTATGCTGAATATTCAATGGGCATCCATTTCCCGTCGGGGCTCAAGGCTTCTTGCAACAGCACTAAACCTTGATACAACGCTTCAATATATTGTGTACTATCCCCTTTATTCACTACAAACACAGGATATGCCTTGCAAAACAGATTTTCATTCTTCCTTTCTTCTTCCGTTTGTGCATTCAAATAGTAAGGATTAAGAACGCTTGTAGTTTGGGTTTTATCAACTAAAATCTCAAACGGGGTTGTTTCTTCACTCCCCCCTTCGGGCATTGCAAAAAAATAATGCTTGAATACGCTATCATTTTCAATAACAGGTACCACCACCGAATCAAAACTACCAATAGCCAAAATACGGCTAAACTGCCTTGAAGGTAGCATACTATCAGTTTTCAAAAAAGCATCCCCATAATCAGGCAAGCCTTTAATTTTCGGGAATTTTACAACCTCAACTTTCGCTTTATCCTTGGGTTTATTATCACCACACGAAAAAAGAAGTAAAAGAAAAGCATACAAACCTATTACTCGCATTATCTCAAACATACACACAAAACGTCAACTCATTACCATAAGTTCAAACCCCACTTACCCAAACCCAAAACACTTTCCCTACCTTTGCGGTTTCAATTAAAATGAGCACCGCAAACCCCATTGTAGAAGAAGGTGTGCTGGAGGTGATAGGCGCCCGCGAGCACAATCTTAAGAATATAGACGTTACCATACCCCGCAACCAACTGGTGGTGGTAACGGGTCTTAGCGGCAGCGGCAAATCGTCGCTTGCCTTTGATACCATTTATGCAGAAGGACAACGCCGCTACATGGAGAGTTTTAGCGCGTATGCCCGCCAGTTTATCGGCGATATGGAACGCCCCGATGTGGACAAGATTAATGGCCTTAGCCCTGTTATATCCATTGAGCAAAAAACCGTGAGCCGCAACCCGCGTAGTACGGTGGGCACCATTACCGAAATTTATGACTTTTTGCGCCTGTTGTACGCCCGCGTAGCCGAAGCCTACAGCTACGAAACGGGTGAGAAGATGGTGCGTTTTAGCGAAGACCAGATTAAAGACCGCATACTGGAGCAGTTTCACGGGCAAAAAATATTGTTACTCGCTCCCATAGTAAAAGGCCGCAAAGGGCACTACCGTGAATTGTTTGAGCAACTGCGTAAACAAGGTTATACCAAAGTGCGCGTGGACGGCGAGATAATGGAGATTGCTGCCAAAATGCAGCTTGACCGTTACAAAATACACGATATTGAGGTGGTGATTGACCGCTTAGAACCCGACGATAAATCAGCGTTCCGTATCTCACAAAGTTTGCAGGCAGGTATGAAAGCCGGCAAAGGCCTTGTGCTGGTGTTTGACGTGGAGAACGAAAAATACTACCACTTTAGCAAATACCTGATGGATCCGGTTTCGGGCATCTCATATGATGAGCCGCAGCCCAACAGCTTCTCGTTTAATAGTCCTTACGGGTACTGCCCTACTTGCGAGGGCTTAGGCTCTATCACCGAAGTAGATATTAACTTCATCATTCCCGACCCTACCGTTAGCATTAATCGCGGTGGTATAGCCCCTTTGGGTGAGCTAAAAGAAAACTGGACGTTTCAACAATTACGTGCGGTAGCCAAAAAATACAAATTCAGTCTTGCTGATTCCATCAACAAAATACCGCAAGAAGCCCTGAATGTTATTCTGCACGGCAGCGACGAAAAGTTTGATGTACCCTACGAGTTTAGCAGTGGTGCCAAACAAACCTACCAAAGCACATTTGAGGGCATTATCCCCATGCTTAGCCGCCATTATCAGGAGAAATCTTACGACGCATTGTACCGCTGGGCTGAAGAGTTTATGACCGAAAGCACCTGCCCTGCGTGCAACGGTGCAAGGCTGCGCAAAGAATCATTACACTTTATTCTTGACGGGAAAAATATTTCAGAACTGGCCATGCTAAACATCGGCGGGCTAAAAGAGTGGTTCGATGGAATTGAAACCCGTCTTACCGACCGTCAAAACATCATCGCCACCGAAATATTAAAAGAAATACGCAGCCGTATCGACTTTTTGCTGGACGTGGGCTTGGATTACCTTACCCTGAACAGTCCCAGTAAAATACTCAGCGGTGGCGAAGCCCAGCGCATCCGTTTGGCTACGCAGATAGGCTCGCAATTAACAGGAGTACTGTACATATTAGACGAGCCGAGTATTGGGCTTCACCAACGCGATAACGTGAAACTTATTACCTCGTTAAAAAACCTGCGGGATATAGGTAACAGCGTAATTGTTGTGGAGCACGATAAAGACATGATTGTAAACGCCGATTACGTACTGGATGTTGGCCCCGGTGCGGGCATACACGGCGGCAAAATAGTAGCGCAAGGCACTTACGAAGAATTTAAAAAGCAAAACAGCGTTACCGCGCAATACATCAGCGGTGAACGAGCAATAGAAGTACCCAAAACCCGTCGTAAGGGCAACGGTAATAAACTGGCTCTTAAGGGGGCATCGGGCAACAACCTTAAAGGTATTGATGTTGATTTCCCACTGGGCACACTTACTTGTATTACAGGTGTTTCGGGTGGAGGAAAATCGAGCCTTATTACCGAGACATTGTACCCTATTTTGCGCCAGCATTTCTACGGCTCACACCAAAAACCGCTTCCATACAAAAGTGTTAAAGGCTTGGAGCATTTAGACAAGGTGATTGAGATAGACCAAAGTCCCATTGGCCGCACACCGCGTAGCAACCCTGCAACGTATGTGGGCGTGTTTCAAGACATACGCAACCTGTTTACCCAACTACCCGAAGCGAAAATACGAGGCTACAAACCCGGTCGTTTCAGCTTTAATGTAAAAGGTGGCAGGTGCGAAACCTGCAAAGGCGGCGGTATGCGCCTGATTGAAATGAATTTCCTTCCCGATGTGTATGTACAGTGCGAAGAATGCAACGGCCGACGCTATAACCGCGAAACACTGGAAGTACGCTACAAAGGCAAATCCATTAGCGATGTGCTGGATATGAGTATTGAGCAAGCCTGCGAGTTTTTTGAAGGAGTGCCTTTTATCCTGCGCAAAATACAAACCATGAAGGATGTTGGCTTGGGCTATGTTACCCTTGGCCAAAGCAGTACTACCCTTAGCGGCGGTGAGGCACAACGTGTGAAACTAGCTACTGAACTTAGCAAAAAAGATACGGGTAATACTTTTTACATTTTAGATGAACCTACCACAGGCCTACACTTTGAAGACGTGCGTATATTGCTGGATGTGCTAAACCAGTTGGTAGAACGCGGAAATACCGTATTGGTGATTGAACACAACCTTGATGTAATAAAAGTAGCCGACTACATTGTTGACCTTGGCCCCGAAGGCGGCCACCGAGGCGGACAAATTGTAGCCACAGGAACCCCTGAACAGATTGTGAAAGTAAAAGAAAGTTTTACGGGTGTGTTTTTGAAGGATGAGTTATAACCATAATGAAGAAATAATGAGATTATCACTCATTACTTCTTCACCACATTTTCAAACTTAAATGCAAAAGGAGTTGAAAACCCTCCTCCTATCATTACAATATCAGCACTCACAACGTGCGCCAACGAAAATTCGGCAGCATCAATGCATGCAAATGCTGCCGGCACTATTACTTCGCCCTCTGCCATTTCTGTAATCGCACCAAACCACAAAGAGGTTTCGGTCATTAAAAACTTACCTGTTTTGTCTACAGGCAAATCCTTAATAACTGACAGTAATTTATTACCCTTATAAATTCTCACTTCTACGGTTTCATCTTCTAAAGAGTTTTTTACAAACACCTCTTTATCCGAAACCTCAACATTATGCACAACTTGCAACCGAATGCCTGCTAACTCATCATCAACCACCTCTATCACCTTACCATAAGGCATTTTTATTACAGGTGTAAGGCTACCGTTTTCGCGTTTTGCTTGTAAAGTACTGTCAAGCGGAAAATCAAACAGAAGATTACTACCCGGCTCGCAGCCTTTAATTACTTTCCATGCCACTGCTGATACATTAAATCCCTCAGCATTATTTTTCTGAAAAATAACAATTTCGGTATTATTCTGGTCGTTCGACCTATTTACAAAATTTAGCTTAACAACGTCCATATATTTATTTAATTTTAATACCAATTTACGCCATCACCACATTCTCTAAAGTAAACTTAAAAGGTGTTGAAGTACTTCCAACACCACCACCTGTCATTACAATATCAGCACTGGCAATGCCTAACAAACTTAGTTCTGTGTTAATCTGTGAAATAATTGCCGAATTCATTACATGCCCTTCAACAACCTGCGAAACAACTCCTATCCAAATGGTGGGTTTAAACTCAAATCTAGCCCGCTGTTCAGGAGCAATACTTGTTTTCAAGGCCAACAACCTCCCGTCTTTATAAATATTTGCATTTACAGCCCCATGTTGCAATAAATTTAAAACCTCTATCTGAGTTTGTGAAGATGCCATTCCACCATAAATAAGATTTTCCCCTGATGGAGTAAGTTGCACTTTAAACAATTGCCCGCTTTCAGCACTCAATTGCGGAGTAAAATTACCATAACTATCGCTTGTACTTACTTTATAATCAAAAGGATAAAACACAAAGGGGTAATTCTCTCCATGCCCGCAGTTTTGTATCACTTTCCAAGCCACAGCTAACTCATCAAAACCTGCGGCCACATTCTTTTGAAAAATAACTATTTGCTGATTATTGCTATTATTAGAATTATTGATAAAATTTAACTTGACAACCATATATGTTTTATAAAATTACAGGCAAATATTAAAAAAATAACCCAACGTTGAGATTAAACTTTCAATAAGGCCATTCATTTGCAACTCACACCCAAGCCCCTTATCTTTGGCTTGAGTTCAACATTAAATTATATACGCATGAAAATAGGCGTTCTTCTTTCAGGAAATGGCGTTTACGACGGTTCAGAGATACACGAAGCCGTACTAAGCCTTTTGGCGATAGACGAAGCCGGTGCTGAGTGGATATGCCTTGCACCCAACTATAACCAGCACCACGTTATAAACCATACCAACGGACAGGAAATGCCCGAAACCCGCAACATATTAGTGGAAGCTGCACGCATAGCGCGCGGAAACATAAAAGACATTGACGGTTTTGATATAAATGAAATTGACGGTTTGGTAATGCCCGGCGGGTTTGGTGCGGCAAAAAACCTTAGTAAATGGGCTTTTAACGGCCCCGAAGGAGAAATTAACCCGCAGGTGAAAGACTTTTTAACCCAACTGATACAGGCAGGCAAACCCATTGCCGCTTTGTGCATATCACCTGTTGTACTTGCCAAAGCCCTTGAGGGTAGCACCCGCAAGCCTTTACTAACATTGGGCACAACGGCCACCGCTTCTCCCTACGATATTGCAGCCTCACATAACGGTATAGCTGCATTAGGAGCGGTAACACAAGAGAAGAATGTTGACGGCATTTTGGTGGATACTGAAAACAAAATTATCACCGCACCTTGCTACATGATGGAAGTGAGCATAAAACAAGTGCGCGCCAATGCTAAAATGGCAATAGATAAACTAATGGAAATGATTGGGTAATTTATACATTCAGCTATAACAGATAACTTTATAACCGATAACGAATAACCAAAATGAAAATAGCGATTGATTTTGACGGAGTGATACACGGGTACAGTAAAGGTTACCAAGACGGAGAACTATACGACCCTCCGGTGCCCGGTGCTTCGGATGCTTTGAAAAAGCTGAAAGAAAACGGCCATTATATTTACATTTTTACTACCCGTACCAATAAGATTTTTAAGAAAAGCGGCGACGGTAAGGATGAAAAATACCAAGAGCAACAAATAAAGGAGTATATGGCCAAATACGATATTCCATATGATAAAATATGGACGTTTGGTAAACCCATGGCAGATTTGTTTATTGACGACCGTGCTATAAACTTTGCAGGTAAATGGGACGAAACCATTGAAACGGTTGCCAACTTTAAAACTTGGCTGGAGAAATAATTTACTGATTTTTGATGGGTTGATATACCGATTTGTACGCTAACTATAACTGATAACCGAATGAAGATAGCCGTAGATTTTGACGGAACAATAGTTGAAAACAAGTACCCCGCCATTGGCGAAGAAATGTTGTTTGCCTTTGCCACAATGGATGCGCTAAAAAAGAAAGGCCATCAATTGATTTTATGGACTTTTAGGGTTGGGCGAGAGCTTGACGAAGCTGTGGAGTTTTGCCGCAAACACGGAATGGAATTTGAAGCGGTAAATGCTAACTACGAGGGTGAAGTATTTGACGCTGCAACACCACGCAAGCTAAATGTGGATTGTTTTATTGACGACCGTAATGTGGGCGGTTTTTTGGGCTGGGGCCGCGTTTACCAGCTAATATGCCCTGACGGAGGCGATTTTGAGAAAATGGTGCTTGATTACGATGCCCATACCAATTATGCAAAACACCGCAGCTTTAAAAAGCGGGTACTATATACCTTATCATCAAAAAAGGGCCTTTAAGGCCCTTTTTTGCTATATTATATTTTGATTATTATTTCTTGCACCAGTAAATCACCTCGCCTTTAGATAGACGATATTTTTCTACCAATTCTGCGGGCAATTCAGCCGTTAAATCCACAGGAACTACCGTAAAGCCTGCCGCTGCCAGTTTATCAGGATAATCCAATCCAAATAAACGAACGTGGTCTTTCTGCCAATAGTGTTTCTCACGGTCTTCGGGGCTGGTTATGCTTGGGTCTTCATACGTTGTTGCCCTTGTAGTATCCAAAGGCACTTGCATTACTGCCCATCCGCCTGGTTTTAGCACGCGGTAAATCTCAGTCATTGATTTATGGCTGTCATCCACGTGTTCCAACACGTGGTTACACAGCACCGCATCAAAACGGTTATCCTCAAACGGCATTTGGTGAATGTCCATCTTCACATCTGCCAAAGGCGAGTTCAAATCCGCCGTCAGGTAATTTAAGTTAGCCTGTTTGCGAAACCTTGAATAAAAGCACTGCTCAGGAGCAATGTGCAGCAGGTTTATCTTATCAGTAAAGAAGTTAGTTTTTTGGTTTAAAAACAACCACAAAAGCCTGTGCCTTTCTAACGAAAGACATTTGGGACATAACACATTATCCCGGCGTTTAACCGCCCCATAAGGCAACAGGTATTTAAAATTACCTTCACAAACGGGGCATTGCACCTTATCTCCCTTTAAAAAAAGGGGCGAGAATTTGTTAAAAACGTAGCTAAACCTAATCAATACGGGCCGGGGCACATTGCGCATCAGCCATGTAATAAAATCTTTCATGCTTTTTGCAAAGATGCAAAGAAACCACAAATACTAAAGCCCCAAAGTATTAATTTATAAAGTGCCTTACTCCAAAATTAAAACGTATGCCCCCACCTGAGTAGAAATCACCTTGGTCTATTAGCGGAAAAAACATTCTTGCTTCGGCAAAAGCATAAGTATTCATTTTAAATTTTCTGGCCATACCGGCTCCCGCAGTAAGGTCAAGCAAACCTATGTGTGTACCTCGGTAATCATATTCGTAACCCGGAGGCAGTTTCACAGAATTATCAATTTCTTCTTTTACAGTTATCAATGATATTGAATAACTAAGAATACTATAATACTGCCAAACATCATCAAATTCTGTATTTGCAAAACACTTTTTCCGCTCATAGCCTAGCGAAAGTACTGAACTGGTTGCCGTACGTTTTATATCGTATTCCTTATATGATGAAGTATTTGGATCATAAAAAGACCCCTTATCATTCTCTGGAGAATGTTTTCTGCCAAATCTATAATTAATTGTAAAAGACCTCATTTTTCTTTCGTTAACAAACCTCCCGATTTGAAAATCAATACCATGACCGCCTTTTACATTTTGATTCCCTCTTCCAAATGACGCTTCAACCCCTTTAATCATTAAACCACCTTGAATAAACGTTTGGCTTTTTGAAACGAAACACAAAAAAACTAATCCAAAAAATATAATATACTTCTTCATCGCTTTATTTGCTTAAAATAAGTTTAACACTACGGAAATCAACTGCTTCATCAATAAACTTAAGCAAGTCTTCCCATTTATCTTTTGTATGAAAATTACCCTTGTATATTTTTTCAATATGTATTTTAAGGGTTGAGCCTTCTAATTTGGCAGTTGAAGCAAAACTACCCGTTACGTTCTCCACATTTCGGTTCAATGCTTCAATGCTTGATACCTGCATACCCCCGGGTATTACTAATTCAATATCATACACAAACGACCTTGAATAAGGAAACACAATATCACCTTGACGTTCGCGGTCATCTTTATCGTTCAATTCAATTTGGCCGTCAATAAACTCACCAATCTTTAAAATGTAAACATTGTTCCCGTTGCTATCCAACAAATCCACTAAGCGGTATTCTTCATCAAAAATTATATCGGGCTGTCCAATCTCAAGCCCGTTTTGTTGCACCTTCAATTTATCATGCGATGCAACAATATAATCACGCCTTAAATCGCTTTTAGCGTTCTTTTGGGCTGTTTTGGCATACCTATTTGTAATACCTTTTTGAATCCGTGTTTCTTCTTCATTCAAAAAGTTATCGTCTCTTAGTGCTGCTTTTTCATACACAAAGCCGTTGGCAAACATTCTTTCAGCTTTAAACTGTTCTTTTACTTTATCAAAATAGTTATCGTACGAAAATGTGCGGGCTTTATACCTGTAGCGGGGCATTCCTTTTAAGTGAGTATTGCGTTTCACTTTCAGCGTATCTAAATCATCCTGAAATTCAGCTTTAATATCAAACTTAAACTGGTTATCGGTCGGTTTAGTTACAGCAATGCTGTATTCATCCAATTTAATCCTACGTCGTGATGAAGCAGGCTTAATTTCATACAGCTTAATACCTTCAAACGCCGGGTTTACTTCGCCCGGTTGAGCATAAAAATCACAATCGGTATAAATTATTTCTTCGCCCTCAATATTCATTTTAATACCCCATATCAAGTCTTCTTTGGTCAGTAAAGCACCCATCCCCCCTGCTGCTGAAGGTACTCCTGCAATCAGGGTAAAATCTATCATCCGCTTGCGACAAATTTTTACCATGTATTTTATAAAGTTGGCATTATCCAAAGCCACATCGTAGGGGGCATTATCACTATTACGGGCAATCTGAAACAATTTTGTGGTACGGTAGTGGTTATAAAAGGCTTCAATAAACTCCCTGTTCCCTTTTATTTTTTTGCCTTCGCTTTTGTAAAATTTATAATAAATATCACCGGTAGCCTCTTTGCTCTCTTTTAAAAACTTATGGGCTATTTTTTTTATATCTTTTTCATTAACCGTTGTTTTTAATTTGTTTTTACGGTCAATCAGTTTTTCTGTCCTTTTTTTCTCACGGTTATTGGCAAACGTAATTTCATATTTAATTGCGGGCAAACCTGCGAAAGGTTCGCTAAACTCTTCGTCTTTTATTCGGTCGCGCATACCATCTTTAAACACCCACAACCGCCTTTTACGTTTTTTGCTGTCGCCCTCCTCAATTTCAGGGGCACCGTTCAACGAGCGAAAGTTTAAATAAAAGTTACGCCCTAAATCAAAAGATACTTTTTGCCCCGCAACAGGTACATCACCGTGTAATAGCTTTTCATTCCCAAATGAACCTGTGTACCCCAAATCATACATCACAGAAGCCCCTACTTTAATCCATGTAAAAGGCCACATAAATGCTGTAATTGGGTCAGTCCAATGGAAATAGTTACGATTAAAACGCATGGCATCAAACGAATACACATCAATAATATCACCGGGCTCAAGGCCGGGTATAGCCAGCTTTTTATATTGTGTGATGCTCACATCTGCACCTAAAAATAAATTAGGAATATTCTCTTTCACCTCAATGGCATCGTCCAAGTCCACCATCGTCCTTGTACCGTCAGGTTTTTGCAGATAAATTTCAACTATATCGCCCTCATCAAAATAATATTCTGAGTATGTTTCAACCGCATACTTATCCTGTAATTTAATCTTTGTTCTGAAAAAGAAATGCAGATACCCGATGTTGTTCCAAGGGTTCACATCACCTTGATAATGTACCTTCCTGCCCAACACCACCATCGATTCGTTTTTCCACTTTCCGGGCACATCGTTAGATTCGAAAACTTCGTCATCAAAAGCATCTTCTTTAATATATTTCTTAAACAGTTCCTTCCTTTCCAGTTCAGAATAAGGGAGTCTTTTCCTATTAAACTGGGCATTTGCACTACCGGTAATGGCAAGCACCAGCAATAATGTATATACTATTCTTTTCAGCATTTTACTTAGTGTTTGTAAGGTTATTTGGTTAAAACAATATAGCTGTCATAAAAATCAGTCAGCTTTTCAACGGCTTCGTTCCAAGCCCTTATTTCACTGCGGCTCAAATAACCTTTAGGCAATGATATTTCTTTGGTATAAACAACTGTATTGCCTTGTTGGGCATACGACAGCTTAAATGCAAAATAATCGTTGGTAATGGTTAATGCAGCAGGTAATGATGCCACCTTATAACCCGCAGGGATAGCAATAGTTGAAGTTTTAACGGTGTGCTTTTTGTGTAAGAAAGAATAATGCGTTAACCGTGCCGTATCAATGCGGTAATTGGCCCATTCGCGATCCCAATCAGTATTAACATACAATTGGTTGCCATTCTCAATCACCCGGTTACGGGCCTCTACATTGTACGAAATTTCAAACGGCTGGTTACGCACCCCAAAATCAGTATGGCTCATCCCCGATACTGAAAGATTAAAATCATTGTTATTTAAAAAACCGCGCAAAGCACGCTCGCGTTCGTCAAGGCGCATATTATCGTACGAGCGTATCACGTTGGTTTTGCTTTCACCATGATAGGTGCGTTTTACGGTGCCTTTCACCAGTTTATTTTCAATGGTAAAATTCTCAGTTTTAACCACCTTATTATGCAAATGGTCAAACTCAGGCACTGAGTCAACAATATATTTCTCACCGTCTTCAATCACCACCCTGCGCCCCTGTATGCGCTTGGCATAATCACCAAACGACACAAAACTCTCTGTACCGTCTAAGAAATAGCGTTTGCTTTTATTAGTACTATCAGGGTACACCACACAAATCATGTGGTTGGCGGCTGATAAACTTGGGGTGGTACCGTCATAAGCAATACGGTCAGTACCAATCCACGTTAAGCGTGCATCATACCCTACCGATTTCAGCATCTCTTTGGTAAGGTTGGCCATCCCCTTACAATCACCATAACGTTTGTTAAACACACTTTGGCAATCATCGGGCACAAAACCTGCAAGCCCATCTTCAAAAGCTATGTAGCGTATATTATCCTGCACCCAGTAAAATATGGCCGATATTTTTTCCTCGTCAGTAGTTTTATCAGCAATCAGTTTTTCAGCAGTCTTCTTAATATCATCCTGCTTATTATCCATCTTTTGGGTAAGGGTGTTATACCACGAGTATAAATCATCGGTAGAACGCATCAGACTTGTAGTATCAGAACCGTTTGTATAGCTTTTGCAAAGCACCAGCAAATGGGGTATGCTGTGTGATGGGCCATAGTTATATGCCTCACGCTTCATGGCAGGCATATTTTTAACTATGTAGTTAATGGTTTTGGTATTGCCTGACGAGCTGCCTTTGCTCTTTTTCTTCTTTTTCTTTTTTGAAGATGATTTTTTCTTCTTTTTCTTCGATTTACTGTCCCCATCGTCCTCATCTTCATCATCCGCAACATCATCCGATGGTGCAGGGGGCGCACCCTCAGTACGGGTAATATCGTAACCGTTAAAATTCATCTCTATCAATTCCACATCCAACCCTTCAGGAATTTCGAACGATATTATTTTTTCTTTTATAAAATAATCTTCTGAAAAATAAACTGAGGTTAAGTAACGATAATCGCGGTAATTAAGGTTATAATCCAACTGCACACTGTTACCCAACACATACGTAGGGATAGACATTATTGCCAGTTTTTCATCCGAATGAAAAATACCCGCGTCTTCATAGTTCTTTGTTACAGCAGGCACAATAAATCTTGAACTTGAAGTATTTGCATACTGCCCTCCAATACCCGATACCGAGGTGGTACCATCGTAAAATATCACATGGTCGTAGTTAAGGTTATCTTGCAATGCTACTACATCCACCATGTGTTTTTCATCAATCGTAACCGCTGTTTTATCCCAGTCCGATTCGTCAGTATCAATATCTTTTAGTACTTGGTCAACCGTTTTTTCATCAATCCTTTTTGAGGTACGTATTCCGTTAACATAAGTTACCCTTGCCCCTGTAAACTTTTTGCGATTTTCAAAATCATCATCGCTTTTCTTTTTTTTCTTCTTTTTAGATGTTTTGTTGTTGTCGGCCTTTTTCAGTTTACCCTCGTCCACATTAAACGTGTAGGTCACTTGCCAAGAGCGGTACAAAAAATCTTCATCGGGGTGTTTTGCTTTCAGGCGGTCGCCCTCCTCAATCATGTCTTTCGACACGAAATTGTACTCCATCGGCCTAAAGAAATAACTGGCCGGAAGCACATACGTTTGGTATGAACATGAACTGATAAGCAACAGCAGTAGCACTGCTGCCATAATTGTAAATAATCTCCGCATAGGTTAATAAGTCGTTTTGCTTTAAAGCACTAAACCAATATTTATCAGTTAGCTACCTTAAAGTTTTGCAATAATAATTTTTTAGTATTGGTTTATTTATTAAGTCATTTACCGTTTATCGAAAACCCCGTAAAATATTTTATACGCAATAAACCTTTTACCTTTATAGGGGCACCCAATTGTTATTTTGTTAACTTTGTAATGAAAAATGGGCAAGGGTTTCACCTACATACTGGCTGTTATAGGGTTAATGCTGCTGTTGGCGCACCAATTGGTGCCGCATTGCCATTGCCCTGAACCTGAAACGGTTGAAACCTGTGAAACCACCCACGAAGATTTTGACTGGCTGAGTAAAATTTTTGGAGCCGATATAGGCACTAACCACTTAGAAACCTACGAAGTGGTAAAGGTGCAAAACATTACTCCGCAGGTGCTTGCCGCCGTGCAACTGTTTATACTTCCAAAAACAGTCTGTATTCCCTTTGCACAACAACAAAATAATATAAATCCTGCAACCCTGCCTGCCCCTAACCTTCTTAAAGGGCACATTGCAGCACTATCATTGCGACCACCGCCAATAGCCTGATTTTTTCTTTCATAATTTAATGGTGCTGCACTGCCGTGCAAGCATGCTACTCATTTTATTTTTTCTTAAATTTTATGATTGATAGGATTATTGCATATTCCATAAAAAACAAATTGGTTGTTTCCCTGCTTGTAGTGGGGTTAATAGTTTGGGGCACAGTTTCACTAATGAACTTGCCCATAGATGCCGTGCCCGACATCACCAACAATCAGGCACAAATTATTACATCCTCACCCTCGCTGGCTGCGCAAGATATTGAAAGGCTGGTAACCTTCCCTATCGAACAAACAATGGCCACCATACCCGGCATTGAAGAAATGCGCTCCTTTTCGCGTTTCGGACTATCGGTAGTAACTGTTGTTTTTAGCGATGATATTGATATTTACTGGGCACGGGAACAGATAAACCAACGTCTTACAACGGCACGGCAACAAATACCCGCAGGTGCCGGAATACCCGAAATGGCACCCGTTACCACCGGATTGGGCGAGATATTTCAATATACTATTCAACCGCAAACAGGTTTTGAAGATAAATACGACGCAACCGAATTACGCACCTTGCAAGACTGGACGGTACGTCGCCAGCTATTGGGTGTTGAAGGTGTTGCCGATGTTAGCAGTTTTGGCGGATTATTGAAACAATACGAAATTGCTATTGACCCTGATAAACTTCGAAGTGCCGACATCACCATCGACGAGGTTTTTGCGGCATTGGAGCGCAACAACCAAAATACGGGCGGGGCTTATATTGATAAAAACCCAAACGCTTGGTTTATACGCAGCGAGGGCTTGGTGGGCAGCATGGCTGATATTGAAAAGGTAGTGATAAAAAACACCCCCGGCGGCCAGCCTGTATTAATACGCAATGTGGCCACCGTGCAAACAGGTCATGCTGTACGCTACGGTGCGCTTACCCTTGATGATAAAGGCGAAACAGTGGGGGCGGTAGTACTGATGCTGAAAGGTGCCAACTCATCAAAAGTGATTGGCAGGGTAAAAGAACGCATTGCACAAATTGAAAAAACACTGCCCGAAGGGTTAAAAATTGTACCTTACCTCGACCGCACCAAACTGGTGGATAATGCTATAGGCACTGTAACCAAAAACTTGGCAGAAGGTGCACTGATAGTAATTTTTGTACTGGTGTTATTGCTGGGCAACCTTCGTGCTGGCCTCATAGTAGCATCGGTAATCCCCTTAGCCATGCTGTTTGCCGTTGGTATGATGCAGCTATTTGGCGTATCGGGTAATTTAATGAGCTTGGGAGCTATTGATTTCGGGTTGATTGTGGACGGGGCGGTAATTATTGTTGAAGCTACCATGCACCACTTAGGGGTGAGAAACCTTCAACGCAAACTCACCCAAGCTGAAATGGACGATGAAGTTTATCACTCAGCTAAAAAAATACGGAACGCTGCCGCTTTTGGAGAAATAATTATCCTGATAGTTTACCTGCCCATACTGGCATTAGTGGGTATTGAAGGAAAAATGTTCGGCCCTATGGCTCAAACCGTTTCGTTTGCCATACTTGGTGCGTTCATTCTTTCACTCACCTACGTCCCAATGATTTCAGCACTATTTCTTAGTAAAAATATCACCAATAAACGCACCTTTTCTGATAAACTGATGGACTTTTTCCAACGGTTATACAGCCCCGCAATAAAGTTTGCGCTTAAAAGAAAAGCACTGGTTATCGGCTGTTCAGTTGTTGCTCTCACAGGGGCATTGATACTGTTTGTAAATATGGGCGGCGAGTTTATCCCTTCATTAGATGAAGGTGATTTCTCAATAGAAACACGTGTGCTCACAGGCTCATCACTTAGCCATACCATCGAAATGAGCCAAAAAGCTGCGGGTATTTTGAAAACAAAATTCCCCGAAGTAAAAGAAGTTGTAGGAAAAATCGGCTCGGCCGAAATACCCACCGACCCCATGCCCATAGAAGCCTGCGATATGATTGTGGTACTGAAAGACCGCGACGAATGGACGAGTGCCAAAACACGCGATGAGTTGGCCGAAAAAATGGCAAAAGAACTGGAGGCAATACCCGGGGTGAGTTTCGGTTTTTTGCAACCCATACAAATGCGTTTTAATGAACTGATGACCGGTGCACGGCAAGACGTGGTAATAAAAATTTATGGGGAAGACCTTGTGAAGCTGACCGAATATGCTGAAAAAACAGGCAAGCTGTTGGCACAGGTACAAGGTGCACAAGACATTTACGTGGAAAAGGCCACCGGATTGCAACAGATGGTAGTGAATATTGACAGGGAAGCATTGGCACGCTACGGCCTTGATATTGAAACGGTGAACCGTGTATTGCGCGCAGGGTTTGCAGGAGAAGCCGCAGGGCAGGTTTTTGAAGGCGAAAAGCGTTTTGATATGGTGGTGAGGCTGGACAAAAGTAACCGCCAAAACATTGATGATGTACGCAGTTTATATGTACCTGCTCCCAACGGACAAAATGTTCCCCTTGAGCAAATTGCCGACATTGATTTTGTGAGCGGCCCCAACCAAATACAGCGTGACGATGCCAAACGTCGTATAGTGATTGGCTTTAACGTTCGCGGCCGCGATGTGCAAAGCATTGTACAAGAAGTGAAAGCAAAAATGGAAGACCAAGTAAAATTTTCACCGGGCTACTATGCTACTTACGGAGGCACTTTCAAAAACTTTGAAGAAGCCCGTAACCGTCTTGCTATTGCAGTACCTGTAGCCTTATTGCTCATATTTGTGCTGCTTTATTTCACTTTTCATTCCATTGGGCAAAGCCTGCTTATATTTACTGCTATCCCCTTTTCGGCCATTGGCGGTGTATTGGCTTTATGGTTGCGCGATATGCCCTTCAGCATCTCGGCAGGTATCGGTTTTATCGCACTATTTGGAGTGGCCGTATTAAACGGTATTGTTCTTATTGGCGAGTTTAACCGACTGAAAAAAGACGGTTACACTCAATTAAACCACATTATTCTAAAAGGCACGTCTATACGTCTGCGCCCTGTTATAATGACTGCGTTAGTTGCATCCTTAGGTTTTTTACCAATGGCACTTTCTAACTCAGCAGGGGCTGAAGTGCAAAAACCATTGGCCACTGTGGTGATAGGCGGGCTTATAACAGCCACCTTATTAACCCTGCTGGTATTACCTGTACTATATAGCCTTTTCAGCAAATCTTCATCCGTAAAAAAACGGCCTGCGGCATCTGCAATAGTATGTATTGCATTGGCCTTAACCCCTTTTATAGGAAACAGCCAAACACCACTTACACTTGAAAACGCCATAAACACAGCCCTGCAAAACAATTATGGAATACAGGCCGCAAAACAGGAAGTTACTCATGCACAACTACTCAAAAAAACGAGTTCAGATATTGGTAAAACCGATATAAACCTAATGTTTGGACAGTATAACAGCCTGCAAAGCGATAACAACATCACCATTAATCAAACCATCCCTTTTCCCACAGTATTGGGCAAGCGGGCACAATTAGCAACTGAGGTGGTGAAAAGCAGCCGTTTGCAATTGGCCGCTAACGAAAACAGCCTGATAAAAGCCGTAAAACAAACATGGTACGAAATAGCATACTTACTTGCCTCTGAACAGCTTTTGAAAGAACAGGACAGTGTGTACAACGAGTTTGTTAAAACAGCAACAGCACGCTACACCGCCGGAGAAACCAACCTGCTCGAAAAAACCACTGCCCATGCTAAACAAGGACTTGCTGCCGATGCGTTGCAACAGCACCGCGCCTTGTTGCGCAGCAAATACACTTATTTGCAATTGCTGCTAAACACTACGGATAGCTTGTACCTTCCTATCGCTTCGTTTGAAGTAAAAACAAGTACAACGCTTGCCGATACTGCTCAATTGCACAAAAATCCTTTGTTGCAATGGTGGCAACAGCAACAAACCATCGCTCTAAAGCAAAAGCAAGTAGAGGGTTCACTCCTGTTGCCCGATATTACCATCGGCTACTTTAACCAAACCCTAATAGGCACACAAGATATTGGTGGCAACCCCGTGTATTACGGCAGCGATAAACGGTTCACCGGTATGCAAGTGGGAGTCAGCATCCCTTTATGGTTTGTACCGCAAACGGCTAAGGTAAAAGCTGCCGAAACTCAAAAGCTAATCAGCCAAACACAATATAAACAGGCTGAACTTGGGCTGAATACTGAGTATAGGCAAGCTGTTTTAGAGTTTACAAAAAACAAAACTTCGTTAGACTACCACACTGCTACTGCCCTGCCCAATGCACTGCTTATTATGGAGCAAGCGCAAAAAGCATGGAATGGCGGAGAAATAGGCTATGTAGAATACCTGCAAGGTCTTTCGGCAGCTATCGAGATAAAACAAAATCATTTACAAGCCCTAAACAATTACAACCAAGCGGTGATTGAAATTGAATACCTGCTGGGCATTAAATAAAGCTTACCAACATGAAAATTAACAAGATTATATATATAACAACGCTCATAATTGTATTAGGGGCGTGCAAAAACTCACCAGTTGAAAACGTCAAAGAAAAGGACACTCATGCAGACGAACACGAGCACGGGGGGCATATTGAGCTTACAAGCGAACAAGCAAAAAATGCAGGAATAGTATTGGGAAGTATAGAGATGCGCCAATTAAGCGGTACTATAAAAGCTACGGGTGTGCTGGATGTTCCCCCTCAAAACCTTATTTCGGTAACTGTTACCTTAGGGGGCTTTTTACAACACACTGAACTGTTGCAAGGCATGAAGGTGAGTAAAGGACAAGTGATTGCCACCCTTAAAAGCAACGAGTATATACAATTGCAGCAGGACTATATGGAAAACCGCAGCAGACTTGAGTTTTTAGAGGCTGAATATAAACGCCAAGAATTATTGGCAAAAGACAATGTAAATGCACAAAAAACCTTACAGCAAGCCAAAGCCGATTACGAAGGTACAAAGGCCAAAGCGCAGGGTTTAAGGGCAAAACTGCAAATGGCGGGTGCACCGCTTCAACAAATTGAGAAGGGTGAGATTAGCCCTGTACTTACTATTACATCGCCTATTAGCGGTTATGTAACCCAAGTGAATGTAAGCTTGGGGGCATTTATAAGCCCCGGAATGGAAATGTTCAGGATTATAGATACTAAACACCTGCACGCAGAAATAAGAGTGTTTGAACGTGACCTTTCAAAAATAAAACTGGGCAACTTAGTACATTTTAGTATTGCCCATGAAACCACTGACCGCAAAGCACACGTTTACCTTATCGGCCGTGAAATTGAACAAGACCGTACGGTGCGCATTCACTGCCATTTGGATAAAGAAGACCCTGAATTGTTGCCCGGTATGTTTATTACAGCAACCGTTGAAACCCAAAGTGGCACATTACCCTCGTTACCTGATGAAGCCATTTTAGCCTACGAAAACAAAAAATACATTTTTGCTTTCGAAGGAACCAAAAAAGAGGATGGAGTTGAGATGAACGAATATGAAATGATTGAAGTTACTGCGGGAATAAGTGAAAATGGATTTACCGAAGTTCAGCTACCGCCAAAAACGGATATGAAGGAGCTTAAAGTGGTAACCAAAGGAGCCTATACCCTGCTGGCCAAGCAATTTAACAGCGGAGAAGGCGGGCACAGCCATTAAACTACTATACGGCAGGCACTACTCTAAAAGATAGCTCTGGTGCTTGCCGTATTTTTCTAAAATACGGATGCTGGATGAACTGATGTGCTCGTATTGAGGGTCGCTAAAAATGCTTACCACCTTCACTTCGGGCATAAAATCCTGCATATAACGGTATTGTTTCATTTCGTATTTCAAATCTTCGGTATTTCGCAAACCCCGAATCAACGTCACATCATACTCCAACGATTTTACAAAATCGGTGATCAACCCGTCGTATTCTTCAATCTGCCTGAAAGAGATGGTTTGTGGCACAGGCCATTTGTCGTTGTTCTTTTCAAGATTTTTGCCAAAAGCTATTATCACCTTATCAAAAATCCGCTCGGCCTTTTGTAAAATATTGTAGTGTCCTTTATGAAAAGGGTTAAAACTGCCTGCATACACCCCTATTGAAGGCTTACGGTTTGCTACATAGGCAATAAGATTATTTAACTTCCCGTCGATATTAAACTGTTGTAACACCCTTATCCGTTCAGGCCGGTACAGCTTCCAATCGGCATATTGAAACTCTTTAAAAATCTTATTCTCGTACTCAAGCAACCCCTCAAAAGGTTTATCAAAAACAGCAATATCGGCTTTCTGAAACACTGCTGATAATGGCGAAGCAGTTTGATGGGTTTGTGTATCGGTTATTATCAGTTCAACTTCGTCTTTTATCTCCTTAGCCCCGTTAAACACCTCTTTAAACAACCGTTTCGATTTAAGTTCATTATCCAACGCTTTGGGGTTGTAAACAATATCGTGAAAAACAGCACTCAAAAAAAGTACGTCGTTCTCCAACGCTCCGTAACGCTTAAAATACTCCAGTATCTCAATCACATGGTCAAGCGTATGATAAAACCGCTGCGGTTCATCATAACGTTTAATCAGCGTTGGCTCAATACCAAACGCTGCCAATCGTGTTTCAATATACTTGCGGGTTATTCCTGTCATACCGCTTGTGTTTTATCCTAATAGCAATTGTGCAGTTTTTTGTCGTTGCACCTTGCCACTGTCAGTCAATACAAAATCAGCTATATAAAAAAATTGTTTTGGCACCTCATACCGCTCCAAATAGCTGCGCAAATCCACTTTGGCTTCATACTCATCCATAGCGGGCAACGGATTGCCTTTTATTATTGCAATCAGCTTTTGCCCCAGCTCTTCATCAGGTACATACCATGCAAAACTATCACGCCCTGCCAATTGTTTTAAACTTGCCAGTGCTGATTCAACCTTTTCTAATTGAATCTTTACTCCGCCTGAGTTTATCACATTATCCATCCTGCCCAAAATCTCAAAGCTCCCGTCAGAAAATATACGCACACGGTCGCTGGTAACAATATCCGCATAGCCGGTTATCACCCCGTTTATTACCAAACGTTCTTCCCTATCCTTACTCACCTGTACCGTTTTTAACGGTACATACCGGGGCGTAGCCCCTACCCCGTTTAGTTTACGCAAAGCTATATGAGTGTACGTTTCAGTCATACCGTAAGTATGGTAAAACTCAGGGTCAAGATCGGTAAACCTCCTCGCCCAATCATTATTCATGGTTGCCCCGCCTACCAGTATTTTTTTAAAACGGTTCAGCTTCTGTACTGATACCATATCATAACCCGTTAAAATATGGTGCATTTGCAAAGGCACAAACGATGCAAAAGTATAATCGTGCTTCAGCGTAAGTTTTTCCATCGGATTGCCTGAAGGCTCCACTACCTCAACAGGTATATTGGCCAACAACCCCCGCACCAGCATCATTAGTCCCCCCGCCGTATGTACCGAAAGGCATAGAAATATCTTATCCGCAGCCGTAATATCCAATACACTCAGGGTTTGTCCTGCGCTTTGCTCCATCTGTTTACGTTTCCAAACAATGGGTTTGGGCGTACCTGTACTGCCCGATGTATGAATGGTAAACTCTTGCCTGCCTTGCAACCATTGTTGTGCAACGTGCAAAGCAACCCCTTGATTGGGGCTTAAATCACCTTCAAACAAAAAGTTAGAATCAGCAAGCTGAGAAAACGGTATGTTGTTATTTCCTAAGACTAAATAAGGCACACGTGTTCTATTTTACCGACTGAGCCACCAAATCGGCCAGTTTATCGGCTTCTTCAAAGGTATTATAAATATGGAAGGATGCCCTGTGGAAATTGAGTCCGTTTTCAGGAACGTAGCGCAAACGCATACCTGCTTTGTTGGCAATGCCTGAAAATTCTTCACCCGGCAACGATGGTATGGTAAAACTCACCACCGCCCCCCTCGATGTTGGTTCGGCAGGTGTGGTAAGCACCACTTTACCGTCTAACTCTTGCATCCTATTATAGAAATGAGAGGCTAAAGCAGTTATCCGCCCATGTATTTTTTCACGCCCTATTAGTTCATGAAACCCAACCGCGGCGGCTACCCCTTTGTATAAAGTTGCACTCATAGAACCGTAATAATAACGGTGTGCAGAATCTACATACCCCTTTAATTCAGGCGGGTTGCTAAGCAAACTCCAGCCTGTATCGCAATACCCTCCCACCCATTTGGCTTGTATCTCGTTCAACTTTTCGTGTTTCACATACAAAAAACCCGTGCCCTTTGGCCCAAGCATCCATTTGTGGCAACAGCTTGCATAAAAGTCACAGCCCATATCATTCAAATCAAGCACCAGCATACCGGGACCGTGCGCACCATCGATAAAAGAATATATCCCCTTTTCCTTTGCCAGCACACATATTTCTTTAGCAGGCAATATCTGTCCTTGTGTACAAGGTATATGCGGCACTGCTATTACCCTTGCTTTTTTAGTAATAAGGGCATTTATACGGTTTAGGTTTTCAGCAGCAGTATCGGCCAATTGCAGCACCTTTAATACAATACCGTCAATTTTAGCGCGGTTTAGCCAAGGCAAGGCATTGCCCACGTGTTCGTGGTTGGTAATAATTACCTCATCACCCTTTTTCAAATCCAATCCCCAGCATACTATGTTAATCCCTTCGGTAACATTACGGGTAAGGCATATTTCATCGTCTTTACACCCCGTAAATCTTGCTAATGCAGGCACAGCTTCCTCCCATCCCCCATACTTTCCAGTACGGTCAACCTCAAGCATAGTTTGATATTGACTTTCGATAACACTGTATGGCGACGGTCCCATTGTACCGTTATTTAAGTAGGCTATTTTATCATCCAACGGAAAATTATTACGCACCAGTTTCCAAAAACTCTCATCATCGGTTACCGGCACCCCTCCCAAGTCAGTGTAATTTTGCCCGCTTCCTAGTCGGGGCAAAAGCAGCGCCCCTGCAGTGGCAATTGCACTCCTTGTTATAAATTTTCTGCGGTTTGTATTCATATTTTCCGTTTATCAAACCTACATTAAGTACACATTTTTTCAAAAAAAATTATCCCGAGGTATGTATTTTTAAAAACCCGACTTATATTTGAGAATAAACGAACGGTAGTTTTTTTAAACTTATAAACTGATAATAAAGAGATTGATAACTTTTAAAAGGTCTCTTTAGAGCAAACGTGGAAATGGGCTCTATACATATTTGCCTGATAGATGATGATGAAATACAAAATTTCATCAATGAGAAAGTTATTCAACGTTTCATACCCACTACTACCATCTCTAAATACCTTAATGCCCAGCTTGCTATTGAACATTTAAAGGCCGGTTCACTCAAGCCTGATGTTATTTTACTGGATATTAATATGCCTATCATGAATGGGTGGGATTTTTTAAATGTATTGCACAAAGAAAATCTGGAATACATTGGTGATAATAAACAAATTACTATCTACATCTTATCTTCATCAAAAGATCCCTCCGATATCGAAAAAATGAAAGAATATCCTATTCTTAAAGGCTTCTTTCACAAACCTTTGAACCTTACCAGCCTGCAAACCTTGCTGGATGACAGGAAATAATGCCTAAAGTGGCTTGATTACCTATGTTTTAAGGCAAACTTTTTTAAATTCGCAGCGCGCTTAAGGGGACATACTTTACACATCTGTCCCGGTAGTTTTAAATACTTTGATTCTACCTTTTTTATTTGACTGATACTTAACTGAATGATTATGAAATACAATGTTTTAGGGATTATGTCGGGTTCCTCAATGGATGGGGTTGACCTTGCACTGTGCGAGCTACAAGAGGATGGCGGCCAATGGGCTTACCGTATTGTGGAAGCTGAAACCATTCCTTACGATTCTAAATGGCGCATACGCCTTTCGCAATTGCGTAAGCAAACACCTGCCATTTATGCCAAAACCGATACATTTTACGGCTTATACCTTGGCTCACTGGTAAACCAGTTCATAAAAAAACACAATGTAAAAGTTGATTTAATAGCTTCACACGGCCATACCGTTTTCCACCAACCCGAAAGCGGTTTTACTGCGCAAGTGGGTGCAGGCTCATCGTTGCACGGCTCAACCGGCCTACCCGTTGTATCTGATTTCAGGACAGTGGATGTGGCCCTTGGCGGACAAGGCGCTCCACTGGTTCCAATGGGCGATACCCTTTTATTTGCCAATTATGATGCCTGCCTAAACCTTGGTGGCTTTTGCAACATAACTGCCACCCGCAACGGTGCGCTTACTGCATTTGACATTTGCCCAGGCAACATTATACTAAACCGTATTGCCCGCAATCTTGGTAAAGATTACGACCACAACGGCGAAATTGCACTTAGCGGCAGCATTAATTATGATTTGCTGAAAAAACTGAACGAATTACCCTTTTATACCAAAACGGGTGCTAAATCATTGGGACGTGAGTGGATAAACAGCGAGTTTTGGCCTATTGTCCGTGATTATGAGAAAACCAATAAGCAAGAGGATTTGATGAAAACACTTGCCGACCACGTTGCAGGACAGATTGCTAAAACTATTGATGCCCTTACCGATAACCAACCCGAAGGCTATAAAATATTAGTAACCGGCGGCGGTGCTTATAACGAGGCTCTTATCGACCTTATGCGCACCCACAGTGATGCTGAATTTGTGATACCTGAGGATAAAAATATAATTGAATACAAAGAGGCACTTATTTTTGCATTACTTGGTTTGTTGCGAGTTAAAAACCACACCAATGTGTTATCAGCAGCAACAGGCAGCAAAGCCGATAACATCGGCGGTGCCTTGTATGGCAATTTTTCGTCGCTTATTTAATTAACAATTACCCGAACACACTAAATTTATATTACGGAGATGATGTACAATGAATCGCTGAAAAGCCTGCTTGAGAAGTTTCAAAGCAAAAGGCCTGAAATAGTTTTTGAATGGAAAGACAGTGAAACCGAAGCCGAAGGCTGGGTGGTTATTAACTCACTGCGCGGCGGTGCATCAGGTGGCGGCACTCGTATGCGCAAAGGACTGAACAAATACGAAGTTGAGTCTTTGGCCAAAACTATGGAAGTTAAATTTTCAGTATCCGGCCCTCCCATCGGCGGTGCAAAATCAGGTATTAACTTCGACCCTGCCGACCCGCGTAAAAAGGGTGTACTTGAACGTTGGTACAAAGCCGTTACCCCATTATTAAAATATTACTACGGTACAGGCGGCGATTTGAACGTTGATGAGATACACGAGGTAATCCCCATGACACAAGCCAACGGGGTACGCCACCCGCAAGAGTGTGTGGTAAAAAGCCACTTAAAAATAACTGACCCTGCTGAGCAGAGCCGTCGTATAGAAAACCTTGTTGGCGGTGTAACCAAAGTATTAGATGATGAGCGTTTTAGCCCTGATTTAAGCAAACCCTACACCGTAAGCGATATGATTACCGGTTGGGGCGTTGCTGAAGGTGTGCGTCATTTTTACCACCTGTATGGCGGTGTGCTAAATTATAAAACTGCTGTTATACAAGGCTGGGGTAATGTGGCTGCTGCTGCTGCCTATTACCTTGCCAAAAACGGTGTAACTATTGTGGGTATTATAGACCGCGACGGTGGTTTGGTAAAGCAAGAAGGTTTTACATTTGATGAAATACGCAACTTGTTCCTTACCCGCGACGGAAACAAACTAAGCGCGCCTAATATGCTTAGCTTTGAAGAAGCCAACGAGAAAATATGGAAGCTGAAAGCTGAGATATTTATCCCCGGTGCTGCATCGAGGTTGGTGAGCAAAAAGAATATGGACGACCTAATTGAAGGCGGCCTTGAAGTGATGAGTTGCGGTGCAAACGTACCTTTTGCTGACGAAGAGATTTTTATGGGCCCGATAGCTGAGTATGCCGATAACCACACAGGTGTAATACCCGATTTTATTGCTAACTGCGGTATGGCTCGTGTATTTGCTTATTTAATGAGTGCTGAAGCGCAACTGACTGACGAGGCTATTTTCCACGATGCATCAAAAATTATATTTGATGCTATGGCAAAAGTGCACCAGTTTAATCCCAAACCCACAGGGCTTATGAAAAAAGGCCTTGAGATTTCGTTGATTAACTTAGTATAATTCCGTTGTGAGTATAGAAAACCTGATA
>JAMIFM010000021.1:0-179794 GCA_035906255.1 Bacteroidia bacterium
CTCCGTTCATTACATAATATTTATCAACTTTTGATAATTCAGAGCTATTGATTTGTTCACCTTTACTAATAACACATATTGAACCTAAAGGCACACATTTAAAATCTTCTTTCTTTTGATTAAAAATCTTTTGACAAAGCCCCTTAATTAAGGTTTCTAATCTTTGAATTATTTTGCTTTGGGTGGCTATTCTATCGTCTATCAACGTGAGAAAAGATGAAATTTTTTGTTGTTCAGTTAAAGAAGGGAAAAAGAGTTCTATATTCTTTATGTTCTCAAAATTTAATCCTTCCCGTCCACTACCGGTTTGTATGCTCTGAAAAATATTTTGTCCTTTAGTTGAAGATAAAATAGGTTGTATAAATCTTGGCATGAATTCTTTATGTAGCCTTATTATACAAACGTGTTGGTTGACGTTTCCAATTTTAAAATCATGTGGTACAACACAACTCCTTCCTAATGAAGCTCCCGTAATATTTAAAAGAATATCATTTGCTTGAACTATACTATTTCCCATCTCACTGTTTATTTCTTCCGGAATAAAAACAGAGTTTTCAAGTTCCAATCTGTCATTATTTACATTCTGACTTCTGATAAACAGAACTCCATCGAGGGTATAGTTTGCCTCCCCACCTAAAGGCGTTTTCCCACTATTTATTTTTTCCGCTACCTCTCCAAGCCTCTTCTTCTCCCACTCCCCCTCAAATCCCTTAAATCTCAAATTGGGAACGTTACCCATTTTTTTTCTTTTCTCCTTCATTACACTATTTTATATCTCAGCTTATTAAACTTAAGGATTAGTGGGCGTTTAATATGAAAAAACCAAGCCCAACTCTTTAAAATAAACGTCTATCTGTTTATCTAAATCCTCCCGCTTGGCTTCCAGTTCTTTTATCTCTCTCATCACGGCATCAATATCAATTTCTTCTTCCTCTTCAAACGTATCTACGTAACGAGGGATATTAAGGTTATAATCATTGTCGGCAATCTCTTTTAGCGAGGCCGAATAACTGTACTTTTCTATTACCGTTCTGTTTCGATAGGTATCGATTATTTTGTCAATATGCTCATCCAATAAAATATTTTGGGTTTTTACCTTTTCAAAATCATTACTGGCATCTATAAACAAAATATCATCAGGCGTTTCTCGGCATTTTTTAAACACTAAAATACAGGTGGGAATGCTGGTTCCGTAAAAGATGTTAGCAGGCAGGCCAATTACAGCATCCAGATAGTTTTTGTTTTCAATCAAATACCTTCGGATATGTTGTTCGGCAGCACCCCTGAATAATACCCCGTGTGGCAATACAACTGCCATAATACCATTTTCAGACAAATGATAAATCATGTGCTGCACAAAAGCAAAATCTGCCTTGCTTGCAGGGGCAAGTTTGCCATATTGACTAAAGCGGTCATCACTTGTAAATATGGGGTTGGCGCTCCAATTTGCAGAAAATGGAGGATTTGCTACTATGGCTTCAAAAGGTAAATCCTCTAAGTGTTGCGGATGTTCAAGCGTATCTTCTTGTTTAATATCAAAATCACGATAATGGACTCCGTGCAAAATCATATTCATGCGTGCAAGGTTATAGGTAGTACGATTCATTTCCTGCCCGTAAAACATTGCCACATCTTTTACTTCCCTTGCCACACGAAGCAGTAGTGAACCTGAACCACAAGTAGGATCGTACACTGACTTTAGCTTGTGCTTTCCGGTAGTAACTATTTTAGCCAGAATTTTAGAAACCTCTTGAGGAGTATAAAACTCACCTGCCTTTTTTCCTGCCCCACTGGCAAATTGACCAATAAGGTATTCGTAAGCATCTCCCAATACATCCAACTCTGTGTTTTTCAACTTAAAGTCAATCTTATCAAGATGTGAGAGTACTTTTGCTATTATAGCATTTCTTGCACTTGGGGTCTTGCCTAATTTTGTACTATTTAAGTCCATATCTTCAAAGAGGTTATCAAAATCCTCTTCGCTATCGGTTCCCATAGTACTTAACTGGATGTTTGTTAAGATTTTTTGTAAATCTTCTAAAATAAAATTGGTTTTATTTTCGTCAAACTCACTGGCTTCTTCATTAGTCCCCATTCCCCTCTTAGCCACTTCAGAGAAGAGTTCTTCGGGTTTTAGAAAGTAGCCCAACTTTTGTAACGCTTCTTCTTTTATACCATCTAATAATTCACTTCCTAAATCGTTATTTTTTCCATACCGAGCATCCGGATTAGTGATTGCTTTAAAAAACACTTTGTCTTGTGTCAAAATATCGTTAGCGAAAATTTCCATTTTCTCGCTCAGGTATTTATAGAAAATAAAACCCAGTATGTAATCGCGAAATTCGTCCGCATTCATTTTGCCTCTAAGGGTATTGGCTATATTCCAAAGCTGTTGCTCTAATAGTCGTTTTTGGTCCTCTGACATGTTATAAATCTTTAATTATAATCTTCTATGAGGTTAAAACCCCAATGCGATTAATTTGGGCTAATTTACGCTATAAGTTAATGTGAAATTTAAAAAAACAGATTTTACAGGGCCAAGGATTATTAATCGCGCTAATTATGACTGCTATACATAAGTGGTAGTATGAAATTTTCACGTTTCTTTTGGAAATATTTTTCAATTACCTATCACCCTTGATTTTGAGTTTACCATTTAGTATATTCATTTTCTTATTTGAACAGCTAATCCTGTAACTTCAAGAACAGGCTCATCTTCGTTGGGTGAACTTTCCTGTGCAAAAGGATGAAATTTACTGATATTCTGAGTTTTTTAGTGTGTCCAATTTTGCGTTTTTCTCAACATAGGCCAATGTACGTACCCATGAAACAAGGTAGGAGAAACAAAATAACAACGTTAAATTATAATCGAAGGACCAAAAGACTTTAATCTTTCAGAATTCAGTAAAGGTATTTATACTATACGTTTAGAAACATAAGATAGGGTTTACACTCAAAAAATTGTATAAAAGTAAGCGGCCCTTTTAAAAGGGCCGCTTACTTTTATATCTCAATTAACGAACAGGTTAGTTTTTCATATCGGTGACCTTTTCAAAAGCTTAACATGGGGACTTAAAAGGACTTAAACCGAGATAATCCGCCCAAACGCTTACAAAAACAAAAAATCTTAAAGAGTTTCTCCAATCATCCATCTGCTTTAAAACAACAAAACCCTTGCTGTACAAGGGTTTTATGATTTTGTGGAGCTGAGGGGAGTCGAACCCCTGTCCGGAGCAGGAATTTGTTGCGCTTTCTACATGCTTATTGGCAGTTATTTTCGGGTATTGCTTGGCCTGCCAATTGCCATAACACTACCTTAGGTTGCTAATAATCTGTCGGGTTAGCAACAATTACCCGCAAATACCCGATATATTGACCGTTCCTGATGATAAGCTATCGGATGAACCTACCGGAACGGTTGGCAAAGCGTAATCGTCCTGATTAGGCAGCCAAAGCGAAGTTATTTTCGCCGTTTGTTTTTTGAGCGTTCAGATTATAGGGCATCCGCACAAGGCCCTGCATGCTTACACACAAACCGCTCTACCCGTCAATTCCAGTCAGCCCCATAGTGGTTTGCAGCCTGCAAAGATACAACCAACCATTGCAAAAAGCGTACATTATTTAATTTTCTATACAAAAGACGATATATAATCAGATACTCTTTTCAATCTTTACCTTTGCCATTGATGAAAATTGCCCTATTGCGCGAGCGGAAGAACCCGCCCGACGAACGTGTTGCCCTAACTCCCCAACAAGCTGCTGAAGTAATGCGGGTATTTCCCGGTACTGAAGTAATTGTACAACACTCTCCTTTCAGGTGTTTTAAAGATGAAGAATACGAAGCCTTGGGTTTAAAAGTACAGGAAGATGTAAGTGATGCGGATATTTTATTGGGTATTAAGGAAATTCCTATCGAACATTTGATTAAGGGTAAAACCTATTTGTTTTTCTCTCATACCATAAAGAAACAACCTTACAACCGCAATATGCTGCGCGAAATACTAAAGCGGCGCATAAAACTGGTGGATTACGAATGTCTTGTATGGGAAAACGGCAGCCGAATCTTGGGATTTGGCAGGTTTGCGGGTATTATAGGCACTTATAACGGATTGCGAACTTGGGGTCAGAAATTTACGTTATACGACCTTGAACCTGCTCATAAGCTGGATACTTATGATGCGCTGAAAAAACACCTGAAACTGGTTACATTTCCCCCTATGAAAATTGCCCTTTGCGGTGATGGCCGAGTAGCGCACGGCAGCCTTGAATTATTACGATATGCGGGGTTTAGAGAAGTTACAAGAGAAGAGCTAATTGAAGAGTCTTACAATGTGCCTGTATTTGCCCATTTGCGCCCTGAGGATTTTTATGCCCGAAAGGACGGGGAATTGTGGGATAAATCAGATTTTTATGTGCACCCCGAAGAGTATGTGAGTACCTTTTTACCTTACGCTGAAGTAACGGATTTAATGATAAATGCCATTTATTGGCACAACAAAATACCTGTGTTCTTTACCAAAGAAAATATGAAATCTCAGGGTTTCAGAATTAAGGTAATTGCTGACATTACTTGTGATATTGACGGAAGTATCCCCTGCACTGTACGGGCAACTACTATTGCCGACCCTGTGTATGGGTGGCACAGTTATTATGAAAAGGAAACCGAACCATACTTGCCTAATACGGTGGATATTATGGCCGTTGGTAACCTGCCTTGCGAATTACCGAAGGATGCTTCGTATGAATTCGGGCAATCATTGCTTAAATACGTAATGGGCCCTTTGCTGATGAATGATAAGGATAATATTATAAAAAGGGCCACAATTACTGAAAACGGCTCGCTTACTGAACGTTATAACTATTTAGGAGATTACGTTGCGTAAATAAATTGAGAAAGCCGTCAGCTTTCCCAAGCGACGGCTTACACCAATTTATAATGAACCTAACTGCTAACTAATTTATTTTGATGTATTATTAACCCTATCAACACTAACTGTTTGTTCTTCGCCACTTTTCAAGCCCAAAAACTTCTTTAACTCTTTATTGCTGCGTATAGGTTTGGAGCTTACTCTTAAAACAGCTTCATTTTTCCCCTCTGTAAACCTTGAAAAATCAACGGCATCAATCACCCCTACATAGTCACCTTTCAATACAACAAACAACTGGTTGTTATCCGTTTCAACATATTTCAATGTATTGTTGCAACACTTGTAGTAGTAGTTTGACATTAAGGCATTTCGTTTTTTCATCAATAAATACGCTATATCCACCTTAACCTCTTCATCACCGTCAATAAAATCAAGGGTTATCTCTTTTGCCCCGGCTAACTGCACGGGATTATCGGTATTATAAATCCCAAACTTATCGGCACTAAAGGCATTTCGTATCGAGCTATAATTAACTGCTTGGTCATCAGCACTTTTTAACAGCGCCTCTTGTTGTGCCATTTGCTGCTTTTGTCGCTCAGCTTGCGCAGCCAGCCATTTTGCAGTTGCTTCTTTACGGAGTTCTTCAAGCTCTTCCATTTTCTTTGCAAGTTGCTTGTTGTATTCAGCCAGTCGCACCTTAAACTCCCCTACAGCATTTTCATAATCAGCCCCTTGAAGGATTGGATGCACCAATAACTCAATACTGTTTGTATTTCTTAGGTTATACCTTAATGGTGCATACGAGTTTTGATTTAGTGGCAGCAAACGTATATTTCCGTCATAAACAAAATCTGCTTGCTGTGCACTATCTTCAACTGCACTGTTTATATCATTTCGCTTATTCTTTTCTTTTCTGTCTTTGTTCTTTGCTGTTTTTGACGTTGCTTTTTTGCGGATAAATAAGTTACGAACACTTTGCACAAAACGTTCCCACCAAGTTTGTTTCTTAATCTCAACATTTCTGCGGTTCATTGTCTCTTCATCCTGTGTATGGTATTCACTCAATGAAGGGGTGTAATATTCACCGCGCTCAAGTTTCATTGATAATAGCCCTGTGTTATTATCTACCATACTAATATCAACCCTGTTCCAAAAATAATTGTACACAAACGGCCTAAAGCTCTTATCAGTAGTGTCCACCTCAAACGTAACTCCCATAAAGAGTGCCAGTTCAGGATGCCTTACCGTATCAGCCATTAATGTAAAATTGGTTTTTGCAGTATTTAAGGTTTTTGGAGGCAAGGGTATGTTTCTTTTCAACTCTTCAATTTCTGCCAACTTCATGTCCATCTCATCACTTCTTAAACCATCAATGCTTATCTCACCTGCACTGAAATCATTGTTTATTAACTCTGTTTTTTGAGTAACAGATAAAGGTGGTTCTTTTTCCCAATTAGCATTGCTCAAAAACTGCCAGTTACGCGCTACGGTATCTAAATAATAGTTATTGAATTTAGGATGTTTAGCTACTGTTTTTTGTTTAATTGTGACTGGGCAAGCGGGGTTAACCAATACTTGTTTTCCATCTTTCCAGCCTTGTATTTCAAACATTCCTGCCGATTCAAACACAAACTTCTGACCTGCACTGTCATAGGTCATAGGAATGCCGCTCACCGCAAAGTCCACAGGGTCATTCATTTCCCTGTATTTTATTACCACTTTTCCACTCACCTCTTCTCCATCCGCAGTTAAAAAAGGGCATGCAGGTATTTCAATTCGTGTACCGCTATGCACTTCAATCGCTTTAGCTTCACCACTTGTAACCGTGTACGAGGTAAAATCTACGTCAAACCCTTTAAATGCGGGCTTGATAAAAGCTCCATCATGAGCAGGCTGTGATGCTTGCTGAATAGGGGTAGTTTCAGCCAAAGGCTCAACAGGCTTAGGCTGTTCTGCTTTAAAATTAAACGCCGATGAAGCAATAATGGCTGCACCAATAACAGCAGCACCTGTGCCGCCCCAAAACCACCATTTTTTATAAAACGGGAGTGTTGCCGCCGAGTAGCCTTTCATCACCGCCCCAAAATCTTGCATTTGCCCAATGCTGTTGCTATCTATGGGTGTGCGGTTTATATTTATTTTAATTCGTTGATTTTTCATGGGTGTAATTTTTAAGCCTCCTTCATCACATTTTTAATCCTATCAAGCAATCGGTACAACCGCACCTTTGCATTATTCTCTGTTATATCAAGTATTTCACCTATTTCTTTAAAGCTGCGCTTTTCAAAAAACCGCATCTCCACCAACATAAGGTTTTCAGCATCCAACTCTGCTAATACGTTTGCCAATTGGTCATAATAATCTTCGTAGCGATCCTCTTCCATTTCATCAATCAAATCATCCAACCCATCGCTTTCAATATTTATAGTGCGGTCGGCCTTGCGGCTGTTAAACCATTTATTAAGTTCATTAACTGCTATGCGGTATAACCATGAAGAAAACGGAAAACCCCTGTGTTCAAATTTTTTGATATTAACCATTGCGTTAATAAATACCTGTTGGGTAATATCCTGTGCGGTATCAGTTTCATTCAATCGCTGGTAAACAAATCTGAAAATGGGCTCAAAGTATTTTTTATACAGCGGTTCAAACGCTTCGGGGCGTTTTTTTGCTGCATCTATAAGCTCCTTCTCCCCTTGTATATTGGGTGGAGGAACGTTGTATCCGGGGGATGGATTCATACGCAATTTTAATAAGGGTTCTACAAAACTCAACAGTGCGCTTTGTTTCATACCCTTGTAATACGATAACGTGTAAAAAGATACACAGAGTTTGTGAGTTTTTTGTTTTTGAATATTTGGATGAACCCCTATGTTAGTTACAAGTATTGTGAACTGTACTATTTTTTATAACTTTCAGCTTTAAAGTAACGCTATGACCGCCTTTGTAATTGACGAACTGATAGAGAAAGCCAACACGCTGCCTGCACGATTTTATACCGACCCTGAGATATTTGAAGAGTTAAAGGAAAAAGTATTTACCCGCAGTTGGCAGTTTATTGCCGATACTAATGCGGTAAAGGTGCAGGGAGATATGTACCCGTTCAGTTTTTTAGAAGGGTATGTGGATGAACCGCTATTGTTTACGAAGGATGGCAATGAACAATTACACTGCTTATCGAACGTATGTACACACAGGGGCAATATATTGGTAAAAAACCCAACCAACGGCAACCGTGTAATGTGCGGCTATCATGGTCGCTGCTTTGAGTTGGACGGAAGTTTTCGCAGTATGCCTGAAACTAAAGGCATGGAGAATTTCCCCTCCCCTGCTGATAATTTGGCCAAAGCTCCGTTTGCACAATGGAGCAAGTTTTTGTTTGCATCCATTAACCCTGCTTTTGATTTTAGAGAGTTGGTAGATGACATGGAGCAGCGTATCGGCTGGATGCCTTTGCGTGACTTTTGGTTTGAACCTGTACGCTCACAAGATTATTTGGTAAAGGCAAATTGGGCTTTATACGTTGATAATTACTTAGAGGGATTCCATATTCCTTTTATCCATAAAGAACTGGCCAGTGCACTTGATTTTGGCAATTACAGTTATGAAATGTACGAATATGCCAACCTGCAATTGGGTATAGGTAAAAGCGGGGATGTTTTGTTTGATTTACCCCCTACATCACCCGACTACGGCAAAAATGTAGCTGCTTATTATTACTGGCTGTTCCCCAATATGATGTTTAATTTTTACCCTTGGGGTTTGAGTATGAATATTGTGAAACCCATCGGCCCTGAACTTTCAAAGGTGAGTTACCGCGCGTATGTGTGGGACGAAACAAAGCTAAACATGGGTGCAGGCGGGGCTATTGACAAGGTGGAGCGTGAAGACCAAAACATTGTAGAGGCAGTACAACGCGGTGTTAAATCAAGATTATACAAGCAAGGTCGTTTTTCGCCACGCATGGAAAAAGGCGTACACCATTTCCATACCTTGTTATCAAGGTTTATGAATGGTTAAGTTGTTTTTATTAGCTGCTAAGGCACGAAGTTACCAAGCAACCCTCTTTGTGGCATAGAGCCTTTTATGAGGTTACTAACCAATTAGCAATTAATAAAATGAGGGTGATAGAGTTTTAGATACATATAATTGTTACTATCGTTGCCCCACCTGTCATTCTGAGCGATAGCGAAGAACCTTATTTCAATTGTGTTAAACCCGTTGCTATAAGATGCTTCCTTCGTCAGCATGACAGAGGCAAGTGCGGCTGCCAGTCCTGAGCTTGCCGAAGAAGCTCGGTATAAGTTTGTTAACTTTTGTCATCCTTTGTTATTACTGAATTTTTTGTCGGATAGCAGACTTTTTCATTTGTTACTTTTTGTCTCTTTTTGTTATATTTGTTGTACCCATGTTGTACCGATTTAGGGTGCAACATAGGATAAACAACAAACTATGGCGACCATAAAATTACTGCTCAGAACTGCAAAAACATTAGCCGACGGTACTCACCCTATTGTTATAAGAATAACGGTCAACCGTAAGTCTAAGTTTATCTTCACAGGAAAAACCGCAAAAGTATCCCAATGGGATGCGGCTGCGGGGCTTACCACTAAGAAGCACCCTTTGCACAACGAGTTAAACATCTATTTAGGCCAACGCTTGTTAGATGCCCAAACGGAATTGCTCGAACTGCAACGTCAAAAGAAAGGGTTTTCAGCCGGAACTGTTCGGGAGATAATTAAGGATAACAAACCTTCAATGACTTTCGTTCAGTTTTGCGATAAACTGCTTGCTGAACTAAAAGAACAAGGGCGCATTGGCACACGAAGTACTTACCGTACTGTTAAGTATTCAATACTTCGGTTTACTAATAACAACCAATCGTTGACCTTTTCAGATATTGACGTTGCCTTTTTGACGAAATACGAACAATACCTAAAAGCCAACGGGTTCAAAATCTCATACGTTAAAACGCAACTAAATAAACTAAAGGCTATTGTTGGTAAAGCTATACTTGATAGGGTGGTTAAAAAGAATAACAACCCGTTTTTAGAATACAGTCTGAGTCATTTGCGCCCTGAGTATCAGCATCGCTCTCTTGACAAAGACACATTAGAAAAATTACTTAGCTATCAAGCCGAGGAAGGTACAAGTAAGCACGATACTATTAACTTCTTTACCTTTTCCTATTACTGTTGGGGCATGAATTTTACTGATATGGCCAAACTGCAATGGAAAAACATCTACAACGGCAGGTTGGTGTACAACCGTTCCAAAACAGGAAAGCTGCATAATATCTTATTATTAGCACCCGCTTTAAAAGTAATAGAGTATTACAAACATCTTAAATACGGGGAGAATGTTATCCCTCCTGCCGAGGATTACATTTTCCCTATTCTTGACCCTGATAAATATAACACTGCTTCAAAGATGGCTAATCGTATTGAGCTCAAACTTTCTATGACTAATAGATGCCTTAAAACTATTGCCGATGAACTGGAACTTGGGGAGAATGTAACCTTTTACATGGCAAGGCACACGTTTGCCACGCAACTATTAAGGAAAGACGTAGCTACTGCGAAAATCCAAAATATGTTGGGGCATTCTTCTGAACGGATGACCCAAACGTACCTTGACAGCTTCAAAAATGATGAATTGGACGAAGTATCTAAACTGTTAGTGGGCTAATCGATCCGTGTCAACGTATAGACGGATTAAGGCTACTTTTCCAACAACACGTTGTTGCAGCCAAAAACGAGCTAATCAGCTAACTATAAAACAATTACGTAAATAATCCTAAAAACACCGTGTTTTTATTAAAAATTAACACATTACTAATGAAACACTTGTAAAAACGTCGTGTTGGTAATTTTTCAACGCCGTGTTTTTCAAAATAAGCATAACTAATTAACTAATAATTTATTAATAAAACAACACCTGCAACAACGTGTTGTTTTTACCGTGTATTGGTTGTATCGTCCTCTGTATAATCTATAATCAATGATGCTATGTATTTATGAGAGCAAATAAGACCGATTTAGCCTTAATGGATTGGTCAAAAATGAACCTTACAAACGTCTCACCACAAACACAAAAGAGTAGGTTTTAAGAAGTTCAAAAGCGACGAATTACAAACATGGGGTGCCCTATGCCTTTAATTTTTGCCCACCCCATGTTTTAAAACACTCGAAATCAAAGATAAAAAATTTGATATGGGGTGCCCACCCCATTAGGGCACCCCATATAGTTTTTGCTAAATATTTGCTGCCATTATCCTAAACAAAAAATGGCAGCAAATCCATTCAACGAACTTTCAGAAAAATTAGATACGCTTTCCCAACAGGTGGCAGAAATCAACCGCAAGATGCAGGGGCATCCGATTCATATTGATAAGCCTTTGACAGTAAAAGAGGCTGCCTCCTATTTATGCCTTTCAAAAAGCAGGTTGTATCATCTAACCTCAGAACGGGCAGTGCCCTTTTTCAAGCGTGGACAAGCCATTTTATTTCGTAAAGAGGACTTGGAATCCAAACGTCAAAATTCAGCAGACGAAATCAGACAAGAGGCTAAAAAGTATAAGGAAAGGTAACAGCTTATATTGAGCGCAGGCATTTTGAAAGACTTGGATATTACACCTTGAAAAAACAGTATCACAAACCCTGCGATAGAACACGAAAGGAGAAATTGAACACTCCTTCGTTTGAGACAGTCAAAAAACACGACAAATACCCTTATGAACAATAATTCCCTAATTAACTGTATTACTGCGCGTTATTAGTTACAAAAAAACACAGTATTTGTTATCATTTGTTATACGTTATCATATATTTAGTTATTTATAAATTTAACTCATTTTTTTGGGCTATTAAGTACTCGTATTTGTTAGCTTTTGTTACAGGTTGCTACTGTTTGTCATTGCTATCAAAAAAGGTATTTTTATTACATAAATAATTCATAAAATACAACTTTTAGTTGTTGCGTTTTGTCCGATACTTTTGCAGCATAATTATGAAAACAATCCTTGAGATGCTAATGAAACAGGCCGTATGACCCTGCTCTAATTAGACCTCATTTTTAATTATACCCTCACAAGCAAGTGAATAATAAGCAAGCGCGGGGGGCTGATTAGCCCCCTTTGCCGCTTGGTGTAAGTAGTTAAGTTAATTAAGGGAGACTGCAAAAGTACCTTTTAAAAGCCAACACCACGCCAACAACACGTTGTTTATATGAACACCGCTCAAAACACCCACCCCAACCCCATAGACGGTTTTGATTACCGCAGGATAGATATAGCAGAGGTACGCAAACACCTCAACCAGTTTGTAAAGGATGTTAACCTAAAAGCAGCCTCACCCAAAGAACGTATCCGGGGCGGGTTGTTCCTTACCCTGTTAAAAGTATGCGATGCCTATGTACGCCAAAACAACCGTGTAGGCTGCTTAACGGTTAACCCCATACCCTGCCGCATGAACAATGTACGGTTAGCCCACCTTGTAAAAGTGGACAAACGCACCATTTTAAACCACCTATCCAAGTTGGAGAAAATGGGAATAGTACAAAAGACCTTTCGGGGGACAAAAGCCGATTACGAGTTAACCGTACCTGCGTGGATACTATTATACGACCCTCAAAGCCCCAACAACGTGTTGTTGGAAACCCAACCCACCTCCGATGGTGCTGAAAACAGCGCTAAAGCGAAAAATGTGCGCCAAAGCAGTCTTGTACATATTTTAGAAAAGAGTAATACACGGTCAATTCTATGTGAATTGGGGGATAACGGGGTAGAAGATAGTGGCCAGCCTCCTTTGTCGGCTACTGAGGATAAGGCTCTTGGACTTTTTTCTTGCAACACCCCCAAAGCAGGTGTTGTGGTGGAAAACCCACCCTTATCCACAGCCGTATTTCCTGAACAAAAACCGGGCGGCGGCGCGGCGGCCAAAAAATATCCCGCTTGGCAGTTGGCAATGGTACTGGAGTTTTACCGCTATGCTGTCAGCTCCCTGTACCCTTACCATCAGTTTGACGGGGAAACGGAGCGTAAAATCAAAAACAAGCTGTTTGGTCACGTGTACGGCAGCTTTAAACAATCCCTTACCCGCAATGAATGGGAAAAGTACCAACAAACCCTGATACAACGGGTGGATTTAATAACAGCTTGGAAAGTGCGACCCTTGGAAGGGGATAAAACCAAAAAGTACCAAACAGGTAAATTTTTGGTGAACCCGATTACCTTTTTTGACAACAAATGCCCTTACGGCTTTATACAAACCGAACAATGGCTGCTATTGCAATACAAACGAAAGGCACTGATTAAAGCAGAATTGGAGTTAGACAAAGCCCGTAAAGAGTTATTGACCGACATGGATAGGTTAAAAGTGTACCGAAAATGGGAAACCCGCTTTAAAAATAAGAAGCTGCCGGAGGCGGAGGCAATGTTTTACCATGCGATGGCAAACATCCAAAAACAATGGGCATTGCAAAAACAACGTGTTGTTGCTTCAAACAACAACCTTACTACCTAAGAATAAAAGACCTAAACATGAAACAAAACCCGAATTTTATAAGGCAGCAACAGGACTATAAAGCCCATGCGAAGTTTAAACTTATCATCTACTTTAAAGATAAAGCTCATTTACCTGAAGGAATGCAGCACACTACTTTGTTTTCGTGTGAATACAGGGACTGGAAGGGGGACACTGGGTTATATGCTTTAAAGCGGTTGGTAACGGGTCGTTTTAAAGGCACGTTCTTAACCGCGTTGATTTATGACAACCAAACAGAAGTATTGTTACACAAGTGGGTATTTAACGGGGTAACGGATGAAAAAAGGGTATGAACCAACAACGTGTTGTTGCATCTCAATTCTTTGACTACAACGTATTACGAAGGGGTATTGTACTTGCTGTACGAAGAGTTGGGGAGGTATTATCCGCTGTAAATAATAACAGAGGCCGAAGCCCCTGTCAACCTACCTTATCTTATCGTTTGACAAGGTCAAACGTAGAATAAAAGCGAAAATACTTTAAAACACAGCTAAATGGAGCATAAAATAAAACTGGTAAGTAAGAATTTAAGCACTTTAAAGAGTGAGTACGGGGTATCAGAGCCAACTATGAAAAAATGGTTGAGGCAGGTTCCCAATCTGAAAGTGGATAAACGAGAAACAAAAGATTATACCCCTAAAGAGCTTGAAATGATATATAAGCATTTGGGAGTACCGGGAGGAGAATTTGAAGCGGAGTAATACAAAAAATTGATTTAATTCATTTTGGAGCCATGCTAAATAATTTTGAAAAATCTTTTTAACTTACTTTTGAGGTTGTTCTTCTTCAAAGTCATATAAATTTTTTATATACTTGCAGTAGTGAAGTATGTACTTATAATATTGAGTATCTATCTGTTCTCGCTGTCTTGTATTCCTTGCAGCGACAATAAAGAATGTGATATTATAGTATCATCGCTTCAAAATATAGGCGGCATGGAGCATGATGAACATAACCATACGTCAGAATCTTGTACTCCATTCTGTACCTGCTCATGTTGTTCTACTGTCGCACCTTGTAATACCATAGCCCGATTTCAGTTTGTGCAAAACACCACTCCTGATATTGTTTATCCGGTTCTTGGCGATAATTTTTACTCTCAATACTTTAATACTATTTGGCAACCGCCTAAAATAGGTTAATCGTTTTTTCTTTTTTATTCTGTATAAAGCCGCACTGCTTTATACAATGTCTTGTTGTTATCAATTCAACACGCGTTTGTAACGATTAATTTATTTTTTCATGTTAGATAAAATCATTCTTTTTAGTATAAAGAACAAGCTCATCATTGGTATGATGACGCTCGCACTCATCGTTTGGGGAGTTTGGAGTGCCCAAAAATTGCCGGTAGATGCGGTACCGGATATAACAAATAATCAGGTACAGATTATTACTATATGCCCCACACTTGCTGGTCAGGAAGTTGAACAGCTGGTTACTTTTCCCATTGAACAAAGCATTACTAACCTGCCGGATTTGGTAGAACTCCGCAGTATTTCACGTTTTGGTCTGTCAGTCATTACGGCGGTTTTCGATGATGAAGTAGATGTATACTTTGCCCGACAGTTAATCAACGAACGATTAAAAGAAGCTGAAAGTAAAATACCACAAGGTATAGGCACGCCTGAATTAGCACCTGTTAGTACTGGTTTGGGCGAAGTTTATCAATATATAATACACCCCGTAAAGGGCAGTGAAAATAAATACACTGCAATGGAACTGCGTACTATGCAGGATTGGATTGTAGCACGACAACTGTATGGGACACCCGGCATCGCTGAGGTAAATAGCTTTGGAGGAAGGTTGAAACAGTACGAGGTTGCCGTTGACCCCAACCGATTAAAGGCAATGGACATTGCCATTTCTGATATTTTTATTGCACTGCAAAAAAACAATGAAAACACAGGTGGGGCATATATAGATAAAAAACCTAATGCATATTTTATCAGAGGTATCGGGGTTGCATCTTCGTTAGAAGATGTTAAAAACATTGTCGTAAAAACAAATTCCCAAGGAATTCCAATACTTATAAAAGACATCGCAAATGTGCAATTTGGAAATGCCGTTCGATATGGTGCAATGACCTTTGACGGGAAGGTTGATGCTGTTGGTGGTGTGGTAATGATGCTAAAAGGCGCCAATAGCGCCCAAGTAGTATCCCGTGTTAAAGAAAAAATGGAGGTAATCCAAAAATCATTACCTGTTGACGTGGTAATCGAACCCTATCTTGACCGCACAGACCTTGTTACCCGTGCAATAAATACAGTTGAAAAAAACCTGATTGAGGGAGCACTGATTGTAATTTTTGTTTTAGTACTTTTCTTAGGCAACTTCCGTGCAGGACTTATTGTAGCTTCAGCCATCCCCCTTTCAATGCTGTTTGCCCTTGCTATGATGAATGTATTTGGTGTCAGTGCCAACCTGATGAGTTTAGGAGCTATAGATTTTGGGCTTATTGTAGACGGGGCGGTAATTATAGTAGAAGCCACAATGCATCATCTTGGATTGCGAAAATCACTCTCAAAACTTACTCAGGACGAAATGGACAATGAAGTATTTCTATCCGCTTCAAAAATAAGGAGTAGTGCCGCATTTGGTGAGATAATTATTCTTATGGTTTATATACCTATTCTTACTCTAATTGGTATTGAAGGCAAGATGTTCAGGCCTATGGCGCAAACTGTGGGCTTTGCTATTCTTGGGGCATTAATACTATCATTAACTTATATCCCAATGATGTGCGCGTTATTTCTGCCCAAGCTAATAACACATAAAAAAACTCTTTCTGATAAAATGATGGATTTTTTCCAGCGGGTGTATGAGCCGGTGCTACGCAAAGCTATACGCTTTAAATATGTGGTAATAACAATAACCGCTTTTGCGTTTCTAATCAGCCTGCTTGTGTTTTCGCGCCTTGGCGGAGAGTTTATACCTACGCTGCAAGAGGGTGATTATGCTTTTCATTGCATACTGCCACAGGGGACTTCACTGAGCCAAAGTATGGAAACCTCAATGCAGGCTTCAAGAATAATAAAAGAGTTTCCGGAAGTAAAAATGGTTGTAGGAAAAACAGGAGCAGCGGAAGTGCCCACAGACCCTATGCCCCCTGAGGCAACAGACATCATTATCGTATTGAAACCACAAAATGAGTGGACATCAGGCAGGAATTATGAAGAATTGGCTGATGCAATGATTGAAAAATTAGAGGCAATACCGGGCGTATTTTTTGAAAAAAATCAACCGATACAGATGCGTTTTAATGAGCTTATGACGGGAATTAGACAGGATGTTGCTGTAAAAATTTTCGGAGAAAATCTTGACACATTATTGAACTACGCCAATAAAGTAGCCAGTGTGATAAGGCAGGCAGATGGAGCTACCCAACCTCTTGTTGAGCGTGTTGATGGCTTGCCTCAAATAACCATACAATATAATAGGCAACAAATTGCATCTTATGGATTAAACATTGATGATATTAACCACGTTGTAAGCACAGCATTTGCAGGTGAAGCAGCCGGTGTAATATATGAAAACGAGCGAAGATTTGATTTGGTAGTAAGGCTTGATAGCGCACACCGCCAAAGTATTGAAAATGTAAAAGACCTTTTCATCTCTACTCCCAATGGCAGCCAAATTCCTTTATCACAAGTTGCAGACATACAAATGAAAATTGGTCCTGCACAAATTAGCCGTGAAGACGGGAAAAGAAGAATTGTTATTGGTTTCAACGTAAAAGGTAGGGATGTTCAAAGTGTAGTAAAGGATATACAGAATAAGTTAAACGCTGATGTAACATTGCCTTCGGGGTATTATTTCACTTATGGCGGAACATTTGAAAATCTGCAAAAGGCATCAGCAAGGTTAATGATTGCAGTACCCGTTGCATTAGCACTTATTTTCATGCTGCTGTACTTCACCTTTACATCCATAAAGCAGGCGGCCCTTATTTTTACAGCAATCCCACTGGCAGCTATTGGGGGAGTATTTGCCTTACTTTTAAGAGATATGCCTTTTAGTATATCTGCTGGTGTTGGCTTTATTGCATTGTTTGGGGTAGCTGTATTAAATGGTATAGTACTAATAGGCACTTTTAACCAGTTACAAAAAGAAGGAATGAATGATGTTGTGCAGCGTGTATTTGAAGGCACTAAAATACGGTTGCGCCCTGTATTGATGACAGCCACAGTAGCCTCATTAGGTTTTTTGCCAATGGCCATTTCACACGGAGCAGGGGCAGAAGTTCAAAAACCTTTGGCAACGGTAGTTATTGGAGGATTAGTTACTGCAACTCTCCTTACATTGTTTGTACTTCCGTTATTGTACATAATATTTGCCTCAAAAAATAAAATTAAGTCTGCACCCGCAACTATGGCTGCAATAGCTTTTCTGGTGGTGCCTTTTGGCTTGGTTAACGCACAAAATGTGCCCCAAAGCCTCACCGTAGATGCAGCTGTTTCGATAGCCCTAAAAAACAACCTCGAAATTCAGTCGCAACAATTAAACGTACAATCATCGGCAAGTATTAAGAAATCGGTATTCGAGTTACCAAAAACCAACTTCTTGCTTCAGTATGGGCAATATAACAGTGTGAATAAAGATAATAATCTTCAGTTATCACAAAGCATACCATTTCCTACATATTATACCGCACGGTCAGACCTCTTTAATGCTGAACTGAAACAAAGCGAACTTTCATTAGATGTGACCGCTAACGAAATAAAAGCAAAAGTCAAGTCCTATTATTATCAGCTTTTGTACCTGAATGAAAAACAAAAACAATTGTCACACCTCGATAGTCTCTATACCAGTTTCACTCAGGCTGCAATATTGCGGTATCAAACCGGTGAAACAAACCTGTTAGAAAAAACGACTGCGGAAACAAAACACGGTGAGCTTAAGCAAATGATTAAGCAAAATCAAACGGATATTACAATTTCATACAATACCTTGAAAGTGCTGATGAATAGCAGCGAGGAGTTTTACGTTTCGCAAGTCTCTATATTTGAACCACTTATTTTGCCCGCATCGGTTGATACAGCCGCCGCTAATAATAACCCAACTCTTAAATTACTTTATCAGAATGCTATAGTTGCCGAAAATAATAAGAAAATAGAAAAATCTATGGCATTGCCTGAGTTTACTGTAGGCTATTTTAATCAAACACTCGTTGGTTTTCAAAACATCAGCGGTAACGATGTTTTCTTTGACAAAAGCAAAAGGTTCACCGGTGTAAATGTGGGCATTAGCTTACCAATTACCTTCTTCAGCAATACTGCCCGTATTAAATCCCTCGGTTACCGACAGCAGGCATTACAAAAACAGGCAGATAATGGCAGGCAGGTACTTCACGCTGAATTTGCAAACGCCTTGCAACAGTATAATCAAGGTCTTTCGCAATACAACTACTACAAGACACAGGCATTAGCTAATGTTGCCACGATGACTAATACCGCAGAAACAGGTTTCAACAGCGGAGAATTAAGCTATATCGAATACTTAATGGCGTTGCAAACGGCCACCGATGTACAAATGAATTACCTATTGTCTATCAACCAGCTTAATCAAAGTGTAATAAATATTAATTTCTTAATAAATAAATAAAATGATAAAGTATATAATATATCCTGTCTTAATAGCCTCACTCCTTTTTGTTTCTTGCGGGGAAAAAAGTAATGCTTCAAAAGATGAGCATAAGGAAGAAGGTAGTCACGGACATGAAAATGAAAATACAGTTGAATTAAATGACGAGCAAATAAAATCTATACAAATCCAGTTTGGAAATATTGAACAAAAGCAGCTTACAGCTTCATTGAAAGCCAATGGGGTTTTAAAAGTGCCCAATCAAAATAAAGCCAGCATTACTTCATTATATGGAGGGGTAGTGAAAAATATTTTCGTGCAGCCGGGTAATATTGTTTCTAAAGGACAAAGTATTGCAATTATTGCAAACCCTCAGTTTATTACCTTACAGGAAGAATACCTTTCCCTTGACATCAAAGTTCAATATGCTGAACTTGAGTACAGACGCCAGAAAGAACTTAGCAGCAATAACGCCGGTGCGCTTAAAATTTTTCAGCAAAGTGAAACAGAGCTTAAATCGCTTCGTACCCGACGTGCTTCATTGCAGAAACAGTTAGAAATTATTGGTATTAATCCTGATAAACTAAGTAATGATAATATCGTATCTACTATAACCATCACAAGTCCCGTAAGTGGCTCTGTGAGTACAGTGTTGGTTAATATAGGCAGTACTGTAGATATGAATACTCCTGTTGCAGAAGTTGTGGACAATAGTCAACTTCACCTTGATTTATATGTTTACGAAAAAGACCTACCAAAAGTTAAAACCGGACAAACCATACATTTTACACTCACCAACAATCCAGGCAAAGAATATGATGCACAAATTTTTGGAATCAGCAACACGTTTGAAAATGTAGCCAAAGCGTTGGCCGTTCACGCGATGGTTAAAGGAGACAAAGCCGGCTTGATAGATGGAATGAATATTACTGCATTGGTGAGTCTTGAAAATGCCACTGTTGCGGCTGTCCCAACAGAGGCAATAGTCAATCACGACGGAAACGACTATATTTTTGTTTTAACAGATTCACACACTGAAGAAGAGCACCATGACAGTGAAGTCGAAAAACGAGACGATAAAACAGAAGGACACGATGAGCATGGTCACAGGCATACAGAAAGTGAAAAAAAGGGCAAAGCACAGGCAGCAGTACCTTCAAAAACGTTTGAGCGTATACCCGTTAGGAGAGGCACAACAGATGTAGGATACAGCGAGATTACTTTATTAAAGGAAATACCGACGGACTCAAAAATTGTTACTAAAGGGGCGTTTTTTATTCTAGCGAAAATGACAAACTCTGGTGAACATTCACATTAATAAAAACATCATGGAAAAAGTCAAAATCAATATCAGTATTATATTGCCCGATATTGCCGATGAAAGAGATGCTTGCGTCGAACGTCTTATAGCGATACTGCAAAAGCATAAAGGGCTCAACAAAGTGCACGTTGTGCAGGACAATAACAATGCTCCGGCGCAACTTTGCTTTCACTATGAACCAAATATTATTTCCCTGTCCGAAATTCAAAAGCTGGCAACAGCTGCTGGTGCACAGGTAACAAGCCATTATGGCCATTTGCTGGTTGAAGCAAAAGCCTTCCGCGATATCATTGAAGCAAAAGCAATTGAAAACGAATTGAAGCAGGTAAAAGGCTTGGAAGAAGTTTCAGTAGCAGCTACGGGGCATATCAGGATTGAATTTAACCAAACGGTTACTGATAGGCAAACCGTGCTTGATGCTATCAAACAAGCCGGAGTGAGGCCTAAAAGCATTCAAAAATCTACCAGAAAGCACCACCACAATCATGAGCATGAAGGTGAAGACGAACATGACCACAAACATGGCGGAGATGATAACTCTTTAAAAACCTACCTGCCCGTAATGGCAAGTTTTGTACTACTGCTTACGGGTATAGCCTTTGATGAGTGGTTAACACCTGCTTTTTTTAAAGGATGGGTACGTTTTGCATGGTATATAGCCGCCTACCTGCCCGTAGGATTGCCCGTGATAGGTAAAGGTATAAGGCTGGTAGTAAAAGGGGATGTGTTTACTGAGTTTATCCTGATGAGTATTGCTACCATTGGGGCTTTTTATATTGGTGAATATCCCGAAGGCGTCGCGGTAATGCTTTTTTATACCGTAGGCGAGATATTCCAAGACCTTGCCGTGAACCGCGCCAAACGCAGTATAAAAGCATTGCTGGATGTAAGGCCTGATAAAGCCTACGTTGTTAATGGGGACAATGTTATTGAAACCAGTCCTCAGGATGTTAAGCCCGGCGATATTATACGGGTGAAACCGGGAGAAAAAGTGCCCCTTGACGGTGAAATGCTAACCCAAAGCAGTACGTTTAATACTGCTGCACTTACGGGCGAAAGCCAGCCCGTAACCATTACAAAAGGAGGACAGGTATTGGCGGGCATGATAAATCAGGAAAAAGCAACAGAACTGAAGGTAACCAAATTGTTTAACGACAGTTCACTTGCGCGTATCCTGTTTATGGTGCAGGAAGCCACTACGCGCAAAGCACAAACCGAGCAGTTTATCCGCAAATTTTCACGTATCTATACACCGGTGGTGGTTGCCCTTGCAGTATGCATTACACTGTTACCCTATTTTTTTGTAACCGATTATGTGCTTAATGATTGGTTGTACCGTGCCCTTGTCTTCCTCGTAATATCTTGCCCCTGTGCGCTGGTAATATCTATACCGCTGGGATACTTTGGCGGTATCGGCGCAGCATCACGCAATGGCATTCTTTTCAAAGGGTCCAATTTTCTTGATTTGATGACCCGTGTAAATACCGTGGTGATGGATAAAACAGGTACACTCACCAAAGGCGTATTTAAAGTGCAGGAAGTGGTAAGCTATGATTTTTCTGAAAATGAATGGCTACCGATAGCAGCAGCACTTGAGGCACAATCAGGCCACCCCATTGCCAAAGCAGTAGTAGCCTATGTAGGCGAAAAAACAAACGGCATACGCATTGACAACCTTGAAGAAATAAGCGGGCATGGACTGAAGGCTATCATAAATGGCAGGCAGGTATGGGCAGGCAATGTGCGGTTGATGGAAAAAGCAGGTATAGCAATAGACGACAAAATAACGGCAGTAACCGATACAATTGTTATAGTAGGCATTGGTAATCAACTGGCGGGCTACATTACCATTGCCGATGAGTTGAAAGATGACAGTAAAAATGCCATTGAGCAACTCCATAAAAAAAACATTAAAACAGTAATGCTATCGGGCGATAAACAGTCGGTGGTTGACAAAATAGCGAAAGCACTTGGTATTGATGCGGCTTATGGCGGCTTATTGCCCGAAAATAAAGTGGAGAAAGTGGAGGAGCTAAAAAGAGATAAAATCAGGGTAATAGCCTTTGTGGGCGATGGTATTAATGATGCGCCGGTATTGGCAGTCAGCGATGTGGGAATGGCTATGGGCGGCCTTGGAAGTGATGCAGCTATTGAAACCGCCGATGTGGTGATACAAACCGACCAGCCATCCAAAATTGCCCAAGCTATAAAAATTGCCAAAACTACAAACCGCATAGTTTGGCAAAATATAGCCTTTGCGTTTGGGGTGAAAATAATTGTGCTGGTATTGGGTGCCGGCGGCATTGCCACTATGTGGGAGGCTGTTTTTGCCGATGTGGGCGTAGCGCTCCTTGCGATATTAAATGCAATACGTATTCAAAAAATGAAATATACATTATGAAACTTTACACAAAAATGCCCACCGGGCTAAAAGAATATTTTAAGCACGAGTTAAGTCTTGCCCGCCAGTATTTTTCGCAGGGTCAGTTACAGCAATCATGGCACCATCTTGAACGTGCCCATATACTTGGTCAACCGTGGCCTATCCCACATACACAGGCACATTGGCGCATGATGAGGTTCGCTTTTAAAATAAAGAATGTCAGAGAAATTCTTGGTCAAATTCCAAGGCTGGTTATCGGTGGCATTAAGTCTTTTGTTGGTGAAATACCAGTAGGTAATACCGGCGGAGCAAACGTCCCACCATTAAAGCCAATGGATATTCCAGAAGACCTTCAGAAAATTTTGAATACATATAAGGTATAACCTCATTGTATGGATATTCTTTTGGAATATATATTCAGGTTTGCCTTAGTAGCTGTCTTATTAATCGAAATAATAAGATATTATAAGCTGTTGACAGGCAAAAAGATACGGCTTCAAAAAAAAGCAGCTCCTGCGAAAAATAAAATCTGCATGGAGTTGGCTTTTCTTTCAAGAGTTGCCATACCTGTAGGGACTATAATATATAGCATAGATAATACTCATAACTGGGATTGGCCTTGGATACTTTTATCCTTTTTAGTAATACTACCAAACTTATTCATAGGACCTTTTATTAAGAAAAAATTATAACCATTAAACAAAAAGTAAATTTTTATGAAAAACACAATTCTAATCTTAACACTATTTGCAGGAATAGTAACTGCTAAAGCACAATTTACCTATCGGGTAATTAATAAACACGTGAGTGGGTCTTCAGCAGAATTTGAACTCATTGGATATGGTTATGTAAAAAACACAGGGACTGTAAAAGACACTTTTGTTTGGAAATTAAACAAAAGTATGGTGCTTAATGGGTGGGGTTCTACGCTTTGTGACAAAAATCTGTGTTATGATACCGCCATATATTCAAGTTCTTTTGAATTGGAAGCCGGGGATTCGGGTGTCTTGAATTTATACATATACCCTAACAAAATAGCAGGGAGCGGAGGCCTTGGAATTACCATACACAAGCTTAGCGACAGCAGCAATGCAATAAAAGACACGATATATTATGACACATGGACGGTTGGCGTTGAACATTTTGAAGCAGAATCGTCAATACTCTTATATCCAAACCCTGCCGGCAATCGTCTTTATGTTGAACACAAAAACTTAAAACCCGGGCAAGTAAAAATTTTTAATGTACTGGGTCAACTGCAACAAGTGATTTCTTATGATGCAACAAAAAATGGCATAGATGTCAGTATTCTTTCTTCAGGTGTTTATACACTTAGCTATACAGATGAAGCCGGGAAAACAGTTTTTAAGAAATTTCAAAAACTATAAATCAAAAATAACTTTTCAGCGTAAGCCTTAAAGACTATACTTTCAGTTAAGCACCTCCTTTCTTTGGGGGTGCTTTTTATGTAAATATAGACGTCATGCCTCCAATCCCTCAATGCCATAAGGCTCGTTAGTTAAAACGTAAGTAAGGGTGTTGTTCATTGATGCAAAACAAGAAAACAGCTATGCTTACCAAAAGGGAAATTTATCAGAGATTTTTGCCATAGTTAGCCGGTTTAAGCTGCTAATATTTTAATACTTTTTTAGTACTTACGGATGACTGATTATATAATTTTAAAATATACGTACCGGTTGGCAAATCCTTCGGAAGCTCTAAGGCAAATATATTCCCAGTGGGCATAAATGTCTGTTCCGTCAACGTTCGCCCGTATAAATCTGCTACAACAACCTTCACCGGGTATTCCATCTCTTTCCCAAACATAATATTGGTGTAATCTCCACAGGGGTTTGGCCATACATCAAACTCTTCCTGTGAAAAATTATCCGTACCAAGGGTAGAAATAGTGTCAGTAATACACTCGGCCAGGGTTGCTAACGCAAGTTTTGTACATCGCTGAAAAAAATCAAAATTAATCTGTCCTGCTGAATCAGCTAAAGTATGCCAGTAGGGATTGAAATCATTATCATATTCCTCATTTATTCCTATTGCGGTTAAACCATTTTCCCAAAATGGATAATGGTCTGTTGCAGGGCTACCCGGGTTAACCACATGAAGAGTAAGGCCAATATTATACAATACGTTGCATTTTTCAGCCTTATCAGCAAGTTGCAGTGAGTTTGCCGAATTACGCACATGCAAATCGGCAACGTCATCATTATTTCCATCCCAACCTATCATATCAAGGTTAATATAGCCCATAAAGTTCCACGGTGCGTTCCCTATCGTTGCCGTATAAAATTTGCTTCCCAAGGCACCCTGTTCTTCTTCATCCCAAAACGCAAATACTACAGTATAAGGGAAATTAAATCTTGAAAAAATTCTGGCAACTTCTAATACTGCCGCAGTTCCACTTGCATTGTCATCTGCACCCGGAACAACAGCAGATGATAGTGCATTATCATAATGTGCACCGATAAAAAAGCGTTTATTAGGATACTTATACCCCATTTTTATCCCAAAAAGATTTTTTCCTTTTGCAGTAAAAATCATAGAATCAGTAGTTAAACCATATTTCAGTAATTCCTGTTTGATATAGCTGAAGGCTTTTTCATTACCAAGATTGTATGAAAACCGGGTTTTAATAGTGTCGGAATTTCCATTTATCACCACTGGCAGTTTTCCTGTTAGCTTAAATACTGATATTTCAAGACTGTCTTTGCTAACTTCGTGTATAAGGGTATTAATCTCCTGTTTTTGTGCCTTACCATTTATTGCACATAATAAAAGTAATATTAAAATGCTTTTAGGACAAATTGTTGCCTTCTTAACTATTCTTAGTTTCATATTTGTACTACATAAATAAGACGCCTTACTACGTTTTATTGTTGTAATCGGGAGGTAAAGCTCTTGATGTTTCGAACAAGTGGAACACTACCTGTGCAACACAGCATCAACAACGTGTTGTTGGAAAATGCCAAAAAACGGTGGATTTTACCTCTGTTTAGGACTGTAAATAGTTACCTCTTACATATACACTAATATCAACCACACACAAGGTAACTGCCCGTAAATACTGGTTTTTTGATTTTCAGAAACACACTATCACGGCAGTAAAACAGTGTGTTTGTGGGTTAAAAACAAGGTATTGAAAAATCCCAACAACGTGTTGTTACAAGATGCCAACGCTGTGTTTTTGGCTATTTGGACAACTCATCTGCAGGGGTAATGCTTCCTGTCTCAGTCCCCTCTCGGTTGAATGCTCACTTGTACAGGTACTGAGATTGAAGTACTTGGCCAAAAGAGTCTCAGTCCTATCCTAACTAAATGCTCACTTGTACCATTACTTTTTTGGAGATTGGCCTCCTGCAAGGAGTTTCACGATTTTTTGCGTTGACGAAAATGCCGTTTTTGCCATATCACCGTACAGAAATGTAGTTGTTGGTATCCCAAAGATAGCCTTTTAGTCTTCAGTTTTAAGTTGCTTCACAGTTTTGCCGTTAACAAAACAGCTAAAGGCCAACCGGTATACCTCATCGTACCTTGCAGGAATTGAAATATTTTTCCTGTCAAATAATGTAAAATACCGTGTTTTCACCCTGTTATTTATAATCAACATTATTAATGTTTGCACCACTGTTTTACTGTTTGGGGTGCAGCAGCACAAAAACCATGCTCTTTATACAAACAAAAGCAGTATGTTTCTAAAAACAACGTGTTGTTGGCTATTGTGCAACGGAGTGTTGTTTACTACATTTGTAGGTGAATAGAAACATCGAAACTTAGTCAATAAGGATAACATATAACGTGTCCTGATGATAGTTCTGTACAGATAAATCGCGAAACTTATGTACGGCAGAACTGCATCGGAGGACACGCCCTTAAAAAGGGCGTGCCGCCTTCATGCTGTTGCTGTACAGGGCTTTCGCGAGCCTATCTGTGCAACAAGTATGGGGTACACGCCCTTTTTGAGTTTTTTATGTTTAACCACATTGCGATGTTTATTGTCAGCTTGCATTTTTCCGTAAACTTTTCCTACCCCTTTGCAAATTTTGCAAAGGGTAAAACAAACGCATCCCATAGTTTAGCACTACAAACTATGATAAAACAGATGCGCTATCATTTGGCCAATCACACATTTATCAATAACATTTTTAATCATTATTTAATTATCACTCTTCATGAAACAAAATTTTCAAAAACTAACTGCTAAACTACGTTTAGTTATCACTGTTGCTTGTGTATTCTCAGCATCGTTTGCAAAGGCTCAAGACCCGCAAGGCCCGCCCGAACCTGTCGGAACCTATTGCCCTGTAAATGTGCTGCCATTTACCCCTCAAATCGGCATAGGTACACTAAATAAAATGATTATTGGTGGCCCTGCTGGTAACGATGGTTCTATTTGTTGGAATTGCTACAACGATAGCAGTGGTTATGGCCGTGCAAGGGCATTTAATATGCCTAATTTTTCCTACCAGTCAGGGGCAGCAATTCCCAATTTCAGTTCTCGCATTACCCAAGATTTACAGCGCAGCGTGATGCGTTGGCAGGTAGGTGTTGCCAATTGTTACAACCAAATTACTTGGCAAAACGGGATAACCTTGCGTACTAATGGCAGCGTAGGTATAGGCACCGATGAGACATTCGGGTTTAAACTTGCTGTTAACGGCGGAATTGCCTGCAAAAATGATGTGTTTTTAACCCAAACCGATTTGGCTTGGCCGGATTATGTTTTTGCAAAGAACTATATCTTAATACCACTATTGGAGTTGGAAAAACAAATAGACAGCTTAGGCCACTTACCCCAAATGCCCTCAGCAAAAGAGGTGGAAGAAAAAGGCTTATCGCTGGGCACAGTTACGACAACAGTGGTTCAAAAAGTTGAAGAGCTTACCTTGTATGCCATTGAACAACAAAAACAATTGGATGAACTTAAAAGACAGAACGAACTATTGCAAAAGCAAAACGAGGAACTTTTGAAGCGTTTGGACAGTCTTACAAATGAAAAAGAATAGTATCTTTGATATAATTAGCACTGATATGCGATTGCCACTGCTTTTGATATTGTCTTTATTGTTAGTTTTTTTATCGGATTGTAAACCCGATAAAAACGACTGCTTTGAACCCACTAATCCTGCTTGCGTAAACTATGACCCTTGTTACGGGCAAAAACCAATAACAGCGGATATCAAGATTTCACAAAGGGTTAAAAACTTTGGCACAGATAGTCTTAGTCGTCTCTACTTTGAAGATGATACTATTTTCCCCCACTCTCAAATTCGCTTTAGTTGCCCGCTAAATGGAGCAAAATATACGTGGACATTGGGCGCAGAGACATTATCAAATCAAACTTTTGAACGCAGTTTTTTTGGTGTTAGTGTGCCCTTTGGGGAGTATTCAGTGAAATTAGTGGTGGAGAAGGATGCTGATAAAAATTGTTTTCCTGCCGATAATGGTATGGATACAATTACCAAAAAATTCAAAATAGTGCCTTTATGCAATTTAGCAATTATTGGTGTATTTAAGGGAAAGTGGGATAACCTTACAAACGATAGCAGTCTTATTAGCTTGCGTTCGTTTGAAAGTATGAATTACGCGGATAGTTGTGGAAATGCACTAATTAGATTTACAAACATAAAAGGGCTAAATGATACCGTAATATCCTCAAATGTATTTATTTCAAACTCGAGGATGATTAATGAAGACCCTCAATCAATTATCCTTGGGAATGCTGATTTTAGAATAAATGTTGAAAACAAAACTGTTTTATTCGACTACTACATCGGCAATACACATTACATATTCCGGGGCAGAAAAATATCCAATTAATGTAAAATCTGTATGAGACTATTTAACTATATAATAATCATTATAGCAGCAGGTGCATTAGTAACAAGCCTAAACAGTTGCAAACCTGATAAAAACGACTGTTTTGACCCCACCAATCCCGCTTGTGTAAACTACGACCCTTGTTACGGGCAAAAACCTGTAACGGCGGATATAATAATTGAACAAAGGCTTGACCTCGGTCCTTTTTTAGGTGATTCTATTCTATATTCTGAAGACACCATTTTTCCAACTACCGAAATACAGTTCAGAAGTCCTTTAAAGGACGCGAAATATACCTGGACATTGGGGGCGGAAACTATTACCAGTCGGTCTTTTTTGCGTGAGTTTTATAGTGTGCCTTTTGGAGAGTATTCTGTGAAATTGGTGGTGGAGAAAGACGCTAATAGAAACTGTTTCCCTACCGACAATGGTATGGACACAATCATTAAAAAGTTTAAAATAGTGCCCTTGTGCAGTTTGGCCATTTTTGGAGTTTTTAAAGGTAAATGGGATGGAAGTAATCAAGATAGCAGCATAATAACCATAAAAAACTTTAAGGACTATAGCTATACTGACAGTTGCACGTATGGCCTTTACAGATATACAAACCTTACTGGTATTAATGACACTTTTGTAGGTGGCGGTATTCCGACTTCTAATACCGAATTGATTAGAACCGAAAGTAGCTTTGGCAATCTGGGAGTGTCTCACTTCAAGATAGACCCTCATACTAATCAAATTGTGTTTAAATATACATACGCATCAAAGCCTTATATATTTCGAGGCAGGAAAATATCCAATTAATTTAACTATCTAAAAAATGAACCTGAAAAATATATTTTTCGGGGCAGTATTTATACTGTCCTCTGCGCAGCTTTGCGCGCAAAATTGTGTACGGTTAATCCGAACCCAACACGATAACCCTACTAACGATGAATTGGCCACTTACTTTCCGGGCAAGGTAAACCCCTGGCTTAATACCTTTGATTTTGCTAAAATTGGCGGAGCAGGTTTTAGTGATATAATACTGAACCCAACCGCAGGGTGGGTGTTGCCGGGATTTACAGGAGGTACACTTTCATTGGTAAGTCCCTTTAGTTCTTCGATGGGTACTGAGTACCAATATTTACAGCAACCTACGTTGGGAGCGCCCGCACAAAAAGACATCCATTGGGAAGACGGGTGGGAGTTGATGTGGATGAATACGGGGTATTATCCCAACGGTGAGCCACTAAATTTCAAAAACCCTAACCGAATATTGACAGACCCGTTAGGTTTGGCCAATGCCCGAGTTCCGTACATAATCCTTTACAACCGCTATACAGGAAAGCTGCGTGTGTTTGCGAACCTCTTTACCGATTTTAACCAAGTGGATAGTGTTAGAATGATTTTAGGACATCCAAACCTAAGTAATACGAAAAAAACTGGCATTTTCAGACATTTATCTGGATATGACAAAACCTTAGATGAGACAACAGAACAGACCTTTGTAAGTTCTATAAATTTTCACAATAAAAACAACCACCGACTTTGGTGGTCAAGTGATTTTCAGTTGGGGTACGACCCTTGTGTGTGTGAACACGAGAGTCAGTTAACACTAGATTTCAAATCAGTAAAAGACCAAAATATTAATTTATTTGGCCGGATTGTAGGCCAGCAACAAAACATTAATGCGTTCGATGCTGATTTTCTTACCAATGAGTCAATAGAGGCTGCGGCGAACTCAGGTTCAGGCGGTTCCTTATTGTTCAAATCGTTCGGTTCTTTATTGGACAATTACGATAAACAACTGCGGGACTATGACACCCGTTTGCAGAGCTTTAACTCACCCATGAACCAAGCCATCAGGCAAATTATTTTGGCGGCAAAAAACGGGGTACTAAACAATTCAGGAGCATTTGTAGCCACTGCCATCGGGGGTATTGCAGTACGTGCCTTGGTAAATATCAACGGTGCTGCTTCGTCGGATACCACAACGGCAAAAAAATGGGGCGAAGAAGCCAGCAAGGCGGTAAAAGGTGAGTTGGGCAAGGCGTTGGATATGGTGGTTACGGGTAATTTCGGGAAAGACTTTATGACCGCTCCGCAACGCCCAACCATGCCTACGGCCTCTTTCAGTGAAATGAGGTTAACTGGTTCAATTACAGATGTTGCTTCAATTCAGGTTACTAATTTCCTCACTCCTGGTACTTACAAGTACCCTCAAGACTTAACACCGCAAAATTACCCTGCTTATAATAACGCAGTGGGACTATTTGCCTTGTTGCGAAAACCCCGTATTAATAAACTATTTACCAATTCGTTGACCAAAACGCTGACAAATGAATTTATTACCGCCCCACAGGTTATAAGCCCTGCCAACCCTATGATTGTTGAAACTATCCATGTGAAACAACAAACATGGAAACAAGATTACAAGTTGTTTTTGCGTTTTAAAGAGCCTCTTAAATACAAACTTAACAGGGCGTTAGATTTTGACGACATTCAAACAAAGGTGTATGCGAGTTTTGTGGTTGAATTGGAAAATAAATTGCAGGACTCTACTTGCTTTAACAACTTTCATGTTGAAAACCAAAGCGACAACCTTTTCGTCAGAAATGCGTTTCCTCCCGTGGCAGGCGAACCCTATAAAATTGTATTGGAGAGTAAGTGGCAAAATGTGTACGACATAGGGGAGGTTCTTTTTGACGGGGATTTTTCAACCATTTTTAATACCGAAGAGAAAGCAGCTATTTGGACAATTACAGATGATAACGGTCACAGCACTACCCAACAGGGGGAGTTCTTAACCTGCTTTAACGGTCCCGACCCCTTATTCAAAATTAAACAAATCAAAATGAAGGTGGCCGCAGATATGTATTTTAACCAATTAGGAAGCAACGGACTGCAAAACAGTACTTTTCAAAGTTTCACGTATTTGTTGTTTAATGACAGCTTGGGCATCAACCTGTTTGATACAACCTCTGACCTTAGCAAACTAACTTTGGTAAAACAACCGTTATTGGTATTAACTAACGAAACCATTGAAACCACCGACCCGTTTGTTTTTAAAACCGATGGGACAACAATTTATGTGAACGCGGAGCAAATAGAACTGAATGGAAATATTGACGTTCAAACGGGCTATAAAGCAGAACTTCATGCAACAAAAAGCATCCGTTTTGTATCGGGAAATACGAATATCAGCAACAAAATCAGGTTTAAAAATGTAGCTGCATTCTCAAACTTCGGCAAGAACCCCGAAACATCTCAAAGTGAAATTGAGGCGTTCTGTCAAGACCAAAATAATGGTTACAAAGCATTGCAAACGGCAAACAAAACGGATGAAGAAAGCTCTGTACCTGAAACAGAAGAACCTATTGCAAAAATTGAGACCAAAGTGTACCCCAACCCCGCTTCAAATGTTGTGAGCGTATCAATAGAAACGGATGAGGAAAAGGAATATACCTTCCAAGTTTACGATTTAATGGGCAGGGTTCTAATTAACGAGACCCTTAAAGGAGCTAACCAGCCTTTGTTTGAGATTACAACTGACCAACTGGCAAATGGCACCTACTTATTGCGCATTAACTCACAAGACGGTGCAATTGCTGAAACCCACAGAATAGTTATTTTAAAATAGCTACAACTCCAATTTATATAATAGTCCCATTTGAAGGGATGCACAGTGTTTTTACACCATAGCCGCACCAATCGGTGCGGCTATTTTAAACCCTTTACCTGAAACAAGATGATGCAACCCGCACACCGATGGAATGACCTGCAACAAAGGGCAAAACTGTTTTTAAACCGTCCCGCGTACAAGTACAGCACGATGGACACCGATAAATTACCCCAAACAGGCGGGGTGTATCTCATCTGCCTTGTAGATGACACCTTAGAAGAGACCCCTCTGTATATCAATTTTACCAGCAATCTCCGCAACGAAATACTGACCAAACGGACAGCCTTTATCCTGACCCAATTAAAAAGCCCCCAAAAGGCAGCCGAAGTCTTAAAGTCAAATTGCTACCTTCGCTACATTGCTGAATCCGACCCGAAAGAGCAAATGGCACTCACTGTTGCTATCTCATTGGAGTTAAAACCGCTTTACCTAAACAACTAAGTCGCTGTACCTATGTTGTACCCATTAGAAAAATAGATGCTTTTTTTATCTCATAAAAAACTGAATATAAATTACTTAATACATTATATTTAAACAACAAACGAGCTTGCCGAAGGGGTGGGGTGGTATCAAATGGATTGCCACGTTAGCCGAAGACAGCTTCCTCGCAATGACGATAGACGGGCGCAAGTGCGGCTGCCAGTCCTGAGCTTGCCGAAGGGGTGCGGCTGAAGAAGAAAAGTAACAATTCAAAACTGCCTAATAGCCCAACACTTCCCCTCTCTTTAAAGAGAGGGAAGAATATCAGCAAGTCGACCAAAACAAAAATCAGGAGTGAGTTAAGAAATCAGCCCTTACGCTTCTTTAATACTTAAACGGCTGTTTCGGTAGCTGTATGTAAAGTAGATGACTAAGCCTATTACCAGCCATATAAAAAAGCCTGCCCAGTTTGTGTAGCCCAATTCTGTCATTAAATACAAGTTGCATAACAAACCCAATACAGGAATTAACGACAAGGATTTTGTGAAACAACGGTAGGCCAAGAAAACACAAACACCTATAAAAATAAACATGGGTATTTTATGGCTAATTACCGCCCATGTGGCGTTTTCACCTGAGAAACTGAAAAAGTTGCCCATTCCCTCGGGGTTTAGCCAAGCTACCAAACCTAACATACCTAATAACAATGCGGGTACGATGTACTTGCTGTTTACATAAGGAATTTTGTATCGGCTTTTTTCAGTATCGTGGTTTTCTTCAAGGCTAAGTACGCCAGCACACACCAATACAAAGGCAAACAAGGTACCCACACTGGTTAAATCAACCACCGTATCAAGGTTTACAAATAATGAGGGCACTGCAACCACAAACCCTGTAACTAAAGTAGCAAACGCAGGGGTTTTGTATTTTGGATGCACTTTGCTGAACTTTTTAGGTAACAATCCGTCGCGGCTCATGCTCATCCATATACGGGGCTGCCCCATTTGATATACCAGCAATACGCCAGCAATAGCTATAACAGCACTAATACCTATGATGTTTGAAAAATAAGTAAGATCGAGTTGTTGAAACGCGTGTGCCAAAGGGTCTCCAACGTTCAACTCTTTGTAGCTCACCATCCCTGTTAGTATCAACGCAATGATTATATACAATACGGTACATAGTACCAGAGAGATAAACATTGAGCGGGGTAAATCGCGCTGTGGGTTCTTGCACTCTTCGGCAGTGGTGCTTATCGCATCAAAACCAATATAAGCAAAAAACACCCCTGAAATCCCTTTTAATATCCCCGAAAATCCATTGGGTGCAAACGGCGACCATCGAGCAGGGTCAACATAAAATGCTCCGATGGCAATCACAAAAAATACAATAATCAGTTTAAGCAGCACCATAATATTGCCTGCTCTTTTACTTTCACGTATGCCTACATACACTAAATAGGTTATCAGCACGGTAATAATAAAAGCAGGAATGTCGGCTATTAACTTTAAACTACCCAGTTGCGGTGCGTTTTCCCAAGCCGTCCATCCTTCGCGCTGGGTTTCGGTAAGTGTATTAAACGCCGTTCCTCCGGCCAACAAGTCTGTGACTTCGTCCCACGTGTTATGTGCTGTAAAATAATCGAGGCACAAATATTCTGGAATATGGATATGGAATCCCCGCATTAGCGAGGTAAAATAATCGCTCCAAGAAATGGCAACTACTATGTTACCAACTGCGTACTCCATCACCAGCCCCCAGCCCAGTATCCATGCCATTAGTTCACCAAAACTTGCATAGGCATACGTGTAAGCACTGCCGCTAAGAGGTATGCGTGATGCAAACTCAGCATAACACATAGCTGAAAATGTGCAGGCAATTGCCGTGAAAACAAATAGAAGTATTACGGCGGGCCCGCCTTCAAACGATGCTTTACCAATGGTGCTGAAAATACCTGCGCCAATAATGGCGGCTATACCAAACACTACCAAATCACGCAGGGTAAGATTTTTGGTTAGCTGGTGACCGCCTGCTTCTTCCCGCTCGGCGGCCTGTTTAAGTATAATATCTACTGATTTTTTCCTGAAAAGCTGATTGAAATCCACAGTATTTTTTTGCGTAAAAGTATGGCTTGACGGTCTTTAATGCAACAAGTATTAATGAACCATAGCTATTCAGCAAAAAACGCAACCTACCTACTCCCTATCTTATGTCTAATTTTTTCTTTATTTCCTCAATAGTAGCCGATAATTTATCCATTCCATACTTTACTGCCAAATTCTGTGCGTACTCCAACTGCCATTGCAGTTCCTTTTTTTCTTCCAGTTCATTATAATAAAACTGCTCCAGGATTAAAGGATTCAAATATCCGTTAAGCAAATTGCTAACTATTATTTGTAATACAGCTTCTGCCTCAGCTGTTTTACCTGCAACAGCCAATTGTTCAGCCAAAATAAATACCTCTAATTCATAAGGTGTGTATTCATTGGGTACTATTGCCAACCCTTTGCGGGCAATAGCAGCCTTGCTCTCCAAATCGGTTGTTTGTGTTGCCAATTCGCCATAGGCTCTTCTCACCCCTCCCACATTAATACCAAATCCTTTTTTTGCCGAGCCTACAAAAAAATTATCCGGGTTAAACGAGAACCGCTCCATCAGGTTTTTATACATCTCTTTTTCATCAACAGTAACGGGCATTACTTCAGCATTTCTCTCAGGGTATAGTTTCTTAACTACCCCTGTTGACCTTTTGTAATGATTCAGATGAATATCGTTATATCCTTCAGCAATGTATATGTTGCGTTGCCAACGGTTGCTGTGCAGTATATCCAACACTGCCAAACCATTCAGATAAAGTGCCCTGTTGAGGTCAACACGAATAGTGTCGTCTAAATTATCATTAACTGATAGCCGGTTAACAGCCCTAAACATATCAGCATTAACGGGTATTTTCAACCCGTCAAAATCAACTGCAATACTGATAAAATCAATACCAGATAAGTTGTAACTACCGGCAATTTTTTTCAAAAAGCCATCCAATGATGGTATTACTTCTTGCCCTGTAACTCCTTTTTTATCTATTCCGATATAGTTTAGTTTCTCACTCCTGTAAGCATCGGCAGGCAATGTAAATGTTATTTGTTTATTGCCCCCATACCCGTTACGTAGCATTTCTATGTACCGTGGTTTGCCCAACAATGAAAGATTGATAACGTTTACATTTTTACCCATTCCCTTCTTTTGTTGAAGGTATATTAACGGATAGGTGTCATTATCCCCGTTACTGAAAAATATCCCATTATCATCCATGGAGTTGAAATAGTTTGCAGCTATTTCTAAAAAAGCATCCCCGTATAATCCATCAATAAGATACTTGCGGCCTTTTTTTTCATATCCCCATTCTGCAAGCGTGGTATAGGCATACATATACTCGTTGCTATACTTTATAGCAATATTGCCCACCAAAGTTTCGTATGCCGGTGCTTGTTGCATCAAACGGCCAAATGTTTCAATGGCCTTGTCAACATACACCATAAAACTGTCGGCTAAGGCTTCGGGTATTTTCTTATTAGCCGGAATTTTATTGTTTCCGTACCCGTTTACGTTTTCAACAAATGACTGTGAATGGCTTGAATATGCCCTTGCCAGACCTTCAAGAGCTGTATCGCCCAGATTTTTTACACCACCCAGCTCTTTTATCACATCAAGATTATCATACTCATACCCATAATAATAGTTTCGCTCAAAGCGATATGCGTCATACATTACCGCCGTCTTTAGGGCATTGGTTTGGTCGTTTGTATTTTGAAATTTCGAGGTCAAATCCTCATACTTTCCCGTGCTTCTGTTCCAAAAAATATATTCTTTCCCCGGTTTGTATTTTCCATTGTCATATTGCTGCTCATATACCAACCAACCTTCAGGTTTCTTAGCAAGTTGCAACCATTTTGAACCCTCGTTTCTATAGAAGTATTTATCGTCGAAGATTTCAACAACTTCCTTAAGAGACGGATAATTCGATGGCGTTTGCGCCTGCGTTACGGCAGCTGAAAGTAGAAATAATAGAATATACAGCGTTGCTTTTTTCATAGAATTGGTAACGAAAATAGTAGTAAACAACTTACAGGGGTATTTTAATCGATGAATGTTGGCTGCATACCATAAAGCCAAACAGCCCAAGGTTTAAAACCTTGGGCTGTTGAGGGTTAACTATCTTAACAAATTATATTAATGGTTGGGGCTTGGCGGGGTGCTACGACCGGGATTTTGAGTGCCGCTGCCACTACGTTGCGACGGTTGTTTGCTTCCGCCTGTATTGCCGCTATTGCCACCCGTGTTACCACTGTTACCAATGGTAGAGCCCACTCCTATACCAATACTTACCCCTGTACCAACAGTGGTGCTATGGTTGGTTGGCCTTTGAGGGTTGTATTGTGTAGGCTGCTGGGTAGGGTTGTTTGCTTTTGTCCCGTTTAAATATTGCATTTCAGGGTCGGTTTGGTGGCGGGCAGTATTGTTTTGGGTTTTAATACATGGTGCCGAGGCTACCTCGGGGCTTGCACCTGCTGTGCAGTTAAAACGGAAACTGCCGCTGGTGTTTTTATCGCTGTAAAGTGTACCTAAATCTTGTTTTCCAAATTTATACTCTACTCCCACCCCTGATGTGTTGTTGGGTATATCGCCCAAGTTATTGGCATACATTATAATATAGTTGCTGCCGGGTTGCAGTTTCACCTGCACAGCTTGTTTTTCTTTTTTCAGGCGTAGGTTTTGTACTACCCACACACCGTTAAGGTTGATAGAAATAGTGTCGTTATCCTCAACCCCACTGTCCCAAAAATAAAGGGTTACCACACTGTCACTCACATTGGTACAGCCCTGCACTTCTACGCTGCGATTGGGTTCGTAGCTGTGTTTCTTTAATCCGCTATATAAAAAGTTATACTTAGGGTTGGCTAAATCAGGATTAGCACGCACTTGCTGGTTTTCATCGTCCATAAAAATTTGTTGCTCTTTGGGGCAACCTGTCATTACCTGACCTATCGGGTTACTGCCTGTAACCAACAAACGCAATGTTCCGTTGGTGTGCAGGTTGCTGCTAAGGGTTGCTTTCCCTTCGTGCCCGTTTTCTTTTATGGCCATTGCGGCAGTGTTATCGTGCAAATCACCTAAGTTATTGGCAAATAATAACAGTTGGTTTTCGCCGGGGACAAGCACCACATCCATTTCTTGTTTTGCATTGGTAAGGCGGAAGTTACTCAATATCCATTGTCCGTTCAGTTGTATTGATACGGTATCATTATCCTCTACCCCGCAATCCCACAATACCAGTTTAACGGCAGTTTGCTTCACTTCCATACACGCTTGGTTAGTGGGCAAACGCTTTTGGGTAGCAGCAGTTAACGTAGCTGCCTGCTGTGCTGAAATGGGCTGAATAGTGATAGGTGTGATGTTTTGCGCTATTGACTGAAATGCCAATGCACTGCTAAGCAGATAAAAGACAAACGAGTATATTTTTTTCATAGCGATAGTAATTTACTTATTTTCAGTACACCAAAATAGTGCCATAAGTTCAATTAAGTGAAGTGTTTATTTTTAGCACGAAATAAAAAATTACTCCGGTAAACAACCACAAGCCGTTTGTTACGTGTATTAAAAATACGGCGGGCGAAATAAAATATTTCGCCCGCCGCCTCATTCAAAAAAATGACTTTTTAAGCCTTTTTATTGCAGCACTATTTTTTGATAGTAGCGTTGACCGTTTGTATCAGCTACTAACAAGTAATAGATGCCTTTGGCCTGTTTGGTTATATTTACCTCTGTTGATGGTGCATTTACACGCATTTCTGCTACCATTTTACCGGCTACATCGTATATTTTAAGAGTAGTTATTTGTGCCGCATTGTTTACCATTGCCACAGTAAACACTCCACCCGATGGGTTGGGGTAAGTAGTTAGCACTCCATTGCCCGATAAAACACCTTCCAAACCTAATGTTTCTTCAACTTCTTCACTGCTTCCGTTAGCCAATGATGTTTCCATATCATCCACAGCAGGTTCAGCACCATCTATTGATGGGGTTAACAACGGTGGTGGGAAATTATATACTGCCGATTGCGAATCGGTTTGACATCCGTTTTTCACCACAAGCGATACTGTATATGACCCGTAGCTGGCATAAGCGTGTGTTGGATTGCGCTGAGTACTTGTATTTCCATCTCCAAAGTACCATTTATAAGTATGTGTGTATGCGCTGCAAGTATCGTAGCCGTGCATATATTTTATTTTTCTTCCTTCAATAGCTCCGTTAGAAACTACTGCGTTTACAAACGAGGTAAGCTGTTGAAGCTCTCCCGAACTTTCGTTGTAGTAGGTGCCGCTGGGTGTTGTTTGCAGTTTTACGGCTTTCACGTATAAATGGTTGGTGTGGTATGGCAGGCAGCCGTATGTATAGATACTGTCAGTTACCACGCTATCGTTTAGCTTGGTAAATACACTATCACCGTTATTCACATATATATTATAACCCAAAACGGTATCGGTAGTTCTGTTCCACCTTAGTTTGCCACTACCAAATTGAGGTATCGGAGCAACTTTTACAACCGGTTTTATCACATCGTTGCGCAAGGTAAGGTCGCCCATTAATGCTTGGTGCACCCCACGTGCATAAAAGCCTGTGGGTGCATACAACGAGTTGTTGTTTTGCGATACATTGGTGCTATACCCTATGCTTTCGCCCATTGCCATGTGATGGAAAAACCAATTGGGTCTGCCGCCCCATACATTGGTAAGCGTAGTGCCTGAGCATAGCGGGGCACGCAAAAAGCAGTTGGTTGCATCCCAATCGCCAAAATAGCTGCCAAACAATACACTAAAGGTAGCTTTGATGCTATTGTTCACAAAACTATCGGTATTGCCAATGCCGCCTGCGCTGGTATAACTACCGCCACCGCATCCGTACGCCCATTGGTACGAGTTATTTTTAAGAGTTGAGATATAATCTAACGCTGATACGTTGCTGCTGCCTACAATGGGAGCAATGTTACGCCAGCCATTGGCAGCAAAAGCCTCACCGCTAAAGTATCCAAAGTTGTCATCCACTAAACCGCGCTGCACAGTGGTAACATTTTTCACCCTGTAATCGTGGTCTTTAGCAAAATAATCCTGCAACAACTGTAATTCTGTTTTTGTGCTAAAGGCAGGCATATTGGCAAGGTCAATGCGCCCCACCTGCAACTCAACCGAACCATCGGGCACATAGGTTTGGTCAAATTTTCCGTCACCGGGGATGTTATCGTTTTGCGTGCGCGATGCAGCAGTATTATTTACCGATACGTCCATCCAAGTGCCGTTCATATCACCATAATAAACATCGGCAGGCCAAGCACCAACGTGGTCGCCGTGCCCGTCAGGGGCAAAATTACCGCTATAGGGTACAGGCACATGGCCTACCAGCATTACGGCTTTGGTATTAGTGGCATCGGTATTATAGGCCGTTACTATAGTGCTTTTTACTGATGCCGCCGTAGTTGTACGCCCCACATAAAAAGTTTTTACGCGCCAACCGTCGGCTTTCATATCAGCAGTATAAACACTTATTTCAGTACTTAAGGTTGATACAAAAGTGCTGTCAATCACTAATAGCAAAATCCCTCTGTTGGCAGCCGCTGCAAGGTTTATACCGGTGCTTATATAGCCATACCCTGTATAGGTGGTTGCGCCAATAGTAGCTGTTCGGGTAACTTTGTATTCATACGCTGTATTAACTGATACGTTAGTATCCTGATAAGAAGTGGCTGAGCCACCTAACGAGGCAATTGAACTTCCCCACGATGTTCCCGTTTTTAATTTACGGTACACAATGAAACCTGTGGGGGTGGCACCTGAAACAGCAGCCCATGATACGGTAATGGAAGGAGGACTTGCTACTGTGGTTGCTTGAAGTTTAACGCTGACTGTTTCAGTATTTTGCGCGTTTAGGGTTGAAAAAAGCATAAAAAGTATGCTTGTAAGCAATAGTGGTTTGATGGTTTTTTTCATGATAAAAAATTGATAGGGTGAATAATTCCTGCCTTTTGCACGGCCATTGCAAAAAGAGGTAAGGACTGCTTAAATTGATAGTTTTTGAGCGGTCTTTTCCGTTTTCAGGATAACAAACAATGCGAATCGATTCTAAAACGAAGATAATGAGCCACTTTTAAAAAACAAAGTTAACATACTATTAACTAATCGTGCTTACAAAAAAAGCACCCCTCTTATCCGAAGGATGCCTTTATATCAACGTAACGCTATTTATTACAGCCCAACTAACTCAGCAAATTGTTTGGAGTTCTTAACTCCGTTCACATCCACTTTTTTCATTGCAATTGTATTTTGGCTTATTGCATTTGTTGCTTTACCGTCAATACAATACACTGTTTCATCAGAGCCAATGGCCACAATGGCTTTTGTATTTTTCTTGTACAAGCTCACAAAATCAGCGTTGTAAGTAAACAAGCCGTTTATGTTCCTGTCTACAACATAAACTGTTGCAGGAGTAATAGTGGTGTCATTGGTTTTAATCAATACATTGGTAATAACTGTAGGCGGGGTTTCATACTTGTAAAAAGCATCGCAGTTAAATACGCCCAATCCTGTAAGCAGCAACGTTCTGCGCACTGCTCCCATCATTGTACCATCATCATAGCCACCTAACGATAGGCGGGCAACTCTTTTACGTTGCTCTAACACATTGTTTAAACGTCCTATACGCTTATTTAGTGAGCGTTCGTAACGTTTGTATCTGCGTGCAAACGCCTGCTTGGCATAGCTTCCTGCAAGTCCGCTTTTTCCCTGTGTAATGTCGGCCTCCAAGTCAATAAACCCTTTGGCTGTTTTCAGGCGGATTGTGCAATAATTATTGCCCTTTTCATAAGTTATTCGCACATCGTTGTATTGCTGTTTTCGTGCATACATCTTCCTAAACTCTTTACGGGTAGTTTCATTAGATGAATAAAACGTGTATCCTTTAAACGCTATTAACTCATTAAAAAACGGATGTTTGCTTTTGGCAATACCAGTGTACAGTTTAAATTTCACTTGGTGCAAACTATCTGCCTTCACTTTTTCGGCAACATCCATTTGTATTTTAAACAATGTTCGTTGTTTGCCTATCTTTTTTTCTATCCTATATCCCAACTTACCTCTGCGGCTTTTAGCTATTTCGCCCACTTCGCCCTGCTTTTCATCTTCGTCAAGCATATAACGATAGTTTACGTTGGCAAAACGTTCTTCAAACAAGGTGGTATCAAAAGCATACCCAAAATCAGTATCGGCTATTTGCAAAGGATTTTGTTTAGTTGAATCTTTTGCAGGCTTTTCACGGTTATCTGCTGTTCCTTCAAACTCCCAATTAGCAGTTTGCGGATTGAGTTTGTAAAGATTAAACCCATCATTTGCATCAGCCGAAACAAACTCAACGTCAATGGTTTTGCCCTGAGCCAACTTTAAAGGTTCTCCCTCTTTAAACGCCAATAATTCAAAATTACCCGCCGAAACAAACTGATTGGTTACCCCACCCGAGTCATAAGCCATTGGCACACCGCTCATCAGCATATCCAACGGGGTTTTAATTTCGCGGTAGGTTATGTTTACATCGCCTGTAACGGGCTTGCCGTTTGCATCCACAAAAGCATCTTGCGGAATGGTGATTTTAGTGCCGCAGTTCACATTTATGCTCACGGCGGTTTCTGAGGGTATATTAAACACTTTGCGTTTCACATCGGCTTGTTGCAAAAGGGGTTTAAATCCTACCGTTGTTGCAAAAACATCTGCATTCGCCACCTCATCAGCCGTTGCAGCTTGTTTTTCTTGTTTTTCCTTTTCACCCAACAAGTAAAAATCACTAAACAAGGTAGCAAAAGCCTGTCGTTCGCCATCTTGCATTTCTCCCCTTGTATTATAAGTAATGGTAAGCAAGCGAGTGCACTCAGAACCCTCTTTAGCCATACGAAACCTTTTTGCCGCCAAATCAGCCTCAGCAGCATCAATATCTTTTGCCTTTATTATTTCAAGATTCTTAAGTTTTGTGAGAGATTTTAATTGAGCGGGGAGATTATTAATGCTTTCCGTTGAGATTATAACCGATGTTAATTTTTCAAGCCCCGCCAGTTTTTCTACCAGCACATCATTTTTTGCAGATTGCTTTGATAGTATTTCTATTTCTTCTAATTGCTTGGGAAATTCAAAGTCTTTGGGCACTTTTATCCTTGTTGAGGAATGCAACCCTAAAACGGCACTTTTTAACTTTTTAATATCACTAAGAGCTTCGTTTCTTAGGGTAAACGGTTCTATTAAGGTGATTTTGTCAACGGTTTGCAAACCTGCCAGCATTTCAATTAATCCTGTAAGACTGTCACATTCAACAATCACTTCATCAAGTTCAAGGTGTTTAATACCGTTCACAACGTTTTGTAATTCATCGGCTGTAAACCCTCTTTGCAAATACACTGTGGTAAGTGCATCAAATTTGTTAATTCGTCTTAAAAATTTATTGGTTTTACCGGTTTCATAGGGGTTTACGATTACCCCTTCGCAATATGAAGGATGATTCAGAGCTTCGCTGATGCTTTCACAGCTTACTTGCCCCTTAGAAATTAATACTGATACAAAAAATACGGTTAATACAGCAATCTTCTTCATAGCAAAAAGTATTTATACCGCTATAATTCCCTTACAGGCAAAACGATACAGTATAAATGCTAAAAGCTGTTTTTTTATTTTAACTCAAGAATTAACTTACTGTCTTTCAACGATAAAATATTTTCAGGGTCGTAAAATCTTTTTACTTGCGGTATGCTCCGCACCCGTTTGGTAACCTCATTTTTTAACACTCCGTTTCCTTTGCCGTGCACAACAGTAACCGTGCGCACCCCTTGCTGAATAGCCATTGCCAGTTTATAATCCAGATAATCCAATTGGCCTTGCAATACAGGCGTGCTGCGGTAGTTTTTAGGTAACTTTTCAGTATGTAAATCAATAGTAATGTGCTTGGGTACTGTACCCGTGGGGATTTCTTTTTTAACAGGAATTTTGGCGGTTAACTCGTTGTAGGATGCCTCAACCAATATCAGCGTATGGATTGAATAATCCATTTCCATCCCCGTTTCGTCGTCAAAAATCACCACGTGGCGGCTATCAAGCAGCTTCACAACCTCTCCTTTCAATGAAGAGTTTTTGCAACATACTTTATCGCCCACCTTAAATTTCATCTTCTGCTTGCCGTGTGATTTGGTTTATTTTGCGGCTGCAAAATACAAAATCTATGCAGCACGATATTGTGATAATAGGTGGAGGCATTGTGGGCCTTGCCACAGCTTACCAACTGAAACAGCTTAACCCTTCGTATAAAATTGCCCTTGTTGAAAAGGAAAATATGCTGGGCAAACACCAAACAGGCCATAACAGCGGCGTGATACACAGCGGCTTGTATTACAAACCGGGCAGCCTTAAAGCACAAAACTGCATAAACGGCTATGCCATGATGATTGATTTTTGCAACACCCACAACATTAATTATGAGTTGTGCGGCAAACTGGTAGTAGCCACCCAAACACACGAATTGCCATTGCTGGATAATTTATACAAACGCGGGCTTGAGAACGGCCTGAATAAAATAAATTATTTAGAAAAAGAGGCTGCCCAAGAAATAGAACCGCACGTTGCCATGCTAAAAGCCTTAAATGTACCTTATACAGGTATTATTGATTATTTGGAAGTATGCGAAAAACTGGGTGAGTTGTTTAAAGTTGCCGGTGGTGAGATTTTTATGGGTGAGAAGGTGACAGGGATAAACGAAAAGGCCGGATTTAGCGAGGTGATAACCCCTAACCGTACTTTACAGGCTAAACTGGTAATTAATTGCGCAGGGTTGTATTGCGATAAGGTTGCCGCATACACACAAAAAAATCTTGATACGCGTATCATTCCTTTTAGGGGGGAGTATTATATGCTGAAAGAGGAGAAAAAATACTTGGTAAAAAATCTGATATACCCTGTGCCCGACCCTAATTTTCCGTTTTTGGGGGTACATTTTACCCGCATGATTGACGGCGGGGTTGAAGCAGGCCCTAATGCAGTGTTTGCTTTTGCACGTGAGGGGTACACTAAAAGTGATATTAATTTGAAAGAGCTTTTTGAATCGCTGGCATGGCCGGGATTTCAAAAAGTGATAGGGAAGTACTGGAAAACGGGAATGGGTGAAATGTACCGCTCGTTTTCTAAGGCGGCGTTTACCAAAGCCCTGCAACGGTTGATTCCCGAACTACGGGAAGATGACCTTGTACCTGCGGAGGCGGGTGTACGCGCGCAAGCGTGCGACCGCACGGGTGGCTTAATTGATGATTTTAAGATTGTAGAGGACGCGCTCACCATTAATATTCTTAACGCTCCATCACCTGCGGCAACATCATCATTATCTATCGGGAAAACGGTAGCTGAAATGGCGGTAAGAAAGCTGTAACTGTTTTATTAGCCTAAAACTTTTTCTTACGAGGGTTTTGGCGAGTATCATAAAACCTAAGTAATTCTATGCAAGAAAGTTTTATACGGTAGATAAGTAGATTGTGCTTCGTAATACAGTACTTCGTGGACGTTTTCTTTACCTGATGATCTAAATTTTACTTTACCTGTGCTAATTAGGGATAATGCTTTTTCAACTTTAGCAACAAAACTAAACACTTCTTTCTCTGTCCATTCTTGTTCTAAATATCAATAACCTTTGCAAAGGTTTGCTTTGAGCGGGGAGACCAGATTATTTCTTTCTCCATTTAGAAAATTCCTGCATTACAACTTCATGGGGAATACCCTCACCCCTGTCAAGTTCTGCTATTGCTTCTTCCACATCTTTCCGCACCTCATCGTCCCACTCATCCCAAATATCGCTTTTGGTTCGCGAATCAAATACGGCTTTTAGTTGCTTAATAATGCTTTTATCCTCTGTTTCAATACGCATTTTCATCAGTTGCAGCTTTTCGGTTTGTATATCCATTTTAATCCGTCTTTTGTTATTCTTACCGTAATTCAAAATTACAAAAATTATGGCGTTTACTTATCAAAAACGACCCTTAACAAAGTGAGTAAAAGGATAGTTTAATGAGTGTTATTTCAACCTATCAGGGTTGTTTTTAATAAAACTTTCCCAACTGCCGTGTTTCACTCCTTTGCCTTTTAATGCAGTGTTTTGGAAGAAATGGCAAACTGCTGCGGCTAATCCATCCGTAGCATCAAGGTAGGTAGGCATTTCTTCAAATTTTAAGAGTGTTTGAAGCATGGCTGCCACTTGCTCCTTGCTGGCCGTTCCTTTACCTGTGATACTTTGTTTAATTTTTTTGGGCGCGTATTCAAAAATGGGAACGTCGCGCTGCAAGGCCGCCGCAATGGCAACACCTTGTGCCCTGCCCAGTTTTAACATACTTTGTACGTTTTTTCCAAAAAAGGGGGCTTCTATTGCCATTTCATCAGGATGGTAAGTATCAATTAAATACGTAATCCGTTCAAAAATCTTTTTTAGTTTCAACGCATGGTCTTCTAATTTGCTCAGATGGATAACCCCTGCATTAATCAACTCAAATTTCTTGCCTGTGCACCCCAACAAACCATATCCCATTATATTTGTGCCCGGGTCTATACCCAAGATGATTTTATCAAAGTTGTCTTGACTGTTGCCCACAATAAATACAAAAGCCCAAAAATAGCGCATCACTTTTGAAAACCCCTACCCTATTAAAAAAACACTGGCTGCTACTATTAAAAATAGTTGTACTGGCAGTGAGCCTATGGGTACTGTATGATAAGTTGATGACAGGCAGCCGCCTGACAGATTTTTCAAGTCAAAGCACCGACATAAGCCGGTTATTAACGCAGCCGTTATTATGGGGTGTTGTATTGCTGATGTTCATTAACTGGAGTCTTGAAGCATTAAAATGGAAACTGCTTATCAACCGTTTTGAGCAGGTGAGTTTTTTAACCGCCATAAAAAGCGTTTGTACGGGCGTATTTATCAGCTTGTTTGTAAATATACTTGTCCCTAACCGTATCGGTGAGTTTGCAGGCCGTATTATTTATGTTAAAATAAATAAAATAAAAGCGGCTCTCATTACCACCATAGGCAGCTATGCCCAGTTTGCAGCGACGGCCATTTTTGGTGCCATTGCTTATTTATTGTTTTGGTACACGTTTTCAGCTTCACAATGGGAAGAATACCAAGGCTATTTGCTGATAGCTGCCGTTGCGTTTGTGGGACTGCTTATCCCCTTGCTATACTTCAATATTAATGTGGTTTCGTGGGTGCTTGGCAAACCAAAACTATTACGCAGGTTTAAGAAAATCACCTCGGTATTTTATTTTTATAACAATGTTCTTTTAATCAAAGTATTTGTGCTGGCTGTGCTGCGGTATGCTGTGTTTTGTACCCAATTTATACTGTTGCTACAGTTGTGCGGGGTACAAATTACCCTTAGCCAAGGCTTGCTAACCGTACCTGTTATTTTTTTGGTACAAACGGTAGTGCCCAGCAATGCCCTTAGCGATTTGGGTGTGCGTGGGGCGGCATCGGTTAGTTTTTTAAATTATTACAGCGATAACAATACAGGCATTTTAACTGCTGCCTACTTGCTTTGGGGCATAAATATTCTGCTCCCCGGAATAATTGGAGCGGTTTTTTTTGCTGTTTTTAAATACCGTAATGCAAATGGTGGTAATCAGTAGTTTATTTATACTTCTTACGGTGTTTTATATAGTGCTGATGAGTACTTACCGACACGGTTGGAAGCAGATACCTGCGTTTGAAGCTACTAAAAATACCCCTGCATTATTTGTAACTGTTATTGTGCCCGCTCGAAACGAGGTGCAAAACATTGTGCGGATACTAAACTGTTTGCAAAGGCAAAACTATCCCGTTGATAGTTTTGAAATTATTTTGGCTGATGACCACTCTGACGACCAAACAATTGCTGTGGCAAATTCATTACAAATTACCAACTTACGGATAATAGAGTTGGCTAAAATACCCGGAAAACGGTATAAAAAAGCGGCGATTACCGAGGCAATAAAACAGGCAAAAGGAGATATTATTGTGACTACAGACGCTGACTGCTCAATGAGTGCTGATTGGTTAAATACTATTGTGCTATTTTTTGAGCAAACCAATGCAGCGTTGGTAAGCGGCCCTGTTTTGTTTGACTGGGACAATACATCTCATACCCCCACAAGCAATTTTTTATTAACTATCCAACAGCTTGAGTTTGCAGGATTAGTGGGTATTGGCGGGGCTGCTTTGCAGTTAAAGTTCCCCAATATGTGCAACGGGGCTAACTTGGCCTACCGCAAGCAGGTGTTTGATGAAGTAGGCGGCTATATGGGTAATGACAACTTACTGTCAGGTGATGACGAGTTTTTAATGCATAAAGTATTTAGCCGCTATCCCGATAAGGTACATTTCTTAAAACATCCTGCCGCCATTGTAAAAACGCCGCCATCGTTTACTTGGGGTCAGTTTTTGGGGCAGCGTATGCGGTGGGTTTCAAAAAGTACTAAGTATAGTGATAAGCGCATTACTGCTGTATTGGCAATGGCTTATCTGTTCAATCTTTTAATCGTTGTAAGTTTGATAGCGGGTTTCTTTAGCCCATACTATTGGGTGCTGTTTGGCTTGCAACTGGGTGCTAAAATTATTGTTGAGTACTTTTTTTACAGCCCCATACTTCGTTTTTTCGGTTTACCTAAGTTGCGTAATTATATTATCCCCGCTGAGCCATTTCATATCGGATATGTGCTGGCCATTGGTATTTTGGGTAATTTTGGCACCTATAACTGGAAAGGGAGAAAACAATGAGTACCATGCCGCCCGTGCTGGAGAAGAAGATATTAACCTCGCTATTATTCACAGAGAGTTTTGAGACGATACTGGACGAGACTAAACAAAGTGAGTTTTTAGTGGCCGACGTATTAAAATGGCTGATTACCAAAAAATATGTTACCCCTATGCGATACAACGACACCAAAAAAGACTACGAACCCAGTTTTATATATGACAGTGATAATATGCGCGCCTTTCATTACCGCATAACGGCTGAGGGGTTAAAATTCATCGGCACCAAGTTCTGAGTTTACAATTGGCTTGGTGTATTTCAAATTTATAATTTCATTACTTTGCAGTTGTGCAGGCAAAAAGCCCGTTTTATAAAAAGTTTGTAGCTAACAAACTGGCCGTAGCCGGCGCGGTATTTATTGCCGTTATACTATTAATGGCTGCTTTTGCCTACTTGTTTATTCCTGATAAAACAACGTATGCCAATAATATGCAGCTATCGCTGGCGTTGCAGAAACCGGGGTTTAAAGCCACATTTTTCAAAATCCCTCAAGCCACAGAAAAAACAAGTTTTATACACCGTATGTTTAATGGTACGGAAGAGGAGTACCGGTTTATCCCTTTGGAAAAATTTGAGATTACGGGCGACACGGTTGTTATCTATGAATATTTTGGAATAGAGGGGGTACAGGGGCCCATTACTAAATTGGGTAAAAGCGACCTGAATTTAACCGACCTGAACACCGAAACCATCCAAAAACAGTGCATCACCACCAATACGTACTTGCTGGGTACCGACCGTTTCGGTCGCGATATGTTTAGCCGAATGGTGCTTGGCTCAAGGGTTTCGCTGGCAGTGGGGTTGGTATCGGTAGCCATCTCGTTATTAATTGGCATAGTTTTGGGCGGTATAGCGGGATATTACGGCGGCAAAGCCGATGCAGCCATTATGTGGCTGATAAATGTAATATGGTCGTTGCCTACCTTGCTGATGGTTATAGCCGTTAGCGTAGCATTGGGTAAAGGTTTTTGGCAGATATTTATTGCGGTGGGGTTAACCATGTGGGTTGAAGTAGCCCGTGTGGTGCGCGGGCAGGTAATGGCTTTAAAGGAGAAAGACTTTATAAAAGCGGCTCAAATGTTGGGTTATACTGATATGCGCATCATTTTCAGGCACATATTACCCAATATTACCGCGCCCGTAATTGTAATAGCTGCTGCTAATTTTGCATCGGCAATATTGTTAGAAGCAGGGTTAAGTTTTTTGGGCATTGGCGTACAACCTCCTATACCCAGTTGGGGCATGATGATAAAAGAACACTACGGTTATATTGTACTTGATACTGCCTACCTTGCCATAGTGCCGGGCGTAGCAATTATGCTGCTGGTGATGGCCTTTAATTTTGTAGGCAACGGCTTGCGCGATGCGTTGGATGTTAGAATGAAAGGATAAATAGTTTATAATGAAGGTTTGGTTAGCTTTTTTTAAAAACAGGTGGTTAGCATTGGGGGTATCGGTATTGATACTTTCGGTAGCGTATTATATTGATAACTACCGACAAAAAGCTGAGAGCAATTATGAAGAACTGACTAAAACGCTGCAAACCCACCTTCAGAACAAAGAAAAATCAATTGAAAAACTGCTTGCCAACGATTCTTTTCTAAACAGTTTTATTAAAGACGGCTTTAGCCTTGAAGGCCGTAAAAGACTTGATAAAAGGGATTTCACCTTAATGGTGTATAAAGATACTTCGTTGGTATTTTGGTCGGATAACGAGGCAGACCCTGCCGTAGTGCTGGAGAAAAAATCGGAAGAGATAGATGTATTAAAAACCAACAACGGGTGGTATTTGCACAAAACCCGCAAAATAGGACGGCACAGTTTTGTGTTGTTATACCGCTTTTATACCCGCTATCAATATCAAAACCGCTACTTGCGCAGCAGCTTTGCTGCCGATGTAGGCATTAAAAACACGGCTGAAATATCGCCCAAAGCGGTGCAGGATTTTGCCCCCGTAAAAAGCATTTACGGCAAAAAGCTTTTTTATTTAGCATTGCACCCTTATACGCATAACACTTTTACTATTCCTGTAGTGGTGCTTACATTGCTGGGATTGTGGTTATTTTTTATTTTCCTTTCAAATCAATACGAGTGGTTTTTAGACAACGGGCGAACCCTTGCCGGAACATTGTTTTTTGCCCTTGTACTTATATTGGTTAAAATACTGATTGTTGATTTAAAATTCCCGTCGTTCCTGCAATCCAGTTTGCTATTCGACCCGGGTGTGTACGCCTCATCGGGTTTATTCTCATCACTGGGAGCATTACTGGTAAACGTGGTATTGCTGTTTGTATTTGTGTTTACCCTCTCAAAACAAATGACAAGCACAAAGGACGATACAACGATAGATGCCAAAGGCTTACCCCCCTCATTATTGTTTATCCCTGCCTTTTTTGTGCTGATAGTGTTCACAGGCTTTATCATAAACATTATCCGCAGCCTTATTATTGATTCTAACATCCCGTTTGATATTGCCAATATTTTCCATTTTACGTGGTTTAGCCTCGTAGGCTTATTAATTACCTCCCTGCTGGTTTCCATCCACTTCTTTTCAAGCAGTATGGTGTATCAGTTAATGCAACGTCTGCAACTCAGCAACCGCTTGTTTTTAGTCAACGGCATAGCTGCTGTGGCTTTGTATGCTGCTTACCAATTTATTACCAACCAATGGCAACCCTCGTTGCTGGTACAAGGCCCTGCTTATGCCTTTGCCATTATTATTGTATTACAGCTTAGTAAAGATTTAAAAGTAGCACAGCGCACATTGGGATATGTGTTGGTGGTATCAGTATTTGTGGCACTATTGTTTTACAGGTTTAATATTGATAAAGAGCACGAGATACGTAAACTGTATGCCATACAACTAAGCGATGCTAAGGATATTGAGGCCGAAAATACGTTTACGGATATTGAACACCAGATTGCCAACGACCCGCGTATTTTCAGTTATTTTACCAATGCCATTTTCTCAAAGCGCGACCTCGAAAAACACATTAACCAGCTTTACTTCACGGGGTATTTGGGCAAGTATGATGTAGAAATTTTTGATTACGATACCATCGGAAATTTTTTCAGAGAAAATAATTACTACACCTACGAGTTTGTAAACACTCTGTATAACAACCACTCACAACCCACCCTCAGCAATTATTTTTACTACATCGTATATCCTTCGGTGCAGTATTCATACATAGCCAAATACGATTATTGTGCAGGCAAGCACACTATGGGTAGTTTGTTTATTTTGTTGAAGCGTAAGCTAACCCAAGACCCCAGTTTATTTACCCAACTGCTTTCGCAATCTAACTCTGATAATAAAACGCCGCCCTACAACTACTCGTATGCCTTATACCAAAATGATAAGCTGGTAAATAAAGGCGGTAAATACAGTTACAGCCTTAATTTTACGTTTGATACCACTGAAAGAAGAGAGTTTGTTACCTCCGACGGGTATTCGCACCACATAAAACACGAGCCCAACAATTTAATAGTAGTTGTAAGCAAAAAGGTGGATAGCGTGCTGCAACCGCTGGCAGTATTCTCCTTTCTGTTCTTAATGCTGCTGTTGTTTATTGTTCTGCTGTTTGCTTATAACGGCTTGGTAATACTTATTAGGGCAGGGTTAGCCTATTACACAGGCAAATGGAAATCGCTATACAGGCTGCACCATTTTGCACGCTGGCTTATCCCCATACGGCGAATGCGCGGGCTGCTATTCAGTACCCGTATCCAAGTTACCATCTTTTCATTGGTTTCGGCCATTTTGCTGCTCTCGGGCTATATTTTCTTGCGGTATATCGATTATAAATATACTGAACGGCAACGCGATAAAATGGTGCAAAAAATCAAGTCGGTAAGCGGTGCGTTTGAAAACCGTGCACAGCTTGAAATGCAATTAATGCTTCCAACTGAATTAACTGCATTTGTGAACCAAATAGGCGATTCGTATGAAACGGATATTAACTTTTATAATGTTGACGGGCATTTAGTTACTTCTACCAAAAATAAAATATACACCAGCGGTTTGATAGCAAGGCAGATACATCCCGAAGCCTTTGTGAAGTTGCAAAAAGAAGCCCAATCGTTTTATATACACGATGAAAAAATAGGTACGCTAAAATATATCTCGGCATACGTGCCTGTACTGGATTCCAAACACACGGTGATTGCCTATCTTAACCTTCCGTTTTTTGCCAATGAGGCGGAACTGAACGATGAAATCTCGGCCTTTTTTGTAAACTTCGTTAACCTGTACATCCTTTTCTTTTTGGTGGCTGCTTTGATAGCTTACCTAATAACCCAACGTGTAACAGCTCCCCTAACTATCATACAAAATAAGCTCTCAAAACTAAGTCTGAGCAGTAAAAATGAGGTAATTGAATGGAGCGGGGATGATGAGATTGGGGAACTGGTAGCACAGTACAACAAGATGCTGGTAGCACTTGAGGAAAGCGCAGGCAGGCTTGCACAAAGTGAACGCGAAGGTGCGTGGCGCGAAATGGCTAAACAAATTGCCCACGAAATTAAAAACCCGCTCACACCTATGAAACTTAGCGTGCAGCATTTGCAACGGGCATGGACGGCTAAAGGGGATAATTTGGACGATACTTTCAGGCGGGTAACGCAGGTATTGATTGAGCAGATAGACAGTTTATCAAATCTTGCCTCAGAGTTTTCAGCATTTGCCAAAATGCCTGAGCCCGTATCTGAACCACTTGAACTAAATGAGTTGGTGCTACTTACCGCCACTTTATATGAAACCACTGAAAACCTTTCGGTATCGTTTTTCCCATTGCCTGTTAAGGCTTATATAAATGGTGATAAAGACCAGCTTTCGCGGGTACTTACCAATATTATCACCAATGCTATACAAGCTATCCCTGAGGAAAACCAAGGCAAAATAGAGATACGGATAAGCCACGAAGGCCGTATTTATAAAATTGAGGTGAGCGATAACGGCCAAGGCATACCTGATGATGAGGCGGGCAAGGTGTTTATCCCCAGCTTTAGTACTAAAAACTCAGGTATGGGTTTAGGATTAGCCATTTCTAAAAAGATTGTGGAAGGAATGAATGGCAAAATTTATTTTGTATCGCAAGTAGGCATCGGCACTACCTTTTTTGTTGAACTCCCTCAAATTGATGCTCCTGCTGAATAATAGCGAAGCAACTTTTTAAGGGTTTACCTCGTTTATTATCACACTAACCAACCCGTTGTTATGCAAAAAATATTGCTTTGCCTTTCACTTTCGCTATTGTTTATCAGTGCCTGCAAGAAAGATAAAAACGACACTAGTGATAATGCCCAATACCCTGCCATACTGCCCTTTACAACTGCGGGTATGGAAACATACGGAACGGGAATGATACGCAATAATAACGGGCGTTTTACAATACAATTAGTTGATAAACAAGACGGAGGCATATTCCTCTCTGCCAAAGCCATCAGTTTAAATGTTGCTTCTACTAATGATGAATTAATACCTGACGAAAGGCAGTTAACAATTTCTCAAAGCCCCATTGCAGGTAGTCTTGTTTTCGATAAACTCAGTGCAAACAGCATCTCTATAACGCAAACAAAGGGAGCAGGTGATACACTGTCGTTACTTACTTTTTTTAAGTTTAATGAAGTATTACAAACCGTTGAGTTTCGCAATTTGGCCGAGACTAATTTTGATTTGGCCAAAATGATACCCGTTACAAATGGTTACGTATTTATCGGTTCGGTACAAAAAAATAACCAGCGTGATGTGTGCGTGATAAAATACTCTAAAAACTTTAATAGGGTTTGGACGAAGGCCTTTGGAGGTGCTTTGAATGATGCGGGAATGGACGGTATTGAACTTTGCGACAACAATTACGGAATTCTTGCCTATACATACAGCACCGGTGCGGGCGACAGGGATGTATGGTATTTAAAACTTAGCCCTGACGGCGATTTAATCTCATCAACCACTTATGGAGGCAGCGGCTACGAAGAGCCTCAACAAATTATCAGCAACGGTTGTGATGTTTATATTGCAGGGCATTCGTCAAGTTTCGGTAATCCTGAACACCATGCCTATTTGCTGAAAATAAACGAAAACGGTACAAAAATTTGGGAAAACACATACGGAACAGCCCACCATGACGGGTTTCAAGCAGTAACATTTACGGCGGATAAATCGGGCTTAATTGCAACAGGCAGGAGTATGCAAAGTACCACAGGCCCCGAAGATTTATTTGTGGTTTGTACTGATTTGAACGGGAAAGAACTATGGCGAAAAAAATACGGCGAAGCTGATTTAACTGAAAACCCCGTTAGTATTATTGCCGACGAAGAGTTCTATTATGTGTTGTGTAATCGTATTGACCTTACAGGTAAATTCAATACTGTGTTTATAAAGGATAAACTACCCCGATAAGCTATTTCCAAACGTGTACTACGCTCTTGGTTTCAAAAAATTCTTCGGTATAATATTCTGATAACGGGTAGGTATCTACCACCAATTTAGGATACGCACTTACCAATTCACTTAATTCTTCATCAAGGTCGCCACCTTTCAGGTACAAAATACCGTTTTGCAAAGGGTTTCTTTGTTCGCCTGAGATTTTATTCTTCACCCAACCGTAAAACGGAGTAATACGTGTAACTGCACGGCTCACAATAAAATCAAACTGACCTTTTATCGTTTCTGCACGTTGGTTAAGTGCTGTTACATTTTCTAACCCCAAAGCAGTTGACACTTCTTGCACCACTTTTATTTTTTTGCCAATGGAATCAACCAATGTAAAACGGCACTGCGGAAACATAATGGCCAACGGAATACCGGGGAAACCGCCCCCTGTGCCCACATCTAAAATGCGTGAGTTGTTTTCAAACATCACCACCTTTGCTATACCTAATGAGTGTAATATATGACGTTCGTACAGTGCTTCTATATCCTTGCGTGAAACAACGTTAATCTTCTCATTCCACTCAGTATAAAGCGGCAATAATCTCTCAAACTGTTCCTTTTGGGTGTCAGTAATATCAGGAAAATAGTTGGTAATAATTTCAAACATCTAATTAATGATAACCGTATTTACCAAATCCACTGTTTTTGCCTTGAAAATAGTGTACGCAAGCCTACCAACAGGTAGTATATAAAGTAGAAAATATCTAACAGTATTATGCCCCAAATAAGGTCGTTTTCTTTCAGTTTATCCATTGCCAAATAATACACAGGGATAATGGCCAATAACCGAACACCGTATGCTATACCTACCCACATGGGCATAAACCAAAACGAGAGCAATGTAATGGCACAGGCATAAAACAATATATGGCTGATGTTTAAAATGGCTAATAACGCTTTTGTGCCCCCTTTATAATGCTTGCCTGTGTGCATATGACGACGCTTTTGCTTAAACCATTCGCCCCATTTTGTTTTTGGATTTGAAACGGTAAATGCCGAAGGACGTATGCTTAGTTCAGTATTGGCAGCCGTTGAAACCTCATTCACAAAGAGGTCATCATCACCTGATATGATATGATTATGGCTGGCAAAACCTTTCACTTTAAAAAAAGTACTTTTCTTGTATGAGAGGTTACGGCCAACCCCCATATAAGGCTTGCCTGCTAATGCAAACGAGAGGTATTGCAAGGCGGTGTAAAAAGTTTCATAACGGATAAGGTAATTGAGCAAGCCTCCTGTTTTTTTATAAGCACCGTAGCCTAATACCACTTCTGTTTTTTGCCCGTATGCCTGCTGCATTTGGGTAATCCAATCAGAGCCTGTGGGCTTGCAATCGGCATCAGTAAGCAAAAGCGTATCGTATTTGGCCGCCTTTATGCCCAATGTAATTGCAAATTTTTTACCTTTTGGGTAACGTTCTTGCTCTTTTATGGTAACAACGTGTAGATTGGGATATTGTAACACCAGTTGCTTTAATAGCTCCTCGGTTCCGTCCCACGATACATTGTTTACTACCACAATTTCAAATTCGGGGTGATTTTGATTAAAGAATAACGGTAAGTAATTACTTAGGTTTTCGGCCTCGTTTTTAGCCACAATAATTACCGAAACGGGTGCTACCGGTTGGGGAACAGACTTAGCTTTATAGCCGGCCAAACGACTAAAGAAGCCCAGAATATATACCAGCTGGACAAGAGTAAATACCCCCAACGCAAATAAAATTACCTGTAGCCAAATCAAATCCATCGCTGCAAAAATAAATTGCGGCAACGGTTGGCTAAACAATATAATGTCCACAGTAAACCATGCCTATTTGTTAATAATTTATTGAGTAATGTATTCGTTGTATTAAAAACGGGTTAAATGTTTTAGGTTTTCTTCTTTGTCTTGCGTATTTTTTGATTTTTTGTTTGGTCTTTATAATTCTTTTTGATATACTTGTGAAGTTTTAAAAATAAACACTTTAAGTTCTATTATTAATGATGAGGTTTTTGAGGGCTGCTTTAGCTACGGCACTTTTTTTCATTTCGGTATCAGCGGGTTTTTCGCAAAGCATTACTAAGGGCTTTGCCAGCACCTACCCCCTTGCAATGGAAGGCAGTAACACCGCCAGCGGTGAGTTATACATCTCAACAGAGTTTACTGCTTGTCACTCATCATTACCTTTCAATACCTTAGTTAAGGTTACTAATCTTAAAAACAATAAGTCTGTTACTGTTCGTATAAACGACCGTTTTAACTTCCGTAACTCAAGGGTTATTGATGTTTCTAACGCTGCTGCAACAGAAATCAGCTTGTTTGATGAAATCACCCCTCAGGTTTCGATAGAAGTAATGGGTATTGCCGATGCTATTATGATGGCATCAGTAAAAGCTAAACAGGATGCAGCTAAAAATCCTGTAAAAATAGCTTCAACACCAGCCCCAGTACTTAAAAAGAAAGTTCCTGCCGAAAAGCAACAACCTGTTGTAGCATCAGTAACCACTACACCTGCTCAACAACCTTCAACTCCTGAAAAAACAGCTCCTGTTACAGCCAGCGTTACTCCTGATGCAACTAAAACACAAGTTTCTTCAGCACTTGCATTGGCAGATGTAAAAAAAGAAACTCCAGAGTTGCTTTCGGGTATTAAAATATCAATCCCTACTATTTCAGTAGAAGCCATTAGCAATTTGGCTACCATCTCTATCAAATACCTTTCGATGGGTTTTTTGAGAAGGTAATTGATTAACGCAACTTGTACATTTTTCCGGGTAAACTCTTTACTACATTTTTCAATTCCAATTCAAGCAATACCATTGCTGTTTGGTTTATTGTGAGTTTAGTCTCGTAGGCAAGTTCATCCATGCCTGCACCATTGCGGTTCTTTAATACATCAACAACCTTATTTTCGTCGTCAGATAACTCAAACAACAATTGTACCTGCGGAGCAGCTTGTTTGGTTGTGTTGGCCTCCCACCCCATCATTTGAGCGATATCTTCGGCACTTTCAATCAATGCCGCTTTATTGGTTTTAATTAAATGATTGCACCCTTTATTGAGGTTCGAGGGTGCTGTAGGCATAGCAAACACATCACGGTTATATCCAAACGCAATTTCAGCCGTAATCATTGAACCGCCTTTCACATCAGTTTCAATTACCACTACAGCGTCACACAATCCGGCCACAATACGGTTTCGGGTTGGAAAATTCTCCCTGTCGGGATTAGTTCCTGTTACGTATTCCGTTATCAAACCACCGTTTTCAAGCATCTTTTTGGCGGTGTTTTTATGAGCAGCAGGGTATAAACGGTCTAATCCGTGCGCAAGCACTGCTATGGTTGGCATTTGATTATCAACAGCAGCTTTGTGGGCTGTAATGTCTATTCCATAAGCCATCCCGCTCACTATGGTACAATTGTATGGTTTTAGTTCAGCAATCAGTTTTGCACAAAACTCTTTGGCCTCATCGCTTGCTTTGCGGGTGCCTACAATGCCTAACATTCTTGTTGCGTGCACATTCATAGTCCCCAAACTGTACACCACCATGGGCGCATCCGCTAAGTGTTTCAATTTTTCGGGGTAACCTGTATCGCTAAAGAATAGAGGGATAATACCGTGCTTTTCAATAAAGTCCAGTTCGGTTTGGGCACGGTCAAATGCAGCAAACGTTAAAATGCTTTCGGCTACTTGCGGGCCTATGCCCGGCACTTTAAGCAGTTTTGCTTTAGATTGATTAAATACGGCTTGTGCACTACCGCAATAGGCAAGCAGGTTTTTGGCCAATACATTGCCCACATTGGGTATTAATGTAAGGGCAATTTTGTACAGAATATCAGGGGGCAAGTTATTGTTTGTTTTTGCGTCGTTTGTCTAATTCTTGTTTCAGACTATCATACTTGCCCCTATCATCAACACCGGGTTGGGGTGCTTGCCATAAGCTGTCGCTTGCAGGCTCAGGCTGCGCAGTTTCCTGTTTTGTTTTGCAGCCCGCAATAAGCACAAGTATGCTAACGGCTAATAATAACTTTCTCATTTTTGATGACAGCAGCACCGTTTTCAATGCTCAGATAATACACCCCGTTTGTAAGGGGTAATGTATTAAATGTGAATTTGTTGGTGCCTGCTTTTACCTTTACTTCCACCAATTTTGATACCAGTTTACCGTTAACGTCATATAGGTTGAATACCAATTGAGCCGACTGAGGTAAATCAAATTCTACATTAAGCCACTCAATTGCTGGATTAGGGTACACCGCCATATCGAATTTTGAGGCGGTAGTTTCGGGTGTAGATAATGCAGGGTCGGGGTTAGATATTTTACCAATTACAGTAATGTGGCTGGGTGATTGGGCTAAGCTGCCCGCTAACCAAAATGTGCGTGGTTCGTTGTATTTACGTTGGATGCCTGAGTAATCGCCCCAGCGCTCAAGGGTATCGGTTAATACGTTTATCACTCCTGAACCTTGTTGTACAACGGTTACATCTGAGTATTGAAAATCGCGGTTTACATACATTACAACTGTGCCTGCATTAAAGCTTTTTGACACTTTTGAGAAGGTTAGCATAGCGCTATTGTCCCACGACTCACCATTACCTGCATAAGCAATATCGGGATAACCGTAATCTACCGAATCTGAACTGATAATATTTAACGTGGCTGTGTTTGCATTTACGTTCATATACCCGTGATAAATACCTGCTGTATAATGGTTGGTATCTACACAGTTGCCCGCAAACTGGATAATTCCGTTTTGCACCATTGCAGTTAAAATACGGCCGTCGTTAGTTGATAGCCATTGCTGTCCACCGGGTTGAGGGGCGCTTGGGGGGAAACCGTAACTTTTACTGGCTTTTATTAAACGGGTACTTAGGGTAGCCGTGCCCGAATTGAGGGTGTTGGTTATTTCATGCAAGAAAATACTGTCGTTTTGGAAATCGGTTGGGCGAACGGATAAGAAATAAGCATTAGGCCCTGCGGGAGATAAACCGCCCTGTGCAGGGCAAATACTCCATACATTGCGGTTGCCGTATTTTATACCGTTCCATTTGTTGTATTTTAACGCAGTGTCGCCAGTATAACCGCTGTTTTTATTCACCTGCCATATCATCGACTCGATAAATCCATCGCGCCACCCGCCGTTGTTTTTAAGCATATTAAGGGTGATGAACAAATCCTCTTTAGTAAGGCTGATGATAGGATAATCCGACCATGTATCGTTTTGGAACAAGTTAGCCCCCGGCAAGGCATAGGCATACCACTCGCCGGTAGGGTCGTTGGTTTTTGAAACACACACGTATGTTTTGCTATCTGCATCCCTATCGTTCAAAAAAACAATGATAAAACGGTCGGCATCGGGGTCATACACTACTCGGGGGTCAAACGCAGCACTTTGCGCCAACGGAATACTGCCCAATATACGCAGGGTAAAGTTTTTAAGTATCTGCCCTGTTTCACTAAACACACGCATATTGCTGTTCATCACACTCACAATCTTCCCATCGTTGCTAATAGCTATATCGTTATCATTGGGTGTTCCGTTAGGTGAGTTGCCCAGTGCAGTAAATGCTACATTGGGGTTCACTGCTATCCCTGCTTTATGAATTATGGGCTGTTTGGTATTTTTATGTTCACTACGAAGGCGGTTTACTACTTCTTTGCGGTAGTTAAAATCACTGCCGGGTTTTGGCATTTCAGTAATGGCAAGCACACTGGGGCTAAAACTCTTTTCAACCTCTTCAAACCTTATTGTACCTATTAACTTTACGCTTCCTGTTTGCGGTGTAATAACGTTTTGTTGTGCACTCACCGCCAACGGTGCCATCAACCCCAAAAAGGCTATGTATTTGGTAAACCTATTCTTCATACTAACAAATTTATGATTTATGACCGTTGTATGAAGGATTTTGTTGTTTGTGCCAAAAACAACTCCTTGTTGCTTTTTAATTAACTCCCTGTATCTTAATTTAGATGTATGAAATACACTAACCAAATAACCATAAACCAACCTATTGCAAAAGTTATTGAATTGTTTGATAATGCAGACAATATGCAACATTGGATGCCCGGCCTTGTGAGTTATGAGTTTATTGAAGGTGTACCGGGCCAAGTGGGCGCGAAAATGAAACTGACTTATAAAATGGGGAGCAGGGAAATGGTGCTGGTTGAAACTATTACTGTGCGCAATTTACCGCATGAATTTAGTGGTACGTACGAGCACAAAGGGGTTTATAATGTGGTAAAGAACTTTTTTAGTGCCGTTGACGAAAACACTACCCTTTATAAATCCGAATCGGAGTTTCAGTTCTCTACCTTTGGGATGAAATTTTTGGGTTGGCTGATGCCGGGTGCTTTTAAAAAGCAATCGCAAAAATACCTTGAACAGTTCAAGGCGTTTGCTGAAAAACACTAATTACGATTATATCAACCTTTCTCGTATATATTCATCCGGAAGATTGACATATACCTTTTAGGGTCTTTTACGATAGTAAAACCAAACTGTTCATACAATGTGTGTGCATCTTGCGTGCCCAACATAATATTACGCAAACCGCTTACATACTCTTTTAAAATAAAATGTGCTACAATGGCTTTTGATAAGCCTTTGCCCCTGTGTGCGGGCAACACAAACACATCAGCAAGGTAGCCAAAGGTGGCATAATCGGTAATTAAACGGGCAAAACCCACTTGGTTTCCCTCGTGATAAACACCCACGCAATCAGCACCGAGTATTGATTTTTCTACTACCTGCATGGGTATGTTTTTGGCCCAGTACGATTGCTTGCTTAAAAACTCATGTATTACAGTATGTTGCAGCAGGCTTTTATCTTCTGAAAGAAAATAACCATTTCCTAAGTCCTTCATACTGCAAAGGTATAAAGTAGCCACCGACAGTGCTTATATTATTAAAACGCATAACAAGCATCTCCGCGCTTGCCGCCTTTGAGCTTAATATTAAGGGTAATGTAAAATACTGAGAAATTATCGGTGGATGAAGGGTTGCCCCTCGGTTCACCGCCGGGGCGTTTTGCACCGCCCGGAAAACGGTTTTTGTCGGCAATATCGGCGGCTATATCCCCTTTTTGTTGCCTTAAAGTGATATTGTTATAATAGGGTAAACTTACATCGTCTATATTATCTGTAAAGGTTTTATTGAATACAAGCTCGGCACCGATGGAAACTCCCTTGCCGATTAAATACTTATAGCCTGCCCCAATAGGAACGTCCACCGTGTTTAACTTATATTCAGAAGAGCCACCGGGTAGCCCCTGCCCTGCTGTTGAAAGCTCGGGTAATGAGTACCATTGGCCGTATAAACTTCCGTAGGGATGAAAGGCCATTATTGAAATTCCTGCAAACACATACAGGTTTTGCCTTTTGGTAATGTATTTTTTTTGTGAAGTGCGCCCGTTTTTAAAATTCCAGTTCAAGAGCGAATATTCAAGCGTGGCTGCAAAACCAAACACATTAGATTTAAAATCGAGATTGCGTTGCTTGCGGTATTGGCTTGATGAAAGTGAATCAAACCCTTTTACTTGCGCGTAGGTAAATGAGCCTCTCACAGCAAACCTGTTTGTAAAATAATACCTCAGCCCCGCTTGGGCTGCTGCCCCTGTTGTATTTGCATTAATACTTGTAGGCCCGTCAGCACCTAAATCGCCCGAAAAATAAGTGCCGCCCACACCCAATACCAATTCAAAACCATCCGCTGCATTGCTTCGCTGAGCCAATACTATAGTTTGGGTAAATAGCAGTGTTACAAATAATAGGAGGTGTTTATTGTTAAAATGTGAAAAAAGGCCGTAAAAAGATATTGAACCACCATAACAACGGGTGTTTGCAGTAGTACAGTTTATTGGCATATAGGGTGTATAGGGTATCTAATTTACACAAAAAAACTTAACCATACAAGCTATTACCCTTATTAATTGGTAGTGCTCCCATTGCTTTTAGGCAAACCCATTAAATATTTCCAAAAGGTTAATAACGTTTTGAAAATGTTTGGATAGCTATTTAATAATTCCCTGCCAACCTTTTAGTAACCATTTACAAACATTTGATACAAAACGTACAACCAATTTTGAGCGAAGAAAACTATCCCCAAAACAATGAAAAAACTGTACGTAAAAGTCTTGCTTTTCAGCATACTTTCCTTAATCGGGATTTCTGCTTTGCAAGCGCAAAAAACGCTCAGCGTAAAAATTACAAACGCTGACGACGACCAAGAAGAATGGCTGGCCGGCCCTAACCAAACTAAAACGGTGGGCGACCTTGATGCCGGCAGCAGCGACCTTGAACTGGGCACTGAAAGCAGCGGTACCGACCCTCAAATGGTGGGTATGCGTTTTGCCAACATCACTATCCCTAAGGGGGCATTAATTACCAGTGCATACATACAGTTTACTGTGGATGCTACCAGCAAAAACAGCGACCCTTGTGTACTGAATATTACTACTGAAGATAATGCTAACCCTGTAACCTTTAACCCCACTACAAAGTTTGATATTACCAGCCGTGCTAAATCAAGCCAATCGGTAGTATGGACTGTGAGCGGTGCTTCATGGGGCACAACAGGTTCTGCGACTGCTGACCAACGCACGCCTAATCTTAGCGGTTTATTACAAGCTCTTGTTGACCGTAACGCTTGGAACAGCGGTAATGCCGTAGCTTTTTATATAACAGGTACAGGTACTCGTGAAGTAGAATCAGCAGACGGCAGCAACCCCGGTGCAGCTACTTTGGTAGTTAATTATATTGAGCCTAAAACGCTTTCGTTAAAAATTACTGCTGCGGATGATGACCAAGAAGAGTGGCTTGACGGTGCAAATGCAGGCAATTTGGACGGTGGCAGCAGCGACCTTGAATTGGGTACTGAAAGCAGCGGTACCGACCCTCAAATGGTAGGTATGCGTTTTGGTAATATAACAATACCTAAAGGAGCTATTATTACTAATGCTTACATACAATTTACCGTTGATGCCACCAGCAAAAATACCGACCCTTGTGTGTTGGCTATTAAAGCTGAAAACAATGATAACCCTGTAACTTTTAATCCAACTGCTAAATTTGATATTACCAGCCGCCCAAAATCTTCTGACTCTGTAATGTGGACAGTGGGCGGTACTACTTGGGGTACTGTAGGTTCTGCCACTGCCGACCAACGTACACCCAACCTTAAAAACCTTGTTCAAGCCCTTGTAAACCGCACCAATTGGAGCAGTAATTATGCAATGGCATTTTATATTACCGGTAGCGGTACCCGTGAAGTAGAATCAGCAGACGGTAACAACCCCGGTGCTCCTACCCTTGTTATTGATTATGTAGAGCCTACGCTTTTGAGTACTAAAGTGGCTGCGGCGGATGACGACCAAGAAGAGTGGCTTGACGGTGCTAACGCAGGTAATTTGGACGGCGGTAGCAGCGACCTTGAGTTGGGTACTGAAAACAGCGGTACCGAAGCCCAAATGGTGGGTATCCGTTTTGCAAACATTACTGTACCCCAAGGTGCATTGATAAAAAACGCTTATATCCAATTTACGGTAGATGCTACCGGCAAAAATACTGACCCTTGCGTACTTACAATAAAAACAGAAAACAACGATAACCCTGTTACGTTTAATCCTGCTGCTAAATTTAATATTACCAGCCGTGCTAAAAATACCGACTCAGTACAATGGACTGTTGGCGGTGCTTCGTGGGGAACAGTTGGAGCAGCAACTGCCGACCAACGTACACCCAATCTTAAAAATCTTGTACAAGCCTTGGTTGACCGTGCAGGCTGGGTTAGCGGTAACGCAATGTCTTTCTACATTACAGGCACAGGTACTCGTGAAGTAGAATCAGCAGACGGTAACAACCCCGGTGCGGCTTCTTTGGTTATTGAATATTTGGGCGGTTCAAGCGGCCCGGTAGGCCCAAAACCTCAAATCCCTGTAACTAACTTCCCTATTGCCAAAAAATCAAACTGGCTATACAACGACAGCGGGTATGTACCTGCCGCTAATTGGACTGCTGAAGCATACAAAGGTGATACGTTGTGGAATTTTGGCCCTGCCGTATTGGGTTATGGTGAACCTGTATTGGGTACTACCCTTAAGTTTGGCCCTGATGCAAACAACAAATACACTACTGCTTATTTCCGCAAACCGTTTAATGTAGCCAACATTACTGCTTTGGCAGATACACTTGAACTGAATGTGTTGGCTGATGATGGTTTTGTAATTTACGTAAACGGTACTGAAGTGTTCCGCCGTTCATTACCTACCGGAACTATCGGTAACAACACAAAAGCTACTAAACGTAGCGACGGTGCGAATGAAACTGTTTATTTCTTGAAAGACATCCCTAAAACACTGCTTAAAAACGGTGTGAACATTATTGCTGCTGAAGTTCACCAATACGACAGCTTAAGCTCTGATTTGTCTTTTGACCTTGAATTAACTAACCGCACAAATACAGGCAATTCACCTGCATTGGCTTGTACAGGTAGCGGCGATACACATATTTCTTGTTTCACTTCGTTATTACCTACCGACCAAACCGATACCGTAGGTATCCCTGCTTCACACACCTTCCAAGCTATTTTTTCACAAGGCGAAGCCTATAAAAATCAAGCCGGTAGCGTACCCGGTAACTTCGACTTTACCGGATATGTACCTAAAAACGGTAGCAGCACCAGCGGTTGGCTATCTGTTAACCACGAAACCAACCCCGGCGGTGTTTCAATGCTTGATATCCGTTTTGATTGTAACAACGGTAAATGGGTGGTTGACTCGAGCCGTGCAGTTGATTTCACAGGCGAACTGGTAAAAACCGAACGTAACTGTTCAGGCGGTGTTACTCCTTGGGGTACTGTTATTACCAGCGAAGAAACTATGACCGCAGGCGATGTTAACAGCGACGGTTACGAAGATGTGGGTTGGAACGTGGAGATTGACCCTGCAACTAAACGCGTAAAAGAATACGGAAACGGAAAACGTGAAAAACTTTGGGCAGTAGGCCGTGTGAGCCACGAAAACGTAGTGGTTGCTAACGATAGTATCACCCTTTACTACGGTGAAGACGATGGAAGCAGCAATGTGTTTAAGTTTATTGCCGACCAAAAAACCAACTTGTCATCAGGTAAATTGTATGTTTTGAAACTAAACAGCGGTTTGGTTAGCAACGAGCCTACCAGCAATGTTGGAACTTGGGTATTGGTACCTAATACTACACAAGCCGACCGCAACAATACCAAAGCATTGGGTACCTCATTGGGCGGTACTATGTTTAATGGTATTGAGGATGTTGAAATAAGCCCCCTTGACGGTAAAATTTACTTTACTGCCAAAGGTAACAGCCGCACCTACCGCTTTACTGATAACGGTACTACAGTAGCAAACTTTGAAACTTTTGTAGGTGGTAAAAACTACCGTATCAATACCGGTTCTGAAATTATTTCTGAGCCTTGGGGCACAGGTAACGATAACCTTACTTTTGATGACCGAGGTAACCTATGGGTATTGCAAGACGGAAGCCGTAACCACGTTTGGATGATACGCCCTAACCATACACAAGCCAGCCCCAAAGTGGAATTGTTTATGGTAACTCCAACAGGTTCAGAGCCTACCGGTATGACTTTCTCTCCTGATTACCGCTATATGTTTATCTCAATACAAAGCCCTGCCAATAACGCATTATCTCAAACCGATGTAACCGGAACTTCTGTTAAATTTAATGTGAGCAAAACAATGGTTATTGCCCGCAAAGAAACTTTTGTTTCAGGAAGTGCCAATGCAAACTTTACTATCGGCGGAAATACAACCCAATGTTTGAAAGGTAATAGCTTTAGCCTTACTGAAAGCACAGCCGGAGGTACTAACTTGTGGAAATTTGGTAACGGTAAAACATCAACCGCAGCCAACCCAACCCAAGCATACACTGCCGCAGGTAATTACACTATTTCGCTTACTAAAACTGCTCCTAACGGTTGCAGCGATGTTGTAAGCAAGCCTGTTACAGTACTTTCATCACCTGTTATGCCTATCATCAGCGGCCCATCTGTGGCACAACGCGGCAGTACCCAAAACTACAGTGTTGCTAATAATGCAGGTTCAACTTATAACTGGACTGTTGTATACGGTGCTCAAGTATCAGGTGGAACTACAAACGCTATCAGCGTAACTTGGGGTAGCCAAACCACAGGCGATTTGAAAGTAGTTGAAGTTGGCAGCAGCACTTGCCAAAGCGATACTGCCAAATGGCGTGTTGGCTTACAAAATGTGGGTATTAATGATATTTCTGCTATCGACGGTTTGCAAGTGTATCCTAACCCTGTGAGCACTGAGTTGACTATCAAATCAACTAATGAGCTTACTTATGAGGTTGTTGACATTAATGGCCGCGTGGTACTAAACGGTACTAAACCTGCCACTGTTAATCATCTTGTGAATGTTGAAGGGCTGACCAACGGCATTTATATCCTGCGCCTTAACGATGCAGGAACCCTTGTTAATTTGCAGTTTATAAAAAATTAACATACTAAAACCATTATCATAAGAAAAGGTTGCCATGTTTGGCAACCTTTTCTTTTATACAAACACAACCAATGAAAAACCACATTAAAAAAGCTTCGCTGTTAGCTATATATGTACTATGCCTGCTCAACCCTTTGTTCTCTCAAACCAACGAAGGGGATTTTAGCCTATACGACCCAAAAAACGTGTACAGTAATTTTGAGCTTGCATTAAAAGACTCGTTAAAGGTGATACACCTTAACCAACGTAACCAATACCTCTCGCAAATTCCTGAAGGCATTAGCAAGTTTAAAAACTTGCAGGCTTATAGTGTGATGAAAAATGAAATTAAAGTGCTTAGCGACGAATTATTTGAGTTGCCTGAATTAAAGGAGTTATTGATAAGAGATAACCAAATTAAGACAATCCCTGCTAAAATTAAGCAACTAAAGAAGCTGGAGGTACTTGAAGCACAGAAAAACCTATACGACAGTTTGCCCGAAGAGGTAGCTGAGTTACCTAAACTTAAAAAACTGAACGTTGAAAAATGCAAACTGGTGAAGCTACCTGCAAACATTGGTAAACTTAAATCGCTGCAAATATTATCAGCCAATTACAACAGCATAGAAACATTGCCCACAGGTGCCAACAAGCTAAAAAACATGAAGCACTTGGAGTTGAACTACAACCGCATCACCCGTTTTCCTGAATCTATTACGGATATGAAAAAACTGGATGCCTTATTCCTTGAGGGTAATGGTTTAGAAAATGTGAGTGCTGATATTGATAACCTTAAAAATCTTACCGTATTGGTGCTAACTTCTAACAATATCAAACAATTACCTGAAAGTATCACCAAGTTAAAAAGCCTTGAATCGTTAATGGTTAGTTTTAATCAATTAACCACATTGCCTAAAAACCTTCACAAGCTGAAAAACCTTAAAACGCTGATTGCCGTTGGCAATAATTTTAGCAGCGAAGAAAAAGAACGCATAAAAAAGGCACTGCCTTCCTGCGATGTACGCTTTGAGTAATTCATCCTGCATCTGACGGTAAAAACCGGTTATTTCATCGGGTTTATCTCACCGTACAACTTTTTGGTAAGTAATATTGTCAATATACCAGTGCGGCAACGTTTTGTTGCTCATACAACCAAACATTATTGATTATGAAAAAAACATTACTTATTGCTTCTTTCGTTGCCTTGTCGTTTGCGGTTTCAGCGCAAGACACTATTACCAACCCCGGTTTTGAGCGTTGGACTCCTTCGGGCAAGCCTGCTCCGTTTGACTGGCAAGAGCCAACCGGATGGACAAGTAGCAACGGCCTTACTGAGTTTATCGGGGCTGCGGTTACTAAAACCCAATATCCTAACACTATTTCTAACCAAGTGAAAATAAAAACACTGAATGTGTTTGGAAATGCTGTACCCGGATTATTGATAAACGGGGATTTTACATTGAATGTAAGCGATACGGGAACATTGCCCTTATTAGGCGGAGTGCCTTGGTCGTCAGGTATTAAAACAAAACTGTACGGTTTGTATAACTTTACGGTTACTGACACTACCGACTCAGCTATGGCGGTTGTAATGTTTAAGCATTTCGACAATAACAGCAATGCACCTATGGCCGATGCCGGCGGAGCGGCTATTTTAGCACCAACAGGCCCGGGTATGTTTCCTTTCGTAGTTGATATTACTCAAATTACGTTTTTCACTCCTGACTCTATGGTGATTACCCTTGTTTCGGGTAAAGAGGATAACTTTAAACTTGGCGGGGAACTTACGGTTGATTTTGTAAGTTTTGACCAACCCTTGGCTGTTAAGCCTATTGCAAACACCAGCATCGCTATTTACCCAAACCCTGCTACAAACTTGGTTTCGGTATGGGGTGTTGAAAGTGGCTTAAATTATAGTGTGTTTGATGTTACCGGTAAGCAATTAATAAAAGGTATTACTACCTCTTATACTTCTATTGATGTTGCCCACCTTGATAAAGGTTGCTACATTATTAATATAAACGGAGCTACTACCCGCTTTATCAAAGAATAACAAATACGATACAAAGCAATATACAGAAACAAAAAAGGCCGCATACGCGGCCTTTTTTGTTATGGTTTTATGGCATCGTTACAACGCCTCGTAGGCCGCTTTAATTTGAGCAGCCGTTGCTGTTAATTCGCTTGTTTCGGGTTTTAATTTGGGTTTGGTAAAGTTAATGTCCCCTACTTCATCCATAGGTACTAAATGTATGTGGGTATGGGGCACTTCAAGCCCTATTACGGCAACACCAATACGTTTGCAAGGCACTACTGATTTTACAGCCTTTGCTACCTTTTTGGCAAACAGTTGCAACCCTGCCAGTGCATCGTCTTCCATATCAAAAATGTAATCCACTTCTTGCTTAGGCACCACCAATGTGTGCCCCATGCGCAAAGGAAAAACATCTAAAAAAGCGATGTATTCTGATGTTTCGGCAATTATATGCCCGGGAATTTCGCGGTTAATTATTTTGGTGAATATACTTGCCATTAGCGTCCTATTTCAAGTACTTCAAACTCTAATATTCCTGCGGGGGCTTGTATCTGTACTGTTTCGCCAACGGCTTTGCCTATCAGGCCTGCACCAATTGGTGATTTAACGGATATTTTACCGCTCTTAAGGTCGGCTTCTTTTTCTGTTACTAAAGTATAAGTAATCTTGGCGTTGTTTTTCAGGTTTTTAAGAGTTACCTTACTCAAAATCATCACTTTTGAGTTATCAATCAAACTCTCGTCCAGCAAACGTGCATTAGCCAACATGGTGCCCATTTCAGCAATTTTAGCTTCCAGCAAACCTTGTGCTTCTTTGGCTGCATCGTATTCTGCATTCTCTGAAAGGTCACCCTTGTCCCTCGCTTCAGCAATTTGCCTTGAAATTGAAGGGCGCTCAACGGTTTTCATGTGATGGATTTCAGCTTTCAGCTTATCCAATCCTTCTTTAGTAAAATAATGTACCTCTGCCATAATCGCTCGCTTTAAACAAAAAGAAAAGTTCTGAGTCCGAAACTCAGAACTTTCCAACAAAAATAATTTATGTTATTGAATATTAAAAAAACAAATACATGTTAGCGGTCATCACCCAACGCAAGGCGCAACCCAAATGAGTGGATGCCTTGGAAAGGATTTGTGCTGCGGTATGAGTAATCAATACCAATTTTATTGCTTGAGAAAGGCACTTCAAGAGTTACACCACCAGCAAAACCGGTAAGTGCATTGGTGCGGTTTTCATCATCAAACAATCCATCTTCGTAATTAAAACCTGCGCGGAACATGATAAACTCTTTGTAAGAATATTCAAGACCAACGCCCAATTGGTTTTTAGAAAAGGTATTAGAGGTAAAGTTAGTAGCAGCGGTTAACCTGTGGAAGTAGCTGTTGCTGTCTTTATCCAACCTGAAATCGTATGCAAAACCGATGTTTAGCAACGAGGGAAGGTTGAATTTAGCTGCACGGTTTTCTAAAGTGCTTGAGTATGAAGCGTCGTTCATTGTACCTGTGATTGATAAACCATCGCCACGGAAAACCATGTCGGGGCCTACGTTACGCAATGCTATACCGAAACGCATATCTTCACGGTAGCGGCCTTTTGAAAACTTAGGGTTGCCTATGGTACGTTTTACTGATGTGGTAGCATATTGGATACCTGCATCAATTGCAAAACCTTGTGCTTTAACGTTTACTACCTCTTGTGAGATAGCCCTAAGTAACAAACCACCTGTGATTGATGATGAGAACCTGTGAGCGTATCCCAAACCGATATTGATAAACTGTGGCCTGAAAGTACCCAAACCGCCTTCGGGTTGGCTAACGGTAGTGATGGGTATATCACCAAAACCAATCGAGGTAATGGTTAATGCCAATACACCGCTTTCGCTCACCCTTTGTCCCAAACCAATGTTGTTTATGTTAATACCCGAAGGTACTAACCAATTGGTGCGGGCTGCTATCACCTCGGTAGATGATAAGTGGGCCAAACCCGCTACGTTAAGCGTGGTTGACTCAAGTCCCCTGATAGAGGCTGAGTTCACACCACCCCATCCTGAACTGCGGGCCCAACTGTTCACTTGCAGTTCGGTTGCCCCGGCTTGTCCGGCACGGTCAGGGTTACCACCCCTTGCATTTATAACACAGGCTGTAATACCTGCTACTATCAACGTATGCTTTATAAGTTTTTTCATGTTAAATTTCCTTTAAAGTTGATTAGAAGGTATCCAAATCTATCTGCCTCATGATACCAAACCATTTCAAAATTTTAGTACCAACGCCTTCGGCATCCACGTGTATAATATACATACCTGATGCAATAGGCACGTTAGCTTGGTTTTTCAAATCCCAATCAACTGATGTTGATTCATCATCCTTTTTAATAGTACGAACCAGCGTACCACTGAAAGTGAAGATTTTGATGGTTGTTTTTTGTGGCAGGTTGATAAACTTCACCCTGTTATCCAACCTGCTACCTTCATACTGTGAGTATGCGTAGTATGGGTTGGGCACAACACCAATCAAATCAAGAGCACTGCGTTTTGCATTGTCAGAATTTGGATTGGCAACAATATCGTTGGTGTTGAAGGTAAACAAAGGTTGGTTTTTGTTTACGCTATCCGCAGCAGCGTTATAGTTTTGGTAGGGTTTTGAAGCCCTGATACGTATCCTAACTTCATAAGGAGGAATACCGCTCTTAAGGTTAAAACCTGTTTCGGCAAGTGCAGGCATCACATACATTGCTTGGGCAAATACACGCCTGCGGTCAAGCACGCTGTTTGATGAAAGCATTGGTTGATATGTTGCACCTTCATCGTAAATAGGCCCTTGGAAGTTAACAGCCCTATAGCTTCCCATAATGTAGAAGTAGTGCTTACCACCCAATACAATACCTTGTGATGATGAAAGGTTACCTGTTGGGTTCCAAATCATATCGGTACCGTTTTCGTTAGGAAGGTTAGAATCTTCACCAAATACGATGTTTAATCTTTCGCCTGTTTCCAAGTTAACTGCATAACCGGGGAACCAGCTACGACCTTGGTCGCCGTTGGTCATTGGTTTAAAGTCTTTATCCAACGATGGGCTACGACGCAACTGGAATTTCTCAGCATTACCCAATGAAAGTAGTGGATCTTCTGACATTTCAACTACTGCACAACGAGTCCATTTTGATTTATCGGGAGTAATCACAATATCAACACTTGCCAACTCATTGTATGGGTTATCGGTAAGTGGTTGTTGTGAGTATGCAGGGCCATAAGTTGTACGGCCTGATGCGTTTGCAGGTGCACGTGCAGCCAATGCGTATGGTGCAATACGTCCATCCAACATTTTCTCCCAACGTTCGCGGGGGTCAAGCGGGTTTCCTGCATTAGCAAAGTCATGCGCATATACATCTGAATAACTTGGCGAACCGTTACGTCCGGCTCTAATCCAGTTGAACCAAGATAGTGTTGGGCTGGTAGCAAACGCGTCGTTATCCTGCAAACCTGTTAGCCAAGGTTTATCATCGTTTGCAAAGTCCATTGAAGCACTCAAGAAACCATTGCTGTTATCAGTTAAGTTATCAGGGTCGCCGGGGCCTACTACTTGTTTAATGGTTAATGATATACCCCATGAAGGTATTACTTGTTCGTTATCAATATGTATAACTGTATCAGAAAGTACTGATTGACCGGTAGTAGTGTTGGTTAATATCCAACGGGTACGGTATGGGTTAGTAATAGAATCTTGGAACCTGAACGCTGTGCTGTTAAGGTGTACTGAATCTATAAACTTCAATTCATAATCGCCTTTTTGGATTTTGAATGGGTCGATAACTTTGATGTTAAACGGACCTGAACCGCCTTTGTATTTAATACGGGGAACGTGTGAACTTGCATCGTTTAGTATTGCTAATTCTGATTCTTCTTCAAGTTCAAGAGCAATACCGCCGTTACCACGACCTGCTACACGAGTGATTGCAGGACCGTCGCCGTAGTTAGCACCAATTTCAGTACCTGAGCCGCGTGGTTCAGGTTTGTGAGGAATACCTCTTAAACCACTGGCAACAAGCCTACCGCCAAGGAATTGCAAATCATCGTTAGGGTCGTTTGTTAAACTTGCGTATGACAATACCAAGTAGTGGTATGTTTTAAAGTTTACCAAACGTTTATCACCTGATGCAAAAAGGTCATCTCCCAATTTAAAGGTGTGTTGGATACCAGTGTTGGTTCCGTTAACTTTTTCAACAGGAACAGTTACACCCACAACCGCATCAAACTCTTGGTTGATGATTTGTGCAGTTTCATCTTTAATATCACATTGGAACACCAAACGTGCTTTATCAATGTTGTTCAAATCAGCAGCAGTTACGTTTGCATCTTTCAACTGATACACCATGTATCCTTGGAAGTTGTAACGTAAATCTTGTCCGTTACCGCCTTTGATTGATTCGCTGTATTTCTCAACACGTGGAGAGTTTGTACCTGTAAAGGTTACAATAAGTTCACGGTCAAGTTCAGTGATTTGAACTAAAGGAGCATCGGGACCATCAATAATATCAAAGTTGTTGTTAAACAATTTTTGAGCTTTATCACTTGCCAAACGCAACAACGAAAGTGAACCTGTAGCACCACCTGTAGTAGCACGTGCCCAAACCACACCCACTGTTACATAGTTAACAGCACCGGGTTCAAGAGTAAAAGGACCAGATGATTGGATATAACGACGGTCACCAGGGGTGTTACCCGCTGATTTTTCGTGCCAGCCGCCTGCTTTTGCAGGATCATCTGGGAACATAAAGTCAGCACGTGAACCTGTGTTGTAACCGTTACCACCGTATGTAATAGGGCTATTGTCTTTCCACAAACCACGCAAATAACCGTAGTAGTGTTCAGCAAGGGTTGGGTTTCCAATTACAGAAAAGTCATTGTTATAGTACACAAACTTAGCCAAACCAAGTTCTTGTCCGCTTTCGTTACGTGGACCTTCGAAAAAGTCAGTACCAACTGATGGAGGGTTTGTACCGTATCCTAAGATACCTTCATCATCATCATCACCGTTGTAGCAAAAACCTAAATCACGGGCAGTATCACAACCTACGTAGTCATCGGCATAGTTACCCAAATCGGCATCTACCCACTGTCCAAAATAACACTCCCTTACAGCATCGCGTGAGCGGTTGGTAATTTTGGTTTTGTAGAAAGTCATGTTGTTAATCTCGTCGTTGGTTTTAAAACCAAAGGCGGTGGTAACCAATTCCAAACCGATTGGAATACCCGATGTTTCAGAGTGAATATTACCCTTATCATTATAAATAAAAGTAAGCATCTGATCAGGCTGATCTTCGGGTTTGTTTTTATCGGCAGGACGGGTTGGGTCTAACACAGGGTATTCAGTACCGCTGGCTACATCGTAAAATGCGTCACCGTTAGCATCAAAGAATGGTGCTAACACCCTTGACTCTTTAAAGTTGATATCACCGCTACCGGGATAGTTACGGATGTCGTCAGTAGGTGTTGCACCACTGTCAACAAATGCCATAAGGTCGGTACGGTTGATTTTAAAGATTTTATCGTAGAATTTACACCTTCCGGCTTCGGTTGAGGCAGAGCCGCCTGTATCCAAAGGTCCGGGGAAATAATCGCTACCGCTTTGGCGGTAGGTCATGGCAGCAACTTTAAGGTTACCGCCCGGATCAAGACCACCAATCCATATTGCGCCCGCAAATAGTGAATTCTTACGAATGGTATTTGCATCGCTGATTTTTGGTATTTCATATTTGGCCACACTGTTCAAATCCCACCACATATCACCACCGTTCAAAATACGGGCGCGTACGTTGTTGATATCTAAATCGGCCTGAAATGTAGCAGGCTCACAAGCTGCGGCTTTGCGCTGCAACTTCTGCCCGCCTACCGAGGTAGGCAGCCCGATAACTTCTTTTGCCATTAGGTTGCTGCCTGCAAATAGCATCACAGCCACACTAACTAATGCCTTTATATTAATAATTCTCATAACCGTAATTTTTTACTTTAATTAAAACTGCAACGATACGCTCAGCCTGATACGGCGTGGCAAACCATAGTATCCGGGGTTGGCAAGGGCAGTGTTGTACAAATCAACAAATGATTGTGCATCAACAGCGTTCCTTATCGACTCGCGGCCAAGGTTTGAACTTAACCAACCATCATCAGTTGCTGAACCGGTGTATGGGTGTACAGCCCTAATGTTATCTATGTTTAGGAAGTTTTGAATCCAGAACATAAACTGCATTTGTCCCATTTTAGGCATACCTGATTTGTTACGACCCAACTTCACATTTACACGTTTGTAAACGTTAATGTCGTTTTGCAACTGCCAAGGTAGGCGTGAACCAAAAGGAGTACCTTTAATAGGGCTACGAACAACCACACCTGATTGGGTGTTTGGTGTAGCAATTTGGTTAGCTGTATATGGAAGACCCGAGAAGGCGTTAAAGATTACACTGATACCTGCGTTTTCAAGTACTTTGGTTTTCTTTTTGCCCCAAACCGGACCATTGTACTTGTCGCCACCGGCAAACTCATAGTACAAGTTAAGTTTGATGTTGTGCCTTACGTCAATGTTAAGTGGGAACAGTGTACGCAAGTTGGGCAAACCTACTGAAATAAGTGATGCTTGTGAACCTGTGCTTGAACCTGTACCGTCAGCAAATTGCAAGGTATAGTTAGCGTCCATGTTAAGGTTACCCAAGTCCCTCATTTCATATTCAAGCCTGAAGCTCTTAATGGTTGAAAAGTCGATGTTACCAAAAGAGGTATAATCAATAGGATAAGCATAGTTGTAACGGAACAACTGGATAAGGTTACGTTGTTCACGATATGAAGCTACTATACTCAACGCTGATTGGTGTTTGCTGGTGTTATCAGTTAACCTTTGTTTGAAACCAAGCTCATAGTCAGTAGTAGTTTGGGCTTTCAAATTAGGGTTGTTAAGCGTTGTAGTGGGGTTAAAGCGCAAGTAGTAGTAATCATCAACAGTAGTAAATACGTTTGATGGCCTTTGTGCAATAACATCGTAGCTGGCAAAGAACCTTGAAGCCTGGTTAATAGGGAAGTCAAACCAAATACGTGGTAGCACGTTGATGGTAGGTTTGAAATCGGTAAACGAAGCAGCAGTTACGTTTTGGTTATTAGCATCCACTAAGTATGGTTGGATTTTACCTGTACGTGAGCTGTTTGCAAGTACTGAAGGATCGGCAATTTTAATACCGTCTTTGTTGTACCACTCCAAACCATCACGGTAACCCAAAATGCGTGTTGGGTTTTCAATATTATCTACATACACTGCATAATCATTACCCACTGATGAAGGGTGAGCAACGGCAGTACCGCCTACTTCTTTCACTTCACCTGCTGAGCGGATTGGGTACAATGAATATGGATCTTTTAATACGGGTAGGTTGTTGTCAAACCTTTCAACCCTTAAACCTAAACGGAAGATAAGGTCTTTAAAGGCAAATTTATCTTGAACAAATACTGCTGAGTAAATGGGCATATAAGCACCGATTTCACGCCTGCTTGGGTCTAAGAAATCAGCAATACCACGATTACCTTTAAGTTTGTTACCCATATAATCGTAACCGAAGTAGCTTACTAAACGGTTACCGTTGTTTAACAACTCATCAGCACTAAAATCGCTTAGTTTAAAGTCGTTGGGGTCAAAAGCATTAATATCAACGTAAGAATTTTCAGTAATAGGGTTACCGTTGTTATCAACAACGCCACGCTCTATTAACCTCTTACGGAAGTTTTTATCAAATGTTGATTGGTTTTCTGATTGTTTGTAGTTGTAACGAACTGTATCACGGAAAATACCGTTTTGATCAACTGCCAAAATGGGGTTTTCAGTATCTAATACAATACCGTTGTTCATCAACTGCCACATCAAAGTCCACAAACCGTTTGATGATACGCTCCAAGAACGTGATACACGTTGCTCGTAGTACACGCCAAACTTAATGTCATGGCCTTTAATACTTACCTCACCCGAAGCGTTCAAGCTATACTGCTCGTTTTGGCTTTTGCCATAGCTCGAGGTTAGGGTACCTACGTTGTTCCACATCAAAGAATAAATACCAATTGGGTTTTGGCCGTTAACCAAACCTGCGTTGCTACTGCGCACATCAAATATTGAGTTGATAGCGTCTTGACCCAATAGGTCATAGTAGGCTGAGGTATAATTAGCCCTGATAGGGTTACGGGTATTGCTACGGTCGAAAGTGAACAGGGTATCAATAGGCCTGTTACCGGTTTGACGGTAGTAGTTTTTGATGTAATAGGTTTGACCGTTGTATTGTACGGTATCAGGATTAGAGTTTTCGTTACCTCCGCCTACAAATTCAAATGCGGGACGGCTGTATGTTTTGAAACGGCCTATATAACCATAATCAAAAACATTGTCTTTATGAACCGCATCTTGGTTGATGTTCCAGTTTGATTGGTATTCTAAACGGATGGTATAGTATGCACTTTCAACTAAACGTTTTGCGTTTTTGTCTTTGTTATCATCCGAAGTGATAAGCCTTTGAGTGAAGCTCAAATAGCTTAACAAACTGTGCTGGATGCTTTGTGCATTATTATTATAGTTGAAAAGGTTGTTTTGGAAGTTGTAGCCTATTGTGTTTGAATAGTCATACTTAGCACCAAAAATCACTTGTATTTTATCGGTAGGAGAAAAGTTTAAGTTACCCAATGCTGTAACCACATACTGTGGCACGTTAGGAGTAGCTTGTACTTTTTCCAAATCTTTATTGGTGATAAACTCTGCCGATGGTACAAAACCCTGACCGATTGGAGCCGAACGGATAGGTGAGGCTTCCAATTCTTTCAGTTTATCTTCTTTAACGCGCCAAACGCCGATAGCTGATGGCGAGCGGTCGGCACTGTAGTTAAAGTTACCTGCAAACAAATACCCCAACACTGTACGGGCTGTTGAACGTCCTTTATTTTTAGTATAAATAGGGCCGGTCATAGCCATTTCAAACAAGTTGTAATGGTATTTATCAAAAAGACTTGAGGTTATACCTTCAAAAGATGCATTAAAGGTTGATGACGGCGGGGGCGTGGTTACGCTGATAGCACCCCCAACAAAGTCGCCATACTCAGCAGATACACCACCGGTAATAACGTTTTGCTGGCCTATACCGCGCTGGGGAAGGTTGATGTTACCAATTACCCTTACACCATCAATATAATAAGCTGTACCTGATGAACGAGCACCACGGAAACTGGGCGTACCTCCATCTATTGATATGGTACCTGCTACCGTGTTACTTAGGCTGTTTACACCACGAGTGGGTATTTTGCCAACGTTATCAATGGTACGACCCAACTCATCACCTTTTACAATGGGAGGGCGGGCTTTCTCAGTAATAACAACTTCACCTACGGTAACTACCGATTCGCCAATCTGCACATCTTGGAATGTAATCTGATCGGGACGAATGGTAAGACCTTCGATTCTTTTGCTTTGGTAACCGGTGTACTTAACAACGATGTCGTAAGTTCCGGGTTTAAGACCTTTAATACGGTACACACCGTCAATGTCGGTAGCGGCACCGGTAATTTGCTGGCCTCCCAAAAACGCTTCTACAGTGGCACCTATCAGCGGCTCTTTGGTATCCTCGTCAAAAACGGTACCCCTGATTTCTCCCAACTGCGATTGGGCCATTGCTGTAACCGAAGCAATTACACCCAATAAAAACAGGTAGATTTTTCTTCTCATATCAACTTAGTTTGGTATTAGTTCCAAATTCTTGGGTTTGCCCCTAAAATTGGGGGCACAAGTTAAAATTAATTTTACACTTCCCGCAAAAAAACACTAAACATTTGGCTCTACAAAATCATATCTATTTTATAAACCACTATTTATATCCGATTAATGTTGTTTATAGGTACTGGATACTGAACGACTTTTTTTAACAGGGGGTTGTAACGCCCCCTGATTTTTTATAAAAAATTTTAAAACCCTTTTAAAAACACCAGTCTATCAGAAGTTTAACGATACCCCTAACCTTATCCTGCGGGGCATTGTGTAAAAACCGGGGTTTTGTAATGCCGTATTGTACAAATCAACAAACGATTGGGCATTTACAGCACTTTCAACGGCCTTGCGTCCTTGTTCTGAACTCAACCAGCCGTCAGTTTCGGACGAGCCTGTATAAGGATGTATGGCGCGTATGTTTTTAAGGTTGATAAAATTATTTACCCATAGCGTAAACCTAAGTTCCCCTGCTTTTTGTTTTCCGTCTTTGCTCCGGCCGAATATTACAGGCACTGTTTTAAATACACTAAGGTCGTTTTGCAGTTGCCAAGGCAAGCGGGCACCAAAGGGTGTGCCTTTGATGGGCGAACGATTGGCGGCACCGCTTTGCGCATTGGCAGTAGGTTGTTGGTTGGCGGTGTAGGGCAAACCTGAGAACGCGTTCAGGTTCAGCACTACTCCCATGTTTTCAAATACCTTCACCCCCTTTATTCTAAGCCCGTTGTACTTATCGCCGCGGCGGGTATAGTAGCTTATGTTGAACTTAATATTGTTACGAACATCAAAGCTAAGAGGGAAAAGTGTGCGCAGGTTAGGTTGCCCCACTGCAACCAGTGCCTGCTGAGAGCCTGCTGATGAGCCTGTGCCATCGGCAAACTGTAACGTGTAGGAAGCGTCCATTTCTATCCGCTCATTCTTACGCAAAATGTATTGGGCGGAAAAGCTCTTGATAGTTGAAAAATCTATGTTAGCAAACGAGGTATAGCTTACAGGGTAAGCATAGTTGTATTTATACAATTGTATCAGGTTGCGCTGTTCGCGATATGCAGCGGTAAGTGCCAATGCAGAGTTTACCGATAATTTCACCCTAAAGCCTAACTCGTAGTTGGTGCTGCGCTGGGGTTTCAAATCGGGGTTGCCTATAATATCGGTTGAGTTGAATGGCAGGAAGTAATACTGCGCAATGGTTGCAAAGTTATTGGTGGGTCGTTGCGCCATAACATCGTAACTGGCAAAAAAGCGGGCTACATCTGATACAGGGAAGTCAAAATATAAACGGGGAAGCAGTTGCACTTGAGGTTTGTAATCGGTAAAAGCATTCACCCCTACCTTGTTTTGGCTTGCATTGCTAAGATAGGGCTGTATGGTACTGCCTTTTGATTGTTCGGCAATTGCAGCCGGGTCGTTTATTTGCAACCCTTGTGCATTGTACCATGTATTACCATTTCGGTAGCCTGTTATACGGGTTGGGTTGCGGGCATCATCTACATATACAGTATAATCGCTACCAATCGACTCAGGATGTTTTACATCACTACCACCCAGTGTGCTTACTTCGGCTACTGTTTTTGCGTCATATAACAAAAACGGGTCTTTCAGTACAGGCATATTATTATCAAACCGTTCTGCACGAAGCCCAACGCGCATGGTGAAACCTTTAAATTGTATCCTGTCTTGCACAAATGCAGCAGCGTAGGTAGGCATATATGCACCAACAGGGCGATTAAGCACGTCGTCAGTAAAGGCATTTATACTTTTTGAGCCTTTGGCTTTATTACCCATGTAATCGTATCCGTAATAGCTTACATACCCGTTGCCATTGTTTAACAGCTCATCGGCACTAAACATTGAAAGTTTAAAATCGGCAGGATTGTATGAATTAATGTCAATAAAAGAGTTTTCTGTAATGGGTTTGCCGTAATTGTCTAGTGCGCCTTGTGCTATTAGTGCTTCCCTGATGCGCTTATCAAAAGTTGATTGTGAGGCTGACTGGCGATAACCGTATTTAACAGTGTCCTTAAACACTCCGTTTTGGTCAAACACCAACTGGGGGTTATCAGTATCTAATACCAAACCGTTATTGGCCAATTGTCCCATTAGCGTCCAAAGGCCGTTGGCTTCAACACTCCAACTGCGCTGAAAACGCTGTTCATAATACATACCGAAACGCAACTCGTGGTTTTTGGTGCTTATTTGCCCTGTAGCGTTAATACCCACTTGCTCGCTCTGGCTTTTACCATAGCCTGTTACTCCCAGCCCTATATTGTTCCACATATTTGAATATACCCCTATCGGGTTTTGCCCGTTTACCAAACCGGCACCGCTGCTCCGTATCGAAGTGAGTGAGTTTATATTTTCTTGTCCCAACAAATCATAATACAAGCTGGTATAATTAGAGCGTAAAGGATTGTGTGTTTCACTGCGGTCAAAAGTTACCAATGTGTCAATGGGGCGGTCACCCGTTTGGCGGTAGTAGTTTTTAAGATAATACTTTTGTCCGTTCACCTCAAACGTATCCGGTTTTTGGTTTTCGGTATGCGTTACCTGCTCATAAGCAGGGGCACTGTATGTTCTGAAACGGCCGATGTGCCCGTAATCAAACAGGTTGTTGCCGTGTTCAGGGTCTTGGGTCACCGACCACGCTCCCTGATAATCCACACGTACATTGTAAAAAGCGTTAGTTATCCAGCCGTTTTCTTTTGTTTTTAATATGTGGTTGAAGTTTACATAGGTGAGCAGGTTGTGGTTAACCGTTTGCGAATTGTTACCGGGATTAAACAAGTTGTTTGCAAAGTTGTAGTTGATATAGTTGCCGTAATCGTATTTGGCACCCAGCAACACTTGTATGTTTTCATTGGGCACAAAATTCAGTTCTCCTAATAATGAAGTGGTTTGTGAAGGGGTATTGGGATTGGCACTTATTTTTTCTAAATCTTTTCGGGTGATAAATTCAGCAGCAGGTACAAACCCGTTGCCTTTGGGTGATGGCCGAAGGGGTGCTTCTTCCAACTCTTTGAGTTTATCTTCTTTTAAACGCCATACGCCCATTGCTGATGGCGACCTATCGGCTTGGTATTGGTAGTTGCCTGATAGCAAATACCCCAGCTTTACTTTGGCACTATCTCGCCCTTTATTTTCAACAATCAAAGGCCCCATAAAAAAGGCTTCGGCGTAGTTATTATGGTATTTATCAAACAGGCTGGAGCTAATGGCCTCTACTGAACGGCGGGTAAACAAGCCGGGGCGTGGTGTATTAATACTGATAGCTCCGCTTAAAAGATCGCCATACTCGGCTGAAAATCCACCTAATAATATCGACATATCTGCTGCTGCTGCGGCGGGAAATCCTGATAAACTTCCTCCGTTTATCCATACCCCGTTCCATAAAATGCGGTGCGAACCTCCCCTGTTACCTCCAATTATAAGCCCTCCTCCATCCAACGAGAATACTCCGGGGTTAAGATTCGCTAATCTGTTTATGTCGTTTCTTACAGGTGACTCAGTAGGTTTAGGAATTTTAGATGAAATTTCAAAATCGGGAATTAATGATTGCACGTAACCCGTAACGACTGCCCCCCCAACTTCAACTACCTCAAAATCATGCTCTATTGGGGTCGGCCTATCTGCATCTATAATAACGTCTTTAATTATCTTTTCCCTGCCCACGCTGTTAATTCTTACATCGTATTTCCCAACGTTCAGGGGTTTAAAAATTACCTGCCCTTTTTCATCAGTGCTTAAGGTTTTAATAAAGCTCCCGTCTCTAAACAAAGAAACGTTAGCAAATTCTATGGGTTCCTTTTCGTCGGTTACAGTTACCCTCAACTCACCCGTTGTGGTTTGGGCTTGTAACACTACCGGCAGGGCAAAGCAAAGCCATAGGTAAATTATCCTTCTCATAGGTTGTTTTTTAAAAGTGAATAAATTTTTACCTGCATCTACTGATGCAAAGGGTTTGCCGGCCGGCGGTTGTTTTTTGATTTCGTTTAGCCCAGTTGTTTTATTTTCTCTACTAAGCTCACCGAAATCTTGTAATAGGATTCATGAGTCCAGCCACCTGTGTGACTTGTAATTAAAACGTTAGGGTAGGCCAGCAGGTTGGAAAGTTGCTGACGTTCGTCGAAAGTATATTCAGATAGGCTTTCGTTTTCCAGTACATCCAGCGCACACCCCCGTAGTTTATGGCTTTGCAACGCTGAAAGCACATCAGGAGTATGCATTATTTTACCTCTTGATAGGTTTAAGAAAAATATATTCTTCTTAAAATTATTTAGATAATCCGTTGTGATAAGATGGCGGGTTTCATCGGTTAGCGGTAAATGCACACTAAGCACATCTGCACGGTTAAACAGGTCATCCATAGTGCATTCTTCCACCAAATCAGTGCCGTAGCCTGTTTTGTATTTATCATACGCGATGATTTTACACCCGAAGCCGGCCAGTTTTTTTGCAAAAGCACTGCCTGTGTGGCCGTATCCAACCACACCCACCGTCAGGTACGATAGTTCGTACCCGCGATTGCCTTCCCGTTCCCACTCAAAATTGTTTACCTCTATATATGATTTGTGGATGTTTGCCAACATACTAAGCAGCATCCCTACGGCTTGCTCGCCTACGGCATCACAATTAGCCTCAGGAGTGTTAAAACAACTGATTCCTTTATCTTCACAATATTCTAAGTCAATAATTTCAAGCCCCGACCCTGCCCTGCCTATAAACTCCAGCTTATGGGCTTCTTGCAATACCTCACGGTCAATCTTTGTTTTTGAGCGTACTACCAGCCCTTCATAATTACCTATGCTGTTTATTATCTCAGCCCTTGATATATACGGACGGTAATCTACCTCATAGCCCAACGCAGGCAAATGCTCGTTAAGATACGGGTGTACATCGTCAATTATTAATACCGTCCCTTTTGGTTGCATGGGTTATTGCCAAAGCGGATAATACTCAAGTTTTATTTTTTCTTCGAAGAAGATACGAGCCGTACTCTCAAATGCTGTTGTATAGTCTGATACAAAAAACTTATACTCAGCAGCTCCCGATGGGTTCAACAGTTTTTTATCGCCCAATATCTTTTTCACCTGTTGCGCAACAACGCTGGCCGAATCAATAATGGGCATATTTTTTTTGTGCTTTTGATAGTATTTTTCTACCTGCCCTTGTATCAGCGGGTAATGGGTGCAACCCAATACCAGCGCATCAATACCTGCCAGCGGTTTCTTTTCTAAATAACTGTTGATGATGGTTTGGCTGATGTTATTGTTAAAATACCCTTCTTCTATCATAGGAGCCAATAGCGGGGTAGCCAACTCGGCGGTTGCTAATAACGGAGCCGTTTTCTTAATTTTTTTTGAGTAAGCACGCGTGCTTACGGTGCGTTTAGTAGCTATAATACCAACTTTTCCTTGTTTTACGGTTTGCGAAACGTGCAAAGCCACAGGGTCTATCACGTTTACTAATAAATCTTTATCGGGAAACATTGGCAGCAACGCCTGATAACCGGTTGCCGATGCAGTATTACAAGCTATCACCACCATTTTACAATTGTGTGAGAGCAGGAACGATGCAATTTTGCGAGAGTAATGTTTGATGGATTCTGCTGACTTATCGCCGTAGGGTAAGTGGGCAGTATCGCCAAAATAAATAAAGCTCTCGTGGGGCATCAGTTTGGCAATGGCGCGCGCCACCGTAAGGCCGCCAATACCTGAATCGAATATGCCTATGGGTTGTTTTTTTGCTTCCACTGGTTTTGGTATATCGAATATATGCAAAAAGTCCCTCAAATGAGGGACTTTTCGTTATGTTTTCCTTGAATTAAAGATACTTATTTAAGACCCAATTTCTTTTTCACATCAGCCATCAGGTTATCTGAAGGTTGTGAGTAAAGAATACCGCCTGCGCTGGCATCTAATACGTAGGTGTACCCTTTTTCTTTTGCCACTTCTTCAATTGCTTTACGCACTTTGGCGATAATAGGCTCATAGGCTGCCTGACGCTTAACTGCTACCGCGTTTTTAGCATCTTGGTCAAGCTTATTAAACTTTTGGCTACCTTCTTGGTAGTCGTCAACCAAAAGCTGAAAGAAAGGGTCATTTGTAGGCTCTTTACCGCCATTAGCATTTACTTTATTCATAATGCTATCATACATTGTTTTAAGCTCAGCCTCTTTTTTGGCAAGCAAACCTTCCCACTTGGTCACCTCTACTTGTATAGCAGTGTCGGCTTTTTTAGCTTCAGGCATCAACAATACCAATGAGTCGGCATGAATGTGAGCTATTTTAGATTGTGCATTTGCCGTGATTGCGCAAATCATCAAACCAAATACTAAGGCAAGAGTTTTAATACTGTTCTTCATCATCGCTATATTTTGTGTCGTTTTTGTTCTATACAATTTAAGGCCGCAAGGTAAACACTTTTTTTATTCTTCTTCCGGTGTTTCTCCCTGCCCCTCCCCTCCGGGGCTTATACCAAGGGCTTCCAGCACTTCGTCGCTGCGGTCGTATTTGGTATTTGTGTACAACATGGTTACCCCGCCCGATTTATCAAAAATAAAATCCAGTGCGTTGTCTTTAGCTACCTTTTGTATGGCTTCAAATACTTTATCCTGAATGGGTTTAACCAATTCCTGACGTTTTGTAAACAACTCGCCGTTCACGCCAAACTTTGCCACCTGATACTCACGCAACTCTTTGTTTTTAGCTGTGATTTCTTCGTTTCGCTGTTTTATAACATCGTCAGTAAGCAACACACGTTCAGCCGCCAAGTTTTTCTCAAGTTTGGCTACCTCTTCTTTTTTCTTTTCTATTTCTTTTTCCCACTGTTCCGAAAGAAAATCAAGCTGCTTTTGGGCTGATTTGTATTCGGGCATCTGGTTAAGTATGTATTCACTATCTACATAAGCAAACCTTTGGCCAAAAACCGGTAAGGCTATTAAAAATGCTATAACTGATATTATCTGCTTCATATCTTTTATGATAATTATAGTTGCTGACCTATGAAAAAGTGTACTTGTCCTTTGTTTGAACCGGGGGTGTAGGGGTTGTTATCAAACCCGTAGCCCCAATCTATACCTAACAGGCCGAACATGGGCAGAAATATACGTACACCAACGCCGCCTGAACGTAAAAGGTTGTAAGGGTTATAATCTTTGAAACGCGACCAACTGTTACCTGCCTCTAAGAAGCTATGAACATACACTGTGGCCTGCGGGTTTGGAGAAACACGGTAACGAAGTTCCATTGTGAACTTATTGTAGATGGTTGCTCCGATGTAGTTACCCAAACTACCGTCTTCGTTTACTGAACGCGGGGTGATTGAGTTATCCCTATACCCACGCATTGAAATAAGTTCACGCCCGTCAAGATTAAAGCCTATCAAACCTGCTCCTCCCACATAAAAACGCTCAAATGGCGAGTTTCCAATATCGCGGTTGTAAAAGCCCATATAGCCTGTGCGCACCATGGTGGCCAACACAAGGTTTTTGGCAAGTTTGGTATAGTGCATCGCATCAAACTTCCACTTATGGTATTCAATCCACTTAAATTTCTCTTGTGTAGTAGCTGTTTTATAATCTACTCCTGAGAATTTTGAGAACGGAGGGGTTAACTGGGTAGAGAAGTTAAACTGTGAGCCTGCCTGCGGGAATATATAATCGTCGGTTGAGTTACGAGACAACAGCAAACGGAAGTTAATGTTGTTTGAACGACCGTCGGCAAATTCAAAAATACCTGTGGTATAGTTGCTTAGGTTGTAGTGTTGGTAGTTTACCGAATAGTTTACGGTGAACCAATCATCAGGCCAACGCAAACGCTTACCTAAGCCTAAACTTAACCCTGATATTTTTAGTTTTGAGGCTTTGCCTGAACTGTTAAATTGCTGGATAGAATGGTATGCACTGAATGAAAGCGAGTTGGGGCGTTTACCGCCAAACCAAGGCTCAGTAAATGAAAAGTTATACGATTGGTAATACGTACCGTTTGATTGGGCACGCAAACTTAAACGCTGTCCGTCGCCTGAAGGATATGGATCCCAACCGCCTTTTTTGAACATTTTTTTGGTAGCAAAGTTTGACAGGGTAAGACCTAATGTACCTACCACAAAGCCTTGCCCAAAACCTCCTGAAAGCTCAATTTGGTCGCTTGATTTTTCCTCTACTTTATACTCAATATCAACCGTACCTGAGGCAATATTAGGTTTAGGTTGTACGTCCATTTTTTCAGGGTCAAAATAACCCAATGCCACCAATTCTCGTATTGAACGTTGTATATCGGTACGGCTGAATTTTTGACCGGGTCTGGTACGTATCTCACGCAATATTACATGGTCGCTGGTTTTACTGTTTCCTGTTACGGTAACTGAACTAATAGTTGCCTGCGGGCCTTCCTGAATACGTATTTCAAGGTCAATCGAATCGTTTTCAACTTTTACTTCAACAGGCACTACTGAGAAAAACAAATACCCGTCGTCCATGTACAATGCTGAAATATCATACCCCCTCGGGTTCATAAACAGCTTGCTTTCAAGTGCTGATTGGTCGTAAACATCCCCGCGCTTAATATCCAGCATCTTACCAAGTGTATCACTGGTAAATTTGGTATTACCTGCCCACGAAATATTACGGAAGTAGTATTTGCGGCCTTCGCTAAGGGTTAGCTGTATGTTGATGGTTTTATCGTTGTGCTGGTAAACGGTATCACTAAGCAATACTGCATCACGATATCCCAAGGTGTTGTAATAAGTTACTATACCCAGTTTTTCTTCGTTATACGTATCTTCAATAAATTTAGATTTTTTGAAAATTCGCCACCATGCTTTGCGTTTGGTATCGCTAAACAACCTGCGCAATTTTGCAGATGAAACGTTTTTATTTCCTACAAAAACAATATCATTAATTTTTATACGGTCGCCCCTGTAAACGGTTAGTTGTAGGTCAACAAAGTTTTTGCGGATAGGGCTTGGTACTTCTGTAATTTCAACCTTTGCATTAAAATAGCCTTTTTCTCTAAAGTGCTTTAATACTTCGCTGCGGGTACGCTGTACTACGTTTTCAGTAACAATTTGGCCGCTTTGTATGCTCAAATCTTCGCGCAGGTTTTTTGCATGGCGTTTTTTAAGCCTGCGTATTTTTATTTCGCTCAGGCGGGGTCTCTCTTCTAAATAAAAGTCAATAAATACTTTGTTGCCTTCCATCTTTTTAAGACGGACTTGGATGTTTACAAAAAACTTTTGTTTCCAAAGGTTTTCTATCGCCTTGGTAAGTTCATCTCCCGGCAACGAGATAGTTTGCCCCTCGTAAAGGCCTGTTAACACGGATAATATGCGTTCATCCAAAAACTGAACACCTATAATGCCTATACCACCCACCACCACTTTTTGGGGGCGTTGATAATCCATTGTATAGTATTCTTCGGTTTGTGTAGTATCGCCTTGTGCCCGCAGCAAAGCAGGCAATAATAACAGTAGTACTATCCTTAAATATCTCATCCTGCTTTTAACTGGTCGCCTGTTTTTCCAAACCTGCGTTCACGTTTTTGATAATCTATAATTGCTTCGTAAAGGTCTTCTTTTCTAAAATCAGGCCATAATACAGGCGTGAAATACAGTTCTGAATAGGCAATTTCCCATAACAAAAAGTTGCTTATCCTTTGTTCACCACTGGTACGTATTAATAACTCAGGGTGTGGTATCCCCCGTGTTGAAAGATAATTATCAATCAACCCGTCGTTTATGTCACTCAGCTCAATTTTGCCCGCTTTCACATCGGCGGCAATATTGCGTATGCTGTTTGTTATATCCCACTTGGCACTGTAGCTAAGGGCTAACACCAATTGCATACGTGTATTGCTTTTTGTTTCGTCAATAGCCGCATTCAATTTTGCCAAACAGTTTTTGGGTAAAGACTGTAAATCTCCGATGGCTGTTAGTCGTATGCTGTTTTTTTGCAACGTGGGGATTTCTTTTTCAATAGTATCCACTAACAAGTTCATCAAGGCATCAACTTCCTCTTTGGGGCGGCTCCAGTTTTCGGTAGAAAAGGCATACAAGGTAAGGTGTTTCACTCCTAACTCGGCACAAGCCTCGGTAGTTTCCCTAACAGAAATAACACCGTTGCGGTGTCCGAATATTCTGAACTTGCCTTTTCCTTTTGCCCAACGTCCATTCCCATCCATAATGATGGCAATGTGCGTAGGCAGTTTATCTTTATTTATATCATGGGCCGAACTCATGGGGCTATGCGCATTTTTTTCGAGGGTTGCAAAGTTAATCAACATTATGAAATCTCCTCGTTCTTGGCGGAAAAGCACAATAAATCGGCTCAATACGGTATGTAAGGGTAATCCCTGCAAATACGTACCAGTCTTTTAAGTGCGGGTCGCCACGCATATCATTTTTAGCACTACGTATCTCCCCCACCCCTGCGTTAACGCTCGAAGGGTCGGATAAAGCCACCGCTACGGGGCCATTTGCCTTATTTAACTCCACTAAATCAGGATAGTTTCGACTCACATCGTCCAAATAATCAGTATATGTTTTACGATACCCTACCTCAAACCCCAAAATCCACTTGCGTGAGAATTTAAATTTATAACCGGCTCCCATAGGGATTGATATACTAATACGTGAGTATTTCCCCTTCCCTCCTTCAAGATTCTGCCCTTCAGTAGCAAGCGGCTGCAATTCTACCCAATTACCCTGATACTGTGCTTTGGGGTTGAAGTAAAAAGCGTTTATGCCCGTAAATACGTAAAAAGATGATTTTTTATTTTGAGGGTGACTAAGGCCAAACGGGCGAAAATGAAATTCAATAATATTGGTTAGTTCCCAAATGTTTGATTTAAAGCTAAGACCTCTGAGTTCCGTTGCCGGTTGCAGTGAGTCAGCCCCTGATATTTGCCCGAAACCGGCTCCAAACCTGTACGAAAAGTGGCGTGATATGTTATAACGTCCCCAAAGGTTAACTCCTATATGGGTTTTGCTTAAAGTAGGTTCTTTTGAAATATCGCCCAAATAATTAGTGCCGCCTAAAAGACCGCCTATTTCCCACCGCTGCGCAGTGGCATTGTTGCTGCTTGTTATGTATATAGTTACTATTAGTAGCCGGGCGACGTTTTTTAAAACTGATAACACTTTACTTTATGCAGATTAATTGTATATGAAAGCGATATTCCCAAAAAGTTATACCAATCCCTGTCTTTGTTATCGCCACGTTGTTGTCCTCTTTGGTTAATTATATCGTATGGGCCTTTATCTTCTCCGCTACGGTTAGCTAATGCTGCCGATTGAGATCCGTATTGAGCCGAAAGGATTGCAGGGTTTACATAAGTTAGGCTCACATCGTCAAGGTAATCTGTAAAAGTAAAGCGAGTACCATACTCTATACCCATTACAAAACGGGGTGCTAATCTTATTTTAAATCCAAATCCAAATGGTATTGCTACCTGTGTAAGGGCGTATTTTTTACGGCTTTGCAAGGGGGTAGTGCCTTGTCCTTCGGTTCCTTTGGGCTGCAACTCATACACAGTATCATTAAGCACTGTTTTAGGGTTAAACTTAAATATCCCTACGCCTGCGTATATGTATGGACTAAAGCCTTTTCCGCCTTTTGTACCCATTGCATCAAAACCGGTGATATTCCATTCAAACTGTCCTGAAAACTCAAACAGGGGCGAATAAAAATCAAGGTTACGCCTGCGCTTGTCTTCGCTTGAGAAGTTTGCATCATCCCCGTTTATTTTTCCGTAAAACACATTTCCCCTCAGTGATATGTTGTGGTTGGGGTTATACCTAAGCATTAGCCCGCCTGCAAAATTCATCTCCTGAAAACGGCTCTCAGTCATATCGCCTATGTAGTTAGTCTGACCTAACAAAATACCAACCTCTACATTGTCTTTCTGAGCTGCTGAATTAATGGCAATAGCTAAGCCCACCAATAGCAAAAACCGTTTTAATATCATCTTACCTTAGTGTTAACGAAAAAAGTTTTGAATTATTATAAAAAAAATCGGGTCAAACATAAAGCTTGACCCGATTACAAATATCTTTAATTTTTTGTTAAAACCTACATTCGAATTTACGAATGGTTTTACTAAGTGTTATACCATAAAAGAAGTAGGCATCATTGTTATCAGCGTTACCCCTTGGCCATTTGCTCGGCCATCCTTTTGAAGGATCGCTTGAAGGAACAAAACCCCTATATGCAAGTGCTTGCTCTTCAGGAGTAAGTGCTGCAAAGTTATCAGGTGCTTTATCGCTTACATCATCAAGGTAATCTGTAAATGTTTTACGGTAGCCGAACTCAATACCCAAGTTCCACAATTGTTTGCGACCCAAGCTAAATTTATAACCGATACCGATAGGAATTGCAATGCCTAATGGGCTATATGCTCCATCCATTTTGCTTTGTTCGGTTTTCATACTACGCAAAGCGTATTTAGTTCCGTTAAGGTATGTTTGAGGGTTGTAGTAAAATGCTGCTAAGCCTGCAAACACATAAGGAGTTGATTTGAATTTGCGTGAACCTGCCACGTACTTCATGAAGTTATACTCAGCAACTACTGAAAGTTCAGCAAGTGGTGAGTGAAAGCTAAGGTTCCTGCTTTCACGATTGGTACCTTTGCCGTTATACCTGTCGTAGCTGGCAATGTATCCAAAGTTTAAACCTGTTTTAAGCGCCCAGTGGCTGTTAAAATTATAACGATAAAACCCTCCTATCGCAGGACGGGTACCCCTCAAAGGGATGGGTGACTGGGCCAAATCACCGTTGTAGGTTGAAAGGCCTAAAAATCCACCCCATTCTCTGTCTTGCGCAGATACGCTCATTGTTGAGAATGCTAAAATGGCAACCAGTAGCAAATTTTTAATCTTCATCATGGCTAAATTTCGATTGGCACAAATATAGGGCTAGTAAAGTAATTTTCTATTAATTTTTAAAAAACTTTCAATTTTGACCACTGATTATCCTTTATCAAAGTTTCTTTTGTCAACTCCCCACATCAGCTTTCTGCGCAAGGTACGAAGGTAATTGTGGTCTTTTAATTGTACTAATTTAAGTTCAAAATCGCTTTTACGAATGGCTAATTGTGAGGTAAAAGGCACTGATACTGAGCGTGAATCCATACTAATAAGGAATGAATTACTGCGCCCTTCCACTTCAAACGATATTACATTTTTATCGGATACTACAATGGGTCGCACATTAAGGTTGTGGGGTGCTATGGGGGTTATTGCAAAACTTTCGGAGTAGGGAAATAATATTGGGCCGCCACAGCTTAATGAGTATCCGGTGGAGCCTGTTGGGGTTGATATTATCAGTCCATCAGCCCAGTATGAGTTTAAAAATTCACCATTAAGATATGTGTTTACTACTATCATTGATGATGAATCGTTTTTGTGTATTACAAAATCGTTTAACGCGTAGTGCAGGCCTTCAAAGTATGTTTCGGTACTTTCAAGATACAGCAACGAGCGGGTATCTATGGTATAATTTCCTTTTGCCAAATCGGTAAAGGCTTCATACACTTCGTCTTTTGCTACATTGGCCAAAAAACCGAGCCTGCCTGAGTTAATGCCCAACACAGGTATGTTTTTTTCTTTTACTAATGATACTGTATCTAATAATGTACCATCACCACCGATAGATATAAGGTATTCAGCATCGGTTTTAGAAAAAGTGTTGTCGTTAAAAGGCTCTACTGCTAATGAATAGCCCCGTGTGAGTTCATTAAATTCATTGATGATGTTTTCATGAACATAAGCAACGGTATGATTTTCTGAAAAAAAAGCGGCAAGGCGGTTAATAAATTCACCCGTTCCGTTGCTTTTTAAATTGCGGCCAAACAGCGCTAATTTCATCTTATATACAAAGGTACTTTTTAAAAGAGCATATTGTAATGAAAAAATAATCCCTTTTGCCCTTTATTGTTAAATGTGTACTCAATTTTAAAAACCCTGTCGTAATAAGTTACAATGTCAATACCCGCTCCTACCCCACCCAAATAACTGTTTGCAAAGGTATTTGTGGGCATTGGGTTGTTATCGGCTGCGTAGCCTGCATCGTAAAAGGCTTTGGCAAAGATGGTAATGGGTATATTTCTGAATTTTTTAATTCCTCCGGTGGGAATATGGATAAATTTAGGCTTAAGCAGGTTATACAGGTAGTTGATTTTCCCTAATGCAAAGTGTTGTCCGTCTATCACATAATATTCAAACCCGCGAACGTAGTACCCATACCCCAAAGCTTTGTACAGATTATAAGGTTGGCGGCCGGGACTTGAGTATTTTGCATCTACTGAAAATGAGGCATAGTGCCTGCCGTTTAATCTTTTATGGTATGAGGCGTTGATAAATGCGTTGAAGATATTATACGGTGCGTTGATAAAAAAGTAGTTCCCTGCTTCGGCCGATAAGTATTTACCATTAAGGGGATAATGTTTGTAATCAAGCATTTCATAAATATAGCTGTAGCCTGCATAAAAGGTTTGCTGGCGGGTTCTTCCGTCTAAAAAGTAATCGGGGTTAACGGCTGTTTTGGCAACGGTATCTGCAACTTGCAAGTGGGTATATTCTAAATCAAGTAATTGCGATGAATATATTTTTTTCCGAAGGCTAAAAGTAACGCCTGTTTTCAGGCGGCGGAAGGATATTTTTCCGGTATCGTGAAAAAATTGCAACTTATTGTTTTTAGTTGCATACCAAAGCTCTCTATTGTCGGAGTAGGTAAAGTTAAGGGCAGCCCCTATGGTAAGTGCCTTGTTTATATACGGGAAATTATAATCAACTGAAAATTTGCGGGTATAACCGCTTTGAATGTTTATCCGGATGGTTTCATTACGCCCCCGCAGGTTTGAACGCCGAATGCGTATTCCGTAATTAATGCGTGAGAGTTTGTTATCGGCCAACCACCATTGGTTAAAGTTTCGGTCGGCAATTTCAACAATGGGTAATACAAATAAGTACCACCGCTCTTTAAGGTAAATAGTTATGTGCGTTAGCCCCAAACTATCGGGCGGGGCAATTTGCATTTCTACGGTATTAAATAATTCAAGGTCGAAAATCTGGCGGATGCCTTTTACTTTCATTGCTGCCAATTCGCTTGCCCTAAGCGTATCTCCGCTTTTAAAATCAAGCTCGCGCAATACAATGTAATCTTTGGTTTTTTCGTGCCCCGATAATTTAACAGCCCCTATTACTACAATACTATCAGCTTCCTGTGCTTTTGCATTGTTACCTATTACCAAAAGAAGTACTGTTGCAAGTATGCCTACAAAACGGATTAACACAGAAGGTGGTATGGGCATCAAATATCGAGGTATTTCATCAGGGAGTCGAAACGGCTTTTCATATCTTCCGTATCGTACTCACGGTAATACGAGGCTACAATGGTGTATCCGTACCGTTCAAAGGTGGCCACTACTGATTTTATATCAGTAGTATTAAGTTTTATATGAACTTGTAGTTGTGCCGGAGCTTCATCAACTGTGTTCACATACAGGCTTAAAATTTTTGTGTTATTGTATTCTACGATGCGTGAAATTTCGCTCATAGAATAGCTGATGGCGGGTAACTCTAATGTGATGATGCTACCCGGCTGGCTAAAGGCATTGAGTGATGCCATTTTGTTTATCAGCTCTTTGGCAGATAATATGCCAATAAACCTGTCGTTAACATCTACAACGGATACTACTGATGAGCTTATTTCGCTAAAAATGGTAATAATATCAAACAGATGCTGGTTTTCGTACACTTTTGATACTACGGCACTGTTTGTTTTGGACAGGATATTATCATCGGGGTCGGCATCTAATAAATCTGATGCCGCTACATAGCCTAAATGTTTATCACCATCAACAACGGGCAAAAAGGCAATGTCAAACTCGTTCATCAAATCGAGGGCTTTGCCGCACGAATCGGAAATTTTTAACGGGAATAACCTGCCGGAAAGTAATTGCCCTGCAAGCATCAGCCTGAAATTGTTGATTTTTTGTACATACGGGTTAGGAAGTCATCCAGTATGCGGTTAAATTCTTCCGGACGTTCCATCATCGCTGCGTGTCCGCACTTATCCAGCCAATGCAATTCGGCATTAGGCAGTAGTTGCAAAAATTCTTCGGCTACATCGGGCGGGGTGATGTTATCATTCTTACCCCATATAAGGCAAACCGGAACTTCTATTTTGTTAACTTCTTTGCGCATATTGTGCCTGATGGCAGATTTTGCCATTGCCAATATTTTAAGGGTTTTCATTCGGTCGTTTGTTATTTCAAACACCTCATCAACCAACTCTTTAGTAGCTGTAGCGGGGTCGTAAAAAGTATATTCTACTTTTTTCCTGATGTAGTCGTAATCGCCCCTTTTGGGGTAGCTTCCGCCCATTGCATTTTCATACAAACCGCTGCTGCCTGTTAGCACCAAGCTGTGCATGTTATGCTGGTTTTTTAATGAATATACCAACGATACGTGTCCCCCTAATGAGTTGCCCAGCACCGTCATATTAGTATATCCCTTAAACTCTACAAATTCTTCAATAAACTTTGCAAGTCCTTTAACACTGGTAGTAAGTACAGGCATATCATAAATAGGCATCATGGGTATTACCACTTTGTACGAACCTGAAAAACGGTCGATAACGTCTTTCCAGTTGCTAAGTGCCCCAAACAATCCATGCAGCAAAAGCAATACTTCGCCTTCGCCTTCTTCTATAAATGTGTATTTACCTTCCTCTTTTAGACTGTAATCCATTGAACTCATTTTTTAACAATCAGCAAATATAATACTCGATTATACAAATACCATAGGTTTTGACGCAGGCACACAAGTTAACCAGTTTTTCAACAATTCCATTCCGCTTTGTGTCAAAATTGCTTCGGGATGAAACTGTACCCCGTAAACGGGTAACGTGTTGTGTTTAAGTGCCATTATCTCACCTTGTTGTGTATGGGCAATTGCCGTAATTTCCGTTTTCCCCTCCCACTCTACTATCAGCGAATGGTATCTGCATACTTGCAGTGGTGATGGTAATCCGGCAAACAAACTGTCGCCTGTGTGTAATACTTGTGATACTTTGCCGTGCATTGGGTAGCTTGCTTTTATAAGCCGTGCCCCAAAAAACTCTGCTATGGCTTGGTGGCCTAAGCAAATTCCCAAAACAGGCAGGCGCGTATGGTATTGTTGTATTACTTCATTTAATATTCCGGCATCGGCAGGGCGACCCGGCCCCGGCGATATTACAATACCATCAAAGTTTATGCCGCTAAGCCCGTTTATATCGGTTTCATCATTGCGCACCACAATGCACTCGCACCCCAGTTGCTCAAAATAATCTTTGAGGTTGTAGGTAAACGAGTCGTAATTGTCCAACAATAGCAGGCGGTATTGCATCTTACTGTAAAATTATAGGCGTTGCAAAGTTTTGTAAAATAAAGCTTTAATACTATAATTACGGGACTTTAATTTTACTACGACAAGATATTTTAACCCACTCACAATCAAAACACTATGTTAAAGGAGTTTTTCATTAAAAACAGGCAGCATGTAATCATCATTGCTCTTTTTCTGGCAATATCGGTAATATACTGTTACCCCGTGCTTAGCGGTAAGGTAATGAACCAAAACGATGATTTGACTGCTAAAGCCCTAACCCGCGAGGCTGAAGAATACCACAAGAAAACCGGTGATTTTATTGGGTGGTCAAATACCATGTTCTCAGGTATGCCTGCATCAGTGGGTTATACAGGCCCCTCAAACTATTCAATACAGCTTATTTATGCTTTTGCCAATGCTTTTGACGGATTTTCGTTCGATGTGATTTTTTGGTGCCTTGTGGGTATGTATATCCTGTTTTGTGCTTTGGGTATTACCCCCTGGTTGGGAGCGTTGGGAAGTTTCATTTTTGCTTTTTCAACATTTAACATCCTAAGCCTTGAAGGCGGGCACGTTCAAAAAACATTCAACATCGCCCTTGTGCCCTTATTGCTGGGCGGTATATACCTTATTTTTCAAAAAAGATATGTGTGGGGGTTTATAGCCGTTGCTTTTGGTGTTAACTACCAAGTAGGTTTATCGCATTACCAAATTACATATTACGCTGCGTTGGCTGCTGCTGTGCTTTGTATTTACTACGGCATTGTGTGGCTAAAGGAGAAAGAATTTAAGGCACTGAGTATTGCTATTGGTTTGTTATTACTGGGTGCGGCCTTGGGTACTTTACCCAACCTTACTTTATTAAATACTTATTATGCTTCGCACGAGACTACAAGGGGCGGTGCATCAGAGCTTACACAAGCTGCGGGCGGAACAGCTACACCTGCTGAGGGAGAAGCCAATAGCGCAGGGCTTGATTTTGATTATGCTACGCAATGGAGTTACGGATTGGGTGAAACCTTTACCCTGTTGGTACCCGATGCTTACGGAGGTGCTGATAATGCGGTGGTTGACCGCAAAACAGGGAAGCCTAAGAAGGATAGTGAGACTTTCCAAGCCTTGCAACAAAATGTTAAAGACAACAACGAGTTTAATGATTATATACAAATGGCCAGCTCTTATTGGGGCGACCAGCCTTTTGTGGGTGGCCCGATATATTTTGGGGTTATTGTGTGCTTTTTGTTTGTGATAGGCATTATTGCTTCTAACCGTAAGGAAAAATGGTGGATACTTGCTCTTACTGTATTGTTCTTGTTTTTGGCATGGGGTCGCCACTCGGTTATTTATGAGTTGTGCTTTAATGTGTTGCCTGTGTTTAATAAGTTCCGTACTCCGTCAATGGCGTTGGGTATTGTGCAAATAGGCGTGAGTTTATTGGCTATACTGGCCATTACGGCTATTGTGAATAATGAAAATAAAGCCAAACTGAGCAAAATTGTATTGTATACCGGTGCCGGCTTTGGCGCATTGCTACTGATTATGATTGTTGCGCCAAGTATGTTGTTTGGGTTTGAAAGTGCAAGGGAGGCTACCATGCAATTGCCCGACTGGTTTAGCAGTGCGTTGATTAGTGACCGTGAGGCAATGATGAAAAGCGATGCCATCCGCTCATTAGTTTTTGTTGCTCTTGCCTTTGGTTTGATTTGGTTTTATCTAAAAGGCACAATAAAAAGCAGCACTACGTTTATGATTGTTATTGCCGCTTTGATTGTTTTTGATTTGTGGAGCGTGAATACCCGTTACCTAAATAAAGACAACTTTGTAAAACGCAAAGATTATAAATACAAAGCTACTGAAGCTGATAATGCCATTTACCAGCAGGCACAGCAAGAGGGCTTGCTGCATTATCGTGTGTTTAATGTAACTATTAACCCTACACAAGATGCACGTACTAGCCAACTTCACCGTTCAATCGGTGGTTATCACGGTGCTAAGCTGCGTAAATACCAAGAGTTGATTGACTCGCAGTTGTATAAAAACAATATGTCGGTATTATCAATGCTTAATACTTCGTATTTGTTGGTGAACGGACAAAACGGAATACAACCCCAATTGCCTCCTGTACGTCCAATGGGTAACGCATGGTTTGTGCGTGAAGTGAAACAAGTAGCAAATGCCGACAAAGAAATGGCTGCATTGAATGTTGACAGTGCCAATATTTTTGACCCTGCGAAAACATTAGTGGTACAAACCAAAAATCTGCCTGACGGGTTGAAAAACTTTAATCCTGCTTATGATTCGGCGGCACAAATTAAGTTGGTGAATTATGCGCCGCATATTTTGAAGTATGAATCGAATGCAAGCAGCGACCAAATGGCTGTGTTCTCTGAGGTGTTTTATGAACAACCTGACGGTGACGGCTGGAAGGCGTTTATTGACGGACAGCCCGCTGAGCATTTCCGTGGCGATTATGTGTTGCGTGCCATGAAAGTGCCTGCCGGCAAACATACTATTGAGTTTAAATACGATGCTTCAAAGGCACTGGGCAGGGTAAAAATGTCGTTTGTGTTTTTTGTACTGTTGCTTGCGGTTAGTATTGCGGCTCTGTTTATTGAGCGTAAAAACAAACTGAAAGCTCTTAAACAGCAATAATCAAAACCCTATAGGGTTTGGTATTAATAAGGGGGTACGGTTTCCGTGCCCCCTTATTTTGTTAGAAGGCTTTGGTATAAACGGGTTACTTTTTCAGCAACTACGGGATACGAATAATTTTCAACGGCTTTGTTACGGGCATTTTCCTGCAACCGTTGCCCTGTTTGTACTTCATGCAGCACATAGTTAATCCCTTCGGCTAAGTCGTCAACACTTTCATAATCGGCCAAATACCCGTTGTGCATGTGTTGTATTAAATCAGGTATCCCACCCACTTCAAACGCTACAGAAGGAACTCCGCAGCTAAGGGCTTCCATAATGGTATTAGGCAGGTTCTCTTCAAGACTGGGCAGTACAAAAACATCGCTGGCATTATAAAAATTAATAATGCGCTCTTCATCGTTTAAGTAACCCGTAAATGTGTATTCAAAAGGTAAATCAAGGTTAACATCGGTCTTTGCCTCCCCCATTACCAACAGTTTGATTCTTTTGCTCCAATCAGGTTGTTTTACCTTCAGCTTCCATAGTGCCACCCGCAGGTATTCAAACCCTTTGCGTACATCGCTCACATTAGCAGCTACAAAACTGATACACAATGTATCTTTATCCAACCCGAATTTAGCCTTCGCATCAGCTTTGTTATTGGCCTTATACACCTCTGTATTTATAGGGTTGGGAATCACTTCCACCCGTTTATTGCCTAATAAGGAGCTTTTTTGTGCCCTTGCTGCCAGCCAATTGCTGCACGCTATAAAAGTTAGGTTTAACTCGTTATAAACTTTTGTCTTCTTAGCATGAACGGCGGCTGAAACATCATTTTCTGATGGATTACGCAGGTAAAAGCAATTGCCGCATTGTTTTTGGTAGTTTTCGCAAACACGGCTGTGGTGGCAACCACCCGTCATGGCCCACATATCGTGCATTGTCCAAATAACAGGCTTATTCAGTTTTTTTAGCTTATTGATGCCTTTTAATGATAGAAATCCGTTGTTTATCCAATGTAAATGGATAATATCAGCTTCTTTTACCAACGGGAAACTGGATATATCCAACCCCATATTGGCGGTTGAGAACCTGAAACGGTCGGCTTGGTCGTTTACCTGAAACGCAAACCACAGTTTTTCCCACGCCAACCGGGTAAGGGCAATTTTTTTTCCCATAGGGTTGTTGGCTATTACGTGTATGTTTTCAAACCTGTCGGTAGCAGTTCCGTGCAAATACACCAGTTGCGATTGCACCTCGTTGCCATTATTAAGTGCTTCATGTAAACGGTATGCAGCTACTCCGGCCCCTCCTTTATCAAACGTATTTAGTTGTGTGGTTTTCAATTTCGTGTTACAGCAAATGTAGGTTTTGTATATAAACAGTACCTCGTATGCAATTATATATTGTTTGTAATTGTTTTGTTTAACTATTTAAACGCGCCCACCATTATTTATCTATAATTACTACTTTTGAGCCTCTTATGGGTTTAGCGAGAAATATATACCAAGGTATCCCTGCAAAGCATGCCATTTTTAATTTGGTGAAAGCCATAATGCCCCTGCCGTATTCGCTGTATAAAAGCTTACGGTTTAAAGGCATTATAAAAGTACCTGTTGGAAACAGCAGCTTTTTAATACATACTGATTATGACAAGTATGTGGAAACCAAACTTTTTTGGAAGGGAATGGATGCGCAGTATGAAAAGATGTCGTATGATTTATGGATAAAGTTATCTAAAAAATCATCGGTGATTTTAGATGTGGGCGCTAATACGGGTATTTATTCGCTCATCGCAAAAACTGTTAATCCTAATGCCGAGATATATGGTTTTGAACCATTGCCCGATATTTACAAACTGTTTAAGCGCAATGTTGATTTAAACAAATCAGCCATACATTGCCTTGAATTGGCCGCATCTAACCAAGACGGCACGGCAAGCATTTACACCAACCCTGCCGAAAAGCTATACACCTCTACTCTCAATAGCGGCAATACAGTTTCAAACTCTATTGAAACAGTTATTAAAACTACTACGCTGAAAAGCTGGATTGAGGCCAATAAGATTGATAAAATTGACCTTATGAAGGTGGATGTTGAAAGCTTTGAGCCTGAGGTTATGGACGGAATGGGCAGTTACCTGAAAACCATGCGCCCCAGTATGCTGATGGAGATTTTGAGTGATGAGGTAGGCAAACGGGTGGAAACATATTTGGAAGGCTGTGATTATCTATACTTTAACCTTGACGAGGAAACTAAACCTACTTTGGTACCACATTTGAGAGCAGAGGGGTATCTTAACCACTTGATTTGCTCAAAAGAGACAGCGCAAGAGTTAGGCTTGCTATAATGCTACACACTCCTATACTTCTTCTAGTTTTTAACCGTCCCAAAGAAACTGCGGTCGTTTTTGAGGCAATACGAAAAATTCAACCCAAACAGTTGTTTATTGCTGCTGACGGCCCCCGTGCAAACAGACCTGACGATGTTGACAATAGTGCTGCTGTGCGTGAGGTTTGCCAAAAGGTGGACTGGGATTGCGAGGTAAAAACATTGTATCGCAACCAAAATTTAGGATGCCGAAATGCTGTAAGTAGTGGCATTACTTGGTTTTTTGAAAATGTTGAGCAAGGCATTGTGCTGGAAGATGATTGCCTGCCCCACCCTGACTTTTTTGCTTATTGTGAAACCCTGCTTGCTAAATACCGCGATGATGAAAGCGTGATGCACATTGGGGGTAATAACTTTCAAGACGGACAAAAACGCAGCGACGGAAGTTATTATTTTAGCAAAATACCGCACATTTGGGGCTGGGCAAGCTGGCGCAGGGCTTGGCTGCAACACTATGATGTAAATATGCGCGGTCTTGATAGTTTTATTTCCAAACAATCTAAACAGTTACCGTTTAAAACCTCTACTGAAAGGGCGTATTGGCTACAGACTTTTAAGCGGGTGCAACGCGGGGAAATAAATACGTGGGATTACCAGTGGACGTTTGCTTTGTTAAGTAATAAGGGGAAAGCAATATCACCAGAGGTGAATTTGGTTGAAAATATTGGTTTTGGGGAGAGCGCTACCCACACGGGCAATTCTAATGACCGTTTGGGGCAATTACAAACCACCGGAATTATACCTATCACCCATCCTACCAACACTGCGATAAACCACGATGCCGATTTTTACTGGTATAAAAAGGTAATACCCTGGCAACTGAAGCTAAAAAATGTGGTTAATTTTCTTTTAAAGAAATAACGATTTTATTGCTGTAATCATTAGTGACAGCGGTGTACTGAAAATTGCCGTGGGTTTTTTTAATACCATTCTTATCCAAGTACGGCCCAAGTGTCTTTGCAAAGCTTTTTGATTATATATTTTAGCTTGCTTGTTTTTTGCTAAAATATCTCTGAACAGGTTGTTTATCGCCTTTGTATCTACCTTATTTAATTGGTTGGCACTGATGTAATGAAAATTATCTGCATCGTTTGATGAAAGCTGAATACCCAGCCTGCTAAGCTGCATTTGGCGGATACCGTATATTACCTCGTTAGAGCGTTTAACTACCTCAGGCGATTTGGCTTGAATATCTATCCTGTAATCCAGCAGTACTTCGGGGATATTTGCCAACTTAACTACTTGCGATGCACGTACCCACAAATCGTAATCCTGTATCTTTTTCAATCGGTCATCATACCTTAAACTAAATTTATCCAGCATGCTTTTACGCATTATCACTGTAGGGTGGGCTATGGCCGAATTAAACAAAAGTTTACATTGTATTTCTTCATGACTCACAGGGGTTTTCCAAAGTCCTTTCCAATCTCCGGTAAGGTTTACCCAACTGCCTGCAATTGCAATTTCAGGATGGGATTCCATGAACTTCACCTGCTGTTCAAACCTGTTTGGGTAGCAAACATCGTCGGTATCCATTCGAGCAATGTATTCACCTGTACAAAGATCTAACCCTTTGTTAAGCGAGGCCGCCAATCCCATGTTGGTTTGGTTATGGTATATTTTTATGCGGGGGTCGTCGTAGCTTTCTATAATTTCTATGCTATTGTCAGGGGTAGCATCGTTTATAATCACCCACTCAAAATCGCCAAACGTTTGGTTCAATACACTTTCAATGGCAGGGCGAATTAACTCTGCGCTATTATATACAGCGGTAAGAACACTTATTTTGGGATTAGTCATTGCTGAAACTGTGCTTCTCTACCCAAATGGCAAGGGTAAGTAGTATCCAAGTGTGATAATTATTTTTTTCAAAGTACCGGCTGCAACTGTTGTAATCCAGCAGGCTATACATTTTATTGTTTTTATTGTACAGGTATTGCTTTTTTAGTTCTTGCACAGCAGGTATTTGCAACCATTTATTTACAGGTGCACCAAAACCTTGTTTGCTGCGTTTGCGTATGTTTTCGCTCCACAATTGCCCCATTGCCTCACGAAGCAAAATCTTGTCGCTGCTGTTGCTTACTTTCAGTGTGTAAGGCAGCGATATACAATATTCAGCAAAATCAACATCTAGAAACGGGGCACGCAACTCAACACTACTGGCCATTGCAGCTCTGTCGGTTTTCACCAGTATATCACCGGGCATATAATCCTCAATGTCTGCCCGCATACCATCATCAGGGGTATTATTAGGCTTGAATGAAAATGAGGGTTTAATAGCTTTGCCTTTAAGTCCTACTGAAGCTATTTCGCTATCGCTAAAGTAGGTATTGTGCTGTGTATGGGCATTTAGCAAACTATTGTATTGGGTATTGCGAATGCCTGCTTCGTATTTTTTGGCATCAACCCCTAAACCCAGTTTGCGGGATAGTTTTAGCCCAAATTTTATTGCGGGGATAATGGCCTGCGGGGTTTTGCCCCCTTTCATCATCTCCAACAATATTTTGTAGGAACCGTAACCGCCCAGTAATTCGTCCCCTGCATCGCCCGTAAGTATTACGGTAAGGTGTTCTTTGGCCAACCTTGAAAGCAGGTATGTGGGTATATTTGATGAATCGGCAAATGGTTCATCATAAATATCCTGCATTTTCAAGAGTAAATCAGCTATATCCGCTTCTTGCTGTTGAAGTTCGATATGATGTGTATTGTATTTTTGGGCAATTTCGCGAGCAAACGGCAATTCATCAATGCTATCGCCAAACCCAAACGAAATGGTTTTTATGCCTTCTTTGTATTTGGCTGCAAGTGCCACAATGGTACTTGAATCTAATCCGCCACTAAGAAAAGCCCCAACCGGCACATCGGCTACTAATTGTTTTTTTACAGCATCGTCAAGCAAAAAGGTAAATTGTTCGGTAACGTCTGCAAGCTTTTGCGGGCTTCCAATTTCAGGCAGATTCCAATACCGTTCGGTAGTTATTTTTTTGGTTTGAGGGATGTACTCTAAAGTATGGGCAGGCGGTAGGGTAAAAATATTTTTATATATGGTTTTGTTGGGATGAATGTAAAGGTGTTTTAAATAATGTGCTAAGCTATCCTTATCCAACACTGGCTCTACCAAGCCCGAAGCTAAAATGGCCTTTATTTCGGATGAGTACACAAACTCTCCCCCTTTACCTATTGCGTAGTAAAACGGTTTTTCACCAAAACGGTCTCGGGCACAAAATAAGGTTTGTTTGGCATCGTCCCAAATGGAAAACGCAAACATACCCGGCAAATTTTTCATCATTGCTTTGCCTTGCTGTTCATACAAAGCAATCAATAATTCGGTATCGCTATCGTTTTGGTAGTTGTATTGGGTTTCTTGTCGTAGCTTTTTGTAGCCGTATATCTCACCGTTAAAAACAATACCTATGCTTTTGTTATGATTGAACATGGGCTGCCACCCACCCTCTAAATCAACTATGCTAAGGCGACGATGACCTAATACACATCGGCTATAGGCATAATGACCGTCACCATCAGGCCCCCGATGCCCGATAGCATCGGTCATCCGTTTAACTGTTGTTAGATATTCTGTTGCATTATCAGCAACTATTCCGGCTATTCCGCACATAGTTTTAGCGAATTCCGTTTACAACCGGTCCCCACCAATCAGAAGGCTCAACGTTTTTGTAGTTGTTTTCTTTGAACCACATAAATACTTCATACGGTGTATGGCCTGATTGGTAACTTGGGGTGATACTATCAAACGTATCTAATATGCTCCACTTAAAATCTTTTAACAAAAAGAAAGGGAAAAAGCTGTTTATCAGTGTCCTTGTCCAAGGAAAAAGTCCCATCGGGAAAAACACAATGTTTACAAAATAGGTGTAGATAAGCGGTGGGTAGTGCCCAAATACAGGCCACAAAAATTTAAATACTTTACGCCAAAATTTTACTGCGGGTAAATCGTAATAGCCACCTTGTCCATACACTGCACAGGCAGTCCAACCTCCTTCTTTCACAGATTCGGCAATTTGCGAAAACCCTTTTTTGGGGTCGGGGGTATGATGCAATACCCCAATTGTAAATGCTCCATCGAACACACCTTTTTTAAAGGGCGGTGCTAAAATATCACCTTGAACTATTAGTACGTCGGGGTCGTTTGCAAAGTTTTTGCGGGCGGCTTCTACGGCACTGCTATAATCCAATCCTACCACTTTAGCTCCTTTCATTCTGCCTGTTTCAACAAACCTGCCGGGTCCGCAACCGTAATCGGCTATAAGTTGTCCTTTTAAATCACCCTTTTTATTGGTGATTTTCTCCCACATTGATTGTGTGTAGCCTTCGTATTTTTTCCCTTTGTTTTCGCTGTCAAACTGCACTTTGCTCCATTTATTCCACTGCCAGCCGAATGATTTTGCATAATTTTCATTGGCATTGTATCCTGCAAAACGTGGCACCCCCCTCACAATGGGGTACGCGTTTGATTTTGATACTAATTCGCCTTCTTGCACAAAACCGTTTTCTTCTTTAGTAATTCTTAATTCAAAGGGTTCTTGCGTTTTAGGATCGCATAAAATGTCTAAATACGATGGGTGCATCTTATAGTTTCTAATTTTAAAGGGCAAATGTACATTTTGAGGCTAAACTTTCACCCACTTTTCAGGGATTATATCGTTTGAATTGTGTTGCTTATCAGCAAACCAGTTTTGTGGTGCTACAACAATTTTCTTGTTGTTTGGGTTTAGCCATGCTCCCCACCAGCTAAAGCTGCTGTTTGCAATAATATGATGGTTGCAGGTGCTCATTAATCTCATATCCTCAAAGCTGTTTTCGCCTTTGTTATGGTTTATTATCTCGTATGGATGATTTAATGTGAGGTTTTGTTGCACCCACTCGGGTTCATCAGAAAATAAAAAGAAATGAGGGCTTTGAACCGTGTTTTCGATATATTTCACTGCCTTTTCGTAATAATCTAAGCCACAGATACCGTGAACTTTTAGGGTTTCGCTGTTGCTTACGTAATCCCCTCTGCGTACATGTAATGAAACCGCATTAACTGATTTTATTTTTTCCAGCAATTCAGCATTCCTTCCGTTTGCTTCTGATTTAAAGCTAAGCTCTTGCCGTATATTATTTTCGTATTGTTTGAAGTATTTTTCTGATTGAAAACACCCTTCGATGTATGTATCCCCACTTATTTCAAAAAACTCAGGATGGACGTGTACATGGGTTTCGCGAAATGTTTGCGTAGCCACGTACATATTTTTTACTCTAAAGTATTTTTTTACCCAATGAAATGAAGGTTTTCTGAATTTTTCTACCGCATTAAAGTGATGCAATTCATATTGCCTGAGGTTTTTCTTTCCGGTGGGTGTTGGTAGAAAATGGGTTTTATCTAAATACAACTCAGTGCTTAGGCGAAGAGCGTGCGCCCTCGCTGCTGCATATTGAAAAAGCTGGTTACCTAAACCACCTGTAAGTTGTATGATGAGCATTTTGTTTATCGAATTTAATAGCTAAAATCAGTAGAAATTCATCTATGATAATTAACTTGCGATGATATAGAAAACAAGGCTTAAAAAGAACTGTACTTTTACTTTAATGTTATTACCCCACAACTTATTTTTCAACAGCCCAATAAGGGTGAATATAAAGTTTCGCAATTTTCATGTTTTTATAGTTGTCTTCTTTCTTTTCATTTCTAAAGTTAGTACCGCTCAAATTGTTGATATTGGGGATGTCCTTAATCTAAACTCATTAAATTATGGACTAGTTGGATATTATCCTTTTACCGGTAATGCGGGTGATTCAAGTGGCACGGGCAACCACGGCACAGCCAAAAATGGTGCGTCTCTTACATCCGACCGTTTTGGTATCTCAAACAAGGCATATTTGTTTGATGGAAGTAATGATTATATTGAAATTGCCGATCACAATTCACTTGACCTAACAGACAGTTTTTCTATTACCTTATGGCTAAACCAATATTCAACTGCATCAGGAGGCTACAGGTTGTTTGATAAAACAACTGTGGGTATTAATGATGGATACAATTTTGACACTTACGGAGGAGGGAGCGGAAGGAAATTAAGGTTGACCGGTGGTAATGCAAATGTTGAAGCTGACGCTACGTTCAATCTTAATTCGTGGAACCAAGTATTAGTGATACATTTTAAAGATACTACATGGTTGTATCAGAACAGTTCTTTAATAAGTAAAGGCGTACAACAGAACATATTAGCAAACTCTCTTAAAGCAAGAATTGGAGCTAATCAAAATACAGGTAACTGTTTTGATGGTAAAATTGATGAGGTTAGGGTGTACAATAGAGCTTTATGCCCCTTGGAAATAAAAATTGTATATGGCCTTACTTTGCGCCTTGGTGCAAAGGCAGCAAAAAACAATTTTTGCAGTTCAGGCTCAACCAACATACAATTATCAAATCCACAGCCTTATGTTCAATACCGATTATTAAAAGTCAGCGATAGTTCAGTTGTAGGCACCGTGAAATCAAGTGCTTGCTCTGATACACTCTATTTTCCAACCGGTACGATTAATCAAACTACCTCTTATCTTTTTAGTGCATTTGATCCCGCAACGAGTACTTCTAAATATCTTGATACTGTTTTAACGGTAACCATTTGGCAGCAATATAGTGACACCATTGATTCCGTTGTTTGTGGTAATAATGGAGTCTTCTTTAATGGACAAACTCGCTACGCTCCGGGAACTTATGTGGCTAATTTAAAAAATAAATTCGGGTGCGATAGTATCGTAACTCTTGCGCTTACTAAAAATGGGTACGAAAGCTATCCTGTAAATGGTACAGTTTGTAGTAATGACAGTATTTACTTACAAAAGGCATACAGAAAAACAGCTGGCACGTATTGGGATACAACAAAAAGAACAGGACAGTGTGATAGCGTAACAATTACTACATTGAGCTTGCTTCCTTTAGAAAGTGCAAACAATTCATTGAGTATTTGCACGGGAGATAGCGTCTTCTTGCAAAAGGTATATAGAAAGGTAGCTGGTACTTATAGAGATACTACTAAAAGAACGGGTAAGTGTGATAGTGTTACCATAACTACTTTGAGCTTACTTCCCTTAGAAAGTGCCAGCAGAGTTTTGAGTATTTGTAATGGTGATAGCATCTTTTTACAAAAAGCATATCGAAAAACTGCCGGTACGTACAGAGATACCACAAAAAGATCCGGCAAGTGTGATAGTGTAACTATCACAGCCCTTAGTTTAAATAGTCTAATATCCGCTTATCAAACCATTTCTATCTGTTTAAATGATAGTGTTATGGTTAATGGAAAATATCTAAAAACTGTCGGTTTGTATTATGATACTTTAACAAGTTTAGGTGGATGCGATAGTGTTCTTGCAACTGAAATAACTTATAAGCCTGTTGATTACGGAAGCCGTACATCATATATATGTAGTAATGACAGCATAAAAATCGGTTCCCGCTATTATAAAACTCAGGGGATTTATTACGATACAATCTTGGTAGCTAATTGTATTGATTCTATTATTACTGTAACCTTAAATATAGTAACGGCTCAGTATGATAGTACAAATGTGCACTTATGCAATGGGGATTTCGTTTTAATAAACGGTAAGAGTATTTTTACGGCTGGTACTTATTACGATAGTTTACAAAATAAAAACGGGTGTGATAGTATTGTTAAGTACAACGTGGTAACACATTCCATTGCACCAAATACGTTTAAATTCACATTTTGTTTCCAAGACAGTATATTCTTCGGCGGCAGCTTTTATAATAAGGACACTGTTTTTTATGATACTCTTTCTACAAGTTATGGGTGTGACAGTATTGTAATGACAGTTCTTGATGCAGGCGGGGTTTTACCCGCTATGAAAGATACTGCCCTGTTTTGTGAAGAAGTTAAAGCTGAATTTGATGCGGGTGTTTATGATAGCTATTTATGGAGTAATGGGGAAACTCAACGCTATCTTGCCACGAATACTGAAGGTATGTATTGGGTGAACCTGGTTGACTCTTTTAATTGTAAGTTCACCGACTCGGCTTGGGCCATAGAAAAATGTAGCCCTCAGGTGTTTGTCCCCACTTCATTTACCCCAAACGGGGATGGGAAAAATGATTTCCTAGTCTTTAACGCTTATAATGTTGACCAAATTAACTTCAGGATTTTTAACCGTTGGGGTGAGGAGGTTTTTAGTACAAAAGATAAGAACATAGTTTGGGATGGTAAGTACAAAGATGAAGCATTACCCATTGGCTTATATTTTTGGGTAGTAAATTATAGAGGAAAGAATATTAATGGAATAAGTGAAATTAAAAACCAAACAGGTCTATTGTATATAATCAATTAATTTATCATGAAAAAAACACTTTTACTAACATTATTAACTCTAGGTACTCTTGGGGTATTTGGCCAAACTTTGGTTGCTCACTACCCTTTTAATGGAAATGCCAATGACTCAAGCGGAAACGGCATTAATGCATCAATTAATAAAGGAATACCAACAACTGACCGGTTAGGAAACCCAAATTCTGCCTACAAATTTGGGGGAGATAGTAATACATATATCCAAATTCCTCACGATAATAAACTTAACTTGAGTGGCAGCAAAAGTATTTCGCTTTGGGTAAAGGTTGACACTATACCTAACCAACAATTCCCCGCTTTATTGTTAAAAGAGGGTACAGCAGATTTTTTTCCAACATTTGCTATGCAGTTAAACAACGATAATGGTTATGCCTTAAAAGATAGGTTCAAAGTTGGCTTTTTCTTTGGAGATGGATCAACAAACAAACTATTGTCAGTAAAGACATCGTATTTTGATACTACTTTTAAAGGTAAATGGATGCATATTGTAGGTACGTACTCAACTACATCAGGTTACCAAATGATTTACCTAAATGGTGTGTTAAGCGATTCTACCTATATAGGATCTTACACCTCTGGGACTTCAAATTCGTTCTTGCAAATTGGTCGCGGAACATCTTATGGTAATTTCTCAAACAACTACTTTAAAGGTTCTTTAGATGACATACGAATTTATGACGGAGCTTTAAATGCTGCACAAGTAAATGATATTTACTCATCTCTAACTTCTGTAAAAAATGCTGAAACTGCCCCTGCTAAATTTGTTATGTACCCAAACCCAACCAATGCTACTGTATATTTTAGTAACCTTACTGAAGTTACATTAATATCTGTTTACGACATTAATGGCCGTTTGTGCTTTAATAGTGAGGTTAATCCAGCAGAAAATTCTTTTGATGTCTCTGAGTTTAGCAATGGCATTTACACTGTTGTAGCCAGCTCATCATCTAACACTACTACACAAAAACTAATTATTCAACGATAAAATAGGCTAGCGTTTACGCTTCCAACCTTCCCAAACAAACTCATGAAAGAATGTTCTTTCGTGAGTTTGTTTTAGTTTTTGGTGAATGCGTTCCATCCTTTCTTTTGAATCGGGAAAGAAATCGTGAAACTGTATAATAAGGTTATCTATATCAGGCAAGTATCCACTATCAATAATATCATCAAGCAAATCATATTCAGCTCCCTCGATATTGATTTTCATTAAATCAATAGTGTTAATCGAATTATCTTTTACAAAATCAATAAAACGTACCAATTCAATTTCTGTTTTGCTGCTATCATCTCTTTTGTTTAGCGTTGACGAACCTTCTCCTTGAATTGCAATAGCCGTTTTCATGTTTTTATTAAACAACCCAAACGGATACACTTTGATTTTTGTATTGAGTTTGAAACGGTCTTTTATTTCTTCAGCATATTGGGGCACAGGCTCAAAAACATAAATCTCACAATTAAACCTGCTGTATATATCACTTGCCCACTGACCTTCAAACCCGCCTAAATCAAAAACAATAGCATTGCTCTTTAAATCAAAGTCTGTTTTATAAAACCTGTTTTTAGGGTCAGCATACCAAATCTTTACACGTTTACTTGGAGTATCTGTGTATATAACCCGTCCAACTTTATCTATCACTTTTGCACCAAAACGGATGCCTCTGGCTATAAATTTCAACATGATCCCTTTGCTAATTCTTTAATGTATCCCAAAACTTATTGTCAATGAAAATTGTATTGATAAAGGTATCTGCATACACAAAATATCCTTTACCCTTTACATACTCTATAATTGAGTCAATCTTCCGCTCAGTATTGTCGGTTGCAAATGTTACAGTTTCAACACATAATAACTCAGGTCTATATTTATCAAAATCCAAACTCCTGATAATCTCTTCATTCCACCCCTCAACATCTAACGAAATAAGGTTAGGTGCTTTACTTTTAAAATTATCAGCAAGTATCGTGTTAATACTTTTCAAGGGTACTTTTATTACTTCCTTAATTTTATAAATACCTTCTTTATCCAGTTTTTCAGCATCTTCTTTCGAGAAAGTGTTTAGCGTATTCACCGTCATTACATAAAAATCGGCCATAGCACCTTCACCTGCTGATAAACCCACATTTACGCATGTATCGCCGGGCCTTGCTGATTTTATGATACTAATTAAAGAAGGATCCGGTTCAACACATACTCCCCTGCTACCTCTTTTATAAAACAAATAAGTATTATTAAACTTCTTTGGGTGGTTAGTTCCAATATCCAAGTAGGAGAACGTTTTCCAACCAAATTTCTCAGCTAAAAAGCTAATTAAAAGATCTTCGCCGCATTGTGCATACGATTTATTGATATATGCGGTACCTATTATCTTTCGTATTTTGTTATATACTTTCTTTATCATCTTAGTTAAGCGCAAATTTATACGTTTACACCATATAGTTTTTTTAAACTTACTTTGCAGCCACAAATGGGTATAGTAATCAGGCAAAGTATAAAAGGCACCATCGTTGTTTATGTGGGTGTGGTGCTGGCTTTTCTCCTAAACTTAGTCATTTTTCCTCTTTGTTTTTCTCCAAACCAAGTAGGTTTGTTAAGGGTTCTTGCAGAGTTGGGTGTGCTTATCTCCTCTTTCACTTCATTGGGCATACAATCCTCGGTATTTAAGTTTTTTCCTTACTTCCAAGACGATAAAAAAGGGCATAACGGTTTCCTTACACTTATAAGTGTTGTTCCTTTAATTGGTATTACACTTTTCACACTACTGTTTTACCTTTTTGAAGATACTTTCATAAACATTTACAAGGATGATTCTCCCTTGCTTTCAAGCTATTCGTATTTGATAGTTCCCATAGCCTTCGGGATGATGTTTGTAACCATTTACGAAACATACTCAAGTGCAAACCTAAGAATAGTTATACCCAAAATACTCAAAGAGGTATTTGTACGTATAGTTGTTATCGGGTTAGCAGTGTTATACTTCTATGGTTCTGTTACTTTCGGATTGTTTGCATGGATATTTGTATTAATCTATATAGTGGTAGCAATACTTCTTCTTGTTTATTTAAAACGGTTGAAGCAATTGTTTTTTACTCCCATAATTTTTACTGAACCGGGATTACCAAAGCAAATGGCAGTATTTAACGGTTACTTGCTTTTGGGAGGTATTGGTGGTATGCTGGTTAATTACATTGATATTTTTATGATTGGTGCAAGCCCTAACGGTGATACTAATAATGGTATTTACTTAACCGCTGTACTGATGACCTCGATGATTGAACTACCGGGCCGTAGCTTGGGGCAAATAAGTGCTCCGATTGTTGCTAATCACATGCGAGATGAAAACTATAACGAGGTTGATAAACTTTACAAAAGCTCATCAATAGCACAATTAAGTATAGCCTGCCTTTTGTTTACATTGCTTTGGTGTAACATTGATAATATCTACAATATTATGCCCAATGGAGACAAGTTTGACTCGGGTAAATATTGCCTCTTGTTTATTGGCATTGGTCAGTTGTTTAATATGGTTACCTCGCTTAACGGCACCATATTGGGTCTTTCTAAACACTATAAATTTGGGTTTTATGTTATTTTGGCTGTAGGAGCAATATCATTAGGTACTAATGCGTGGCTAATACCTAAAATGGGTATTTTGGGTGCTTCAATCGCAAAAGCGCTTAATATTCTTTTATACCAGTTTTCTATCTTCTATTTCCTTTACCTAAAAACCAAGCTCTCGCCTTTTACTAAAAAATCAATATTGCCCGTAGTTATTATGGGTATAGCAATGGGTATTTCATACATCACTCCATACATGGGCAATCCTTTTATTGATACAGCCTTACGTTCGTTGCTTATTATAGCTGCGTTTGTTGGCCTTAGCTTGTGGTTTAATGTATCGCCTTATTTCAAAGAAATTTTAACCAAAAGCTTATTAAAAGTGGGCATAAAATTATGAGCAAAGGAACGTTGTACTTAATTCCCAATTTTTTGGGAGAACCTGCTGAAAGCCCCCTTTTAGTGCCCGATGCGCAACTGGCGGTAATACGCACACTCACCGAGTTTATTGTTGAGAACGAGAAAAACGCCCGTGCCTGCCTAAAAGGCTTGCAAATACTAACTCCGCAAAACCAGCTTACCATTCATGTGTTGGACAAACACAACCCGCAGCATAGTATAAACACTTACCTGAAAAACGCTGAGAGCGAAGGGAGTATCGGATTACTGTCTGATGCAGGTGTGCCTTGTGTTGCCGACCCGGGTGCCGAGGTGGTAAAAGCAGCTCACAAAAAGGGAATACAGGTTGTACCATTCGTAGGGCCTTCATCAATATTGCTGGCTGTTATGGCTTCGGGGTTTAATGGCCAAAGTTTTGCCTTTCACGGTTACTTGCCCATTGATACGGCTGATAGGGCTAAAAAGCTGAAATTTCTTGAAAAAGAGTCGCGCGAGCGTAAACAAACTCAGGTGTTTATTGAAACTCCGTACCGCAACAACCAATTGCTGGCTGACATTATGAAACATTGCTCAACACAAACCATGTTGTGCGTTGCCTGCAATCTTACCTTGCCTAATGAAACCATCGTTTCGCAATCCATTGATAAATGGCTTAAAAACACACCCGATTATCACAAAAAACCGGCTGTTTTTGTGTTGTATGGTGGTTGATATTGAGACTGTTATTAAAAAAACTTGATTTTATCCTCCCCTATCTCTACCTTTGACTAACATACGTTAGTTATGCCTACCAGTAACGGAATTTCACGCAAAGAACAGATAAGTAACACTGCCGCAGAGTTGTTTAGCGAGCGTGGCTACATGGCCACCAGTATGCGCGATATTGCTGAAAAAATGGGGATTGAGGCAGCAAGCCTTTATAACCACATCAGCGGAAAAGAAGAAATACTGCATTCTATTTGTTTTGATATGGCTCACTTGTTTATAAAGGCCATTGATGAGGTGAACGATATTTATTTTGATGCGGAAAAGAAGCTGCGTATGGCCATACAAAACCACGTAGGTATTTTAACGGCTACCCTTACCCGCTCAACAGTATTTTTGCACGAGTGGAAGTACCTTACGGGCGATAACCGCATTGCATTTATTGCCCTGCGTGATAAATACGAAAAAGAGTTTACGGTAATTTTGCAAAACGGTGAGGACGAAAACCTGTTTAAGGACGTAGATAAAAAATTTGCTGTGCTAAACATTCTTTCGTCGTTAAACTGGATTACCGAATGGTACAAGCCAACGGGCGAAATGACTCCCGATCAAATTGCCGCTAAATTGAGTGATTTTATTTTGATGGGGCTAAGTAAACCAAAGCCTTATTAATAACTTTAAACATTAAACCGAAAACATACTACCATGTACGGAAGCGCATATATTGACCCAAATGACAAGTTTGCCAACGAGGACAGCCCTGAGTTATTGGCCGAGTTTGAAGCCCGCATTGAGCGCGGTGAAAAAACTGAGCCCAAAGACTGGATGCCTGCCGAATACCGCAAGCAATTGATACGTATGATTGAGCAGCACGCTCATTCAGAAATTATTGGTGCGTTGCCCGAAGGCACTTGGATTACTCGTGCGCCCGGTTTCCGCCGTAAGTTGGCGTTGATGGCTAAAGTACAAGACGAAGTAGGTCACGCACAGTTATTGTACAGTGCTGCCGAAACGCTTGGTAAAAGCCGCGAGGACATGATTAATGACCTTATCAACGGTAAATCAAAGTATTCAAATATTTTTAACTATCCTGCCTATACATGGGCGGATAGTGCTGTGATTGCTTGGTTGGTGGATGCGGGTGCTATTATTAACCAAGTAGCCAACTCAAAAGGTTCATATGGCCCTTATTGCCGTGCGTTGGACAGGATTTGTGCTGAGGAGTCATTCCACTTGAAATACGGCCACGATAATGTGGTGTATTTGGCTACGGGTACTAAAACCCAACGCCAAATGGTGCAAGAAGCCCTTACCCGCTGGTGGCCTCCGTTGATGCACTTTTTTGGCCCATCGGATAAAATTTCGGTGCATACTGAAAAGTTGATGAAGTGGAAGGTGAAAATGGCGACTAACGATGATATGCGCCAGCAGTTCTTAAATATGTATGTTCCTAAAATTTGGGACTTGGGCTTGGTGATACCCGACCCATTGTTGCGCAAAAACGAGGAAACGGGCAAATGGGATTATACTGAGCCTGATTGGGAAGAATTTAAGCGTGTAATTAACGGCGACGGCCCTTGCAATAAGGAACGCCTTGCCGTTCGCCGCACAGCCGAAGAAAAAGGCCGTTGGGTGCGTGCCGCTCTTGCCAATGCCGAAGCTCAATACGTAGCCCCGCTTTCGTAATGAAAAAGAAAAAAACGTTGATGTTTATCATCATTGGGGTGGTAAATGTGCTGGTGATACTTGGCCTGTACATTTTTATGACTTACTACGCCGACGATTTTATGATGCGTTAATTTTATAACGTTTCTATATGCTACAAAGGCGCAAAGACACTAATACTGTGTTTTTGCGCTTTTTTATTGATGGTTGCCGAAACCGTTTTTAGGTGGTAGGATTAAAATCCTACGCTATCGAGATTACTGTATGGAGAGGACTTAAGTCCTCTCCATACAGTAATTGTAACAGGGGTGGGTTTCAACCCGTCCCATAAAACTGATAATGCTTGGTCTGTCTCTATTTGCAAACAATGATACCAACCCTTAAAAGTAAACTCCCGTTAACAAAGGCATCATTTCTCACTCTAATTCCCTAATTTCGCACAAAATTTAAAATAACCCCGATGGCTTTAGATATTAAAGTACCTACCGTAGGCGAATCGATAACAGAAGTTACCCTTACCAGTTGGTTGAAAAAGGACGGTGACTATGTAGAAATGGACGAAGTGCTGTGCGAACTTGAGAGTGATAAAGCAACGTTTGAACTGAATGCCGAAGCGGCAGGTGTATTAAAAATAACCGCTGCTGAAGGCGATACTATTGAAATTGGTGCCATTATAGGCAGTATTGATACATCGGCGGCAAAACCTGCCGGAGCGGCCCCAGCCCCTGAAAAGAAAGAAGAGAAAAAAGCCGAACAACCTAAGGCTGAAAGCAAACCTGTTGAAAAAGCGGCTGAAACTCCTTCTACATACGCTTCGGGTACTGCTTCGCCATCGGCGCAAAAGATATTGTCTGAAAAAGGCGTTGACCCCGCTGCTGTGAAAGGTACAGGCAAAGACGGCCGCATTACCAAAGCGGATGCAATGGCTGCTAAACTTAGCGTTACTACTAACGATGAGAAGAGCCGCAACCACCGCCGCGAAAAAATGACCAACTTGCGCAAAGCAGTTGCTAAGCGTTTGGTGTCGGTGAAAAACGAAACGGCCATGCTTACCACCTTTAACGAGGTGAACATGAAGCCGATTATGGATTTGCGCGCCAAACATAAAGACAAGTTTAAAGAAGCTCACGGTATCAACTTGGGTTTTATGTCGTTCTTCGTTAAAGCGGTGTGCAATGCCCTAAAAGAATTTCCTGCTGTTAACGCACAAATTGACGGCGAAGAAATAGTATATAATGATTTTTGCGATGTGTCTATTGCTGTATCAGCACCTAAAGGACTGGTAGTTCCTGTGGTACGCAACGCAGAGGCTATGACGTTTGCCGAGATTGAGGCCGATATTGCCCGTCTTGCCGTACGTGCCCGCGATAATAAACTTTCGATAGAGGAAATGACAGGCGGTACCTTCACTATCACCAACGGCGGTGTGTTCGGTTCGCTAATGTCAACCCCTATTATCAACCCTCCGCAATCGGCTATTTTGGGTATGCACAACATTGTTGAACGCCCGATAGTAATTGACGGACAGATTGTGGCTCGCCCGATGATGTACATCGCCCTTTCATACGACCACCGTATTATTGATGGCCGCGAATCGGTAAGTTTCTTAGTGCGTGTAAAACAACAATTAGAAAACCCAATGCAATTATTAACCGGCGGTAAAGACCCCGGAGCATTCTTGCTAGGCTTGTAAGCATAAAACGTTTTTAAGTATAAAAGTCCCGCTGGTAGCAATACTCAGCGGGATTTTTGTTTTTATACCGTGTTTACAAAAATGGAATGAACGGAATGGTAAAACCCACCAGCGAAATCATAAGAAATAAGAGAAAGAATATAAAAATAGCCAAAAGCACTGTGCCCAAAGCAACGCCCGCTACTGCTGCTCCGGCATTAGTGTATTTTTCGGGGTTGGCATCAATTTCTTTCAGAGCCGCCAATCCTCTTTGCACAGCAACAATTGCAAACGCAAACGAAAGTATCACCCCCACTATAGGTATCAAAAGAACCAAGTATGTTGCAAGGCCAAACCACAAACTTTCGCGGGCCTTTTTATTAGGTTGTTCAACAGGTCCTCCATCTGTTTTAGCTGTTGTTACTGATGCTTTCCTCTCCTTTTCAGCACTTTTTGTACTTGCAGGTATTAATAGGGGAGTTACAATCTGCTTAGGTAAATCATCCCCTGTTTTATTATATGTATAAATGACTATCGCCTTACTCGCAATACACCTCGGCTGTTTGTAAAACTGTTGCCGTGTACTTAGCTTCTTCTCTGTCAACTTATCCCCTCCCCGCTTCACATACCCATAATGCCCGTAGCGTTTGCCCTTGCAAGCGGCAAACAAAACAATAATCAATCCCGCTACTACTAATGGTTTCATTGTTTTCGTAAATATCACCCAAACTATCCGTAAACTTTTTGCAATATTTGCAAGCAATATGAAATTTATTTGCATAGGCCGCAACTATGCCGACCACGCCAAAGAACTGAAAAACGATGTTCCTACCGAGCCCGTTATTTTTCTTAAACCCGATACTGCCCACCTGCGCAACAATTTGCCGTTTTACATCCCTTCGTTTAGTAATGATGTACACCACGAACTTGAATTGGTGGTGAGAATTGATAAACACGGTAAAAAAATTGAAGAACGGTTTGCACATAAATACTTTAATGAAATTACTGTGGGAATAGATTTCACTGCCCGTGATAAACAAAATGAGTTAAAAACCAAAGGATTGCCTTGGGAGTTGGCAAAAGCCTTTGATTATTCAGCAGCCGTAGGAAACATGGTGGATAAAGCCCGCTTTACCGATTTGCAAAAGCTTAACATGCACTTGCTTAAAAACGGGCAAAACGTGCAAAACGGCAATACCGCCGATATGCTGTTCAACATCAATAAAATAATCAGCTTCGTATCGCAATACATTACCCTTAAAAAGGGTGACTTTATTTTCACGGGAACTCCCGCAGGGGTTGGCCCCGTTGCCATAGGCGACCGCCTGCAAGGCTTTTTAGAAAACGAAATGCTGTTTGATTTTGAAATAAAGTAAGCTCCTATCAACACCTGTGCATATATAACCCCGCCAAATACGGCACGGTAAATGTATTTTGCAGTGTATGAAGCGTTGGATAGTGTGTTTACTTACAATTTTGTTTGGGGTTGCCGTGCAGGCGCAAAACTACCCCACAGGATATTTCCGCTCCCCTATTGATACTACCCTTTATCTTTCGGCCAACTTTGGTGCTGTAAGAGGTAATCATTTTCACTCAGGCATTGATATAAAAACCTTTGGTAAAGAAGGGCTACCCGTTGTAGCTGCTGCCGATGGATATATAGTCCGTATAAAAGTTTCACCTTTTGGTTACGGCAAAGCATTATATATTAATCACCCCAACGGGTACACCACCGTTTATGCCCACTTGCAGCGTTTTAACCCTTTGCTTGACAGCATAGTGAGCACTGAGCAGTACCGCCTGAAAAGTTTTGATGTGGAGATGTTTCCGCAAAGAGCCTTGTACAGCTTTAAAAAAGGAGACACCATAGCCTTTTCAGGAAACAGCGGAGGCTCAACAGGGCCGCATTTACACTTTGAAATACGCGATACCAAAAGCGAGGAAATTATAGACCCACTGTTGTTTGGGCTTCCTATACAAGACCGTTATTCGCCCCGTTTAGCAAAGAGTTATTTGGTATATGAGATTAACGAGGATTTTAAACACAAAAACGGCCATTATCCTTATGTAGAAGTAAAGCGATATGCAGGTGATACCGTAAAGGTGCGTCCGGGTAGTTATGCTTTTGCTGCTTGGGGCGAGGATTTTATAAACGAACCTAACGACGGGGTGCATATTAATTATTTGGATGTGTTGGCCAATGGTGAAAAGATTTTCGGGTGCGGGATTGACCGTTTTGCGTTTGATGATACCCGAATGGTAAACGCCCATATTGAATACAGCGATTATAAAAACAACAGCAAACGCTGGCACAAATGCTTTGTTGACGATGGTAACCAAATGCCGTTTTACGACCCATTGCCAAAAGCAACAATAAATGTGACGCAGGGTGAAAATAAAAACATCGACATCAGAGCCTATGATTTGGCAGGCTTTGCCGATACCATTAAAATAGTATTACAGGGCGACACTAACCAAGTGGCGTTTATGGCCTTTTACCCCCAAACAAAAAATACAACGTATGCCTACCCTGCAAAAAACTATACATACACAGGTAGCGGGCATAGTTTCAGTGTACCCAAAGGGGCTTTGTATGATACTATTGTGGTTACCACAAAAATAACTCCTGCCAAAAGAAAAGGGCTGTATGCAGGATATATTAGCGTGATGGATGCCAGTGTACCTTTGCACAAATCGTTCAGTATTTCTATCTCCCCAAAAAACATAAAAACATTGGATGTTGAGAAACTATTGGTGGTGCGCCTTACAGGCAAAGGGCTGAAATACATGAGCAGTGAAGGTGGCAGCTACCAAAACGGAACAGTGACGGCAAACAGCAAAACTTTTGGTATTTTTAGTGTTGCGTATGATGATATACCACCCGTAGTTGACCGTTTTAAAGTGCGCGATAGCCTTGTGTCGGTGCGTATTACCGATGCCCTTAGCGGAATAGAAAGTTACAACGCCTACATTGACGGAAATTGGTGGCTGATGGAATACGATGCCAAAGACGATATGTTGTATGGCATTTTACCAAAGGGTATGACCGCCGGCAAACATGATTTTAAATTGATTGTTACTGATAAAAAGAAGAATACTACAGCACTGCTGCAAACCATTGAACGATGACAGAATTAAAAGAAGGCGATAAAGCCCCCGATTTTAGCTTAAAAAACCAAAAAGGAAAAACCGTTACCCTTGATAGCCTGAAAGGCAAAAAAGTAGTACTGTATTTTTACCCGCAAGACAGTACCCCTACCTGTACCGTTGAAGCCTGTAACCTGCGCGATAACCACGCAAAACTTAAAAAAGCTGGGTATACCATTTTGGGCATAAGCCCTGATAGCGAGCAAAAACACCTCAACTTTATAGCCAAGCAAAAGTTACCATTTGATTTGCTGGCCGATACTGAAACAAAAATGATACAGGATTATGGTTTATGGGCAGAGAAAACCATGTTTGGCCATACTTATATGGGTGTTTTACGCACCACTTTTTTGCTGGATGAAAACGGAATTATTACCGAAATAATCCGCAAAGTGGTATCAAAAGACCACGCCAAACAGATACTTAAAAAGTAATCCTGCCCTGAGCTTGTCGAAGGGAGCTTGCAGAGAATTACCTGAACCCTTCGAAGGGTTCCTGAGTTTGTTGAGGAACTCCTGAGCCTACCGCAGGGTGCCTCTCCATTTGCTCTCTCGTTCCCCGAAGCGTCACGCTTCGGGATGACAATTGGTAGCGGGACGCTACAAAAACATATTCTGTACGGACACGATTAGGAATTGGCTTCAAGCAAGGACGCTTGCAGGAGTAAATAATCAGTTTACAACGGATTAAAATCCGTTGCTTGTGCGATTACCGCCAGCATTAGGACTTAAGTCTTAATGCTGGCGGTAATTTTAACAGCGAGGGGTTCCAACCCCTGCGTATCATTAATCACAACAAAAAGCGTGTTGAATTTCCTAGTCTGTCGAAGGAGTTCCTGAGTTTACCAAAAGATTCCTGAGCCTGCCGAAGGACAAATACCAAACCTACCCGCGTTAACGTTATCCGGTTATGTTGGCATTTTTAAACGTTTTCTTCTTCGTTTTTCACACCGTATTTATGCTGTTCAATATGTTCGGTTGGATATGGCCCAGATTGCGTCGTTGGCATTTATACGGGCTTGCCCTCACCCATTCATCATGGTTTATTTTGGGCATTTGGTACGGCATGGGGTATTGTGCCTGCACTGATTTTCATTGGGATACCCGCCGCCAAATGGGCATTATTGATACCAGCGAATCCTACACTCACTTTCTTATTCTAAAAATAACTGGATTAAACCTTAACCAAGTATTGGTAGATTATATCACACTGGGCACAATGGTAGCTGCTACCATTATCAGTATTGTTCTTGCTGTTCGCGACCGTAAAAAAGTGAAAAAAACCACATAAGATAAATCCCCAACCTTTGTTCTTCTGACCGCAGGGAAGAACCTTATTACAACTGTGTAATCTGCTTCACTATCGTTCAGCATGACTGCACAAGCGGGCTGGAAATCCTGAGCTTGCCGAAGGATTGCCGCCGCACTGATAACTGTCAAGCAGAACGATAGTGAAGCAGATTACCTCGTTTTGTTAACACAGTTGTAATAAGGTTCTTCCCTTTGGTCAGAATGACAAAGCAGGGTTGAAACCCTGTTCTGTTAAAATTACAAGGCGAAGCGGGACTTAATCCCGCTTCGCCTTGTAATCACAAAAGCAACGGATTTTAATCCGTTGTAAACAATATCTTAGTTACAACTCATACCGTTTCACCACCTTCAAAAACACCTCAAAATCCTTGGGATAAGGTGCATCAATAGTAATAGTTTTATCATCAGAGCCAACAAAACTAATACGGGCAGCGTGAAGCAAAAAGCGGTCAACCATCGGCGACTCTTCTTCCCACTTACTGTATTTATAACCCTTTTTAAGTTTTGAAAGGTACGGCAACCTGCCCCTGTAAGCAGTATCGCCTGTTATTACCGCATTTTGGCTGGCAAGGTGTATGCGTATTTGGTGCATACGCCCCGTAACGGGTTTGCACTCAATCAAACTGAAATTATTATACAGCTCAAGCGTGTTAAAATACGTAACAGCCTCTTTCCCCTCTATAAAATCAATATTCACGCGGTTACTCTTATCTACCTTTATAGGCAAATCAACTTTCAGCATCTCAAAACGTATCACCCCGTCAATCACAGCATGATACGTTTTCTCCACCTCGCGGTTTTCAAACTTCATGCTCATATAACGGTACGTTTCAGGGTCTTTGGCAATCACCAATGCGCCGCTGGTTTCACGGTCAAGGCGATGGCACAACTGTGCATCCTCGCAATACCGTTTTGCCAATCTCAGCAAACTTTGTCCCTCCCCGTTTCGCTCATCCAACGAGGGTAAAAACGCAGGCTTATTCACAACAATCAGCTTGTCGTCTTCGTACAGTATTATATCCTTGAAATTTATGTGCTTCATCTTCTCATTTCAGATTTTTGATTTGTGATTGAATAATTTAAAATCGTGCAATCATAAATCGCAAATCACCAATCACTTATTGTTAAACTGCTTCAAACGTATGCGGGTAATTACCTGCTTGGTTTGTTGTGGAAAATCTCCGTTCATCATCCAATCGTAATAAGTAGGTTCACGTTTAAATATTTCAGTCACCAACTTACCCCTGTGTTTACCAAAGTTAAACACTTCCTCGCCCTTATCATTACGAATAATGCGCCCTGCCAAATCAACCAAATTGCTTTGACCTGACATTTTATGCAAGGCTTCAATGTTCTTTTCTAACTGCTCGTACTTATTCAACTGGGCTTTAAATACCTCAAAAGTAGCACGGGTATCAGCCTCGGCAGTATGGGCATTATCCAACTCACTGTTACAGTAGAAACGGTAGGCTGCTGCAAGGTTACGCGGCTCCATTACGTGAAAAATGCGCTGTACATCAATAAACTTGCGGCTTTCAATATCAAACTCAACTCCGGCTCTAAAAAATTCCTCCACTAACATCGGAAAATCAAAACGGTTGCTGTTAAACCCTGCAAAATCGCAATTCTCCAAAAAACGGTTTAAATCGTTTGAAAGTTCTTTAAACGATGGCTTACCTACCACATCGGCATCGGTTATCCCGTGAAAAGTGGTTGATTCAGCCGGAATGGGCATACCGGGGTTTACAGTATGGTGCAGTGTCTCTTCTTTTCCGTCGGGATATACTTTTATAAAGTACAATTCAATAATACGGTCGGTACTGGTACTGATGCCCGTTGTTTCCAAATCAAAAAACACAAGCGGGCGTTTAAGGGTTAACTCCATGTATTTAATAGCCGTCGGCTATTCTGTTTTAATTTTTTTGCGAAGATATGTACAGTTGCGGGTAGTGTGTTTGTAATATTGAGCCATTTTAAGCAGCATCAGGCCAATAAATCGGGGCGGCGTTCTTGGGTGCGTTTCACGCTCTCCTCGTGTCGCCACTCCTCAATTTTTTTATGGTCGCCGCTCATCAACACATCGGGTACTTTTACACCCATAAATTCTTCGGGGCGGGTATATACCGGCGGTGCCAGCAAACCATCCTGAAACGAATCACTCAGCGCCGATTCTTCATCCCCAATAGCACTTGGTATTAAGCGTACAATAGCATCAACCACTATGGCTGCGGCCAACTCTCCCCCCGTAAGCACATAATCACCTACCGAAAGTTCTTTGGTAATGTACAATTGCCTGATGCGTTCGTCAATGCCTTTGTAGTGACCGCAAAGGATAATAAAGTTGTTTTTTAACGAAAACTGATTAGCCGTTTTTTGGTTAAACACCTCCCCGTCAGGGCACATAAAAATCACTTCATCGTACGTGCGTTCGCTTTTCAATTGCTCAATACATTTTGAGATGGGTTCGGCCATCATTACCATACCTGCCCCGCCGCCAAAAGCATAATCATCTACTTGGCGGTATTTATTGGTAGCATAATCGCGCAGGTTGTGCACGTGTATTTCAACCAATCCCTTCTCTTTTGCCCGTTTTACTATCGAGTAGTTAAAAGGACTTTCGAGCAAGCCGGGCACAACGGTAATAATGTCTATGCGCATCAAAAAGTTTTTAGTTTACAGTTTTGGTTCAACGGTTGCGAAGTTCGTCATTGCGAACGGACATCACCAAAAAGTTTGGTTATTGAATGTTGTTAGTGAAGCAATCTGTTTGATATTATACGTAGGGATTGCTTCGAAAGACCCCGCAATGACGGGATAAGGTATTACAAATCTACCAACCCTTCGGGCAACGTAGTATGCAGGGTTTGGTTATCAAAATCAATGTCTTTAATAAACTCGTCAACAAAAGGTATCAGCACCTCGCGACCGTTCATCATCATAAACAACAAAGTTTGTGCAGGGGTTTCCATGTAGTTTTGTATAAAACCCAGCTTACCCAACTCACTGTCAACAACGGTAAAATCAATCAACGCCGAAGCATTCATACCGTCATCGTCAACAATCCATTTATCAGGCACCAATACTTCAAGCCCCACAAGTTCACGTGCAGCCTCTTCGGTATCAATATCTTCAAACTTCACCAGCAGGCCGTTGCCGCCATCCTGCCACTGTGTAAAATAAAAAGGGACCGGCTTTTGGTGTATCACCAAAAATACCGGCCCCGTATTTTTTTCAGGTTTTTCAACCTCAATGCCCCCGTCAAGGTCAATCCTTACAGCACCTTTGTATCCGTGTAGTTTGCCAATGCGCCCTACCTTGCTACAATTGTGCCCGGGGTACTTCATTGTTCTTAGCTTTCAGTTGTTTCAGCAGTAGCATCTGTGCCTTCTGCTTCAACGTTGGTTTCGCCTTCGGCAGTAGCATCTGCATTTTCAGCAGCGGCTTCTACTTCTTCAATTACAGGCGAGTTTTTAGCTGCTATTTTAGCAACCCTGTCAGCATTCACTTTCGCTTCGCGCTCAATATCGGCAAGGCGTTTAGTTTGCTTTTCAGTAACCACAGAAGTGGTTTTAGTTTCAATTTTGTTGGTTTTCTCATCCAACCACTTAGCAAATTTTTCTTCAACTTGCTCAGCAGTTAATGCACCTTTTTTAACACCGTTCAACAAGTGGTGTTTCATCATTACGCCTTTGTACGATAGAATGGCACGGGCAGTATCGGTGGGTGTAGCACCGTTTTGTACCCATTGCAATGTGCTTTCGAAGTTCAGGTCAATAGTAGCGGGGTTAGTGTTTGGATTGTAAATACCCAGCTTTTCTATAAACCTTCCATTCCTAGGAGCACGACTGTCTGCCACAACTATATGGAAAAAAGCGGCTTTTTTGCGTCCGTGACGCTGTAGTCTGATTTTTACTGACATTTTAGTTAAAATTTAACCGCTGGTTCTCCAATTTCCAACGGGGCTGCAAATGTCAGTCAATTATTTGATTTATACAAGAATTGCAGGCTAAAATTAACTTTTATAGGCTGCCTGTTAAACCTTCACCCGTTGTAGGCATCCTACCCATAACACAGAGCAAATTTAACATCACTTTTAAAATTTTAATGCCATGAAAAAGATTTTAGTATTTACCATTGCCGCTCTATTTGCCGTAAGCGGCATGGCGCAAGAGAAAAAGAAAGGCAAAAGTGCCGAACAACGTGCCGAAAAGATTACCAACCGGATGAAGGAGAAACTGAACCTTACTGATGAACAGGTGGTAAAAATTAAGGCGATAACTTTGGAAGCAGCCCAACAAAAAGATACCCTGAAAGCCGAAATTAAAGCCGAACGTAAAGAAAAAGCGAAAGCTATTGAAACCGACCGCGATGCCAAAATAAAAGCAGTGCTAACCGAGGAGCAAAAAGCAGCGTATGATAAAATGAAGGAAAAAGGGAAAGAGAGGGTAAAGAAGCATCGTAAAGACAAAAAAGCTGAGGCTACTGAAGAAAACGACGATGAATAAGTAACATAGTTTTAATTATAGTTTGGTTACAAGGCCATGAAAGCAATAGCTTTTGTGGCCTTTTGTTTTGTTATAAGCGCAAAAAAATTAAATGGCTATCAGATGGTTGCAGGCAGGGTATGCGATACTCTTTTACTTTTTAGTGCCTAAACTTATGAACCTTATATGAGCGAACATTTGAAGGTTGAAATTGCAGGCATTATCAGTACTCTGAAACAACAAAATAATGTTGTTGAAGCTGCTGTGGAAATAATACCCGATTTACAAAGTGAGGATAAAGAAACCGTTTACGAGCAAGCATTGCTTTTACAACGAATGATTGACAATAACGATGGACTTGGGCAACATTCGCACAAGTTTATCCGCTTGCTTGAGGAGGTATTGTTTTATGAAGCGCACCGTGAACAGTTTTTAACCCTTACTGTGCGCGAAAAAGAGGTACTTAAACAAATGGCATTGGGCTACAGTAACAAAGAGATTGCGTCGTTTTTGTTTATTACTGTAAACACGGTAGAAACTCACCGTAAAAATATCAAACGAAAATTGGAGGTGGTTACCTTTTACGAGATTAATAAGTATGCCCGTGCGTTTAATTTAATATAAAAAGCCACCGGCAATGCTGCCAATGGCTTTAACTATATCACACAAAACAATCTTATAATATCAATAACAATAGACCTACGGCTATTATTGAACCCCAAATAATTTTACCGGTTTTGGGTTTGTGTTCTTTCACACTTTCCATCGGCTTGTTGGCATCGTTGTTTATTTGGGCATTTACCATAAAGCTGGTGCTATCGGCAGCTTCAAAAGTTTTCATGTTTTTGTAGGTGGCAGGATAGCCTGACAGCTCTATCCTTACTGACGACCATTTTTCAGAAAACAATACTTTGCTGCTGGCCTCAATAGAAAACATGGGATGCACTAATAAATCACAATTGTTTGCTTTTATTAAATCAACCATCGCAGATTCTTTAGCCTCGTTAACCGTCATATTATGATAAGTTTGGCTTAGCTGAACTTTATCAGGCTTCACATTCAATTCTGCCACAACGGGCTTTTGTATCACCCCTTGTTTATTAATATAAATATAATCGTATGATTTTGAACGGTAACTGGCGCATGAAGAAAGGCCAAAAATAACGGCCGATAACAGAATTACTTTTTTAATAATTTTCATTGGGTATTTTTCTTTACAAGCAAAGTTAACCGCGCAACTTGCTCGATAAAATACCCATAATTGATGATTTTTTACTATAACTTCAGTGGATTAACCCGCTGATTAATAATGTATAGTTTATTTTCGGGATGTGTTTGAGTTTACCCGCTTAAAGCCTAACAACTCGTGGTAATCTAAAAACTGGTTACGCACGTAATAAAAAATGTGGTAATCGTTTTCGGTATCAAAATAGTTTCCTTCTGTAAAGGTAGTTTCAGGTAATTCAGCCGGATTTTGGGGTTTGGTTACATACATATAATCGTAAAAACCTTGTTTAAGCAATGCTTTCCCTTCGTATGCCTTGTTAGCAAAATTATACGTCATTTTAAACTGCTCTTGTATGCGCCAATCGGTCAATTCGCCCATTATATACACACTATCGGGCAGTGGCACTTCGCTTTGCAGTGTAAAATATACCCATGTGTAATCCCCGTCAACATTACCATCATTCCCGTCTTTATTCTCCACCACCCGTTTACCGTTATAATCAATCAGGTTAACGTGGCGTTTAAACGCTTTTACTTCACCCGGTATTAAACGTGAATGGTAACTACCTTCAAAAAAGTACTTTTTATCTACGTTCATACTGGCAAAACGCAAACTGCGGGTGTCAAAAAACCTAAATTCATTAATACCGCCAAATACGTTACCTTCCTCATAATTATAAATCAAGTCCTGCCCGTTTACAAACTGAGGCTTTAGGTTGGTAATGGCATTATCCTGCCAGTAGTTTTGCATAATTACAACCCGCGTATCCTGAAAAGGGTTTATCACCAAATAGTTTTTAGTGTTAGCCGTAAAATCAATTTCTTGTTTATTGAACCTATAATCAGGTCGGGTAGCCGGAGCGGCTGTGCCTGTAATCCCTATTTTATTATCCAGTACATAAAACCGACGGGTAAGTATCAACTCACCCTCATTAAAGTTGCGAAATACTTTCAGTAAATAATTACCTGACAGCTTAGGTTTTATCTTTTCGTTGGGGAAACTAAGGCTGTAATGCACATACTTTATATAGGTGTTGTTTGCATACTGAAAGTTCTCGATGTTATCAAACATATTACCCTCAAGGTATTGCATGGGTTGCAAATCGCTGGGAGTCCAATCGCTGTTACAATGCACAAACGTGTATTGAAAATACTCATTTTCAGTACCCAGTTGGTCAAAAAGCAACGACAGCTTATCTTCAGCACCCAAGCCTAATACAGGCATATGGTCGTTACTGCTTTCCTGAAAAAGTAATACCGTTTGGATTCTTTCTTCGTAAACAAAATTCTCGTAGCGCAAGGTTTTATCATCATCAGCGGCCAATACAAATATGGCTTGCACAAAACCCGAGATTAAAAGAAGCAGTTTTTTTACCCCCATTGGTAATTGTATAGTTATACCTCCGCCCATGAATGAGCAGAGGTTGTGTGTTTGTTATTCCTCAAACGCCAGCAATTGTTCAAAAATTGCTTCGTACTGTTTATCAGCTGCTGCAATTTGTGTTGCCAGTGCGTTATACTCTTTCTGCAAGGTAGCCATTTTATCCGCGTTAGAAACATTTTCAGGCTTGGCCATCTCGTTTTCTAACTGCTCCTTTTGTTGGTTCAGCTTTGCCACCTGTGCTTCGGCAGTAGTTAATTCTTTGCTTAGCTTTTTATGCTCCGCGTCTTTATTGGCATCAGGTTTTGCAGCAACTTCAACCTTAGGTTTGCTTTCAATTTTCACCACCGGGGCAGCAGGTTTAGCTTTCTCTTCGGCTTCGCGACGTTTGCGCCAAGTCTCGTATTCATCATACGTACCGGGATATTCTTTCAGTTCGTGGTCTTCAATCCACCATATTTTATTGGCTATCTGTGATACAAAATACCTGTCGTGCGATACCACAAGGAAAGAGCCTTCGTATTGCTGCAATGCCTGTATCAAAATATTGATACTCTGCATATCCAAGTGGTTGGTAGGTTCATCCAGCAACAAAAAGTTAGCTTCGCTAAGTAATGTTTTGGCCAGTGCCACCCTTGCTTTTTCACCACCTGATAATACTTTTATCTTTTTAAATACATCATCACCTGTAAACAAGAAACAGCCTAACACCGTACGCAACTCTTGGTCTTTACGCTCGGGGGCAAAATGCTGCAACTCTTCTAATATTTCATAGCCGAGGTTTAACGATTCTAACTGGTGCTGGGCATAAAACGCTTCACGAACGTTGTATCCTTTAATAGACTGGCCTTCAACCGCCTCTCTGCCGTCAACAATACGCAACAGAGTTGATTTACCGCGACCGTTGGCACCAATCAGCGCAATTTTATCACCCTTAATTATCTGTCCGTTGGCTTTATTTAGGATAAGGTTATCACCGTAGCGTTTAGTAACGTCTTTTAAATCACTTACTACCTTGCCCGATTGTTGGGTAACTTTAAACTGTAAGTTGATTTTGGTTTCGTCGGTTTGCACCTCTTCAACCCTATCCAGTTTATCAAGCAATTTTTGCTTGCTTTGTGCTGCCGATGCTTTTGAGGCTTTTGCCTTAAAACGCTCTATGAAACGCTCTTGCTGGCGGATGTAGGCTTGTTGGTTATCAAACGCTTTTTGCTGCAAATCGTCACGCTCAGCCTTAGACTCTAAATAAAATTCATAGTTACCGGGGTAAACGGTAATGCGTTGGAATGAAACTTCTGCAATTTTATTTACTACTTTATCCAAGAAATAACGGTCGTGCGATACCACTACCACACTACCTTCGTAGTTCTTCACATACTCTTCAAGCCACTCGATAGACGGTAAGTCCAAGTGGTTGGTAGGCTCATCCAGTAACAATACATCGGGTTTTTGCAACAGCAGTTTGGCCAGCATTACCCGCATACGCCATCCACCCGAAAATTGTGAAAGCGGCTTTTGCAAATCGATAGTACTAAATCCCAAACCCTCCAATACCTCTTCGGTTTTGTGGTGAATGTTATACCCGTCAAGGCTTTCATATTCGGTTTGCTTGTTTGCCAGTTCCGACATAATCGCATCGCTGTGGTCATCTACCATTCGCTCGTATATGTGAGCAATCTCCTTTTCAAGTTCCAACACGCGGCTAAACGCCATCAACGCTACATTTAAAATGCTGTCGTCACTTTCATAACTCAACAAGTCTTGGTTCAGGAAACCAATAGTTAAATCTTTGGGTTTTGAGTAGGTACCACTGGTAAGGCTGTATTCGCCGGTTATCACCCGCAGCAATGTTGATTTACCTGTACCGTTTTTACCGATAAGACCAAAGCGGTCGCCGGGTTTAATATTCCAGTTGGTGTCTTTGTATAAATATCGTCCGCCAAAATCGAACGAAAAATTGGTTAAGTCTATCATTTATGCTCTAACGCTCTTTATTCTCTGTTAACTATGCGGGGTTAAACAAGCAAGTCTTTTAAGTCGTGCCCCATTTTTTGTTTTTTGGTATCTAAATACTTTTGGTTGTGCTGGTTGGGCTTAATTTGCAAAGGCACGGTATCAACAATTTCAAGTCCGTAACCTATTAATCCCGCACGTTTGGTAGGATTGTTGGTTATCAGCTTCATTTTGCAAACACCCAAATCGCGCAGTATTTGTGCTCCTACGCCGTAATCGCGTTCATCCATTTTAAACCCAAGTTGCAAGTTAGCCTCCACTGTATCCAACCCTTGCTCTTGCAATTTGTATGCCTTTAGCTTGTTTAGCAAGCCAATGCCCCTTCCTTCTTGGTTAATGTACAACACCACCCCTTTGCCTTCGCGTTCCACAATCTGCATGGCAGCGTGCAACTGCTCTCCGCAATCACAGCGCATAGAGCCGAAAATATCGCCCGTTACGCATGATGAGTGAACACGCACCAACACAGGTTCGCCTTCTTCCCAAGTGCCTTTCACCAATGCCAAATGTTCTTCGCCTGTATGTATTTGTTTAAACGCAACCAAATCAAAATCGCCGTAAGCTGTGGGCATACGCACTGAAATCTCACGTTTTATAAGTGTTTCTGTTTTCAGGCGGTACTCTATCAAATCTTTAATCGAGCATACTTTCAAATCGTGTTTTTTGGCAACTTCCATCAAATCAGGAAGGCGTGCCATGCTGCCGTCCTCGTTCAAAATCTCCACAATACAGCCTGCGGGTTCAAATCCTGCCAAGCGGGCAAAATCAATAGCCGCTTCGGTATGACCTGCGCGACGTATTACACCTTCGGTTTTGGCTTTTAACGGGAAGATATGGCCGGGACGACCTAATTCATCGGGTTTGGTTGTAGGGTCAACTAACGCCTGAACGGTTTTAGCACGGTCTGAAGCTGAAATACCTGTGGTACATCCTTTGCCCAATAAATCTACTGATACGGTAAAGGCAGTTTCGTGAGTAGCAGTGTTGCGCCCTACCATCATGTCCAGTTGCAAATCGTTGCAACGTTCTTCGATAAGTGGTACACATATAAGCCCGCGACCTTCGCGAGCCATAAAGTTTATCATTTCGGGGGTAACGTTGCGAGCCGCTGTAAGAAAATCTCCTTCATTTTCGCGGTCTTCATCGTCCACCACTATTATCATTTTACCTTTTCTAATCTCCTCAATACCTTCTTCAATGGTGTTGAGTTTTATCTCGGTTTTCATGCCGCAAAGGTACTGCTTTGCACGGTGATTTTTGAGTGATGTTTAGGGATTTATATAGTACTGTTTTACATTTGATAAGAGCCACACTCCTTCGGCAGGCTCAGGTTTCCTGAGCCTGCTGAAGGATTAATGTAATATTTTCGTCATAATATACATTCTCAATCGGTTACACCCTGCTTTTTAGTCTAATTTTATTGTCAGTTGTTGGGATAGTTTTTAATTACTGATGTATAAACCCTATGCTTTTTTGGTGGCGTTGTTAATCCTTGTAGGATGCAGTCAGCTCTGCGGGCAATCCTTGTCAGGTGCAGTCCGTTTTACGCAAAACAAAGGACAGGTAACTGATGAAAACGGCGTACCTGATGCAAGTATTCTATACACCGCAAAACTAAACGGCGCAACGGCATACATCACCCGCAAGGGGATTAAATATGTATTTAATAACAAGGCTGAAACATACCGCTTGGATGTTGAATGGCAAGGGGCTGCTGAACAAGGTTTAACGGTTGGAGAGGGTGCTAAAGGCCACGAAAACTTTTACCTTCCGCATTGTCCGCAAGGCATTACAGAGGTAAAAACGTATGAGAAGATAATATTGTATAACATCTACCAAGGGATTGATGTTGTGTTGTATGATAAGAATGGCCTGCTTGAGTATGACTTTATAGTGCATCCCGAGGGAAATCCCCGTCAAATAAAAATCAGCTACACGGGTGCAGAAGCTATTTATCTGTCGCCCCAAAACGAATTAATTATTAAAACCCCGTTGGGCAACATTTCTGAGGCAGCCCCAATATCGTACCAACGGGCAGGAAAAATACAATCAAGGTATGTACTTGAGGGGACTACTGTGGGGTTTGCTTTTGAGCAGGGTTACCATCCGCACATGACTTTAACTATTGACCCTGTGATAAAAATATGGGGCACGTACTATGGCGGTACTAAAAATGATGAGGCTACCTCGGTATTTACTGACGTTGACGGAAATGTGTACATGGGTGGCAATACTTTTAGCGATAACGTGATTGCACAAAACGGCCACCAGAATACCCGCACTGATAATTGCGATGCCTTTGTTGCCAAATTTGATAAAGACGGCAATCGTTTGTGGGCTACATATTACGGAGGTGAAAATGATGACCGACTTACTAAAATTACCCTATACTCGGCGGCAGGTTTTTATTTGTGCGGGACTACCCAAAGCGATTCTTTGATTGCATTTGGGGGGCACCAAACCCAAAAGGGTGGTAAAGGAAAAGCCAGTGATAAGGATGCTTTTTTAGTGAAATTTGATAGCAGTGGCGTACGGTTTTGGGCCACTTATTTTGGAGGTTATAGTGATGATTTGGCATACGGTTGTGCAGTGGGTACAGATGGCGATATTTATCTTTCAGGTTCAACCACCAGTCCTACGGGAATTGGGTTTAACGGATTTTTGAATACCTATAACGATGATGTGTTGCCCGATGCTTTTTTAGCCAAATTTGACCGAAACGGGATTTTACGATGGGCTACTTACTATGGTGGGCTTTTTAGCCACGAGTACGGTATTGTTGCTACCGGGCCTGCGGGGGAAGTTTATTTAGCGGGGCATACAGAAAGCAGTACTGATATTGCTGAAAGCGGCCATAAGAATACGTTTTCAGGAGTGAAAGATGCGTTTATTGTGAAGTTTAACGCGAACGGCAACCGCATTTGGGGTACTTATTTTGGCGGTACTGAATACGACGATGTGAAAGACGTTACAATAGACGGGGAGGGCAATTTATATTTTACAGGACTTACCTACAGTAAATCGCAGGTGGCAAGCGGTGGCTACCGCAATACCATTGCTGGGTTAGACGATATTTATATTGCAAAAACCGATAGCAGCGGCACACCGTTGTGGAGTACATATTACGGCGGTTATGATGATGATGAGGCGTTGAAAATTGCAACCGATAATAAAAACAGTGTATATGTGAGCGGTAAAACGCGCAGCACAGCGGGGATTTCTTTCGGACAGTCGGGCAATACCCTGCAAGGCGGGGCAGATGCGTTTGTGGTAAAATACACCACAAACGGTACACTTGATTGGGGAATGTATGTGGGCGGAGATGCAGAAGAAGACGGTTTTTTAGCCATAGACACCGAGGGGTTGGTATATTTATGCGGTACCACTACCAGTACGGATATAGCGCAAAACGGTCATCAAAACTCAAAAGATAGCGTAACGGATGCCTATCTTATAAAGTTTTCGCCCAAAACAGCGCGTTTGCAAGCTATAACAAAACAGCAGCTTTGTCCCGGTGAAAATTTCAGGATAGATTATACTGTAATTACCCAATTAGATACTGCCAATACATTTTCGGTATATCTGAGCGACAGCACAGGGGCGTTTAGCGGAACACAACAAGCAATGGATTTTGAGAATAATTATTTGCAGGGCACAGACAGTCTTACGTTTAATCTTCCTCAAAATTTACCCCCGGGATTCAACTACAAAATACAGGTAATTTCTTCATCGCCTGCGGATACGCTTATAAGTACTGCCATTATAGTAAAGCCCAAACCCGATGTCCGTTTCTTTAGCAATGATACCGTTCAATGTCGCTTAGGAAATTCATTTAGTTTTACAGACAGTACCGATGCTGCCATACAATGGTTGTGGGATTTTGGCGATAGTGTGAAATCTACCCTTCAACACCCTACACACAGCTACTTAAAAGACGGTACGCAAAATGTGGCACTACAAGTGCGGGCGGCCAATAACTGCATTAATAGTGATACTGTATTAGTAACGGTGTTACACACTCCCGTAAGCGGCTTCAAAACGGATAATGTGCAGATGTGTTTAAAAGGCAACCGTTTTGAGTTTACGGATACTTCTATGGGTACAGTAGTATCGTATCAATGGCATTTTGGGGACACTGGCGTGACAAATACCGATACAACCAAAAATGCCGAAAAAACATACGGTGCAGCAGGCACTTACGTTGTGTGGCATAAAGTAGTGAATGATATTGGTTGTGCTGACTCTACCGCAGCAGTGATGCGTGTTTTTCCGCAGCCTGATACCCCTGTAATACAAGGAAATAATTTTGTGTTGGGCAGGAGTAATCAAGTATATCAGGTAAACCCCTCAGCGGGAACATTTTATAGTTGGTGGGTACAAGGGGGCACTTTGCAAAGCGGAAACGGTACCCCGCACATAAATGTTGTGTGGGATAACAGTACGGTGGGTAAACTGCGGGTGGTAGCAACCACGGTTTTTGGATGTGTGGGCGATACTGTAGAGTTTACGGTAGGTATAAGCCCTGTTAGGATAGATGAATTTACCCAAAAACAAAGGATAACAGTGTATCCCAACCCAACGAAAGATATAGTAACCATTGAAAGCCATGAAACGGTAACACAGGTTGTTTGCCGCGATGTATCAGGTAGGGAGGTTCTGCTGGAAGCTATAGAAGATAATAAATACAATACAGCATTTCTTGCCAACGGTTTTTATACTGTAGAGGTAATAACAACGCAGGGAACTACCTACGTAAATAAATTAATAAAGCGGTAGTAGCTATCCATGCACACTCCCTTCGGCAAGCTCAGGATTTCCAGCGCACCAGAGGCTGTCATACTGAACGATAGTGAAGTATCTTATTAATTTAGTATAGTTGTAATAAGATTCTTCCCCTCGGTCAGAAGGACAAGAGGGTCAACAAAATCGAAGTTAGCCCCTCGCTTAATAAAACTTCCCGAAACCTATTAATCTGCGCACTTCTTTAATGGTAGCGCGGGCACTTTCACGCGCTTTTTCAGTACCGGTTTTCAGTGCATTAGCTATGTAGGTATCGTCGCTGCTTATTGCCGTCATTTTCTCACGGATAGGAGCTACAAAGGCATCCATATCTTCGGCAATCTGCATTTTAAAATCACCGTAGCGTATGGAGCAGGTGTTATACAGATTATCAAAATGAGCATAGGTTTCAGGGGTAGAAACCAGCTTCATCAAATCAAACAGGTTTTGTATCGGTTCAGGCTTGGGTTGGTTGGGTTCAGTAGGGCCGCTATCCGTTACCGAACGTTTCATCTTTTTGATAATCTCGTCGCGGGTATCCTGCAAGAATATAGCTGTGTGTTCGCCATTGCTTTTGCTCATTTTGCCCTTACCATCCAAACCGGACACTTTTACTAATTCTTTACCAAAATTATATGCCTGTGGCTCGGGGAAAAATTCTTCGCCGTACAAATGGTTAAAGCGGTTGCCAAATGTGCGAGCCATTTCCAAATGTTGCTCTTGGTCTTTGCCCACAGGCACGTATGCTGCGCGGTGTATAATAATATCCGCCGCCATCAACACTGGATAGGTAAGCAATCCGGCATTTATATTATCGGGTTGGCTTTTAGCCTTGTCTTTAAACGTGGTTACACGTTCCAACTCGCCTTTATAGGCCAGCATATTCAGGTACAAATACAATTCGGCTATTTCAGGAATATCGCTTTGTATGTACAACGTAGCCACATTCGGGTCTATACCGCAGGCAAGGTATTCAACCAACACATTGCGAACGCTGCTGCGTAAATCGGCTGGCGTGGGGTGCGTGGTAAGCGAGTGCCAATCAGCAATAAAAAAGTAGCAATTGTTTTGCTCCTGCATTTTCAAAAAATTGACAATGGCACCAAAATAGTTGCCCAAGTGCAGTTTTCCTGTGCTGCGTATGCCGCTAACCACTATTTCCTTCATAGGGGCGAAGATAAATAGTTTGCCCTTTTATCGGAAACATGAATGGTTTTTAATTGTGATATCTATCCTTGTTAGACTAATTACCTTGTCAAAGAATTTTTCAGTCATTTTTTGTTGGGTGGATAGTTAACCTTTTCACCTTGCCGCAAAGACACCAAGCCGCAAAATACGGAAGGCTTCGTGCCTTAGTGTCTTTGCGGCAGAAAGTTAGTTTAGTAGCTTAGATAAAAATCCCCCTCGTCCGGCTATTGACAGAGGGGGTATATATCAAATTTCTTTGATATGAAAAAAACAGGCGCAAATTACACCCCTGATTTTATCCATAAGTTTTGGCAGTATTATTTTTTAATAACGTGTAACGTGCTTTATTGCTGATATAATGAATAATAGCATCGCCGCTTTATGAGTTATAAATCAAGTTTATTTGAAATATTTTCCCGATAAATTGGTAATTAATAAAGAAGCACGAAATTTCTTACCGATGAAAGATGTTTAGGGAATAAGAAAGCGATTAGCCCGCCTGTCCTGCCAGCAAATACATTACCGCCATACGGATGGCTACCCCGTTTTCAACCTGTTGAAGGATGATGCTATGGTCGGGACTATCGGCTACTTCGCTGGTTATCTCTACCCCTCGGTTGATTGGACCGGGGTGCATAATGGTTATTTCTTTGTCAAGCGAGTTTAGGATATCCAGTGTAAGGCCGTATTGCAGGGTATATTCACGCAGTGTAGGGAAATATTTTATATCCTGACGCTCTAACTGTATGCGCAGCATATTGGCCACATCGCACCATTGCAACGCACGGCGCAGGTTGGTTTCTACCTTCACACCAAGCGTATCAATGTATTTAGGTAGTAACGTGGTTGGACCGCACACCATCACCTCAGCACCTAATTTTTGCAAGCACAAAATATTGCTGAGTGCCACGCGACTGTGAAGAATATCGCCAACAATCACCACTTTTTTGCCCGCCACATCGCCCAACCGCTCACGAATACTGAAAGCATCCAGCAAGGCTTGTGTGGGGTGTTCGTGCGTACCATCGCCCGCGTTTATAATCTGGGCATCAACGTGTTTGCTCAAAAACACACAGGCACCGGGTTTGGGGTGGCGCATCACCACCATATCCACCTTCATGGCCAGTATGTTGTTTACGGTATCTATCAGTGTTTCGCCCTTTGATACGGATGATTGCGAGGATGAAAAGTTAATTACATCAGCACTTAAACGCTTTTGCGCCAACTCAAACGATATACGGGTGCGGGTGCTGTTCTCAAAAAATATATTGGCAATGGTAATATCACGCAGGCTGGGCACTTTTTTAATGGGCCTGTTGATTACCTGTTTAAAGGTATCGGCGGTTTCAAATATCAACTGGATATCATTTTCGTTGATACCTTTTATACCGAGTAAGTGGTTTGAACTAAGCCTGCTATTCATTGCCTGTTATTAGCAAAACCTGATTGTTTTGGTGTATAGGGTCAAAAAATACTTTTACTTTATCATTCGCCCGCGTATCCACTTGGCTGCCCACATAATCAGGTTCAATAGGCAGTTCGCGGCTGTAGCGGCGATCAATCAACGTCATTAATTCCACGCGATGGGGTCGTCCGTATGCGGTCAGTGCATCCAACGCCGCACGCACGTTTCGGCCTGTGTACAGCACATCATCTACCAGCACTACGTTTTTTCCTTCAATCAAAAAGTCAATACGGTTGGCACTGGGTATCAACGGCTCTCCTCGCCTGAAATCATCCCTGTGGAAAGTGGTATCCAACTCGCCGAACGGAATTTTATCGTTGCCCGAAATTTCTTTCACTTTTTCCCATATCACCCGCCCGAAATGAACACCGCGCGGCTGTAAACCGATAATTACAGTATTACTTAAGTCGCCGTGGTTTTCATACAATTGGAAGGCAAGCCTTTGCAGGATAATGCTGAGCTTTTGCGGGGTAAGTAAGATTTTATCTTCCAAGTTTTGGGAATGTTTATCGCGGCATCAAAAATATGTATTTTTAACGGAATGTAAAGAAAGAGGCGTTCATTTATCATTGAACAGGTAACAATTAAAGCAGAATATAAAATTATGCTCTATCAAACGGCTGTGCCTATTAGGGTTTAAAACCCTAACGGACGATACGGGCAACAACGAGGGGGTTTATATCCGTCTACAAAATCTAAATAAATGGGCTACAAAGACACTAAGACGCGAGTTGAATAAGTAGCCATTAGTGCCTTTGCACCTTCGTAGCTGGTGTATTTAGCAGCATATAAATGCTGCGCTTTTAAACGGCTGCACCTGTTAGGGTTTAAAGCCCTAACGGGCGATACGGGCAACAACGAGGGGTTTTATATCCGTCTACAAAATCTAAATAAATTAGCCACAAAGACACTAAGACGCGAATTGAACAAGTAGCCATTAGTGCCTTTGCGCCTTCGTGGCTGGTGTATTTAGCAGCATATAAATGCTGCGCTTTTAAACGGCTGCACCTGTTAAGGTTTAAAACCCTAACGGACGATACGGGTAACAACGAGGGGTTTTATACCCGTCTACAAAATCTAAATAAATTAGCCGCAAAGACGCTAAGACGCGAGTTGAACAAGTAGCCATTAGTGCCTTTGCGCCTTCGTGGCTGGTGTACTTAGCAGCATATAAATGCTGCACTTTTAAACGGTTGCACCTTCGAGGGTTTTATACCCGTCGCACAATGCATACTGTTTAGTATCCGTAAATATCCACAACCGCACCAACTCTTAAACAAAATCACCAAATTCGCTGTTATTAAACAGCAATATGACTTTTATTCCTTCTGACTATAAAGTAACCGATTGGGCTTCGTTAGAGCCTTATTTTACAAAACTTACACAACGACAAATCAACTCACCCGAAGAGTTTAAACAATGGCTGAAAGACCGCAGCGACCTTGAAAGTATTGTGAGCGAAGACCTTGCTTGGCGTTACATCCGCATGACTTGCGATACGGCCAACAAAGAAATTGAAGATGCGTATTTGTATTTTGTGAGTGAGATACAACCCCAAATTTCGCCCATTGAGAATACTTTGAACGAAATTATGGCACACTCACCGTTTGCTAAACAACTGACGGATAGTGCACACAGCATTTATTTGCGTAATACGGCTACTGCCCTTGAGTTGTTTAGGGAAGAAAACATACCGATTGAGGTTGAATTACAGACCGAAAGCCAAAAATACGGCACTATTAACGGAGCTATGACGGTGGAACTTGAAGGCAAACAACTTACGCTGCAACAGGCTGGAGTGTACCTGAAAAAAACCGACCGTAACGTACGCCAAGATGCGTTTGAAAAAATAAGCACACGTCGCCTGCAAGACAGGGAAACACTGGATACCTTGCTGGATAAACTGATTGCCTTACGCCATAAGCTGGCCACCAACACAGGGTTTGATAATTTCCGTGATTATATGCACCGCGCCCTTTGCCGTTTTGATTACACGGTAGAGGATTGTTTCAAATTTCACGAGGCAGTGGCTACACAAGTAGTGCCCATTGCAAAAAAACTGGGCGAAGAACGTAAAGCCAAACTGGGGTATGAAAGCCTGCGCCCTTGGGACGGGGATGTAGATGCTGACGGTTTGCCTCCTGTTCATCCGTTTAACAACGGCGAGGAACTGGCCGAAAAAACCATTGCGGCGTTTAACCGCCTCGACCCGTTTTTTGGGGAGGTAATCAGCACCATGCGAGCAAAAGGCCACCTTGACCTTGACAGCCGCATTGGTAAGGCTCCGGGCGGATATAACTATCCGCTGGCAGTAAGCAACTACCCGTTTATTTTTATGAACTCTGCCGGCACACTGCGCGATTTAGAAACCATGGTGCATGAAGGCGGCCACGCCATTCACAGTGTTTTAACCAAAGACCTTGAACTGAACGCTTTTAAAAGTTGCCCAAGCGAAGTGGCTGAACTTGCCAGCATGAGCATGGAGTTGATAAGCATGGATGTGTGGGATGAGTTTATAAAAGACCCTGCCGAACTGCGCCGCGCCAAAGCCGAGCAACTGGAAGGGGTGATTAAAACCCTGCCTTGGATTGCTACGGTAGATAAATTCCAACATTGGCTATATACCAACCCAACCCACACCGCTGCTGAACGTACCGAGGCATGGAAGCAGATTTTTGCTGAATTTGGTACGGGGCTTACGGATTGGAGCGGGTACGAGGATGCCTACAACACTGCTTGGCAAAAGCAACTGCATATTTATGAAGTGCCCTTTTACTACATTGAGTACGGCTTTGCTCAATTAGGTGCAATAGGTGTTTGGAAAAACTATACCGAAAACCCGCAGCGCGGGTTGCAGTTGTATAAAGCCGCACTACGCTTGGGTAATACCGCCACCATCCCTGAAATTTATGCTGCTGCTGGTGTAAAATTTGATTTTAGCCCTGAATACATAAAACAACTGTTTGACTTTGTGTGGGCTGAATACGAAAAGTTGAAATAAGCTACAACTAATTTAATCTTTAATCTGCTACAAAGGCACGAAGACGCTAATAGCAAATGCTTTGCGTCTTCGTGCCTTTGTGGCTAAAAAAATCTACGAATCAAATTTTGAACCGTCCCACACTACACAGACAGGAAATAACTCTGTGTGCCGTTTCTTCATTTCTGCTGCAACCAATGCACTACTATCTTAAGCCACTAACAAGAAGCCGACGACCAAAATTTTCATTCCGAAGCGCAGCAAGGAAACTTATTGCAAGTGTGTTAACAAACTTGCACAAAGATGCCTCGTTCTTTGGCATGACAACAATACCTCGTCATTGCGAGGTCTGCCGAAGCAATCCCTATCGTCAATTTTAAATTCTGAATACGAAATTCTAAAGGCTGTTGACTATTCAGGGGTCAGTGCGGCGGTTACCCCCCTTCTGTATGGCTTGCTTGGATGAAAAGGAGGGACTAAGGGTAGTTAAATAGACACACGAACGCGATAAGATGCTTCGCTATCGTACAGCATGACAGTTATCAGTGTGGCGACAATCCTGAGCTTGCCGAAGGCCAGACTTACTCCACTTTCCTCACCACCAGTAAGCCGCCTTGTTCTTTCACAACAATCACAAGGCTGCCCTTTTCAATATATTCTCCCAATGAAGTTGCCGCAAAAATCTTTTCACCTATTTTCACCTTTCCTTGCGGGCGTAGGTTATCAAAGCACTTTCCCTGCATACCAATCAAAGGATTATCGGGAGTAATGGCTATTGTATTAGCTTTAGAGTCCGCCAAATCTTCCGTCAATACCATCCGTTTAAAGAATTTAGAACGGAAAAACGATGCCCCGAAAAACAACAAAAACACAATAAAGGCACCCAGTGAAACCACCACCCGCATAGCTGCCATGCCTAAATCTCCGGGGGCACTGTAGCTAAAGTCAAACGATACATTACGCACCAACGCCAGCACCAGCGATATAAACACCACCACTATACCTGTTATGCCCACAATACCAAAACCCGGTATGGCAAATAACTCTATCAGCACCAGTACTACACCCACTATAAACAATAAAATCTCCCAATTGGCAGCCAAGCCCTCCAAATACAAGGGGGCAAAGTACAATGCAGCAGCCACCAAAGCTACCACGGTAGGCAAACCAAAACCGGGACTTTGCAATTCGTAATAAATGCCTAAAAATATCAGCAACATTAAAACACCGCTGGTACCGGGGTGCATTAAAAAGCCCATAATACCGTCCATAGCCGTGTCTTGCACTTCCTCAACTTCATAATCTGTTGCACCTGCCAGTTTCAGCATCTCCTCAATCGTTTCCGCCTCTCCGTCACAAAAACCGTGTTTTATCGCCTCGGTAGTTGTTAGTGTTACAATTTTCCCCGAATCATTTACTCCCTGCACCACAATATCTCCGTCAACCATTGCCTGCGCAATATCAGGATTGCGCCCCCTCGCTTCAGCCGTAGCGCGCATTTTACTGCGCATATAACTTTGGTACTTATCGGGTACTTTCTCCCCGCTCTCATTCACTACTGTAGCTGCCCCGATAGTAGCCCCCTTGCGCATAAAAATTTTGTGGCAGGCAATAGAAATCAACGCACCTGCTGATGCCGCATTGTTTTCAATAAATACATACACGGGTATTTTACTGTTCAAAATCCGTGTACGGATAGAATCGGCATCAGAAACCAATCCCCCGTAGGTATTCAAGTCTAAAATAATAAGGTCGGCCTTTACCCTTTCGGCTTCTTCAAAGGCGCGCATGGTTTTGCGGGTAGCCTTTGGGGCAATCTCCTCATGTATAGAAAACTTTACAATTTTCAATTTCTTCACAGGCAAGGCAGAAGTATCCTGCGCAAATGCCTGTACTGCAAGAACTAAAAGTGTGCAGAAGCTAATAATACTACGCATATCTTACACAAAATTACGCTTAAAGGCAATATTTTCAGTACCCAACCTGTTAAGTTTGCATACTGTAAACACACTATGAAATCCCTATTACTGTATATAGTTGCTTTTTTTGCTTGCTTGCAAGTTGCGGCCAACACCAAAAATGTGACAAAAGATTCTGTTGGAGTAGCTTTAAAAAATGGTAATTATTTTATCATCCACGAAGTTGTTAAAAGCCAAACCCTGTTTGCTCTCAGCAAAGTATATAAAGTGAGCATCCAAGAAATATTAGAAGCCAATCCCGGTATGCCGCCTGCCGTACAGCAAGGCAAACTGTTATATGTTCCACTTAAAAACTTTAAAGCCCCTGCGGGGTTAAAACTATCTTCAATCAGCGATAAAGGCACTTTGGTTTCGGGTGACGGTGAAGAGACAGTGGACGCTGATAAACCTGCCCCCATGACCAAAGAAGAAAAGAAACCCGACCCAAAACCTGTTGAAAAACAAACACCTGTAATTGAGGAAGAGGAGAAAGAAATTATCGTTCCACCCACCAAAATTGAACCTGAGACTGTTGAGAAATACGATTGGAGAAACTATAAAGGTACAGAGGATTTGGTGCACAAGGTGAAAACCGGCGAAACACTGTATAAAATAGCTACTTATTACGGCGTTACCGTGCAGGAGTTGATGGAACTGAACGGGCTTGATAACAGTATTATCTCTAACGGTCAATTGTTGGTTATCCGTAAGGCTAAAGCCCAAGAGAAACCTAAGAAAAACGAACCTGCCCCTAAAGAAACTAAAAAGGACGCACCGAAAAGTGATAAAAAGCAAGAACCTGAATCAACACCCGAAACTGATAATAGTAACACTAACGAGGTACAAGAAACCGGATTGGTATTGGTGGTTGATAAAAGTTTCCCCGATGCTGACAAGAATATTGCCCTGCACACCAAAGCACCTGTAGGGACTATTATTTTGGTAACCAACCCCGCCAATAATCGTTCGCTGTATGTGCGTGTGGTAGGTAAGCTGGAGTCTGATGACACATCGTTAGTGATGATGATTTCTCCCGCAGCAGCCAATGAATTAGGTGCCCCGCTTACGGGCAAAGTAAAACTTACCCTCAGCTACGCCCAATAATCTATATTTGCACCCATTGTGCAGGTGTTCACATTTTTAAAAAACCATTACTTTTTTATCGGGTGTATAGCAATATGCCTTGGTTTTCCTTTGTTTGAGATTACTCCCGCTTTTATGAGCGGTGGTACTGTATTGTGTGCGCTTGCCCTGCTGTTTGACGGAAAGCTCACTGATAACTTTAAGAAGTTGTTATCGCCACCTGCCCTGTTGTTTATTTTATTGTGGGTATTGCTCTTAATCGGCGGTTTGTACAGTGAAGACAAAGTAAAATGGTGGTCGATTTGTTCACGTAAACTCCCTTTACTGCTATTGCCCTTAGGTTTTGCATCGGCGCGGCCGTTGACCAAAAAACAGGTATGGTGGGTATTTTTTGTTTTTAACGTTGTAATCACCCTGTTTTCAGTCGCCAGTACCCTCAACTACCTGCAAAATGCTGCTGCTATCAACGCCAGCATGATTGAATCTAAATCAGTACCTGTGTGGCCTGTTGGCAATGGTATATCGCATATTTACTTTGGAGTATTGATGAGCTTTGGTATCATCAGTAGTTTATTTTTTGCACTAAAAGAAGGTAAAACAGTTCTTTTTACGCGCGATAGGATTGTCTTTGGCCTGTTGGGGATACTTAATTTTATCATCATCCACATCCTAAGTGCCCGCACAGGTTTGGTTGCTTTGTATGGCGGTTTGGGTATTTTGGCCATCACCACCGTGTGGAAATACCGACGCAAAAAAATTGTATGGTTGGCCTTGTTGGCTTTGCCTTTACTGCCTGTGGCGGCCTATATAACAGTACCTACTTTTAAGAATAAGATTATTAACAGTGTACGCGATGTACAGATAAACCGCGACGGGGGCGACATTAACCACCGCTCGTTCAGTATGCGTTTAGAGGCATGGAAAACAGGTGGAGGGCTTATTGCGCAGCACCCGCTTACGGGAGTTGGTCCCGGTGACCTTGACACTGAAATGGCGACCCAATACGAACGTAATAATACTGTACTTTGGCCTGAAAACCGCGTGATGCCCCATAACCAGTTTATTGAAAATGCAGTGCAAATGGGGCTTATTTACTCATTACTTTTATTGGTAGTGGTACTATGGCCGTTTAGACGGATGACGCATTCTAATGTATTACAATGGGCCATTGCGGCCATGTTTTTCTTTGCCATGTGTTTCGAATCGGTATTGGAGCGGCAAATCGGGGTAACTTTGTTCCCCTTAGTGTATTTCTTAGCAGGGTATTTACCCAAAAACGAATAACGTATTTATCGGGTTTGAGCGGTTGTTTCATGCCGATAAGGGAAACCAACGCCCTCCTTCGGCAAGCTCAGGATTGCCACCGCACTGGTAACTGTCACTGCTGAACGGTAGTGAAGCAGCTTAATCCGCTTTGTTAACACATTTCAAATAAGATTCTTCCCTGCGGTCAGAAAAACAGGCTTGTGCAGATGTGGCAATCCGTTTGCATTGTGTGGGAGACTGCTTCGGCACATCTCGCAATGGCAGAAACTTGGTTACTCCCCTAAAAACAATTTACCGAAGATGCGTTTCTCTCGGGCATTTAAGTCGCGCAGGTAAATAAGGTTTTCTCTACCGCTTACAATAATAACCTCTTTAGTTTTTAGTAAAAACGGGTATTTATGAAAAATAGCCACCAAGCGGTTTTGATAAAACACCAACTTTAAACGTTGTACAGGGTTTTTATAATTAATACCCACCACTTCATTTAATTGAAATGCTGCAAACCCACTATCAGCTAAGGGGCTGAAAAAACCAAAACTATCCAAACGGGGGGCTAACTCGTCAAAAGAAATATTGCTGTGGGCTGAATCTACCATTTTGGCAAACACTCGCTCAGCCATCCAATTAGTATCTATTTCAGATATGCGTATATACCCCACTAACTCAAATACCACCTTAGTATCGGTATAATAATATCCCGCAGGTAATTTTAGTTTACCCGAAGCATAGCCCGTTAATTGGTTATCGATAGTAAATAACTGTGTTTTTTTGGGAAGGGTTAGCGTGTACTCGTCGTACCCTGCCTTAGCAGCTTGCACTACGGCAATAATTTTTACCCAGCCTTTGTTTTGTTCGCCCACATAAATGGTGGTGCCCTTGTAAAGTTGGGCAATGGTTTGCTTTCCCGGTTCTTCGTAAATCTCGGCAAGGGTGTTCAAGCGCTCAGCATGAGCAAAAACAGCCGTCAGTAAAAAGGTATATACAGTAAACAGTTTTTTCAAAAAATACAGCGTCCCTTTGGTGTATCACAAAGTTAAGAAAACAAGGGGATTATTTGCTTGCTTTTGCCTGCTTCCAGTATTTGCGCCCCACAATCAACATCCCGAAAGATTCGCCTTTGTGTTTGCCCAAATGACTGTGGTGGGCACGGTGGGCACGACGAATGGCTCTAAAATAAATCCAATTACTGTTTTTAAACCACTTAAACCGTTGATGTATATACACATCGTGCACCAAAAAATAAGCCAACCCGTATAATATAATGCCGATACCTACAAACAGTTTCCAGTCATTACCGTGCATCATACCAAACATGGTAAACAGCCAGCCGGGTATAGCAAAAATCAGAAAGAATACATCGTTGCGCTCAAAAAAGCCTTTACGGCCATTGTGGTGGTCGTAATGAAAATACCACATCAACCCGTGCATCACATACTTGTGTGAAAACCAAGCCATAAACTCCATTACCAAAAAAGTGGCAATAACTATGGCTATATTAAACACTACGTGCATTATTGCGCCTTTTTCTCAATCAGCTTAATTAAATCGTTATCAAAGGGTTTGGTTTTTGAACCAAAGTGAGCCATTAGTTTACCGTTTTCGTCCAATAAGAACTTGTTAAAATTCCACGAAACAGTGTAATCATCCACACCATTAAACTGTTTTTTGGTAAGCCATTGATAAACCGTGTGCTGCTTATCGCCTTTCACATCTATTTTTTCAGTTAAAGGAAAAGTAACTCCGTAGTTCTTTTGGCAAAATGTAGCTATTTCTTCGGGTGCACCGGGTTCTTGCCCTCCAAATTGGTTACAAGGGAAACCAATAATCACCAACGTATCTTTGTACCTTTCTGAAAGTTTTTGCAAATCCTCATACTGGTAAGTATAGCCACACTCGCTGGCTACGTTTACACACAACACTTTTTTGCCTTTGTAATCGGCAAAATTTATTTGGCTTTTGCCATCCAACGTTTTTAAACTCAGTTCGTGAAAGGTTTTGGGCACATCGCCTCCCGTAGGAACGTTTGAACTACTTTTTTTAGGAAGTGTAAATGCTATTGCTATAACGGCAACAATAACTAACGGAATTATAAAAGCTATCACTTTTTTCATGGTTTTTTCGGTTCAAAATCAATAAACAAAGCTACATCGTTTTGGTTCACAGCAAAACGTTCATCAACATAAAAAAAACGAGTTGAATGATATAGAGCGGCACAGCTACAGGGTTTTGCAGTTTTAATTTTGTACTGCTAATACCAAACGCCATCAACGTGCCAAACACACCCCAAGCAATATAATTTTGTATGGGAATGTGCAACGTGTGCCATTGCCAATAGTCGTAACGGACGGCCACAGGCTCTATCAATACATCCATCAGTACCATAAAAATGCCTGCCAGCGCACATTTAAGCCAGTTTAGTTTGGTAATTATATCGGCCAGCATTAAACTGCTATACAATAGTATAAACCAGTTTACTCCAATAATTAGGGGCACTCCGTCATACTTTCGCCCCAAAGTAGCCCCGTAGTCATAACTGCCGAATATCTTGCCCGTTTCAACCCCCACCCACTCAATAACCCAGCCTGCAAGCATCACCAATATTGCCCCTAAAATAAACTTTCCTTTCCATGGCTGGTGGAAAGCCAGCAGCACAACCAAACACAACAATAAATGATAGGGCACTAACTGCATAAACGTGGGCTTAAGCGAGGGGATATTAAACCCCGCTAAACCTACTAAGTGAAATATCACCAGTATAATAATTCCCCAACGGGCATTTTTACTCTTTTTTGCCATGCTAAGTATGATGAACAATGCAAATATGGGGTTTGTTTAGGTGAATTTGATACGCGTGCCCTTCTATTCATTTCAAATACTCACACTAACAAAATAGCACAACACCTGTTTAATAGTTAAATTTGTGATGCTGTGAAAGACCCCGAAAAAGACAAACCTCTGTACGAAGGCGAAGCATCGTTTGCCCCTTATCCGCTTACCGTCAGTTCAGCTCCGATAAAAACCGAAGACAAAAGGCTGATTAAGGCCACGGCTTACGAATCAATGCAGCAACACGCCAACCAGCAAATATTGCTGCTGCGCAAACAAGCCGAATTGATTTTGGAACAGGTGCGCAAAATTGAAGAGCGGGTTGAAATTTCGAGGAGGATATACGAAGCCGACCTTCGTTTTACTCCTGAAGTTGGCCAGCAATATCATTTATACCGAAAAAACGGAAAAGACGTTATTACTATGATTGCACCCGATGAGTGGGGTAAAAAAATGCCCTATGATGAGTATATTGCAAGTATGATACTCTTGGCTGATAAAAGCTGGGAGATAACCCACAGAAACGATGATGCCCAACTATAGTTTGCCTCGCTTTTTAGGAATAATAGCTCTAATTGCATTGTTTTTTAGTGCTAAGGCACAGCCCGTCAACTTTATGATAATGGGAAAACAGGGCAAAGGCAAGAAATATACCTTTTACGAAGGGCAGGAAATTACCTACAAACTAAAAACCGACATTGGCTACTTTACCGATAAAATTTTAAAACTAAAAGACTCTGCAATAGAATTTGCCAGCTATACTGTAGCCTACACCGATATTGAAAAGGTACGCATTGATAAAAAAAAGTACCTGATACCCAACAAAGCTGTTTGGGTGTATGGAGGAAACATACTGGCGGCATCAGCCGTGTTAGAATTGGCATACCTTATAAACACCGGCAGCGGAATATATAATTTGGGCACACAAATGTTGTACTTGGCCGCCCCTGTGCCCTTAGTCCTTTTGGCAAATTGGGTGTATGGCAAATTTGTAAAAACCGAATACACACTTTCTGCTGACGAATATCAACTGCGTCCCGTAATTTTGCGGAAAGATTGATACTGTGAGAGGATACAACCCCGCCGACACTATAGCTGCCCTTGCCACACCCAGCGGTGTAGGAGCAATAGGCGTTATCAGGCTTTCAGGCAATGCCACTTTTGCCATACTTGATAAAATATTTACCGTAAAAAACTTGGTTGAAAAGCCAAGCCATACCCTACACTTTGGCAAAATAAAAGACGGTGATACAGTGCTTGATGAAGTACTGGTTTCCATCTTTAAAAATCCTAATTCATACACAGGCGAAGATGTAGCTGAAATAAGCTGTCATGGGTCGCAATTTATCCTCCAAAAGGTATTGGAATTGTTAGTAAACAGCGGCGCAAGGCTTGCCCAGCCCGGCGAATATACCTTGCGTGCCTTTCTGAATAAAAAGCTCGACTTATCTCAAGCCGAGGCTGTTGCAGATATTATAAACGCTGATAGTGAAGCCGCACTTAAAACCGCCATGAACCAAATGCGCGGCGGCTACTCTGAAAAGATACGGATGCTTAGGGAGCGATTGGTAAACTTTGCATCGCTGATAGAATTGGAACTGGATTTTGCCGAAGAAGACGTGGAATTTGCCAACCGCGACCAACTAAAAGCCCTTGTGTATGAAATATTGGGAGTGGTGAATGGGTTGAAGCAATCTTTTAAACTGGGGAATGTGATAAAAAACGGCATCCCCACTGTAATAGCAGGCAAACCCAATGCAGGCAAAAGCACGCTGTTAAATGCTTTGCTGAATGAGGAACGTGCGATAGTGAGCGATATAGCAGGCACCACCCGCGATACTATTGAAGAGGCCATGCAGCTAAACGGTATAGTATTTAGGTTTATTGATACGGCAGGCATACGCACCCATAGCGATAGTGAGATTGAAACCATTGGTATTGGCCGCACCCACGAGAAGATAAAAACCGCGGCTCTTGTTATCTATTTGTTTGATATAAACACTACAACACCTGAAATCCTTACCTCCGAACTGGGGGTTCTGAAAGATTTTACAGGCAAACTGCTATTAGTGGGCAACAAAGCCGAAAACCAAAACGCCCGACAGTTGCAACAACAATACGCCCATTTAGGCGATGTGGTAGTAATATCTTCTAAAGAAAAAAATATTGCCCCGTTATTAGCCTCTTTAGAGGTGTTCGCCAATACCCACACCCACACTGCCGACCAAACCATTATTACCAACCTGCGCCATTACGAGGCTTTGCAACATACAGCCACAGCCCTTGAAGCCGTTGTAAACGGACTTGATAGTGGCATAACGGGCGAATTGCTGGCCTTTGATATTCGCCGCTCATTGCACTACTTGGGTGAGATAGTTGGTGACATTACTACCGACGATTTGCTGGGAAATATTTTTAGTAAGTTTTGTATCGGGAAGTGAGTAAAATCCGAACCTTAGGTTTCCAAAAGCGTCGTCGCTTCGGGAAACTCACTGGTAGCGTCTCGCTGCAAAAAAGTATTCGTGTGGACACGAAAAAGAACTAACTTCAAGCGAGGACGCTTGAAAGAACAAAATAATAAACAGGGATGTGTCTTCAACGGATTAAAATCCATTGCTTTTTCGATTACAACGCGAAGCGGGACTTAATTGTAATTTTAACAGCGTAACGTTTAAACGCTACGCTTACCATTTCCAAGTGAAGAACTTTGTGAACTAAAAGAAGGTCATATATTTATACAATGAAACTATTTAGAAACACCATTCAACAATTTACAGCATCTCCCAAACGGTTGTTTCTTGCAGATAGTATTGGGGCTTTTGTAACTGCAATTCTGTTGTTAACTATTATAAAAACAAACCCTGCATTGTTTGGTGTGCCGCCAATAGTAGTGAACTACCTATCAGCAATAGCAGTAGCTTTCTGCTTGTATTCGTTGGTTTGTTTTTTTACAGCAAAAAATAGGTGGAGAACCTTATTAAAAGTTATTTGCATGGCAAACTTGTTGTATTGCTGCCTCACATGGGTGTTGCTTGCTTACCATTGGCATAGCATCACCCCGCTTGCCATAATTTATTTTTTTGGCGAAACCATAATCATTTTCCTATTAGTATATCTCGAGTTTAAGGCAGTAAACACACAACTGTTAAATACGCTTCCTAAATAACAATTTCAAGCCCTGTTATACTAACCTTGGCAAGTAACTCTTACCTGCCCTGTATGAACTTCAAACCGCTATTCCCAATTTTAACTGCCATTTTTTTATTTACCGCGTGCCGGCAAAGCTATCAAATAGCTACAATCCCCGTAGGGTATTATAAAATGACAACCGGTGCCGATTCTATCAAAACAAGTACTAAAGTTTTTATTGAAGATTTTACCGACTCGTTGGAAATAACACCGAGCGACAATAGCACCTCCACAAAAACATACTTGCTGCCCTTGCCCAAAGAAACACCCATTAAAATACGTGCCAATGCCTTTGATGCCGATGCTTTTACCGTACCTTTTAAAATAAGGCCTGCCGAATCAGGTATTCCTGTACAGTTAGATGCAAACTTTCACTTGGCATTTTATGTGGGTCGTCGTCACGATTTATATAAACTGGGATACAATAAAGGAGCTAACGGAAAGCAGTATCGTTACTCACAAAAAACAGGAATCGGTTACGGAGTATTCTTTGGGTTTGCCGCAGCCACCATGCGACCTGAATTTATGAAAGGGGCGATTAATTATGAATATGAGGGATTGACAGCAAATGCCGGTATTGCAGGTATATTTGATGTTGGTTCTGTAAACGTTGGTATTGCCATTGGAGCCGATAAACTGTTGGATAAAAACCGCAACAATTGGATTTACCAGCACCAACCTTGGGCGGGAGTTTTATTAGGTATTAATCTTAATTAGTTACCCGCCATTTTATACATATTTGTAAACAGAATGAATTACCATTTTATATCTATTGGCGGTGCGGTAATGCACAACCTTGCCCTCGATTTATTAGCCCAAGGCCACAACGTTACAGGCAGCGACGATGAAATATTTGACCCTGCCCTTACCCGTCTTAAAGAAAAAGGCTTATTGCCCGAAACCTTCGGGTGGTTTGCCGAAAAAATCACCTCGCAGGTTGATGCCGTTATATTAGGTATGCACGCCCGTGCTGATAATCCTGAATTACAAAAAGCCAAAGAGTTGGGATTACCCATCTACTCCTTCCCTGAGTTTATTTACGAACACAGTAAAAACAAAACCCGCGTGGTAATTGGAGGCAGTCATGGCAAAACCACTACCACAGCCATGATAATGCACGTGTTTCACACTTTGGGCAAACAGTTTGATTATTTGGTAGGTTCAGCTATTGATGGTTTTGAACGCATGGTACGCATGAGTGATGCTCCAATAGTGATTTTGGAAGGCGATGAGTACCTCACCTCTCCTATCGACCCGAGACCGAAGTTTTTGGTGTATCACGCCAATATTGCACAACTTACAGGCATAGCGTGGGATCACATCAACGTATTTCCAACCTTTGAAGGATATGTGCATCAGTTTGAATTGTTTATCAACCAACTGCCCGACGGCGCTCCCCTTGCCTACTATGCTGCCGACGAGCATTTACAAAAACTGGTAGCACCGCACACAAACCGACTACAATTATTTGCCTACGAAGCATTACCCCATACTGTTGAAAACGGGCAAACCTTTTTAATCACCCAAACTGGTAAACTGCCTTTACAAGTATTTGGCCTTCACAACCTGCAAAATATGGCTGGTGCAAAACACTTATGCAACCAACTTGGGATTAGTGATGATGACTTTTATACCGCCATCTCTACCTTTGGAGGTACTGCGCGCAGGCTCGAGAAAATTAAAGACACCGGCAGCTTAGTAGCCTTCAGGGATTTTGCCCACTCACCCTCAAAAGTTAAAGCTACTGTAGATGCTGTAAAACAACAATACCCCAACCACAAAGTAGTAGCTTGTTTTGAGTTGCATACATTTAGCAGCCTTAACAAAAGTTTCCTTTCGCAGTACCACCAAACACTCACACAAGCCGATGATGCTATTGTGTTTTTTAATGAACACGTGCTTGAATTGAAAAAAATGCCCCCGTTGGATATTGAAACCGTTGCAGAAGCCTTTGGAGGTAGCATAAAAGTATATACCGAAAGTAAAATGTTGCACCGTTACCTGCATTCAGTAATTGAAAACAACACCGTATTACTTTTAATGAGTTCCGGTAATTTTGATAATCTTCCGTTAGATTTTTAAAAAAATACCCCTATGAATTACATAAAAAATATCACCATTATTACTCTGCTGTTTTTAGCATCATTTACAAAATCATTCGCGCAAACATCAACAGATAGTAGCGAAAACGGTCTTAAACAATACATATTTGTAATGTACACCAAAGGCAGCAACCGCACTCACGATTCAACCACAGCTAAACGTATCCAAACACAGCATTTAAACCACTTAGACAGCCTTTACAACATTGGTTTACTGAACGTTGCAGGCCCTTTTATGGAAGATGGTGACTGGCGCGGCGTGCTGGTATTGGATGTGCCCACCAAAGAAGAAGCAGAAGCCCTTGTGAAAAAGGATCCTGCCGTAATTGCAGGGCGGCTGAACTATGTGATTTTGCCTTGGATGACGCAAAAAGGCAACTGTTTCAGGTAGAAATACCTGATTTACAATGCAAACTTTAAAACTTTTTACCCCTCGCTACAAATATTTTAGCCCTTCATCAAATATTTTTGAAGTATAAGAATAACTAACTAAGCTGAAATTGCTTACTCCGGTTTTTTGGAAAACTATAAATATTTGAAAGACTATGCTTGCTATTGAAAACTACATAAAGGGATGCTCAAACACACAGGCTGCCATTTTTGGTTACTTGAGGGAGATTATTTTATCATTCTCGCCGCTTATTGAAGAAGACATGAGTGGAAACACCCCTTATTATTACCTGAACGGAGGGCTATGTTACATTAATAAAGAAACTAAAGGCTCTTCTTTGTCGTTTTGCAATGCTCATTTGCTGCAAGACACAAACACATTGCAACCGGCCGACACTCAAAACGAAACACACATTCATTTCAACTCACTACGAGATGTAAATGCAGATTTTGTACTTTCAATACTTCAACAAACTACTCAACAATCAGAAACTGCAAGCTCAAAACTGGCCTATTGCTAAATTTTACACGCACACCCTTATACTTTTCTTTCACACATCATCGTTATCGCATAAACCGATTGTGCTCGCTTGTGTTACAAACTTTTAAACCACTTTTACACAGGTGTAGCAACTAATTATCGGTTTTGTTATTTTTGATTGTTTGTTCTTTACACTTTTTCAAAACAAAACACAATGCATACCATTGAACAGTACATTTTAGCTACAAATAATAAAAATGCGGGCATGGTTGGTTTTCTGCGCCAACTTATATTTTCATGTTCAAAAAACATTACGGAAAAAATAGCCTACAACTTCCCGTTCTATTACCATCACGGTCGCCTGTGTTATGTATATGCCCATGATAACGGCGTATCGCTTTGTTTTTGCAACGGAGCAGAAATAAACGACCCGTTTAATTTGTTAGATACAACACCCAACAAACAGATAAAAAGCATCACCTTTAAAGATATCAAAGATGTTGATTATGATAAGGTAATACCCTTATTGCGTCAATCAATTTTGCTTAATGAACAAAAGGCAGGGATAGTGGAAAAAGCAGCATTAGTGCAGGGCGTAGAAAACTATGTCTCTGTAAAGCCCTAAAAGCCTCAAAAACTATCAGTTAAAATTTGGTTTTTACCATATTTTTTCTACCTTTGCCGCCCCCCAAAGGAGGATTAATAATTTGACAGAAGAAAACAAAACTCTTGACCCGCAGCCTAACGCAGAAGTAACTGCCAATGAGGTTGCACAACCTAAAGAGGTAAAAACTGCCTCTGCACCCGCAGCTCCCGCTGACTTCGACTGGAGTATGGACGACCAAGGATTTGGCGGCTACTCTGACGTTGAAAGGGAAAAGCTAGAAAACCTTTATTCAGACACTTTGAGCCAACTTAACGAAGGCGAACTTGTTAAAGGCCAAGTTGTGGCTATTAACGACAAAGACATTGTTCTGAACATCGGCTTTAAATCAGACGGTTTGATTGCCCGTACTGAATTCCGCGATTTGCCAGATATTAAAGTTGGCGACGAAGTGGAAGTATTGCTTGAAACTAAAGAAGACAAACTTGGCCAATTGGTTCTTTCTCGTAAGAAAGCTATTGGCGAAAGGGCTTGGGAAAACATCATCAAAGCCCACGAGAACGATGAAATCGTTACCGGCTACATCAAATCACGCACAAAAGGCGGTTTGGTGGTTGATGTTATGGGTATGGATGCCTTCCTTCCCGGCTCTCAAATAGATATTAAACCCATCCGTGATTACGATGTGTACGTGGGTCAAACCATGCAGTTTAAAGTTGTTAAAATCAACCAACTGTTCAAAAACGTTGTAATCTCACACAAAGCTCTTATCGAAGACGATATTGAAGCTCAAAAATCAGACATACTTTCTAAACTTGAAAAAGGTCAGGTATTGGAAGGTGTTGTTAAAAACATGACCTCATTTGGTGTGTTTATTGATTTGGGTGGTGTTGACGGTTTGTTGCACATTACCGATATTTCATGGGGACGTATCAACCACCCAGAAGAGGTATTGCAGCTTGACCAAAAAATCAATGTTGTTGTTCTTGACTTTGACGACGACAAGAAACGTATTTCATTGGGCTTGAAACAACTTCAATCACATCCTTGGGATAACCTTCCTGAAGAGATTAAAGTTGAAGCTAAAGTAACAGGTAAAATTGTTACCGTTGCTGATTACGGTGCATTCCTTGAAATTGCCCCCGGCATCGAAGGTTTGATACACGTATCAGAAATGAGCTGGAGCCAACACTTGCGCAACCCACAAGACTTTATGAAAGTGGGCGACGAAGTACAAGCTGTTGTATTGACACTTGACAAAGACGAGCGCAAAATGTCATTGGGTATCAAACAACTTTCACCAGATCCTTGGGTTAATATCGAAGAGAAATATGCTGTGGGCAGCCGCCACACAGGTATCGTTCGTAACCTAACTAACTACGGTGTATTCATCGAGTTGGAAGAAGGTGTTGATGGTTTGTTGCACGTTTCTGACCTTTCATGGTCTAAGAAAATTAAACACCCTGCTGAGTTTGTGAAGAAAGATCAAGAGCTTGAAGTATTGGTGTTGGAAGTTGACAAAGAAAACCGCCGTTTGAGCCTTGGCCACAAACAGTTGGATGAAAACCCATGGGATACTTTTGAAACCTTATTCCCCGAAGGTTCAGTACACGAAGGTACTGTGCTTAAAATCGGTGATAAGAGTGCAACCATTGCACTACCTTACGGTGTTGAAGGGTATGCACCTGTGAAACAACTTCAAAAAGCTGATAAAGGAAACGCCAAAGAAGACGAAGTACTTGAGTTTAAAGTAACTGAGTTTAGCAAAGAAAACCGTCGCATTACAGTATCTCACACTGCGCTTTGGAAAGAAGAAGAGAAAGTGAAAAAGGCAGATGCGGATGATAAAAAAGTGAAGGAAGAAAAAGCAGTTTCTAAAGCGGCTAAGAAAATCAACCAAAACACTGAAAAATCAACCCTTGGCGATATTGATGTATTGAGCGCACTAAAAGCACAACTTGAATCATCAGAAAAGAAAACAGCAGCTAAAAAAGCAGAAAAACTGCAAAAAGATGCTGAGGCTCGTGTTGAGAAATCAGAAGACGCTTCAACTGAAGAAAACAACACCGAAGAATAATCTTATTATTCATTCGCTACGTTATAAGAATCCCGCCCGCAAGGCGGGATTTTTTGTTTATATCCGGTTTTTTATATCCCGATATTTCTAACTTCGACACATGGTAAAAAAAGTGCTAAAGGTTTTACTGTGGACAATAGCGGGCGCAATGATAATTGCCACCTGTGGCTTTTTTTACCTTACGGATACATCAAAGGTAAACCCCAAAACACTTGGCTATTACCTTCAGCTAAAAGACACTCTAAAAAGTAACGGCTATTCACCAAACCTTTATGTGGTTAGCGGCAGACGTCCTAAATGGTTCAACAGTGTATTGGTGAAACTTAAAAGCGGGGCTAAACCCTATAGCCAACACTTGCATGGCAATGCTATTGATGTGATTGTTTTAGATGTAAATAACGATGGAAAAAGCAACACTGCTGATGTTGATTTAGTATTTGATATACTTGATAAAAAAATAGTAGGCGATAGCGGTGGAGTTGGCACTTACAAAAAGATGAAAGGCTTTGCAAGCAAACAAATGGTACATTTTGATTATCGGGGTAAGCGAGTAAGATGGCATCATTAAAACTCTGCAACAAATTTTTAACTTCGCAACATGGCAAAAAAAGAGATGAACTACTGGCTGGTTAAATCAGAGCCTTTTAAGTATAGCTGGGAGCAATTGGAGAAAGACGGAGAAACCTTTTGGGACGGGGTGCGCAACTATGCTGCCCGCAACAACCTGCGCAGCATGAAGAAGGGAGATTTGGTATTGTTTTATCACAGCAACGAGGGGCTGCATATTGTGGGTATTGCAAAAGTTGCAAAAGAGGCTTACCAAGACCCTACCACTGATGATGTAAACTGGGTGGCAGTTAACTTAGCCCCGCACAAAAAACTGAAAACTCCTGTGAGTCTTGCCACAATTAAAGAAACTCCTGAGCTTGCAACCATGCAATTGGCACGTTTGGGCAGGTTGTCGGTTAGCGCAGTTACCCCTGCTGAATTTGATAAAATAATAGCCCTGAGCGAGCAATGATAAACCTACCCCTAACAAAATGTAAACTACGTCCGCTACAACCGGCGGATGCCGAAAGCATTGCTAAATATGGCAACAACACGCAAATAGCCGATAATATGCGCGACCGTTTTCCCAGCCCTTACCTGAAAACTCACGCCGACGCGTTTATTTCAGCCATGTTATCCCCTGAAAATAAAGACATGGTAAATGCCATTGAAATTAACGGTGAGGCAGCAGGTATAATATCGTTGTTGTTAAAGGACGATGTGCACCGCCTGAGTGCTGAAATTGGTTACTGGCTGGGCGAAACCCATTGGGGCAAAGGTATTGCTACCGAGGCTGTTAAAGCACTTACTGATTACGCATTTGAAAATACCGATTTAGTGCGCATATACGGCATTGTGTTTCAAAACAACCGTGCATCAGCCACTGTACTTGAAAATGCAGGCTACCGTTTTGAAGGCACGCAACGCAAAGCCATCTATAAAAATGGTGAAGTGTTGGATGCTTTGGTGTATGCAATGGTAAAATAACCCATACTATCAGGCATGGGTTTTGCGTTGCACTTATACCCATGCAAAACTTCATCAACTTTTTAGTAAACACCCACCGCGCCAAAGTAGCCTTTTGGCTGGCCGCATCACTTGCCATCAGTTTCGGACTTATCTTCACAAGGGTTACCCTCACAGGAACGGGGCATTTCCGTTTTCTTGTTTGGAATTTGTTTTTAGCCTTTATCCCCTACGTTATCAGTACTTTATTGGCTTATCGTGCTTCAAATCGTAAAAACCTGTTGGTAATAACTGCCGCAGCCTCACTTTGGTTATTATTCTTTCCCAATGCACCTTATATACTTACTGATTTATTCCACCTGAAACAACGGGCAGGTATCCCCTACTGGTTTGATTTGCTGATGCTACTAAGTGCTGCTTGGACGGGTTTAATGTTAGGTTTTGTATCACTGGCCGATATGCAAAGTGTTATCAGCAACACGTTTAATAAACTAACGGGATGGGTATTTGTAGTAATAAGTATGTTGCTTACAGGATTTGGCATTTACCTTGGCCGTTATGAACGATGGAACAGCTGGGATATTGTAACCAACCCCACAGGTTTGGCAAAAGATATACTTTCGTACACTTTGCACCCGATGGATTACCCGCGCGTTTGGGCAATTACCATTGCCTTTGCTGCGTTTTTGATAGTAGGATATTTCACCATCCGTCAATTGGGTAAAATACCACTTACGGCAACTACTAACGATAACAATTAAGCCGCTAAAATATTCCGATATTAGCAGCGCATTGGTTACACATACTGCATATTATCACTCACCCATTGGGTTAATAGCCATTACAGGTATCGAAACCCACATTACCCGTATTGATTTTTACAAAGGGGATGAAGAAACATTGCCTGAAGCACTCCCTACCCCTGTAATACAACAATGTATTACTGAGTTGGGCGAGTACTTTGCTAACCGACGAACTGTATTTACAGTTGCTTTGCAACCTGCGGGAACTGATTTTCAGAAAAAGGTATGGGGTGAGTTAATAAAAATACCCTACGGCAAAGTGGTTAGCTACAACGAAATGGCTAAACGCTTGGGCGATGAAAAAGTAATACGGGCAGCAGCCAGTGCCAACGGCAAAAACCCGATTGGGATAATAATACCCTGCCATCGGGTGATTGGTTCTAATGGCGATTTAGTGGGCTATGCAGGGGGCTTGGATAAAAAACGACTATTGTTGGAACATGAAGGGGCTATTGCTAAAAGTTTGTTTTGAACAATGGAATTAGATAGGGAAACCATTTGGTATGTATTTTACCATTGTAAAGAACTACTTACATTGGATGAAAGAGACTCATAATCAAAGTTTTATACCGAAAGGGGTATTAGCGAAAGGGCTTCGAGCAATGGTAATAAACACCATTGGATTAATTTTTACCTCAGAGTTGGTAAATTGAAACCGACTTATCCTGAAAGCACTCTCAGGCTTTTAAAAGACGGAATCGAAGCGTTTGAACACAAAACTGCGCTGCGAGTTTTAAGCGAGAACCCTAACCATCCTTTACTTAATTTTTGTCCTGAATGCGGTAAACTTGCTCGAACTCCGCTTGCAAAACAGTGCAGGTTTTGCCGTCACGATTGGCATTAATTAATGCCGACTTAATTAATATTGAGTGGATTTTAATCCACCGCTTTTGAAATTACCGTATGCAAAGGGACTTAAGTCCCTTTGCATACGGTAATCTTAACAAAATGGGATTTCAATCCCATTTAATCCCCTCCCTTTTCTTAACCCAAATCAATGAGCTTGAAAAATGTGGTCAATAGCTTTGTACCATTAATCAAACTCAAATGAACGCACACAAAAAAAACGCCCTGTATATCGGCATACTGTTTATCGCCCCGTTTTTTGCCTACAGCACCGCCGATGGATTTATCACCAAAGCACTAAACAGCCCTGCAATAAACAACAACTCACTTATTATCGGGGCAATACTGGTGTTCGTAAATGCTTTATGCGTCGGGCTGATAGGGGTATTAACACACCACACGCTTTCATACTTAAATTCAGCAATAACAAAAGCCTACCGCATCACCCGTTTGATAGAAGCATCGGGATTTATTGTTATTGCCGCCACGGTGCTGTACTTTACCAATTCAAGCAATGCCACTACTGCCAAAAGTGCCATTTTTTGGACTTATCAAACCTCCATGCTGGTATTAGGTGTTGGTAGTTTACCATTTTTTAAGTTCTTGCAACAACAACAGATTATTCCCCGTTACATGGCAATGTGGGGTATCGGTGGTTATATATTGCTTGCCGTAGGTTCAATTGTTGAGATGGTAGGATTACCCGTCAGTTTATACCTTTCTATTCCCGGTGGCTTGTTTGAGTTGGTATTTGCTATTCGATTAATAGTGAAAGGATTTAATAGTACCCCTCGATAATTAACGGGCTTCAAACAACCGTTTCCGTATCCTACTCAACGATTCGGGCTTCACGCCTACATACGCAGCAATTTGGTATTGCGGTATGCGTTGCACAATGTCAGGCCTACCCTCCAACAGTTTCAAGTACCGTTGTTCCGGCGTATCGGTAATATAAGAAGCCATCCGTTGCTGGTGTTCCACCACTACCCTTTCCATTACTTTACGGGCTACGGTTTCAAACTTCGGAAACTGTTCATACAAATCGTTCTCGCGTTCTGTATTACCCACCACCAGTATTGTATCCTCGGCACAAACAAAAAAATGGTCGGCAGGTACTTGTTGCATAAAACTGCTCAATGAAATCACCCATTGCCCCTCTGTAAAAAAGTTATTGGTTTTTTCATCCCCCTCCACCAAATAATATTGGCGCACACAGCCTTCCCACACAAAGTAGCACTCAGTACTAATTTGCCCCTCACTCAATAAAACAGTTCCCTTTTTAAATGATTTCAGCACCATGCTATCTTCAATAGCCTTCGCCTCGCTATCACTCAACGGCATTATCTGCCTGAAATATTCTACCAGTTTGTTGGGCATTAGTGTAACAAAAATAATACAACACCCTTTTATAACGGTATGTTGGGTTTGAGTTTAAGAAAATCATCCCACTTACGTAAAATCCCCTTTACTTTGCATTCATATAGCTACCTAATTCCATGTCAGAAAAAATTATCTTTTCAATGGCGGGTGTAAGCAAAATTTACCCCCCTCAAAAGCAAGTACTTAAAAACATATACCTGTCATTCTTTTACGGTGCCAAAATAGGCGTGCTGGGTTTGAACGGTTCAGGTAAATCAAGCCTGCTTAAAATTATTGCAGGTATAGATAAAAACTATAACGGTGAGGTTGTTTTTAGCCCGGGTTATAAAGTAGGGTATTTGGAACAAGAGCCTAAACTTGACGAAACCAAAACCGTTAAAGAAATTGTGCAGGAAGGCGTACAGCACATTGTGGATGTACTGGCCGAATACGAAGCTGTGAATCTGAAACTATCAGAGCCGATTGAGGAGGATGAAATGATGAAGTTGATTGAGAAGCAAGGCGAACTGATGGAAAAGATTGATGCTTACAATGCGTGGGAGCTTGACAACCGCCTTGAGATTGCAATGGATGCGTTGCGCTGCCCCGAAGGTGATAGTTTGATAAAACCGTTATCGGGCGGTGAACGCCGTCGTGTGGCATTGTGCCGCTTGTTGCTAAGCGAACCCGATATTTTGTTGCTGGATGAGCCTACCAACCACTTGGATGCGGAAAGCGTATTGTGGCTGGAGCATTTCTTGCAAAGCTATAAAGGGACTGTAATTGCTGTTACCCACGACCGTTATTTCTTGGATAATGTGGCCGGATGGATTTTGGAACTTGACCGAGGCGAGGGTATTCCTTGGAAGGGTAACTACAGCAGTTGGTTAGACCAAAAATCACAACGGATGGCGCAGGAAGAAAAAACCGAAAGCAAGCGTCAGAAAACCCTTGAGCGTGAGTTGGAATGGGTGCGTATGGCTCCTAAGGCACGTCAGGCGAAAGGTAAAGCTCGTTTGGCTGCATACGATAAGTTGTTGAGTGAAGAGAGCAAAGAAAAAGAAACCAAACTTGAGTTGTTCATCCCACCGGGGCCTCGTTTGGGTGATGTGGTAATTGAAGCGCAAGGGGTGAGCAAAGCCTTTGGCGATAAGTTGTTGTTTGAAGATTTGAACTTTAACCTGCCAAAAGCGGGGATTGTGGGGGTTATTGGCCCTAACGGCGCAGGTAAAACTACCTTGTTTAAATTGATTTTGGGTTTGGAACAACCTGATAAAGGCTCGTTTAAGGTGGGTGAAACGGTGAAAACAGCTTATGTTGACCAAAGCCACGACGGTTTGGATGCTGATAAAACAGTGTTTGAGGTAATTGCAGGCGGAACGGACACCATGATGCTGGGCGATAAACAAATCAACTCACGCGCTTATATTTCTAAGTTTAACTTTAGCGGTAACGACCAAAGTAAAAAAGTGGGAGTACTATCGGGTGGTGAACGTAACCGTGTGCACTTGTCGCTTACGTTGAAAGACGGCGGTAATGTGTTGCTACTGGATGAGCCTACGAACGATATTGACGTAAACACTTTGCGTGCTCTTGAAGAAGCCCTTGAAAACTTTGCAGGTTGTGCGGTAATTATTAGTCACGACCGTTGGTTTCTTGACCGTGTAGCTACGCATATATTGGCTTTTGAAGGTAACTCACAGGTGTATTGGTTTGAGGGTAACTTTAGCGATTATGAAGAGAACCGCAAGAAACGCCTTGGCGATGCCCAACCTACAAGGGTTAGGTTTAAGAAACTAGGGGTTTAAAAGTTATAAAATCTATATTCTAAATCCGAAACGCAATTGATGTGTTTCGGATTTTTTGTTATCAAACAGCCATTCATTTTGCCGCTAAGGCACGAAGTCGCAAATTAGAGTACGTTGTGCCTTAGCGTCTTCGTGGCTATAAATACTATTATATACGCCCTAATCTTTCAAGTTTTCACAAGTATATAATTATCAAAAACGGTAGGTTTCAACTTACCTAGTAGTGCCCGCAAACAACTATTTATAATCTTACCACTGCAAATAAGTTCTTATTTGCCACGAAGGCGCGAAGTCGCTAATTATGCTACTTTGTGCCTTACTGTCTTCGTGGCTAAAATTGCTACTTATACAATCCCAGGTAACGTAATTAATTTTTAGGGTTATTCTCAAAAAATGTATGTTTCAACTTACCTAGTAGTGCCCGCAAACAATTATTTATAATCTTACCTCCATAAATAAGTTTCTTATTTGTCACAAAGGCGCGAAGTCGCTAATTATGATACTTTGTGCCTTAGCGTCTTCGTGGCTTAAAATGCTAATTATTCAGCAACTATGTAACATCATCAATTTTTAGGGTTATTCTAAAAAAATGTAGGTTTCAACCTGCCGAGTAGTGGCTGCAAACAACCTTTTATACCCCTTAAAACTGCAAATCGAAGCCTATCGATATCCACATAGTTATTCACCCATCTTTTTGGTTTACAATAATTTGATGTTTGAAAAGTGACGTATTCTGCTATCTTTGGGGATATGTGGAGAAAACTTGACGGCTCAAAGCTCGGCGAGGACATCTTGACCGAAGTGGAGACAACTATTTTAAATGAACGGACTATGGGCAACCAATTAAAGGTGTGCATAGGTACCGACTCACAGGTGTATGGCGAAACGATTGAATACGCCACCGTAATTGTGTTTGTACGTGAAAAGCGCGGCGGCTTTATGTTTATCAAAACCGATAAGCAAAAAGCAGGGATTACCGTAAAAGAGCGTATGCTTAATGAGGTGGCAAAATCAATTGACGCAGCCTACCAATTGTGTAACCTTTTGGACAAATACAACGTAGAGCTTGAGGTGCATGCGGATATTAATACCAGCCCGCAGTTTAAGTCGAATAGCGCACTTAGCGAGGCTATGGGTTACATTTTAAGCATGGGCTTTATTTTTAAAGCCAAACCCAATGCGTTTGCAAGTTCGTATTGCGCCAATAAGGTGGTGAATTAGATCTTTATTTACCGCAAGGCTTACTAATAAATAGGCCAGTCCCCCTCCGCCTGAAATCAATCTTTTTTCGGGCTTAGAAATTATTGTCTCTTCAATAAGCGTTGCCAAAAACTTTTCTTCACTGGTTTCACCGCAGTAAAACCCCAATCAAAGCCTGTAACGGCCGCTATTTTATCAGCTATGGTTTTACCTTCCAACCCATTAAACAAATCAATCATGGGTTGTTCAGCAACGGCACAATACGGCCAGTAATGTTCAATCACATCATCACAACGGCGGGTGGTAAACTCCTTCTGTAAAAAGTATGAAAATGCCAGTTGCTCCATCACGTGTTTTTGGTAGGCTGTCAACATAGCGTCGGTAAGTTGCAGCACCTTTTCCATAACAGACCGTGCATCGGTATGTAAACCAATCACCCCTGCATTCCACATAAAATAATCAGGGGGTATGCTTACTTTTTCACCATTTGTAAGCGCAAACGTATTGGCCTTTACAAAACGGTGTATCTTTTTAATTATCGGGTTGGCATTGCTTTTCAATTGGGCTTCGGGCAAGTGCATCAACGCATTGCTACCGTCAATTTGGGCAAACAACCCAACAGGCGATTGTTTAAACCACGTATCGCTATCCAAGTAAATAAACTTGCCGCTGTATTTGGATGCAAAGTCCAACAGCATCTGTATTTTCACACGGTGCACAAAATTGTGCTCGCCTTTCCACTGCTGCACTGTTTCAGGCAATAACGGTTCGCACACCACAAACTCTTTTATATCCTCAAAAAAGGCAGGTTTATCCGTATATAAAACTATCTGATACTCCTCCTGCCCTTGTATGTATTTCAACAACGAGAGTACACAAAACTTTGCCTCGCGTAATATTCGCTCTTTGCCGTAGCACTGTATTACAAAATAATTCATCTATTCGGGCAGGCTGTAGCGTTCAACAATCCAATCGGGCATCACCGTTGCACGTCCGGTAGCCATATCAATCATGGTATAATCAAAATGCCCTGTGCAACACAATTTCATCCCCTCTTTCTTTAGTATTTCAAAATCAACCTTGGCAGTATGCTTTTCAAAGTGAACAAGTTGGGTACGCACTACAAAATAATCGCCCAATTTTAACGGACGCTTAAATTCCATGTGTGTAGCCACAATCACCCACCCGAAACCGTTTTGCAAAAACTCTTCCATCGGCATACCGTAGCAACGTGCCATTTGGTCGTAGCGGGCAGCCAACACATAATCAATATAACGGCTGCTGTGTACATGGCGGAACATATCAATATCATCCGGCCGCACCTGCATCTCGCTTTCGTATTTATTTTTATTTAGCTTCAAGGTATTGTTTATTAATCTTCCGGCTTAGCAACTTGTTCATCAATCTATAAATCAACAAATCAAAAACTTACTTATAAAACTCCATGTACTCCTTTGCCAACTCTACATATACAGCGGCATTGCGTTTCACCTTTTCTATCTGTTCGGGGGTAAGGGTTTTCACAATTTTAGCAGGTGTGCCCACTACCATGCTAAAGGCAGGTATCTCCATGCCAGCAGGTACTAAGGCATTTGCGCCTATAATACTAAAATCACCCACCTTAGCCCCGTTCATCACGGTACTGTGCATTCCCACTAACACATTATCTCCAATCGTAGCCCCGTGCACCAGCGCAAGGTGGCCGATAATGCAATCGTTGCCGATGGTAGCCGGCTCATTAAGATCAACATGTATCACCGCATTATCCTGAATGTTGGTACGGTGTCCGATAGTAATCGAATCACTGTCGGCTCTTAGTACCGCCCCGAACCACACAGAGCATTCATCGCCCAACGATACATTACCTATAACGGTAGCATTGGGAGCTATAAAAACATTTTTACCCTTTTGTACAGGCTTGGATAAGATTTGTTGTATATCCATAAGGCAAAGATAGGCAAGGGGCAAACTTTAGCCATAAAAGGATTGTATATTTGAAGTACAATGAGTCACAACGAACTTAAACTCGAAATTCAAAAAGTATTGGACAATATCCCTGATACCGTATTAGAAGAGATATTGGTTGTGCTAAGGGATATTGAAGCAAAATCCAGAAAAACAGGTAACGACAACTCTTTGATTACCCGCATATTAGAAGAAGACAGGGAACTTTTACAAAAACTTGCCCAATGATAACTTTTGAGGAAGTATTGATTATCCATACAAGGGTAATAAAAGAGTTTGGTGGAGCGGACGGGATTAGAGATAGAGGCTTAGTAGATGCAGCCATTTCAAGGCCGTTTCAAACATTTGACGGACATGAATTATACCCTTCTGCTATTGAAAAAGCTGCTGCCATTATTGAAAGTATTTTAAACAATCACCCGTTTGTAGATGGTAATAAGAGAACCGGATATGTATTGCTGCGATTGATACTATTGAATAATAACCTTGATATAACCGCAACCCAAGCTGAGAAGTATGACTTTGTGATACGAATAGCGAACGGTACGGATAAGTTTGAGCAAATCAAATCATGGTTAGAGAATAACGTCAAATCAAATAGCTAATAATTATCAATAGCGACGGATATAAAGCCCGTCGGCTCGATAGAGTAATTTTAACAACGCGGGGTTTAACCCCGCATTATAAACTTCTCATCAAAGTCAATGCAAATACCGTATTGTCCTATACTTCACTTGGCATAAGGCTTATTTTTGTATTGAAACTATGGACATACTCCCTTTACAACCCGAAGACATTACCCGCTTAACTGAAATTCAGCCCCCCGATTGGGGCGATATTACTCCCAACGTAACCTATTACCTCAATTCGCCGCATTGCAGCCCCGTAAAAGTGGTTGAAAACGGTGAAATCATAGGTACAGGTTCGGCCATCCGCCACAAAGACACCGCTTGGTTGGCGTTGGTCATCGTTCACTCACAACACCGTAACAGGGGTTTGGGCGGTATCATCACAAAGTACTTGGTAGATATGTTGCAAGCCGAAGGCTTTGAAACCGTTTACCTGATTGCCACCCCAATGGGCGAGCCCGTTTACAAACGCTTGGGGTTTGAAATAGAAACCGAATACCTTTTTTACAAAGGCAGTTTAAAAGAAATTACACCTTCGCCCAATATTAAACCCTTTGAAACTAAACACCTGACCCGTATATACGAGTTAGACCAACAAGCGTATGGCGAAAACCGCTGGTATCGCATTGATGAAAACTTGCAAACCGCAATGGTGTATGAAAACAACGGCGAGGTAGAAGGATTTTACCTGCCCTCATTGTCAGAGGGATTGATTGTTGCTGTTACTCCACAAGCAGGTACAGCACTCATGCAATTACGCACCCAAACCCACGAAGTATTTATCCTTCCCGTTGATTGCACAGCAGGTATTGAGTTTTTAAAAACCAACGGCTATGAAGAGGTACGCAATGCCCAACGGATGCGTTTAGGCAAAAAACGCCCCATTAATCCTGCCATGCTATACAATCGTGTAGGCGGCCCCATAGGGTAGCCCAATTACTTTTTGCTTAATTTTGAAGGCATAAACTATGTCTTCACTTTTAATCACCCATATAAAATCCCTTTACGGGGTTCTTTCGTCTGAAATTACTGTAAAACGCGGCGCAGCAATGGCCGATTTTGCCCACATTGATAATGCCTATTTGTTAGTTGAGGATGGGATTATAAAAGAATTTGGAGCAATGGCTGATTTAGAACAATCACCAAACGCTCAAATCATCAGCTCTTCAAATCAGATAAATGCGGAAGGCCGACTGGTACTACCCACGTTTGTTGATAGCCACACCCACATTGTGTTTGCCCGCACCCGCGAAGAGGAGTTTGTAATGAAAATTAAAGGTGCTACTTATGAAGACATTGCAGCAGCAGGCGGTGGCATCCTGAACTCAGCAAGACGATTGCAACAGGCCACAGAAGACGAATTGTTTGATGCCGCTTGGATGCGCTTGCAAGAGTTGATAAGCAAAGGTACCGGTGCCATTGAGGTTAAAAGCGGATACGGCCTCACTGTTGCCGATGAGCTAAAGATGCTGCGCGTGGTGAAAAGGTTAAAAGAAAAAGCCCCCATCCCTGTAAAAGCTACCTTTTTGGGTGCCCATACCTACCCTGCCGAGTACAAACAAAACCACGAAGGCTATTTAAAGTTGATTTTTGAAGAAATGTTGCCTGCCATTGCCGCCGAAGGATTGGCTGATTATATAGATGTGTTTTGTGAGAAAGGCTTTTTTAGCGTTGAGGAAACCGCCCGCCTATTAGAAGCAGGTGCAAAACACGGTTTAAAAGCTAAAATACATGGCAACCAACTGGATTACAGCGGCGGGGTGCAAGTAGCCGTAGCCCATAATGCTATTAGCGTTGACCATTTGGAACATACAGGAGATGCTGAAATTGAAGCCTTGAAAAACAGCAACACCCTACCCGTTGGCCTGCCCGGTTGCTCGTTCTTTTTAGGGTTGCCCTATACTCCTGCCCGCAAACTTATAAATGCAGGATTGCCTGTAGTGCTGGCCAGTGATTTTAATCCCGGTAGTTCGCCCGCAGGTGATATGCGCTTTATTACTGCATTGGGCTGCATACAGATGAAACTTACCCCCGAAGAAGCATTTAATGCTACCACCATAAACGGTGCTGCTGCTTTAGAATTATCAAAAGAAACAGGCAGTATAACCGTTGGTAAAAAAGCTGATTTTATTATCACTAAGCAAATCCCCTCGCTGGCATGGATACCGTATGCGCATCAAAATAATTGGATAGAAAATGTTTTTATTAACGGCATAAAAGTGTAATTTGCTGTTGCTAACTATCTATTGCTATCTAACTTATGAAATTAATTACTTGGAATTTGCAAGGCGCAAATGACAGTGACGGCAGTAAGTGGGCTATTGTAGCCGCCCAGTTTATAAAGAAAAACAAAGCCGATGTTGTTTGCCTGCAAGAAAGCGGATGGCCGCTGGCCAACCCCGATTTTATGCGGGTGTATGAAGAAAACATTGAGCTTATTCCCTACCCCACCCGTTTTAAAGGCAGCAAGCCCCCCGAAGGAATACAATACACCCAATTTATTTGGCGGCCATTTAAAAACGGAAGGGAAGAAGACATCCCCATTTATGTTTTTTGGATGGAAACCGACGATGACGGCCATCGAGTAAACCTCACCATTTTATCTTTAGTAAAACCATACTATCTGTTATACGTTGAGCCGGTAACCGTTACCCCCACTTTTTCAACCCGCCCTGCTATCGGTATTAACCTTGGTGTTCCCAATTTTTTCTGCATTCATGCCAATGCAAAAACCAAAGGTGCCGATGCCCCCAGGTTAATAGAAACTATCAGCGAAAGGTACGCCGTTTGGTTTGCCGCAGGCGATTTTAACAAAGATCCTGATACTGAATGGAACCCCGCAGGGGTGATATGGCCGCCCGACGGGCCGACACACGACAGCTTGAATAAGCTTGATTATATGGTTGCATACAAAGCCAAACGATTTGGAGTTGTGCTTAATAAACAAGCCTCCGACCACTTTCCTGTTGAATACGTTTTTTAATCTCACTTTCACACATCAATAAAATCTATCAACGCATTATGAGAATTACAACATGGAACATGCAAGGTGCTACAAACAGTGCCGACAACAAATGGACGACTGGTGTCCAACAATTATTAGCCCCTGACAAGAATGTAGATTCAGACATTGTTTGTTTGCAAGAGTGCGGCGCGGCACCAGCATCAGCGGCAGCAGCATTAGCCCCTGCTTGGATTGGCAACCCGCCGATGGGCTTGGTTACAGGTTATTATACTTGGAAGCCCTCTAAATATACTTATTATATAGTATGGGCTCAAACCGACCCCAACGGCAACAGGGTGAACATTGCTCTTGCATCGCAAACAGCACCAAACAATCTTCTGTATGCACCTCCGGGTTTATTGGGCGGCAGACCTGCCATTGGTATGTTGGTAAATGGTCGGTATGTATTCAGTATTCACGGTTTTTCAGGTAATGGAAACGACGACCCGGGACTAATTAACAATGTTGATGCAATGAATTTAGCCAATTGGTACGTTGCAGGTGATTATAACCGTGAGCCTGATTCATGGATACCCCCGCATGGTGTTTTGTGCCCCCCTGATAAACCTACCTACCCTGCAACAAAAAGAAAATACGATTACATGGTGAAAGACGATGACCCAGAGGTAACAGGTATTACGCTGGACGGCGTTAACTTTTCAGATCACTACCCTGTAGTATTTGATGTATAACGAGATTGAAATCCCGTACTGTTATGATTACCTTCTTGTGGAGGACTTAAGTCCTCCACAAGAAGGTAATTTCAAAAGAGATAGGTTTTAACCTATCGTAGCGAAAACCCCGTTAAATTTACTTTTGATGCTATCTGCATATTTTTCAACTTATACTTACTTTCGGGTGAAATTTTGAGGTTGTAATGGACTTTGGACGCATTCCTGATATTGAACATACCGATTTCAGTTTGCCCCCTACCCCGCCTGAAACACTTGAAGTGCTTGCTAAGTCGGGTAAAACGGGTAAAACGGAAATTTTTGTGGGCTGCCCCGTGTGGGGCGAAAAGGAATGGGTGGGCAAAATATACCCCAAAGGCACTAAACCGAAAGAATTTTTGCACTACTACTCTACCCAATTTAATTGCATTGAACTAAACAGCACCCATTACAATTTTCCCAATGAAATCTTGGTGGAGAAATGGAAAGCCGATGTACACGAAAGGTTTAAGTTTTGCCCGAAAATTACGCAAGACATCAGCCATTTTAAACGGTTAATTGGAGTGGATGCAATGGTGGAAGATTTTTGCAAAGCCATCCAACTGCTTGAAGGGAATTTGGGTACGGTGTTTTTGCAACTCCCGCCTAATTATACCCCAAAAGGCTTAAACGATGTGATACGGTTTGCCGAAATTTTCCCTAAAAACGTTCCGTTGGCTATCGAGTTCAGACACCCGCACTGGTTTAGTGATGCGTGGGTGCGAAATGAGATTTTTGCCGCCTTGCAGCACTTTAATGTAGGCACGGTAATTACTGACGTGGCAGGCCGCCGTGATGCGGCACACCAACGCCTTACCACCCCTGAGGCTTTTATACGTTTTGGTGCCAACAACCTGCACCCTACTGATTATCCCCGTATGCAGGATTGGGCCAACCTTATACACGACTGGGCACAACAAGGCTTGCAACGGGCATATTTCTTTTTACACACCCCCGTAAAGCATTACAACCTTGAGTTGGCTACTTATATGATTGGTGAGTTGAATAAACTGGGCTACGACTTAAAACCACCTTTTCCGTATTCGGAACCTGAGAAGATAAACCCGCAAAACAGCCTGTTTTAAAGGGATTTATAAAACTCAAGCAACTGACGGCAAATTACTTTATTGTCGTATTTTTCTTCAATAAGTCTGCGGGCGTTTTGCCCTAATTGAATACGGGCTGTTTCATCAGTAAGTAATTGTATTACTTGATTAGCAACCGTTTTAGGTTCTTCGCCTATAAGAATATTTTGCCCCTCGGTAAAATCAATTCCTGCTGCGGCACGTGGCGTGGCTATAATAGGTTTTCCCAATGCCATGCCCTCTAATATCTTTACCCGTATGCCGCTACCGCTAAGCAAAGGCACTACCATTACGTGGTGGTGTTGCATAAAATTTACCGCATCGGGCACTTCGCCCGATATGGTTACATTAACGTCGTTGCGTTCATAAAACCATTGAGGTATTTTTTTCCCTGCCAAATGAAACTGAACATTCGGAAACTGTCCAACCACCAACGGCCATATCTCATCCAAAAACCATTTCATGGCCTCTTGGTTGGGTATCCAATCCATAGAGCCTAAATGGAATACGTCAGGGTTTCCTTGCGGCTGTGCAGTGTGGTCAAACTTATCTAAATCAATCCCGTGTGGAGATAAATATACTTTCCCCTTAAAACCTAAACTCTTAAAAAAGTCTTCATCTTCTTGCGTTAACGATACCAGCGCATCCAATTGATGTAGGGTAGCTTGCTCATACGTTTTAAGACGGCTTGCCAGCAAACCCAAATACCATTTTTTAACCGGATTGCCTGTATTGGCCGCCAGTTTTTCCCAAATGCGGTGCTCTACATTGTGGGCGCGCATGGCAATAGAGCCTTTATAGTGTTTACGTATATCAGCTATATATCCCGTTACAAAAAGGCTTTCTAAGTGTATTACATCAAAGGTTTCTTGCTGCAATATCCTTGCAAGCAATTGGGCAAATGGTTGGCCGTAAAAGCGTACCATGTGGTACGAGTGAGGCGTAAACAGGTTTAAAAAAGCATCTTTCGCTTTTATGTCGGTATCAATCTCAACACTCTCAAAGCCAAAATCATCAAAGAAATAACGGGGCAAGGTGTTTACATCCACGTTATCTTTTTTGGGATTAAGGCACACAAACTTTACTTGTGCACCCGCACTTTTAAGCCCATGCAATAAGGTGTGCATGGCAATTACCCCACCATCTTTTAGCGGATAGGGTACACGATGCGATACAACAAGAATTTTCATTATGGGTTGGATTCTTTGCGCTTGCGGCCAAAGCTCACAATGCGGCGCATACCGCGAATATAGGCATCGGGGTCAAATAACGAAGAGTCGCGCGAGGCTTTTGATACCAGCCAAACCCCAAGCGGGGTAAGCACGGCGGCGGCAATCCACATACCCACACGGGCAGGAAATACCAACTCTTTGGTCATTTTTTCGCCCGTAATATTCAGGATATAAAACACCATAAACAGCAAAATGGCTATCACCATCGGCCACCCGAAACCGCCCTTACGCACAATCGCGCCTAAGGGTGCCCCGATTAAAAATAACACCAAACATGCAATGGGCAGCGTAAACTTTTTATGCCACTCAACATTATACTTAGCTTGCTTTTGCAAGGTGTCTTTATGCAGTTTTTTGCTATTCTCAACCGTTCCTTTTGTGGTGCGCGCAATATTTAGCGCCTGCGAATACACCATATTTCCGTTAGGGGTTTCTTTTTGTTTCCACTCAGCGGTTGCTTTATGGTACTCCTCAACATACTTAGGTTGTAAGGTATCGTTGATATGATAATTGGCGTTTACAAACGTTTGCATTTCAAGCAACAACGTATCTGCCTTGTTTTGTAACGAATCTATACCATCTTGCAATTGGCCTATGCTTTGTAATTGCTGGTTACCTTTAAACAAATCCTCAGCCGTGCGGCTCAAATCAAGCTGCGATAAGTCAAACACAATCTCCTGCCGTTCAAACTTCATCGAGTTGTGCATAAACGTCCGATGATAGTCAGGATTATCCCTCATTTCTTCAAACCTTCGTCCGTTTATCAACGTAAAATACAAAAAGCGTTTATCCTCACTGCGGGTCATTTCCCCGCGCTCTGCCAATACAACGGTAGTACTGGCCTGCTCTTTGGTATGGTCGTATATTACAACATCGTAAATGTCTTTGCCGTTCTTGTCCTTCTTTCCAATCTTAATGCTAAACCCTTCAATATCGTTATAAAAAGCCCCTTCCCTAATATCAAACGCAGGCTTTTTGTTCTTCACATCCCAAAACAACGAAAAGAATTTAAGGTTGGCGGCGGGTATCACATAGTTGCCAAATAAGAAACTGCCTGCTGCTAAAATTGCCACAAACAGTGCCACAGGATAAAGTGCCCTACGCAACGGAACCCCCGCTGCTTTTATTGATACCAACTCGTACCTCTCGCTAAGGTTACCAAACACCATTATGCAAGACAACAGTACACCCATGGCCAACGAAAGGGGGATAAAATTGGGTACACAGTAAAACAGCAACTCTGTTACCACATACCACTCAAGCCCTTTGCCCACTAAATCATCAATGTATTTCCACAAAAACTGCATGAGGAAAAACAGGGTGGAAATAAAAAAAGTAACAAGAAAAGGCCCTACAAATGAGCGCAGTATAAAAATATCGATTTTTTTGGTGCCGAACACTATGGTTGTTTTTTTGCTATTGCCGATGGCAGTTGCAAATTTTCAGCCAAAAAACTGAATATGAAAGAAGTTTTATGAGCCAATAGCTGTTTTTAAGGTTTGTACTTGAGTATCCCACAATTGCTTTGATTCTTCAACCTCGTTATCAATAGCGAAATCAGTAATCACAAGACCCACATCTCCCGTAATTTCATCTTGAATAATCTCAAATTCAAAAAACTCGTCTTCGTGGCTGTCTTCCCAACGGAAACGAATGTATTTATTGGGGCTGTTTCTTAGCATCTCTGCTTTTTGTTCTGAGTTACCCCAACGGAAAACATACTCCCTTTTCTCGCGTATGTCCACATCATCGCAAAACCACTCAGCAAGGCCTGATGGCGTACTCAGGTAATTATACAGAATACTGGGCGACGATTTAAACCCAAACTCAACAATATATTTCTTTTTCTTGCTCATCATTAGTTGTTTTAAAACACAGTTGCTGCGAAAGTATTCGGATAATACCTTTATTTTGCGCTGACAAAATATACTTTTTACAAAGTAAATCAAAACAATACTCGTGTCAAGTTTTATTAAAAAAAACAAACTGTTCTTCGTCCTTTTAGCAGCATTTGCAGGCTTTCTCGCCTTTCAATTAATCTGTTACCCCAAAGGACACTTGGTATTGTTTTTAGATGGCTTACACACACCTGCCGCCGATATATTCTTTAAGTTTTATACCCATATCGGCGACGGACTAACCTCTATTTTAGTAGCTTTAGTACTGTTTTTACTGGTAAAGATGCGCTGGGGATTACTTACGTTGCTAACCTTTGCTTTATCGGGCGGTATCTCACAATTGCTAAAAACAGTTGTGTTTGGCCCTACTCCACGTCCCCATACTTATTTTGAGGGACTTAACCTGCTACATCCGGTTGAAGGGGTAAAAATTGCCTACATATACAGTTTTCCGTCAGGGCACACCATCAGTACGTTTGCACTGTTTAGTATGCTGGTCTTTTTACTCCCAAAAAACTACGGGTCAACAGTATTGCTGTTTTGCATGGCGGCTTTAGGCGGTATCAGCCGTATTTATTTAGGCCAGCATTTTACCGAGGATGTATTGGCGGGGATGTTGGTAGGCACGCTTTGTTCAATGGTTTTATACTATTGGGTTGAGAAGAAAAAAAGCTTTATGGCTTCGCCTGCACTTGACAAACCTTTGTTGAAACTAAAAAAATGAACAACGAACGTAAACACTATTTTATCGTTGCACTGATTGGTGCATTACTGTTTATCCCCTTTTTGGGGCAGGTGCATTTGTTTGACTGGGACGAGATAAATTTTGCCGAAAGTGCCCGCGAAATGATGGTAAGCGGTAACTATTTTCAGGTACAGGTAAACTTTCAACCTTTTTGGGAAAAGCCCCCGTTGTTCTTTTGGCTGCAAGTACTTAGCATGAAGGTATTTGGCGTTAATGAGTTTGCTGCCCGTTTTCCAAATGCGTTATGCGGTATTGCCACCTTGTTAGTGGTATTCCATATCGGTAGAAAAATTTTCAGTACCCGCATGGGTTATTGGTGGGTGGCTTGCTTTATCGGGGCTTTTACTCCGCACTTGTACTTTAAATCGGCCATTATCGACCCTACTTTTAACCTGTTTATCTTTTTAGGTGTTTACCAGATATACCGCGCTTCAATAATCGATGCGGGAAAACATCGCTTGGGTATTTATGCACTGGCAGGTATGTTTTTGGGCTTGGCAGTGCTAACTAAAGGCCCTGCTGCTGCGGCAGTAACTTTACTGTGCGTGATGAGTTACTGGGTGGTTAACCGTTTCAGGTTTTATTTTAACGTTAAAGAAATTATCCTGTACACGCTGTGCGCTATTGCAGTGGCGTTTGCATGGTTTGGGGTAGAAACACTTAACAACGGTTTCTTTTTTCTGCGGGAGTTTATTCTTTACCAAATAGACCTTTTCCGCAACCCCGTTGCGGGGCATGGACAACCTTTTTATTACCACCCTATTGTGTTGTTGTTGGGATGTTTCCCGATATCTATTATCGGGTTTTATATGTTTAAAAAGAGTGGTGCCGTTTCTGATGAGCAAAAGGTATTTGTAAAATGGATGCTGATATTGTTTTGGGTAGTGCTGATACTGTTTAGCATCGTTAAAACTAAAATCGTTCACTATTCATCGTTGTGTTATTTGCCGCTTACTTTTTTAGCTGCTTATACGATTGAAAATATTATTAGCGGCCAATGGCAGTGGAAACGTTGGCTTTCAATCCCATTATTGCTGATTGGGTTAGCGTTGGGAGCTGCCTTTACATTGTTGCCTTTAATTGCTTCATCGGCAGATTTAAAGGCAAAAATATTCCCTATGATTAAAGACCCGTTTGCAGTAGCCAACTTTAGCCGCAACGTTTCATGGGGCGGTTGGGAATGGCTGATTGGCATTTTGTTTTTGGCGGCCATTATTACAGGTACGGCATTGCTGTACCGCCAAAAGCTGCAAAACGGCTTTGCCACATTATTAATTGGCACTACCATCAGTTTACAGTTGTTTTTGTATGTGGTAGTGCCCAAAGTAGAGCAATACAGCCAAGGGGCAGCCATTAAGTTTTGGGAAAGCCTGCAAGAAAAGGATGCGTATGTGCAACCGTTGGGCTATGATACTTATGCGCATTACTACTATGCCCGCATACGCCCTTGGGATACTATGGCTCCTGATTTAAAACGTTTTTATGATGCTGAAGTAGAAGGATACAAACAACGCGCCCCAACAGATTGGTTTGACCATTTGCTGCGCGATTGGCTGTTGGAAGGCAAAATTGATAAACCTGTGTTTTTTTGTTGCCATATTTCTAAAGCCGCTGAATATGCCAAACGAACCGATTTGTTGCGCATAGGACAAGACGGAGGTTTTGTGTTTTTTATGCGCGAACCAAAGAAAGAGTAGGAACTCCGCTCTTACATGTCCTGCTGACGCAGGAAGCACCTTATAACACTCTGTCAGCTTACAAACTGTAATAAGATTCCTCACTGTCGTTCAGAATGACAGTGAGTTTTGGTAGCCGAAGAAATTATGAATTAAGTTAGCTCTCCAATGTCCTCCTCGTGAGGAGGATTTAGGAAGAGGAATATACACCCCTGTCATGCTGACGCAGGAAGCACCTTATCCAGTTTTGTCAGCTTACAGAGTTAAATAAGATTCTTCACTGTCGTTCAGAATGACAGTGAGTTTTGGTAGCTGAGGAAATTATGAATTAAGTTGGCTCTCCAATGTCCTCCTCGTGAGGAGGATATACCCCCTGCCGTGTCCTGCTGACGCAGGAAGCACCTTATCCCATTTTGTCAGCTTACAGAGTTAAATAAGATTCTTCACTATCGTTCAGAATGACAGGAGAAGGTTATCAAAACAACTCACTCAGCTCTAACCAGCGGAGTTCTTTTTCTTCAAGCTGTCCGTTAACTTGCTCTATTTCTTGCGCCCATTGGGTTATTTGCGTGTGGTCAGCGTCACCGCTACTTAGCTTGTCGGTTAGCTCTGTTTTGCGGGCTTCCAGTTTAGCCATATCTGCTTCAAGGCTTTCCCACTCCTGCGTTTCTTTATACGTTGGCTTACGGGTTTTGGTAGCCTCGGCAGTAGCTTGAGTTTTTGGTTCGGCAGCAGCTTTTGCCGCTTTTTCTTCCAATTTCCGCTTCTCATCCTCTACCTCTTTCTCAATACGGTATTGGGTATAAGTGCCGTTGTAATCTTTAATCTTGGCATCGCCTTCAAACACAAACAAATGGTCGCACAAGCGGTCAAGAAAATAACGGTCGTGCGATACAATTATCAAACATCCTTTGTAGGTAGCCAAAAACTCTTCAAGGGTGGTAAGCGTTAGTAAATCAAGGTCGTTGGTAGGCTCATCCAGAATTAAGAAGTTGGGGTTCTTCATCAAAATGGTAAGCAAATACAACCGCCTGCGTTCTCCCCCGCTAAGGGTAGAAACATAATCGTGCTGCTGCTTGGGATGAAAGTTAAATGTTTGAAGTAATTGCATAGCCGTTAAACTGCCCTCCTTGCCACCCAACGGAAGTACATCGGCAATATCGCGTATTACCTCAATCACCCGTTTGTCCTCGTCCAACTTCATCCCTTTTTGATTGTAGTAGCCAATCACAAGGGTTTCACCCGGTACTACGGTACCTGCATCAGCATTTTCAAGACCGGTGATTATATTTAAAAAGGTAGATTTTCCCGCACCGTTTTTGCCTACAATTCCTACTCTTTCACCGCCTTTAAACGTATAGGTAAAGTTGTTAA
>JAMIFM010000022.1:0-77204 GCA_035906255.1 Bacteroidia bacterium
AAAGGGAAAATTTGTACCAACGGTATCATTTAGCAGCTTAATACGATGTTTTGTATAATGCTCTTAGTCATAATTATATACTGTATATGATACATTATATAATTATATTCGGTATAAGTATAATTATCGGGTCGCGTATCATTAAAACAATACCTTAGCAAGCATTGTATGAGCAAATTTTCGGGCATAGCGTTGTATAACAACAGGGGGATGAAATACCTGTTGTTGCCAACATACAGTTGGTTGCGTCATACATTGTACATTGGGTTTATTCTTGCTTTTTGGACTGCTTTCGGTTGGCGGTATTTTAGCGAGGGTATAAAACCTGTGTTGCAGTTGGCAGCGTATGCGTTATCATACTTTGGTATTATTTATTTCAATTTTTTGGTACTAATGCCTCGGTTGTTGTACAAAAATCGCATAGTACTTTATTTAGTTTATACATACCTGTCATTCTTTAGTGGTTATACCATTCAACATGCCATTTATTCAACTACTTGGGATGAATTTATGCAGGTATTTGTTTTTGATGAGGAACGCATACGCGATATGGTGATAAATGCAATTACATTTATTATGTTTTGCGGGGTAGGTTGGGCGTTTAGTATGTTTAAAATGTGGCTAACGGGTGAAAACAAAATTGTACAACTTGAAAACGAGAAGCTGCAAGCCGAGCTAAACAATCTTAAACACCAAGTGAACCCCCATTTTTTGTTTAATACTTTTAACAGCTTGTATGTAACCAGCAAAACATCGCCGGATAAGGTACCGGATATGATTTTAGACCTTGCTGATTTGATGCGCTACCAGTTAGAGGAGTGCTCAAAACAAAAGGTGCCGTTAGAAAATGAAATTGCCTACATTAAAAATTTTATTGAGATAGAAAGGGTAAGAAAAGACGATGCTGATATAAAATTTGACATTGAAGGAAACACTGAAAACATACTAATAGAGCCGCTTCTATTCATTCCGATAGTCGAAAATGCGTTTAAGCACGGATTGGGTAAAATGGAAAAAGGTTATGTTTTTATAACACTCAGCACACGTAATGACAGGTTAGTGTATCTTAAAGTTAAGAACAGCAAACCGACGATTCAGCTAAACGGAAAAACTCACGGGTATGGAATTGGGTTAAGCAACCTTTCCAAGCGTCTCGCAATGGGTTACCCAAACAAGCATGAGTTAAGGATTGCCGAAACCAAAGAAACCTATACTGTATTTTTACAATTACAAGCTGAATGAAGTGCATAGTTATTGATGATGAGCCATTGGGCCGCAAAGGCATGGGCCTTTTAATCGACGAAATTCCTTCGTTATCGCTGGAAGAAAATTTTGGAAACGTAATAGATGCGGGTGTTTATCTGCAAAGCAATCCTGTTGATTTGATTTTTTTGGATATTGAAATGCCGCGCATTAACGGGATTGATTTTTTACGAAATTTAGCCAACCCGCCAATGGTGATATTTACCACCGCATATCCGCAGTATGCCCTTGAGGGGTTTGAACTGGATGTAGTGGATTACTTGGTAAAACCCATGCGTTTCGAACGGTTTTTTAAGGCAATTACTAAGGCACAAGCCATTTATAACCTGTCGAAAGGAAACGGCGGCGGGGCAGGTGCAACAGCACTGGCTATTACTGATGATGACCATGTGTATGTGCGTGCCGACCGTAAGTTTGTGAAGTTGTATTTAAAGGATATAAATGTGATAGAGGGGTTAAAAGATTACTCAATCATACATACAGGCGGTGAGCGCACAGTTACTGCTATGAACCTTAAAACTATTGAAAACCAGTTACCACCTGATACCTTTATCAGGGTAAATAAATCATACATAGTTAATAAAAACCATATTTCACAGGTGGATAGCGATGTGATTTTTGTTGGACCGAGGCAGATTCCGGTAGGCGAACGCTACCGTCAGGATTTTTTCGACAGGGTGATAAAAGACCATTGGATAAAACGCTGAGGCTATTTTTTGCCAAACAGCCACCTGTCCACAGCATATTTACCCGGCCCTGCAAGCAAAAGCAAAATCATTAAGCAAAAATACAGCAGGGCCATTTCATACGACCCTTTGCCTACAAAAGGCCCGTTTTGTAGTATGGCGTGTTTATGAACTGCTACAGCCATAGTACATACAATACCAAAGGCAGAGAGTGGAGTAAGCAGCCCTATGATGATGCAAAAACCGCCGATAAACTCTGATACAGCCGCCATTGCTTGAAAAATTGCAGGAACAGTACTTTCAGCACCCATCCAACCCAAAGGGTCCGCAATTTTCTTTTGTCCGTGAAGCATCATGGCAATACCGGCCACAATACGCACAATCAAAATACCTATCGAATAGGCGTTGCTGCTTTGGGCTACTTTAAATAAGGGTTTAACCAAAATTGTATCAGTTACTTTTAGCCGTGTCGGCAGCGGTATCTTCAGTGGCAGGGCCTGTTTCCAGTTCTTTAGCAAAATCAGGAATGGTGCCTACGTGCGGAAGATTCACTTTTGCCACTTCGGCATATTGATGTTTAGGAAAACGTTTTATAAGTTCCTCAAAAGCAGCTTTTGCCCTTGGGTAATCTTGCAAAGCGGTTTCATAAATAAAGCCCTCAAAAAATAAAGCTTCGGGGGCAAGGTCGTGATTGGGGTAATTATCGTCAAGTTTCTCGTATAACTCTATACTGCGGTTAAAGTTACCCGTAAGTTCATATATTTTAGCAGCTTTAAATAAGTAGTGAGGGGCAAGGGTATCGTCAGTAAACTTATCTGCATATTCGGCATACAACTCAGCTCTGGCCATTGCAAGTTCAGGGTTGTGCTTTTTATCCTTAGCCTCAGCAGCTTCTATTTTTTGTTTCAGCTTTTTCTTTTCGGCGTTACAAGCCCAAAGTGATACAATAAGTAAAGCGCAAAGCAGCAGTTTTAGTTTTTTCATGTGTGTAGGCAAATTTACAGCATTTTGCGGTTATCTGTCCTACTACAAATGCTATACAATTGTTAATAGTGCTCTTTTCCGCCCTTAATCCTGAACATAAGATAAGTAATCACCGCAGAACCTACTACAGTGGGTAGTAACCATACTACCAACGGGGGCAAAAACGTAATGTTTACCGCCATAAAAGCGGTTACTGTGGCAATATATCCCGCAAGCATACCTTGCAAATGGCGGTACAGCCAGTGTTTAGGGTCGGTGGGGCGTTTCGTAAAACGTATTAAACTTTTACTTACAGAAAATAAACCAATGCCGCCAAATACCAACGCTACCCACCCCATACTATCACCTGTTGCTAAAACGTAAATGCCATATATAATCAACAATGTGTCAAATAATAGGGTAATTAATCCCACTACCCAATCGTACCATTTGGCTTTTTGTCCTTCGTGCAAAAATTTTAAAGCTAATGAGCGGCGTGCATCCCAAATAGCATAAAAACTAAAAATGCCCACTAAAAACAAAAACGGAATATTTTTATGCACCGCAATAACAAGCGCAGTGGCTGTTACGGCCAGCATACTATAAAAATATACACGCCCTGCAATGCGGTGTCGGGGTGTTTTGTTTCGCAGGATAATTGCTATTGGTGCAGAAACCAAGGCCAGCATACCGGCTACGATATGAATGCCAAGTAGCAGAATAATTAAGGTATTCATTGTTTTGTTTATACAAATATTCGGATAGGTAAATCGGTACCCTATTAAAACGTGATGGTTAATCTATAAAACAGGATAAAACACAATATGTGCGCGATAAAGCGTAATAGGCTGTCAAAAAGGGTAAAAAACCTTAATTTGTGCCCCATATAAGTAGCAAATGAAAAAAATAATTATAGCGGCAGCACTTCTGGCATCGTTGCAGGCTTTTGGCCAAAACAGGCAACTAACCATTGAAGAGTGCATTATGGAGCAACGGGGCAGACTGGCTCCCGTCACACTAAAAAATCTTTCGTGGATACCCAATACCAATTTAGTATCGTGGTTGGTAGAGGATGCTGTAAAAGGTAATTATCTCACCATTTTTGATTATACAAACCAAAGCCATACCAGCATATTGGTAGATGATATAAACTTTGCACTGGCCAATCAGCAAGCCATTACACCGGGTCAGCAAACACCAAAATTTAAAGATTTTCCGGCCGATATTAAATGGGTTGATGCTGATAATCTGTTAATTATCCGCGACGGTAAAACCTATTACCAATACAATTATAAAGAGCGTACGTTGGTGCTTGAAAATATGTTGGCTGACGATGCCCAAAACATCGACCGCCATGCAGCAACGGCAAATGCAGCCTATACGGTTGGTAATAATTTATACATAAAACCACGCAGCGGCAATGCGTTTGCAGTAACTAAAGATGATAAAGCGGGTATTGTAAACGGACAAAGTGTACACCGTAATGAATTTGGTATTGCTAAAGGTACTTTTTGGAGCAACGACGGGTATAAGCTGGCCTACTACCGCATGGATGAAAGTATGGTTACCGAAGCTACTTATTACGGTTTTGGTTCTTATCCCGGGGTAAATACTTCATTCCGTTACCCGATGGCAGGGCAGGCAAGCCATCAGGTAAAACTGGGAGTGTATGATGCAGTTAAAAATACTACTGTGTTTTTGGAAACAAGTGAGCCATTAGAACAATACCTTACCAATATTGCTTGGAGCCCTGATGATAAATACATTTACATAGCCTGCGTGATGCGCGAGCAGGATATAATGAACCTGAAACGCTACGATGCCGTAACGGGTAAGCTGGATAAAATACTTTTTGAAGAGAAAAGCGACCGTTGGGTGGAACCTGAGCACGCAGCAACATTCTTATCAAACGATAAGAACAAATTTATATGGCAAAGCGAACGAGATGGATTTAACCACTTGTACTTGTATGATACTGACGGGAAATTAATTCGCCAGCTTACCAAAGGCAATTGGATGGTTACTGAACTATTGGGCATTGATGCAAAAGGAAAATATGCTTATTACACCTCAACCTCAAAAAGCCCGTTGGATAACACGGTATATGCTGTTGAAATAGCAAGCGGTAAAATTACCGAGTTGGCAACAGAGGTAGGTAAGCATTATGTGTTGTTTAATAGCAGTTATACTCACTTTATTGATAATTTAAGCAGCTATCAAGTACCTCGCACAATTAGTATCCGCGATGCGCAAAAAGGCAAGCAGGTACACCAATTGTTGAATGCGCCTAATCCTTTGGCCGATTACCAATTAGGAAAAACCGAAGTATTTACCATTAAAAGCACTGATGGCACTACCGATTTATATACCCGTGTAATTAAGCCCACCAACTTTGACCCAACTAAAAAATACCCCGTAGTGGTGTATGTATATGGTGGCCCTCACTTCCAGTTAATAAGCAACGGTTTTTTAAACAGTGCCGATTTGTGGATGAACTATATGGCACAGCAAGGTTTTGTTGTGTTTGGTTTAGATAACAGGGGCAGTGCTAACAGGGGTTTTGCGTTTGAAAGTGCCATGCACAGGCAATTGGGAACCGTTGAAATGGCCGACCAGTTGGCAGGTATTAACTACCTTAAAAATCAGTCGTTTGTTGATACAAACCGAATGGCTGTTTTCGGTTGGAGTTTTGGCGGCTTTATGACTACCACACTCATGCTTAAATCGCCTAATACCTTTAAAGTAGGTATTGCAGGTGGCCCTGTAATTGACTGGAAAATGTACGAGATTATGTACACAGAGCGTTACATGGATAGCCCGATTGAAAACCCCGATGGTTATAATAATAATAACCTGCTTAATTATGTGCAGAATTTACAAGGTAAATTAATGATGATACACGGCACCAGCGATGATGTGGTAGTATGGCAGCATAGTCTTGAATTTTTGAAAAAGGCAGTAAAAGCCGGCAAACAAATGGATTACTTTGTATATCCCGGCCATGCCCACAACGTGCGAGGCAAAGACCGCGTGCATCTGTATCAGAAGGTTACCGATTATATTATGGATAATATTAACAGGTAATCAGAGGAAAAATATTTCATTACTAATAATGACAAAATAGGGTGTTAACACCCTATTTTTGTTTATACGTTTTATCAAACTTGCACGTTATTATTCAATCAATTAGCTATTATGAGAAAATTAGCACTATTGATTTTTATCGCATCGAGTACTATCATAAATGCGAATAACATTTTACAGATTCCGGGGAGTTGGTTGCAACGCAACCAACTCGATAGTTCTGCAAATTCGCTACTTTTTAACCTGTCTGCAAGCAGTTGCAAAAACTGTATTTACCTGAATGAGGATTTATTAAAATATGCCAATGATGCGGGATATCAGGTAGCTTTTTGTATACAAGGGTTAGCTCAAGAAGACTTAGCTGCCTTTAAAGAAGAAAACGGGTTTGCTGATGAATATCCTGTAATTATTGATGATGAACTTAGTAATTGCATGATAAACCATTCAATTTGTGTGTTTCAAGGCAGGCAGATAGTTTTAAACCAAACGTGCGGAGATGAAGAACCTGTTTACCAGTTATTGAGAAAAGAAGTAGAGAAGAACCATGATTCAGTGCAGTTAGACACGTCGTATAAATTTTATTCAGGTTCAGCAGCATACCTAAACGAGGAGTACAGTGTAGTGATGGATTTCAGGTACAGTCGTAAAGTCCATAAAATAAACATACACACAGGGGAAATAACAGCTCAGTTTGTAATGGATGATAAACTGTGGGCAGAAAATTTTTATAAAGTACTGTACAAAGGTGATGCAGCGCGCGTAGCCAAATCGTTAAAAGCACGACAGCTTTATATTAAGAAAGACAGGTTGTTTGGTGACCAAGAGTTTAAGCCTGAAAATATTACAATTAGAGATGGGCGGATACTACTTACTGCCCGTTTTTCTTTTCCATACATTGATAATGTAGGCGATACGTTGAATAAAAATACCTGTGTGATTTTTCAATTAAACGATAGTTTACAAATAAAAGAGTACTGGGTAGCCTCTTTAAGTCATTTGCCAAAAGATTTTTATATTACCCATAATGCCGATGCAGCTAAGGTATTGCTGAAAGGGGATACAGTTTTTTTACCTGTGGCGTATATTTATCATAATACTGAAGCTGCTGATAAAAAATACAATTACGGAAAGTTTATTTTAAACAATAACCACGAAATTGTATTTTATTCTTTTTTACCCTTTGAGGTACCTGTTGAAAAGGCCGCAATTATGCCCGACTATAACTTCATCCACATGCACCTATTGCAACACGGTAATGATGTTGTGGGTAGTTACATAACGTTTCCGGGTATTTATAATCTTTCAACAAATACAAAAATTGCCCATATTGATTTTATCGGAAGTCCTAAACGAAAGTGGGATGAAAACGATTCAATACTGTTTGCTAATGATATTGATAACTTAAAATATATAGTAACGTATTTTGATAAATACTTGGACAAATATTACCTGATGCAGGCAAAAAATGCAACTTGGAATACCTACACATTGTTTGACGAAAATATGAAAGCAATTAAAGTGGTGTATTCATCACCAGCGTATCTTGATGCAGGAAATGCGTTTTATGCAAAAGATGATACGTTGTACGTGCTAAAAGCCGGAACAAAAAGTAATAGTGATTTGTATGTCCATAAATACATGCTAAGTTCAATTTTCAGGCAGGAAATTGATTAATCGAAAAAGATACCGATATACTAACGAGTTGGCTAATCAACCAACCGTTTTCGTATAATTAAACTATCCAAATTATTTGTATTCGCAGCATTCATCGGGGTGTAGCGCAGTCTGGTAGCGTGCTTCGTTCGGGACGAAGAGGTCGTAGGTTCGAATCCTGCCACCCCGACTTACTTATAACCTCAAAATAATCTGTTTATAGTTACCCTCCTCGCATCACTTGTTAAAAGTTGCCGTATTTTTGATGCTGTGAGCATGAGTGAAATAATACATAGCAAAGCTGTTGCCGAGGCTCTATTACAAAATGCTATTGGCACGGCAGGGATTGAAAATATCTCCGCTCTTGCTGTGGCAGTTAACAAGGAAGTACTTAACCAAAAGATAAAATTTCCGGCACTTGAACATTGCGCAAAAGTGTTGTGTAATACACTGCCAAACGATTTACATTTTTTGTTTAATAAGGAGCTGATAAAGTACAAAGAAATAGGAGGTTGGGTGGTTTCAGGTATGATACTGCAACAACACCTGAATAACCAGTTACTAAAGTGTGTTGATGAGGCAATACATTATATAATTGAAGGGAATGAGTGGTATGTGTGTGATATAGTTGGCGAACGTGTGATAGGGCATGGATTACTGAAATACCCTGAAATGATGCTACCTATACTGCCTCAATTAGCAGCACATAACGATAAGTGGATAGTCCGTTCGGTAGGCGTAGCCGCACATTATGCCACAAAAAAAGGAATGCAGGCGTACCATGCCGAAGAAGTTTTCAAACTCTTATTATCACAGGCAAATACAACAGATTTTCATACAAAAAAGGGGATAGGCTGGGGGGCAAAAACCATTGCCAAGTACCACCCGCAGATTATTGATAAATATAAAGCCCAAATATTTGATAACCCCGAAGTGAAACGTTGGTTTGTAACCAAAGTAAACATCGGCATCAACTGGCGTAAATACAAAGGAAAAGAGTAGTTTTAGACAATAGAAAGGGCTTAGCGACTTAGTGCCTTTGTAGCAAATTAATATGCAAGAAATAACCGCCAAAACCATACTAAATAAAACCAAACGGCGCGACCCTTGGTTTTTGGATGATTATACGCTGAACCCATACAGTGGGTGTAGCTTTAATTGCAGGTATTGCTACATACGCGGCAGTAGATACGGTGAGCACTTGGAAATGAAAACAAGTGTTAAAACCAACGCTGAAGAATTACTGGACAAACAACTTGCTTTACGGGCTAAAAAAGGGCAATACGGAATAATAGTATTAGCCAGTGCTACCGACCCGTACTTGCATTTTGAGGCGGAGCAACAACTAACCCGACGTTTGTTGCACATTATTGCCAAACATCGTTTTCCGGTGCATATTATTACCAAATCACCAATGGTGGAACGTGATTTTGATATTCTGAAAGAGATTGACCAAACTGCAATACTTCCTGCTGATTTACAAGGGAAATTAACCAACGGGGCTGTTATTACCTTTTCGTTTTCAACCGTTAGCGATGAAATCAACCGCATTTTTGAGCCCGGTGCACCCATTCCTTCGGAACGTATCAAAGGGTTAGAAAAAGCAGCTCAGGCGGGATTTAAAACAGGTGTAAGCATGATGCCTTTATTGCCCTACATTAGCGATACAGGTGAGCATTTACACCAAATGTTTGCTACATTTAAAGAAGCCGGAGCCCATTATATTTTCCCTGCCACTATCACCTTATTTGGGTCTGCACCATCCGATAGCAGAACGTTAATGTTTGAAGCTGTTAACAAGCATTATCCGCATTTATTACTCAAATATCAAAAGCTGTTTAGCAACAGTGTGCAATTGCCAGCTTATTACAACAAGGCTTTTTATGCCAAAGCTCAAGAGCTTAGTTTGCAATACGGTATCAAAAACAGTATTATTTAACAGATATTGTCAAACTTCTATCATCATTTCTAAAGAACGTTTAAGCAATATTTCAATTACTTAAATTTGATATACAAGCCTTCTTAGCTCAGTTTGGTAGAGCATCTCATTCGTAATGAGAGGGTCGCGGGTTCAAGTCCCGTGGGGGGCTCAAATGTTATTTCATCCCGTCGGTAAAGTGTTTTTGTTCTTTATCTTTTGCAAACTTTTCAGCATTAAACTCTTTTGATTTATTGCGGGGTATCGAGAGACTCGTCCATTGTTCGTCCCTCAACATCTTAGCTATATACACTATCTGCCCCACATGATAAGGGTAGTGCGCCAACTGCCTATTAATGGCATCTTGGGCTGTATGCCCCTCATTTCGTATAAAAACTATTTTATCTAAATCGTTTTCAGTCAAACTGTTTAATGCGTCAAACAGGCATTTCCATCCCGCTTCCCATTTTTCAAGCATTTCGGCTTTTGTGGTAATATCGTTCTCAAATTCTGCATCTCTTTCCCGCCAAGGTTTTTCCCCATCAGTAGTTAAAAAGTCAGTCCAGCGGCTTAGCATATTGCCCCAAATGTGTTTCACAACCATCGCAATACTATTGCTTTCGGCATTGTATTGCCATTGTATATCATCGTCGCTAAGTTGGATAAATGTTTTATCGCCAAGGCTTTTATAGTAACCAAATAATTTAATTACGCCTTCTAAGTATGTAGGTTGCATTAATATCAGGGGTTAAGGTGTTTGATGTAAACTAAGTCCAAAATTCATCAATCAGTCACATTTGAAGGATGGACAAAACGTGAATTTGACTGGAAGAATGAGAATATGGGGTTGTGCGTTTCATTTTGCGTATTTATAAAGTTTCAAAACAAAAAACCTTATATATTCGCAGCCGTAACCAAAAAAACTGCCTGATAGCATGAAGAAATTTGCTGTTATTTTAGCTGCCGTAACCGTAGCCGTTAGTGCCTGCCATTATGGTAAACCCGAAGCTCACTCGTCTTTAGAGCGCAATAAAGAATATAAAGAAAAGGCTGCCGACCAAGGCCCTGAAATTAATCCTGATTATGTTAAGGGTGGTGCAAAACCTGCTGCAACCGATTCAGCTAAAACTGATTCTGTTGCCCCTGTAGCTGCTACTCCTGCGGCACACTAAATATGGAAGAACTGGTAATACACTCTTCGGCAACAAAAGAAGAGAAGTATAAATCCCTTTTACCGCAAATTGATGCGTTGATTGAGCCTGAGGACGACCTTACAGCCAATTTAGCCAATATTACAGCAGCCCTTCACCAAACCTTCGGGTTTTGGTGGACGGGCTTTTATCTTGTTAAGGATAACCAACTGGTGCTGGGGCCGTTTCAAGGCCCTGTGGCCTGTACACGCATAGCCCTTGGAAAAGGGGTGTGCGGTACCGCTTGGCAACAAGCACAAACTATCGTAGTGCCTGATGTGGATGAATTTCCGGGACATATTGCGTGCAGTTCGGCTTCAAAATCTGAAATTGTAGTACCTGTGTTTGCTAATGGAAAAGTGGTGGCAGTGCTGGATGTGGATAGCGAGCACCTTGCTTTTTTTGACGAAACCGATAAAATTTATTTAGAGCAAGTGGTTCAACTTGCAGGAAAAAAGTTTATTTAGCAGTTCATAACTAACTGTGAACCTGAATGCAGAAAACAAAAAACGTTTCGCTGTTGATAACAGTGGCCGCTTTGGGCTACTTTGTAGATATATACGACCTTATTCTTTTTAATGTAATTAAACTCAAAAGCCTTGAGGCGTTAGGCATTACCGGTCAGCAGCAATTTGAATACGAAAAACTGTTGTTTAACTGCCAAATGGGCGGTATGCTTATAGGCGGTATTTTATGGGGCATTTTGGGAGATAAAAAAGGCCGTGTTTCGGTGCTTTTCGGCTCAATTCTTTTATATTCATTAGCAAACATTGTAAATGCCTTTGCCACAGGTATTGTTGATTATTCGATATACCGTTTTATAGCAGGGGTGGGGCTTGCGGGCGAATTGGGTGCAGGGATTACCCTTGTTGCCGAAACCATGCACCGCGAAAAACGCGGATACGGAACGATGATAATTGTAACGTTTGGCGCATTAGGAGCTGTTTTAGCGGCTACAATAGGAAAAGAGGGAGAGAACATTGCCCGATGGTTAAACGGGCTGCTATCAGTTAATTTAATGGGTTGGCAAATAGCGTATCTGTTAGGTGGTATTTTGGGTATGTTGCTGTTGCTGATGAGGGCAGGTGCATACGAATCGGGAATGTTTGAAAGTTTACACAAAACTTCTACTGTACCTAAAGGGGCATTTTTATCACTGTTTACTGAGCGTAAACGCTTTGTAAAATACCTGAACTGTATATTAATTGGTTTGCCGATATGGTTTGTGGTGGGGGTACTTATTAATTTTTCGCACAAGTTTTATGCAGAAACCTTTGCGGGACTTGAAAAACAGCAACTGGTGGCTGATGCTATTATGTACACCTACTTGGGGCTATCTTTCGGTGATTTGATAAGCGGTTTATTAAGCCAATGGTTTAGAAACCGTAAGAAAATAGTGTTGGGGTATATCATCGGTATTATTGTGCTGGTGGTGGTATATTTACTGCGTTTTGATATATCGTACCGTCAGTTTAATCTGCTGTGCTTCTTATTGGGCTCTGCAACGGGTTATTGGGCGTTGTTTGTAACCATAGCCGCCGAGCAGTTTGGTACCAATTTGCGCAGCACGGTTACTTCAACTGTTCCCAACTTTGTACGCGGGGCAGTAGTGCCTATTACTTTCTTTTTCGGGATGATACTTAACAGTGCAGGTGCTGTTACAGCAGCTATTGTAGTAGGTTCGGTTTGTTTGGGTTTGGCCTTTATTGCCACCCTTGCCGTTCCCGAAACCTTCGATAAAGATTTGGATTATTTGGAAACTATATAAGGGTTAAACGTGAACTTTGTTAATTTAATCATTAATGTGCTGCTCATAAATAGCTCCAGAACTAGAATGTATAAAGGGGTCTAACTCAGTCCTTAGATTACTTAAATCATCTAATTGATTGATAAATAACTTAACAAATAGCATTTCTTCTTTTGTTAAATGGTTGTTTATAGCAAATCTTAAATAATCAAGTTTATCAGATGGTATATTACTATGTAAAATACACTTATATACTGCAATAAATTTATAAATAAGCGATTGAATATCATTATAGTACTTTTCTTTTTTTAAGGTGTTAAACATTGCATTAATAAGTTTATCAACTAATTTGTCACGTTCTTTAACACTTTTAAGTTCTAAGTTAGAATAATGTTGTTCAGCTATAGCATTTGTAAAACAAAGAGTAAGAAGAGTATTTTTAACTGTCTTAAAAGCATTTATTCCTTTATTATTATCAATAACAAAATTATCTCTACTATTCTCATACTTCTCAAGCAATTTGAATACGATACTCTCCAGCCGTTCTAATTTTGCGTTTTGTTCAGTGCGCTCCATGATAGCAGCACTGTTTTTCATTTCTTCAACAGATTGTTTTAGTGCATCCGATGCAGTTTTAAGTTCTTCTTTCTGCACTAAAAAGGAATTGTAAAGTAGTATAATAGTAATGAGGGATAATACAGGGGCAGCTATCCCATTAAAGAAATTACCTATTTTATCGAACTCTTTAATACAAAGCAATTGGTTGATTACAATAAATAAAACAATCAATACGATGGTAATACCTATCACCCAACCAGTAAAGTTTCGACTCTTTTTATATTTAAATAAGGACTTAAAATCATCTATTTTAGTAGCGTCTTCAATATGACTTGACAATTTTCTATACGAAAATAGAAACTCATAATTGGAATTTATTAACAAAAGGTAATAGCTTCTTGTCATTCTGACCGAAGGGAAGAATCCTATTATAATTGTGTTAACAAAGCGATATAAGATGCTTCACTACCGTTCAGCAGGACAGGTAGTGAACAATATTTGCTCCCTATGAACAGGTTGTCTCGTCAGCAGAAGACGAATTCCTCACAATGGTGCAAAGGATTAACCAATTTTTAAATTTTAAAATCTCCAAATCAGTTAATTAAAGCAAATCGTCCTTCGGCAAGCTCAGGAGGGATCACATATTCCGCCTATATTGGCCGCCAACTTCAAACAAAGCGTTGGTTATTTGTCCCAATGAGCAGTATTTAACCGCTTCCATCAGTTGTTCAAACAAGTTGCGGTTTTCTATGGCTGCTTTTTGCAGTTCGGCAAGCAGTTGGGGGGCTTTGTCGGCGTGTACCTTGTGCAACGCTTCCATAGCGGTAATTTGGTAATCTTTTTCCTCCTTGGTACTACGTATTACCTCTTGGGGAACAACGGTAGGCGAACCTTTTGACGATAAGAAAGTATTTACCCCAATTATCGGGAACTCTCCGGTATGTTTTAACGTTTCGTAATACAGGCTTTCCTCTTGTATTTTGTTACGTTGGTACATGGTTTCCATTGCACCCAGTACACCTCCGCGCTCGTTAATACGATCAAACTCAGCCAATACAGCCTCTTCTACCAAGTCGGTAAGCTCTTCAATGATAAACGCCCCTTGTATTGGGTTTTCGTTCTTAGCCAATCCCAACTCTTTGTTAATAATCAATTGGATGGCCATTGCACGGCGTACACTTTCTTCGGTAGGTGTAGTAATAGCCTCGTCATAGGCGTTGGTATGCAAACTTTGGCAGTTATCATAAATAGCATACAATGCCTGCAAAGTGGTGCGTATATCGTTAAAATCAATCTCTTGTGCGTGCAATGAGCGTCCGCTGGTTTGAATGTGGTATTTCAACATTTGGCTGCGCTCGTTGGCTCCGTATTTGTTTTTCATGGCTTTTGCCCAAATACGGCGGCTTACACGGCCTATCACGCTGTACTCAGGGTCGATACCGTTGCTAAAGAAAAACGATAGGTTAGGAGCGAAGTCGTTAATGTCCATACCCCTGCTCAAATAATACTCTACATACGTGAAACCATTTGATAATGTGAGTGCTAACTGCGTAATAGGATTGGCTCCGGCTTCGGCAATGTGATACCCGCTAATTGACACCGAATAGAAGTTACGCACGTTCTTATCAATAAAATATTGTTGAACGTCGCCCATTACCCTCAAACTGAACTCTGTGCTAAAAATACAAGTGTTTTGGGCTTGGTCTTCTTTCAATATATCAGCCTGCACAGTACCGCGTACTGAAGCAAGGGTTTTTATTTTTATAGGCTCATACACTTCGGCAGGTAATACTTGGTCGCCTGTAACGCCCAACAGCATCAACCCTAAACCGTCATTCCCTTGTGGCAGATCGCCTTGGTATTTAGGTTCGGGCAAACCTTTAGCGGCAAAAATAGCGTGCACCTTTTGGCGCACTTCTTCTTCTAAGCCGTTTTGTTTGATGTATAGCTCGCACTGCTGGTCGATTGCGGCATTCATAAAGAATGCGCAGATAATGGCCGCAGGGCCGTTTATCGTCATAGATACCGAAGTAGTAGGGTCGGCAAGGTTAAAGCCTGAATACAATTTTTTAGCAGCATCCAAACTCCATACCGATACACCCGAGTTACCTACTTTACCATAAATATCGGGGCGGTAATCAGGGTCTTGGCCATATAGGGTTACTGAATCAAATGCAGTAGAAAGGCGTTTGGCAGGCATACCCAAACTTACGTAGTGAAAACGGCGGTTGGTACGCTCAGGGCCACCTTCGCCCGCAAACATACGGGTAGGGTCTTCGTTCTCACGTTTAAAGGGGAACACGCCCGAAGTGTATGGGAACTCACCGGGTACGTTTTCTTGCAACATCCAGCGCAATAAGTCGCCCCACGCTTGGTATTTGGGCAATGAAACTTTAGGAATACGGGTATGGGATAATGACTCACTAAACGTTTTGATTTTCAGTTCTTTATCACGTACTTTAAAGATGAAATAATCGGCTTTATAGCTCGCTACTTTGGCTTCCCACTCCTCTAACAACTTCTTGTTTTTAGGGTCGAGGTTTAATTCAACCTCTTTGTAAGCAGCTTCTAAAGCGGCTATCAAATTATCTTTGTCAGCCGTTTTGGTTTCTTTAATCGTTGCAATGCTTTGGTGCAGGCTATACAGCTTTTGTGCAGTAGCTACCTGTTGATCCACCCAACGGTCATACGAACGGTTACTTTCGGTAATCTCGCTCAAATAGCGGGTACGTTCGGGGGGAATGATGTATATCTTTTTCGACATTTCTGCCGATACTTCAAACGTTGATTGTAATGGAGCACCTGTTTTAGCCACCAACATATCAATAATGTTGCGGTACAGGCGGTTCATGCCCGGGTCGTTAAACTGCGAAGCAATCGTTCCAAATACAGGTATTTGCTCATCGGGCGTGTCCCATAACTGATGATTGCGTTTGTATTGCTTTTTCACATCGCGGATAGCATCCAATGCACCACGCTTGTCAAACTTGTTCAAAGCAATAATGTCCGCAAAATCCAGCATATCAATTTTCTCTAACTGTGTGGCCGCACCGTATTCGGGGGTCATCACATACAGGCTCATATTGCTATGCTCAATAATTTCAGTATCGCTTTGCCCTATCCCCGAAGTTTCAAGGATAATAAGGTCAAATTTTGCAGCCTTTACAATATCTACCGCTTCTTTCACATACTTGCTAAGGGCAAGGTTACTTTGGCGGGTAGCCAACGAACGCATATACACACGCGGGTTGCGGATGGCGTTCATGCGGATACGGTCGCCCAGCAATGCACCACCTGTTTTACGTTTAGAAGGGTCAACCGATATAATGGCGATGGTTTTGTCTTTAAAATCAATTAGGAAACGGCGCACCAACTCATCCACCAATGACGATTTACCTGCACCACCCGTACCCGTAATACCCAACACAGGGGTTTTAACGTCGTTGCTCAGTTGCTGTATTTCAGTCAGCATGGGGGCAGCTTCGGCATAGTCGTTTTCGGCTGCTGAAATAAGGCGAGCAATGGCTTTTACATCGCGCTCGGCAAGGTGTTTCACTTGACCGTTCAGGTTTTTACCCGTAGGGAAGTCGCTTTGGGTTAGCAAGTCGTTTATCATGCCTTGTAAGCCCAATTCACGCCCGTCGTCGGGAGAATATATACGGGCAATGCCGTACTCGTGCAGTTCTTTAATTTCTTCGGGAAGTATTACCCCGCCGCCGCCGCCAAAAACGCGTATATGACCGCAACCGCGCTCGTTCAGCAGGTCGTACATGTACTTAAAGTACTCCATGTGTCCGCCTTGGTAGCTGGTAATGGCAATGGCCTGCGCATCTTCCTGTATGGCGCAATCCACAATCTCGGCCACGCTACGGTCGTGCCCCAAGTGTATCACCTCGGCACCGCTACTTTGCAGTATGCGTCGCATGATGTTGATAGCAGCGTCGTGCCCATCAAACAAGGCAGCAGCAGTAACAATACGGATTTTGTTCTTTGGTTGGTATATCTCTACGGCGGTAGCTGTACTCATGGTTTACAGTTTAAGAAACCGCAAAGGTAAGGAATTTTGGGGGATGTGGGAATTTGAACGTTTATTGGATATTCTTCTATCTTTGTTTAGGAATATAACACTGAAGAATGAGTAAGGTAAGAATAAAAATTGCATTCTTAGGACATGTGCAACACAATATTAGTAAGGAAAAAATTTTGCGATGGAAATCCTCGTTATTTCTAATAAATGCTCCAATAGATACTTACACAATAAATAACAATTCAGATATAGATGATTGGAGTTACTCGGATGTAACAATCCAAAATGAATTACCCACTAATTTCGACGGGGATATTCTAATAGCTATAACAAATGTACCGATAGAAGATAATTATTTTGCACGAAGGTTAACGAATAATAGACTTTGCCTCAGTTTACATGAAATGAGTGATATTTTAAAGTTAGATAATATACCACTTGAAAATTTGATTTTCAGAGTATGTTATGCTTTATCTTTAATTTTCAAGGAATGCAATAAACTCCCCACAATAGCTGAATATTCTAAATTTACTCATGATGAAACCAAAGGATGTATCTTTGATATGAATGGTATAAAAACAGATATTATTTATTCTACGAATAAGCCAATATTATGTGATTCATGCAAAGAACGATTGAAAAAAGTGAAAATAGAAAGTAATCTTATTGATGATATTCAGAGTGAACTAAACAAAATTAATAAAACATTATATTATAGAATTACTGACTTTGTGAAAAAAGAACCTGTTTGGTCTATACTTATCTCATCTTTAGCTGCTATTGTATTAGGGACTATTGGTTCTTTAGTTGCGTCAGTTATTTTCGAAAAAATAAAATAATTTTATATTTTAATTCTCCCGATTGGAGAATGTCGAAGTGGAGCAGAGGTGATGGTTGTTGCGGATAGAGAGAAAAAAGCAGAAACAATTTTCGTCATTGCGATAAAACCGTCTTCGGGTTTAGAAGCAATCCGTTTGCATAGTTTCAACGGGATTGCTTCAACCAAGCTGCGCAAGGCATTGCAATGACGGGGTGGTGTGTTTCTTAACTCACCCCAGCTATTGGCAAGACTTCGATTACTCAATTTCTCCCTCTCTATGCAAAAGAGAGGGACGACGTGGTGAACGTCGGGCTTTGTAATTATTCGGGGGTGAGTTAAAAGGCACACCTCCCTCAATCCCTCTTTATTCAAGGAGGGGAGCCACCCTGCAAGCCATTTACAGACGTACGAATATTTTGTCTAACCTGATAACTTTTAACAGATAACCAATCTGTGAGCCAGTGCCGTTGCCAAGTTCCCCTCCTTGGTTGAGTTTGCGGGAAAGGCAAGGAGGGGTTAGGGGAGGGTCTTTTAAATCAACCTGCTTAGGCAATACCGTTTATGTTCCCGGGGCTTGTAACTCAGCGTAAAAACCCTGAGGGTCTTCGCCAATATAGGTTATTGTACCTTTAAGCGTTTGCCCGTGATTAAATGATGAAATATTAATGGCTTTAAGGTATCTACGAGGATTAAGTCCCATAAGCCATGTGCCGCTCGGCTTCCATATCGATCCCGCCGAGGGGTAATACGCCTCTTTTACCATATAGCTATATTTATTGACAAGTGTAGCAATAACTTCCATTTCAGGCATGCTATCGTATTGTAAAGTACCTTTTAGCGTTTCTCCGTGATCATCACTAAATATATTCAGCTTTATTACGTGTTGTTTTAGGTAGCCGAATGTCCATCTGTTGATGGGGTTTTCCGGTAATTCTCCCAAGTCGATTTGAACTTTATAATTGTTATGTATCAGTGCGTAAAGTACCTGCTGCTGGGTTTGCTCAAACATAAAGTTTCGCGTATTAAGACACCAGTTAATATAGTTTTTGAGTTGGAAATTCTCGGTGTTTGCTATATATGCATCTAATGCGGTTTGCGGCCCATCATCAAACTTAGACTTAACAATATAGGGAGCTTCAAACTCAGCCCCGTAAGTAAATAGTTGCTTGATTACCCCCCTAAAGAGATTTAATACATGATCGTGTCTACCTAATCTAAGGTTTACAAAATCAATATAGTTATTTATGGTTGCTGTATCGGTATTACGATTGGTGGCGGGCGAAAGGGATAAGTAATAGGTGCCGTTCCAATTCCTAAAGTTTTCACTAATTATACTAAAAAAATATTTAAAGTGATCTATACCGGTAGCTTCGCTAATGGGATTGTCCCAGAATACATCCAGTGCGTTTAATTTGTGATAAGACATAAATCCATAAAGATTGCTTGCAAATCGGTTTATATCTCTTTTAGGGTCGTCGGATACAAATAACTGGTTAATCATGTTTTTATCATTAGAAGCTAATGTAATTCCCAGTTTAATATTAGAGTTGTTTTCTTTGGCATCGCGTGTGAGGTTCTTCATATATATCGGACTGTCTGTTTGCAAGGTATATGAAGAACCATCCCCTTGGGGTATGGTGTATGCACTTGTGGGAACAATCTTTACTGAGTACATATATAAAATATCTATACTTTGGTAAACATCATATTTGATAAGGTTTTGATAGCTGCTGTCAGGGTCGTCGTACTTGGTTCCAAAAATGTCGTGCTCTAAATAAATCCAAGCGTTGGAAAGGTTTTGCGGGGTTGTTTGCATAATGATAAGGTTTAGTTAGTTAGCTGTATAATTAATAGTTTATCAAATATATTAAAACATTAGATGTTTTTAAGTGTTTATTTTTTTTAAATAATATTCTTAATAACTATTAGGTAGAGCTTAAAGCGTGAGGTATTAGTGTATGGACATAGTATATATTTGCCCGAAGTTTCCTCGCTACGCGTCGGAATGACAGGATGGGTGATGACGTTTTTGGGAGGTGTTTATCTCAAATGCAAAAAATGCATCAGAAAATTTTTAAATGCTGTGTTTGTTCTTTAGCATTTCCAATTATATGGGAGTGAATGTTCTTTGATTTGAAACCCGACCGGAAGAAACCCTTGGTAATAGCGTAACAAAAATAACAATGTAACCGAGTAACATCGTAACACGGTTGTTTTTACGAGGTTAATACACCGTAAATCAAAATCGCGTATACTTTAAAATTTGAGGGGCAGGTGAGGCTTAGTGTTGTATATTGTAGTATTTGCTATTTGGAAATGAGCTATAAACAAAAACTCCCGACGAACAAAGTTCATCGGGAGCGGAGATTTATATCAGACAATTTGAAACAGTGACTTGGAGCAAGATTCCGAAACAAGTTCGGGATGACTTTTTAGCTTCCGCACATTTCGCAGCCCTCAGGATTATCCAGCGAGCAGGCAATAATGGCCATCGCTTCATAATCGGGGGTAGCATCTTGTGCGTTGTGCATTTTTTCTATCTCTGCCTTATCAATGGTAGGGGCAGATGTAGTAGTAGTAGGTATTGTAGCCGTTGCGGTAACTTTTTCGTTTGCAAGATCAAAAGCGGCATTTTCAGCAGTGGTAACATCCATCACTTGTGGGTTTTCTTTTACCACAGTAAACTTAATCGCATCAGTAGCAGCCTTGGTGCGCAAGTAGTACATACCTGTTTTCAAGCCTTTTTCCCATGCGTAGAAGTGCATACTGGTTAGTTTACCAAAGTTGGGGTTTTCCATAAACAGGTTCAGCGATTGTGATTGGTCGATAAATGCACCACGGTCGGCAGCCATATCAATAATCACTTTTTGCTTAATCTCCCAAACGGTTTTGTAAATCTCTTTTATGTGTTGTGGAATTTCATCAATGTTTTGGATTGAACCATTGCTCATGATGATTTTTTGCTTCATACTGTCGTTCCACAAGCCCAAATCCACAAGGTCGTGCATCAGGTGTTTGTTCACAATCACAAACTCACCCGATAGTACGCGGCGAGTGTAAATGTTGCTGGTGTATGGTTCAAAACACTCGTTGTTACCCAATATTTGTGCAGTACTTGCTGTAGGCATAGGTGCTAATAGCAAGCTGTTGCGCACACCGTATTGTTTAATTTCTTCGCGCAATACATCCCAGTTCCAGCGGCTGCTTGGAGTTACTCCCCACATATCAAACTGGAAGATACCTTGTGATATGGGCGAACCTTCGTACGATGCGTAGTGACCTTCTGCTTTTGCCAAATCTTTTGAAGCTACTAACGCAGCGTGGTAAATGGTTTCAAAAATCTCAGCGTTTAGTGTTGCCGCTTCGGGCGAATCGAAGGGCATACGCAACATAATAAAGGTATCGGCCAAGCCTTGCACACCAAGCCCGATAGGACGGTGGCGCATATTGCTGTTGCGGGCTTCTTCAACAGGGTAGTAGTTACCGTCGATGATGCGGTTTAGGTTGATGGTTACTTCGTAAGTAGCATCAAACAAGGCATCATGGTCAAACTTACCGTTGATAATGTATTTAGGCAACGCCATTGATGCAAGGTTACATACGGCAACTTCATCAGGGGCGGTGTATTCTATAATCTCGGTGCACAGGTTGCTGCTTTTAATGGTACCCAAGTTCTTTTGGTTGCTTTTGCTGTTGGCAGCATCTTTATACAACATATAAGGGGTACCGGTTTCAATCTGTGATTCAAGTATTTTGTTCCACAGTTCGCGGGCTTTAATGGTTTTGCGTGCGCGGCCTGCTTCTTCGTAGGTGTGATAAAGGTCTTCAAACACTTCGCCGTAGCAATCGGCCAAACCTTTTGCTTCGTTCGGGCAGAACAGGCTCCATTCACCGTCTTCTTTCACACGCTTCATAAACAAATCAGGTATCCACAAAGCGTAGAATAAGTCACGTGCACGCAATTCTTCTTTACCGTGATTTTTCTTCAAATCCAAGAAATCGAAGATGTCAGCGTGCCAAGGTTCAAGGTAAATAGCAAATGAACCTTTACGCTTGCCGCCACCTTGGTCAACATAGCGGGCAGTATCGTTAAATACGCGCAGCATAGGTACAATACCGTTGCTGGCACCGTTTGTACCGCGTATGTATGAACCGGTAGCACGTATATTGTGTATGCTAAGCCCTATACCGCCTGCGGTTTGTGATATTTTAGCACATTGTTGCAGGGTATCAAAAATACCTTCAATGCTATCGTCTTTAGTGGTTAGCAAAAAGCAGCTGCTCATTTGCGGGTTGGGTGTACCGGCATTGAAAAGGGTAGGTGTTGCGTGAGTAAACCAACCTTCGCTAAGGCGATTGTAGGTTTTTATCACGTTTTCAATATCGCCTTTGTGTATACCGATGGCCACACGCATATACATGTGCTGAGGGCGCTCGGCTACTTTACCGTCAAGCTTTAGCAAATAGCTGCGCTCAAGGGTTTTAAAACCAAAGTAGTCAAAATTATAATCGCGGTCATATATAATAGTACTGTCAAGCAATTCTGCATTGTCAACAATTACCTCATATACATCATCGGCAATAAGCGGAGCTTTTTCACTCGTTTTTGGGTTCACGTAGTTAAACAACCTGTCCATAATCACACTAAAATGCTTATCAGTGTTTTTGTGCAGGTTACTTACCGCAATACGGCTGGCAAGGATTGCATAATCAGGGTGTACCGGAGTCATACTTGCAGCAGTTTCGGCAGCAAGGTTATCTAACTCAGTGGTAGTAACACCGTCATATACTCCTTCAATTACTTTCTTCGATATTTTTATAGGGTCAACAAAATTAGTATCAAGCGCATACGACAGTTTGTTGATACGCGCGGTAATTTTGTCAAACATAACGCTCTCGCGTTTTCCGTCTCTTTTAATTACATACATCATAGTAAGGTCCTCCGGTAAAGGTTGTATTTATTGGCAAATATTTTCAGGGTTGTATTAAAAATCTTCGTCGGTGCTAAAAGTGTCGGCAGTATCCCCACCTGTTTTTCGGTTGGCTACAGCGGCTTTTTGATATTCGCCCACCCGTTTTTCAAAGAAGTTGGTTTTGCCTTGCAGCGAAATCATCTCCATAAAATCAAACGGATTGCTTGCATTATAGATGCGTGGGCAGCCTAATTCTACAAGTAAGCGGTCGGCTACAAACTCAATGTATTGGTTCATCAAATCTGCATTCATACCTATTAACCTCACGGGCAAGGCATCAGTAACAAACTCTTTTTCAATTTCAACAGCATTGCTTATTATCTCAATAATACGTTGCTGAGGCAGTTTGTTCACAATGTGCTTATTGTATATGTGACAGGCAAAATCACAGTGCATGCCTTCATCGCGGCTTATTAATTCGTTGCTGAAGCTAAGGCCGGGCATAAGACCGCGTTTTTTCAACCAAAAGATTGAACAAAAACTACCCGAGAAGAAAATACCTTCAACGGCAGCAAAAGCTATCAAACGTTCGGTGAAACTTGCATTGCTAATCCAACGCAATGCCCACTGGGCTTTTTTCTGCACGCAATCAAGGGTATCAAGGGCGTGGAAAAGGCCGTCTTTTTCAGCAGGGTCTTTAATATAAGTATCTATCAACAACGAGTATGTTTCGCTGTGGATATTCTCCATCATAATCTGGAAACCGTAAAAGAATTTTGCCTCGGGGTATTGTACCTCAGCCACAAAGTTCTCTGCAAGGTTTTCATTCACAATACCATCGCTGGCAGCAAAAAAAGCCAGTACGTGTTTAATAAAGTGACGCTCGTTGTCGTTAAGTTTATTTTGCCAATCAGACAAGTCTTGTTGCAGGTCTATCTCTTCAGCAGTCCAAAAGCTGGCTTCCGACTTCTTATAGAATTGCCATATATCATCGTGCTTAATAGGGAAAATAACAAAGCGGTCTTTGTTTTCTTTTAATATGGGTTCTTCGTTCACATTCATAATCGTTGCTGCGGGCACCGCTTGGCTTAGGGAAACTACTTCGGGGCGTTCATCCATGGCTTTAGCTGTGTTTTGGTTACTACTTCCTAAAGGGTAATTTTGTGCTTCTTTCTTCTAAATCAATTAGGTACCGATAAAAATTGCCCTGTCGTTTCCAACAGGACATACTGGCCTAATTGCCTATACAAATCTTCGTTTATTAAATAGTTTTACCAACCCTGAGATTTTCACATTTCCACAAAAACAGAGTGTATAACTAATTATCAACACGACGGCCTTAGAAGCAGTGGTAACAGAGGGCTACAAAGGGAGTTTATCTACACGTAATGTTTGCTTAATATTTTTATAATGTGAAAAGAGTGTGTTAAAGATGTACTACAACCATTGAAAACAGTAGGTTTTTATAGCTAAAAATGACTGAGTGGTATTAAATACACTGCTTTAGCCCTTATTTTTATAGACAATCGGCTGTATGCCTTTATTTATAAAGGATTGAGGGAAACGAACGTTTAACCAATGGTTATGGGCTTACGTAGCAGGGATTTACGGGTAAATGACTAAGTGGTCTTTTACTAAAAAGTTAAAAGTTTTAGAAGAAAAGCAATGTGGATAGAGTTTTTTAGAAATATTACCCTGTGTTTTAGAAAAGAAACAATTGTTGCTTTATAGTACCGTTTTACCGTTTCATTCACATTTTGTAAAAAGTGTTTCAAGGTAAATTAGTACGTTTGCCAAACAAATAAACTAAACGCAACCACTATGTACGAGTTTTTGAGAGGTACGCACTCTGTTCTTCGCTATGTTATTCTGCTGGGCGGTATTGGTGCTGTAGCAACCATACTTATGAATGCTAAAAGCAGGGTACGCTTGTTTTCAACCATTTTTATGGTTTCGTGCCACATACAGTTTGTAATCGGATTTGTATTATACTTTATTGTAACCGATTGGTTTAAACTGCTAAAAGAAAATGCAGGAGAGGTAATGAAAAACAGCACGTACCGCTTTTTTGCTGTTGAACATTGGTTAATGATGCTGATAGCTATTGTTATGATTACAATCGGGCACGGTAAGGCAAAAAGGGCATTGGTAAACAATACTCCGTTGCGCCCAACACTTATACTTTATGTAATAGCCCTATTGGTGATTTTTGCGGCAATTCCTTGGCCGTTTAGAGAAGCACTTGGTCGCGGCTGGTTATAATAGTTACAATGGAAACCTTTGAGGTTTTGTTATTGTTGGTTGCGGGTCTGCTAATATTGGCGGGCATTGCAGGCTCGGTTTTGCCTGTGTTGCCGGGACCTCCCATAGCCTACGCAGGATTGTTGATAACCCACTTATTTACTCCCGTTTCGTTCTCAGTAGTATCGTTGGTGATTTACGGCATTTTTACTTTGTTAATTGTGGCCGTTGATTACTGGCTACCCGCGTATTGGGTAAAGAAAACAGGAGGGACAAAATGGGGTAGTTACGGAAGCATTACAGGTATGTTGGCAGGGATATGGTTTTTTCCGCCGCTGGGTATGCTTGTAGGAACGTTTATAGGAGCTGTGGTAGGAGAGTTGATGGCAGGAAAAGATAACGACGCTGCGCTAAAATCAGGTATCGCTACATTTTTTGGCTTTTTAGCAGGCACTTTATTAAAAGTGGCATTTTGTTTGGTGATGTTGATACATTTTGTAATAGCACTTTTTTAATTCTTGCCCTATAGGGCGCATTCATTTTGAATATAGGTATCAGATATATGCTCATAGCAACGTTTTGCTTTGCCATTATGAACGTTACTGTGAAAATGCTGCCCAACATCCCCATTTTCGAGATTATTTTCTTTCGTAGCGTTATCACGCTGGGTATGGCCATGTTGGCTCTTAAGCAAAAAGGCATCCCAATGTTTGGCACCAATAAAAAGCTGTTGCTGTTACGCGGCTTGTTCGGCTCAATAAGTTTGCTGCTTTATTTTATCACTCTTCAAGAAGTGCCGCTGGCATCAGCAGTTACCATACAATACCTGTCGCCCATTTTTAGCACCTTAATAGCCATCTTTATATTAGGGCAGCCCATGAAACCTATTAAGTGGCTGTTTTATGCCATAGCTTTTGCAGGTGTATTTGTAGTAAAAGGGTTTGACGACCGTATATCGTTGTTAATGTTCCTTTGCGGGGTTGGTTCTGCAATACTCTCCGGCTTTTCGTACAATACCATTGCCAAGTTGAAAAATGAAGACGACCCTTTGGTAGTAGTGATGTACTTTCCGTTAGTTACATTACCCTTATCAATAATACCAACAGCAATGACATGGGTGACACCTACATGGACAGAATTATTTTGGCTGTTGATTATGGGCGTATCTACTCAATTAGGTCAATTGTATATGACAAGGTCGTATCAGGTTGAAAACATAGGCAAAGTTGCCATATTTCAATACATAGGGCTGGTATTTGCCTTAATGTTCGGATACTTTTTGTTTGATGAAACGTTTAATACCCAAAGCATATCAGGTATGGTGTTGTTAGCAGGCGGGGTTATTATGAGTGCTATTTATGGTACTATCGAAACCAAAAAACTAAGTGCTGTGTCTAAAAACTAAAGGGCTATTTAACTGCAATAAATTTCCACGATTCTATCAACTCCTTAGGGCCTTCTTTAAGGTAGCGAAGGTAAATAGCGGTTTGGTGTGTGCCCGTTGTTGTATTGTGTAAATACACATAGTAGTCTTGCAACTCAAAAATATCCGCATTGGTGTATAGCTCAGGATTATCCACCTGCTGTTTAATCATTTGGCGTATCCCTGTAAGTTCCTGAGCACCGTTAGTTTCATCGGGCAGGGTAAACAATTTAACTTCAATTAAACCGTTTTCGTCCTTGGTTTCTAATGTAGTAGTTGCGGGTAAATACTCAGTATTGTAGGGGTTCTTCATCTCATCCGCATAGTCAAAAGTACTTTTGCGTTTAAGCTGGCTGCCATACAGCATAAAAAAGAATTCAATCTCTTCGGCAAAGTACTTTTCAATTTCTTCCTTGCTGTCCAGCTTCTGTTTCCAATAGTCAAGCTCCGCAACATCTTCACCTTTTGAGAATTTCTTTTTTTGGTCGGCAACTTCAAAGCACTTGTTTTTTAACTGTTCCCAATTCTTTACCCCATAGTATTTTCCTGAACTATCAAGCAATAAAACAATGGGTTGTGTTTTTTTTACGTCTTTCACAAAAGCAGCAATGCCCATTGTTGCATAAAGAGGTTCAATGCTTTTGGTGTAGTTGTACTTTAGTTCAATTTCAGTACCTTTTTTGCTGATAGATAGCACTTTAAATGTGGCAATAACAGTATCCTTATCTTGTATATAGGTTGAGTCTTTGGGAGTGTACTTATTCTTAAAAAAGTAATAGCTATACACATCGTTTGCCTTCCAATTGGGTAAAAAATGATGAGTTTGGGCATTGCCGGCCAACGTACAGGCAGCAAGTGTGAAAAATAAGGCTAATTGCTTCATATAAGAGTGCTAATAAGTTTGGCCGCATCTATTAAGGCCAGCAGCAAAAATAATCCGCCGATTATTTTATTAAAACTTTTCCCCGCTTTTTTCAAAATCCACTCTTTATAGCGTCCGGCAACCATAATAAAGGTAAGCTGTAACAAAAAAGCCCCGGCAGCACTTCCGGCAATAAAAGCCCCTTTTTCAAGCCACGATGTATCAATCAAAAGATTTTTGGTTCTTAAAAAGGCTATTATCAGCAGCCAAAAGGTAATTAACTGCGGATTAAGTGAGGCTAACACAAAGCCTTCCCAAAAGCCTTTATGGTGCGGGGGCGGCACATTGCTAATATCTGCGGGCGTGTTCTTTTTACGCAGATTATGGATGGCTAAAAACAAAAACACGGGCAGTGTGATAAAGTGCATCCACTTTTGTCCAAACTGTTCTGGGTTAATTAATTCAATAATAAAAAAGGCAAGGGCAGTGTAAAACAGTTCGGGCAGGCAGCCTCCCAAACCCACCCGCAAGGCATAGGCTTTATTAAACTGCACGGTACATTGTATTACCCTTAAGTTCACAGGGCCTAACTGTACTGAAGCAATGTAGCTTATTACCGTAGCAAGTATGAAGTATAAAAGGGCTTCCACTGTGTTTTAGCGGCGGTTTTTGAAAAAATGACCGTATAAGGTACTTAAAAATTCTTTTTTGCTTGAATAAGGTACACCAAACTGCCGGTGGTTCATAACGGCAATGGTGCATATTGTACTCATGTTTTGGTATATATCTCGGTATGCTTTCCATAAATTCATGGTTTGCATATCGTATATATGGCCGGGTTCGCTGGTGGTGCCGTTCACCTCCATCACTGTTATACCTTGTCCTTTTTGCAAGGCTTCATCACTTGGGGCTTTTATATCAAACCTGCCAAAATAAAAACCGGGCATAGCATCTGCTATTTTTTCAAATTCCGCAATCAATTCATTGGTTATCAGTTTATTTCCGTTTATAAAGGCCGTGCCTTTGCAGTGGTTTCCAATAGGCTCAACCAGTTTTTTTTCACCTTCAGGCAGTACTTCGTTTAAATTGATAGTTGGCTTTTGTGCAAGCGACGGCAACTGAAACCTTGCTCTGTCGTTCTTTTGCAATAGTTCAAGAAGTGTGCTTTTTCCGTCACCCGTTGCGGTTAAAAAACCTTTTTTTACAATAGAGGTAATTCCGCTTTTGCTGCCATCGGGAAGTTTATAAAACATCACCCCGTACTCTTCGGGGTGGGCAATAAATTCTTGTATGATTATATCGCCCGCATATCGCTCTAATTGTTTTACCAACTGCGCTTCATTTTCAATTTTAGCCACATCGTTTCCCCGTTCACCCACATTGGGTTTTACTATCAGTGGATAAGTAAAACCTTGTTCAGCTATCAGTGTTGCAGCATCTGATAGCTGAGAGTGTACTATAAGCAGGGTTTGGGGTAAGTATTGTTTGGGTATACTTTTTATAATATCAAACTTCTTTTCACCGAAAAAACCTCCTAACGGAATACCGGGATTGGCTGCCGTAAAGTATAACAACGCCCTTGCCCGTATAGCCAATATAGGCCAAAACAATAGCGTAGGCGGTAAAAAAAAGAACCACACCGGCCAATATTCATATCGAGTCCATTTTATCCACCAAAGCGGCTTTTGCATACGGTTTTATAGCGTTATTGTGTGGCGTTTGCTTTCTATCAGGTCTTCGTAACAAAAGGTGTTAACGTTTTGGCGTTTTTCAAAGCTGCTAATGCTCACAGTTTGCACCCTGTTGTTGCGGTTCATTACCAAATCAGTTTCAATATTACCTGTACCTCCAAAGTGATGGAAACGCAAAATGTTATCAACGGTATATTCATTGCCTTCGTTTTTCCATTGCTCAAACCAAATTTCGCGGCGTTTCCGGGTTTCAGAATCGTACAAGGTTGCTGATGACCATATATGACTGTCTTCAAAGTCTTTTTCTATCAACTCAGGCATTTTTTCATCCCACCTGAATTGGTGTAGTGTTTTTAAAACAGGGTTGATAATTACCAATGTAAAAGGCTCTATTCCTTCAAAATTATACTTGTAGGCATATTCAGCAGGGTTTGCGTAGCTATAAAAATCAAGCATTACCAAGCCTCTGCTTTTTCTGTAAGGAGGGGTGTGATGGTGTTTGTGAGCTGCTCCGTTTAGTAATACAAGGGTGTATGTTTTTGATGCTGCAAACCAAGTGCCTCCTGCCTCAGCGTCTTTTGGAAAATAAACCTCGCTTCCAAAAATGTTGTAAGGTGCAGGGGGAATGGTGTTTCGGGTTTTTCGCTCATCGCGGTTCGATGTGATAATAAAATCACCTTGCCCCAGAGGCAGAAATGTTACTGTGCACATGGTTTTGTTGCTGGTAGCGGAGGGTTGATGCCGCAACGCCAAATCCTTCTTCTAATTCAATGTCTTTAAAGTAGTTTTTTACTACCATTTGTAATATAGCCATGTGGTGCACGGCGTGCTCAATATTATAAGCCAATTCACGACCAAAGCTGGTAGTTACACAAATGGCTTCAGTTCCTGTTTCCGAAAAATCTGCGTTGTAATACAATTGCCTGTCGGCTATTTTTTCAGCGTTAAGTTGTGTTACTATTTCCTCAATGATTGAGTTAGCTATCACAGGGCTGTTTTCTATATCTGTATTGCGCAACCGTTTGTCATAATTTACCACTTCGGCATCTCTCATCAGGCATTGGTAAAACTCAATAATATGCCTGTAATGTTTGCCTATTGTATTACCCCCAAGTAAATCAAGCGGCATAGTATATTGTGTAGTGGAAAGTGAGAGTGCTAAACGGTGTAGTTGCGTTAATACACCATGACTGGCAGATAAAAGCGTTTGCAGGGCGTTGTTTTGCATATAGAGTTTTCAGAAGTAATATACGACTTAATAGTGCCGTTTAGTTTTATTATTGTTGGTTTAATGTTACGTTTTAGCGTATCAAATTTTCACCCAAAAATCCCACTTGTTCACTTTCAGGGATAAATGTACAATAAAAATCACTTTTTGTGTGTTTTTTTGCAGTTTAGCATCGGATTAGTTTAAACACCTGTTAAAAAATGAAGATAGAGCAGGAAATAAGGCAGAAAAAATTTAGGAATGATTGGCAAAAGGCTGTAATCAACCTTCTATTCACCAGTAGTTGGTTGCAGTTGAAGATGAAAGATTTTATGAAGGGGTATGGTATTACCCCGCAGCAATACAATGTATTAAAGATACTGAAAGGGCAACATCCTAATCCGGTATCTACCAATTTGGTGCGCGACCGTATGCTGGATAAAATGAGTGATGTGAGCCGCATTGTAGCAAGGCTGCAAGAAAAGGGGCTGGTGGATGTGTGCAGAGCCTGCCATGATAAGCGCCTTGTGGATATTGTGATAAGCGATAAAGGACTTGCTTTGGTTGCTGAGGTTGATAGCAGGGATAATGAAATGGATGGATTTTTAAAGCAGATAACTAAAGAAGAAGCTGCTGAACTAAGCCATTTGCTGGATAAGCTGCGCGGATAATTACATATTATTTTACTAACACAGCTTTTTGATACCCTGTTATTGGGTAAACAATAACAGCCGGTATATCATTTTCGGGCAGGTTGCCTGTTTCTTTTGTGTTGTTTGCCGAACCGGTGGTAACTTCAAACACAATACTATCGCCCTCTAACTTATAGGTAATAAGTAACAACGTTTCTCCTACGGCAAAGCGGGTTGCCAACACATTACCTATCATACGCCCATCAATCAAAATCCCGTTTTTTTCATCAATGGTGTATTTCCCTTTGGCTGAATCAACAACAACTAATTCGTAATTACGTTGGTCGGGAGTTTTGCCCTCAGGTAAGTAGCTAATTACCCAAGCCCATTTATTAGCACTGTCGGTTGTTTTAATACTTAAACTCATGGGTATTTTGCCCACGTTTTTCACACCCGCACTATAAATATATAAGTCACCTTTCCAAGTTCCTTCATATCCTGCGGGGAAGTTTTTTTGAGCTAAGGATAACTTATAACCGGCTAACAAACAAAGTAGTATAAGCGATATGCGTTTCATTACACAAAGTTAGAAATCAGCAGCAACGATATATTATACAGGCAAAAAACTACCTGTATTATCAGCACTTTTTGTTCACCTTTGGTAAGTATGTTGCTATAAGTTGGGTTTAACAATATATGTGCAATAAGCCCGGTGGTAAAATAGTTTGCAAACCCTGAAACAGAAACGGCTTCCATAGCTTGTTCAGAAGTTTGCACAGTTTGAGTAACGGCTTGCATAAGCAAGAGAATTACCAACCCGATAAACACTGTACTTGAGTTTTCAAGCGATTCACGATTTCTATACAAGCGTATTGCAAGGGCGGCTGCAAATACGGTAATAGCAATTTTGCCCAATAGCAATGCCGCCTCCGCTTTACTCACCTCAGCCATTAGGTTAAAATATAAACCTGCTGCACCACCGGAAAGTCCTAATAGTATTAGCGAATAGTAATTACGTAAGACAGCCATGTGGAAGATGAACAATAAAGCCCAAGAGATAAAAAATGAATACGCTAAATAGTGCGTGTATTGCCAGCCTGAAATGGCTCCAATAGTAAGAGCGGTTAGGCAAATTATAGGCAACGATGTTAAAATAATTTCAATACGTTTCATACAGTATGCGGCAAAATAAACAAAAGCATCGTGATAAACCGACTGTATAAAAACCAAAAGTCCCATCACGTCGGACGGGACTTATTGGCTCAAACCTACCTTATCGCTTTTTACCAACCTGACTTACAACGGATTAACCGTTAAAGTCACGTGCAATGGGTGTTATCCCAACTCCGACCGCACTTTAGCATACGGAAAAAACTATTTACATAGACCCACTTTTGATGTAAAAAGTTGGATGCTATTTGAAAAAAAATCAAAAAAAGTTAATTGTAGATAAAATGTTAACTCTGACTAATCAGTCATTAGTACTTTTGTTATAGCTGTAGTAGCTATGTTGAATACACACGAAACAATAACGGAATGCCTAAACCCACATTTATAAACTTAACAAAGGCCAAACGTGAGCATTTTTTGGCGGTAGCCCTTGAAGAGTTTGCAATGAATGATTATGACCATGCGTCCATAACACACATTGTGAAAGTGTTGGGGATAGCTAAGGGCAGTGTGTATCAGTATTTTGAGAACAAAAAAGACCTGTATGGTTATTTGCTTGAGCAGGCCACACAACGCAGGCTTGAGTATGTAAAAAACCTGCTGCGCACACCGCCACAAAACATATACGATTTGTTCTCGTCGTTGTTTGTACAAACAATACAATTTGATATTGAAAATCCTTTGTACAGCAGATTGCTGGCAAACGCAAACAACGAAAAGTTTAGTAAAGACCTTGGAAATGCTATGATAGAGCAGCGTAAAAAATCAATGGATTTTATGCGCGGCTTATTAGAAAGGGAAGTATTGATGGGTGGAATACGGTTTGATTTGAATATTGACCTCACGAGCTACCTTTTGGCACAGATAAACACAAACATTCTTGATTTTTTGGTAATACAAAATAAGATAGAAAGCGATACACTGCTAAATCCGAAGAAGCTAAAAAAGGCAATTACCGAAACGGATATTCAAAGCACTGCCCGGCAAATTGCTGATTTTATGCGAATAGGAATGAAGGCTTAATGTGCTATCCCAGCTTTTGCTTTACTTCTGCCATTAGTTCAACAGCAACTTTTAAATCAAGCATTGCGTTTTGCAGTCGGTTTTCGGCCAGTTGAAGGGTGTTTTTTAAAGCTGTTGTATCGGCAACTATCTCTTTTTCCATTTCACCTTTTCCCATCAGTAACCATTCAGCCCGTATAGTAGGATAGGTTTGTAGTATTTTTTGCAGCAATTCAACCCCCGGCTTATTTCTACCTGTGCTTATATGAGTAAGCACCCCTTGTGATATATCTAACTCCGCAGCAAAAGAAGTTTTATTCACAGCCATCTTAGTTACCACCTCCATAAACCGAATATTCAATGCATCCATACCTGCAATTTTACGAATGTAAAATTGGTTTTACAAGTGTAAAATTAAGGTTTTACAGATGTGTATTTCTGTGTATTTGTGGGTTTTAGTGTAGTGGGTTTTTTATTACATTTATACTTTAAGTATATGTAATTTAATATTGATTTTTAATACGTTAAGTGTTAAATTAAACAGACTTATGGGTAACACGAAATGTGTTGTCAAAATGGCAGAAAAACACAGCGTATCGTTTTACAGTACTGTATTTTTAGGAGCTAATAGCTGTTAAAAAGTGCTGTTTTAAGGCAGTTTTTGGCAGAACATGAGTTGATGAGTGTATGCGGAAAGAAAGTTTGTTAAAAGGGCTTAAATTGATTTTCGCTCTGCTGAATGCTTAAATTTGAAACTTAAGAAAACAAAAAAGCGGACAATGAACTTAATCATTGTCCGCTTTTGAAAATTTGTAATTGGTAAAGTTTATATCCTCTTGTATGTTAATGTAACATTTGGTATGCCGTCAAACTGTTTAACAAACTCATTAAACACCTCTTTAGAAGTAGATGCAATTTTAGTATAGAGTACTTGCCCGCTAATATCAGGTCCTTGGCGAGCGTCTTGATAAAATGTACCTGAAAGTATTACCTTGCTGGTTACACCATCTTTTATACTTACAACATTAAGGTTCATGGTTATGTTATCGTAATTTTTGTATTGACGGGGTTTTGCGCTGGCAAAACCGTTCACGCGGTCAATTTCTTCAAAAGTATAACCATTAACTTTTAGATTATTGATAACCTTATCAAATAGCAAGCTGTCTTCAGATGTGCCGATAATTTGGTTTGCACCGCTAAAAGGGGTTGTCCCTGTGGTTCCAATCGGTTCATACACTGCGCAAGACGATAACAGACTTACAGTGCAAATAGTTAAAATTAGTAGTTTGGGTAATTTCATAGTGCAAAGAAGTAAATATTGCGCCAATACATTACCATGCTGCCGCCATCTTTGGTCGAAAAGCCAAGGGAAACGCCGTTATCCACACCCTTTGCAAAACTTCTTAGTAAATACAGGGCTTTTAGCTATATTTTTACCAGTCGATTTTGTTTAAAATCTAAACAATAACCGGTTGTAAAGTATCGGTAGGCTTTATTCTTAGGCTGCTGATAACTTAGAAATCAATAACTAATAGCAAGATGGCTGAACCTAATAATTCACAATATACCGAAAACGAGATACGCTCACTGGACTGGCGCGAGCATATCCGTTTACGTCCCGGTATGTATATCGGTAAATTGGGCGATGGAGCTTCGCCCGACGACGGTATTTATATTCTTATCAAAGAAATTATCGACAACTCTATTGATGAGTTTGTAATGGGCAATGGTAAGAAGATAGAAATAAAAGTAAGCGACCATAAAGTGGTTGTGCGCGACTACGGTCGCGGTATTCCTTTGGGTAAAGTGATTGATTGTGTTTCTAAAATCAACACCGGAGGTAAATACGATAGCAAAGCATTTCAAAAATCAGTAGGATTGAACGGTGTGGGTACCAAGGCCGTAAACGCATTATCTTCATTCTTCCGTGTGCAGTCAATCCGTGACGGTCGCACTAAAATAGCTGAGTTTGAACGCGGCGTATTGGTAAACGATGCCCCCGAAGAAGCTACTAATGAGCGCAACGGTACAATAATGACCTTTGTGCCCGATGATACCATTTTCCGTAATTTCCATTTCAGGCCTGAGTTTCTTGAAGAACAGATTTGGAACTACGCTTACTTAAATGCAGGGCTTAGTATTCATTTCAACGATACTATCTATATGTCGAAAAACGGCTTGTTGGATTTGCTACAACGCAAAACCAACGCCGAGGCAATTCGCTATCCGATTATCCACCTGAAAGGAGAGGATATTGAAATAGCTATGACGCACGAAAACCAGTACGGTGAAGAGTATTACAGCTTTGTGAACGGACAACATACCACGCAAGGCGGTACACACTTGCAAGCTTTTCGTGAGGCGGTTGTTAAAACCGTGCGTGATTTCTACAAGAAAGATTTTGATGTAGCGGATATACGGGCATCAATTATTGCAGCCATTAGTGTGCGTGTGCAAGAGCCTGTATTTGAAAGCCAAACCAAAACCAAGTTAGGTTCATTGGTGATGTATGAGGGTGGACCGAGTTTAAAGAGCTTTATCGGGGATTTTGTATCCAACGAGTTTAATAACTTTTTACATAAACACCCTGAAACTTCTGATGCGCTTTTAAAACGCATCCAACAATCGGAACGCGAGCGAAAGGATATGGCAGGTATTAAGAAACTGGCCAACGAAAGAGCTAAGAAAGCAAACCTGCACAACAAAAAGCTACGGGATTGCCGCTTGCACTTAGACGAATCGAAGAGCGAAAAGAAATACGATACCACTATTTTTATCACAGAAGGAGACTCGGCCAGCGGTTCAATCACCAAATCGCGCGATGTGGAAACACAAGCCGTTTTCAGTCTTCGCGGAAAGCCCCTAAACTGCTTTGGCTTAACCAAAAAGGTGGTATATGAAAACGAAGAGTTTAACCTGTTGCAACACGCGTTGAACATTGAAGAAGGGATTGAAGGCTTACGATACAACCGCGTAGTAATAGCTACCGATGCCGATGTTGACGGTATGCACATCCGTTTGCTGATACTTACCTTCTTTTTGCAGTTTTTCCCTGATTTAGTGAAAAACGGCCACGTTTACATATTAGATACTCCGCTGTTCCGTGTACGTAACAAGCATAAAACCATTTACTGTTACAGCGAAGAAGAGAAACAAAAAGCCATACAAAAACTGGGTGGCAAACCTGAGATTACACGTTTTAAAGGATTGGGGGAAATATCGCCCGAAGAATTCGGAATGTTTATAGGAGAGGATATGCGTTTAGATCCGATTATCCTTAAACCCGATATGTCAATCCGTAAACTGCTTGAATACTACATGGGTAAAAACACTATGGAACGCCAGCAGTTTATTATCAGCAACCTTAAAATAGAAAAGGATGCGGTGTATGAAGATGTTGCTTAAATAATGGAAGTATAAATGCCGCTTAGGAGCAAACAGAAGAAATGATGAGTGATAAAGTAATTATAACACCATTAACAGTATACGCCGAACATGAACGGGGCAAAACCCTATTGTTCGATAATCAACGTAAGGGTGAGTTTATTTTAGGGTACAGGATAAAGGACAGCATTAGCGGCAGGCATTACCACAAGGGGTTAGCAGATTACAAAAATCCTGAGATTTTGATACTTGTTTCAGGGAGTATTCAGTTAAAAACCATTGACTTAGAAACTAAAAATGAGCAGTTGGTCATAATAATGGAGCCGAGCCGTATTGAGATTTCAGCAATGATTTGGCATGAGGTGCTGGCACTAACTGATTGTGTATTTTTAGAAATGAACAGTATAGCCGATTGTGAGGCAGATACCCATAAATTGGAACAAACAGCATGAGTGACGAGCACATAAATAACGACGAATTACCCGAAAACGAGGAAAGTACAAGCCCTTCGGAAGAAAACGAGACCCTGCAAGGCGCATTACCCGTTAGCGGGATGTACGAAAACTGGTTTTTAGAGTACGCATCGTATGTAATCTTAGAGAGGGCAGTACCCCACGTAAACGATGGCTTGAAACCCGTACAAAGGCGTATTCTGCATGCAATGTACGAGATGGATGATGGCCGCTACAACAAAGTGGCTAACATTATCGGGCAAACCATGCAGTACCATCCGCACGGTGATGCCTCTATCGGCGATGCACTGGTGGGGTTGGGACAAAAAGACCTTTTGATTGATACACAGGGTAATTGGGGAGATGTGCGCACCGGAGATGATGCCGCAGCCCCCCGTTATATTGAAGCAAGACTTTCTAAATTAGCGCAAGAGGTTGTATATAACCCAAAAACTACCGAATGGCAGTTAAGCTATGACGGCCGTAAACGTGAGCCTATAACGCTACCCGTAAAGTTTCCGTTACTGCTGGCACAAGGAGTTGAAGGTATTGCGGTAGGTTTGGCTACCAAAATTATGCCTCACAACTTTTGCGAGTTGTTACAAGCATCCATAAACCTGCTTAAACACAAACCTTTTGAGCTGTATCCCGACTTTCAAACAGGGGGTATGGTAGATGTAAGTAACTACCAAAAAGGGGAGAGGGGGGGCAAAATACGTGTTAGAGCAAAGATTGAAGAAATAGATAATAAAACATTATCTATTAAGAATATACCTTTTTCTACTACAACTAATAGTTTAATTGAAAGTATCATTAAAGCTAATGATAGCGGAAAGGTTAAAATTAAGAAAGTTATTGATAATACTGCTAAAGATGTTGAGATAGTAATTCATTTGGCTCCGGGTGTGTCGCCGGGTATAGCCATCGACGGATTGTATGCCTTTACTGATTGCGAAGTATCTATATCACCTAACGCCTGTGTAATTGTTAACGATAAACCCGTTTTCCTTTCAGTAGATGAAATACTAAGGTTGTGCACAGAAAATACCAAGCAATTGCTGAAAAGCGAGCTTGATATACGCATGGGTGAATTGGAAGATAACTGGCATTATTCATCGCTTGAAAAGATATTCATCGAAAACCGCATCTACCGTGATATAGAAGAAGAGGAGACTTGGGAGGGGGTTTTAACCGCAATCGACAAAGGATTAAATCCTTATAAAAAGCTATTGCGCCGTGAAGTAACGCAGGAAGACATCATAAAGCTGACCGAGATACGTATTAAGCGGATTTCTAAGTTTGATTCGTTCAAAGCCGATGAGCACATCAGAGGCTTAGAAGATGAAATGAAAGAAGTGCAGTTTAACTTAGACAACTTGGTGGATTATGCTGTGAAATACTATGAAAACTTGTTGAAGAAATTTGGCAAGGGTCGCGAACGCCAAACCGAAATACGCACTTTTGATACCATACAGGCTAACTTGGTGGCCGTAAACAATCAAAAGCTATACGTGAACCGAGAAGAAGGCTTTGTGGGTTATGGTTTGAAGAAGGACGAATACGTGAGTGACTGCTCAGACATTGATGATATAATTGTATTCCGCAGCGATGGTAAAATGCTGGTTACAAAAATCACCGAAAAGTCGTTTGTGGGCAAAGATATTATCCATGTAGGCGTTTTTAGAAAAACTGATGACCGTATGGTTTTCAATATGATATATGCCGATGGTAAAACTGGAACTTCAAGGGTAAAACGGTTTAATGTGGGGGGGATTACTCGTGATAAAGAATACGATTTAACCACCGGAAAAAAGGACTCTAAAGTACTTTATTTTACTGCCAACCCTAATGGTGAAGCTGAAATTGTGAGTGTGCAGCTAAGTACGTTTTCAAAAGCTAAAAAGCTTGCCTTTGATTTTGATTTCAGCACACTGGCAGTAAAAGGACGTGGCTCACAGGGTAATATACTTAGCCGTCACTTGGTTAAAAACGTCAAGTTTAAACAAGCGGGTGTATCTACCCTCGGCGCGCAAAAAATATGGTATGATACCAGTATAGGCCGTTTGAATACAGACGAAAGAGGATTATATATAGGCAGTTTTGACGGAGAAGATAAGATATTAGTGGTGTTTAAAAACGGTGATTATGAGCTTACCAACTTTGAATTAACCAACCACTACGAATCAGCCGACGTTATATTTATCCGCAAATACAATCCTAACAAGGCCGTTACGGTAGTATATTTTGACCACGAAGGGGGCAATTACTATATCAAGCGGTTTATGATTGAAACACTAACCGTTGATAAGAAGTTTCGCTGTATTGCTGACGGGGACAAAAATTATATTGTGGCCGCTACCGATAATGCCGAGCCTGAACTGCAAATAACATACGGTAAAAAGAAAGAAGCTACCGAAGAAACACTGCAATTGGCAGAGTATGACGTGAAAGGCTGGAAAACTGTAGGCACGAAGTTGAGCGGTAAGGACGTTACGGCCATGCAATTGATTGAAAAGGTTGAAGAAGAGGAAGAAGTTGAAGCCGAAGATGGTGACGACGGTGAGGAGGATGGTTCTTTAACAGCCCCGACTGATGACCCTGTTTTGGATGAAATGCTTAAAAACCGCCCCAAACCACCTGCTGACGGTACTATAAAAATAGAACAAAGCAGTTTGTTTTAACAGAAAACACATACTTCCAGTGTTTTAAAACTGATTTTTTGTGATGGTTTCGTATGTATGGTTACAACCTTTATCCATAGTTTTTCGATTAAAGGGTATAAACTAACCAATACAATGAAAAAATTTTTTACTCTATCAGTAGGGCTGTGCTTTGCTATTTCAGCTTTTGCCCAAAAAGACGTTGAGATAACGCTGATTAGCCCGAAAACAGGCGACAAAATCTATGTAATGGAGGCATTATCCCTTACTTACAGTGTTAAAAATGTAGGAGTTGATGTTCTTACAGCGACCGACTCGATATTTGTGAATATGAAAATGGATGGTGATTATGTGCTCGGGGCGTTTTATCACAGATACGTTCCGCACAACACACTTGCTGTAGGTGATAGTGTTTTTTACACCATAAGTTTTGTGTTTACTCAGCAGGAAATTGATGATTTTCCTTTTTGTTTTGAATTGGAAACAAGCAACAACGGGCAGCCTTTTGATTCACAATCAGCTAATAATGAAAGCTGCGCTATGATTACCGTTGATGAACGCACGGCTGCCGGTATTGAGGATGTCAAGCACAATGGAGTAAAATTATATCCTAACCCAGCAACCAACACTATAACAATTGAAAGTTCGTTACTAAATGTATCTAAGGCAGTTATTACCGATGTTTTAGGGGCGGTGAAAACAGAAGTTGATTATGTGACTGGCAGTAGCTTATCAGTTAACTACCTCAGCAACGGAATTTACTTTTGCCGATTGACTGACGATGCAAATAACATAGTTGGTATAATTAAATTTATTGTAGCACGATAAAACACAACATATAGATACGAAAAAGCCCCATTCAAAAAAGGATGGGGCTTTTATTTTTTTGGCGATACTACCTTACAAACTTGAGCGCGAAGCAGTAGGATTAGTCATAGCATTATAATACACAAAAGGCCAATGTTGCCACCATTCCTGCATTAGCGAATTAGTGGGCACATTTGCGTCATTGTTGCCGGGGAAAAGGCTGGCAGGTAAAGTGCTACCTTCATACACCACAGGAAATTCTCCTTGTACCACATAAGAATTACCAACGTGTACATAATTAAAGTTAGGGAAACCGTTGGGGAACAATTCTTTCAGTTTTTCGGCCAAGTCTGCTATAAATGCGGGAGGTTTTATAGGTAACAGGGCTTTAATCATACTTGGATTGTTCAAATCGTTTATCCACTCAATGGTTGGTGGTATTTGGGGCACGGTATCCAAGTTGTTTACCACACGGTAAATCATGTTGCTTTTAGTTAAGCCGTTGTCAAAGTTATTAGCAAGCGCATCATTAGCCCATTTGGGTGAGGCAAATGTATATGTTTTAAGGTTCACGGTAGTGATACCCGCAGCTTGCAATCCTCCGGCCTGTACCCAAGCCGAGAAAACGCCTGCCATTGCAGCACCCAAACTGTGTCCTGTTACAAACAAGTTAATACTGCTTTTGCCCAACGCTTGGAAAGACTCAATAAGGTTATGTAATGACCCGTTTGGAGCCTTCACTGTATATTCTTCAACAGCAACACGGAAACCGAAGTGCATGCAAGGCTCAATCACAGGAGGTTGTTTAGGGTCGGCAGGTTGGTTGTAATAGTCAGGGTTTACAATATAGGTGGCCGAACTGTTATAAAATGAGTAATCAAGCGGCCCAGCAGGTACAGGAACAAACGAAACGTCTTCTAAAACGCCTGTTAGATTTTCGGTTCCGGCAAAGGCAACTGCATACGCATCTAACGATTCGTTGTAGGTAACAATCACATTGTTAGAACCAAATTTAAGATTGGCAATAATAGGAGGGATGTTAGCTGGGGCAGCTTGCAAAATTGAGCGGTGCCAAACATTATATAACAAAGTATCCCAAACGGGGAAACCGGGAGTCCAGCCTGATGGCCAAATAGGGTCAACGGGATAGGGGTGAACGGTTCCATTGTCATCCGGAATAGGATTGTTACGGTTGTTTGCAGGTTTTGTTACAATAAAACCTTTTCCGTCAGGGTTTTTGTGCGAGCCAAGTATATCGGCTGCATACGATAGCGCCAGCATTTGCTGTGCTTCCGTTAAATTAAAATTCGGTTGCATTTGAATGTGTGAGGTTTAGTTAGTTAAATATGTGCAATTTGACATTACGCAATCGCTGTAGTCAGTTGCTAAATTATAACAAAACCCTCTACGCACAATAACCTTATTGTAAATTATTTATATTGCTCATTCACACGGTTTTGGTCGTAAATTCTACCGTCAAGCAATGCTGAATATTTCTTTGCTTTTTTGCTGCCATATTCTACGTAGGCTTTATTTGCCCACAGTTTAGCATCGTCAAGATTTCCTAATACCTCATTGGCTACTGCAATGTTATAACATATACGGGCGGCGTCTTTATCGCCAATGCTTTGTAATAGCGAACCTTTCCATGTCTCAAGTGCCGCAGCCCAATCGTTTACTTCTGCCTGTTTGCTTCCTGTTGCTACTGAGGCCACGTGCTTACTCTTTTTATAATACTTTCGAGTAAGTGTAATTGGCATCGGTGCAATTTTGTATGCGTATGAGTTTCCTGCCAACTGGCTTACATACCTTGCCGCATCAGATTTAGCGATTAGTTTTGTTAAAGCATCCTGTACGCTGTTACCTGTGGTTTCCCAAGTATTGCTTTGGGTAATCAATTGTTGGTCTAATATGGCTTTTTCAACAGGGTCATATATTCTAAATCCTATGGTAACATTGCCTACACCTTTGGCATAAAACTCATTGGTTTCAACGGTCTTTTTCACACCATTTTCTGTAATTTCTTTCTTCACCAATCGCTTACCATCGGTAACAATAAAATCGGTATCATAAATCTCAATCGCCATCACAGCGTTTGTATGGTATTTGCTGCAAAGGTTTTCAATATCACCCCAACTGATAGGTTCAGGAAAAGCCCTGCTGATACTGTTTCCCGGGAAAATCTCAGCAGCATTTTTCACTACATACCTGTTTGAGAAATTGATGGTGCTTTGAAAAGCGTTGATAGCAGCTTGGGTTCCTGCGCGGTCTTCCCCGGGCAATTCACCTGTTAAAAGACCTTCAATAATACCTACTGCCTGAGAATTAAAATAAGTGCGGTTGAGGATGAGCAGCGTATCAACGTGTGAGGGTAGGGTTACATCAGCGGGACGTGTAGCTTTGATGCTAACGGTACGCATACTGCATGATGATAGGGTAATTGCAACGACAATGGATGCAGTTACTAAAAAGCGGTAAATGTTTAAGCTATACATAGTTTGTGTTTTGTATAGCTTAAACATTATTGATGCCAAATTATTCTTTGGGTGCAGAGGTAGCGTATTTACGCAAAGGCCTTATTAATAATGCGGTACTTATAAAAGTTAATACGGCACCTACAATAAATGCAGCTCCCGGAAAAACAAACGGAGTATCTTTTCCTGTGAAGTAATTAAAAACACCGTTCATTAATACAGGGCCGATAATGGCTGATAAACTCATCAACGAAGTTAGAGTACCTTGCAATTCTCCTTGCTCATTAAGCGGTACTTGGGCACTTACCACACTTTGCAGCGCAGGACCGGCAATGCCACCTAAACAATACGGTGCTAAAAAGGCAAACATCATCCAGCCTGCATTGGCAAAGCCAAAGCCTACCAATCCTACACCGTACAATATAAAACCAATAAATATGCTGGTTTTAAGCCCCCATTTGGGTAGTATAATTCGTATTAACCCACCCTGAACAATAGCAACTAAAATACCTACTACAGCCAACGACCAACCTATATCAGCTTTAGACCAATCAAAACGGTACTTGGTGTAAAACGTCCAGTTAGATTGTACGGCATGAGCAGCCACATAAATACACAAAAAGGCAAATAGCATACTTTGCAGTACAGGAAATTTTTTAAGGTTAAAAAGTGTGCTAAAAGGGTTTGATTGCGCAATGCTAAACGTTCTGCGTTTTTCTTTAGGTAATGATTCGGGAAGGATAAAATATCCGTACAATACGTTTAATAAGCTAAGCACCGCAGCGGCATAAAAAGGCATACGGGTTCCGAAATGGTCGCCCAACCAACCGCCCAGCGCAGGCCCGATAATAAACCCTACACCAAAAGCAACGCCTACCATACCAAAGTTTTGGGCACGGTTTTCATTCGTGCTAATATCAGCAATATAGGCATTTGCTGTTGTAAAACTCGCTCCAAAAACACCTGCCAAAATACGGCCTGCAAACAGCCAAGCTATAGTAGGGGCAAAGGCACTTAACAAATAATCGATGCCGAGACCTAATAAAGAAAGTAGTAACACAGGCCTACGTCCATATTTATCGCTAAGTGCTCCCAAGATGGGTGAGCATAAAAATTGCATCAAAGCAAAAGAAGCCATTAGTAAGCCCCCGATACCCGATGCTTCATTCACTTCTTTTCCGGTCAGTTCTTTTAATAAATCAGGAATAATTGGAATGATAATGCCAAAACCGATTACATCAATTAATACGGTGGCAAAAATGAACCCCATCGACGCAGCGCGTTTGGAGTTGTTGTTTTGGGTTGTTTCCATAGTTTGGTAGTTGACGTGCGAAAATAGGAAAGCCCGCCTACATAGCAACTCTTACAATGTGATATTTTTAAAAAAATTGCGGCACAAGAAAACATCCTGTGCCGCATATAAGTAATTAATAAACAATACCTATTGTGTCTGTTTTGATTGTTGCGTAGCGTTGATTTTGGGCAATGTGTTTGGCCAAAAAATGCTGTTTGGCATGGTTCCCAACTCATCCATCACTAGGGTTAGCTTTTTGTGCAAACGCTCCCATTCAATATTTGATGCAGGGGTAGCGTATGCGGGGTTGGCTAAGTTATATACTTCTTCAGGGTCGGCATCAGGCGCAATATTGTATAACTCGTATTCTGTGGGTTTGCCTTTGTTCGGGTCAAAATACACCGCGTACTTCCAGTCTTTTTCTACAATAGCCCGTATATGTCCTGCGGCCGGCACAGGGAAGTACATATCATCGTATGTATAATGTATATAATCCTGCACCGTAGCATTGGGGTTTTTAATAATAGGAGTGAGGTCTTTACCTTTAAAATACCACTTCTTACGATTTTCGCCTTCAATCCCCACAATAGAGGCAAGTGTGGGCATTATATCAATTAAACTCGCAAGCGATTCAGTTTCCTGAGGTTCAGGAAAAAGTTTAGGGTTTGAGATAATAAAAGGCACTTGCAGCGTCTCTTTGTACATATTGTACATTTTTTGGCGTTGATACCCGTGCGATACTTTCATATCGCCGTGGTCGCTAATCCTTATTATTACCGTATCATCTGTTAACCCTTTTTTATCCAACGCTTCCAACACTGCATTCAATTGCTTATCCACCATGCTGTTCAGGTATGAATAGAATTGCAGGTATTCTGTTTGCGCCTGTTCATGGGCAAGGCTGCCGTTGGTAATGTTGCAAAAATCCCTCCACTGCCTTTGAGCCTGTGGTTTGGTAGATAAATCTTCATCAACGGTAGAGGGCAATACTACCGGAATGGTATTAAAATCCTCAAGTTTATAGCCACCCCGCACATAATTAGGTTCCTCGCCTTGTGCCTTCATTTTGGCATTAGTACCCGGATAGGATAACACATCGTGCGGGTTTACCAATGAAACAATAAGGCAAAAGGGCTTATCCGTTTCAGGATTGTATTTTTCAAAGAAAGACAACACGCTTTCTTCGTATAACTTCTCTTTGGGTTGGGGACCGTATAAAGCAGCTTCCCCGTTTCCGCTCACAAAACGGCCGTCGTTGTTTACCGTGCCGCCACCAAAGTTAGCAATGTTCATATTGTCGCCCGCATCAGGAGCATTCCAAGCATTAAAACCCCAGCGTTCACTAATATGCTTCACATCTTCGGCTGTCCAATACAATTGATTAATCCCCAATTCTTCATCAACAATATAGTTAACGGGCTTTGTTAAGTGCCATTTGCCTTTAAAAACAACATCATAGCCTGCTGATGCCATCATTTTACCCATATTCGGCAAATTGCTCGACATCATTACCTGCATTTGTTGTTTCACTGCGTTACTTCCATCGGGGTCATCAAATTCCAATACCTGTATTACTCCGTGTTGAGCAGGGTATAATCCTGTAAATAAGGTAACACGACTGGGTGAACATGTGCAAGAATTGATAGTACCGCGTTTAAAGGTAAGGCCGTTCTTTTTAAGCCTGTGCATTGCAGGGAAGTTGGCAGCACCCCATTCTTCAGTCCACGAGGGGACAGCACTTTGCTGGTCGGTAATTAAGAACAGGATGTTTGGTTTTTTTGATAGTGTCATAATTGATAGTATTAAGAAACATACAATATATAACGATGCTTAGCAAAACAGATTACCTCTTTGTAAAATCAATTGCAATAAATAAAAATAAAGTGTGTTAAATAATTGTATTACAAGTGTTTAAATGAACCATAAATTAATATGTGCTGAAATATTCTTTAAAATGTTTTGTAGCTAAATAGCTACACTTATATTTGTAGTCATTTAGCTACGCAATGAACCTAAGAAGAGATGTTTTTCAGGCTATAGCCGACCCTACAAGGCGGTCGATATTAATATTACTTGCTTCTCAAACAATGACAGCAGGGGCAATTGCCGAAAAATTTAATACTGCCCGGCCAACCATATCAAAACATATACAAATTCTCACGCAATGCGGGTTGGTTGATTCGAACCAGCAAGGTAGGGAAATACATTACCACCTTAGATTGGATAAACTTAACGAAGTTGATATATGGGTTGAACAAATAAAAAAGATTTGGGAACAGAGGTTTGATGACCTTGATAAGTACTTAGAGCAAATCCAGTCAAAAGCAAAATAATACACTATGGAAAACAGAGAAATTAGAATTACACGGGTGTTTAAAGCACCAATTGAACTTATGTGGGATGTGTGGTCAAAACCTGAGCATATTGCTAATTGGTGGGGGCCCAACGGTTTTACAAACACAATACACAAAATGGAGTTTAAAGAAGAAGGGGAGTGGACACTAACTATGCATGGGCCTGACGGAACTAACTATCCAAACAGGATTGTGTACAAAGAAATTGTACAGCATAAGAAGATTGTGTTTGAACATTTTTACCCGTACTTTTTTACAACGGTTATTTTTGAAGCAAGGGGTGAAGAAACCTACATTGACTGGACAATGGAGTTTAATACTGCTGAAATGAAAGAGATAATTATTAAAGCACACAAAGCAGATGAGGGTCAAAAACAAAACCTCGACAAGCTGGGTGAGTATCTTAACGGCGTAGCTATAGATAGCTAATAGGTTATTGTTATATAAATTTAAAAGGGTTTGAGGGATTGCCTTCAAACCCTTTTTATTTATGCTACTCATTATCAATGGAGTTAGACAAATAATATGAGATTTTCTTGCGCAGTTAAGTGACTGCATTTATATTTGCAGTCAAATAACTGCATGATGGAATTACGTAGAGATGTTTTTCAAGCAATAGCCGATCCTACAAGAAGGGCAATTATTGCATTGGTAGCTATAAACGCGATGACACCGGGAGCTATAGCCGAAAATTTCGACTCGTCAAGACAAACAATATCTAAGCACATACAAATTCTTACCGAATGCGAATTGCTTAAGCAGGAGCAAAACGGCAGGGAAATTTATTATCACTTTAATCCCATTAAAATGAAAGAGATAGCAGATTTTATTGAACCTTTCCGCAATATGTGGGACGACAGGTTTAATACACTGGAAAGCATAATGAAGAATTATACCCCTAAGAATTAAAAAATATGGAACGTAAGACCAAAGTAGCCGCTGAAAGCGGCAAGCAAGAACTTATTGTAACAAGAGAATTTGATTTACCTGTTAACTTACTGTTTAAGGCATACGTAGTGCCTGAAATTGTAGAACAATGGATGGGTACAAAAGTGCTGAAACTTGAAACTAAGAGACACGGAAGTTACCAGTACATTACTACCGACCCTATGGGCAACCAACACGGATTTAACGGCACAATACATGAGTTTGTACAAGACGAAAAAATTACCCGCACGTTTGAGATGGAAAACACCCCGTTTCCTGTGCAGATTGAATACTTAGCGTTTGAGCCTTTAACCGAAAACACCAGTAAACTAACCATGCAAATAGTGTATAAATCAGTTGAGCACAGAGATCAAATGCTAAAAATGCCTTTTGCACAAGGTATTAATATGGCGCATAACCGATTGCAGGAAATAGTAAACCAACTAAAATAAACCGATATGAAAAAATCACACAAAATAATTTATTGGATTGCCACTGTTTGGCTATCCTTGGGTATGGTAGCTACGGGAGTAGTACAATTAATGGGCATGAAAGAAGAAGCAGATAACTTTGCAAGTTTAGGCTACCCTTTATACCTGATGACCATAATAGGTGCATGGAAAATAGCAGGCGTTGTTGCAGTGCTTATACCAAAGTTTCCATTGCTGAAAGAATGGGCATATGCGGGCTTCTTTTTTGCAATGTCGGGGGCAATAATTTCACACGTTGCTGTAGGGCATGGTGTAGCTCAAATTTTCGGCCCTGCGTTATTGTTAGTTCTTACCGTTGTATCTTGGTATTTCAGACCTGTTGAAAGAAAAACCGTTTCAGTTAATCAATAAACCATGAATCCTAAAGTTAACTTCTTTTTTGATAAGGCCAAACAATGGAAAGAGGAGTATGCCCTATTGCGTTCGCTTATACTTAAATGGGGTCTTACTGAGGAACTTAAATGGGGCACGCCTTGCTATACATATAAAGGTAATAACATTGTATTGATACATGGGTTTAAAGAATATTGTGCGTTGTTGTTTTTTAAAGGAGCTTTATTAAAAGATACTGAAAACATCCTTATTCAACAAACTGAAAACGTACAGGCGCAAAGACAGGCACGGTTTACCAACTTGCAACAAATTATTGAACTTGAACCTGTGTTGAAAGCATACGTGTATGAAACTATTGAAGTAGAGAAAGCAGGCTTAAAAGTTGAGTTTAAGAAAACCAAAGAGTTTACAATGGTGGACGAGTTTAGGGAAAAATTAGAGGAACTACCCGGACTGAAAACCGCTTTTGAAGCCCTTACACCCGGACGGCAACGGGGCTACCTCTTGTATTTTTCTTCAGCCAAACAATCAAAAACCCGTGAAGCGAGGATTGAAAAGCATATTCCGCAAATTATGATAGGAAAGGGGTTGGATGATTAGTGCCTTGGATTTCCTGAGTTTGCCGAAGGAGCCCTTCGACAAGCTCAGGAACCCGATTATCGTCATTGCGAGGAGGAGGCACGACGACGTGGCAATCTGTTTATATAGTTTGGACTGGATTGCTTCGGGAAGACCCTCGCTATGACGATAAAACACTGTCATGCTGACGTAGGAAGCACCTTATCCCGTTTTGTTAATAACAGTTGTAATAAGGTTCTTTCCTGTAGTCAGAAAGACAGGGGTATTTAGGGGTTAATTACAAATTGCTTATCTTTGCAAACTTTATAAAAAATGCAGAAATCGGTAGCCTTTTATACACTTGGGTGTAAGCTGAATTTTAGCGAAAGTAGTGCCATCGCCCGCCAAATGGAGGGTGAAGGTTTTGACCGCAAAGAGTTTACGCAAGGAGCTGATTTGTATGTGATAAATACCTGCTCGGTAACTGATAATGCGGATAAAAAATGCCGCAAGGTGGTTAAAGAGGCGTTAAAATATAATCCTGCCGCCAATGTGGTGATTATTGGATGTTATGCCCAGCTGAAACCGCAGGAAATTGCCGAAATACCCGGTGTGGATATGGTATTGGGTGCTGCTGAGAAGTTTAACCTTGCCCACCACTTAAAGGAGTTGGGCAATGCTGAAAAAGCCATTGTACACAATAGTCCGATTAAAGAGACCAATGTGTTTGTGCCCGGCTTTTCGTTTGGTGACCGCACCCGTACTTTCTTAAAAGTGCAAGACGGTTGTAACTATTTCTGCTCGTTTTGTACTATTCCTTTGGCGCGTGGTTTTAGCCGTAGCGATACCATTGAAAAAACGGCAGAACAAGCCCGAAACGTAGCCCAAACAGGAGTGAAAGAAGTGGTACTTACGGGGGTGAATATCGGGGATTTTGGTCGCCAAAACGGGGAGACTTTTTTTGACTTAGTGAAAGCATTGGATGCTGTGGAGGGGATTGACCGCTTCCGCATCTCGTCGATAGAGCCTAATTTGTTGAACGAGGAGATTATTGATTTTGTGGTCAACTCGCAAAAGTTTGTGCCCCATTTTCATATTCCGCTACAAAGCGGAAACAATAAGATTTTGAAGCTGATGCGTCGCCGTTATGTGCGCGAGTTGTATGCCGACCGTGTGGCACGCATTAAGGCTGCTATGCCCAATTGCTGTATTGGTGTGGATGTGATTGTCGGGTTTCCGGGCGAGACAGAGGAAGACTTTTTAGATACCTATCGTTTTATTAACGAGTTGGATATATCGTATTTACACGTGTTTCCATACAGCGAGCGTGAAAATACCACTGCGGTGCGCATGGAAGGGGTTGTGCCCCAAAAAGAACGTGCCCGCAGGGCAGAGATGCTGCGTATTTTATCAGAGAAGAAACGCCGTAGCTTTTACGAACAGCATATTGGCGGCACATTTACCGTTTTGTTTGAGGCCGAAGAAAACGGCGGTATGATGAACGGTTTTACCGAAAATTATATCAAAGTGAAAACTCCTTATGACCCTTTGCTGGTGAATGAACTGGTGGAGGTGAAACTAACAGGTATTGATGCTGACGGTGAGGTCACAGTTGAAGAAACGGCCATACCTGTGGCTCATTAATCAAAATACATCTTTATTTTATCGACTGATAATCATTTTTGATACGGTAGTGTTTCCATTAACAGTTATAGCTACGGTATACATTCCGTTGGGTAATTCACTTATGTTTATTGCGTTTTGTGAATGCTTTACCGTAAGGCAAGGTTGCCCTAATAAGGAGTAAACCGTTACCTCGTCCACAGCTCCTTCAATGTAAATAGTTTCATTAGCGGGATTAGGATAAACACCCACTTTTGTTGATGTTTGAGGCTCATTAATTCCTACTGATGGGGGTGGTTTGGGGTTGGTAGTAAGTCGCTTCCAATCAAAAAAAGCATATACAGGATAATGGTCTGATGTATTGTTGCTAAAATTGGCAATGTAACTGCCGGCATTGTCAAAAATCTGCGAAGAAGCTGGTATGTATAAACTATCCAAGCTTTTTGCCATCATAATATGGTCAATCATTTTATCGCCAAAAGCCCACGAGTTTTTGCCTGCATCCGTCAGTTGTTTAGTTGCAAACAGGTAACCGTCGTTCAAAAACTGCGCATAAGGCGTAGGCATATTATTATACAGCGATGTATTTAAGTCGTCGTTCCAATCGCCCAGTATAATGTATTTCTTTCCGGCAAGGTATTGCTCCACATACGTTTTCAAATAGCCTGCCGCTTCCTTACGTTTATTGTACGAATCCTGTTTTTCAGTGGCTGTACCTGTATGTGCCTTCATGTGCACTACAATACAATATAAAGTGTCTATTCGGTCATTTTGTTTAGTTCTCAGAGCCACCTGCAATGGTGGGCGTGTGGCAAAAGCACTGTTTGCATACTGGTTCAGTATGTTTTTGCTTAAATCGGGTATCAATTCAAACATACTTTTCTTATACAGCAAACACATTTTTTGGGTAGCCTGAAAAGTAGAGTTTATACTACCGTAGGTACTAAACAAGGCATCGCTAAGGTTAAAAAAGGTGTTGGTATTTGCCATTTCCTGTAAGGCAATGATATCAAACCCTGCTTGACTGATTACGGTTTTTATGTTGTTAAATTGCAGGTTCTCGTCAGTGGGACCATAACCGCTTTCGCCTAACCACTCCACGTTCCAAGTGGCTACATCCAGCAAGGTATCGTTGCCCAATCTGGGTATTTGTGCAAACACCGAAGCCGAAACTGTAATCATCGCCAACGCAAAGCAAAACCGTTTTATCATACTGCAAAGGTAGTAGATTGATGGCTGTTGATTACACAACGCTTTCTCAACAGCGCCGGGTTTTACACCCGACGCATGGAGCAGAAACAAAAAAGGCCGCCTTTAGGGCAGTCTTTAATTATACGTTTTAAAGATATTACTTCTTCACACGTTCCATGTACTCGCTGGTGCGAGTATCAATACGGATAATTTCACCGGTATCCACAAACAAAGGCACGTTTACAATTGCGCCTGTTTCCAACGTAGCGGGTTTCAATGTGTTGGTAGCAGTATCACCCCTCACACCGGGTTCAGTGTATGTAATTTCAAGTTCAACAAATGTTGGGGCTTCAGCAGCAATAGGAGCATCTTCTTCAAAAGAAATCTTCACGGTCATGCCCTCTTTCATAAACTTAGCACCGTCGCCAAACATAATCTCGTCCACATATATCTGCTCAAAAGTATCATTGTCCATACAAACAATGCTATTGCCGTCTTTATACAAGTATTGCAGTTCGCGTACTTCCACACGTACAATTTCAACTTCTTCGCCGCTACGGTAGCGGTATTCTACTAATTTCCCTGTTTTTACGTTGCGCATTTTTGCCTGATAGAAAGCACGCAAGTTGCCGGGTGTGCGGTGCATATATTCTATAAGTTGCACCAACTCGCCGTTGTGGCGCAAAAACATTCCTACTGAAACATCTGATGTATTTGCCATTGTGTAAATTTTGGAGGCAAAAATAGGTTTTACCATCTAATTGGCAAAACACTGCCTTTTATTAAACCTTGCCTATTTTAAAATCGAAGCCAAATCAGCAGGGCTGTAATTAACCGATTTCATGGTTTTATTATCGCTGGTACGATATACTAGATATAAGCCTTCTACTTCTTTATAATAACAGTCTTCGCCCTTTTTCTCTTTAAAATGCAAAACAGTTGCTTGGGCTTCTTCTTCGGTTTGGCAGGCTTTGCTCATATTACTGCGCTGCACCTCATCAAACAGTTCTTTAAATTTGTTACCTAAGCCAAATTCAAGTATAGCACCGCTTAGTACATATTGTATATCACACAGCGCATCGGCAATTTCTACAATATTGTTATCGGCAATGGCTTGGCGCAACTCGTCCAGTTCTTCGGCTATCAGGCTCACCCTTAGTTCGCTGCGGGCAGCACTGGGTATAGCGGGTTGTTCAATTATAGGATGGCGGAAAGTGCGGTGAAATTCTGCTACTTGTTTAAGGCTTTGTGGTTGTTCCATGCCTCAAAAATAGCAAGCAGCAAGGCTTACGTTTTTTACATTTTATTAACAAAACAGGATGTGTGAGGCAGAAAAGAAAGCAGAATTAATCCAATACCCTGCGGATACCCATGTAACGTTTTTTGTAGTAAGGGGTTTGGTTGGTAGAGTATGAGATACCCAAGTTTACCGAGGCATGGATAAAATAAATGGTGCCGTCTTTTATTTCGGTAATGATGCCTACATGGCCGGGACGTTTTGAACGTGAGTTGCGGCCTGTGAAATAAATAATATCACCGGGGCGGGCGTCTTCTTTATCTACTTCTGAGCCTATAGTGCGAACTGCTGAAGAGGATGGAGAAGTTTTGTACCCGAATTTACCAAATACGTAATAAACAAAACCTGAACAGTCAAAACCTTTTGGAGTTTTGCCGCCGCTGCGGTAGCGGGTGCCTAAATAATTATCTGCGTAATCTAAAAGAGAATCAGTAAGAGAGCATTCTACATATACAAGACTATCCACTGCCTCAGAACTATCGGCAGGAGTGTTGCCTGTGCGCCCGAATGCCGATACCGACATTATCATGGCCACAAGCATAGCTAGTGCGTATATGTATAACTTACTGTACAAGAACATAACCGTGCGTAGTTCGGTTGTTTAAAAGTCGAGGGCAAATATAAGGCCAAAAGTCAAAAGTGGTGAAACAAGCAGGTGAAATCACCCCCTATAGTTGTCCATTTGTTTTCCACAATCACCTTAAACAGAGTGGCTTCAGCGATGTTAGATTTTTTGTGTGAATAAAGATGCGATGCAGTACTGCTAAAGGTTGTATAACGGTGCAAAAGTCTCAAAATGGCTACGGATAATCTAATAATGAGAGATTAAAAGCATCATCGCTCAACTATTTTTCGCATTATTAATGCAAAACCTTATTTTTGCCGTCCTGTAAAAAATCGTATTTATAGACTATATGGAAAACCTTATCTACTTAATACCCGCACTTGGCGTGGTTGGATTGCTGGTGATGGCCATCAAATCAGCATGGGTGAGCAAGCAAGACGCGGGCGACGAAAACATGAAAGAATTGGCGGGTTACATTGCCAAAGGTGCAATGGCCTTTTTGAAAGCCGAATGGAAAGTACTATCGTATTTTGCTGTTATTGCCGCAGTATTGTTGGCATGGAGCGGTACCATTCCTTCTGCCAACTCGCATTGGATTATCGCCGTAGCATTTTTAATTGGAGCTGTTTTCTCGGCAGTAGCCGGATACATAGGTATGAATATAGCTACCAAAGCCAACGTGCGTACTACACAAGCAGCACGTACCAGTCTTGCACAAGCACTTAAAGTATCGTTTACCGGTGGTTCGGTAATGGGCTTGGGTGTTGCAGGTTTGGCAGTTTTGGGTCTTGGCTCATTGTTTATCTTATTCTACGTAATGTTTGTAGGCGAAAACGGTAACGTGAACGGTGCTGAAATGGCAAAAGCCCTTGAAGTATTGGCAGGTTTTTCGTTGGGTGCTGAAAGTATAGCCCTGTTTGCACGTGTGGGCGGTGGTATTTATACCAAAGCTGCCGACGTAGGTGCTGACCTTGTGGGTAAAGTAGAGGCTGGTATCCCTGAGGACGACGTTCGTAACCCTGCTACTATTGCCGATAACGTAGGCGATAACGTGGGTGACGTTGCCGGTATGGGTGCTGACCTTTTCGGTTCTTATGTTGCAACCATCCTTGCTACCATGGTATTAGGCCGCGAAATTGTATCTGCGGATAACTTCGGAGGTATGGCTCCTGTATTACTGCCAATGTTGATGGCAGGTTTGGGTATCATATTCTCTATCATCGGTATGTGGTTTGTGAAAGTGAAAGATGATAAAGGTAACGTACAAAATGCTCTTAATATGGGTAACTGGTCATCAATTATTCTCACAGCAATAGCCTCTTATTTCATAGTTGATTGGATGCTTCCACAAGATTTAAATTGGATTGATGAGGCGAGAGGAGAAGGATTTACTAAAATGGGAGTTTTTTGGTCTATAGTAGTTGGATTGGTTGTTGGGGCATTGATGAGTATTGTAACTGAATACTATACCGCAATGGGTAAACGTCCTGTGCTTTCAATTGTTAAACAATCAGGTACAGGCCATGCAACTAATATCATTGGTGGACTTTCAGTAGGTATGGAGAGTACAGTACTACCAACACTTATTTTGGCCGCAGGTATAATAGCTTCGTATTCTTTTGCTGGTATATACGGTGTGGCAATTGCTGCCGCAGGTATGATGGCGACTACTGCTATGCAGTTGGCAATTGACGCTTTTGGCCCTATTGCTGACAATGCAGGCGGTATTGCTGAAATGAGCCAATTGCCCGAAGAAGTTCGCGGACGTACTGATAATTTGGATGCTGTAGGTAATACTACTGCTGCCACAGGTAAAGGTTTTGCCATTGCTTCAGCAGCACTAACTTCGTTAGCTCTTTTTGCCGCATTTATAGGTGTTGCAGGCATTAGTGCCATTGATATATTCAAAGCTCCTGTTTTAGCAGCGTTGTTTGTAGGCGGTATGATACCTTTCATATTCTCATCATTGGCAATTGCTGCGGTAGGCCGCGCTGCTATGGATATGGTAAACGAAGTTCGTCGCCAGTTCCGCGAAATACCCGGTATTATGGAATACAAAGCCAAACCTGAGTATGAGAAATGCGTTGAAATTTCAACCAAAGCTTCTATCCGTGAAATGATTATGCCCGGAGCAATTGCTCTTATTGTACCTGTATTAGTTGGTTTTGGGTTTAAAGGAGTTTTTAAAGATGTAAGTTCTGCTGAAATATTGGGCGGGTTATTAGCCGGTGTTACCGTTAGCGGTGTATTGATGGGTATGTTCCAAAGCAACGCAGGAGGTGCATGGGATAACGCTAAAAAATCGTTTGAAAAAGGCGTAGTTATTAACGGCGAAACCTTCTATAAAAAATCTGAGCCACACAAAGCATCAGTAACCGGTGATACCGTAGGTGACCCATTTAAAGATACATCAGGTCCTTCAATGAACATTTTGATTAAATTAATGTCAATCGTTTCATTGATTATTGCTCCACACATCGCTGTTAACGGCGGTCACGGTGCAAGTGCTGCTGATTGCTGCACTGACGGTGGCAAAGCTAAAACTGAGGCTTGCTGCTCGATGGGCGGTGACCATCATGCAAGTGCCAACGCTAAATGCGACATGGACAAGTGCATGAACATGACCCCCGAAGAGTGTGCTGCTTATTGCGATAGCGTAGGTTGTACCCCTGAACAAAAAGCTGAATGTGTGAAGCACGCTAAAGGCAAAAAAGACGGTGCTGCTGAACCTCATCAGCACGATGGACATGGACATGATGGCCACAAACACGAATAATAACTCACGTTAAAACTATACAAGCCCCGCCCAACCGCGGGGCTTTTTTGTTATATTAGCTACAATGAAATATGTATTGCTATTTTTATTTGTGAGTGTGGTGAGTTTTATAGATGCTCAATCGCAATCAAACAATGTCGATAGTGTGAGAATACATGCTAAACGGATTTTAGACGGCGAAATAACCCCAATAGATGATAACTTAACTATTTCTTGCTTAGATAGTTTATTATCTACCAACCCATCAACAAGAGAGTATTACAGTGTTGTTTTTAGTGTTATTATCAGTAAATCCGACGGAGCACTTTCTGAAATAATTGGCCAGTACTGCATTAACTACCTTGATATGTTTCCCAAAGAATTTATAACACACTATCAAGTTCAATCTGCAAACAATAAGGAGTTGTATGCAAATGTTATTGCATTTGAGTTTTATGCTGAAGCAGCCGACTTTAATCAGGCGTACTTATCTCTTAAAAAGTTCATTTGTGCTATAAAAAGTCGTGAGGAAATGGATAAAAAAGACATCGCTAACATTGGTATCATCGAGGATGCTGTTATGGTCAATCTACAATCATACAACGATTGATAAAAGTCCTCTCATTACTTTGCGTTGGTTTATGTGTTGATTTGCTTATCTCATCCCTGTCCTTCTGAGCGATAGCAAAGAATCCTACACCAACTGTGTTTACAAAGCGGGATAAGGTGTTTCCTTCGTCAGCATGACAATACCCCCTAAATCCCCTGTGGGGACTTTACCAACGACGTACCAGCGCGGTTGCCATCCTGAGAATGCCGAAGGGTGCGGCTGTTTCCCTCCTTGGGTGGTTAGTGGGTTGGTAAGAAGGGACTAAGGGAGGTGTCAAACGGATTGTTTCTAAACCCGAAGACGGTTTTTCGCAATGACGATAGTTGAGCGAGTGCGGGGCAGTTCTCCTGAGTTTATCGAAGGAGCGCGTATAGTTATAAAAACAAAATAGTAAATTTGACAGAACAGGATTAATAATGAATGTACAAGAAGTTCTTGCCCAACTGGAAGCCCTTGGCAATGCTAAACTGCGCGAGCAAAACAAAAAACGCGGTGCCGGTGAAAACCAATTTGGGGTAAAAATGGGTGATATACGCACCGTGGCTAAAAAGATAAAGACCAACCATGACCTTGCGCTGGAGCTATGGGAAACGGGAAACGTTGAGGCACGGCAAGTGGCAATATTAGTCGCAAACCCTAAAAAGCTGTCGTACGACGAAATAAGTCACTGGGTAAAATCAGAGAAATATACGTGGGTGGCTGACTGGCTATATTCATATATACTGAAAGACAGGGCTGATAAAGAAACCCTGCGCCAAGAATGGATGCAAACCGACGATGTGATGGCTGCCCGCGCAGGCTGGAGTTTTACCAGCGGTTGTGTGGCACGCCAGCCTGAATTGGTGGATATACCCGCCCTGCTTGACCGTATTGAAAAAGAAATGCCCACCGCTACACCCGAAGTGCAATGGACAATGAACAGCACGCTGGCTAATATTGGCATACACCACCCGCAATACCGCGAACGTGCCTTGGCAATAGGGGAGAAGCTGGGCATTTACAGGGATTATCCCGTTTCGAAAGGCTGCACTTCTCCCTTTGCCCCGATATGGATTGGGGAGATGGTTAAGAGGCAGGAGTGAGGGAAGCTAAAAAATTTGATATTAACATTTTATAATGAAAGAAAATCTTGATTATGCAATTTGGCTTTTGATAACAGGAATACTTGTTATTGTCCTTATGCCTATACTTTTGACTTCAAATTCATTTTGTGAGAGTCTAAATTTTACTAATACAGGACAAATTGGAGACACAATTGGGGGTATCACAGCTCCATTTTTGAGCTTAATTGGTTCTTTCCTAGTATATTTTGCTCTAAGAGCGCAAGTAAAAGCTAATGAATTAATTCAAACACAAATTGATGATACAAAAAAAGAAAAAACTAATGAAAGTGAAGGTGAAAACTTAAATCAGCTATACTTATATCTTACAGAAAGTATTGATAATTTTCGTTTCAAATTCCTATCAATAGGCCATGTAGATAATACTAATGATAAGGAAACAGGTATAGAATACAAGGGGAGTGAGGCTATTTATTATCTTTTTTCAAATATTTTTTGTGATTATCACGGTTCAGATGAGGATTTAAATTGTAATCCATCAGTTTCTGAACTATTAAGTACTTTGAAGATTATGGATATATTGCTTGATAAATTGGAAAAAGCGGAAAGTAAGAATAAAGAAATTTTAATGATACTAGTAAGACATCAATTTAACTATAAAATTGAAACTAGAATAAAGGAAGAGGATGAGGATGGGTTAAATCGCAAACAGTGTTCAATATGCAATTTTGAGCACGGGATTCCCAAAGAATTAAAAGACTTGATTATAAGTATAAGGAAAAAATTAACACATAATCTACGTTAAGCACAATGCCAATGCCCACCCCTAAATCAAAACTTGTAGAAATTAAGACCAAGCCCACAGTCATGAGCGTTGCGGAGTTTATTAGCAACATCAGCGAAGAGCAAAAGCGTAAAGACTGCCTTGTGATTTTAGAACTGATGAAAAAAGCTACAGGCGAAGAGCCTGTGCTGTGGGGTAACGGGACAATCGGGTTTGGAAATCTGCGGTATAAAAGCCCCGCAACGGGTAGGGAAGTGGATTGGTTTAAGATTGGGTTTGCTGCCCGCAAGGCCAATTTATCGCTGCACCTTACTATGGATATACAAAAACAAGCTGCAATGCTTGAACGGTTGGGCAAGCACAAAACAGGGGTGGGGTGTTTGTATATCAACAAGTTAAGCGACGTTGATATAAACGTTTTGAATGAAATGATAGTACTTTCGGTAACAAAGTGAGAGCAAACTACTTGTCAATTACCTATCTTTATTTTTAAAATAGTAAGGGCAAGAAGATTGTAGTATGCTAAAAGCGCTTTTTTTAAACAGGAATGAAACAACTGATGCTCTTCGTAAAAAGTCAGTTTTGATAAACATAATTTTTTGCATAAGTGCTATGCAAACAGTTGCGCTAACCATCAATATGTTTGTTCAGCCTACATACATCGAACGGTATTTTCTTATTATCTTTTTGATTTATTCGTCAGGTTTTTTAGCCTATCTGCCTGCAAAAAGAGGTTATATATTTCTTAGCTCGTTTATTTATGTTGTGTTTTTGCTACTTCTGATTTTTGTGTTTGCTTGGACGGGGGGAGGTATCCGCGCGCACGGAATGATTATATTGCCCGTTGTTGTAATGGTTGCCGGATTAACATTGGGACGCAAAGCCGTATGGGTTTTCGGGATATTTTCAACGCTGGGTGGGTTGGGTTTGGTGATTGCTGAATATTATTCATTACTACCATTAACACAGCCAATTGGCAAAACACCATTGATTTATTGGATTTTTAACACTGCAAACGTTATCCTTATTTGTTTCCTACAATATTTGGGGGTTAAGGAATTAGTTGCGGCACTTAACGAAGCTAAAAAAGAACTTAAGCTGCGGAAAAAATCAGAAGAGGAGTTACGTATTAAGAATGAGCAGCTTACTGAGATTGCTTTCCTACAGTCGCACATCGTAAGAAAACCCATTGCAAACGTACTTGGGGTTGTTAATTTAATAAACAAAGAGAACCCGCAAGACCCTGAAAATATTGAATTGATTTTGCAACTTGAGTTTGTTGTGGGAGAATTAGATGCAGCTGTTTGCGAGATTGTAAAAAATACATCAACAATAACACAAAAAGAAAACAAGCAATGATAAAGAAAGATATATCCGTAATTCAATTTACTGATTTACTGGAGGTTTTAAAAGTTAGATTCAATAAAAACATGAATCGTCATAAAGATATAGAATGGGCTAAAGTTCATGCAAAGCTGGAGGCTAATATTGAGAAACTATGGAGTTTGAGTGAAATGGAAAACACCGGAGGAGAACCTGACGTTGTAGATTATGTTAAACAGATAGATGAATATATCTTTATGGACTGTTCACCCGAAAGTCCTAAGGGGCGTAGAAGTATTTGCTATGACCATGAGGCACTGAATGCCCGCAAGGAGCATAAGCCGGCCAACAGTGCTATGAATATGGCAGCCGAGATGGGTATTGAAGTGCTGAACGAAGAACAATACAAACAATTGCAACAGTTGGGTAAATTTGATTTGAAAACATCAAGCTGGGTACAAACGCCCACAGAAATCCGTAAGCTTGGCGGGGCCATTTTTTGCGATTGCAGATATAACCACGTATTTACGTACCACAACGGTGCAGAATCGTATTATGCAGCCAGAGGTTTTCGCGGGATGTTAAAAGTGTAAATCTATTCGTTCAAATTTTTAATCATTCGCCCTAACTCAAGTTTGTTCTCAAATATTGAAGTATATGTCGTTATACTTTATGTCTCATTGCTGTAATAATCAAATTACATAATATACCAACCTGTAACCTGTAATAGTTATTCTTAAATTGTTTCATAATTTATATTATGTTAAATATAAACCTGAAATAAAAAGGGCACTTGGCCCTTTTCAATATTTTTAGCATTACTCTCCTGTTCTTAGCTTACGGAACTCTTCTGATCTCTCCTTGTTACCCAACTGTGAATAGGTTTGTTGCAACGCAAGTAACACTCCTTGATCTTCGCTTTGAATTTCGTATGCCTTTAGCAATTGCTCCAACGCTTTTTCATATCCGGCTTTCATTGAATCTTCAAGTTTCTTTGATTCTTCAGTTGCTCCGGGCGCGTTTAAATCCAAGTAATTGTATTTGTCTACTAATATCTTGTTTTTGTTAAAGTGCAATACACCCAAGTTAAACAGCGCATCAAAATAATTAGGGTCAATCAACAACGCTTCAGTAAAATCCTTTTCTGATATATTAAACTTATCCAAAGCTAAAGTATAAATGCTGTCTCGGGTTTTTACAAAAGCATCTGTTTCTGCCTGAAACTTTTTCTTATCCGCAGGTGTTTTTGCTGAACGCAGCTTGCGACGCACACTGCTGGCCGAATCTGAAAACGAAGGTCCGTTCTCCATAATTTTAGAAGCCATATCGCTAACGATTGTACCCCTGTAATAACGATACAATATGTTATTTGGTTCAGCTTCAATTACTTCGCTCAGCTTTTCAACCAATATATTGGTCTTACCTAATTGTGAGTAGATGGCTATCTCTTGGTTAAACAAGTCTTTGTTATCAGGTACTTTTTTACGGCCTTTGTCAACAATGTTCAACGCTCCTGTGGTATCCCCCTCTTCCATCATCATGCTCGACATTTGAAGGTATGCGTTAGCACTAAGATACTTAGGGTCGTCAATCATCATGTTCAAAAACTTCTTGGCTTGAGCCTTATCATTCAATTTGATTGCAAGGTTAGCGCAATACTGAACAATATCATTTTTTGCTTGCTGCAATGTTTTTGCCACACCACCCTCAGCATCGGTATCGTATGCTTTTAGTAATAGCTCATAATACTCAAGAGCTTTGGTAAAATTACTTTCTTGGTAGTGCGCATAAGCCCTGTAATATGCAGAAACACTTGCTTGACGAAGCCCTTTAAGAGCATCTTCGGTATATTTTTGTTTCTTCTCTAATTTATCAGTTTCAACACTGCTGATATAGCTTTGAAGTGAAACCGAAGCTGCTTCGGGAGCCAAGTGCGTATATAAAGAATCTACGGATATGCTGTAATAAACATCTCCCCTAACTTTCCACATCCAAGGGCTGTTAGCCGTTTTGGGATTAGTGGCTGCTACGTCAATATCTTCCTTAGCGGTTTCAAGATTTCCGTTGGTAAGAGATATTTCAGCATCTGTAATTTTATAATTCTGAGCAAAAGCCCCTACTGTAAACAGCGCGGTTACAAGTGTTAGAACTATTCTTTTTTTCATCATAAATTATTTGTGTGTTGAAACTATTTCAAAAAACTGGCCGCAATATACTATTCGGCAGTATTATCAGTTGGTGTAATATTTTCTCCGTTCACTCCCTCTTCGCCATTGGTTTCCTCTTCATCTTCGGCACGTTCTACTTTGGCTATCGAGGCAATTTCATCCCTGTCGCTCATCTTAATCAGTCTTACACCTTGAGTTGCACGACCCATTACCCTTAAATCAGCTACGTGCATACGGATTGCCATGCCCGATTTTAGAATAATCATCAAGTCGTTTTCATCAGTAACGTCTTTTATACCGATAAGGTTGCCGGTTTTTTCGGTAATGCTAAGAGTTTTTACTCCTTTTCCTCCCCTTCCGGTGATACGGTAATCTTCTAAATCGGTACGTTTACCATAACCTTTTTCAGATACCACCATTATAGTAGTGTCTGTATTAGTAGGATTTACACTTATCATGCCAATCACTTCATCGTTGGCGTTCTCAAGTTTAACACCTGTAACACCGCTGGCAGTACGACCCATAGGGCGAACAAGGCTCTCGTTGAAACGGATTGCCTTACCGCTATGCTTGGCCATGATAATTTCTGACTTACCATCGGTTAGCAGTGCTTCTAATAGAGTATCACCTTCCCTAACCGTGATGGCGTTAATACCGTTCTGACGTGGACGAGAGTATGCTTCAAGAGTTGTTTTCTTGATAATACCTTTTTTGGTACACATGATAATCACGTTGTTTTGCAAATACTCTTCATCTTTCAGGTTTTCTACCGTAATGAAAGCTTTTACCTTATCGTCAGGTTCAATATTAATAAGGTTTTGTATGGCGCGGCCTTTTGCTGCACGGCCTGCTTCGGGTATTTCATACACCTTTAGCCAGTAGCACTTACCTTTTTCGGTAAAGAACAGCATATAGTTGTGGGTGGTTGCCACAAACAAATGTTCAATAAAGTCCTCGTCGCGGTTAGCAGCACCTTTATTACCGCGTCCTCCCCTGTTTTGTACCCTAAATTCGGTAAGTACGGTACGTTTAATGTATCCCATGTGGCTGATGGTTAGCACCACCTGCTCATTAGGAATCATATCTTCTATGCTTATATCGTCAGATGCGGGAACAATATCAGTACGGCGTTCATCGCCATACTTATCACGCATCTCAATTAACTCATCTTTAATAATTTGCATTCGCAAACCTTCATCGGCCAATATGCTGTTCAAATAATCAATCAACTTCATTATCTCAGCATATTCATCGCGTATTTTATCACGCTCAAGGCCTGTTAAACGCTGCAAACGCATATCCAAAATGGCGCGTGCCTGTATTTCGCTTAACTGGAATTTTTCAATCAATCCTTCGCGGGCTTCATCAGGTGTTTTTGAACCGCGTATCAGCGCAATTACCTCGTCCAAATGGTCAAGGGCAATCAATAAGCCCTCTAAAATGTGGGCACGCTTTTTAGCCTCATCCAGTTCAAACTGGGTACGACGAACAACCACCTCGTGGCGGTGTTCAACGTAATGTTTGATAAGGTCTTTCAGGTTCAGCAACATAGGGCGGCCTTTTACAAGGGCAATGTTGTTTACGCTGAATGAACTTTGGAGTTGAGTGTATTTATATAGTTGATTAAGGATGATGTTTGGTATGGCATCTTTTTTCAAATCGAAAACAATGCGTAAACCGTCACGGTCACTCTCATCCCTCACATCAGATATGCCTTCAATTACCTTTTCGTTCACCAAATCCACCGCTTTTACAATCAGCTGGTTGGGTTGGGTCATAAAAGGTATTTCAGTAATTACAATTTGGTCTTTACCGGTTCTGGTAGTATCAAAGTGAGCTTTACCACGAATAACAATACGTCCGCGGCCTGTTTCAAAAGCATCTTTAATACCGTTCATACCATATATTGTACCCCCTGTTGGAAAATCAGGGCCTTTAATATGGGTCATCAACTCACTAATCTCAATGTCGCGGTTATCTATGTATGCTACAGTAGCATTGATAGCTTCAGTAAGGTTGTGAGGGGCCATGTTTGTGGCCATACCTACCGCAATACCGCTTGCACCGTTTACTAAAAGGTTGGGTATTTTAGCAGGCATTACCGACGGTTCTTCCAGCGAATCGTCAAAGTTGGGAGTAAAGTCAACGGTATTTTTATCAATATCCGTCATCATTTCCTCGGCCAATCTTCTTAAACGTGCTTCGGTATAACGCATCGCTGCCGGAGGGTCACCGTCAATCGAACCAAAGTTACCCTGCCCGTCAACCAGCATATAACGCATACTCCAAGGTTGAGCCATACGCACCATTGCATCGTAAACGCTACCGTCGCCGTGCGGGTGATACTTACCCAACACCTCTCCTACTATACGTGCTGATTTTTTATACGGACGGCCACTACCTAAGCCAAGCTCGGTCATACCATACAATACCCTGCGGTGTACGGGCTTTAAACCGTCGCGCACATCAGGAAGTGCACGTGAAACAATTACCGACATCGAATAATCGATGTAGGCGGTCTTCATTTCATCTTCAATGTTAATGGGGATTATTTTTTCTCCCAACTCGTCGTTCAGGTTGTTCTCCTCTGCCATAGTACTTTAACGAAGCCGCTAAAATAGTTCATTTTACCTTTTGTTAACGCAAAAGAATGCCCACACCAATTGTGGAAAACACATTAAACAGAAATAGGATTGTTTTATTGGCAGCTAAGTATATTTACCTAAAAGTAAATCAATTAAATATGTTATCAAAATACATTAACGCAGGGGGATTGGGTTTCATTCTTATTTGTTTTTTGTTTCCCTTTATCTCAATAAAATGTAACGAGCAAACGCTTGCAACTGTTAAAGGGTACGAAATGATTACCGGAAAAAGCAACTTGCTGGGTGATAACTCAAAACTTGACAACTTGTTTGGCGATAACAAGAAGGAAAAACAAGAAAATGATGATACCGATAACCCAATTGACGGGCATAGTGAAGAAGAAACAAATACTAATGTTGAGGAGGATACAAATAGCCCAACCGATACCGACGGAAATGACAAAAAAGGATTAAAACCAAGTATGGTAATGATAGTATTGGCGGGACTTGCATTGATAGGTATTCTGATAATGCTTGTGGCTAAAGATAAAATACACCCGCTTGGTTTAGGATTATCAATTGCTATGCTACTTTGTTTATTGGTACAGGTGATACTGTTTGAAATTGAGCTTAGCCAAATGGGCAAGAGCAGCAACGGAATGTTTAGTATGGTGATTAAGATTGGTTATGAAACAGGTTTTTGGTTAATGCTGATTTGTTTATTAGCACTAATGGCGTACAACATCTATTCAATGAAAAAGACCCCAAAGACTTTTGCGGGTTCTTTACCTGTTGAGCCTGATAATACTACTGAGGCTACCGAAGGATAACATATCTTAACCAAGTATCGCGCATTGTTGGTTATAGATAACAACAAAAGGAACGTTTGGTGCTGTTATAGCAATATGTGGTTAATTTGCTATAAAGGTACAATTGCCACCATTTAAAAAAGTGGTAGTTTTGCGCAAAATCATCATACTATATTATATACATGAAAAATATTACCGTAATAGGTTCAGGTACTATGGGCAATGGCATTGCACACGTTTTTGCCCAAAACAACTTTAATGTATCGCTTGTGGATGTAAATGAAGCAGCTTTGCAACGCGCATTGGCTACTATCGGAAAAAATCTTGACAGGCAGGTTGCCAAAGGCTTGATAACTGAAGAACAAAAAACAGCTACTTTAGCCAATATAACTACCTATACACAACTATCATCAGGTGCAGCAAATGCTGATTTGGTTGTTGAAGCCGCATCGGAAAATTTTGACATCAAAACGTCTATTTTTAAAGAGCTTGATAAGGTAGCCCCTGCAAATGCTATTCTTGCCAGCAATACTTCTTCTATTTCAATTACACGCATTGCTGCGGTAACCAACCGCCCCGGTAAAGTAATAGGTATGCACTTTATGAACCCTGTACCGGTAATGAAACTGGTGGAGGTAATAGCAGGGTATGATACTGAAAAGGAAGTAACGGATTCCATTATGTCATTATCAAAAGAGATTGGTAAAATACCTACGCTGGTAAACGACTATCCCGGGTTTATTGCCAACCGCATTTTGATGCCGATGATTAATGAAGCTATTTATTCATTATACGAAGGTGTGGCCGGAGTTGAAGAAATTGATACGGTGATGAAACTGGGTATGGCACACCCGATGGGGCCTTTGCAACTGGCCGATTTTATCGGGTTAGATGTTTGCAAAGCAATACTTGAAGTAATGTATGAAGGCTTTGGAAATCCTAAATACGCCCCTTGCCCCTTATTGGTGAATATGGTAACCGCTAAAAACTTAGGAGTAAAATCAGGTCGCGGTTTTTATGATTACAGTCATGGCGGTAAAGAGTTGGTGGTAGCACCCCGCTTTGCAGTAAACCAATCACAAACAGCATAAACATATTTTCTTTAGTATATGAAGCCGCTTTGTTAAGTCAAAGCGGCTTTTTTGTTTAAACCAAACTAATAGGGTTCTTTCTAACTCGTTGTTGCGTTTTTACATGGTAATCAATCGCTATAAACAATTGATATGCCATTGATTAGTTGTTATGCCAAAAGAGCAAACGGGCACTTTTGTTATAAATATAGCTTAAATAACAGTAGTTTTTTTGAATAGGTGCATCTTTAAGCATCTTTTTTTGTTGTTTAGAAAGATTTTATATTTTGTATTATATAATCTGTAAATCAATAAGTTAGTGTTTTTAAAAAAATAAATGTCGTTTTATTGTATGCAATGTTGATTTTTTTTGTAATTTAGCTGTAAGAAAAAGGAAAGAGAGTTTAATATCCCATCAATCCTACCTTAAGCCTATAGCCGCTCCAATTACTCCGGGAGCGGCTTATTTGTTTACTATCAATTACTTATATGTAAACCATGCTATGTAATATAGTTTACAATTGAGACGGCAATCATGCGTTTTATTGCACTATAAAAAATTGAACTGGGGTTGGAAGTTTAGAACCATTTTGACATATTTTAAAGGTATAAATGATACTATTTTCACCTATTATGAAGTGTTTTTTATTGTTTTAATAAAGTACTGGTATGGATAAGACACCCGTAAATACTGTATAAAAGGTTATAAACCCTGTATTTATTGAACGTGATGAGGAGAAGAGCTATTGACAGGTATTTAAAATTTGTGTAGGCGTGCGCTGTGGGAATGCCGCATCAGTCCAAAATCCCTTCCGTTTGTAGTATCGCTATGCTGATTTCAATTCTTGAAGCGACAAGACTATCCTTATCAAAGGCAATGTTATTAGCAAAAAAGTAAGGTTTTCCAGCCTTTTCAACCCAGCCTACATACCATCCGGTGCTTTTGTTTACCCGTATTCCCCAACCGGTTTTTGCCCGCATTACATAAGGCACGTCTTGCACCAGCATTACTTCTTTAACGGTATTCATTGTTTTGGCGCTAAAAGGCAAGGCGTTGTTGTATAGTCGTTCTAAAAAAGTAATTTGCTCGTACGGACTTATTTCTAACCCCTCTTCTAACCAAAAATCATCAATATGCGGAGTGGTTACTTTGTTGCCGTAACTTACTGTATCCAACCAATGTTGCATACGGGTCTTCCCTGCTCTTCTTGCCAGTTCTTGATAACAAGGCACACATGAAACCCTAAAGGCTTCTTTTAAATTCATGTCCTTGTTCCAGTTTTCGTTTCTTTGCTTCTCCCCGTCCCATTTAATCATCTCATTTTCATTTCTTAACACTCCAGTTTCAAGTGCTACTAATGAGTTAAATATTTTAAAAGTAGATGCGGGAGTGAACCGTGTAACAGCCCTTTGCGGGTTAAAAACCCTAACTACACTATCGGTTGGGCTGTACAAAACAAAGCACCCCGTTATCCCAACGCTGTCGTAAAACTTTTTCCAATCGGCAACTTCTATTGTATCAATATTCTTGGATTTAGTTGATGCTGTGACATTAGAAGGTGTTTCAGGCCGACAAGAAACAATGCTCAGTATTAATAGGAAATAAAATGCTACAGAGTGTTTCATGGTTTGGGTATTTAGCGGTATTTCAAATCTATTTAAAAAATGGCTACCTTGTTTGTTCAATTTGGTGCGATTTATGTTGCATAAAGACGACCTATGAAAAAAATTATTTCTGCATTTATTTTACTCTTTTCTACTGCGGTACTTACCGCGCAACCTTCGCCGCCAACATTAATAGCTCCGTCTAATAATGCTACAAAACAAAAAGCCAACGCACGGCTATTGTGGACTACCCCTGTTGGGGCTGTTCGTTTCCACTATCAGGTAGATACGGTAAATACGTTTAACAGTGCTGCGCTGCTTGAAGACACCATTACTGCGTCACAAATGTATATGAACGACCAACTTTTCGGCAAAAAGTATTTTTGGCGGGTAAGGGCGGGCAATGCCACTGTATTTGGTAATTGGAGCAGTACATACAGCTATACGGTGTATGAAAAACCGGAGGTATATTCAACAGGAAGTAACTTACTTACATCAAGCATCCGTGTGCACCAAATTATCGGAGCATTTGTAGAATATCAGATGGATACGGTAAATACGTTTAACAGCGGGGCTTTCCGTTCGTTTTCTTCGCTGTATAAAGACAGTGCGTCTGCACGTTATCAAAACCTGCACTACAATACCAAGTATTATATAAGGGCAAGAGCATACCACGCAAAAGACACCTCTCCTTATACTGCTACAACCAGTCACACCACATTTGGGCCTTTAACCGTTAAGCCCTCAATTGGTTCAACGGTAAATAATTTCAATTTCGATTTTCAATTCGGCAGGACTACCGCTACTAAAGATACCGTTGAGCGGGTTGAATTTGAATTAGACAGCAGCAGTAACTTTAACAGCCCCTTGTTGTTTACTACTGTTATAGATACAACTGATATTTTAAAAAGCCCTGCGTCTTTTCCGTTTTTATACGGCAAAACCTACCATTGGAGGGTACGTTGCCTTCACGCAGAAGACACCAGTAAATGGGTGCAATCAAGGTTTACTATGTTTTCATTCCCTATGTATAACCTTTCGCAAGTAATCGGCGGACGCTTAAATCCTTCGCGACCCACTATAACAGTAACTTCGGGCAATGGTGCCGATTATTTTATTGTAATGGTTGATACAGTAAACACATTTGCTAACCCTATATATACCGATACGTTTAGCGGCGTACTAAATCCGGCTAAACAATTACCCTATTTGCGATACAACCGCACGCATTTTTTCAGGGTTCATGCGGTAAGAGGTACCGACACTTCGGCTTCAATAATTCAACAGTCAACTACAATACAGTCAAACGCACTTGTTACCCCCTATAACTGGTCGGTATTATCAGGTGTGAACGAAACATTTTGGTGGCAAGAGATAGCAGGCAATAATTATGAAGTAGAGTTTGATACCACTCTTGCGTTTAACAGTTGGCGAAAAATAACCCGAAGCGGTTTAACAACGGACTCTACGTTTATTGAAGGCTTGGCTTACGGCCAAAAGTTTTATTGGAGGGTGAGAATGACCAACCCTGTGGATGTTAGTCTTTGGTCAGCAGTACGTGAGTTTACAACCAAATCATATCCAGCTCAATTGTGGCCAAGTGATAACCAAAAGGATTTTATTGTAAAAGAATCGCTTTCGTGTGAGGTTATTGATGGTACAAGGTTGTATGAGTTTTATTTTTCAGAAGATTCGTTGTTTAACATTTATGCGGTTGATACATCTACAAAGGTGGATATGTTTGGTGATATTGAATTGCCAATGGGTCGCAACAATTTAAAGTACGAAACCAAGTATTTCTGGAAAGTTCGCGCCATACACAGCAACGATACCTCAAAATGGTCGCCTGTATGGCGTTTCACCACCCGCAAATATTTACCTCCACCTGTAAAACCTGTGTTAACCAGTCCTGCAAATAATGTTACCGGAGTTCCGCACACGCCTTATATTGTTAAACTGATTTGGCAATTGCAGGCTGATGTTGAGTTTGAAATACATGTAGCTAAAAACACCAATTTTAACAATCTGGTACTGCACGGTTTCACTGTGGGCAACACTAACAATGAAATGGAAATTGATAGCTTGGAACCCCGCACAACCTATTACTGGCGTGTAAGAGCAACTAACGGCGATGATACCAGTGCGTGGTCGGATGTGTGGAAATTTACCACACTGCCCGCTATCCGTTTTCCGCAATTGCTATCACCCGATGGTGTTACCAACGTAAGCACAAATGTTACCCTTGATTGGGAAGATATTGACGGTGCAAAAGGCTATCGCTACCGTTTATCCACTACCCCATCGTTTATTGGTATTCCTGAGGTTTCGGTTACCCAATCCGAAGCGCAGGTTAATCTGTTGCCAAATACCAATTACTATTGGATTGTACTTACCTATAACGACTACTTCTTTACCAATTACGGATTTACAGCGGCATTCAGAACAGGAAATTCAACCGGAATTGAAGGCACATCAGAGGTTACTACTTATAGTTATCCTAACCCCTTTTCTACAGAGGTTGTAATAAGTAGCCCCGATAATACAGTGCAATCGATTGAGTTTTACAATCTGCAAGGGCAACTTTGTTATAGCTACACTCCTGCAAACCCTGCTTTGCAAAACCACACAATAAGTGGAAGCAACCTTGCAGCGGGGCTATACGTGGTGCAGGTACATACAACCAACGGATTGCAAACATTACGTTTGATAAAAGAATAACAAGTAAGGATTTGATAGTAAAAAGAGGGTCGAAAGCCCTCTTTTTTATTTTAAATACCTGTATGTTAATTACTTAAATTATTTATTACAGATTTTTCTTGACCCTAACGTAACGTGATAGCCTAAGTTTGTAACTGAATTACGGCAATAATGGGACAGTATTCGGTTAAACAACTTTCAAAAATGGCAGGTGTAAGTGTGCGCACGCTTCACCATTACGACGAATTGGGACTTCTTTCGCCTAATGAACGTACCGACGCGGGGTACAGATTATACGGGCAGAAAGAGTTGATACGGTTGCAACAGATACTCTTTTACAAGGAGCTTGATTTTCCGCTGCGGGATATACAGGAATTGTTAGACGACCCGACGTTTGATTACCTGATGGCATTGCAAGGCCACCGCAACGCTATTTTAGAACGTAAAAACCGACTGGACACTTTGTTGACGACTATTGACAAAACCATTTTAACATTAAAAGGAGAACAAACTATGAGAACAAATGAAGAGCTGTATGTAGGCTTTAGTAAAGAACAGGCTGAAAATATGAGGCAGGAAGCAATGGATAAATACGGAAAAGAAACCGTTGAAACCTCAGAAAATAACTTACGTAAACTGAGCAAAGAGCAATTAGAGGAATTGAAAAAAGAAGGGGAAGATATTGCCGCATCCATTGCTGCCCTGATGCACCTTGCCCCTGATGATGACGAAGTGCAGGAGCAAATAGACCGGCACTATAAACACATTTTACAAATGTGGGGCGGTGCAGTAGCTAAGGAAAATACACCGCAGGCATACAAAGGTCTTGCAGCATTATATGTTGAAGATAGCAGGTTTTATGCAGAACTTCCCGATGGATTTAACCGCTTTTTAAGTGATGCTATCATTCATTACGTTGATACAAGGCTTGCATAACAGCAATAAAAAAGTCCCGCCAAATAGCGGGACTTTTTAAATCTCTTTTACACTTATATAATTAAGCTGTTTGCAGCTTTAATGCAGGCACATATTGTTTAGCAAGCGCATAACCGCCAAACAAAACACCGTTGTATATCAAATCAGAATAAAAGCCATTGGTTGCAAACGATACAGGGCCTGGCAACAATTGGCTGCTTGCATAAGGTAATGCCGCAGTATAGCTGGCAACTAATCCGCTTAAATCATCAGCGTATAAGCCGTAAGCATCAGCCGCCCAGCTGCCGAAGTTAGTTACAATAAAAAACAAAACTGAACTTGCTACAGATGCAAGCAATACATTGCCCACGGCAGGCTTCTTAATCATTGTGCCCATCCACACTATAATACCCATTGAGATATATACAAACAACATGGTTGGGTGGAAACCTAAAAACAAATCGCTGATAATCATGGTAGCCACAGGCACCATAAATGCCCATTTTTTATCCTTAATATAAACACCCGAAAATAAAGCGGCTGCCAATACAGGTGTAAAATTAGGCCAATGCGGTATTAAGCGGCCAAGTACACCGGCTACTACAAGGGCTATTATAACGGTAAGATTCTTTTTCATAACTATTGAATGCTATTGCAAAATAAACCAATTGCGGGCAAAGGTGCAAATAGCAATAAAAATAGGCCGTTTATTTTCGGTATATAGATAAACAACAAACCCCTACCTTCTTTTTTCTTAACATTGTATCATACGCACTTACCAATTTAATTTTACATACGTCTATAAACATAATATGAAAGTTGCCTCGCCCCTTCTGTTACTATTATCATGTGTTTTATACGCCTCAGTCGTTACAGCACAGCCAAAACAAGTTACTGATTCACTATCGTTAAAAGTAAACAGGGTTTCTCCCCTGCACAATGATTATACTACTTATGGTTTTCAGCAGGCGGTAACAGGCAAAGGAGTTATTGTAGGCATTGTAGATGTTGGTTTTCAGCTAAACCACCCTGCATTTTTGGATAAAGCAGGGACTAAAAACCGTATTGTACGTTTTTGGGATCAAAGCAACAATGCAGGCACTGCCCCGCAAGGCTATTCATACGGAACGCTATATACCGATGTTACTAAAATAGATTATAAAGATTACGACGGAACGCACGGCACACACGTAGCGGGTATTGCGGCTGGTTCTGGCTATGGAACGCCCAATTATAACCAAGCAGGCAATGCACCTGATGCCGAATTGGTATTTGTGCAGATTAAATACAAGAACGACACGATACCTTCAGGCGCAAGGGGTGATTATTTAGTAGCCAATCCGGCTATTATTGATGCCTTTGAATACATTTTTAAGTATGCTGACTCGGTAGGTAAACCTGCGGTAATAAACCTTAGTTGGGGAATGCACACAGGCCCGCACGACGGTACATCTGTATTTGATAAAGCGGTTGACGGTTTGGTGGGGCAAGGTAAAGTAATTGTGGGCGCGGCAGGAAACGAAAGAGGCCGAAATATGCACTTCGGGCATACGTTTACGGGCGATACGGTTTCGGCTTGGATTGGTGAAGCTATTAAACGCGATGCAACGTATGAAAGCATTTATGCTGATTTTTGGGGCAATGCAGGCAGTGAGTTTTCAGTACAATTAAACCTGTTTGATACGTTGGGTAATTTATTGGGGGCAATGCCGTTTATAAGCAGTGGTTTTGATAGCGATACATCGTTTATTTTTACCAACGGTTCTGATACACTATCAGCAGTTTTTGAATGTATTAGCAATTCATCGTTAAACGGAAAGTCTAACATATTAGTAAAGGCATTTAACAACCACCCCAACACTAATTATGTTGTAGTTCGCTTCACCTCTACCGATGCCGTGTTACACGGCTGGAATTCGGGCGGAGTTGACCGGTGGACTTCGGGTGGATTTAACAGTACTTTTAAAGGCCAGCAACCTTTTTCAAACATGAAAATGGGTGATAACTCATACATTGCGGGCGAAAATGGCGGAACGGCTAATGGCATTATTACGGTAGGAGCTTATGCCACCTCATTTATATGGACGGATGCTTGGGCTAATGTTCACTCAACATACGCCCTGCCCGGTTATTTAGCAAACTTTTCAAGTCAAGGCCCTACGGTTGATGGTCGCATAAAACCCGATATAGTTGCGCCCGGCATTATGATTTCATCAGCCCTAAACCGATATGCGTTTGATACTACCAGCAGCACGTACATCAGCATTATAGGTAACGATACAAACTACTACGGCGGTATGGGCGGCACTTCAATGGCTTCGCCACAGGTAGCGGGTATAGTAGCTTTAATGTTGCAGCAAAATCCTACCCTTACCAATGAACAAATACGCACTATTTTACACAATACAGCAGTGAGTGATACTGCCACAGGAACTACTCCTAATAATGTTTACGGATGGGGCAAGGTGGATGCGCTAACGGCTTTGCAAGCGGTAAAAGGAACAACAACAATAGGCGATGTTTTGGCGAACAATGAAATACTTGTGTATCCAAACCCTTCAAAAAGCAGGTTTTTTGTTGGTATTCAAAATAATGATAATCAATTAATTAATTGCGAAGTAATAGCAATTGACGGTAGAAAGTTGTTTAAAAATCGAACCAATGGTAACCACTTACAAATTGATGCCGAAGGATGGGCTGAGGGTGTATATTTGTTGAAAATTGAAAGCCCGCAAGGCAATACCATTCTCAAAATAGTAAAGAATTAAATGAAAGTTGATATACTGGCCTTTGCTGCCCACCCCGATGATGTTGAACTTGCCTGTTCGGGCACGGTAGCTAAACACGTTGCAATGGGCAAAAAAGTGGCAATAGTTGACCTTACTAAGGGCGAACTGGGTACACGGGGAACTCCCGAAGGCAGGCTTGAAGAGGCTGCTGAATCAGCAAAAATATTGGGAGTTGTAGCCCGTGAGAATTTGGGTATGAAAGACGGTTTTTTTGCCAACGATGCCGAACATCAGTTAAAAATTGTAGAGATGTTGCGCAAATATCGTCCCGAGGTGGTACTATGCAATTCTGTAAGTGACCGTCATACCGACCACGGGCGAGGCGGCGATTTGGTTGTAGCGTCGTGTTTTATTTCAGGCTTGGCAAAAATTGAGACCTTTAATAACGGCGAAAAACAAACTCCTTGGAGACCTAAAGCGGTATTGCGTTATATACAAGACTTTTTGTACAAACCGGATGTGGTAGTGGATATTACCCCCTATTTTGAAACGAAAATTGCTTCGATAAAAGCATTCAAAACCCAGTTTTTCGACCCCACATCTACTGAGCCACAAACACCTATCTCTGTTCCTCATTTTTTAGATTATGTGGAAGGACGTTGTTTTGATATGGGACGGTTTATCGGGGTAAAATATGCTGAGGGTTTTACTGTTACAAAACCGTTGGGAGTTGAAAATATTACGGGTTTGTATTAAGCCTTTGAGCCATCTCCTACCTTGTACCTTGAGGGAGAGAATTACGCAGTAATTAATGAATACAACGTATTTACCAATACCCCAATGCTTAAGAAGAAACAATAAAACACAATTAGCAGCATGGTTTTAACTGTAGTAAAAAACCAGTTTTGCTTATACACCCGTTTAACAGCAATAAACACGTACACTAATAATATCAGCAAAAACAGTATTGCCATAAATGAACTGGACTCTAAACCAAAGAGAATACTTACCAATATCATAACAGTAAATGCTAAAAACACAAAGCAGTGTATGTTTAACGCAAATGTTATATGGTCTATCAGATAAATCTTCTTTCGCAAGTACAGCAGTTTCAGAATTAACGCAACAATGGGTACAAGTACAAATACCAATTGCGGCAGGTTACTATTAAACTGTTTATTTACGCTTTTTGCTAATGCATCAGGGTCTTCCTGCATTTTCTCAACAACCTTTATCGCTTTTGTTGCATACCAACGTTTAAAAACACCGTCACGTTTATCCTGAGGAAGCGTATTTTGCACACTGTCGTATCTCTTTATCGAGGTGATAGAATCCGTTGTTATTGCCAGTACCGAGTGTTCTCTTTTTGCTTTTTTTGAAGCACTGTCAATATTTTTAGAATTATCAACTGAAACTAAATCAGCTTCTTTTGTGGTTTCAGTGCTTAGCAGTAATAAAAAAAAGATAAAACTTAGAAAAAAGTATGTTTTTGCAGGCGTTAAATACTGGGTACGTTTACCACTGGTATGCTCATTTACAAGAAAACCGGGCTTAATGATAAGCGGAATAAACGTTTTGAAAAACTTTGAATCGTAAAAGGTAAAAGCATTTAAAAACTCTAATAATGCGGTGCCAATCGGAATTTTTTGTTCAATATTTTCTTGGCCGCACTCGTGGCAGAATCTACCAAATAAAGATGCTCCGCAATCAAGGCATACTTTTTCCTCGCGTTCTTTTATTAGGCTGTGGTTAGGTTTGTTTTCCGACATTTTACTGCAATATCATTAATACATTAAAAATTTCAATACGTATCATAAATATTTAATGCACAGGTGTTTTACCCGTCCATCGTTTATATGCCCTTCTAAATACCGAAGAGTCTGTATAACCTACCATATATGCTACTTCGTTTACCGTGTATTTTTTTGTTTCAATAAGGCGTTGGGCAAGCTCTTTTCTATGTCCTTCAGCCACTTTTTGAAACCCCGTACCCTCCGTTTGCAATTTTCGCTGCAACGTACGCGGCGAAACATTCATATAGCTTGCTACTTCTTCAAGGGTTGGCAGTTGGTTGTAAAACTGCCCCGTAATGGTTTTTTGCACCAAATGGGTAAAATTGGGATTATTTTGGGCTTTTTCCATTGCTTCATCCGCAAGTCGCACCAGCAGTTGTTGCAAATCTTGGTTGTAACTTAATACAGGCCAGTTGGCTACTGAGATATCAAAAACTATTTTGTTTTGAGATTGCAAAAACCGCAACGGCGATGTTAGTAAACGCTCATAATCTATCGCATTGATATTTTTTGAGGCAGTCAATTCAATCCATAAAGGTTTCACGGGTTTTCCCGTAAGCAAACGGCATACATTCAAACTTCCTGCTATTGCTTGGTCGGCAGCTTGCCTTGCTGTTTCAGGGTAATGTTCTGTCCAATATGGGATAGGATTCAGGTAAATAATAAAATGCTCACGGGTAAGCTCGGTATAGTATTGAAACATTTCGGTAAAAACCGTTGTGTATTGGCACAAATGATCAAAAGCCTCCATTAACGTACGGCCTGTTTGCATTAAATGTCCCACCATACCTACCACGCTTGTAGTGGTTTCAATTCCTAACTTTAATCCTAAAAGAGGTT
>JAMIFM010000023.1:0-170522 GCA_035906255.1 Bacteroidia bacterium
ACTGTCCAATTGTAGCTGTCACCCGCTACCATTGCGATAGTATAGGTATATATTTTATTCTGACAAGCGGTATCCAAACCGCTGATAACCGGAGCGGGGGTATAAAGTATGGTTATGCTTGTGCTTAGAGTGCTGTCGCAACCTAAGGGAGAAGTTTGGGTTACGCTTACTGTTCCCGTTCCTGCTATGCCCCATAACACAGCTATTGTATTAGTGTTTTGACCTGTTATTATGGTTCCGTTAGTGACGTTCCATGTGTAACTATCTCCTGCTATGTTGGCTACTGTATAAGTATAGATATTATTGTGACAGGTAGAGTCAGCTCCTAAGATTAACGGAACTGGGGTATAAATCACTGTTACTGTATCGCTAATGGTACTATCGCAACCTAAGTGGGATGTTTGAGTAATACTGATTACGCTTGAACCAATAGTATCAAGCATCACATCAATACTATTTGTTCCTTGACCCGAAATGATAGCCCCGTTGCTTACTGTCCAGTTGTAACTGTCGCCCGCCACCATTGCGGTAGTATAGGTATATATTTTATTCTGACAGGTGGTGTCCGCACCGTTGATAACCGGAGCAGGAGTATAAAGAATGTTGATGTTGCGGCTGATAGTACTATCACAGCCTAAAGGAGAGGTTTGGGTTATGCTTACCGTTCCCGTTCCTGCTATGCCCCACAACACATCTATTGTATTAGTGTTTTGGCCTGATATTATGGTTCCGTTAGTGACGTTCCAACTATAGCTATCCCCCGCTATGTTGGCTACTGTATAAGTGTAGATATTATTGTGACAGGTAGAGTCAGCTCCTAAGATTAACGGAACTGGGGTATAAATCACTGTTACTGTATCGCTAATGGTACTATCGCAACCTAAGGGGGAGGTTTGGGTAATACTGATTATGCTTGAACCAATGGTATCAAGCATCACATCGATACTATTTGTTCCCTGACCCGAAATGATAACCCCGTTGGTTACTGTCCAGTTGTAACTGTCGCCCGCCACCATTGCGGTAGTATAGGTATATATTTTATTCTGACAGGCGGTGTCCTCACCGTTGATAACCGGAGCGGGAGTATAAAGTATGGTTATGCTAGTGCTTAGAGTGCTGTCGCAACCTAAAGGAGAGGTTTGGGTTATGCTTATCGTTCCCGTTCCTGCTATGCCCCACAACACATCTACTGTGTTAGTGTTTTGACCTGTTATTATGGTTCCGTTGGTTACATTCCATGCGTAAGTATCTCCTGCTACTGATGGGGTTGTGTAGCTATAAATATTATTATGACAGGTTGAATCAGAACCACTAATTATAGGGGCGGGGGTATATAAAATAGTTATCGTTGCGTTTAGAGTGCTATCACATCCCAAGGGGGAAGTTTGGGTTACGCTTACTGTTCCCGTTCCTGCTATTCCCCATAATACATCTACGGTATTGGTGTTTTGACCCGCAATTATAGTTCCGTTGGTTACATTCCATACGTAGATATCTCCAATAATATTGGCTACTGAATAGGTGCTTATCTTATTATGACATACGGTGTCTGCTCCATTTAATACAGGGGCTGGGGTATAGATTACTGTAATGGTATCTGTGATGGTACTATCGCAACCTAAAGGAGATGTTTGGGTAATTGTTACTATACCTGTGCCTACAGTATCCATCATCACGTCAATACTGTTGGTTCCTTGCCCGGCTATGACGGTTCCATTGGTAACGCTCCAGTTATAGGCATCTCCTGCCACGTTCAATACACTGTACGAGTATATTTTATTCTGACAAGTACTGTCAGGACCTGAAATTAGTGGAGTGGGGGTATAAAGAATTACAATGCTGTCAAGCACGGTACTATCGCATCCCAAAGGAGAAGTTTGGGTTACGCTAACGGAACCGCTGCCTGCAATGCCCCATAATATATCTACGGTATTGGTGTTTTGACCTGTTATTATGGTTCCGTTAGTGACGTTCCAACTATAGCTATCCCCCGCTATGTTGGCTACTGTATAAGTATAGAGATTGTTGTGACAGGTTGAATCAGTACCGTTGATAATGGGTGAAGGCGTATAGAGTATTGTAATGTTTGAAGATACGGTACTGTCACATCCTAAGGGTGAAGTTTGGGTTATGCTTACCGTTCCTGTTCCTGCTGTTCCCCATAATACATCTACAGTATTGGTGTTTTGACCTGTTATTATGGTTCCGTTAGTGACGTTCCAACTATAGCTATCCCCCGCTATGTTGGCTACTGTATAAGTGGTTATTTTATTGTGACATACGGTATCGTTGCCTGCTAATACAGGGGCAGGTGTATATAATATAGTGATTGTTGTGCTTACTGTACTATCACAACCCAAGGGACTGGTTTGGGTTACGCTTACTATCCCTGTACCCGCAGTATCCATCATTACATCAATACTGCTGGTTCCCTGCCCTGTTATAATCGCTCCATTAGTGACACTCCAACTATAAGTATCTCCTACCACATTAGGTATATTAAAAGTATAAACCTTGTTGTGGCAAGTGGTATCAGGGCCGGATATTACAGGAGCGGGGGTAAATAGTACAAGCGCATTTACACTTACGGTACTGTCGCAACCGGCGGGAGAAATCTGCGTTAAAGTAACCGTTCCTATACCCACCGTATCAAATGCAGCAGTAATATTGTTAGTACCTTGACCACTAATAATACTACCGTTATTCACCGACCATGTGTAGATATCTCCAACCACCACAGGCGCACTAAAGGCGTATATCTTATTATGACAAGCGGTATCAGGACCAGAAATTACAGGAGCAGGGGTGTATAACACAACGACACTTGCATTTACAGTACTGTCGCAACCCGCAGGTGAGATTTGGGTTAAAGTAACCGTTCCTATACCCACCGTATCAAATGCAGCAGTAATATTGTTAGTACCTTGACCACTAATAATACTACCGTTATTCACCGACCATGTGTAGGTATCACCAACTATAGCCGGTACACTAAAGGCGTATATCTTATTATGACAAGCAGTATCGGAACCTGAAATTACAGGGGCAGGGGTATAAATAATAACAACACTATCGCTTACAGTACTATCACATCCTAAGGGTGAGGATTGGGTTAGTGTAACAACCCCCAAACCAACTCCCCAAAGTACATCTACACGGCGAGTACCCTGACCTGATATTATTGTTCCATTATTAACTGACCAGAAATAAGTGTCATTATCAACAGCAGGTACACTGTACCTCATAATACTATTATGACAGGCTGTATCTGGACCACTGATAACAGGAGCAGGAGTATATAAAATTACTACCGTATCTGCTATAGTGCTATCGCAACCAAAAGCTGACGTTTGTGTTAATGTTATAATACCAGTTCCGACGGTATCCCAAAATACCGTAACAGAATTAGTTCCCTGACCGCTAACAATTGTTCCGTTTGAAATTGCCCAACTGTAACTATTGCCAAGTACATTGGTTACACCATAGGTATATATCTTATTACTGCACGATGAGTCGAAACCACTAATTGCAGGTGTTGGTTTTTGAACGATAAAAATACTATCGATAACAGTGCTATCGCAACCATTTGCATTGGTTACTGAAACAGATATAATACCTGTGCCGTAACTATTCCAAAAAACATTTACTGAATTGGTTGATTGTCCGCTAGTGATGGCTCCACCGGAAACTGACCAAGAATATGTTTCGCCTGCACTAAACGGTAACGAATATAGTACAGTTTCAAATTCACAAGCTGAATCAGGTCCGGCTATTAACGGTTGCGGGATTGCAAACACCTGAACAGAGTCAATTACAGTTGTATCACAATGCGTTTGGTTTGAACGACGATAAAGAGTGATTGTTCCTATACCTACAGTATCCCATCGCACAAAAACTTCATTTTGTCCATTAGTGCCAACAATACTGCCTCCTGAAACATTCCAAGTCATCGAATCTGTTACAGAGGGGCTTGTTAAATACGAATGAGTTTCAAACTGACATACTGTATCCGGCCCTGTAAAATTACCCGGAGGATTTTCTTCAACAGTTACAATTACCACATCCGTATCAGCAGGGCATGTGCCGTTACCCGTAGTAATCAATGTTAATGCCGCTTGCCCCAATAATAAGTCTGATGCACTAAGCGTATAGTTGGCGTTTAAGGTGGTGGCTGAAGGTGAAAAAGTACCGGTTCCTGACCAAATACCCCCCGTTGCTTGCTGCACTACACCATTTAATTGGAGCACTCCGTCACTCCGGCAAACAAAAGTATCTATCCCTGCAAACGCTAAAATACTGCTTGAATACCCTGTAACTACCACCGTATCCTTAGCAAATGAACAACCCAGCGAATCAAGTAAGGATACTATATAAGTTCCTGTATCAACATATTGTACACTATCACCCAAGCCACTACCGCCAATATGGCTCCAATAAAACTTATATGGTTTTAGGCCTCCCGTGCCATGAGCCGTTATGGTTGTGGCAGTATCTCCAAAACAAATGGTAGGATTTTGAGGTAAGATTTGTACGCCTAAATCGGTAACAAAATAAACGGTAACGGTATCACAAAATGTTGAGCCTGCACACCCTCCTGAAATGGGGCCACAAGCTCTATAACTAATCGAATCGGGAAAGGTTCCTGAAGGAGTAACTGTTACGCTATCGCAACCGCTTGTGCAGTTTAAAAAGCTGTTATATGTAGCATTATTGGGCACTGATTGCCAAGTGATACTGTCTTTTACCAAACCACTCACACTGATTTTCCCTACACAAGCCATTGACACGGTGATACCCGGTGAAATTTGCGGGGCGGGAATGGCCGTTATACTATATTCATTTTGATTATTTCCCGGCTTACAAAAAGTAAGCACATGAGGGCCAACACCATTTAAACATATATCAGCTCCCACCGCATACGAGGGTCCACATCCAATTTGATAAAACAGTGACCCCGACGGAACAGCCCCCGAATGAAAATCAAAACGGATACCTTGGGATAGCGAATCAAGATATACGGTAAACTTAATACAACGGTCGGGGTTACTGGTTCCACAACAATTATCTTGTCGTGAAACACTGGGACTTATCCATACGCTATCAGGATTCCCCCTTAAGTCAGCAACAAAAGCAGGTACACCTGCATCACATTGACCATAAAGACCTGATATGGTTGTTAACAACATAACAACCGTTAATAAGTACAGTTTTTTCAAATTCGTTCCCTCTTTCCGTTTCTGGCAGGTCAGTTTTCCCACCGCGTGTTATAAAGGCTTAATAATTAGTCACAAGCGTAAACGAAGGTACAAACTAAACACATTGTTTTAAATAAATGGTAAAAAATTTTATAAAAAATAACATCCGAGTAATATGAAACCACATTTCCATTTTTTCATATTTGCAGTATTTAAAACAAGAAAAGCAACAAAAAAATTACAAGTATCATCACCTGATACAAGCTCAGATACGCATAGAATATTCCTATTATCGCCCAACAATTATTGGCTTACATAGAACTCTAAACAAAAATGTAATGATTAAAGGGTTCTATATTAAAAAGCCAATCGCACCATAATCTCCTTTGTAATGTTTTGATACGAAATATTGATTTTTTTAGAATATTAGATAAGATTAAAACCTCTTATTATATGGTTAATGTAGAAGAAAGTATGTTTTTCACCTAAACGGTAGCTGTTTTGATTCTTAGTAACCAAAAAAGTAATACGTTCAAACCTACCTATAAATTAACATTGATTTATTTCATGTGACGCATTCGGCACATTTTAATACAGTAGTAGATTAAATAAAAAGCTGCACCTATGTTGCACCAAATAAAATAAGCCTTTCAACAAAATATGCTGAAAGGCTTATGAATACTGAGTGGAGGATAACGGAGTCGAACCGATGACCTCTTGCATGCCATGCAAGCGCTCTAGCCAGCTGAGCTAATCCCCCTTAGAAAATTTAAAGGACGGCAAAGATATAAACTGCTGCATGTGAAATGCAACTATTTATTTAAAAAGTTTAGTCGCACATCCATTGTTTAGTTTTTGTGCTCGTAACTCACTCTTAACGTTTTATTTATACCCGCATACCATCTTTGCTGCGTTGCAGTACCCATATAGCAATAGCAATTCATAGCTCTTTGGTGGCCTTTGTGGTTGGGAAATCACAAAGGCATTTTTATTGCAATAACAAGGGGCAACATTACGTTGGAAATTAACGATACTAAATATTACCTTTGCAGGTCAATGCTTTTAAGCAAATACATAACAAAACCGTTGATAATCGTGCTGTTGGGGCTTTTGGTAAGTTCTTGCAGCAAGTTTTCAAAACTGATGAAGTCGGGCGACAGCGAGGCGAAGTTTGAAGCCGCTATGAAGTACTACGAAAAAAAGGACTACTACAAAGCGGGGCAATTATTCGACGACTTATTACAAACCTACCGCGGCACATTACGCGCCGAGCAGGTATATTACTATTACACATATTGTAAGTACCATTTGGCCGAAATACCAACGGCTGCCTTTCACTTTCGGAATTTTTTCGAAACGTATACCAACAGCCAGTGGGCCGAAGAGTGTTATTATATGTATGCCTATTGTACCTACATTGAAGCCTACCCTTTTAATCTCGACCCGTCTTATACCTACAAGGCCATTGATGAGTTTCAATTGTTTGTAAACGTTTACCCGCAAAGCAAATACGTTGAAAAATGTAATCAACTGATTGATGAATGCAGGGGGCGTTTGCAATTAAAGGCATACAAGGCCGCAAAGCTTTATTACAATATCGAGGATTACAAAGCAGCAATGGTGTCGTTTAAAAACCTGCTGAAAGATTTTCCTGATTTGGGTGAAAAAGAAAAAGAAGAGTCTGAGTATTTAATTATAAAGGCTGCATACAAGTACGCTGAGCAAAGTATTGATAAGAAAAAGAAAGAACGCTATGGTGATGTAATCACTTCATACAATTCTTATAAAGAAGTTTACCCCGTTGGCGAGTACATTAGCGACGCAAAAAGTTATGCAGAGAGGGCGCAACGAAGGATTGAAGAGCTTGACTTTTTAAATATTGTTGCTGAATATGAACTTGCCGACCAAGGCGACGAAGCAAAAAAAGCAGATGCCTTTAACAAGGTAAAAAGAGAACTTGATGACTATATTGCAAGGTTTCCTGACGGGTTTTATACAAAACAAGCCAAGAAGTATGCAGTAAAAGTGCAGCAAAAGCTTACTAAATTGACCATTTTAAATTAGAAAAAACACTTTAATACATTATGATAGTTAAATCAAACGTGCCCGGCTCAACTATTCCCCGCGATGTTAGGGATCTTGAAAACCCAACCGGTAACCTGTACGAAAGCCTTGTAATTATTTCTAAAAGGGCAAACCAAATTTCGTCGCAGATAAAAGAAGAGTTGCACAACAAACTTTCTGAATTTGCCACTGATAACGATACTCTTGAAGAAGTTTTTGAAAACCGCGAGCAAATAGAAATCTCTACTTACTACGAAAAACTTCCTAAACCCACCGTTATTGCTACTGAAGAGTTTCTTGGCGGTAAGGTTTACCACAGAAACCCCAACAAAGAACAATAATGCTTTCGGGCAAAAAAATTATTTTAGGTGTAACGGGTAGTATTGCAGCATACAAAGCGGCACTACTTACCCGTTTACTTGTTAAAGAAGGGGCTGAAGTAAAGGTTGTAATGACCACGGCAGCACAAGAATTTATTACCCCGCTTACCTTATCTACCCTATCAAAAAACCCTGTGTTAAGTCAATTTAAAGATGGCGACACGGGAGAATGGAACAACCATGTTGATTTGGGTTTATGGGGTGATGCGATGGTAATTGCACCCGCATCGGCAAATACAATGGCTAAAATGGCACATGGCCTTTGCGATAGCCTACTGTTAGCCACCTACCTTTCAGCACGTTGCCCTGTTTTTTTTGCCCCCGCGATGGATTTAGATATGTATCGTCATCCTGCAACGGCAGCTAATATTGCCGCACTGCAATCGTATGGTAATGAATTAATACCACCCGGAAACGGTGAACTTGCCAGTGGACTAAGCGGGGTTGGTCGGATGGCTGAGCCCGAAGAGATTGTTGCCTTTTTAAGCAACTACTTTGGCACTAACCAACCGCTAAAAGATAAAAAAGCGATGGTAAGCGCAGGGCCTACCTATGAAAATATCGACCCTGTGCGGTTTATCGGCAATCATTCAAGCGGTAAAATGGGTTTTGCCATTGCCTTGCAACTTGCAGAAAGGGGCGCACAGGTTACACTTGTAGCAGGGCCTTCGCAACAACACATTACCCATCCGAATATTACACGCATAGATGTTACTTCAGCAAAACAAATGTACGATGCTTGTGTTTCGCACAGCTTTGCGCAGGATATTGTTGTAATGGCTGCGGCGGTGGCCGATTATTCGCCCGAAAACGTAGCTGCTGAAAAAATTAAAAAAGCAGGGGAAGAAATGACTCTTAGACTGCTGAAAACTCCGGATATATTAAAACAACTGGGGGCTATTAAGCCTACAGGCCAGTTACTTGTTGGGTTTGCCCTTGAAACTAATAATGAACTGGAACACGCCCAAGAGAAGCTGAAAAATAAAAACCTCGATTTTATCGTTCTTAACTCCATGCGGGATGAGGGAGCAGGCTTTGGGGTTGATACCAATAAAATTGTTATAATTGACAAAAATAATACCCGTACCGGTTTTGGCTTGAAAAGCAAAACAGCGGTGGCGGTGGATATAGTAGAAAAAATTATTTCGTTGCTGTGATGAAAAAGATTATTTGGCTCGTACTGTTTGTTATTCCTTGTATAACCTTTGCGCAGGATTTTAACTGCCGCGTGCAGGTTATATATCCACAAATACAGGTAGCCAATACCCAGCGGTTTAAAAACCTTGAAACATCTATCAGCGAGTTTATTAATAACCGCAAATGGAGTGTTGAGAAAACGCAAACCAATGAGCGGATTGAATGGAGCCTTATTATTAATGTTACTGAATTTGATAATGCTTCAAGCGCGTTTAAGGCTACAGCCCAAATACAAGCCAGCCGCCCTGTTTATAATACTTCGTACAACTCGGTATTAATAAATCAGGAAGACCCTTCTTGGCAGTTTGAATACATTGATTTTCAGCCGATGGACTTCGCTGAAGGTCAGTATAGTAACAATCTTACATCGTTAGTAGCCTATTACATTTACATTGTATTAGGACTTGACGGTGATTCTTTTAAACTTGAGGGCGGAACAGATTACCTTAACAAGGCCAATGCCATTATGCTTGCGGCACAGCAACGCGGCATACCCGGCTGGCAAACTACTGACGGAGGCAACAAAAACCGTTATTGGTTAATTGAAAATATATTGAGCGACCGTTTTAAACCAATGCGCGAAGCCTATTATAAATACCACATTAAAGGCATGGATGTGATGAGTACTTCTATCGAAGAGGCTCGTTTACAAATTACCACCTCGCTGCAATTGCTGCAAAAGGTGGCCAAAATAATGCCTAACTCTATGCTGCTGAAGGTTTGGTTTAACGCAAAGCGCGATGAGATAATAAATATTTACTGCAAGGCTCTTACCGCCGATAAAAACAAGGTAATTGAGATTTTGAAAGAGGCCGACCCTGCCAACGGTGCTAAGTACGACGGTATAAGAACCTGTAATTAAATTTCAGTACCCCCGCTCCCGTTTCGTTATACGAGAAACTTAAAGTACACTATCACAGCACCCCATAACATGGTGGATAGGATAATCCCACGCGGAGCCATTTCGTACTTAAAAAGATAAAAAAGGAAAAACGAGGCTAAATTTATTATTAACGATATACTAAGCAGCCGGGGCATTAACCCCAAGTAAATTGCTTCCTTTATAAACTCAAGCGGTGGCAGTTCAGAGTAATGCCGCAAATATATCCCTGTATAAACAAACAGGGGCAAAAACAACCCCAAAATCCCACCTGCCCACATCTTATCCAATTTTTGCTTCCACATACTGCAAATATATACAATAGCAGTGCTTAGTGCTTAAAAGGTATTGTGGCATTACGGCTCATTATTTACAGCGCAAGTGTTGTTGATTAAATAATAATACCGCAGCTTATATAAATACTGTGGTTTAAAATATTTTACGGGGTGAAATTTCAGCTTATTTCAGTTTAATAAGTAGTTATTTAATTTACGAAGAGTAATGGACGGTACAGAAAATTACCCCGGAGAAATTTGGAAAGAAATCGAGTTTTCGGGATATCCTTCGCACCCTGTTTACGAGGTATCTAATTACGGCCGTGTGAAAAGCTACGCATACAGTACAACAGGCAGGATGATAAAGGGCACATCTTCTGCCGGATATAAAGTTTTTAAAACCAAATTACTTGATGTTGACGGTAATTTAAAAGACCAGAGTTTTCTTATACACCGCTTGGTAGCTCAGTATTTTCTGTCAAATGAAAATACGGGGAAACGTGCCTTTGTTATCCATAAAGACCACAATAAAGAAAATAATCACATAAATAACCTGCTGTGGGCCACACAAGATGAGGTGAATAAACACAATGCCACCAACCCCAATGTGATACGAAACAATATTGAAAACCGCAGTAAGGGTAATTATAAATTAAACGAGGCTAAAGTAAAGGTGATTAAAAAACAGGTGCTCAAAAATAAAACCCGACCGCGCCTTATCGCCAAACAGTTTGGCATATCAGTAACCCAGCTAAACCGCATTATTAAGGGTGAAAACTGGGGGCAGGTGCAGGTTGATTAATTAATAGTTATTTTCCTGCTGCGAATGACTTGCAAATTTTTGTGAAGAAGCCTGCGTATTTATCAAAATCACTTGCCTTTGCTGTGCAAGTAATCACATATCCCTTATTGTCGATAATAAACAAGTAACTCAGTACTTTTAGGGTAAATCCGCCTGCTTTGTGGCTATAAATAACTGTACCTGCTTGTATGCCGCTTTTCACCTTATCCATACCCACTGAATCTACTTTAACATTAGTCAGTACCGATTTTATCCCTTCAGCACTCAAATCCCTGTAGTGTTCTACCGTAATTCCTGTTAAATCCGTAGGATCAACCACCACGTTAATATTCTCTGAAAAATCATCGGCACTGCTTTCCCTTGGTGCAATGGCCATCATTATTATTTGCGGAGCGTAATTTTCGCTCAATTGCCACGTTTCAGGATAATCCACTGAAAAGTTTTCGGCCGTAGATTTATAGTGCTTGTATTTTTGTGCACTTGCAGCCAAAGCCGCTATCAAAAAAAACAGTATAAACGTTATTTTTTTCACTATAAAAATTAGTTCATGGTTAATAATTCGCGTGCGCTTGCCCTTGCTGAGTCGCTGGGAGTATCCCCGCTAATCATTTTTGCTATTTCCTCCACCCGCTCCGTTTCACTTAGCTGCTTCAATTGGGTTTCGGTAGTGTTGTTTTTCACTTCCTTATACACAAAAAAGTGTCGATGCCCCGTACCTGCAATTTGCGGTAGGTGGGTAACGCTGATAACCTGATGGTTTTGTGCTAATGTTTTCATTACACGGCCTGTTTTTCCGGCTACCTCACCCGATATGCCTGTATCAATTTCATCAAAGATAAGGGTAGGTAGTTTCACATTATCAGCCACTAACGATTTTATAGCCAGCATAAGGCGCGAAAGTTCACCGCCTGATGCCACTTTATTAAGCGGTTGCAAGGCACTGCCCGGGTTTGATGAAAATAGAAAGTTTATCACATCCGCACCTGTTTCATTCAAATCACCATCAGGCAATGGGGTAATACCTACTTCAATTTTTGCGTTGGGCATACCTACTTGTGCTAATACCTGTGCCACATTTTGCTGTATGGGTTGCGCTTGGGCTTTTCGGTTACGGCTCAGTTCTTCCGCCATTTCTGCAAGTTGCTTGTTCAACAAATTGCACGTTTGGGTAAGTTGCTGTATCTCCTCATCCCTACCCCCTGCCGCATCCAGCTTATCAGCCAATTGATGTTGTATTTCTATCAGTTGTGCCGTGGTTTCGCATTGGTGCTTTTTCAGCAGGTTATACAACATTTGTAAACGCTGATTGATGTTATACAACCGTTCATCATCGGCCTGCACAGTATCGCTAATGGTGTTTAGCTCATTCGCAACGTCTTTCAACTCAATCAAGGTACTGTCGATGCGTTGTGCCAGTATTGCCAACCGTTCATCGTTTTTACCTGCACTTGCTACCAGTGTTTTGGCTTGGTTCAACAAATCAACCACCGGCATTTCACCTTCAGCCAGCAAATGGTAAGCATTCAGCGAGTTCTGGCGTATTTCTTCGGCGTGGCTCAACAACTCTTGTTCTTTCTCTAATTGTTCCAATTCGTCGGGCAGCAAAGTAGCATCGGCCAACTCGTTGTATAAAAAGGTTGAGTAATCAATATCACGTTTTGCAGCTTCGTCTTCGGCTTGCAATGCCTTTAGTTTTGACTCTGCCTGTTTATACGTGCGGAATATTTCTTTGTATTCTTTTAGCAGTGAAAAATGCCCTGCAGACGAATCTACCACCGATAACTGGAACGTTTTATCATTTAATCCCAATGTCTCGTGCTGACTGTGCACTAAAACAAGCTGATTGCCCAACTCTTTCAATACGGTAAGCTGAACAGGGGTATCGTTTATAAACGCCCTCGACTTGCCTGACTCGGTTATTTCACGACGGATAATCGTGGTATTGTCATAATCCAGTTCATTTTCTGCAAAAAACTCTTCTAAACCGTACCCTTTAATATCAAACACCCCTTCAATCACACATTTCTCGTCCAAACTCCCTAATGATTTCACATCGGCACGGTCGCCCAAAATAAGCCCCAGTGCTCCCAGCAGAATTGATTTTCCGGCACCTGTTTCACCCGTTATAATATTCATTTGCGGATGAAACTGTGTGTTTAGATTTTTTATCAGTGCAAAATTTTGAACCTTAAGTTGCGCAAGCATACAGCCCCAAAGGTAATAATTTGCGTTGGGTTGGTTTTAAAAGTTTTGTATTACCGCACTGCCCGTTTGGTGCACAAAAAAGGCAGCTTTATCACTATATTGGTGGTGGTTTTATGCTAAAAACACCAGTTTTGCGCCATGCTAAAAGGCTATAACATCAAAACGGGGATACTATTCTCAGCCTCAATAGCTGCGCTTGCCACCGTGCCGCGACTCATACGTTTTGATTTTGACAACGTAAATATTGGTTTTGAGAGCTTTTTATTCTTGTTTATCAATCTGTTTGGCAATTGGCTCACCCACCATTTTGTACTGCAAAAACCGGGCTCTAAAAGAATCTTTTTAACAGGGGGGATTGCCATTATAAGCGGCTTAATTTTTACGCTTATTTTTACTTACCTGTACAAGCTGGTTGCTACATTACCATTGGGTATTCTGCTTTCAAGGGAAATGAATACCCAACAACTCACAAGCATTTATTTTTTCCGCTCGTTACTCATCAGTGCCTTTACCTATTTTGTTGTGTATTATTTTAAAATGCAGTTTGCCCTGCAACAATCAAAACTTGAGAACGAATACCTGAAACAAGAAAGTTTGAAGGCTGAACTGGCATCACTCAGGCAACAGATAAGCCCGCATTTTTTGTTTAACTCGTTAAGTAACCTTTCATCGCTCTCGGTAGAAAACAATGTGAAAGAGTACATCATTAAATTATCAGATGTGTACCGCTATGTGTTGCAGTTTCAGGAACAAAACGAGGTATTGCTTGAGCAAGAATTGAGTTTTATCAACTCATACATCTATATTCTCCAATCGAGGTTTGAAGAGGGGGTTTCGTTTACAATTAACATCAGCCCGCAAGCCCGAAACAGCAAAATATTACCGCTGGCTATACAATTGTTGGTTGAAAATGCTGTGAAACATAATGTGTTATCATACAATAAGCCCTTGCAAATAAGCATTTACGATACCGATGGTTATATAGCCGTTGAAAACAGCTACAAACCTAAAGAAACTCTTGAAAAAGGCTCAGGTATAGGGCTAAATAACCTTTGCCAACGTTACCGCTTGTTTGCAGGTAAGGAGGTGATAATTGAGCATACTCCAACCTTGTTTAAAGTATTAGTCCCCCTTTTATAATGAAAGTACTGATAATTGAGGATGAGCGAAAGCCCGCGCAAGAACTAAAACAGTTGCTGTTACAATTACGGCCTGAGTGGCAGGTGCTTGATATACTACCCGGTGCTGAGGATGCAATTGAATGGTTTGCAGTAAACCCAATGCCCGATTTGATTTTTAGCGATATACAACTGGCTGATGCTACCAGTTTCAGAATTTTTGAACAGGTGAAACCCGCCTGCCCCATTATTTTTTGCACTGCTTACGATGAGTACGCTATTAAAGCCTTTGAAACTAATGGTATTGATTACCTGCTAAAACCTATTGACAGTGCTAAACTTGAAAAATCGTTGGAGAAACTAACCCGCTTTGAAACCATGTTCGGTACTGACAATCCTGCGGGGTATGATTTAATTTCACAACTGATTGGTAAAATGAAGGCGGGGAGTAACAAAACCCTTTTGGTGCATTACAAAGAGAAGATTATCCCCTTAAAATATAGCGAGGTAGCCTATTTTTATTACCAACAAGGCATTGTTATTACTAAACTGCACACCGGCCAGCAATACTTTCTGGCAAAAACTATTGACGAGTTGGAAAACCTTGCTAACCCTGATGATTTTTTCAGAGCCAACAGACAATACCTGCTCAACCGGAATGCAATAAAATCGGCAGAACGGTTTTTCGGTCGCAAACTGGTAGCCCACCTACACGTTGAATTGCCCGAACCCATTGTGGTAAGTAAGGCCAAATCGGGGGCTTTTTTGCTTTGGCTTGAGGGTATAAACGGTTAATTGTCATTACAACGGCTACATTGTCCGCTTCAATCTTAAAACAATCATCTGTCAAGTATTGCATTGATAGTTTTGCATTGTATGAAAACAATACGATTGCTGCTATTAGTAATTGCCGGATTAATGGCCGGACGGGTGATTGTGTTTGCCCAAACTGCCGATACTACTCAAAAGCAGCCAAAATTCAGGTTTGATGTGAGCGGCGGTTTTTATCATCAAATGAGCGCAGGCAGCAAACCCCAAGTGATACTTCCCGAATACCTGAAAAAACGCAGACCGCAAGAACCCCACCTTACAGATATTTGGGGCTTGCACGAGGGCGAATTACCTGATAGCCCTTTGGGACACGGAGCATCGTATTTTGCTTTTCATACATGGGCTTATATTACACCCTCATTGTTGTTATACGGTTCTTTTACTGCCGACCATCGAGGGTTTTCGTTTGCGCCCTATAACACACTTGCAATAGCTTTTTTAGCTCGATACCATGCAGCCTACAACAAAACAGTATCACCATTAAACGGTGCTGACAGTTTGAAAATTAATGCCCGCATAGGCACTCACGAAAACTACCGCAACAACGAGGGACTTACATTGTATAACATGGACGTACAAGCCCTTGAAGGTAGCCTGCAATGGCGCAAGCTGGCTGTGAGTGCTGAGCGGATAACCGATTTACAATTTGGTATTGGATTGAATATTGACGGGGTGGTTGATTACAAGGTCGGTTTTAAAGACTTAAAGTTGAATAAAAATTGGAAAGCAGAAGTTGGGATTGGCCGTCAAAAATATGAGAGCAGGCCTGATGCCGACGGAGTTAAATACTTTACAACTGCCTTGTTTAATAAAAATACCCGTTGGTATGCCGAGGCAGGATACCGCAACAGCGGGTTAGACGTTGGTGAATCACTTAATATTGCTTTTTTAGCTGGAGTAAGGGGAGAAATAAGCCGTAAAAACACCACACTACGTTACAGTGCCGAATACCGCTATTACGGTGGCGGGTTCAACTATAGCCTGCGCAACGAAATCAATACCCATTACCGCGATACTGCAAAAGGGCCGGGGCTGAACTACATTGGCAATAATGTATATCCGCTAAGTTTCCTTAACCGCCCCTTTAGCCAATGGGCAGTTTTTACTGAATATGATAAGCATTGGGTAAGTGGTTTCTCATTCATTGCACAACTGAAACAAGTACTTTATAAAAAAATTTATTTGCTTGCTGAAATCGACTACAACCTAATAAGGGCGCAGGGAGAAGTCCCTTTTGCATACCCTTTTTACAAAATTGGCGGAATGGTAGAAGCCGCGAAAGGTACCTGTTTGGTTGTCAGCATTACAAATAAAACCATGAATTTGGATAAACATTATACTACCTACTATTTGATAGATAAACCTGTGTTACAGTTTGAATTACGCAGAGACATAAACCTATGAAAACGAAAAAACTCCTTTTAGTAGCATTTGCAATAAGCTGTTTACTGCAAACGGCTTGCAAAACCGACGATAAAATGCCTGAACCTAATCGGTGCGGCGACCCTGCTGTGCAGGTGTATACCAGCAATAAATATGATTTTTTGTTTGACAATAACGCTACCCAACTGATTGCGGGTGAGATAACAGGACGCATTTCTAACAGTGCGGGGAATGCACTTTGGTTTGTAAACAATGCCGTTGTAAGTTCACCTTCGGGCCCTCAAACTATTGCCAACTGTTTGGTGGTAGAAAATAATATGAAAGCACAAATGGTGTACAGGGGAGCCTCAAGCACCCCTATTGATTTACTTAGCCCGCCCAGCAGCAATATGTGGTACAGCATTAATGCCGGACAGTATTACAACGGCACTATAGAACTTGTTGTATCGTTGTGGGAACGCACCGGTAGCGGAATTTTTGATTTTACCCACCGAGGGGTTGACGTAGTAGTATTGGATTCTGTTACTTATGCTGTTATTAGACAAGTTAGTGTTTGCTACTCCGATGTTTTGTTTGGTTCTACCCTACTGCAAACCGATAATCACATATACATATACGGAGCACGTAATAATGGTTTTGGCAAGGAGTCGTATGTGGCTCGTGTGAGTGGGGGCAGCTTACAGCAAACGTGGAAGTTTTGCGAAGAAGGAAACTGGCTGGATGATATTGCCCACGCAAAACCCATACAAAACAATGTAAACGATTATTATACTGTATTTAACCATGAGGGGATATACTACATGGTGAGCCAAACGCCAGCTTTTGGGCAGGAAATTGCTTTGTACAGCAGTACATCTCCTTTTGGCGGGTGGAAGTTTGAGAAGTATTTATATTGTCGCAATACTTCTGACGGTTTAAACTCCATCAATACAAAGGTGTTGGGCTTAACGGGTGAATCGTTATTGTGCGCCCAGCAATTAATTGATAAAAACCTGCAAGACCTTTCGCCCAAAAAACCTGAATTTATTGAACTGAAAAACTGGAAATAGAAAACTAATTACGCTTTGGGGGCAAAACAGGACGTTTTGCCCCCTTTTTTATGCGCTTGTTTTTGCCTTTAGCCACCTTTGACTAAATAATACAACGTATGAAAACACAGTTGATTAAAATTAATTTGGTGATGCTGGTACTGTTTTTAGAAGTGTTGTCGGCAAATTTAATAGGAGCTGTAAAAGCACACAGTTCTTTTATACCAACCGATACTGCCGACGACATTGTGGGTGAGTGGATGGATGATGAAAAAAGTAAGCGGATAAAAATAACCAAAAACGGTACAGTGTACGAGGGCACAATTACTAATGCAACTAAAACCGAACTTATCGGGAAAAAGATTATTACAGGATTAGTGTATGCCGAAGGGGTTTATACAGGAAAAATATACTTGCCTAAACGCGATACTTACCTTGATTGTATGGCAACGATGAAAGATAAAAACACGTTGATATTGAAAGGTTCAGCGGGGTTTGTAGCAAAAGAAACAACGTGGACAAGGCTTAAATAGCCCCTGTTAATACTCAGGGCGTTTCAATATCTCGGCATATATAATCGCCTTACGGGGGTCAAAATCTTCAAACAACACGTGTTTTTCAATTTTTGTATCCTCGTGAGGTTTTGCAGCATCATGGTTCATCAAACTATGCAATTCTTTACCCTTCTGCATTGATTCTACCGATTTTTGGTCGTAATTATCAAAAGCCATCGCATATTCAGGTCGCTTATAGCTTTCGTGCTTTGCTTCCACCTGTTTAATATCCTCTTCGCTATAATCTACTCTGCGGGTGTATTGTTCTTCGTAGCGGCTGTATTTTTCATCCCCTGCATATTCATCATAACTTTCATAACTTGGGGTTTGGGGTTTCACAGGTTGGTAGGTCTCAAAAGGCGGCGTGTTGCGCGGCTCTTCCTTTTTACCCATAAACCGCTCCGCCATGCGGCGTATTTCCTCCTCAAGGTCAGCTTCATTAGGCGCATTCTCCTTCTCTTGGTTTTTCTTTTTCCAAGCACTCGATATAATCGATAAAATAATTAAGATTGCGAGGTAGATGAGGTTGTCCATACGGTAGCCCAAAAATACGAGATATAACTTGGATTCGCTAAAAAAATATACCCTGCTGCTAGGCAGTAACGTAGGCGACAGTATTGCTTACTTAATGAATACCCTTACATTGATTGAAGATACAATTGGCCGCATTACTGCCAAAACCTCGGTACACCAAACAACCGCTTGGGGCAAAACCGACCAGCCTGATTTTTTTAATATGGCCCTTGAGATTGAAACCATACTGGAGCCTTTGGCCTTGCTGGATAAAACACAGGCGATAGAAAACAAGCTGGGACGCGTGCGCACTGAAAAATGGGGGCCGCGTACCTTGGACATTGATATTTTGTATTGCGGTAATTTGGTTTTTGAAAACGAGCGGCTAACAATACCTCACCCCTACTTACATCAACGCAAGTTTACACTGGATTTATTGGCAGAACTAAATCCAGATTTTGTGCATCCTGTATTGGGTAAAACAAATACCCAACTTCAAAAGAGCTTATAAACAATATAGGCTACCCCAACAACGTTAAGGCAGCCCGTTTATTTCTTATTGATACTATTTAATTTAAACACTCGCGCACACGCACAGTGTAATCACGCAAAGCAGTTTTAAGGTCTTTGCCGTTTTGCTCCATGTCTTGCTTTATACTCATGGCAGCAAAAGCATGGGTAAGCTGCTCGCCCTCATCCTCTCCTTCAACTTCAATAACGGGGGCATTACCTTCGGCAATAGCGGTTTCAGCAGCAATTAATTGCTCTAAGGTGTAGCTCTCTACTAATTTTTTAATTACGGGTACTTTCACAATTGTTAGGCAATTTGTTGCACCATTTTTTCTACCGCCTCTTCTTTTGAGGTGAAATCGGCCACTACCAATTTACCATCTTTAAACACGGCAAAAGTGGGCAGGTTTTTAACTCCTACCAGTTTGCGGGCTTCAGGGTTGGTTTCGGCATTCACATCCAAAAACTTAATGTCTTTATATTCTTCCTTCTCACTCATGCGGTTAAATTTAGGCGTAAACAGGCGGCAGTTACCGCACCAATCCGCATAAAATTTCACTGCAACCTTGTCGTTGTTTTTTAGTTCGTCAAAAAACTCAGCGTCTGTTACTTTAGTTACCATGATGCAAATTATAATCTCACTTTTTATTAAACCAAATTTATGCCAGTATTGTTTTTGTATTCGTTTAATCTAACCATTCAAAAGGTTTTACAGTTGCATTCAACCTACGAATACCGCCCAGCTTTTGCGAAAAATATATGGATGCGGCAAATGCCTTCTCTTTATCGGGCAATACGCATACTGTAATCCGACGGTTTTTATTATACACTAAGTTCACTTGCAACTCTTCAACGGTAATGGTAGATTGGTTTGCTCTACTACTAAATGTGTTGCTTATGCGAGCGTTAAAAACTGAAACGTACTCAAACTCAGGGAAAGGAGCCCATGCCCCGTAAATAAATATGCCAAACAAATACCGACTCTCTCTGTATTTTTTCCCTTCAAAATCAATTTCCAGTTTACTGCGTGTAAACAGCACTAAAATACCGAATACCAATATTATAATCCCTCTGATACCTATTTGACCATTTGCAACATCAAATAGCAAAACGCCTAAGGTCAATACTCCCATTAAAATGCGGTATTGTATCCCGAAATTCCATCCTGTGGGGTTAATAAATTTTTTTTCTCCAAACTCCATGTTATTCCTTAATAATCATCTGCAACACTTTTTCGGTCTTTTGCTCCAGCAACAGGATTTTACCACTCAGTACCGTATCAATGGCTTGCGGGTTGTAGTTGCGTATGGTTGCCAATTCAGCATTGTTGCTTACCTCTACATTGTAATGCCCGTCTAAAGCTGCTTTTAATGCTGCCAATTTATCTTCATCATTATTGATGCATAACGAGAAACTGATGGCACTGTTTTGCATCAAATTAACGGTGATACCGCAATCAGACAATACCGAGAAGATATTTTTAAGGTTGTCCTCAACGATAAATGAAAAATCGCGGGTAGATATTTTTACCAACGCTTGGTTGGATTTAAAAATATAAAACGGCAATTGGGTTTCGTCGTGAGCTTCGTTGCTTACCACCGTTCCTTTATCATCGGGGTTCACAAACGATTTCACAAACAAGGGTATGCCTTTGCTTTTAAGCGGCTGTATGGTTTTAGGGTGGATAACCGTAGCCCCGTAATAGGCCAACTCAATGGCTACATTGTAGCTCAGTTCATCAATTTTTATCGCATCGGGCATACGTTTAGGGTCGGCATTCATCACACCCGCCACATCTTTCCATATTGTTACACTATCAGCACCTAAACAATACGCCATAATAGCTGCCGTGTAATCGCTGCCCTCACGACCTAATGTGGCAGTAAACGCCGTGGGAGCTTTACCAATAAACCCTTGCGTAATTACTATTTGTTTTTCAACAATCGGTTTCAGGCGTTTGGTAATAATTTCTTCGGTATCTTCCCACAACACATTGGCACTGCGATGCGGGCCTGTGGTAAATATAAAGTTACGGGCATCAATCCAGCGATTGCTAAAACCGTCTTCTTTTAAAAAGCTGCTAACAATGCGCGTGCTTATAATCTCTCCAAAGCTCACAATCTGGTCGTATATAAAGTCAAAACTGCCTTCAGGTTTTTGTTCCAACAGGCTCTCCAACTCTACAAACTGATTGTCAATCTCATCGTACACGTTATATTTCCTGTCCTCCAACAAATCAGCAATAATACTGTCGTGAAAATCCTTCACCTTTCGGTAGTGGCCCCACATAGCCTCGGTTTGTTGTTTATAGTAGGCATCGGCCAATAGCTCAAGGGAATTTGTAGTTTTACCCATAGCCGATACAACAATTAACAACCTTTCGTTCCTAAAGCGTTCTAAAACGCTTGCTACGTTGCGCACTGCGGCGGCATCTTTTACTGATGCCCCTCCGAATTTGAAAACTCTCATTTCTTATATATTCTTCGCTGTTTTAAAATATTGGGGTGCAAAATTCGGTGTAAGCTATTGAATTTCAAAAAGCAGATTTAAAAAATAGGGTGATTGCTTACCTTTGCACACTTTTATTTTATAAACACTTATAAACTATGTCGATAGAGTCAGTTACCACATTAGGCCAGTTTATTATTGACCGCCAAAAAGATTTTCCGTTTGCCAAAGGTGAGTTTACCCGTTTGATGGCCGATATAGGCATTGCAGCAAAAACCATCAGCCGCGAGGTACGCCGTGCAGGTATTGCAGGCATTATTGGGGTGGCAGGCAACCAAAATGTGCAAGGCGAAGAGCAACAAAAGCTGGATGTGATGGCCAACCGCTTGTTTATTGAGTGTATGAAAAAAGGCGGTGAGGTGTGTGTGATTGCCAGCGAAGAGGATGAAGACCTTATTTATCTTCACTCTGATAATGCAGACCGTGAACCTACTTATGTGGTGGCGATGGATCCGCTTGACGGTTCATCAAACATTGATGTGAATGTTTCTATCGGTACTATATTTTCAGTGTATAAGCGCATTAGCACCGGAGCTAATTGCGGTATGGAAGATGCTTTGCAGGCAGGTATCCAGCAGGTTGCTGCGGGATATGTGCTATATGGCAGCAGTACAATGTTGGTATATACAGCAGGCCGCGAGGTGAACGGTTTTACGCTTGACCCTTCTATCGGTGAGTTTTGCTTATCGCACCCTAATATCCAAATACCTAAAGACGGTAAAATATACTCATTGAACGAGGGCAGTTATGAAAACTTCCCCCAAGGTGTGAAGGATTATATTGACTATTGCAAAGAAGCGGATAAGGAAACTAAACGCCCATACAGTGCCCGTTATATTGGCAGTATGGTGGCTGATTTTCACCGTAATATGCTAAAGGGTGGTATTTTTATTTACCCTGCTACTGCTGATGCACCCAATGGTAAACTGCGTTTGTTGTACGAGTGCAACCCTTTGGCGTTTATTGCTGAGTGTGCAGGCGGACGTGCTACTACGGGCTACCAACGTATTATGGAAATACAACCTGAAAAACTACACCAACGCACGCCTATTTTTATAGGCAGTGAAAACATGGTGAAAAAGGCTGAGGAGTTTATGGCAAAGTATGCCAATGCTTCAGCGTAAATAAAGATTTTATACTATTGAAAAGCCTCGCTGATTGCGGGGCTTTTTTTATGTCAGCCCGCCATTGCGAACGGGTATTTTGAATATTGTGCGAGATTGCTTCGGGAGACCTCGCAATGACGAGGTTCTCTGTCCTACTGACGTAGGAAGCATCTTCGTAGAATTATGTTAACACAGTTGAAATAAGATTCTTCCCTATGGTCAGAATGACATTATCATTCGGCAGGCTCAGGATAAAATGTTAAATGTCAATGGCTATTGATTATCGCGCCACTCGTACACCCACTGGCTTTGTATCATTTCAAGGTAGCCTTCGTTGCACTCTTCGCGTTTGCCTTTAAAGTTCGGTATTTCAAGTACCCATTCCAGTAACTCGGTAAAACGTATGCGGTATATCTGGCTCTCGCCAAATTCATCGCCAAAACGCTCGTATAAGGCCATTGCTATATCTTCAAAATCTGTCCAGTGTATGGGTAGTTCAAACTTGGTCATTGTAGTTGTTTGTTTATCGTCAACCGCACCCTTCCTTTCGACAAGCTCAGGATAACGGCCGCACTTTATAGCATTAAATTAACTAATCGGTTAAAATATTAATGGCCCATAAACTGGGTTTGGTCGGGTATTATCACCTCAATATCACTATCAGCTTCCAACTCGCACTGGCAAGCAAGGCGCGAATTTAATTTAGGGTTTACCGCACGGTCAATAAAATCTTCTTCTTTATCGCTAATCTCCCTCAAACTATCCATACCTTTTTGCACATATACATGGCAGGTGCTGCAAGCGCAAACGCCCCCGCAGTTGTGGTGCAGGTCAATATCATTATCCAATGCAATGTCTTGCACCGTATCGCCTTCCTCAATCTCAAACGTTTGTGGTTCAAGGCCTTTTTGCTCAAAATAAAACGTAATTTTTCCCATCGCTATTCAGGTAACAAAGATAGTATCAAAAAGGTTGGGTAAAAAAATTGAAGCCAAATTATAGAGCCGTCAATCATACTTACAGCAGATTAAGATTCGTAGTTTCTGTAATTTGTAAATCACTACAAAAGGCACAGGTTTGAAAACCTATGCTATTATAATTACCCTATGCCTATGCCAGTGCCTTTGCCAACAGTTTCATGTATTCGTTTTGAGGAATCTCAATAGCCCCAAACTGCTTCAAGTGGTCGGTAATAAACTGCGTATCCAGCAGTAAATATCCGTTGTCTTTCATCCATGCCACCAAATACACCAACGCCACTTTTGAGGCATCGGTAACTTTATGAAACATACTTTCACCAAAAAAAGCCTTACCCATTGCCACACCATACAAACCGCCCACCAACTCTCCATCCAAGCGGGCTTCAAAACTATATGCCCAACCCGTCTCGTACAGCTTGCTGTAAACGTATATAATCTCTTCCGAAATCCACGTGTCCTCACGCTCAGCACAGGCCTCCATTACTGCCTCAAAACTTTGGTTCACTGTTACTTCAAACTTGCCTTGTCGTATCAGTTTTGAAAGATTTTTTGATACTTTAAACCCTTCTAACGGAATTATTCCGCGCATTTTAGGTTCGTACCACCCAATGGTGTTATCATCTTCGGGGTCGGCCATAGGAAAAATACCCATGCTGTAACCGTGTAGAACCTGATTGGGAGTAAGCATGCCGCAAATATAAATTGAGGTTGAGCTGATTTCAGAATTATTTTAAATGCTCCTGCCATAGGGTTGACAGTAGGCCTGTTTTATTTTGCCTTAACAATTATGGAAAAGATAGATTTAACCAAACTGCACAAAGCATATTACACGGCAAAACCCCGTCCCGAACTGATAACCGTTGAGGTTGCTGATTTTCTTTCAATCACCGGAAAAGGCGACCCTTCGTCGTCGGCGTATGCCGAAACTTTGCAAGCATTGTATGCCACAGCTTATGTTTTAAAGTTTATGTACAAGGCAATGAACAAAGATTTTACAGTAGCGAAGCTGGAGGGGCTTTGGTGGTTTGATGATGCTAAATACGGACATATAAGCATGGACGATGCTCCCCAAAAAATCCCACGTAGCGAATGGGAATACCGTATGCTGATACGGATGCCTGATTTTGTAACAGCCCAAGCTATTTCCCAAGCTAAACAACAAGCGGTAACTAAAAAGGGGATTGCATTGGCAAACGCTGTTGAGTTATACCCTATGAATGAAGGACTTTGCATACAAATGCTTCACATGGGGCCTTTTGCTACTGAACCTGAAAGTTTACAACTGATTAAAGAGTTTTCAGAAGTTAATGGTTTGCTGAAAAACGGCCTTCACCACGAGATTTACTTATCCGATTTCAGGAAAACGCCGCAAGAGAAGCTAAAAACCATCTTGCGCGAGCCTGTAAAACGGTGTTAAAATAACACCTTTTCGCCTTGAGAGTCTGTTTACGCATAACTATACATTTAGATAGTGGTTTACCAAAGTATAGCGATGAGCCAAAGGGTAACTGACGGTAGTAACTTTGTATCGTAATTTTAAAAGCTACTCAATTATGATACACAGGAAGATAGCAAGAATAGACACCCCACATTCGGGACAAGGATTTTTAGGTACCGGACACATAGCTGCCGCCGTAATAGATGGCAGCCGTTTTGAGCAAACCGACCCGTTTTTATTGTTGATGGACGACCAACTGGATTTACCCGGTGGGCCTCCTGTGGGTGGTGCGCACCCACACGCAGGGTTTGAAACCGTTACATTGGTATTGGAAGGTACTGACAACGGATGGAAAACAGGAAGTTTTGAGGTAATGACCGCAGGCAAAGGTATTGTGCATACTGAAGAGATAACTGCTAAAACCAAAATGCGGATATTACAGTTATGGCTGGTACTACCCCCTGATAAAAGATGGGCTGAACCCTTTTTCCAAGAACTACAACTCCCAAAAGTGCCTGCCCAAAAAACAGCATCGGGAGAAATACGGGTATATAGCGGCAGTAGTAATGGGCTTACTTCACCCATCAGCAACCAAACTCCCGTAACCATTGTTGATTTTGCTCTTACTGAAAACGCTTTGGTAACACAGCAACTCCCAGCCTCGTATAATGGGTTTATATATTTGGTTGAAGGAACGGTGCAAGTGGGCGAAAAAAAAGTAACAAAAGGACAGATTGCTTGGTTGGATGACAGCACCCAAACCGATGCAAGCGTTATTGAGTTTAACGCTGGAGAACAAGGTGCCCGCTTTGTGCTGTACGCAGGTGAACCCCAAAATGCGCCTGTTATAAGCCATGGCCCGTTTATTGGCGATACGGTTGAGGATATTAGAAGACTTTACCAAGAGTATAGGCAAGGCAAAATGGTGCATTTGAACGATTTGCCCCAAAGCAGAAAAGTGCATTACACCTGACCTTTAAGATAGGGTTTAAACGCGTTGGGTAACGCATAACAAATCAATCCTACTTTTGGGCTATTTTTGCCCTATGCCAATGAATTGGGATACCTTGCTTTCAGCACGGAGGATGCACGTGCCCGAAAGTGCAAAAACCGACGACCAAAGTTTTGCCCGCGATGAGTTTCAACGCGATTTCGACCGCATTATATTTTCATCACCATTCAGGCGGTTGCAAAACAAAACGCAGGTATTTCCGCTACCCGGCAGCGTGTTTGTACACAACCGCCTTACACATAGTCTTGAGGTAGCCAGTGTCGGTCGTTCGTTAGGTAATATCCTTTCAAACAAACTGAGGGAAAATAACGAAGCATCGGGCGAAAAGGTGCTGGGCATGGGCAGTATTGTTTCTGCCGCTTGCTTAGCGCATGATATGGGCAATCCCTCATTCGGGCATTCGGGTGAAAAAGCTATTTCACGCTATTTTAAAGATGGCGACGGCAAAGAATGGGAAAAGGAAATGACCCGCGAACAATGGGCTGACCTAACCAACTTTGAAGGAAATGCCAATGCCTTCCGCATTCTTACCCATCGGTTTAAAGGTAAAGGTGCTAGCGGTTTTGCCCTCACCTACTCTACCCTTGCAAGCATTGTGAAGTACCCGTGTGAAAGTCTTGTGGCCGGCAATAAAAGCAAGGTACACATGAAAAAATACGGGTATTTTGATAGTGAAAAAAATACCTACCTGAGCATTGCCAACCAACTGGGTATTATCCAAGAGCAGCAAAGCCCTATGGTGTTTGTACGTCACCCGTTGGTATATTTGGTTGAAGCTGCTGATGATATTTGCTACAACATTATTGATTTAGAAGATTCACACCGTTTAAATATACTTTCACACGAAACGGTACGCGGTCTGATGCTGGATTTGTTTGAAGAGAAGGAACGGAAAGAAATTGAACATAATTTAGATGGTATTGATGATGAAAACGACCGCATTGCCTATTTACGCGGTAAATCAATACACACCCTAATCATGGCCTGCTCAAAAGTATTTTGGGATAACAGGGAAAGTATTTTAAACGGTACGTATAATAAAAGCCTTTCTGACGGTGTGGATGAACCTCATTTAACGGCTTTGAAGAAAATTGAAGAAATATCGTACAAGAAAATTTATAACTATCACACTGTGGTAGAAATTGAAGTAGCCGGATACCAGATAATCAGCGGGTTGCTCGAAGAGTTTGTGCCCGCCATCGTATCAAACGATAAATCACATTACCACAAAAAATTACTGGCGTTAATGCCTTCGCAGTTTCATACCGATGAGGATAATTTGTATGCTAAAGTGCAAAGTGTGGTTGATTTTATTTCGGGTATGACGGATTTATATGCCATCGAAATGTACCGCAAAATCAAAGGTATTTCAATCCCTACTATTAAATAAACCTGCTAAACCATACCTTTGTAATAAGAAAAACCCTTTACTTTCCGTTACTTAAAGGTATTATTCTTAAAACTTAATAACAGGGTGAACCGTACAACACTGCTAAAGCTTGCTACCCTTTGCTTGGCCCTGACGGGCTTTGTATTTGCGCGTGCGCAGGAATTAAAATTTGATTATAACCTGTTGGATAATCCCACCAAAAACAAAAAGCAGTTTGAAACCCTTTTTAAAACCCTTGAAACCAAAAAGGTAAACCCAAAAGCACAAAAAGATGCCGTTGCGCTTGAAAACGGTTATGCTGCCTATAAGATAAAAGACGCTGATGCGTGGAAAAAGCTAAAGGCAAAAAATAAGGCAGTACAAATTGAAGTGGTATATACCAAGTACCCGAAAGACCTGCAATTTTGGCTTACCCCCTACCACGACCTGCTCGCCGACCGTTTAAAAGCTCTTTTTGAGATTGACCCTGACCTGAACGATAAAGACATTAAATTTTTTGTGGTGTTGCAAACTGAGTGTGAAACCGATGAGCAGGCCCGCAAAATGTGGCACGGTATATTAATACGTTACCGCCCGCTTACTACCAAAGAGATTAAAGAAAAAGAAGCCATTGAAAGTGAAGACGGTGATGCTGAGGCAACGCCCGGCGCACCCAGTGGTTTTAGCACTGTGCAACGCTTTATTAAAAGTGTGGGTGGTATGTACGATTCTGTGATATACAAAGTACTTGATCGCAATACCCAATGGCAAAACACACTAATAGTTAGTGACTGGACGGGAAGTAATTACCAATATGCCGCCCAAAGTATCTACTGGCACATGCTTAACCCCACCAAAAGCGGGATAAAATACTTTTCGTTTTTTAACGATGGTGATGCTACCCCTGAGTTTGAAAAGAAAGTAGGGCAAACAGGCGGTTTATACTTTGCCCCTGCCGTAAAATCAAGAAAAGTAGTAAGTGCTTTCCAAACCAGTATGCGTAAAGGATTGGGAGGTGAAATACCCGAAAACGATGCCGAAGCGGTTGTGAAATCGATTGAAGCCTTCCCCGATGCTGAACACGTGGTGTTGGTGGCAGATAATAGCCCTTTCAGGGATTTTGAACTGATTGATAAAATAAAAACTCCCGTACACGTAATACTGCAAGGTGCTGAGTGGGGCATTAATCCGCAATATATCAATTTGGCCTACCTCACAGGCGGTTCGCTGCATACCCTAAAAGCAGATTACCCTGCCGAGTTTTTTGCTAAAGGTGATACACTGATAAAGATTGACGGTTTCTCTTTTTCATTAAATACAACATATAACCTGTACCAGTGCCAAAACAAACAAATCTGCCAAGATTTGGAGGCAATTATTCTGAAAAAAGAAGCCGAAACGTTGGAGGAATTAAAAACCAAACCCGGTTATCGTGGTATGCACAAAGACAAAAAAGTGAGCGGTTTTGATAAGTTTTTCCATTGGCTTTTCGGAGGCTAACTAACCCACATGCTACTTTTACTATCTACCTAAAGTTTTTTGCACGGTTCTTAAACTTTTCAGGTAATTTTACCCTGTTTTTATCCCTAATAATCCCTTAAAAAATATGAAAGCCCTCCGTGTGTGGTGCGCCTTGTTGGTAGTAGGCAGTATTCTATTATTATCTGCACAATCGTGTTTAAAGAAAAACGACCCCGTGCCTGAAGATTTTGAAACGGGCGAAGACGTAGGCTATACGATGAGTTTGATAACGAATATAAATGACGCAGCTTTAGATGTGGCTCAAACGTTAGTTGCCCCAAGCCCTTCGGCGGCTTCCCTATTATCCCCTACGGTTGCTATAGCTTATACTGATTCTCTATACTCTGACGGTGATGGTATTGAATATGAGGTGGTTTTTGGAAGTATTGACAGTATTACACTTAATGGCGGTACACAATGCTTTGATGAACGTACAAGAGCCGGTTCATTTTTTATCAGCCAAACCAAACCTATTACTGAAATGGGTGCTGTGCTAACGTTAACCTTAAGTAATGACAATAATATACACTATGTTGGTAATGGCAATGATATGATTAGATTTAACGGAGCCGTTGTAATAACCCGTTCAGGTGCTAAAACCTTTAGCATTACTACCAATGTAGATGCTAAATACAAAACCGGTAAAGTACACTTTGAAAGCACTGAAGAGCGTAAAGAAGTATCAAACACGGGACAGGGTATTTGGAATGCTGTATATGAAGTTTCAGGAACCGGAAAAGGAGTTACCCGTCAAGGAAGTAACTTTACATTTTTTGTCGCAACGGTGCTGCAAAAAAATGTACAACCTGTATGCTCAAGAACATACGTACAGGGTATGATTGAGGTAAAAAACGCTACAGAAAATACAAATGTTACTATAAACTTCGACCCCCAGTTTAATAAGGAATGTGACCGATTGTTTGCCGTATCGTTAACAAATGGTCTTGCCAAAACATATAAGATTAATTAAATCAGCCTATTACATACTATTGTTAATTAAAATGACTTTTATCTTTAGCCGAATTTTATAAACTTTGTAACTGGTATTTTTTAGCACCAAACTATACATTAAAAATAACATGAAAAAAGTAATCCTTTCCGTAGCGGTTATCGCCTCACTATCTGCCATACTTGCTACATCTTCATGCTCAAAAGTTGAAGAGGAAATTAAAAACACAACTACTACTGCCGAAGACATTACCCGTACTGAAACTTACCTTGCATCTGTATTCAACATTGCTAACGACGTGGCTTCTACTGACGGCCGATTGAGCAAAACAGGCAGTAACTTATTGCCCGCTGGTGTTGAAGTACAGTTTACTGATTCATCTTTTACTGATGGTGATGACGTTGAATATTCTGTTGATTTTGGTCCATTGCCCGGAAAACTTTGCCAAGATGGTGTAACCCGTGCCGGCCGTATTGATGTTAAACAATCAAAGCGTTTTAGCGAGATTAACTGTGTAGCTGAAATTAACCTGCCCGAAGGAAATAACTTTCAAGTGAGTACCACAGGTGGTATGACCAAAGTATCGGGTAAAGCAATTATAACTCGTTTGGCAACCAACAAAATCAACCTTAAAATAGAAAGCGGTAAAGCTGAAAACACTGCCAACGGCACTGTTACTTTTTCTTCTGATAAAGATATTGTACACGAAGAATTGGGAACACCCGGTATTGTTGATGATGTTTTTAAAGGTTTTGGCAGCGGTAGCGGTACCAACACTAATGGCAAACCCTATACTTGGAACACTAAAGATACCATTGTGAAAATTGAGCAACCTAACTGTGCGTTCCCAATAACCGGTATTATTGAACTAACTTCAGAAAAAAGCACTTACCAAATTGATTTTGAACCCGATGGCGGTGCTTGCGATAAAAAAGTAGTGATTACTTTGCCAAACGGTACAAAAGTTCCAAAGACTTTCTAACCAACCTATAAACCAATTTTATACTGTAAAGCCCCTTTTAATCAAAAGGGGCTTTTTTATTTCCCTCCAATTGGTGGTAATTTGCAATGCTTGCAAACACTCCATACATTTAGATTATTACTGCTTCCGCTTTCGTGGATATACGGGGGCATACTTGCCCTTCGCAATTGGTTTTTTAATAACGGGCTAAACAAAAGTTTCCGGTTTGATTTTCCTGTTATAAGTGTTGGTAACCTCTCTACAGGCGGCACAGGAAAAACCCCTCACATTGAGTTTTTGGCAAAATTGCTGAAAGATAAATATGCCGTTGGTGTTGTTAGCAGAGGCTATGGCCGCAAAACCAAAGGCTTTTTACTGGTGGATGAAAATAGTACCGCGGCTAATGTTGGCGACGAACCATTGCAAATAAAACTTAACCACCCGCAAATACAGGTTGCCGTTGGCGAGCAGCGCATACTGGCCATTCCTTCGTTGCTAAACGAGGTTCCCGAAACACAAGTGGTGCTATTAGACGATGCCTACCAACACCGCTATGTAACCCCCGGTCTCAACATACTGTTAAGCGATTACAGCCGTATGTTTTATGATGATTTTGTGTTACCCGCAGGTAACCTGCGTGAGTTTAGAAGCGGCTATCGCAGAGCCGATGTGGTGTTGGTAACCAAATGCCCGCCTACTATCAGCAATCAACAAAAGCAGCAAATCATTTCTCGTATAAAACCAAAAAAACACCAGCAGGTATTTTTTACATGGCTAAACTACGGAAAGCCATACAAATTGGGTAACCCATATGAAACGCTTGCAAGCATGGAGCAAACTAATGTGCTGTTTTTTGGGGGTATAGCCAATACAAAACCAGTTGAACAATACCTTGCTAATACCACCGCAGGCTATGAAGTGGAACAACTGACTGACCATTTTAATTATACTGCTGAAGCATTAAAAGAGATGGAAACAACGTTTACAGGCTGGGCGAAACCGAATAAAATATTATTAACCACCCAAAAAGATGCAGTAAAGCTGATGCAAAGCAACCTAAAAGATATTGCTGTGGGCTTGCCTTTGTATGTACTACCCATAGAGATTGGTATGAGTGATAGTGAAATACAGCAATTTGCATTGGTGGTTGAAACTTATATTCAAAAAGAGTTGTCTATTAACTAAACAAATCTGCACGTATGAAACGTACCTTTAAAATTATATACCTTTTAGTATTGCAAAGTTTGGCTTTAATGGCTTTTGCACAACATAAGAAGTTTAACATGGTGCAGCTTTCGCGTTGGGATAACGACAGCCTTAGCACAATGGGCTTGCAAAGTTTTAACGATGTGTGGGGCTGGTACGATACTGTAAAAAAACGCGAATATGCCATTGTGGGAACGGTTGACAGTACTTACTTTTTTGATGTTACCAATCCGTTTGCAACCCCAATAAAATGCGATGCCGAAGCAGGCCGTTCAGGTTTTTCGATTTGGCGCGATTACGACACATACAGCCATTATTGCTATGCCGTGCAGGATGCAAATGTAGGAGCCTTGCAGATATTTGACCTGAGCTACCTGCCTGATTCGGTACACAAAGTATATCAAAGCGACTCATTGTTATACCGCAGCCACACTATATTCAGGTCGGGGGATAAATTGTATTGCAACAGTGCCACTACCCGCAACGGAACTCGTAGGGCTTCGCAAATATTATCACTGGCCGACCCTGAAAATCCAACACTTGCCGGTATCATTACCCCGCCTATTTTTGGAGGCACAGCGGCTTTTAATTTTTGCCACGATACCTATGTGCGACACGATACGGCCTATTGCTCAGGTGAAACCAGTGGGTTGTACATCTTTGATGTTACTAACCCTGCAAATCCAAAATACCTTGCCGCCATTACCGATTATCCTGAAAAAGGCTACAACCACAGTTCTTGGACTACTGATGACGGGAAGTATATATTTTTTACTGACGAAAATCACGGCTTAGGTATCAAGGCTTTTGAGATTGACAACTTTGCCAATATGGATTTCCAGTCTGTGTTCCGCTCAAACCCCGGTGCTATAGCCCACAACCCATACATCAAAGGGAATTTCTTATACGTATCTTATTATGAAGACGGTGTGTATGTGTTTGACATCCGCAACCCCAAAAAACCTGAGGTAGTTGCCTATTACGATACCCACCCGCAAAACAACGAAGGCCAATATCGTGGCTTTTATGGCTGTTGGTCAGTATATCCTTTCTTACCGTCGGGTATCGTTCTTGCCTTAGACCAAACCAACGGTTTGTTTGTGCTAAAAGCCGATGCAACCATATCAGTAGAAGAAATGGGCGTTGAAACATTTAATGTGTACCCAAATCCAATGAACAGTGATAACCTTAGTGTGAGTTTGCTAAACCATGCCGAACGCGAGGTAACGGTTACAATTACTGATGCATTGGGGGTAGAACTATACCGCAACCAACAAGCGGTGGAAGAAGGATTGAATAATTTATCGGTTCAGATGCCCCAAGGGGCTAAGGCAGGCATATATTTTGTAACAATTACGGGCAGAATTAGCAATATTTGCAAAAAAATACTGAAACCGTAAAAGTTATTAATGCCGCTACCTACCGCCCGTATTTTGTATAAATTTATTTTAGTAGTATTAGCAACGGGCTTTGGCCTTGCTGCAAACGCACAACTTACAGAGCGGTACTCAACCATTAACATACTGCCAATGCAAAACTTGTTTTATGCAGTGGACAGTATGCACCACCCCGATACCGTTCCTCAACGTTTTCAGCAATACCACCCCCTATTCAGAAACGAAGTTGCCTTTTTAAGTCAGGGCAACATTGTATCTGCATCGCAACCCCTTATTTTTAATGCTGAAAGGGAAAGCGGCTTGGATATGGGTTTGCAACAACCCTACAGCTACTATTTATTCTCACCGCAAAATATCAATATGTATAAGGTTCGTCGCGCTTATACCGATTTGGTATATACGCAAGGTGCAGGCGAACTGATAGGCATAAAAGCATTACACACTCAAAACATACGCCCTAACTGGAACATAGGGATTGACTACAACCGCATAAAAAGTGACGGGTTTCAACTACGCCAACGTACCAGCGTGTACAATACCCGCTTTTTTAACTGGTACCACAGCCCCGATGAGCGCTACCACCTGATTATCACCGCTACATGGAACCGCTTACGCAATGAGGAAAACGGCGGACTGAAGAATGATTCGACGTTTGAAAATTCAAGCGCGTTGAGCCAATTTCCCGTTCGATTGGGGGATGATATAGATAAGGTGCGTAATTATATAAAAACCAACGATTACCGCATTACTAATATGCTGCGTTTGGGGCCTAAAAAACAGGTAAAATATTACCAACCCGAGGCAATGACGTATGAGTTGGATACGCAGCAAACACTGATACCTACTTACGTGGTAGCTCACCAATTTGCCTATAATACCAACCGTTATTTGTTCAGGGACGATAGTTACGATACCAACACCTACTATCCCTACACGTTTTTGAATGATGAACGAACGTTCGACTCGATACAGCACAATATAATCAGTAACTCTATAACCATTAGCAACGGCCCGTTTATGGGCTACCTACGCGATACTTTGCCTGTAAAGCGTTGGTTAATGCTGAGTGCAACGGGCGGGTATGAATACCACTTTATAGCATGGCAAACCACCACCAATGCACGTTATAACAACACCTATGTAGGGGGAAGCATTTTCTCTAATCCATATATACAGGCTGCTGTTAAATTTAATGCCGAGGGCCGTTTTTGGCTGACCGGATACAACCAAGCCGATTACAAGCTAAAAGGCCGTTTGGATATTGATTTTGGAGCATTTGTGCTGGAAGGCGGGGCACTGTTTCAGGCATACCGCCCGCAAATCACACAATACTTTTTTGTAGGTAACCATGCTTATTGGAAAAACGATTTTGATAAAACGTTTGTAAACACGCTTTCTGCCACACTACGTACCAAACAATTAAAAAACAATTATCACCTTACCTTTAAACAGCAACTGGTAAACAATTATATCTATTTTGACAGTACGCTTGCTGCAAGGCAAGAGGCTAAAGCTATCAGCATTACATCAGTTAACTTAAAAAAGCGGTTTCAGGCGGGTAAGTTCTTTTTAGATAATAACATTACCGCCCAGTTTACCAATAACGAGGGGATATTGAGGCTACCCGCGCTTTCAACATGGAACTCATTGTACTTTCAGGGATACATGTTCAAAAAAGCTATGTATGCCCAAATTGGAGTTGATTTCTTCTATTACTCACAAATAACTGCGAATACATTTGACCCTGAAACCAAACAGTTCTATATTCAAAACAAGGTTGATATAGGCAATTATCCTTGGTTTGATGTGTTTATCAACGGGCATATACGCAACTTTACCATATCGGCAAAAATGGAACACGTAACCCAAGGTTTTTTTGGCCGCAGATACTATGCCATGCCTCACCAACCTATGCACGGCAGGGTATTTAGGTTAGGCATCTCGTGGAAGTTTTTTGATTAACGGAAATAAAAACGCCCTTTCGAGGGATTGAAATCCTCGTTGTTACAATTACCGTCTGCAAATGAACTTAAACAGTAAGTTTGAAAGAATGGGATTTTAACTCCGTTACACATGGGTTGTTCATTTTTTAACATATGTAAAACCGTACCGTTTGCCAAACCTTCAACTTTGCACCGACAAACAACTACAACACCATGAAAGCAACCATATTAGGTGCAGGAATAGCAGGATTAACCACCGCCATAGCTTTACAACAAAAAGGAATAGCCGTAGAAATTTTTGAAGCCGCCCCGCAAATACAACCCGTTGGCGCAGGGTTAGCCCTTGCAGCCAATGCCATGCAAGCCTTTAATAAGTTGGGCATTGCTGATGCCATTATTGCCAAAGGACGAAAGCTGCCTGCGTTCTCGTTTTATAACCACAAAGGAAAGCTGCTAAACAGCACCAACAGTTTAGAGTTGGGCAAAAAATACGGGATAGATAACTTCACTATCCATAGGGCTGAGTTACACAGTGCATTGTTAGAACAGTTAAAAGAAGCCTCTATACATCTTTCAAAAAAGGCAGTTGGATTTACCCAAAACGGTAATATCATTACATTAAAGTTTGCCGACGGCAGCACACACATTACCCAATGCCTTATAGTAGCCGATGGTATAAACTCGCCCATACGCAAACAATTGCTACCTCACAGCCAACCCCGCTATGCGGGTTATGTATGCTGGCGTGCAGTGATTGACAGCACGGGATTTGATTGCCCCGAAACTTCTGAAACTTTTGGCCCGAACGGCCGCTTTGGTATTGCCCCGTTGGCAAACAACCTGCTGTATTGGTATGCTTGTATCAATACCCCAAAAGATAACCCGCGCTTTGCGGCTTATACCATTGATGATTTGCGCAAACACTTTGCAAACTATCCTGCGCCTATAAAAGAAATATTGAACCGTACCCAAAACAACGCTCTTATCTATGCGCCTATTCTTGATTTAGTGCCGCTGGATAGATTTGCCTTTGGAAATATTGTATTGATTGGTGATGCAGCCCACGCTACCACCCCCAATATGGGGCAAGGTGCCTGTCAAGCCATAGAAGATGCTGTAATATTGGCCGATGAAATGGCTAAAACGAACGTGTATCAAAATGCTTTTATAAATTTTGAACAACGCAGGCTTGAGCGTACCCGATACATTACTATACAATCACGAAAGGTGGGTGAGGTAGCCCAATGGCAAAACCCTGTGTTGGGTTGGCTACGCGACCGGTTAATGACGAATTTGCCGCAAAGTGCTAAAGACAAACAGTTTAAAAAACTGCTTACGGTTGATTTTTAACCAAAGGGAAAAAGCGGCAACTCAGCAACCTCTTTTACGGTGCTGTTTTGTTTATCAATCTTAATGTAATGGTGGTGCACCCCGTTGCTCACCATTATATAATCAATCCCAAAACCATAAGTATATACAGCAGCCTGCGTAAAAACAGCTGCGTTAATAGATATTGTGGGGGCTTTGCACTCCACCAGTAAAACGGGTTGGCCATTGCGGCCAAACACTACTATATCGGCTCGACGACTGCGCCCTAACACGTTTATACCCTTTTCAACCCCAATCAGGTGCGGAGGTACATTTTTATCTGTTACCAAAAAGTGGATAATATGCTGGCGCACCCATTCTTCGGGCGTTAGCACCACATATTTCCTTCTCACCTCATCAAAAATTAGTTTTCTTTGTGCCTCGGCTTTCACCTTGTACTCAAAAGGGGGAAGGTTTAACTGATACATATCGCTTTTTCAAAAATACTTCAAATAATACAATGGCAACAGCAGCATCTGCATCGTTTGATAAAATAATGGCCTCGCTTAAAGCGCGGAAATTCTCGCCTGTGTACTTTTTGCAGGGTGAAGAAAGCTATTTTATTGATGAGGTAGTTGATTACATTGAGGATAATGTATTGAACGAAGGCGAACGCGGTTTTAACCAAACTGTGTTTTACGGCAAAGAAACGGACATTATGACGGTGGTGATGGCCGCCCGAAGGTTCCCGATGATGAGTGATTATCAGGTGATTATTGTAAAGGAAGCCCAAAACCTGAAAGACTTTGATAAGCTGGAGAGTTACCTTGCCAACCCTGTAAGCAGCACCATTCTGGCTTTTGCTTATAAGGGAAAAAAGCTGGATAAACGCACCAAAACGGCTAAATTACTTGCTAACTTTGAATTTTTAGACTCGGCCAAGTTATACGAAAACCAAGTACCTGCTTGGGTTACCGATTACCTAAGGGGTAAGGGCTATACCATGAACGAACGTGCCCAAGCATTGGTAGCCCAATCGTTGGGGAATGATTTGGGCAAAATAGCCAACGAGTTGGATAAAATGTTATTGAACCTTGCGGGCGGCCCTGTAAAGCATATTACAGAGAAAGAAGTGGAGGAAAACATCGGTATCAGCAAGGATTATAATGTGTTTGAATTGCAGGATGCCATAGGTAAGCGCAATTTTACCAAAGCTATTGAGATTGTTGACTATTTCTCAGCATCTAAAAACCAAAATGCAAACTTGGTAGTGGTGCTGCCTCAATTATATTCGTTTTTTAGCAAGTTGTATAAAATCCACTTCCTTTCAGACAAAAGCAAAGAAAAGGTGAGCAGTGCTTTGGGCATTAATCCGTTCTTTTTCAACGACTACATCAACTATTTCAAAAATTACTCGTCTATCAAGATTGAAAGAATTTTTGCTACGCTATCTGAATTCGACTTAAAATCAAAGGGTGTAAACAATTCGGGTACCCCTGACGGTGAGTTGATGAAAGAGATGCTTGTAAAGATTTTTCATTAATAAATAATTAACATTTGTCGTTTTTTCTTATTTATTTGCCTAAAAAACACCCTCTAACCAATGAAAAGAGTTTTACTTGCTTTATTATCAACACTGCCCGCTCTTGCTTTTGCGCAAAGCAGCGAAACCGATGCGGGGGTGATTCCACAAAATCCCAACGGGATTGTGCCGGTTCATGTTGAGCCGTTTAAACCCGCTCACCCAGTTACATCCAACAGTTTTATGCGCAAATCGGGCGATTTGCCCTATAAGTTCGATACTGTAGGTTTTACTTACTACGATTTGCAAACCAATGCTTCTATCGGTAACCGTGTATTGGTGCACGCCGATGGTAAAGTATCGGTAGCTTGGACGTATTCTCCTGACGGAACTACCGAGTTCCCTTTGCGTGGTAGTGCATACAACCACTACAACGGCACTGCTTGGGCTCCTACTCCAACCAGCCGTATCGAAACTAACCTGCGTTTGGGTTGGCCAAGCATTGGCGTACTGCCCGGTAACAAAGAGTATGTTATTTCTCACTTTGCTACCAGTGGCGGTTTGCACGTAATGACCAACGATGCTATCGGGGGTACAAACTGGACAACCGGTCCACGTGTATTAACCATCACAGGCGGTAAACCCATTTGGAACCGCGCCGACAACAACGGTAACACCATCCACGTGCTTACTAATTATTCTGACTCTGCTGCTTCTACCGATCCACCAAACATTCGTGTTGACGGTATGTTGTTGCCTACTACTTATTCACGCAGTACTGATGGTGGTCAAACGTGGAGCACTGCATTAAGTATGTTGCCCGGATATGATACCAGCCGTTATTTGCGCGGCGGTGGCGACCAATATGCAATTGACGCCAATGGTAACAATGTGGCTATTGTAATTGCCGATAACCTTGGTGGTGACGTTGCCCTTTGGAAAAGTACCGATAACGGACAAACATTTACCAAAACCATCGTTGATACCTTTGCTTTTGCCCCTTATAAAACAGATAAGGTAATTGGCTCTAACGTACCTACTAACGATGGTTCTGTAGAAGTAGTAATGGATAACAGCGGATATGCCCACGTATTTTGGGGATATTCAGAGGTGAGCAAAAACCACCCCAGTGCTGATTCATCATTCTTTACCCCCGGCTCTAACCGCATTATGTATTGGGGTGAGCAAAACAATGTGAAACGCATTATTGGCGGTATGATGGATATGGACGGCGATACTGCTTTAACTGTGGCATACGGTACTGCCCGTTCGTTGGGTGCTAATAACGCGTTGCCCCGTTTGCAAGACAGCTTAGGCACTGTTGACCTTATTTCGGTAGCACGCTACGGTAATACTTCATTGGCTACTATGCCCAGTGCAATGGTTGATGCTCAAGGTCGTATCTTCTGCGTGTACTCTGCACCGCTTGAAGGTGATTTGTATGCTTCTAATGAAGCCCGCGAAACTTCTAACTACCGTGATTTGTTCATCACTTTCTCAACAGATGGCGGTATTACTTGGGCCGACCCTCAAAACATTACTCAAGGTCACGGCTTTGAAGATGTATTCGGATGCGTGGGTAAAACCATTGTAAACAACGTATTGCACGTTATTTGGCAACGCGATGAAATACCCGGTACTAACCTTCAGAACAATTCAAGTGATGGTTCTCACCCAACAGTAAACAACGTTATCCTTCATGCTTCAATTCCTGTACAAGCTATTGTTAACAACCAAATTGGTCTTGGCCCCGGAGTAAGCGTTGAAGAAATAAACCAACCTAACGTGTATATCACCAACGGTTTCTATCCAAACCCAACCAGCAACGGCGGTGAAGTAGAAATTTTCTTGACTGAAACCAGCCCTGTTACTTTAACTGTTACCAACTTGTTGGGTCAAACTGTTACTACTCAGGATTTGGGCAAACAAGCTCCCGGTAACACTACCATTAAAGTAGCTACTGATAATCTTGCAGCAGGTGTGTATATGTACAATATCTCTACAGGTAAGTATGCTGTTAGCGGTAAAATGGTTGTGAGCAAATAATACTCACAGCAGATACAAAATATTTTAAACCACCCCGTCTGAATTCAGACGGGGTTTTTTATTGTTATTTGGACACCGTTCATCGAAGCGTCCGCGCTTCGGTAGCAATCAAGTATAGCGTCCCACAAAATCTTCTCTTCGCGAGGACGCGAAACACCGGAGCCTTCAAGCGTGGACGCTTGAAGGAACTACCAAAATTTTTAACGTTTTTAGAAACAGGATTAAAACCCCATTCTGTTAAAATTACCAAGCGAAGCGGGACTTAAGTCCCGCTTCGCTTGGTAATTAAAGAGCAGCAGGTTTTAACCTGCCTTAAGTATAATTAATCTAACTGAGGCTCGTAAATAGAGAAATCAATTGTTTCCTGCTTTTGGATGTGCAGCTTTACGATGTAATGTGATTTTACCACACCGTCGCGGGTTTCTGGGTTTAAAAACACGGGGCGCAGCTCTGTAGTTTTATAGTAAGGCAGGTGTAGCTCCTGCGTTATTTCATAAGGAAGTACCTTCAAGCGTTCCAACCCTTCATCGGTAGTGTACATCCAAACAGTCTCACCGTTTTTGTAGCGGCTAAGGTATTGTTCAGACCATACGCTGGTAACGTTCCAGCCTGTATAAAAATCAAGCGAGTGTGCTGAACCTATGGGGAAAATCAAGAAATTCTTTTGGGTAATGTTTTCAGCAGAAGCTTTTTCAGCAATGTATTTTCCGCCCATGCTAAAGGCCTGGTAACGCATTAGCTGAGGGTAGAAATGCAGGTTCATAGTCACATTCAGCAAACAAATGCTGATAAATGCTACCTGCAACACCGATGTAGTTTTTTGATAGTTTTTACCTATGTAGTATAGCACCATAATAAGCCCTACCCCCATCAGCACAGGTATTAAAATATTTTCAGGTTTAAACACATAAAACAATACACCAATCAATGCCCATACAAGAGCAGCAATAACTAATTGCGTTCCTTTTATCAGGTGTTTTGCCCAAGGGAAACCGTCTTGAAGCACACATACCACCCAACGGGCAGCAAAAATGGCAGCAAACGGATAGGCTACAAAAATATAGTGGGGCAGTTGGTAGCTTGATTTACTAAGAGCCAGCAACGCAAAAGTGAAACCACCCAAAGTGATAGCCTCCTGCCCTTTTTCAATCTTAAATTTTGAGCGGATTACTTTATACCAACCGTTTATCCAAGCGGCAAACAACCAAACAGTCCAAGGCATAAAAGCCCACAACGTAGATTCAGTAAGAAAAAACGGGCCTGCATTATTATCCCAAACGTTTTCGCCTGTAATACGGCCAAAGCTCTGTGTCCAGAAATAAAACTTCAACCCCGATTCTCCTATGTGCCCGTTCACATCCACCGTAGGATTAGCATCGTATTGGTTATACAGTCCTATGCACATGGGCAGCAGCACCAACGCAACGATGGGCAAGCCCAGCAACCAACGCCAGTTAAAAATGGTTTTCCAATCGCGTTGTAACACCAAATGAATACCAAACGCAGCCACCGGCAATACCATACCAATAGGGCCTTTGGCAAGCATGGCAAAGCCAATGCCCACAAAGCCTAAGGTAAAATTTAGTGTTTTTTTACGCTCAATGTATTCTGCAAGTTGCCACACGGCAAAAATTACTGCACCCGTAAGTATCAAATCTGTACGGACATCGTTCACCATTAAGAAAAATGCCTGCGTACTACCCAATAGTAATGCTGACCAATAAGCCTCGCGTTCGCTGTAATATAGTTTTGCCAAGCCGTAAACAGATACCATTGCCAATATTGCAAACAGCATAGAAGGCAGTTTAAATGCAGCGGTTGATACCCCGAAAATGTGGTATGAAGCTGCCGAAAGCCAAAACAAAAGCGGGGGTTTATCAAGATAGTTGCGCCCTTGGTCGGTAATTTCTAAATAGCTGTTGCGGTCTACCATTTCTTTAGCCATTGCGGCATATTGAGACGAGTCAACATCCATTACATCAATAAACAAGGCAAATACGTAAACAAGCAGTATAAGGGCGAATGGAAAGAACTTTGCAGCTTTATTCAAAACTTAAAAATTTGGTCAAAAATACACCTATCAATCAAAATCATTGCCAAAAATAGTGCTGAATACAGCATACCGTTCACAGGCAGGTTATTAAACCGCAAAGGCGCAAAGCCCGTTAGTGCCTTGCGCCTTTGCTCTATTAGTTGGCTATTGCCTGTATTATTGAATTTTGTTGCTGTATGCGTTAACAAATTTATAACGCACGCCTATTTTACGCCATACTACCACAATAGCCTCAAGGTTGTCCTTGTTATAGCCGGTAATATCAATGGTAAATTTATTATCCAATACGGTGTTGGCAGTGGTTGTGCTTGAGGTATTAATTTTATAACCAAACGATTCTGCTTTAGCCGAACCATCTAATTTACCCGCTGCCCTTAACACGTGGTGGTGTTGAGTATTAGCACCGTCAGCGTGTGCTGATTGGTATCCTTTAACTTTATCTTCGGTTAAGTACACACCAAGGTACAAATCACCAGCTACGTCTTGGAAAAACTTAGTGCGGGTTTCAATGGTCATAATGTTTGCACTGTCAGATACCCTCAAACCACTGTTCACATATACAGGCGAAGCAGTATGGGCAGCTACCGCAGCATCCACTTTAGCAAGCTCGTTGGCAATATTCACGTTATTAGAACGGTCAAGCATAGCAGTACCGTTAGCAACAAACGTAGGATATCCTTCGCTTTTAAACATTGCATCCATATCGGTAGCCACTTGGGTAATAAACAATTGGGCTACAAAGTTTTGGCTGTAAGTACCCATATAAATGGCGTTTTTACCATTGTTGGTCATAATCTGCTCAAAACCGCTCCATCCCCATGAACCACAGGGTCCACACAATGAACCCGTAAGTTTGTTCACGACTGAGATGTTTTTCTCAGGCACTACAATTTCTTGAGGGGGATTGTTAGTTCCGCCACCGGGGTTGTTAGGTTCAGGGGTAGTTTTGTTATCTTCTTTTTTACAAGCTGCAAACAGCAAAATAGCCGAGGCTACCGTTAGTAATATTTTTTTCATAGTGAAAAAGATTCTGTGGTGTTTAAAATTTTATGTAAAAGTACAAAAACAAGAATGATTTAATGTTGAGATAGACGGAGCGCATTTAAAAAACGTTCTAATCCGTTTTTACATTATTGATTACTTTTGCAGCCACATCATGCAAAAACCGTCTATACCCTCAGGAACCCGTGATTTTAGCCCCGCAGAGGTGGTTAAACGCCGTTATATTTTCAGCACCATCGAAAGTGTGTTTGTAAAATATGGCTTTAAACCCATTGAAACCCCAAGCATGGAAAACCTGAGCACACTAACAGGTAAGTACGGCGATGAGGGAGATAAACTGTTGTTCAAAATCCTGAATTCAGGAGATTATGCAAGCAAGGTGGACGATGCACAATGGGCTGAGAAAAACAGCAATAAATTAGTTTCTAAAATTACTGAAAAGGGATTGAGGTATGACCTTACCGTGCCCTTTGCCCGCTTTGTGGTAATGAACCAAAGCAAGCTATCGTTTCCGTTTCGCCGTTACCAAATGCAGCCTGTGTGGAGAGCGGACCGCCCCCAAAGAGGACGTTACCGTGAGTTTTACCAATGCGACGCTGATATTATCGGGTCTGACTCATTAATAAACGAAGCTGATTTGGTATTGATATACGCGGAAGCATTTGAAAAACTGGGAATTAATGTTACCATAAAAATAAACAACCGTAAGGTGTTGATGGGCATTGCCCAACTACTGGGTGCAGAAGATAAATTGACTGATTTTACAGTAGCGATTGATAAACTGGACAAAATTGGTTTGGACGGTGTGAAAACAGAATTAACCGAAAGAGGATTTTCGTCTCAACAAATAGAAAAAGCATCTGAAATTTTAGGTTTTGAAGGTGATAACCACCAAACTGCTGCTTATCTTAACTCTTTATTTACTGAGGGTAGTGAGGGCAAAAAAGGCGTACAGGAGCTTGAAACTGTTTTCAATTACTTGCAAGCTGTAGGATTTGATTTCGGTAAACTGAAAATAGATCTTACACTGGCACGCGGACTTAACTATTACACAGGGGCAATTTTTGAAGTAAGTGCCAACGATGCCAAAATGGGCAGCATTGGCGGTGGTGGCCGATACGATGACCTTACCGGAATTTTCGGGTTAAAGGGTATGTCGGGGGTAGGAATTTCGTTTGGGGCTGACAGGATTTATGATGTGATGGAAGAACTTAATTTGTTCCCAAACACCACTAATTCATTTACCCAATTGTTGTTTTGCAGCATGACCGATGAAGCCCTTGCCTATGCACTGCCATTGGCAGCCAAGGCCCGCAAAGCAGGCATAAATACCGAGGTGTACCCAAGCGTAGCAAAACTTAAAAAACAATTGGATTTTGCTAACGCCAACCAAATAGCCTATGCGGTAATTATAGGCGAAAGCGAAATGCAAAGCGGCCAACTTGCTTTTAAAAACCTGCACACGGGCAACCAGCAGAGCATAGATATTGACGGGGTGATTGATATGATAATAGGAGATTAAAACTATCCTTCGGCAAGCTCAGGACGGATACAACAAGCTCAGGATAATGCTGAGCCTGCCGAAGGGCAATTATAATTTAAACATAAAACACACAAACACGTGGGCCATATAATTAAAGAAATCATCACCTTAGAAGAAATATACAAAACCGTATTGAGCGGTGAAGCTGTTGAATTATCAGAAAAAAGCAAGCAACGCATTGCCAACTGCCGTGCTTTTATTGATAACAAAGTAAAGGGTGATAGTGGCCCTGTGTATGGCATAAATACGGGATTCGGCTCGTTGTATAACGTACATATTGATACCGATTCGTTGGGACGTTTACAACGCAACTTGTTATTGTCTCACGCCTGCGGTACGGGCGAGGAAGTACCCCAAGATGTAGTGAAGTTAATGTTGTTGCTGAAAGCTCAATCACTAAGCTACGGCCATTCGGGCGTGCAGCTTGAAACTGTGCAACGTTTGCTTGATTATTACAATGCAGGCATTTACCCTGTGGTGTACCAGCAAGGCTCGTTAGGAGCATCGGGCGATTTAGCCCCCTTGGCTCATTTGTGCCTGCCGCTGTTGGGCGAAGGGCAGATTTATTATAAAGGCGAAAAACTGCACGGCGCAGAAGCTAATAAGATTGTAGGCAAACCCAATATTGAGTTACAAGCTAAAGAAGGCTTGGCATTGATAAACGGCACTCAATTTATGAGCTCATACGCGGTTTGGTGTTTGTTGAAAACCGAACTGCTTACCCTATGGGCGGATACAATTGCCGCTACCTCGTTTGAGGCATTTAATGGTAATATAAAAGCGTTTGACAGTCGCATTGCGCGTGTGCGACCACACGCAGGCCATTTGCACACAGCTACCTATTTTAACGAATTGTTGAAAGACAGTGCTATTACCAACTCACCCGATAAAGCAGTACAAGACCCTTACTCGTTCCGTTGCATACCGCAAGTACACGGTGCCAGCAAAGATGCTATTTCGCACGTGAAGCACGTGGTGCATACCGAAATAAACTCTGTTACCGATAATCCTTTGGCATTCCCTGAAGATGATACAATCATTTCGGGCGGTAACTTCCACGGGCAGCCGTTGGCGTTGGTGTTAGATTACCTTGCCATTGCCCTTGCCGAATTGGGTAGCATCAGCGAACGTCGCACTTATTTATTGATTAGCGGCCAACGTGATTTACCTCCGTTTTTGGTAACCCGTCCCGGCATTAATTCAGGGTTTATGATTCCTCAATACACAGCTGCCAGCATTGTGAGCCAAAACAAACAGTTATGCTCACCCGCATCGGTAGATAGTATTGTATCATCAAACGGGCAAGAAGACCATGTGAGCATGGGAGCCAATGCAGCTACTAAAGCCTACCGAGTGGTACAAAACTTAGAACGTGTTTTAGGCATAGAGCTTTTTACGGCGATGCAAGCATTGGATTTGCGCAAAAAAGCAAGCGGGCTTAAATCATCGGAAACTATTGAAAAGATTTATGAAAACTACCGTAAGGTGGTTCCGTTTATTGAGGACGATAGTTATATGCACCCACACATTGATGCCAGTGTGAAATTTTTACAAAAATGAAAAAGCTAAATGCCCTTATATGGTTGGTTTGCTTTGCATTTGTTGCAAGTGCTCAAAAATTTGAGGGCGGTTTAACGGGTGGTATTAACCTTACCCAGTTAGATGGCGATATGCTTTCAGGCTATAACAAGGTGGGAGTTAACGGCGGCATTTGGGTAAGCTACCCTTTTAACAATAAATGGTCGGCAGGGATTGAGTTTTTATATACCCAAAAGGGCGCTTTACGCCAAATTGACGAAAACAACATTGCCGCTACGTTTGCCTTTGATAAATTTAAACTAAACTATATTGAAGTGCCTGTTTACGGTGGCTTTACCTATAAGAAATTTACAGGCCAATTTGGGTTGACAGGTGGTTATTTGTTGGGAGCGAAAGTAGAAGACTTTGCGGGTGTTCGCAATTACAAAACCCAATTAAAACCTTTTGAAACAGGGGTTTTGTTAGGTCTATCCTACCCTATCAATAAAAAGCTGGCTGCTCAACTACGCTGGCAATACACCATCTCATCACTGGCAAAAGGTGACAACCGAACCATCTTTACGGATAACGGTTTCTCAAGAACTATTTTAGGTCTTTACAACAACCTGTTGAGCGTGAACCTAAAGTATTCGTTAGGAAAATAAGATATGATAAGCCTGTTGTAGAGATGGGCATAAAGCCCCTCTCTGTTGTGAGGCTTCGTTCCGAATGATTTAAAACCATTCGGACTGTTCTCTACAAATTTTATATGTTGCAGCAGGTTAAAACCTGCTGCTCTTTAATTACAAAGCGAAACAGGACTTAAGTCCCGCTTCGCTTTGTAATTTTAACAGAATGGGGTTTTAATCCTGTTGTTTATTATTTTACTACGAGCTTCTTGCTCAAATATTTGCCCAAACTCACATAGTAAGTGCCCGCTGCCCAATGTTCAGTATCCACTTCAACAAAGTTTTGACCTGAGTATAAGGTAATATCCTCCACTGTACGGCCTGCATTATCTGTAATATGTAGTTGCTCTCCGCGATACACATCATCAAACTCAATCTTCACCTGCCCGTCAGTAGGGTTTGGATAAATGTTCAGCCTGCCTTCATCCGTCCCCTCAGGAGCACTAACCCCGCCCAATGTTTTATCAAACATGGCAAACACGTATTCACCCTTTTTAATACCACTTAGGGTAATATTACCCCGCTTATCGGCTTTGTTGCCCATCGTTTTAGTATAATGGGGGTAAATCTCCCAAGCACTACGTGGGTCGGGGCGATACAACAATACCAAACTGTCTTCGGTAGTTTTAATCAAATCATTATCCAACCAACCACTCATAAATCCGCCCGGGGTTGTACCGTCGTACTGCAATACTGTTGATGCGTTTAGCAAAGTATCTTTCCATGTACCTGATATTCGCCAATACCTGCTACCCGAAGCATATAAGTTGGGATAAGGTATTGCTCCGCTCACGGGTGCCGACCAATGGTGCTCAACCCGCATCAATGCACTATCGGTAATGGCTCCTGCATTAACAGTTACAGGCATAAATGCCCAATTAAAATCATACCCAGAAGCACCCTTAATCCAAAACTCGTTTTCAGTAACTGCATCACTAAGTTTTGCATCACGGTCGGTAATAACCATTTTAGGCTCAAAAGGTATTGTGGCCACCACTTGGGTATCGGCAAGGTTAAGTTTTATCGGCAGATTAAATACATCGCCCTTTTCGCTGATGAATGATACCACCAAAGGCACATCCTTATATAACTTATTAGTAAAACGTAATTGCTGGTTCACTTTTGCAGTACAGGTATAGTTGCTACCGTTTTGCACAGTGTTGGTTATGTAGGCTGAAAATGCGGGGAAGCCTGCGGTATATACCCAGTTATCAAAAAACGAAGTAAGGTTGGCCGATGTATGTGTCTGTAACACCGTTTTTAAATCCTCGCTGCTAACATCCGACAATTTCTTTGCGTTTTGAAAGGCTTTGATACCACTCATAAAATCAGCATCGCCCATATAACCGCGCAAACTATGCACTACACTTGCGCCCTTTTTATACACGTGGTCGCCATAGGTATAAGCATGGGGTACACCGCTCACCGACCAAGGCTGCCCATCAGTAAGGTGGGCGCGGCGCAGTACCTCAAAGTGGTTGTCCATTATGGCTTCGTCGTATCGCTTTTTACCATATATGTGTTCCAAAAATAACTTTTCAGAATACGATGCCCATCCCTCATTCAGCCACATATCTTCTTGGGTACGGCAGGTGGTATTATCACCCCACCAATGATGGGCAAACTCGTGAGCCATCAATGTTTCTTGACTCAACGTACCGTCAATGGCAAACAACGGATAAGCAATGTTTGATGCGTGTTCCATCGCACCGCCGTTAAAAGGCACTGCATTAAACCCTACTCGTTCAAACTGATGCGGGCCATACCACTTTTCAAACCCGTTAAACGCTCCTTTAAGGTTAGCAAACGATGCCCGCATTTTTGCTGTATCGTTAGGATGGGCCGCCAATGTAATAGGCGTAGGCCCTGATAACGCCGTATATGAATCTTCTATCACTCCATACGGTGCTACTGCTACCGAAGCAAGATAAGTAGGTATGTGCGTGTTTAGTTGCCAAAACCACGTTGTACTGCCGTCAAAATTATCAGTCCTGTTAACCAAAGTACCGTTACACATGGCTCGATTAGTCCCATCGGTAGTTATCGTGAAATCGTACAATGAACGGCTGGTAAACTCATCCACGCAAGGAAACCATACCCGTCCGAAATTATGGGGGTTAGCATCAAACCCTACCCCAAGATTAAACGCATACACGCCTGAGAAATAAAAACCACCCCATTTTTTATCGGTTTGGGGCTTGCCCTCGTATTCAACACGCACTACTTGGCTGTCGTTATCATTCAGCGGGGGTTTAAGTGAGATTAATAAGGCGGTATCGTTGTATAAATAGGTTAGCGAATCAGCTCCCGCCCATATTTTGTTTACTGTCAGTTTCAGCAAATCAAGTTTAATGGTAGAAAGTCCGTTTTCTTTTGATACGATGGTAATATCCGTAAATCCTTTAATCGTTTTAGAGGCTGTATTACGCATATCAAGATTAATACTGTATTTACGCACCTCGAACTTGGTTGCTGTACCTGATTTTTTTTGTGTGGTTAGTAAGTTAGGGTCGCCATGAAAACGGCAACCGGGTTGTGCCTTCAGAACAAAGGCAATGCAAGCAAAAAACAGCGTAATGTATGTTTTCCTTAAATTCATAGTTTTTAAGTTGATATTGCAGCTAATCTCTCTTGATTAATCCGCAATATAGTTATTTTTGCGCCTGTTTATGAGTGAGTACCTACTCTATATTACTACCCCATTATATGCTGTCTTTATATTAGGCGAATTGCTTTACAGCCATTTTCATCACCTTAGACTTTATAGCGGAAAAGACTTTTTTACCAACCTTGGCTTGGGCTTGTTGGGTGCCTGCTTTGATTTTTTGATGATAGGCGTATGTTTTGGTGTGCTCAATTACATTGCTGCCAACTATGCGTTGATAAACATACAAAACCCCGTATTGCGTTGGGTGGGTGTATTTTTTGTACAGGATTTCTGCTTTTACTGGCTGCACCGTGCTGAGCATTATTGCCGTTTCTTTTGGGCAGTGCATGCCAACCACCACTCAAGCAATTTGTTTAATCTTTCGGTAGCCTTGCGCTCATCAGTATTGCAACCTTTATACAGGTATATGTTCTTTTTGCCTTGCGGCCTTTTGGGCTTTACAGGGCAGGAGGTAATGTTTATCTACGCTGTTAACCAAGCGTATGCCTTTTTTGTGCATACCAAACTGGTAGGAAAACTGGGTTGGTACGAGCAGATTTTTGTAACCCCTTCGCACCACCGTGTGCATCACGGTAGCAACGCACAATACCTTGATAAAAACATGGGGCAGGTGCTGATTATATGGGATAAGATTTTCGGCACTTATGCTGTGGAAGATGAAGAAGTAGAGTACGGGCTTACTACTAAGCTGGATACCTTCTTTTTACCCCGTGTGGTTATGAGCGAGTGGAGCAAAATATGGGCTGACGTGAAGAAACCTTTGCCACTGAAAGATAAACTGATGTATGTGTTTGGCCCGCCGGGATGGAGCCACGATGGCAGCACACTTACATCGGCACAAATGAGGCAGCAAATGAATGCAAAAACATTGCAGCCGGTAAACATCGAAGAAGAACAATTGTTATAATACCATGAATACATTAAAAATTGGCGATAAAGCCCCTGCCTTCAAACTATACAGCTCTGAAAAGAAAGAAATTTCGTTAGAGGATTTTAAAGGCAAAAATGTTGTTATCCTGTTTTTTCCGTTGGCATTTACAAGCACTTGTACTGCCGAACTTTGCGGCGTGCGCGATGATATTGCCAATTACCAACGCTTGGATGCCGAAGTATTGGCCATATCGGTGGATACGCCCCATACACTTGCCAAGTTTAAAGAAGAACAACACTTTAACTTTACTGTGCTTTCTGATTTTAACAAAGAAGCATCAACAGCATACGGCAGCATTTACGAAAATTTTGTGTTGGGTATGCGCGGAGTATCAAAACGCTCAGCTTTTGTGATTGATAAAGACGGTGTGGTGCAATATGCCGAAGTACTTGAAAACGCGGGTGATGTTCCTAACCTTGAAGCGGTAAAGGCCACTCTTGCAGGCTTAACTAAGTAATTGAGGAATAATTTTTAAAAGGGGTTGTTCCAAAATTGGGACAGCCCCTTTTTTTACGGCAGGCTTAAAACCATACGCTGTGTAGTAAACCAACAAAGCAGAATTTTATATTTTGTTTAACGGTGCATTTTCCGAAATGAAGTACTCGCTTTTATTGCGCAGCAGCTCTGATGCGGCTAAGGCTCACTTGGGTAATACCTAAATAGGAAGCAATGTATTTTAGCGGACAACGGTTTACCAAACCGGGATATTTTCGGTTCAGCTCCTCATACCGCTCTTTTGCCTCATGAAAACGGATGCTTTCCATCCGTTGCTGCCCTTCTAAAAATGCAAAAATGGCAATCTTTCTTCCCACCCGCTCAATATCATGGTACCGGGTGCATAGCTCTTCAAACTTCTTATAGCTTATCCTCAAAACCTCCGCATCTTCAAGCAACTGTATCCCTTTTTTTGATGGTCGCCCGCTAAACAAGCTGTCTATTGCCCCAATAAACTGCCCGTCAATAGCAAAGTAATCCGTCACGTCCAATCCGTTTATTTCATAATACACCCTTGCTACACCTTTATTTATAAAATACATATAATGCGATACCCCCCCAATCTTTACCAAATGGGTATTGCGTTTGTGCTGCTTATTCTCAATCACCTCATTAAGTGCTACTTGTGATTCATCAGAAAGCGGACTTACGGACATTAGGGCTTGCAGCATAGGGTTGTTTTTTGAGGTAAAAATAACCAATTGGCGGGCATTTGCGCTGTGTTAATACAATGTTATGTTTAAAGTAGGCCTTTGTTGACGGGCATTAAATCTTATATTTGCCCCGCGAATATTTTGCTCTTTATGGAATTAACTCTCGTTATTATTTTTGTGCTCGGCTACTTAGCTATAGCTTTTGAGCATCCTCTAAAAATTAACAAAGCGGCACCCGCTCTTCTAATCGGTGTGTTGACATGGACCGCTTGGGTTCTTATTTCCGGAACTTCAGAAGAAAATGCACACGGCATTGCCCATCAGTTGAGCCACCATTTAGGCTCAATCAGCGAAATACTTTTCTTTTTGCTGGGGGCTATGACGATAGTGGAGATTGTTGATGCCCACCAAGGTTTTAAAGTAATCACTAACCGTATTAAAACCAAGGATTCGCGCAAGCTGCTTTGGATAATTTCAATCATCACCTTCTTTTTATCGGCTGTGTTGGATAACCTTACCACCTCAATCGTAATGGTATCATTACTGCGCAGACTGATACACGATAAAGACCAACGCAAGTTTTTTGCCTGTATGGTAATTATTGCTGCCAACGCAGGTGGTGCGTGGTCGCCCATTGGTGATGTAACTACCACCATGTTGTGGATTGGCGGCCAAATTACAACTGCCAACATTATTAAAACCCTGTTTATCCCAAGTTTGGTTTGCCTGATAGCCCCCTTGGTTTTCTTATCATTTAAAATGAAAGGCGAGATTAAACGCGCTGAATATGATTACGAAGAAGCTGAACACCAAGAAGAAGTAAAAGGCAGCGTGCTTATGTTTTTCTTAGGCGTTGGTTTGTTGTTGTTTGTACCTGTGTTTAAAACCGTTACCCACTTGCCGCCTTATGTTGGTATGTTATTAGGCTTAGGTATTATTTGGGTGGTATCAGAACTGCTGCACATTGATAAAACCGAGGAAGAAAAGAAACCTTATACTGCTTTGCACGCCTTAACCCGTATTGATACTTCAAGCATTTTATTTTTCATGGGTATTTTGCTGGCCATTGCTTCGTTAGAGGCAACCCACATACTTGAACATCTTGCCGCGTGGATGGATAAGAGCATTGGCGACCCTAACGTTATTGTAACCTCAATAGGCTTATTATCATCAGTGGTAGATAACGTTCCATTGGTAGCTGCATCTATGGGTATGTACCCGCTGGCATCAGCCTCAGTGAACTCCGAAGCTTTCCAATGGGCGTTGGCTAACCCAAGTGCAATTACAGAAGGCTATTTTATGTTTGAAGGGGTTAAATATTACCTAACCGATGCTAAAATGTGGGAATTTATGGCCTATGCCGCAGGTACAGGCGGTAGCTGCCTTATCATAGGTTCTGCTGCGGGTGTAGCGGTTATGGGTATGGAAAAAATTGACTTCATTTGGTACCTTAAAAAGATAACCATGTTGGCTCTTATCGGCTACTTTGCAGGCATTTTCTGCTACCTTGCCGTGTATCCGATATTTGCCGTACACTAAGATTTTTTGTGATACTTAAAATTATGCCCCGGCTATATGGCCGGGGTTTTTTATTTTTGCACTGATTTAGCCATGATAAACGGAAAAAAACTGGTAATTGTGCTGCCTGCCTATAATGCGGCTCTTACTCTTGAAAAAACATACCGCGAAATACCTTTTGATATTGTTGATGAGGTGGTATTGGTGGATGATGCCAGCAAGGATGAAACCTCTGAAAAGGGTAGAGAACTGGGCATTAAGCACGTAATTAAGCACCCAAAAAACCGTGGCTACGGAGGCAACCAAAAAACCTGTTATACAAAAGCATTGGAGTTGGGGGCTGATATTGTTATTATGCTGCACCCCGATTACCAATATACCCCGAAACTGATTACTGCAATGGCAAGCATTATAGCCAACGAGGTGTACCCTGTGGTATATGGCAGCCGTATTTTGGGCAAGGGTGCGCTAAAAGGCGGAATGCCCATTTATAAATATATCTTTAACCGTTGCCTTACGCTGTTTCAAAACGTATTAATCAACCAAAAACTAAGCGAATACCACACGGGCTATCGTGCCTTTAGTACGGAGATTTTTAAGAAGATAGATATTGAGGCCAACAGCGATGATTTTGTGTTTGATAACCAAATGACGGCTCAAATTTTTATGGCCGGCTTTGATATTGCTGAGGTTACCTGCCCTACCAAATATTTTGATGAGGCATCGTCTATTAACTTCCGCCGCAGTTCTATTTACGGATTGGGCGTGTTGCTTACTTCGGTACAGTACCGTTTGCAAAAAATGGGTATTGCAAAGTATAAGTACTTAATGGTAAAGTAAACCCGCTTCCTGCTTTGTCATTCTGAACGATAGTGAAGAATCTTATCCTGTTTTGTATTGTAACACATTTGAGATAAGATGTTTCGCTGTGCTCAACATGACAATCCTAATTGTCTTTCTGAGTAATAACGAAGAATCTTACAACACTCTGTTCTCAGCTACACATTTGAAACAGGATGTTTCGCTATGCTCAACATGACAGCGGGGTGCTATTTTTTGGCAAACGTCAGGTACTCAAACCCTTGTCCGCTAAGACTATTTTTCAATTTTAACTCTTTATCGGTGAGCGACACCACTTCGTACACGGGCTTATTTATTTCCTGCGGGCCTTGCATTTGAGCAAACTCAAGAGTTAGTTTCTTATCCGCAGCATTATAGTGCCATTTGCCGCTGCTTTCATACGTAAACCGTATTTCGGTAAACGTACTGTCGGCCTTAAAAACGTAGCGGGTATTTTTGTTCATTTCCTTACCACCTTGTTCATACATGGCAGGCACGTCTTTCAAATCATGGCTGTAATCTGTACCCTGCCATATTCCAATCAACTTACTTTCTATGGATTGTTTATCGCCGCAGGCGTTCAAAAAAATTATACAACCCACTGTCAACAGTAGGTATAGTTGCTTTACTGTCTTCCTCATTCAATCGTTATCTTGCTGTCACTATCAATATTAGTACGTTTGTCAAAAATAAAATCGTAGTACTCCGCATCGCCCTTTTTAGCTTTAACGGGTAGTTTGCTACGCCCCATTTCAAGCCCTTTGGCATCGGTTATTTTTATCACTACTTCGTGTTCAAAATCCTTCTCAAACGTCATATATACCGATAGCTTGTTATCGTGTCCTTCGTTGGCACTTGTAGTATCACTGCCCAGCAATACCTTACCTATCCCAAGTCCCTTTTCCTTTAGCTGTGCCGATGGTTGCACCACAATATCAAATGCTTTTTCAGCACCTTTGCCCACACCCTCAGTAAACTCTCCCAAGGTTTCGCCCACTTTTTGTCCGGCTTTATTGCTGCAACTGTTGCAGGATGAAACCAATAATGAAACGATTACAAAAACTGCTGTGATGTTTTTATTCATAAGGGTAGTTGTTATTCCGTCCGTTCATAAGCACCTACATCCGGGGCACCGTCATTGCGAAGAGTTCCTTCTAAATCATCCAAAATACCAAGTGATGGTGCTTTGTCTTTTGCAGGTGAAAGTGTATCAAGGCTAAAATCAAGGTCGGCAATGTTCTTAAATTTAGGGTCTTTGTTCAACGTATTGCTGGCATCCCATCCCAACAATTCGGTTTTTATAAAGTTATCAAAAAAATTTGCCGTTACTGCACCCTGCCCCTCGCGCGCAAACAAAAACTCTTCGCGCAAACTGCCATAAATAATACTGTTGCGTATGTTTACCGTTAGCGGGTTAATACTGATAACATTGCCCGCTTGGTTTTTATAATCGGCATTGCTAATGGCAAACGATTCTTCTTTACGGCTAAACGTACCGCCGTAATTGGCAAACGTACAATGTATCATTTCGTAATTGCCGCCCAAATCACCCGCAAAAGTGTATTGCCCGCAATTGGCCACACAGGTATTTACCAACTTTAGTTTAGAGGTAAACGCAAGTACCCCTACGGCACTCATGTTTTTTATCAGTGTGTTTTCTATGGTAACTTTTGGGTTAGCGTTGTTTGAAAGCGAATCGCTCCGTACCCCCACCGTTCCGTTAACAATATCGGTGTATTTAATGGTACTGTTGCGACTGGTGGTAACAAAGTGTAAGCCAAACCACTGGCCGGGTATATCGGTAAAATCTTTACCCAAACGGGCACCTTGCATCACTACCCTGTTTTGTTTTGTGCCATTCACTTCCAACGTACCTTCAATAATAAACCCTGCCCCCACATCGGAATATATTTTTACTCCCGGTCCTATGGTGAGTTTGCGGTTTTGCGGTATCCAAAAATAGCCGTAAATCACATAAGGCTTGGTAGCATCCATCCAAGCAGTATCGTTAGTACTGGTAACCTTATTAAAGTAATATGCATCAACCCCAAACGCCCGCAGTTGGGTATATTGGGTATTGCCGTTGGTGATAAACTCAATCGAATCGCGAACAATAGGGTCGCCACCGTTGCGCGGGTCGATACTCACTTCCACAAAAATATAGATACTGTCGCCGCCCAAAATCTCATAATCGTTCAATTGGGTGGTTCGTTCACCGTCAATATTAATACGGTAAGGAGAGGCACTACCGCCTGCCAACCGTATGCTGGTTTTAATGGAGTTTTTACTTGGGTTATAAACAATCAGCCGTTTGTTTACTGAACGGGGAAAAGGCCCGCCGCCCAATATGGTAAATACGGTATCAAACATTACCGTATCGGTAGAGAATTTGAGTTTGGTGGACGGATTGTTATCAAACTGCTCACGTTTGCACGAAGGTGCAAGCACCCCTATGCCAAAAAACAGCAGTACCAAAATCCATCCGCTATGTTGTTTTAATAGTTGCAAAACAGGCCAAAATTATGCTTTATGAACTAATTTTTAAGGGTTTTTATTGCCTAACGGTCAAAATAGCAAACAGGTTTAAAAGGCTTGCGCATCTCCTGCGTGTACTTCCTGAGCGTTTAGTACTTTGTATTTGTGCAGCCTTAACGGCTCACCCGTTTCATGCACAAATGCCACTACTTTCAAATGTGGCTTGCGATAAGCTGAAATATTAATACTGAAAGCGGTTGAATATTGCGTGTTCGCAACGGTGTTTGCTGCCGGAATTGCTTGCCCCCAAAACGGACTGATGGCAGCGCGGTACACATCGTTATGCACGTAGTTTTTAATTGGATGCCCGCGCCCGAACAATTTGGGTACTGTGGCATCAGCATTGTAATAATTGGCCTGCCAGTAGCCCTCATCACCCGTTACACTGTCTTCAAGCAACAACACTGTAAGTGCTAACGGCTCTGCGATGGTTTGCGCAAACTTCATCCCTACTTTTACTTCCATCACTCCGTTGTTTATAGTTGAAGCATCTATGCTGATGCCGCAAGGTGCTTGTATTGCAACGCCTGCTGCTATGGGGTTGCCCCAGTTTCCGCCTGCATACAATAGTTTTGTGGTATCGCCGGGTAAATGTTTTCTGTTAATTGCGGCGAAAGGAGTTCCCAGCAATCCAAACATCGAGGCTATGTTTTGTCCTTCGGGGGTAGCCATGCTATCACCGCCAAACTGTGAGGTGGGCAGGTGGTAATGCACCGAGATTACTTTATCTCCGTATTGTTTCTTAAAATCTTCAATATCCAAATCAGCTCGGCCGCAATTTCCGCAACTGGTGGTGGTAAATTTTTCAACTAATACTTTTCCTGTAAACCCCGCCGGCTTTTGCACTGCCGAAACATCATTATCTTTCTTGCAGGAATAAAGAAGTGCCGCAAAAAAACAAAGTAGTATAGCCCCTTGTTTAACCATGATTAATTTTTGTTTGACTAACAATAATGACGACCAAAAACCCCGTCGGGTTGTTGCTTTGTGGTTAAACTGCTTTATAAAACTACTGTGTGAATGCCATAGTAGCAATACTGATACTTTGCGGATTTGCCTGCAAAAGCATCCGGGCACAGGCTTCAAGAGTAGCCCCTGTGGTTAGGGTATCATCAACCAGCAATATTTTTTTGCCTGCTATGTGTTGCGGGTTTTTAAGGGTGTACTTTTCATCGGCGTTTATCCAACGCTGCCAGCGGCTTTTTTTGGTTTGACTTTCGGTGGCTGTAGTTTTTAGCAACGCATCTGTTAAAACAGGGGCATTAATAATTGCTGAAAGTCCTTTGGCAAACCACTCGCTTTGGTTAAAGCCGCGTTTACGCTGTTTAGATGGGTGCATAGGAACGGATATTACCGCTTCTATCCCGTCATACCTGTTAGAAATTTTTAATTCTTGCCCCATCAGCTGTCCCATATATTCAGCAAGCTCCTTTTCACCCTTGTATTTTATGCGGTGCATTATTTTTTGGGTGGCATTGCCTTTTCTAAAGTATAAAAACGAAGCCCCTGCTGCAATGTCAACGCGTCCCCAAAATGTTTGTTCCGAAGGGTTAGGGGTTTGGCTTGTAAACCCTGTATAGGGTAGCGACAGCAAACAGTTAACGCAAACAAACTCTTCTCCTTGCAACAATTCGCCATTGCAACCCGCACACACCTGAGGATAGAACAATGCCAAAAAATCTGAGAGATGACGCATAATTGCAATATGCTGATTTGATGTTGCTTTTACAATGGTGGCATTGCAATGATATGGGGTTGAAACCCCATTCTGTTAAAATTACAAAGCGAAGCGGGACTTAAGTCCCGCTTCGCTTTGTAATTAAAGAGCGGCAGGTTTTAACCTGTTGCACGACGGAAATTTTCATGCCCTGAAGTCACCAAACGGATAAACCGTAGTCACCCAACTTTGTGTCTTAGTGGCTAAAACGTAAAAAATGTGTTGTGCAACACACTATCAAAGGAACCAATTTTCATAACCGTATGCACCCGACGGGCATAAAGCCCGCCTCTTTTGCTACACTTCGTCCCGAATGGTTTTAAACCATTCAGGACGTTATCCCCAAAAGCCCTGAATTTTATATTCAGGGTAATCTCAAAGTTAATTACATCACAAACTTTTCAAAATCACTTCCATCAACTTATCTATTCCCTTTTCTTTGATAGATAGGCGCGCATTGAAATAGTTGCAGGTAATCTTCAGCAGTTGTGTCTCGTTATCCTCGTAAAACGTTTCAATAATCACATTGCCATACAAACGGTCAAGTTTGCTAATATCCGTAGTTTCAAAAATAGTGGCAGGTTTCAGGTAATGCCTGTCAATAGTTTGCTTCACACCACCATCAAGGGTTTGTTGCTTTTGGTCACTCATGTAATTAAAGTACCCCTCAGCAATCAACGTTTCCTGTATCAAATCCATCAGAAAAGTAAAATCACCTTCAAAAAAATCATTCCCGTAGTGTAATACCATCATGCTGTACTGGGGTTGACGTATAATATCGCACCTCACATCTCCTTGCCCAAAAAACGACGACTCGTATATCTCTTTAAAAACATTCAGCAATTGTTTTCTATGACTTCCGGCCTTCCATTCGGCATAAGCATTTTTATATTCATCAGTCCGCTTTAAAACAGAGGGTTGCATGTGTGTGGTATAAATTTAATTGACAAAACAATGTTACAACTTTAACACAAACAATTTTGGTATAAATATGGTTAATGTAAGAGGTAAAATATGCACAGATAAAGGCCTAAGCTATTTTTAATCCTTTAGCGTCAACACTAAAGAGTGAAAATTTTTCCGAAAGCATGACATTCTGTCGCTATTATCTTAATTTTGAAATCTAACCTGAGTAATGGACATACAATCCGTAAAACAGCGGTTTGAAATCGTAGGCAACTCGCCTATGCTTAATATCGCCTTAGAAACTGCCGTAAAGGTATCTCCTACTGATATTACCGTGCTGATAAACGGTGAAAGCGGTGTGGGTAAAGAAGCCTTTTCGAAAATTATACACCACCTTAGCAATCGCAAACACGGGCCTTTTATAGCTGTGAATTGCGGCGCAATACCCGAAGGAACTATTGACAGCGAACTTTTTGGCCACGAAAAGGGAGCATTTACAGGCGCACACGATACCCGCAAGGGTTACTTTGAAACCGTGAACGGCGGTACTATATTTTTGGACGAGGTGGGCGAATTGCCGCTTGAAACCCAAGCGCGTTTGCTGCGCGTTTTAGAAAGCGGCGAGTTTATTAAAGTAGGCTCATCAAAAGTGCAAAAAACCGATGTACGCGTTGTAGCGGCTACCAATCGCGATTTACTGGAAGGCACACAGCGCGGTAAGTTCCGTGAAGATTTGTACTACCGTCTTTCTACCGTACCTATTAAAGTACCCCCCTTGCGTGACCGTAAGGAAGATATTTACCTGTTGTTTTTAAAGTTTGCTGATGTGTTTGCAGATAAATACCGCACCGAGCCTTTGAGGCTGGATGCCGAAGGCAGGCAAATGCTGATGAGCTACCGCTGGCCGGGTAACATACGCCAAATGCGCAACCTTGTAGAACAGTTGAGTGTACTTGAAGCGGGAAATGTGATTGACGGAAGTACTTTGTTACGCTATTTGCCCCAAGAAAGTACCGTACCTATGCTGGCCGCAAACGATGGCGGCAGCAGCAACAACTTTAGCGAACGGGATATTTTTTACAAGGTATTGTTTGACTTGCGCAAGGATGTAATGGATTTGAAAAAGGTGGTATTGGGTTTAGTGGAAAACGCAGGTAATGGCAGTGATTTTGTTGCCACAAACAGCGAATTGATTAAGAATGTGCTGGAGGTTGACGATATTAATGTACACCATCACAGCAGCCCTGCACAACCTGTGCTAATCAGCAACCCTGCACCTGCATCGCATAACGAGGTATTTATTGAAGCCTTGGATGCAAGCCGCGACGATGAAAGCCTTTCGCTGGAACAAAAAGAGAAGGAAATGATTAGTAAAGCCCTCACTAAATACAAAGGCCGCCGCAAAAAAGCAGCCAACGAATTGGGTATTTCGGAACGAACATTGTACAGAAAGATAAAGCAATATGATATTGAGTAAATACCGCCGATTACGCTTACCTGCTTTCTTTTTTGTACTCCTTTTCACGCTCCCCGCACTGCAATCATGCGGTATTTATACGTTTAGCGGTGCCAACATAGGCACGGCCAAAACCATTAGCATTGATTTTATACAAAACAAAGCCTCGCTGGTGTCTCCGTCTCTTAGCCAAGCATTCACTGAAAAGCTGAAAGACAAGTTTTTGCGTGAAACTACCCTTAAACTGGTAGATGCCGGCGGCGATATGCACCTTAGCGGTACTATAATAGATTATGCCATTGCCCCTGTGGCCTTGCAGGGTACTACGCAAGCTGCCCAAAACAGGCTAACGGTGAAATCTAATATAAAATTTACCAACAAAACCGAGGAAAAATTTAATTTTGAGCAGGTGTTTCAAAATTTCACCGACTTTGATGCTGCCATCAACTTCTCGTCTCGCGAACGTGCTTTGAACGAAACGGTAATTGATATGATGGTGCAAGATGTATTTAACAAAGCCGTAATAAATTGGTAAGTCCACAAAAAATCTCCTCGTATCTGCGCAAGCCGTTTGAATTGGATGCAAATGCCGAAACCGAACTGCGTAGCCTGATAAAAGAATATCCTTATTTTAACAATGCTTGGTTATTGTTGGCTCGCAGCCTGCACAACCAAAAAAGCGACCGTTTTGCCGAGGCTTTGCCGCAAGCCGCCATGCAAGCGGGCGACCGTGCTCTGCTGTATAAACTGGTAAATATTGATGAGGCTGACGCTGCTGAGTTAATAAAACACCCTGAACAAACGCCAGTTGTTGAACCGCAAATAAATGAAACGGTAGCGGCTGTAGCACCAATGCCTGAAATTTCTTCTGTAACTGTTGCTGAAACATCGGTTATTGAAGAGCCTGTTATAGAAGACTCTGCGGCTGAAACAACTCAGCAGATTGTTGAGCCTGAACCACAAAACGAAGCTGCCGAAAAAATAGCTTCGGCGTATGATGAAATTTTTGGGGCTACTTCTGAAGAAAATAAAAATACTGAGTTTGAGCATTTTGAAATTACTCCTACCGTTGCTGCTGAACCTACAAAGATTGCAGCTTGGGACGATAGCAACGATGACGAATTTGAATTGCAAATAGCCGACCACTTAGATGCTGATGAAGACGGTATAATTGTACCCTCACCATCGGTTGATACATCGGAAGAAAGTTTTGAACTTTCTATGCTGGACAACATTTCAGCCCAACACGAGGAGGTTATCGCTGAGGCTGATTTATATAATACTGAAGAAGAGTTTGTGTTGGATATTGCTGAAAAAATGGCGGGGCTGGAAAGCGAGGCTCCCACTGCTATTTTTGAGCCTGAAGTGATAGCTCAGCCTGAACCACAGGAAGAAGTGCAAGCTCCTGTTGAAGAAATGCAACCCATTGCATTTAAACTATCGCCCGCCGAAGAAAAACCAACTCCTGTTCAAGAGCCCGTTGTTGAAGAAATACATGAAGCCAGCGTTTTAATAACGCCGGGTACTTTTTTTGAGTGGCTTGAACAACTAAAAAAACACACCTCAGAAAAAAAAACTGAAGAGGTTGCGGTTGTAACTGATGCTATTGATACTCCAATACCGTCACCTATTGTATTGCCAACAACACAGCCTATTATTATTGCGGTTGAAACTCCTGACCCTATAGTAGCCGCTGCGCCTGTAAAAAAATCAAACGTTGATGATATTATCAGCCGTTTCATTGCCATCAACCCTACGATCTCACGTCCTAAAACTGAGTTTTACAATCCGCTTGTAAAATCGAAGGAGAGTGACACTATGAATGATGATTTGGCTACTGAAACTCTGGCAAGAATATACCGCAGCCAAAACCTTGTTGAGCGGGCAATGGATGTGTACGTTCGTTTAATGGCTAAATACCCCGAAAAGGCAGCCGAATACCAAAAGGCTATTGATGAAATGATTGACGAGGGCGAATAACCTCTCTCCTTATTTATGCAGCCACTTTTCCATACGCTTTTGCAAAAAAGGGATGGCCACAAAAACCATCAATGGCACTGCCATTGCAGTAATAATCAATGTTCGTAAGGGTAGCGGGTTTATTTGCATCAGATACGGGCCTAAAAAGATAAACATCAGGGTGATGATGGGGTAAATGGCAATCCATATCAACACAGCCATTTTCCATTTTTTGGGAGGTTTCATCGGTACAATCTAAAAACAGTGTGCTAAGATACTGCAATGCGTATGCCATTGTTTTTAGTATGTAATATAGCACGTAATTTCACAATCACTTAACATTAATTGCAATTACTTTGCACGCCAATTATGAGCGCAAAACCCACTGAAGCTAATATACACCACGGTAAAAACCCGCTAAGCAAATACCAAGGCTACTTGGGCGAGTTTGTTTATGGTGGTATTGACGGTTGTGTTACAACATTTGCCGTTGTGGCAGGTGCTGCGGGTGCAGGGTTGGGCAGTGATGTGATTTTGATTTTAGGCTTTGCTAATTTGTTTGCCGATGGTTTTGCCATGAGCGTGGGCAGTTACTTAAGTGCAAAAGCCGAAAGTGATAATTACGCAAAACACAAACGCCACGAATATTGGGAGATTGAAAACTATAGGGAGCGAGAAATTGAAGAAGTGCGGGAAATATATGCTGCCAAAGGTTTTGAAGGTGAGCTGCTCGAAAAAGCCATCGAGGTTATTACGGCTGATAAAGACCGTTGGGTGGATGTGATGATGAAGGAAGAGCTGGAGATGTTTGAAAGCAGTAAAGCTCCCATACAATCAGGGTTAATGACCTTTATATCGTTTGTGATAGTAGGGTTTGTACCTATTATGGTGTATGTATTAGACTATCTGCTTATGCTTGACTTGGGTCAAAAAGCATTCATCTGGTCGGCGGGGTTAACCGCTTTTGGATTCATTAGCATCGGTTATTTAAAATCCATCGTAAACCATACCAGCAAAAAGAAAGGCATTTTAGAAACCCTTGTACTTGGCACTATTGCGGCCCTTGTGGCCTATTTTCTTGGCGATTTCTTAGAAAGCTTTTTACGGTAACCGTTTAATCAGCCACGTAAAAATCTGAACTCAGGTATTTTTGAGGTACCGTTTGGGTAATTTTATCAAAAATCGGCTCACTGTTGTTTTTTACTAAAAAGCTGTAAAACTCATCGCGCAGTTTATCCTCAGGTTTGGCAGGGGTTGTAACGTAAAAATCAGTGCCAAATAAAATCTTGTTCCCAATCACAGGGTCGTTCAAATCAGCCAGCAACTTTTTGTACAAGGCAAAATCATCGTCGGTATTATACAGCGTGTAAGAAATATCGGTATATACGTTCGGAAAATCAGCCATCAGCTTTTTAATTTCGGGATACCAACTATTGTTCTTTTTCGATTTGCCCAACATGCTATCTGCACCGCCGTAGTGCGCCATGTTTATCTTCAGGTCTTTAAACCCTAATGTATCCAATACATAACGATAATTGCGCGGGTCGGTAAAATTTCGCTGAAAATCATCATTATCCTTAGATTTCAAATCCAAGTAATCCGGCCTGAAACGCGGATTACGTTTATTATCCAAGTTCCCCCTGTAATACGTTGGCCCTTGGGTGCAATGTGTTAAAATAGGTATTTGGTGTTGCTGGGCATAACCATACATTTTATCCAGCTTTTCATCAAACGGATAGTAGCCTATTGCAGGGTATAGTTTTATTCCTACAAAACCGTGTACTTCAATATAATCCCTCACAAAGTTTAGCACCGCATCGCCATTGCTAAACCTGTTAGGGTCAACAAACAAAAAGGGTAGTAAAATATCGGCATACCCGCTATTATTTTTACGTATATCGATAATCTCCTTCAACTGATCGCGGTAAATTTTGTTGGGTAACCCTGCCCCCATTTGTTCCATGTCCATAGGCAGCACCACAAATTTTACCGTACCCCACTCCTTGTAAACACTCAATAAATCATCAAAAACATTTTTTTGGGTTGCTGAAAGTCCAATCTCAGCAAAGGTGAGGTAACGCCCCAATGAACGTTTTGGTGAGTTTGGAGTAACCCAGTTTGCAAATTTGGCAATAGTACGGCCTACTCGGTCGCCGCTAATCCAATTGGCAAGGGGAATACCCATAGCGCGGTTGGGTACGCAAGCTAACGTGAAAATATGTGTATGACAGTTATAGATGCCCATGACAGGTAATGATTTTAGTAATTATTTGTTTTCTTTAAGTGTTTTTTTGGTATCGATTAGTTTTTTAAGGGCATTGTACCAAAAATCGGCCCCGAATGAAATGGCAAACCCAGTGCTTATCCAGCCTATAAGTGCAAACAATCCAAATTTTAAATATCCCCACCACGAGTCATTGGCTTTGTTCTTAACCTCAAAAAACGAGTCTTTATAATCATAAAAGCTTTCCCAGCCTATGGGCAGGTTCAATTCTTCAATAATTTTACCTGCCTCTTGGGCAGATTGTAAATGCCTTTTTATTAATGAATCTTGGCTAATGTTTGTATTGGTATCTAACGCTTGTTTTTGACTTATGCTATCGGCCGTTGCAACATAATTCATAGCCGTTTGCACAATTATCTCACGCTGCGCATCTTCTTTCCACAGGTACTCAACCAAAATAATGCTGTTAACATTAAACACAAGTGCCACCACAGAGCCTAACGTTATCATACGCGTTCTAAGGTCTCTCTTAAACCAGCCGCCTGTTCGCTCCATATAGGTATTAAACCACGCCTCTATATTGGCTTTTGCTTTTTCGATGGCTAAATTTTTATCAAGTCCCTCGCTAATATCAAATATCCACGTTTCGGCAATACGCTTAAAGGGGCCGTCGTTCAACGTATCAATACCGTTTTTCAGTTTCTCAAAAGGCGAAAGCGTGTCGTACAAAGCATCTTCCAATACATCGTACTTTTTAGTTTCGTGGTTAAACCGTAGGGATTTATTTCTTGACCGGTATTGCAATATATCGGCCATAGCTACGGCAAAATGTTCTGAGCTAAGGTTTGACGGAAATACTTTGCGGGTTTCTTTTACACTATCCACCAATGGGTGGCGGTATAGTTCATCGGCAAAGTTGTAGTTGTGCGGGTCGTTCAGTACTTCGGTCAGCACCTTTTTCAAAAATCGCCCTCTGCGGTTGTATAACGATTGGTATAACTCGTAAATTCCTGACACGGCTATGCTAAACAGCATATAAATAAAGGCCAGCGATAGCAATACATCAATAGCTTTTGCTTGTAGCATTGTATAGTTATTGGTTTATAGGTTTTGTGTAAAACTCCCCCAAAATTATTGTTTCTACTTTAATTTAAAACGGGTGGTTTTGTATAAATTTATTACGCGTTTTTACTTACCCGAAGTTAGCATTGCCTTGTAAATTTCGCCCACACTGTTTTCCCACGTATGCGATAGCGCATAATCAATACGCTTTTGTTTAATATCGGGGTTTGCTTCATGCAATGCCTGCTCAATCATGTTTAAATAATCTCCTTCATTCTCTGCTAAGTAAACATAATCGTTAAAAATTTCCATTGCTTCGGTTTTTGTAGCAACAGTGGGCTTGCCCATGGCAAGGTACTCGTCAATCTTTCGCGGATAATTACCTATGGTTACTTCGTTTAATATTTGCGGATTTAGCGCCACATCAAAATACGACAAATAGGCGGGCAGCTCATCGGGCTTTTTAGGGCCTGTGAAAAACACATTGGGCAACCCGTGCAATGCACTATTTTTAAACGCATCGTCTTCAGGGCCTACTAAAATCAAATTCCATTGCGGGCGTTGGCGGGCAATAGCTTCAAGCAGTTTCACATCCAGCCTTAAGCCGTATAGTGCTCCAATGTACCCTACACGAGGGCGGGCAATGTGTTGTATATCCTGCGGTTCGGCATGATGTATATCTGCACTAAATTGTTCAGTCTCGCAGCCCTGCCCCACATAATAACTTTTAGGATTATGCCTTTGTGCCACCCGCGCCAAATACACCGAGTTGGCAGTTACAGCATTGGCCTTTTTCATTAAGGCAGGTTCAATTCGTAAGCCGTGCCGTTTCCAATAATCCACCGCCAACAAATTATCGCGGGTATAATAAATGTATTGTGCAGGCTGCAACAGTTCCTTTAGGTAAAAACTGCGGAACATATCACTATCGTTAAACAGTACTATGTTTTTAAACTCCAACTCAGCAATGGCATTTTTAATTTCACCGGCAAACTTGCGGTTGTTGCGCTTGTTAAAAAAATCAAACAAAAACCCATCGGGCAGGCGGTTGATAGATTCTAACTTACAATTGGGAAAAAACTGCCAAATGTTATCCCCCACCTTTTGCAATTGGGGTTCTTGTCCGGCCATCACAGCCAACCGTTTTTTCACTTGCGGGTCGTCTTTCCTGTTCAAAAGAGTATTGCGGTCAAGCGGAGCATTCACATAAATCACTCTGTTGTTTTTGCTCACTTCTAATGCAATGTTTTTACAATTACTGCCAATGGGTAAATCCCATGGCTGTAGGCCAACAAACACAAAATCCCTGTCCTTTACATTATACGCACCACCCATAGTACTAATAATTTGTTAATATGTTCAGCGACTAAATTAGTTATTTCGGGCATTGCTACAATTTGTTAACAGGTTAATTTAATAAAAAATGTCGCACGGCAGCATTTCCATTCTCGCAAAAAAACTACCTAAAACTCTCTTAACGATATCGTTAGCAATAATAGCGGCCATTAGCCTAAATGCACAGTCATCTGTTACCGAAACCGGTTTCATGTTAGACAATCCGGTAGATACCATCAAAAGAGATACACTTATTTTTAATTTGGATGTGGATATCAGCCAGCAATTGTTGCCGTTAGATACTATATTGCAAATAGCCTACTCAAACTCACCGAGTATTAAGTACGAGCAGTCGATAATAAAATCCAAAGTGCACGATTACAGGTATAATCGTATGCTGTTTTTTCAGGGCTTTAGCGGATTTTACAATTACGCAGTGGGTAACCAAACCATGATTGTTACAGGAACTACCCCTGTGGATAATGCTCAGCTATCAAACGGTTACAGGGCGGGTGTTAACATCTCCTTACCATTCTCAACCTTGTTTGGGCAAGGGCAAAAAAATAAGACGTTGCGTGCGCTGATTGAGGCTGCACACCACCGTCGTGACCAAATTGAATTGGAATTGCGAAGGGAAATTTTGAGGGTGTATGTAAATATGCTTGAAGCCCAACGCAAACTAACTGTGCGTAACGATGATGCACAGTCCTCGTTTTTATCGGCGCAGGTTGCCGAAATTGAATTAGGAGAGGGGAAGATAAATACCACGGAATATGCCCGTGTGAAAAATATTTATGCTATTGCGCAAAACAACGTTGAGCTTGAGAGAGCTAATTTTTTGCGTGCTTTTTATGATTTTGAAACTTTGGTGGGTGTGGAAATGAAGTATTTGAAAAAGAAGCCTGCAACTGCCCCAACACCCAATAAAAATTAGAGAATGACGCTGCTCGGATTTGTAAGATTAGTGATAAAGAGGCTCCCGTGGCTTATTATATTCCCGGGATTACTGGCAGGTTTAGTATTTTACCTTACTAAAAACCTAAGCAAAGAGTACATATCATCTACTATACTTTATACAGGTATTGCTTCAGGCGTTAATATTACTGACGGTGGTGAGAGCCGCATGGATTATTTTGCCGTTAACACTGCTTTTGATAATCTTATCACTACCATAAAATCAAGAGAAACCCTTGAAGAAGTGGGTATGAAAGTATTGGCATTGCACCTGCTGCAAACCAAACCCGATATAACCATTATCAATGAAAAGAGCTTTAAAAAGCTGCAAGAAATGGTGTCGGATTCGCTTCGTAAAGTATTAGTAGTACCGGGTAATATTGATTCTACGTATGCCCGTATCTATCGCATCCGTTCATCGGCCAGCCGCAATGCCATTGCCGATATTATCAACTCAGGTTCATCACACTATTCGGTATCCAGCATTTTAAGCAGGCTAACCGTAATGCGTAAAATGAACAGCGATATGCTTGAAATGGCCTTTAGGGCTGATGACCAAGCCGTGTGTATGTACACCTTACGTTTTTTAACAGTGGTGGCCAAACACCGTTACCGCTCAGTAAAAGGGTCTGAAAACCAAAACGTAATACGCTATTTTGAAGAGCAACTACGCCGTGCTTTGGTAGATTTAAGAGCCGCCGAAGACCGCCTTAAAAACTTTGGCGTACAAAATCGTATTATCAACTACCACGAACAATCAAAATACATTGCTGAAAGTAAAGAGCACATGACCACTGATTACTACAAAGAGGTAATGAGGTTTGGAGCATCAAAAGCAGCATTGGAGCGCTTGGAGAAGAAGTTAGATGAGCGCGAGATTGTGGTGGGCAATTACAAAGATTTATTGGCCAAACGGCAAGAACTGGCTGCGGCTAACCGCAAACTGGCCAACGCAAAAGTATATGGTGAAGCTCCTGAACTGATTGAAGAATTGGAATATGAGTTGGAAACCTTGCAGGAAGAAATGCGCCAACTTGCCAAACAATATTACAAGCTGAACAATACGGTTGAAAGTGTGCCCCAGCAAGAATTGCTTGCAGAGTGGTTAAACAAGGTGATTGAATACGAAGAATCGTCGGCAAGGATTACTGTATTTGAAAAACGCCTGAAAGAATACGACCAGATTTACGATGAGTTTGCGCCGTTAGGCTCAGAGGTAACCCGACTTGAACGAAACGTGGATGTAACAGAGAAAGAATACCTTTCTATCCTTCATGGATTAAACCTTGCCAATTTGCGCCAGCAAAACCTTGAAATGGCTAACTCACTCACCATTATGGATGAGCCGTTTTTCCCGCTTACCCCGCAAGCCTCAAAGCGTATGATAATGATTATTGCCTCGTTTATTGCGGGTGCAGTATTGTTACTGGCGTTGTTTGTTGCACAAGAAATATTAGACAATGCCGTACGTAGCCCTGAAAAGGCGGTTAAATCATCAGGACTGACATTGGCGGGGGCTTTGCCTGCCATGCGCAAGGTGAAATCAAATATAATGGTTGACCAATTGGAGCATTCGCTTACAGAACAACTGGTTACCAGTATTACCATTGCCTTGAAGGAAGCTGAGAAAAAGAGTACCTATTACCAAATAAATGCGCTTAGTGCAAGGCAAGGGGATGGGAAAACATGGCTGTGCCAGCGAATGGCCAACCGTTTTGCCCAAATAGGACATAAAGTGCTGTACCTGTATCCTGCCGATTCGCCATTGGGAGCCATAGAAATGGATGAAAAGGTGATTGCAGTGCCTTACGAAGTTTCGGGTGGTTTTTTTGCTACTGAAGGCGTACAGGCTTTGCTAACAGGCAAAGGTCTTAGCAGTTTTGAATTTGGTTATGTGTTTTTAGAAATACCTTTCCTTTCGCACAACAGCGTGCCATACGATTTAGTTTCACAGGCACATGTATCGCTTTTGGTGATGAACGCTGAACGTTCTTGGACAAGTGCCCACGAGCGTACAACAGGTTTGTATCAAAAAGCAGCCAAAAACAAAGTAATGCTGGTATTAAACCGCGTTACACCTGAAATGCTTGAAAGTGTTTACGGAGAGATACCTAAACGTCGCTCACCCGTAAGGCGCATTATTAAACGCTTTTTAAGCAGAGGTGCGATATAACCCTTATAAAACCCCATGTGGCAACGGCTAAAACATATTATGCAAAGCAATGCCTTTGCATCGTTAGCAGGCAATGGGATGGGTGCGGTATTGGGCATTGGCACGCTTGCCATACAAGCCCGCACACTTAGCAAAACCGACTTAGGCAGTTGGCTGGTGTTTATTACCACCTTTACCCTTTTTGATGTTATCCGCTCAGGATTGATATTTAACCCCGTTATCCGTAACATGGCAGGGGCAAAAACACAAGTTGAGCAGCAAACCATTGCAGGCTCAGCTTGGCAATTGTGTGTGCTGTTTACTATTGCTGCGGTTACTATATTTACTCTGCCCGGAATAGCCTTTTACAACTGGTTTGCAAACCTTGATATGGGCTTTTTTGTGCAATGGTTTTGGCTGTTGGCAATTATAACCCTTCCCCACAACCTCGCTACTTGGTTTCTAAATGCCTCGCAGCAGTTTAAAAAAGTACAATGGATACGCATACTAAATCAAGCCCTGTTTTTAGGGTTCAACATAGCTAATTTCAGTCTCAACTGGGGCATTGATTATATCTTTTGGGGCTTTGTCATCAGCCAGTTAGTCACAACACTACTCACACTTATTCTTGGCTGGAGCCGCATTACCGATTTTAACAAGGGCGATAAACCCACCCGCCAAAAGCTGTTTAGTTTTGGCAAATACAGTATGCTCACCTTGTTGGTTTCAAACCTGTTACGCAGCAGCGACACTTACATTTTGGGGTTACTGTTAGGCCCCGTTGCAGTTAGTATTTATAACATACCCCAACGTCTGCTTCAAATTTTTGAAATGCCTATCAGTGCCATCAGCATTACACGGTTACCCGTGTTAGCAGGCTTGCACAGCAACGGAAAAAATGAAGAACTGATAAAAGAATTTCACAAAAGCGCAGGTGTGCTGTGGCTGTGCATTATACCCGTAGCGTTGGTATGTTTTATTTTTGCTGAACCGTTGGTAGTGTTATTGGGTGGCGAGGGTTTTCGCGAATCGGCATCAGTACTCCGTTTTTTTGCGGTTTATGCTGTCTTTTTACCACTCGAAAGGTACAGCGGTATTGGGTTGGATGTAGTAAACCAGCCGCGCATGAACCTTATAAAAGTAATAGCAATGCTTGCCGTAAACATAGTATTTGATTTTGCAGCCATATACCTGTTTCCCGATACCCCCGTTGCAGCCGTAGCAGCTGTTTCGGTGATAACCTTCGGCAGTGGGGTATTATTGGGCTACAAGTTTTTGGGCAAGTATATGCAAGTGTCGTTTGCAGGCATTTTAAACAGCGGCTGGCAAGGGATTACCTCACTGGCCGGAAAACTTAAATAGACGAAGAATTATTGTGGGAGAAAACAACAGCTTATTCCGTGTATTGTGGCTGGGCCTGCTTTTAGGCGCAGCAGCTGTTGGTTTGGCCTATCTTATCACATCAGGCGGAATTGAAACCGCAGGGGTATTTATTTTGTTGCCCATTGCCATTGCTTTTGCAGCAATTTGTATTGCCAATCCTAAAACAGGGATGCTAATATACCTGCACACCAGTTTTTTTAACAACGGGTTGTTTAGGTTCTTCCCTCCCTCTATCCCATACGGATTAATGATTGATGCCATTTTGGGGGTATGTGTTTTAGGTACGCTCTTCAAGGCCGAAAAAAAGGACTTGAAACGGGTAAATAACCCTTTGGTTTGGATTGTTTTTATTTGGTTCTTATATACCCTCTTTCAGCTTGTAAACCCTGAAGCGCGCAGCCAAGAAGCATGGTTTTATGCCGTGCGGGGGGTATCGTTATACTGGGTGCAAACCCTACCCCTGCTGTTTATATGGATGCACAAACGGGAAGATATGGAGAAGTTTATCCGTATTTGGCTGGGGTGGTCGTTGGTGGCTGCATTGTGGGGCTTTAAACAGCAATACATAGGGCTTGCAGCAGGCGAGGTAAAGTGGCTGGAAGAAGGTGCTAAAGACACCCACATACTAATGGGTAAGCTGCGCAGCTTCTCTTTTTATTCTGATGCAGGGCAGTTTGGAGCTGCTATGGCACATTGTGCCTTGTACTGCATTATTTTAGGCATGGGGGTAAAAGACACCCGCCGAAGAGTAATATACGGCTTGTTAGGCTTTACATACTTTTGGGGGTTTGCAGTGGCAGGAAGCCGAGGCCCCTTATTTGTTATTGCAGCAGGCTTTCTTATGTACCTTTTCTTAGTAAGAAACTTTAGAGTACTGGCATTGGGTTTAGTTGCAGGAGCGTGTGCCTTTATTGCCTTAAAATATACCACCGTTGGGCAGGGCAATTACCAAATACAGCGGATGCGTACCGCCCTCGACCCGCAAGATGCGTCGTTCCAAGTACGTCTCGAAAATCAAGCAAAACTGCGGGTATATCTTGCCTCACGCCCTATTGGCGGAGGAATTGGCGCGGGGGGTAACTGGGGTAAACGTTTTACACCGGGAACTTTTTTAGCCGAGACGGCTCTCGACAGTTGGTATGTAAAAATATGGGTAGAAACGGGTGTAATCGGGCTTTGGATGCACATCTTGCAAATAGTCGTCATACTCTTTTACGGTTTTAGGAAAGTATTTTTCCTTCACGATAATGAACTGCGGCTCAAAACCATTGCCCTGCTATGCGGCTTTTTTGGTGTTGCCGTAGCCAGCTATGGTAACCAAGTATTTGGGCAATTACCCACTTCAACCGTTTTATATTTCAGCATGGTATTCTTTTATTTGTGCGATAAATGGGATATACCCGAATCCGAAGTTAAAAAGCCCGAACCTGAACCCAACTTAATGTGGTAACCTCAACCCCTCCATTAGTAAGTATTATTACCGTAAACTACAACGGTGCTGAGCATACCCTTGCCCTGCTTAATAGTTTACAAAAAATAACCTACCCTGCTATTGAGGTATGGGTGGTAGATAACGGCAGCAGTGAAAATCCCGACGTTATCGCTCAAAAACATCCGTGGGTACAACTAATTAAAAGCCCGCAGAATTTAGGGTTTGCGGGGGGCAATAACTTAGCATTGAAACAAGCAACGGGTAAATATTGCCTGTTGATAAACAATGATACCGAAGTACCCGCCGGTTTTTTAGAACCGTTGGTACAGAAACTTGAAACAGATGCAAAATGCGGCTGCGTTAGTCCCAAACTGATATATAGCTACGCCCCTGATACCATGCAGTATGCAGGCAGTTTTGGGTTTAATGTATATACAGGCAGGGCATTTGCAAGGGGCAGCAAACAAAAAGACGAAGGCCAGTATAACGGTACAGAAAAAACCGAAATAGCACACGGCGCAGCCATGATGTTTCCAACTCGCCTATTGAAAGAAATAGGCCTGATGGCCGAATTGTATTTTTTGTATTACGAGGAAATAGATTACTGTGAGCGCATAAAACGGGCAGGGTACGAGATTTGGTACGTGGGCAGCTCAACCGTGTACCATAAAGAAAGTATGAGCACGGGCAAAAAAAGTCCTCTGAAAACCTATTACCTTACCCGAAACCGCTTGCTTTTTGTAAGACGAAATTTTAGCGGTTTGGCGAAATTATCCAGCGTATTGTTTTTTTATTTCGCCGCTATTCCTAAAAATTTAGTAACATTGGTAGTAAAAAAGGAGTGGAAATTAATTGTTCCTTTGCTGCGGGCAGCATTCTGGAACTTAACGCACCACAACATACATACAAACGAGATTCTTAAATGATTATATTACAAATACTTGCATTGGTCTTATTGCTATACTTCGGCTTTAACGTTGTTTATATGCTGGTATATGCCCTTGCAGGTTTGTTTTACCGCAGGCCACATTTTCCGGAACGTACCCCGCAAGTTACTTTTTGCGTAATGGTACCTGCGTACAAAGGCGATAATGTAATTATAAACACGGTAACCGAAAATCTAAAACAAGGTTATCCAAAGCACCTTTATGACATTTATGTGATTGCCGACAGTTTTAAGCCCGAAACACTTGAAGAGCTTAAAAAATATGATGTACGGGTAATTGAAGTTCATTTTGAAAACAGTACCAAAGCAAAAGCAATAAACAAAGCATTTGAGATAATTGAAGAAAAGTATGATTATGTAGTGCTGCTTGATGTAGATAATATAATGGAGCCTGCTTTTTTGCAAAAACTGAACAACCGTTTGGTAAACAACGTTCAAATTTTGCAAGCCCATCGCACTGCGCTTAATACTAATACATCTTATGCCCTACTTGATGCAATAAGCGAAGAAATAAGCAATCATATTTTTCGCAAAGGGCACGTGGCATTGGGCTTTTCAAGCGCGTTGATAGGCTCGGGTAAAGCTGCCGGGTTCCGATTTTTTAAAGACATTATGAGCACTATTGATGCTGTGGGTGGCTTTGATAAAGAACTTGAACTGAAAATATTAAAGCAGCGCATCAAAATGCACTACCTTGAAGATGCCTATGTATATGATGAAAAAGTAGAAAAGGCTGATGTGTTTCAAAACCAGCGTCGTCGTTGGCTATCAGCCCAAATATATTATCTGCGTAAAAACTTCTTTTCTGGCATCGGCCAATTGTTCTACGGTAACTTTGACTATGCCGATAAAATCATGCAGTATATGCTGTTCCCTAAATTGCTGCTGCTTGGTTCATTATTTATCATCACTCCTATTGTATATTTCTCAGGCTTGCCATTGTATAGTAATGCGTGGGTATTGTTGCTGATATTAAACGTTATTACGCTCACCATATCAGTACCTCCGAGATTTTTTACCGCGCAAACCGCCCAAGCTGTTTTAACCCTTCCCAAAGCGTTTTTCCTATTTTTCAGTAACCTGTTTAAACTAAAAGGAGCCAACAAAAAATTCATCCATACCCCTCACGGGCAGAAAGAAGTAAAACCATGAGGATAGGTATTGAAGCACAACGCCTTTTTCGAAAGAAGAAACACGGCATGGATATAGTGGCGCTTGAATTGATAAAAGCGTTGCAAAAGTTGGATACCGGCCATGAGTTTGTTGTGTTTGTGCGACCCGATACTGATGATAAAGTAATTGCTCCCAGTAATAATTTTGAAATAGTAAGAGTGGAGGGTTCTCCTTACCCCGTTTGGGAACAGTTTAAATTACCCCCCGCTGTAAAAAAACATGGAATTGATGTGCTGCACTGTACGGCCAATACTGCGCCGCTTATCAGCTCAGCCCCTATAATTACTACCCTGCACGATATTATTTACCTTGAAAAGTTAAACCTTAAACAAGGTACTATGTACCAGCGCATTGGTAATTTATACCGCCGTTGGAATGTTCCCCGCACGGTAAAAAAAAGTAAGATTATTACTACCGTATCTAACTTTGAGCGTAAACGCATTTTAGACCATTTTAACTTGCCCGAAGAGAAGGTGATAACGGTGTACAATGCCGTAGGAAACCATTTTAAAAAGATTACCGACGAGGCAGAATTGGAGCGGGTGAAGAAGAAATACAACCTGCCTGATGAATACTTGTTTTTTTTAGGGAATACAGACCCCAAAAAGAATGTTCGCGGAGTATTGGCGGCATTGGCAATCCTGAAGCGGCAAGGCAAGTTGCGGCTGCCGGTGGTAATGCCGGATTTTGACCGTTTATATCTGCACCAACTTTTAAACGATTTAAAAGTTCCTGATTTGGCCGATGATATTGTGCTGTGCGGTTACATACCCAATGTTGAAATACCTGCGGTTTATAGCAGAGCCGCATTGTTTTTATATCCCTCGTTGCGCGAAAGTTTTGGTATCCCTTTGTTAGAAGCAATGGCCTGCGGAGTGCCTGTGGTTACTTCAAACTCATCGCCAATGACAGAAGTTGCAGGTAATGCTGCTTTGTATGCCGAAGCAGCGCAACCTGAATCGATAGCGGATAATATTGATATGTTGTTGAACAACGAGCAATACAGGCAACAATTGATTGAATTTGGCATGGAACGCATTAAGCTATTCTCTTGGGAAAATACAGCCCGCCAAATGCTAAAATTATACGAGAAGATTACATTATTTGACAATAAATAACCTATGAAGGATTACTACAAATACACCGGCTATACTTACGTTGAAGAGTTTAAACGCCTTGATTTTATTGTTGGGCAAGTACAAAAAAACGTAACTCCCCCTGCCAAAATACTTGATATTGGCTGTGGAAACGGTAATCTTTCAATGGTGTTGGGCAGCTTAGGATATGAGGTGAAGGGAATTGATGTGGATGATACCTCTATTGAAACTGCCAAAAAGAATAATACGTTTACTAATGTGAGTTTTGATGTGGCCGATGCCAACAAATTCACTATGACTGATGAGTTTGATTTGATTGTGTGTACTGAGGTATTGGAGCATTTAACTGTTCCTGACGAGTTGGTGCAATCAGCATACAGGATATTAAAACCGGGCGGTACTATGATAGTTACCGTGCCCAATGGCTTTGGCCCTCGTGAGGCATTAATGACTAAGCCTATGCAATGGATGATGCGCAACGGGCACACCGATACATTGTTAAAGATTAAACGCTTTTTTGGTTACAAACACGCTACCCACCAAAGCAGCAACCCCGATTTGACCCACATACAGTTTTTTACCCGCAAATCGTTATACAAAATGATGCAAAATGTTGGGTTTAAATTTACGGCATTTGGCAAGTCAAATTTTTTAGATCAAGTATTCCCTTTTTCATTGGTAGCCAAGCGTGTAAAAGCACTTCAAAAAATGGATAGCAAAGTAGCCGATATTTTACCCCCTGCTTTCACCAACGGCTTTTATACCGCGTGGAAAAAGTAGCCACCCTTTATGACCGTGATTGAACTATTGTTTTGGATATTTTTCGCCATTGTGTTTTATACCTTTTTCGGGTATGGGATACTAGTGTTTTTTTTGGTGAAGGTTAAACACCTGTTGTGGCCTAAAAAGGAACAGTTTAATGAAGCCTTTTTGCCTGAAATTACGCTAATAGTGCCCAGCTATAACGAGGCTGATTTTATACTGCAAAAGGTTGAAAACAGCAAAAACCTTGACTATCCCAAAGATAAACTGAAGATAATTTTTGTTACGGATGGTAGTGATGATGGCACCTACGAGAAGATAAAAGATATTGACGGTATTTTAGCCATGCACGTGCCCGAACGCGGCGGAAAATCAGGGGCAATGAACCGTGCAATGGGTTTTGTAACCACTGAGTATGTAGTGTTTTGTGATGCCAATACGATACTGAACAAGGAATCGCTGCGCGAGATTGTGAAACACTACCAAAACCCTAAAAACGGTGCGGTGGCTTGTGAAAAACGTATCATACAAAAGGACAAGGAAAATGCCAGCAGTGCAGGCGAAGGTTTGTATTGGAAGTATGAATCGTTTTTAAAGAAATACGACAGCGATTTATATACCACCGCAGGCGCAGCAGGCGAATTAATGAGCTGCCGCACTGCCTTGTACCAACATCTTGAGCCTGATACCTTGCTGGATGATTTTATGCTTACCATGCGCATTGCTGAAAAAGGTTATCGCATTGTGTATGAGCCTAAAGCCTATGCCATGGAAACTGCCTCAATGAGTGTAAAAGAGGAGCTGAAACGTAAGGTGCGTATTTGTGCAGGCGGTTGGCAAAGCATTATGCGCTTGGGCAACTTGCTCAATCCGTTTTATAATTTCCCGTTGTGGTTCATTTATGTATCGCGCAAAGTGCTCAGATGGTCGCTTACCCCATTGTGTATGCTACTATTACTGCCGCTTAATATTCTTTTAGCTCTTGACGGTAATATATTCTATATCCTGTTGTTAATAGGCCAAATTGCGTTTTACAGTGCTGCTTTGCTGGGCTGGTATTTTGAAAATAAGAAAATAAAGTTCAAGGCATTTTTTGTGCCCTACTACTTCTTTATTATGAACTACTCAGTGTTTGCAGGTTTTGTGCGCTTTATCCGCAAACGCCAATCGGTACGCTGGGAACGGGCAAAAAGAGCATAACTTTCTATTTTAAACTGCTTTTATTTCCCCATTTCAATCAGCTTTGCCACTGTTTTAAGGTTTCGGGTGGTGGCAGCAACTTTTAGTTTGTTCTCAAAAAACGTATTGGTAAGTTTGGTATTACCATACCCGTTGGGGCAATAAACATACACCGCTTTTCCCTCCACAACAAACTCATCGGGAGGATAAGAATACGTATTGGCAGCATCAATGTTTTGCTGTGCAGGCTCTTCACCCAAAAAAGTAATGTGCAGTTTTTCAGCATCAACATCTTCCCTGATAAAGAAAGGATTTGCCTCATACACTTGTTGTATATAGCCCACAGTGCGAACCAATACAGGCACATTATGCCCAAAGGTGGTTTTTATTAACGCTGTTAACTTATCAGCCAATTCACTTTCCAATGTACCTGTGTGCTCAAACACCACATTACCGCTTTGTATGTATGTTGCCACACTATTAAAACCTGTCTTTTCCATCGCAGCTTTCAGTTCTTTCATCGGCATTATATTATGCCCGCTCACGTTAACGCCCCGTAATATGGCAATGTACTTTTTCATCTTCTTAGGTTTTCATCACAAGTTTATGCTTTATACAACAAAAAATCCCCACCTGTTCGGGTGGGGATTTTAAACGTTCATCGTGTACCTAACTATTTGTTAAGTTTTATATACACTTTAAATATCTTTTTGCTTGATACGGTTGAGTTAGGGTCTGAAGTACTTTGTGAGGCTTTTGATTCGATACCGCCGTACATATAACCAATCATAACACCTTTGGTATCTTCAGTTTTGGCCAAATTAGTCATATCCACAATTTTTTTGCTGTTTTTAACAAACGGTATGCTCACCGGAACAAAAATAGCCTCCGAACCGATAAAACCGGGTAATGCAGGGCTTTGTTGCGGATACTCTACTGCTGTATTACTACCTGTGCGCACAATGGTTGTGATGTTGTTGCTAAAAGGCATTGGCTCTTGTGTGTTATTACTGTTTACCAAATTACCTTTATCATCATAATAATATTGAGTAATACCGCCTAATATTATTGTATAAGTGGTTTTGGTAACACTGTTATACAAGGCAATATTGGGGGCAGCATATTGATTAAACATCTGCAAGAAATTATTATCGGTAGTGATAGAAGTAGCCCCTGTGGTAGCATCAGTCTGCGATATATAAATAGGAGTTTGGTAATCAAGGTTGGCTTGTGGAGTAAACACACCGCCATATACAGTAATGTTAGGGTTTCCGTTCACATCATAGCTTTCAAGTACCACAAGGTCACGACGGTGGAATGATGAATCATCCCAAGTACAAGTATCAGCGGCATAACCCGTAATTTTAGGTGCTGTCCCACTGTTATCAATTTGGAACCTGCGTACTTCGTTGGTATAAATACCGGTGTTGTTACCTGTGTATATGGTATTAAAGTTTTGGCCGAATACTAAGTAATACCAACTGCCGATTTTGTGCAGTTCACCGCCGGTCACCCTTAGCCTTTCATCAGCAACGCTTGATGTAATGGCTGCTGCCAATGCAGTAGAGTTTTGATTTTGAATGGCTGTAATAGCCGCAGAAATATTTATTGCAGTTAAATAAGGGAACGTTTGGTAGCATGAAGCGGGAGGACTGTCAACATCGCAGTTTGCACCCGAAACTCCGTAACCGCCTATGCAATACAGCGTATTACCTTCGTGGTAGTACTCCATATTTGTGGCACTCAACCTGTCAAGAAATGCAGCAGGAATAGGTAAAGAATCTGTTTTAGAAGAATCTAAGTCAACCACATAAAAGTAAGTGTTTCTTCTTTTTGGAGTAAACACCGATGAAGTGCCCGAAAAGTTGTGGAAACCGTTGGTACGGCCACCTAAAATAAGCAATTCGCCGCCTTGTTGTGCCCATGCAAACGATTGCAAAGCGGGAGCAAAATCGCTGCTTACCTCTTCTAAAGTAACAACAAAAGGGGCTGCCGAGCTATCGGCTAAATTGGTTTTAGGGTCTGTAGGTTTTGGTTTACAGCTCGAGAATGCAGCAATACCGACGCTCAATAGGGATAAATACAGAAAATGTTTTTTCATGGTAGTGATGTGTTTATAGTTAGTTTAAGGAAATGTGTGCTGATTATGATAGTGTTTGCCTTAGGCTCATAATAGTATTAATAACATAAATTTTGCTTTAGTACAGCTTCCAATCAAGCGCAATATACTCATAGTATATAAAGTAACAAATAAATTCTTTACGTAATTTCCTTTTAAAATAGTCATTGTTATAACTGCTTATTTATACTCTACTTCACTAAAAAATATTTGTAACCAAACGGTTACTTTTAATATATTTGTAACCGACCAGTTACAAATAATATGCGTAGAGATGTTTTTCAGGCCATTGCCGACCCCACCCGCAGGGAGATTATAGGAATGTTGACACAAAACCCTATGACCCTAAATACGGTTGCAGAGAAGTTTGAGATTAGTCGGCCGGCTATCTCAAAACACGTACGGATACTTACTGAATGCGGCTTAATAACAATAAATAAACAAGGCAGGGAGCGGTTTTGCAGTTCCAAACCTGAAAAACTAAAGGAGGTGGCGGATTGGGCAGAGAAGTACAGAATATTTTGGACTGGAAAACTGGATGCCCTTGAGAATTTTTTGGAAGCAGAAAACAAAACTATCTAAAAATATAAACAATGGATACAACACCTTTTGTAATTGAAAGAACACTTAACGCACCCATAAACAGGGTTTGGGAAGCCCTTACTGACAGGGATAAAATGGCGAAATGGTATTTTGAGCTTGACCGCTTTGAACCTGTTGTGGGGTTTGAATTTAGCTTTACGGGCGGCAGTGAGCAACAAACCTATGTGCACTTGTGCCAAGTAACAGCCGTTGAGTTTGAAAAGAAGTTAAGCTACACATGGCGCTACGAGGGCTATGCAGGTAATTCGGAAGTGATATTTGAGTTAGTTGCTGAGGGGGATAAAACACATTTAACGTTAACACACAAAGGATTGCATTCTTTTGCAGAAAACGGGCCTGATTTTGCAAAAGAATGCTTTGCAGGAGGCTGGACAGAACTTGTGGGCAATCTTTTACCCAAGTATGTTGAAACGCCTTAAGAAATTGGCTCACACATAAATAAAAAAGCCTGTTAGCATCCCTGCTCACAGGCCGTGTGGAAATTTAAACTACCCTATTCCACTATTGTTTTGCCAATGAATTCTTTTCTATTTAATTTAATGCTAAAAGGGCTTGCGCCACATAATAGCATTTAACTGAAAGACTGTTTTTTATATAAAAACGTTGCCTGTTGCAAAAGGGTTGGAAAATGTATTGCGGGTTTTTACATTACTATGACGAAACCAAGGTTAATAAGCCCCTTCCCTATTATGCACTGATTATTTTACAATTGATATTTTAACCGTAGTGTTATGAAAATTAGCGAAATACATTCCCATCGGTAATTCGCTTAAATTTATTGGGACTCTGCCATTATTTATCGTGGCCACTTCAAATGAACAGACTGTACGCCCTTGAATATCTGTTATTGTTAATTGACCACATTGCTCACCTGCAAACACCACCTCAAAATTTCCATTGTTTGGGTTGGGGAAAACGCTAACCTGCGAGGCTTTAATTTCTTGCACCCCGGTGGTTTGGGTACAATCAACCACAGTGATAACACGCACAAACACAGACGAATTTCCCGCACCGTCTGTAGCAGTATAGGTTATGTTGTATTGACCCGCAACAGATACATTAAAACTACCTGTACGCTGAACATTTACAGTAGGGAAATAATTATCAGTAGCTGAAACGGGAGGCTCAACAAAGTTATTATCATTAAGGCACACCCTAACATTGGTTTGCCCTGATAATAATGGAGCGTACCTGTCGGTAACAATTACTATACGTTTTGCAGTTGCTGGCCCCCCTTGCCCGTCAGTAACCGAATAGTTCACCTCATAGTTTCCGAATATGTCTTCTTTCACCCCAATTTGCACTGTTATTGAAGCTGTAATATTGTTTCCGTTTCCGTCAACAGCAGTTGCACCAAGGTCGGTGTAGGGGGTATTAACATCATGGTACAAAGGATTATCGCCGATAATGGTTATAACCGGAGTTGCCAACAATGTTGTTGCAGAGGCTGCTACAAAACACAAAAAAATAAAAGTGTGCTTTAGCATGAATTTTAATGGTAAAAATTTAGGGTTCATATAAACATTGAATTAATTTTTGTCAATTAATAAACTAATACAAAGTTTAAAAACGACAGCTTAAAACCCCAATAAACAAAGTAATTTTAACGCCATAATAATCTGATAATCAAATTACAAAAACCACCCAACCCATTACAAGAAACGCACGTAATAGGAATGTAAATTATATAAAAACAAATTAATATTGTTGCTGCTGATAATCAAGCACATCCTGAGGAATGTCTTTGATGTTATCCCCACGCAGGCGACGGAAACGTTTGCGGGCTTCGACGGTGTGCAAACTTCCGGGGTAATCAAGCATCAGCTTTTCGTATAATTCTTTGGCCTTTTCTTTATCCTCTAATTGCCTTTCGTACAATTCGGCTGCTTCAAAAAGGGCATTATCGGCTAATATATCGTAGCTAAAGCCTGTATATACCTCACTGTAATAAGCCAATGCCTCTTTAAACATTTTCTTTTTGGCATATACACGGGCTTTGCTTAGCAATACTTCATCATTTAATGAGTGGGTGGGGTATTTTATCTTAATGCTGTCTAACTTTTGCAGGGCTAAATCAGGAGCATTACGCAACAACAGCAAATTGGCTTCCGCATACAACATCAATGCACTGTCATCACCTTCTTCAAACCCGTAGTTATCCTGTATCACCATGCTTAATTCGATGGCGTTGTTAGAAATCAGGTGACTGGTTGCCGATTTAAGCACATCCAATTGTGCCTGTGCCCACTCAAACTCACCTTTATAAAATGATAAACGGGCATTACGAAATTTTGCTTCCTGCCCCAACGGCTCATCCTTAAAATCTTTATCCACCTGTCCGTATAAGAGTTGGGCTTCCCAAATATCACCCCACACAAGATACGCATCGCCAAGCTCCAGCTTACACTCTGCCGTAAACGATTTATTCATGCGGGGTATCTCAATAGCGCGCCGTAACAATTCAATGGCCAGTACTGGTTTATCAAAGTAATAGTTATACAAGTGTGCCAATTGGCGCATTGCAGGTGCCGAAATATAATTCTCACCCACTTCGGCTATAAAATCTTTGTAGTTCTTTTCGGTTTCGGTTATAAACGCTGCATCGTACTCTCCTGTTTCGGTTATTTTTTTATAACTCACCGTTAGCAAGCCGTTGCGGGCATCTAAGTAAAAAATCTTATCAGTGCCTAAACCAATAATGTACTTATAACATTCAACTGCTACGTCCAACGCATCGTTGGTAATGGCAAGCTCCGCCAGTTCAATCATGCGCCTGCCGTCTTCCTTATTCCGTTTATCCAATGCACGGAATTGAAGAAACGCCCCATAAAAATCCTTTTGCTGCACCAACAGCCACAGCAGCATCTCAGTATATACTCCGTCAGGAGCTTTTTGTATGCGGGTCAGTATTTCTTTTTTCAGCAGTTTCCAATCTTCATCGTTGGTAAAGCGGTCTAAAAAATTGTTTTGTACAGCTGTTATCTCCTCGGGAAAAACAGAAAGATGGTTCAGGTACTCTGCAATCATCCGTTCCTTGTTTCCTGTCTTCAAATACAACGAGCCTAAATCCAACGCCATAATGTTGTTATCGCTATACAACTTACGGGCTTTCTCAATGGTTTTTATCGCCCACGGATAAAGGTCGCGTTTTACAAAGGCATTGGTAAGTGCTGCTATCTCTTCTTGTGCAGGCTCTTTTCCCATTTTTTTCAAACAGCCTTCGTATTCATCTTCCGCATCCTTTTGCTCCCCTTTCTTTTCATACACAAATCCTAAATCAACCCTGTAATACGGATTATCAGGATAGCGTTTCTTCTGCTTCTTTACCGCTTTTTCTGCCTTGTCAAACTCTTTCAGTTTAAAGTAACAGGTAAGTAGATTATCATAGTAGTAAGGCGATTGGGTGGACTTATCCAACAGCTTCTCGTATAAAACAGCCGCTTTATCAAACTCACCATTGGCAAAGTATTGGGCAGCCAGTGCTTCATCGGCATTGTCTTGGGCATACATACCGGTATAGCCGATGGCCAGTAGCAACAAAAGAGATATTTTTTTCAGCAAGTGCATGTATTGCTCAATACTTTTAGTAAACGCAAAGTAAAACCAAGATATTTTAAATTATCGGTTTGTAGTTTAACTGTGTGAAATTTTTGACTAAACGTTTTTAATCCTCACACTTTGGGACACTATTTGCAAGTATGTGCAGCGGTGCTTCACCCAAACCGTATAATATCACTATTTTCGCAGGCTAAAACTGTGCCCGTTTGAGCGTTTTAAAAAAATTAGCCGGAGAAACTGCCATTTATGGAATACCCACTATTGTGGGCAGGCTGGTTAATTTTTTGCTGGTACCGTTATACACCGACCTGTTTGCTCCTGCTGAATATGGTATTGTGAGCAATATGTATGCGTATGCCAGTTTTTTTAATGTGTTGTTTACGTATGGTATGGAAACTACGTTTTTCCGTTTTGCCAATGAGCAGCCCGAAAACGACAAGGTGTATTCAACCGCTTATAACTCGGTAATTATTACCACCCTCTTTTTTCTGTTCATCGCTGTTTTGTTTAAACAGCCGATAGCCGACTGGATGGAGATAGGCAACTACCCCCAATACTTTTTATGGTTTGCTCTCATATCAGGCTTGGATGCGTTGGTGGCTCTGCCGTTTGTGAAACTGAGGCAAATGGGCAAAGCCAAGCGGTACGCGTTGGTAAAAACCATTAATATGTTTACCAACATAGGGCTTAATTTATTCTTTTTAGTAGCGTGCCCGTACTTGATAAAAGAGGGCTGGACGTGGATTGAGGTGATTTACAAACCTGAAGTGGGAATTGGCTACATTTTTATCTCAAACCTGATTGCCAGTATTATCACTTGGCCGTTGGTATATCCTGAAAACCTGCAATTTAATTTTGGGTTTGATACCGCGCTTTGGAAACGAATGATTATTTATGCCCTGCCCTTACTGTTTGTGGGGTTTGCTGGGATGATAAACGAAACGCTTGACCGTATTTTGCTGATGAAGCTATTGCCCGCAGATAGGGCTGAATACGATTCGGGGATTTACGGGGCTTGTTATAAACTGAGCATATTAATGACCATTTTTATACAGGCCTACCGCATGGCTGCTGAACCTTTTTTGTTTGCCCGCTCGCGGGGTGAGGGGGCAGAGAAGATGTATGCCAAGCTGATGAATTATTTTGTGATTGTTTGTGCCCTTATCTTCCTGTTGGTATCGTTCAATTTGCAGTTTTTTGCCGATTTATTCCTCAGCAAAAAAGAGTACCATGTTGGGCTGCATATTGTACCTATATTGCTATTGGCCAATATGTTTTTGGGTATCTATTTTAACCTTTCCATCTGGTATAAACTGGCTGATAAAACCCTTATCGGCTCATACATTTCAGTAGCGGCAGCGGCACTAACTATTGTATTAAACATCACTCTAATCCCGGTTATCGGATACGAAGGGTCAGCATGGGCCACACTTATTGCCTATTTGTTTATGATGATTTTGTGCTATGCAACGGGTAAAAAGTACTTCCCTATCCCCTACCAGCTTACCAAACTATATGCACTGCTGCTTTGCATGGCCGTGTTTTATATTTTTCACGAAATTCTTAAATACCAATACCAGCACGTAAACATGGTTGTTGGCATTGTATTGATGCTTATTTATAGTGCTTTAGCATTGGGTATTGAGCGTTACGGCCTGCTTACTAAAATTGGACTGAAGGAATAGCCCCCTCGGCAAGCTCGGGGTACTTCGGCAAGCTCAGCGTACCTGCTCTTTCAAGCGTCATCGCTTGAAAAGGTGCAATCGTGGCGTCACGCCACTAACAACAAAAGCTAAATTTCACAAAACATTTCCAAAGCGTTGACGCTTTGGGGAACGGGAAACAAAAAACCCGCAATGAAGCGGGTTTTAAGAGTATGCTCTGTTAAAAGTAATGTTTTGTAGTAAGGCGTTATCGGGTGGCTTTCACACTTTGGTAAAAGTAATTGGCCGAACGGTATTTAAGCACGTTTATATATACCAGTGCTGCGGTAGGAAATACTACCAAATTAGGCAGTACTAACAACATATTTTCAGTTAGGTGTCCGTATGCCAGCCAACTTAAACTGGCAAATGCCATCAGCAAGTAACTAAGTCCTGATACTCCCGTTGCTTCGCGTTGGCGTATCATTTTAAATCCTTGGGGTATCACCATAAAACTGGATACTATACCGCCAAAATATCCAAACCCGTCTTTGGGAAGAAAAAAGGCGATACCGGCAAGTCCTGCCGCAAATACCAATGAGGTTATAGCAATACGTACTTTGTTTACCCCCGCTTTTTGTACAATAAGTAGTAGAACTATCAGGTTGAACAAAAACAGGAATAAATAAGCCGATTGTACAGTAATGTTGGCAGAGAAATAACCAAATAACAGCATAGACAAGCTGCTGAATACCATCAGCACAGTGGTGATGCCTGAAACTGCTTTGGGAAAGTTAGAAAGATATACTTTGGCCACCTGCGGAATGCTATATACCACAGTTAAAAAAACAGCCAATAATTCAAAAATTGCTTTGGGTTCCATCACGTTTCTTCAGTAAATATTCCTAAACAGCAAATAAATATTCCAAGTATAGTTAGTTAGCCTTTGTAAAAACTACTGTAATATTCCTAAATCCAATACGAAGGTATAGCCACCTATACTATTGCCGAAGTGGTTTTACACCAGCGGGGTTTATTTTATGTGAGTGGGCACTAATGAGTGATAATCTTCGAGCAATGAGGCTGGTTTTCAGAAAGGGGTATAAATAAAAACAGCACGGACAAAGTGCCCGTGCTGCATATAATTAGGTAAAGTAACCTGTTTAGTATTTTTTTAATTCAACGTTAGTGGCGGTGTTATCAAAACTAATGTGACGGATAGCGTCCAGTACTTCCTCATCCGTCATATAATTCTTTTTAGAATTAAGGCGGTACACTAATGGTATTTCAGCATCTTCATTGTGCAGTATCAGCTTCTTAGTTTCGTGCAACGGATAACCCAAACCGCGTTTCACCGTTTCCATGTCTGTTTCACGTTCAATCTGCCGTTTATACTTTTTAGAGAAAACGTATTTAAAACCCATACCAATCAACTGCATACCGTTACGCATTTTATAGCTAAGCAGGTGTGCAAGCTCGTGCCCGAAAAAGCCCACGCGCATATTAAAATTCAATTTGGCAAGGTGTATTCCTTTATACACCCCTTTACGGTTGTTAATAAAGATTTTATAAGTCCGTTTACTCTTCCGTTTAAACACACTTGCCTTTGTGGGCCTTGCCTGCATAGTATGCGACATAATACTCCCCTCAATCTCAATCTTATCAGTATAAAGCTCAGGATAATAAGAAAGGGCAACAAAAAAAGGCAGTTGCAGGGTATCGGGGATAAACTTGTTTTTGCCGAACAATTGCTTGTACACGGCCAAGCTGTCTTTATAATCCTCTTCTTTAAAATAATATTGCGTTACCGTATCAGCTTCATTGGCGGTAGTATCCTTTACCACCGCAAACGTATCTGCTTCAGCCGACATTTGCCCAAACAAAGGAGCAGCAGCCAGTAAAAAAACAGCACATATAAAGTAAGTAAATTTCATTCGCTCTGTACTACAAGAATACTTAAATAGACGTAATAATCAGGCACTTTGTAGATGGTCGCCACAATTTTCCTTCACAATAGTATAACGCCCGTTTTCATACTCCAGTATATACAACCCAAGGTTTCTGTGGCTAAAACGTTCCATTTGCTCCAAAGGAGTTTCAGTAAGCAGGCATAAAAAACTTTTCATTGCCCGCCCGTGCATACAAATCAATACCGTTTGTTCATCCTCCTGTTGCATAATGTGGTGTATGGCCACTTTTTGCCGTTGTTGCAGTTCCAGCGGGTTTTCGCCGTTGGGCACGCGGTGTTCAAGATTGCCCCGTTCCCATTCGCCAATCATCTTCAAATATTCATCTCTCCAATGAGGGTTGCCCGATTTTCCTTCATAATCACCCCAACGTATCTCATTCAGTTCCGGTAACTGTTCATAAGGTATGCCCTGTTCTTCAATAAACCGTTGCACACTTTGGTAAGTGCGTTGCAAAGCCGAAGTATATACTTTATCAAAAGGGGTATCTTTATAAAAATCATAAAACAGTTGTGCTTGCTGGCGGCCTGTTTCATTTAGTTCACTGTCAACCCCGCTGCCTTGTATAATCCCTAACCTGTTAAACTCAGTTTCACCGTGTCGGGTAATGTAAATTGTTTTTTTATCAGCCATTAGTGATTTTTGCCTACTTTTTCTCTTAAGGTGGTAAAAATAACACCTTGAATTTTAATTGAAAATAAAACCTGATGACAACAAAGTATAAACTGGATGCCACAACACCTCTTGAACAATTGAACGCATTGAACAAGGGTACAATGGCAGAACATATTGGGATTGAATACGTTGAATTGACCGAGGATTACCTGAAGGCTCGTATGCCGGTTGACCACCGTACTTGGCAGCCGCTTAAAATGCTGAATGGCGGAGCCAGCCTTGCGCTTGCAGAAACAGTGGGTAGTATGGCCGCCAACCTTGTGATTGACCGCAACGAATACGTGGCGTTGGGGCTGGATATAAATGCCAACCACCTGAAAGCAGCAATGACGGGCTTTGTATATGGCATCGCCCGTCCGTACCACGTGGGTAAAAGTACCCAAGTGTGGGAGATACGGATTGAGGACGAAGAGGGTAATTTAACCTGCATCAGCAGGCTTACGATGTCGAACGTGAAGATAAACGGAGAGGCTAAATATGCCCGAAAGGTTGAAATTTAATCCTGCTGAATATAAACAACAAGGGCACAGCTTTGCCTTGTATAAACTACCCGCTTCAACGGTAGTGCAGGGGATAGTATGTGCACAGCCTTCGACATTTTCATACCAACAAATAGGAGAGGGAAAAACAGGGTTTGCCTTTGTACCGTTTGCGGACGGCGAAGCCGTTTTTCTTTCCGGCGAGATAATAACGGATGTGAATACATCTACCCAAACAAACATCAATGATTATTACTTAGCCGACGGGCAATTACCGCTTGAAACAGAGGCAGGGTATGTAACCAATGTGGCCAAAGGAGTAGCTGCCATTAGGCAAGGTGCGATGGATAAAGTGGTGTTGGGGCGAAATACAATGCTGGCTGCACCGCAAGGCTTTTGCCCTTTGCAATTTTTTAACACCCTTTGCGGCCAATACCCCGAAGCCTTTGTATCGTTGGTGAGTATTAAGGACGTAGGCACTTGGATAGGTGCCACGCCCGAAAGTTTGCTAAAAGTGACAGCAGAAAAGCTAACCACTGTTGCGTTGGCAGGAACGCAGCTTAAAGACCAAGCCCAATGGAGCGAGAAAGAGAGCGAAGAGCAGCTTTGGGTGGTGCGTTATATTGAAGATATTTTGAACGAATACCAAGCAACCCAAGTAGATATAGCCGCAAGGCGAAAAATACAAAACGGCCCGTTGGAGCATTTATATACCGAGATTAGTTTTAAGAAAGAGGGCGTTGCCAACGCAACATTGGCAGCCCAAATATTGCCCCGTTTACATCCTACGCCGGCAGTGTGCGGGCTACCCAAGCAAAAGGCTATGCAGTTTATACTGGCTAACGAAAACTACCACCGCAGCTATTATGCAGGTTTTTTAGGCCCTGTGAATTGCGGGGATGAAACCAGCGTATTTGTAAACCTGCGCTGTATGCAAATTACCCCTGAGGGTATTGTAGCGTATGCAGGAGCAGGCATTACCAAAGATTCTGTACCGGAAATGGAGCTGGCCGAAACAGAAAACAAATTGAATAACCTGAAAAAATTTTTATAAGTGAGTTATGATACTATATAATGTAACAGTAAACGTTGAAGACAGCGTACACCACGAATGGCTTTCGTGGATGAAACAAATACACATACCCGAGGTAATGGCTACGGGCAAATTTACAGAGTGGAAAATGTACAAGATACTTACCCGCCAACCCGACGAAAGCGGAGTAACGTATAGCATACAATATTTTGCAAAAAACATGGAGGATTACAATGTTTATCAGCGCGACCATGCTCCTGCATTGCAGCTAAAAACAATGCAAAAGTATGGCGAGAAGCTGATGGCTTTCCGCACCGTGCTTGAAACGGTGTAAGCTGAGTGAAGCGGGTATAAGTTGGCAGCAGTCCTGTTGGTACCAACTTATACTGTTTTTAAAAACAGGTATAAGTACTTGAAGTATTGCAGTTTGTATTGCCTTATTTTGAATTGCTAACAAATTGCATCCCTATTAATTGCACTATTATGCCTAACAAGTACATTGGAACAAACACTAATCAGCTTACCAATGATGCCGACGATACTCTTCGTTCAGGCTACGACAAAAAAATTGCCGCTGACAGTACGGCACTAAATGCCCAAATGGGTAATACAGTTGTCACTTCTTCAACTCCGGGTGCCACCGGAACACAGTGGGGTGCTTTTACGGCTTGCGGAGGAATGGTGGTAAAAACCGCTACCGAGGTGTACATTATTCATAGTACTCCGGCAAAGTATTTAAAAGATCAATGGAATATTTCAGGAAATTGGTTGTGCGATAACAAAGCCAATATTACCCAAGCTATTTTAATAAACTTTGGTAATAATGCTGAAAACGCCGTTACCGACCCTATTTGGAAATATCTTGTTGACAATGATGTACCAGCTTACCGAATCAGCAGACCGCTAAATACTACAGCATTAAGAGCCTCGGGTAACTTAGAAGGGGTGTTTATTATGAAAAAATTGGATTATTCCCATCCCGTTGTGAGTGTAAACTGGGATGAGATGGAAGGGCAAACAGTAATTACTGTAAACGCTTAAAGCTATCTGTTTTACAGCGCAAAAGCCAAGTAGATTTTTGCGCTGTATGTTGTAATTTTATTCGGTGTAGGGTTTTATCAACGCGGTAAACTCTTGCTGCAATTCTTCAGTATGGTTTTTAATGTACCACACCTGTATGTCTTTTTTGTAATCAACATCGGCGGGTGAACCTGCGGCTCTGTAATCCAGCATTATTTGCTGCGCGCTTTTTGGGCGAGGTCCCCACACAAACAGTTCTTCCATAGTTTCAGCGTCCAATGCTATCAACTTTGGAATAGACCTGCTGCCGTTGGTAAGATAGGCATCCATCAGTTCGGGGTTTTCATCCCTCAGCAATAACGATAGTCGTATTCTGCTGCCGTTTTTTACGGCTGCCATTTTTGCAAAAACAGGTACGTTTTGGGCAGCATCACCGCACCACAATTCAGTAAGTACAACCCACACCATCGGACGTTTTATGTTTTTAATCAATGCAGTCAACTCATCAGTAATTACTGCTGTTTTATCCAGCCTGTCCATGCGTTGGTCGTTCAGCTTGCTGTAATGCAAAAACGCTTCACTTTGGTTAGAGCCGGTGGTTTTATTCTGGCTTAATAAATCCTTACCCATTAACCTGTATTCTTCGTAGGTATAACCATCTTTCACATGGCTGCGGGTAATGGGTGTTTTAGTGTGAGATTCCATATCGGTAAAATAAATAGTGTGTAAAGGTATGCCTGCCTAAGTCCAAAACACAGGCCAAGAGTAATAAAAATCAAAATAGTACCACACAAATCAAGGTTTGTAGGCATTAGTGCATTGCACCTAACAATTGTTTTGTATAGTCTGAGTGAGGAGAATTGAATAAATCTTCGGTGGTTTGCAGCTCAACCAACTGGCCGTGCTGTATCACAAGAATACGGTCGGCACTAAAACGGGCTACATTCAAATCGTGGGTGATAAAAAAATACGTTAACCCCAACTCTTGTTGCAGTTTCTTTAAAAGATTTAGTACCTGCGCCTGCACCGATACATCCAGTGCTGATACCGCCTCGTCAAGCACCAAAAACTTAGGGTCGGGAGCAAGTGCGCGGGCTATACAAATACGCTGGCGTTGTCCGCCCGAAAACTCGTGCGGATATTTATTGTAAGCCGTTTCATCCATCCCCACCATTTGCAACAACTCAATAGTGCGGCTACGACTGTTTTTTGAGGGATTAAAATTCCGCACAGCTTCCTCTATCTGTTTACCAATACTTATGCGCGGATTCAGCGATGAATAAGGGTCTTGAAAAACTAACTGGAAATGCTTTCTAAATGCCTTGCGGGCTTTATAGTTCTTTAGCGATACACTTACGCCGTCATACTCAACAGTACCTGAAGTAATACGTGTAGTTTGCAAAATGCTCATACCCAGCGTGGTTTTTCCGCTACCGCTTTCACCCACAACGGCCAGCGTCTCACCCTTATATATTTCCAGCGAAACATTGTCAAGCACCTTTTTGCCTGTCTTCTTTTTAAAGAAACTAAACCCACCGTCGCTGCCATATTCCACGCATAAATTAGTAATACGGATGGCAGGCTCTTGCGGCAGAACTTTCTTAGCCAAAGGGGCAGGGGGGATAAACTCCTTTTTCACCAACCCTTGCGGAGTATCGTCAAAAAAATCTTTTAATACAGGCAGTACACTTACATTAGGGTTAGCCGCAGGGCTGCATTTTAGCAATGCTTGGGTATAAATATTTTGGGGCGATGCAAATATCCCTTGAGCTGAATTGCTTTCCATTACCTTGCCTTTGTACATCACCGTCACATGGGGGGCAATGGATTTCACCAATCCCAAATCGTGCGAGATAAACAAAATGCCCAACCCGCGTTTTTGTTGCAATTCTTTCAACAATTGTATTACTGATGCCTGCACCGTTACATCCAATGCAGTGGTTGGTTCATCAGCAATTAATAAGGCCGGGTTTTGTGCCAGTGCCATAGCAATCATTACCCGTTGGCGTTGCCCGCCCGATAATTGGTGCGGGTACGATGCCAATATGCGTTCAGGCTCATTAAGTTTCACTTCGGCCAGTAAATCAAAAGCCGTTTGTTTTATCGCTTTTTTGTTGAGCTTGTTGCCCACTGCAATGTTTTCAAACAATTGTTTGCCGCAAGTATATACAGGGTTCAAAGCCGTCATCGGCTCCTGAAATATCATAGCTATTTCTTTGCCCCGCAATTCGCGCCACTCGTGCGGTTGCAGTTTCAGTAAATCAATAGTGCCTTTTGTGGGCGATGTAAAAAGCAATTCTCCACTGATGCTATGCACGGCTTGCTTAGGCAACAAACCCATCACTGCCAGCGATGTAAGGGTTTTTCCGCTGCCGCTTTCACCAACCACTGCTGTGCAATGCTGTGCATCAACAGCAAGACTGATGCCCTTTAGCGCATCAAAAATGTCGTTATCAGTAGTGAGCGATAGGGAAAGATTATTGATTTGCAGTAGCATCAAGGCAAACTTATGTAAAAAAGTCATACTGAGCCTGCTGAAATGTATCGAGTTTGCTAAAGTGTGGTGGGTCGTTCCCCAAAGCGTCCGCGCTTTGGGAATGTTCTGTAAAATTTAGCTTTTGTTGCTAGTGGCGTCACGCCACGATTGCACCTTTTCAAGCGATGACGCTTGAAAGAACGGGGTACGCTGAGCCTGCTGAAATATATCGAGCTTGCTAAAGTGTGGTGGGTCGTTCCCCAAAGCTTGAACGCTTTGGGAATGTTTTGTAAAATTTAGCTTTTGTTGTTAGTGGCGTCACGCCACAATTACACCTTTTCAAGCGATGACGCTTGAAAGAACGGTTATTTACAACAAAATTCCTTTTTGGTCTTTTAATGCTGTTTGATACACCTTTAAACACCGCTCACGGGCTGCTTTGTGATCAACAATAGGGCGGGGATATAACGGAGTCCCAAACTCAGGTACCCAACGGCGTACATACACCCCTTGCGGGTCAAATTTTTGCAATTGCAGCTCAGGATTAAACACTCTGAAATACGGAGCGGCATCCACTCCGCACCCTGCTGCCCACTGCCAGCCGCCGTTGTTGCTTGCCAATTCAAAATCAAGTAACTTTTGGGCAAAATATGCCTCGCCCCACCGCCAGTCAATCAATAAATGTTTGGTTAAAAAACTGGCTACCACCATCCGCACACGGTTGTGCATATATCCTGTTTCGTTCAATTCGCGCATTCCGGCATCCACCAATGGGTAGCCTGTTTTTCCCTCGCACCAGCGTTTAAACAGTGCCTCATCGTTGCTCCACTGTATGGCATCGTATTCCCGCCTAAACGAGTTACCTATTACGTGCGGGTAGTGGTGTAAGATACTCATGTAAAACTCACGCCATATCAACTCATTAAAGTATTTCTCACTTAACAGGCTTGCTTTTACTGCTTTCTCTCTAATGCTTACCGTACCAAACCTGTAGTGCACTCCCAGCCTTGAGGTACCGTGTATGCCCGGTATATCGCGGGTGTTTGCATAGTTTTTAATCAACTCCTGCGAAACTACCGTTGGCGGAAACAAAGCCTCTGTTTGCACAAAGCCCAACTCTTCAATCGACACCCACCTTGCAGGGGCTACTTTTATGAAATTCTCAAAATACCGTTCGGTTGGGTAGGGTTTCAGGTAAAAATCGTTCAGCTTGTTTTTCCAAACCTTGCTGTACGGGGTGTAAACGGTATAGGGAGTGCCGTCGGGTTTCAGTACTTCATCTTTCTCAAAAATTACTTGGTCTTTATAGGTGTGAAACGAAATTCCCTTTGCACCCAGTAGCTCCTCTATTTGTTTATCACGCTCATTGGCATAGGGTTCGTAATCGTGGTTGGTAAATACTTTCTTAATGGTGTATGTATTGGTTATTTCCTTCCATACATCAATCGGGGTACCGTAATATACCTGCAAGGTGCTGCCCATTTCTTCCAGCTCGGTTTTTAAATGGTGCAAGGCTTGGTGTATAAACAATATCCTTTTATCTGCCTTATCCTCCAGCTCGTCTAGTATATTCTTATCGAAAATAAAAACAGGCAACACAGGCAATCCCGATTTTAAGGCATGGTACAGTCCGGCATTATCGGTTAACCGCAAATCACGCCGAAACCAAAACACACTTATTTCATCTGCCATATCAACTGTTGGTTAGGGCAGCCTTTAACGCAGCTTCAAAATCCGTGTAGGTAAATTCATACCCTGCATCTACTACTTTTTGCCCTGATACATAGTGGTTCACCAGCAGTTCATAACTCATACCGCCTAAAATAATTTTAAGGGCAAACGCAGGCACATTGGGCAACCACAAAGGTTTGTGCAGCAGTTTTGCAAACAGCTTGGTAGCTTGGGCATTGGTAGTAGGGTTGAGAGTAACACAGTTATAAGGGCCTGTGAAACCACCGTCGGTAATGGCTTTTAGCGCAATGCCGCACAAATCATTAATGTGTATCCAGCTTATTTGCTGTTTTCCGCTACCCAACACGGTACCAAAACCCATTTTTATGGGTTTGGCCATTTCGGGTACAAAACCTCCTTTGGGTGATAATACAATCCCTATACGCAAAATGGTGAGGGGTATGGATAGCTCTTCAAATTTTTTAGCTTCGGTTTCCCAATCAGCGCATACCTGTGATAAAAAGTCCTTTGAGGGCGGTGTATTTTCATCCACTAATGAAAGACTGTCTCCGTAATATCCTGTGGCTGATGCCGATATCATTTTTTTAACAGGTATCTGATGGCTTTTAACGGTTTCATACAACAAACGGGTTGAGAGCACACGGCTATCATAAATTTCTTTTTTGTATGCGCTTGTCCATCTGTCGCCTGCCACATTGGCTCCTGCAAGGTTTATAATTACATCTACGCCTTCAAACGCTTTTATATCTATTTCTCCTGTTTTATAATCCCAGCGGTAGGTTTTTATTGCCCCGTTAAGGTTTTCTTTGCGCCCCAAGTGTGAAACCGTGTATCCTTTTTGAGTTAAGAAAGGAGTTACGGCACTGCCCACCAATCCTGAGCCGCCGGTTATAAGTATGTGTTTCATCAGGTGTTAATAAAATGTAAATTATATATTTTTAAAAGCCTGCACTGTATATGTGTTTGGCTGTAATTTGCCCGTAACAAATGTAAATTTTTACCGATACTATAAACAAACATCACAATTAAGTGTTTGTGCTTTATACATAGGAAAATGACGCGGTTTGCGATAAAGGATATTGAATGTATCACGGGCATAAAGGCTCATACCTTGCGAATTTGGGAGCAACGGTATAATCTTATTGTGCCCAAACGTACGGATACCAACATACGGTATTACGATGACGACGATTTGCGCTTTATCCTTAATGTATCTATCCTGAATAACTACGGCATAAAGATTTCGGAAATAGCCAAAATGTCTCGCGATAAAATCCGTGAAACGGTGCTTTTGGTTTCAGAGAAAAACTCGCCGCAATCAGCACAGGTAAAAGCCCTTATCTCTACTATGTTTAGTTTAGATGAACAGGCTTTTAATAATATCCTTTCGTCAAACATTTTAAAGTTGGGGCTTGAAGACACTATTATACAAGTGGTGTTTCCGTTTTTGCACCAAATTGGGGTGTTGTGGATGACCGAGGCTGTGCACCCTGCCCACGAGCATTTTATTACCAATCTTATCCGTCAAAAACTGTATGTGGCCATTGATGCCCAAACAGGCAAACAAAGCCCTGACGGGAAGAAGTTTCTGTTGTTTTTGCCTGAAGGTGAAACGCACGAAATAGGATTGCTGTTTGCCAATTATTTTTTGCGGGCAAGGGGGCACAAGGTGGTGTATTTAGGGCAAAACCTACCCTATGCTGATTTGGGCAAGCTGTTTGATTTTTACGAGCCTGATTATGTGCTTTCATCCATCACTTCGGCGTTTGCAGAGCAGGGAGTTCAGGGCTTTATAAACAAACTTTCTAAATGCTGGCCTGATACTACTATCCTGCTTACGGGCTATTTAGTGCTTAATAACGATTGCCTTTGTTTCCCATCAAATGTTGAGGTGCTGAAAGATATTACCCAACTTGGCGAATTGGTTGAAGCGATACCTGCACGCTAACTCCGTTTATTATCCGCATAATTCATATATTTTTGAGCCTTGGCAAACGGTTGCCCTATTTGTTTTTGTGAAGGATACTAAAAAAATTCAATCGTGGCTAATTAACGGTGCGTTTGCAGTATTAGCCATTATATCGCTGTATTATGCCTTTGCAGGTAAAGATTTACAGGCATTGGGCGCGGAGCTTAAAAACGCTGATTACCGTTGGGTTGTGCCTGTGCTTTGCTCAAGCCTGCTGGGCAGTACCGCCCGCGCATTACGTTGGCAGCTTTTGCTTGAACCTGTGGCACACAAACCCACTTTTAAACAATCGTTTTTTGCGCTCATGTATGGCTATTTTGTAAACATAGGTACACCGCGTGTGGGTGAGTTAAGCCGCTGCATATCGCTACAAGAAACTGCTAAAGTGCCATTTGCCAAAAGTTTTGGCACTGTGTTTACCGAACGGGCGGTTGATTTGGTTTGTTTATTAATTTGTGTAGCCCTTGCTTTTGGATTGCAGGCAGCTTTTTTGGGCGATTTCTTCAACGTTCATATTTTTACCCCTATTAATGATAAAACCAACGGCAACGCCCTTTACATATTTACCGGATTACTATTTGCGGGAATAATAGGATTGATTGTGCTGCTGCTTATTGCCCGCAGGCTCAAAAAACTAAACGTTGGCAATAAAATAGTGTTGTTTATCAGGGGAGTTGTTGAGGGGTTGGTGAGTATTTTCAGCCTCAAAAAACCGTTGTTGTTTTTGCTTTATACCGTGCTTATATGGTTTAGCTATTTTTTAACCAGCTATTTATGGTTTTTTGCCTTTGATGCTACCCAAAATCTTACGGTAGCTGCCGCCTTCACAGTAATGGCCGTTGGTGCTATCGCCAAATCACTGCCAATACAGGCAGGTGGTGCAGGATTGTACCATTTTTTGGTGGGTCAATTATTGGTAATGTATAGTATCAGCGGGGTTAATACGCTAGCTTATGCCACGCTTAATCACGGTACACAACTGGTGTATAATACTGTGTTGGGAGTTATTGCCCTTTTGTGGTTGTTTACGGCTAAACGCGGGGTTAAAAATCAATCACTTTAATGTACTCATTGAAAGCACCAAAACAACCTAATCCGCCTTGTATATTGCTATAAACCAATGTAGGTTCTGAAAACGGGTCGCCACCGTTGTTTACTGCTGTTTTGTGGTATTTGTAATAGTTTTCATCGCACGATAGTATAAACATTCTTATGCCTACAGGCCTGTATGAAAAGCCCCCTACCACACCGCCAAACTGTTCAACCACTTCTGCCGACAAATCATTCATAACCATTTTTTGGCCGTCTTTGCTTTTATCAGTTTGCAAATCGCTATATGTGGGGCCGTACATTATCTGGAATGACTCACCTGATGAACTGTTTGTCTGCACTCTCCTCACAAAAGCACCTGCCCGATAATAATTACTGCCGCCTGCAATATCTTTCCAATCCATATTCAGCCTCACTGTGCGTGTAATCTGGCCTATATTATCATCTCTGTTTGCCGTTGTATCCCATTTGTAAGTTAGTGATGCCGTATCTGAATGGTAAGGCACTGTACAAGTAGCTTTAGCACTGTGGCCGTCTTTGGTGTTTACCATCAAAGTATACGTTTTACCTGCCACTATGGGCATTTGTGTTGCACTAAGCTCATAATGGGTATCAGAAAGCGGTTCAAAAACCACCTGCTTGGTAGTAATACCGTCTGAAATTTTTACATCTGCATCACGCACCCACTTTTCGTTAACGGTGTTATTGTTGTTATATACGGGATTTGACATACTTACAAATACCCTTATGTATTCTTCTTGCGGAGATACAAAACACTGCACTACCAGTTTGGGTTCAATTACAGGTATATCTACATTAGTGGCATCCTGCTCGCACGAGGCAAATCCCATGCAACCCAACAATGCTAAGGCATTAATTACTGCTGTCTTTAATTTTATCATGGGATTAAAATTTATAGCTGAGTGATATTGAAGGAATAATAGGGAACAGGCTAATTTGTTTTAGTTTGGTAATACCATTTTCAGTAGTGGTGTAGTAAAAGAAAGGGTTTTTACGGTTATACACATTGTAAAAACTAAACTCAATGGTGCGGGTATATTTTTCGCGTACTTTATCAGCCCTTATACCCAAATCCATACGGTGGTAGGGTGCCATACGAAAATTGTTTTTCTCCCCGTAATCAACCAATTCAGTGGTTGAGGTGTTGTTACTCGGATACCCCAATGCAGGGTCGTGCAACACGCCCGTATAGGTTGCACGCGGCAAGGTAATGGCCTGTCCGGTACCATATACCCATGTGGCTGATACCGATACATTTTTAGTAATCTTATAAATACCCACTACCGATATGTCGTGGCGGCGGTCGTAACGTGCCCAGAATTTTTTGCCGAGGTTCAACTCGTCAAACTGCAATTGAGTCCAGCTAAGTGTATATCCTACCCAACCGCTAAACCTTCCTTTTTTTCTTTGTACTAAAAATTCGGCACCGTAACTCCAGCCTTGCCCTGATGTAACATTCTCTTCCCACGAATAATTATCGGCACTGGCGGGGTCATCAAAAACCAAAAAGGTAGCACCTTCTTTATAGCCCAATATGTTATTCATTTTTTTATAGTAACCCTCAACGGTAATGGCCAGATTTTGCTTAGTAAAATCTTTAACCAATCCCGCCGCTACTTGCATACTGCGCTGCGGGGGAATGCTTGAAGTAGCCGGAACCCACAAATCAGTAGGCAGGCCTATACCGGTATTGCTCACTAAATGCATGTATTGGTTCATTACCGCAAACGATGCTTTTGCCGCCATATCTTTATTTATCTGATAGGCTGATGCTATACGCGGCTCAGGATTAATATAGTGTTTGTTACGATTATTGAAGTGGCTGATGCGTAAGCCTGCATTAACCTTAAATCGTTTGCTTAGCCTCATATCATCTTCGGCATACAATCCTGTTTCAAAGCCTGTAATGGTTTTCTTGTTATTAAGGTCTTCGTCTGAAAAAGTGTTTTTATATACCACCGCACTTGGAGTAAAATGGTGCAGGGTACTGGTTACTCCCATTTTTACATGGTGTCCGTTGGCTGGGTAATAATCCAAATCATATTTAAGGGCATAATCCCTTATTTGGGTATAAAAACGCAGGTTAAACTCATTATTGCTTATTTTTTCAAGCGTTGATGCCCCTACTAAAAACCGATAGTTGCTAAATATGGCCGAAGCATTGGCAAACAGTTTATTAGAGAACTCGTGGTTCCAACGAGCGGTGGCGGTGGCATTTCCCCATTCAAACCTGAATTTGTTTCTTGAAGATGTATAGTCTGAACTGGCATAAAATTTATCCTTACCAAAATAACCGCTCAAATACACTTTGTCTTTTTTACCTAAATCGTAATTTACTTTAGCGTTTAAATCGTAAAAATAATACCCGCCTTTTTCGTTACCGGTCAGAAATGGCTGCATAAGAGCATCTATGTATGTTCTTCGACCCGATAATATAAAGGATGATTTGTTTTTCTTTAGCGGGCCTTCAACAGTAAACCGCGATGAAATAAGGCCAATGCCTACCTCACCGCTATACTTTTCTTTGTGCCCTTCTTTCATGTGCAAATCAAGCACTGATGAAAGCCTGCCACCGTAACGGGCAGGGAAACCGCCCTTTATCAACTCTACGCTTTTTAACGCATCGCCGTTAAATAGTGAGAAAAACCCAAAAAGGTGAAAGGCGTTGTAAACAGGAGCACCGTCAAGTATTATAAGGTTTTGGTCAGGCCCTCCGCCCCGTACATAAAAACCGCTTTGGCCTTCGCTGCCCTTTTGCACACCGGGCATTAGTTGTATCACTTTAAGAACGTCTTTTTCTCCCAACAGGGCAGGTATTTCTTTTATCTGCTCCACCGGAATATCAATACTGCTCATTTGCGTTTTATTGCTCTCCTTCACCACACTTTCGGCTACAACTTCTACGGCCGATACTTCTTTTATACCGTCAAGGGTAATATTTATTTCTTTATCCGCAGTAAGCTCAACATCTATTATCTGGGTTTCATAACTAATGTATGAATACGCAAGTTTGTACGTTCCTTTTGGTAGTGAGAGTGAATAAAACCCATAGGCATTGGTGGTTGTACCCATTGATGTACCCGGTACATATATGTTTACTCCTAAAAGCAACTCTCCGCTGCCTTTTTCGCTCACATAGCCACTAATAGTAAGTGTGGGTTTGCCTGCGTTTTTCTTGCGCATTAGTACCACTTGCCCGTTCAGTTCTTTATAAGTAACTGTGGTATGTAGTATAGCATCTAATACTTGCGAAAGGGGTTTGTTTTGCACGTTGATGTTTACAAGGTTGCTCACAGGCACCATGCTTTCGCTGTAAGAGAACTTTATGTCGTGTTTAGCCCCAATTTCAGCAAGGGCTTTTTTCAATGATACTTGTTTGGCCTTGTAGGTTATTTGTTTGTTGAGCAAGACTATTTCGGTAGCCTTACTATGTACTGTTACCAGTACTAAAATAACAAGCGGAAGAAGGCGCAGCAGTGTTGTTTTGTTTGTTTTCACTTGTTTGTAGGGATATTGAGCCGCTATTCGCAAGTTTCCCCCTTAATGTGGTATGCGCCGTCCCTCTCTTCTATCTCAATAGGTAATACTGAGGATAGAATTTCTATCACTTCATCAAGGGTTGGATTATTGAAACTGGCGGTAATACGGCAGGTTTCTAATTTTTTATCATCAATAACCACATTGGCATTAAACCAACGGTTTATGGTTGAAGCAGCTTGTGAAAGTGGAATATTGTTAAAATCAATCACATTCTTGCGCCACTCATTGTGTTTATCGGGCATTGGCATTGCTTGTAAACGGTGTGAGGTTTTTCCGTAAATGGCCATATTGCCGGGCAATAACTCTACAAGGTTACTGTCGCTATACACGGCTACTTTACCCTCGTCAAGTGCCACAGCAATTTCATCACTTTCAGGATAGGCCATCACGTTAAATGATGTGCCCAACACTTTGGTAACTAATTCACCGGTATGCACCATAAAAGGTTTGGCCTCATCCCGTTCCACTTCAAAATAAGCCTCTCCGTCCACATACACCTCGCGGGTGCTGCCGCTAAAATCTTCGGGGTATTTAATAGTACTTTCAGCGTTTAGCCATACTTTGCTGCCATCGGCAAGTGCCAACTGGCGTTTCTCACCCTTTTTGGTTGATATTTCAACCATCTTCACCACAGCTTCGTTACCGCTGTTATAGTTTATTACATAAAATGATACCACGCCTAAAATAATTATTGCAGCGGCGGCTGCACGGGTTAAAATGTATGAAAGTGATTTGCGTTTGGGTTGTGTAATGGTTTTTTGCTGAACACGGCTTTGAACTTTTTGCCATGCTGCTTCGGTTTGCTGTACTTCGGCCAAGGGGCGTACCTGTCCGGTTTCGTCCCACATATTTTTAAGCCTCACAAAAAGGCCTTTGTTCTCAGTACTCTCGCCAATCCACGACTCTATCATCCTTGCTTCTTCGGGAGTGCACTGGTGCGAAAGGTATTTGCCAATTAGTACAGGTGTTATCATATCGCCAAAATTAATATGGGGAAAGGTACATTGCACCTTTCCCCTAAGTTTTTATTTCACTGTTATAAAGGTCATATTTGCAATCTCTCGTTTGCCTTCGTCATTTTCGAATTTGGTTTCAACCTTTAAAGTATCCGCCGTTAACTTAATGATTTTCAAAGTATCGGTAGATTCAGAAAGTATCGCGGTTTCATTGTTAATGAACGACCATCCTGAAGTTTCGGTTTGTGGGTCAGCAGGGTCGCATTTTGTTGCCCCCTCATCATCAACCACTGTCAAGTTGGTTTTAAAAGTTAAAAAATCATCTTTTTGGCAAGCAGGCAAAAAGCCAAAATAGTCCATTGTACCTACCTTCATCGAGGCCATTTTCCAGCTTTTTGCAGTTAAAAGCTGTGTTTTTGTGGGAGCGGGTGCCGGTGATGGCGTGGGGTTTTCTTCGTCTTTTTTACAAGAAGTGAATGTTAAAGCAAGTACTGCAACAGCAGTCATCATCAATCCAATTTGTTTTTTCATAGTTTTAATTCGTAAGCAGATTAATTGTTGTTTTCTAAATAGTTTGTTTTGTTTACTGTTAGTTGTTAGTGCTTTGCTCAGTTGGTTGAACTTCGTCGCAGTCACCTCCGGTGCATGAACTGAACATTGTGATTGCAAATGCAGCAATTAGAGCGGCTAACATAACTTTGGTTTTCATAGTTCTCATTTGTGTATTGTTTTTATAGTTTGTTTACATAAGCATATACACAAACACCCCCCTGCTACCCCCAACGCAGGTATAAAAAAAGTTTAATAAATTTTATAATAAACTGATTTTCAGTTAAAAAAGATGAGGAATAACGGAAAGTACTCTTTCAATTCCACTTTTAGTACTTTTAGGGCACGGCCTATTTGGTTCTCAACGGTTTTTGGGGCAATATCAAGTGCTTCGGCTATTTCTTTATAGCTCATACCCTCGTGGCGACTAAGTTGGAAGATAATACGGCATTGCTCGGGCAATTTATCAATAGCCTGCTCAATAGCGCGGTGCATTTCTTTAAAGTTAACAGCAGCCTCGGTGCGACTGTCTGCTACTAATTGCTCCTGCCAAATTTCATCATCGTCAATCGAGTGGGTTTTCTTCTTCGCCTTTATGTGGTTAAGGCAACGGTTGCGCACGGCTGTTATCAGATAGTTTTTAAAAGATGCGTCGGGATTAACATTACTTCGCTTTTCCCAAATGTTTACAAAGGCATCCTGCACCAGTTCTTCGGCTTGTTCCAAGTCATCCAACATATATTGGGCTACTTTGCGCAACATTTGGTAGTATTTTTTAAATAGGGTTTCAAAGGCTTTTTCATTTCCCTTTATAAACTCCTCTACCAAGGCTTTATCGTTTACTTGCGCTGTTAATGTTGATGCACTTGCCTCTTGCATAAAATGCAAATATCATTTATTTGTTACTGACTACAAAGTATTTGAAAACGCTGCTGTAAGCACATTTATTATTTCTTTGCTTTCTCTTTTCCTTCTTTGGTCATGGCAAAGCTACGAGTCATGGTTTTAATGTGCTGTACCTTACGAAACCTTAGTGCCGACCAATCTTCGTCAACTGCCACCATACGCACCCCTTCAAAACCTTGTTTCCCTACTAATTGCCACCCGTTATCACGGTTAAACTCGCATTTATATCGTTTTGATGTTCCTTTAGGGTACACAAACCACACTACTCCATCGCCTTCTACCTTTGGCAGTAACGCTTGGGCTATTTCATCCACTTCTGTTTGTTTGGTACAAAAAGCCATCATAAACTGCACTACATCAGTGTCCGTTGCATCAGTAATTACATTGGCCGTAACCCCGAAATCGGTAATCAGGTATTGCAAATCTGCGGGCAGGTTCACAAGCACCACCTCAGTTTGGGCTTTATAGTTTAGCTTTTTTAACAACGGTGTCATAGGCACAGGGGTTTTTAACTAATACGTATCGGCAATGGTAAACAACACCACTATAATAAAAATTAAAAAGATATTGAATAAGGTGAGTACAAAGAAGAACAGTTTGTTGTGTGTCTCTTTCAGCATAATGCTCAATACTAAAGGAACAATAGTAAACAATAGCGTTATTAAGCCGATTTGATACAAAAGAGCCACTTCGGGTTCGTACATGTTATCGCTTTCGCTAAAAGCATTAAAACCCATGTGAGAGAATAATATCCATGTGGTAATGAGCAGCACGCACAAAACAAGATTCGCTAGTTTTAGTAATACGTATAAACTTTTACCCATAGAAAAAAGCGAATTTATTGTACCCTGCGCACGCTACCAAATAAAAACGTTGCTCATTTTGTGCAAATGAATAGCTGTTGCATAGTATTTGAAACATTTAGTACCTATGGCCGATAATAAAAACACCCTCTTTACTGATGAACAATAAAGAGGGTGCGTATAGTTTGCTAAAAGCAATTAGGCAGTTTGTGAACCCAATACTTCGTCAACATTATTCATTGGCAGGTTAAAGGCATCAGCCACACCTTGGTAAACCACTTTACCGTTTACCACATTCAAACCAAGCTTCAATTCTTCGTTATCGCGGCAAGCTGCAACCCACCCTTTGTTTGCCAATTGTATGGCGTATGGCAAGGTAGCATTGGTAAGTGCAAGTGTGCTGGTATAAGGTACTGCACCGGGCATATTGGCCACACAGTAGTGTACTATATCATCAATAATATAGGTTGGGTCTTCGTGTGTGGTTGGTTTGCAGGTTTCGATACAACCGCCTTGGTCAACTGCAACGTCAACCAACACAGTACCGGGTTTCATTATCTTCAACATATCACGGGTGATAAGGTGAGGAGCTTTAGCACCGGGTATCAATACCGCACCGATAATAAGGTCGGCACGCTGAATCATCGCACGGATGTTATACTCATTGCTCATCATGGTATCCACGTTAGCAGGCATAATATCATCCAACTGACGCAAGCGGGGCAACGATACATCCATAATGGTTACGTGTGCGCCCAAACCGGCAGCCATTTTAGCAGCTTGTGTACCCACTATACCACCGCCCAGTACTAATACTTCGGCAGGTTTAACACCGGGAACGCCACCCAACAAAATACCGCGACCTTTTAAAGGTTTTTCAAGGTATTTTGCACCTTCTTGGATTGACATACGACCGGCTACTTCGCTCATAGGAACCAACAAAGGCAAGCTGCGGTCTTTTTTCTCCACTGTTTCATACGCAAGACAAACTGCGCCGCTTTCAATCATAGCGTGTGTTAATGGCTCGTATGAAGCAAAGTGGAAGTATGTAAATACAAGTTGGTTTTTCTTGATAAGTTTATATTCTGATTGGATAGGTTCTTTTACCTTGATAATCATTTCAGCAATGCCATACACTTCTTCAATAGTAGGAAGCATTTTAGCACCGGCACTTGAGTAATCCTCGTCAGCAAAGCCGCTGCCTACACCGGCAGTTGATTGCACATACACGGTATGGCCGTGTTTCATAAGTTCTTTAACGCCCGCTGGGGTAACTGCCACGCGGTTTTCGTTGTTTTTTATCTCTTTAGGAACTCCTATTATCATGATATGAATTTTTGGGTGCGCAAAAATAGGCTTTTATTTCAGTTGAAAAGCTAAAGTTTTGACCTAAAATTTTTGGTATAAGCAGGTTGCCGCCTGCATATACATAACACTATCCCACAACGCATATCAGCTAAAGAAATATATAATTGTAACTTCCGTTTGAACCTTATACCTTTTGGTGTGTACAGCCTTTTGTAAATGAAATTTTTTGTAACATTCATAATCGTACTTTTTGCAGCAATACAAGTGCTTTGGGGCCAAAGCCCGGGTCTTGAATCGCTTGAACAAACCCTTAATGCACAACGTGCCGAAACCCTTATGGCTACCCATTACAACGCTTCGACAGTAAAAACGCTGCAAAGGCAGGCGAGCATTTGGGCACAATTATGCCAAACTGAAAGCCACAATGCCCAAAACTGGTTTAACTATTATATGGTTGTGCGTATGCACAAACAGCAAAGCAATAAGGGGGTTATACCCGCCGATGGGCAAAAATTGCTGACTTCAATTGCAGCCAAAATGGACAGCGCAATCACCCAAAGGAGTTTTGAAACCCTGATGGTGCATTATTTTGAAACTACAACGTATGAAGAAGCAATACCACTTCTCACCGATGCAGAAAAGATAAACCCGCAACACCCTATTATTTTGCCTGAATTGGTAAAATACTACAACCATACAGGTAATTACTCAAAACGGAACCTACTACTGCAAAAACTGCCGCAAATAGCTCCGCGTACAGGATTATATGCCTTGTGCAAAGCTATGGCTGATAACCTGCCCGACAGCAGTTATGTGATTACTAACGGTGAATATGATACGTATGCCTTATGGTTGGCTGCTGAGAAAACGGGAAAACACATCACTGTTCTTAGTTTAAAATTTGTAGAAAAGGTTCGTGAACAAACCGATAAGATAACTTCTAATACGCCATTGCTGCAAAAGATAATAAACACCATACCGGAGGGCAAACCAACATATATATCACTTACTGTTAATCCTGATTATTACAACTCTTCTCTTATTGCCCAATTGCACAACGTAGGAGTGTGCTACCAATACTCAAGCGTACCCGTTGATAATATTGCCGTTTTATACAATACCCTTGTTAAAAAGCAGCCCGCGGTTACCATACCTGCTATCGGCACAGAAGTTCTGCAAAACCTGATGCCGGGGTATATTACCCTGTATCGCCATTATAAAACCGCTGATACAGTTAAAGCTGAACAAGTAAAACAGGCAGCTAAAGATTTTGCCAAACAACTGGGATTTTGGAACAACTACCAATCGTATTTCAATTAGAAGGATGCAGTTGTTTAAAACCCCGCTTGCAAAAAACACCGACGAAGAACTGATGCAAAAAGCAACAGCGGGCAATTCGCGTGCTTTTGAGGAGTTGTATAACCGCTATTCCCAAAAATTGCTGGGCTATTTTACCCGTATGCTTTGGAAGGATAAAGAACTGGCAGAGGATTGCTTGCATAAGCTGTTTTTAAACATTATCGAAAAGCCGGAGCTGTTTAATCCCTCTCGAAGTTTTAAAACATGGCTGTACAGTTCGGCTCATAACCTATGCAAAAACGAATACCGGCGCATGAAACACCAATCGCCTGATAATGACATTATGCAGCAACCTGCGGTAAATGAACCCGCTTTGCCTGCCATACAAGAACATTTGTTTGATAATAAACAGTTTTTGGCCGCCCTTGAAACGGAGTTGGAACAATTGGGCGAAAACCATCGCCAAACATTTCAATTGAGGTATTTTGACCATTTGAGCCTAAAAGAAATTGCGACGGTAATGGAATGCTCCGAGGGCACCGTAAAATCAAGGTTATTTTATGCCTTAAAAGCCTTGTCACAAAAATTAACACCTTTTAAAACCCTATTACAGCAATGAAATACCCTGACTTTATAGAGCAATTGATACTTGAAAAAAGCTATGTCCAACTATCAGTTGAGGAGAAGGAACAAGTAGCTGAATGGGTAGCTACTGAGGCTGAGTTCAACAACATTCGCAACCTGCTGGTTAACCTTGAAGAGGTGATTGACAATTCTGACACTACTCTTCCATCTAATGATGTGAAACAGCAACTTGCACAAGCATTTGCCCGAAAGCACGGCAAGCAAACTAAAAAAGGCTTTACTGTACTTAAAAAATATACTACTCCATTATCTATTGCAGCTTCATTAGTGGTTATAGCAGTAGTAACGGGGGTATTACTAACCCGCCCCGCCCCTACTATTGTAGCGGAACATAAAACAGAACCTTCCCCTGCTGAAACACCCCTTGTAACTCCGAAAACAAACAAATCCCCTGCGCCAGAAGTTCAGGAGGTAGCTCCCGTAACAGCATCTACTATTGATAATCCCGCACCGCACACGCTTATTGAAAATACACCTGAAGCCCAAGTGCAAAACGTAACTGTTGCTCATAACGCCGATTTGGTAAACATGACAGTGGTGGTTTTTTAATGGCTTTGTCATGTTGAGCGATAGCGAAACACCCTATCCCAAATGTGTTATAAAACAGAGCCAGATAAGATTCTTCGTTTTCGCTTAGAAAGACAGAAACACTGTCATGTTGAGCACAGCGAAACATCTTATCCCAAATGTGTCGTATTACAAAACAGGATAAGATTCTCCACTTCCGTTCAGAAGGACAGAAACACTGTCATGTTGAGCGATAGCGAAACACCCTATCCCAAATGTGCCGTATTACAAAACAGGATAGGGTTCTTCACCATCGTTCAGAATGACAAATGGTTAATATCTGTTTCTTATTTCTGATTCCCTTGGAGGCCAATTAGGTACAACCTCCTTATTAAATGACTTGAAGTACGGATTTATCGATGATATAAGCCGAAGTTTTTTCTCCCGTAACCACCCTTTTATCTCCTTCTCCCTTTTAATTGCCTCCTGCACATGCAGAAAATGTTCATGATAAACTAAAATATAACAATAGTAACGTCCCGCAAAAGTTTCAGATTTTCCTTTATTTAAGTAATGCTCTGTTATACGTTGACTTAAATTATTTGTCATGCCGGTATACAAAACATTCTTCCCGGGGTTTGTTACGATGTACACGAAATAATTATGCTGTTTCATTGATATTAATCCCGTATAAACCGTTTTAGTAAATCTGCGTATCTGTAATGTTGAGCGATAGCGAAACATCCTATCTCAAATGTGTCGTATTACAAAACAGGATAAGATTCTTCGCTTTCGCTCAGAAGGACAGAAACACTGTCATGTTGAGCGCAGCGAAACATCCTATCTCAAATATGTCATAAAGCAGAGCAGCATAAGATTCTTCGCTTTCGCTCAGAACGACAAAACACTGTCATGTTGAGTGCAACGAAACATCCTATATCAAATATGTTATAAAACAGAGCAGGATAGGGTTCTTCACTATCGTTCAGAATGACAAAACAAACATTGTCATGTTGAGTGCAACGAAACATCCTATCCCAAAAGTGTCGTATTACAAAACAGGATAAGGTTCTTCACTATCGTTCAGAATGACAATATTGTAATTGTTCGCTCTTAAATGAACCTATCATCAACTTTTGTGTACAGCCTAAAAAACAAAGCACATGAAGAAAGTAATTTCAATTTTTACACTTATTATCCTTGCGTTGTTCTGTAAAGCCCAACACGCGGGTAACTCATTGTACAACGGCAGTAACAATTCGCCCGGTCTTATCCCCTACAACCACCCTTCGGGTGTTAATCTAACTATAAATACTTCGGGTCGTAGTTACGGAAACATGGTATCGCTAAAGTCCGATGTGATGATAAATGTACTCCCTTCAGCTTACATTATTATTTTGAGTGCCACACAAGTGAATGAATCGTTTGAAATGGCAGATTCAATGTTAAACACCCGCTTTAGAAAGCTAAAACAGGGGCTACGGAATATGGGTATTACTGATGAGGATGTGCATATTGATTTTATCTCGTTAGTACCTCAATACGAAATTGAGTTCTCGAAAAAGAAACACAGTATTACAGGAAATGAAATTGCCACAGGGTATGAATTAAAGAAGAATGTGCACGTGCGTGTGAAAAATACAGCATTGGTTGACGGTATTATTGCTACTGCTTCGGGTGCTGAGATATATGACCTTGTGAAAGTAGATTATGTAGTGGAGAATATGGAGCAGGTGTACCAGCAATTACGTTCAAAAGCCATTGATATTATAAAAATGAAGTTGCTGCCTTATACAGAAACAGGCATACAACTAAAACAACTGGATTTAGGGGAAACTCGCGGTAGTGTTTACCCTGCTGAACGATATGCCGGTTATACGGCTTATAAATCAGGAACTCCCGCGCATTTTACACGCACTGATAAAAAAGATGTTTTACAAATAAATTATGCTGATAAACAGAATACGGTGTATTACGAAAAAGTGCCCTTTGGGCAGTTTGACCATGTGATAAACCCCACTACTAACGAACCTGCCGTTCAATTTTATTTTAGTTTGCAGGTAAACTACAAAATAGTGGACGAGGAGGCTGAAAAACGCCAAAAAGAAGACCGTGATTTTGAATTGCGTCGCCGCGAAATAGATTTAAACAATCTTAAAAACCCGCCTTGCGGTGAAAAAGAAGTAAGACCATCACTTTGCTACGACAGGTATAAAACTTGTCGCTTTTGAAGACCACGCCCCGAATGGTTTTAAACCATTCAGAACGAACTACAGCATAAGCGGCGGGCTTTATGCCCGCCTGAAAATGGTGCAACAGGTATAAAACCTATCGTTTTTGAGACCACTCCTCTAAAAAATTTGAGCCGCAAGGGAATTTGAATTCCTTTGCGGCTCATGGTTTTATAAAAAACGGAACTTTCCGCTATTCTTAAATCGTTATTTAACCTCTTTTGAGGTAATAGTAATTACACCTTTCATTTTCATGGGCATTTCCATACCCATTACTTTGGTGGTAGAGTTTATATCTTGGGTAATATTGCTCTGTAAAGGGAAGCCTGTTTCAGTATCAACAGTAATAGTACCGTTTTGTGTGCCGTTCATTTTCATTTCACCGCCTTGCAATTCAGCTCCTGATTTGGTTACATCAAACACCGAAGAAAGTGTAACTACCGCATTCTTCTCTTTCATCTCCTTAAGTGTATAAGTGCTTTTGGTTTTAATACCTATATTCATTAGGTTCTTTTCCGTTTCAATATCCCAGCTTTCGCCAATGTTTATTGATTTACCGGGCAATATCCTAAACATCTCGTCAAATGTTTTTCTGAATTGATCATCTGAAAACTGGGGTTTTAATTGTGCTAGAATTTGATCCGCCTCTGGAAGTGAATCAAGCCCCATATTCTTAACCATATCGGCAAAAATGGCTTCCATACCTGTTAATGATACCACTTCACCTTTATCGTTCACCATCATGGTAATGTTCTTATTAACTAATGACCCGAATGCTTTTGCCATCATGCCCATAGTAGGGTCTTCTTTAGTCCCGGCATTATCAGAGTCATACGCCATATTCCCCATTGGGCTTTCGGTACTAAAAACAATCCTTCTGAATGTTGTAACTACAGCAATGTTGTTGTTTTTATCTTTATCCCCAACCGTCATCAAATAAGTAAACCCAATATTGTTTTTGCTGTTCATCTTTTGCCCCATCTGCTCCATTTCAATATCCTGTACGGTATTCATCACATACTCATACTTTTTACCTTTTTTGGGAGCAAATGATAGCATGGCTTTTTGCTCTGATTTACAGCCTGAAAACACAATTGCAGCGGCCACAATGGCGGCCACTGCCGAAACAGCTAAGCGATTTAATTTCATTTGATAATTGTTTATGCTGCGAAGGTAGCCCGATTTTTTAAGCCCCGGAAATGTATCCTTATGAGGAAAACAGGAGAAACGACGGGACAGCCTTAAAATCAGACGAAGATTTAGGCCAAACGATGCTTTAGCATGGTGTCAACAGTATCGTATAGTTGGTAAGGTGAAAACTTGCGCCAGTTCATGTCGTCCATCTCACCCCCAAAATTCACATAGTAATCAATATTGGCCGATTTAAACTCATCCAGTACGTGCTCACGGAAATTAATAAATGCTACCCAACCACTTTCTACCTCACTAAACCATTCTTCATAGTAAGAATCATCGCTTGAGTGAAAATTCAACACATTTTCACCAATCATTATAAACTTATCTATGCCCTCCTGCATCAATAACTCCAATACTTCACGCTTCAAAAACATAATGTCGTTATTAATAGCATCGTTCCACTCACCAATCATTTCAATAACGGCAAAGCCCGTTTCATAATCGGCATAAATAATCTTAATGTATAACGTTGGTGAGCCAAATTCATCCCATTGCGGGTGTATCAGGTGGTTGTATATCCGGTGGGTGTATTCAAATTCGCTATACTCACGTTCATAAAACGGTGAGCGTTCATCATCCTCAGCCCTGTATAATTCTCGCCATAAAAAAAATGGCTCCAGTGTGTGCATTAGCTGTCCTTACTTCTTAATTTTACTACAAAGTTAGGGCTTAGATTTCATTAAAAAATTACCCCCCAAGCCTAAAATAGCATTAGGTTTGCAGGCCGCATTTTTAGTATGTTACAGATAGATTTAAGAAATAAACGCGCCGTAGTTTGCGGCAGCACACAGGGCATTGGCAAAGCTACCGCCATGCTGATGGCCGAAGCAGGTGCCACTGTGATATTGATAGCCCGCAACCCTGAGAAATTGGCAGCCGTGAAAGCAGCTTTGCCAACCCCCTACGGACAACCCCACGAAACCATTGTGGCCGATTTTGCCAACCCAAATATTTTGAAGGTGAAACTGGACAATTACCTGCAAAAAACCAGCCCCGTGCATATTTTGGTAAACAACACGGGCGGCCCTCCGGCAGGCAAAGCCATTGATTCAGGCGTAGAGCAATTTTTAGCTGCTTTTCAAGCACACTTAGTATGCAACCACATATTGGTGCAAACCGTTGCAGATGGTATGAAGCGTGCGGGTTACGGCAGGATAATAAACATTATTTCTACCTCGGTAAAGCAACCAATACCCGGTTTGGGCGTATCAAACACCATACGCGGGGCAGTAGGCAATTGGGCTAAAACCCTTGCGGGCGAATTGGCTCCGTTTGGCATTACCGTAAACAATATTTTGCCCGGTGCTACCAGCACTGAACGCTTGAGTGCCATTATTGAAAATAAATCGGAGAAAACGAATAAAGACAAAGGTGAGGTAGAAACCGAAATGTTGCATGAGATACCTGCGGGACGTTTTGCCGACCCAAAGGAAATTGGCTATGCGGCTACTTTTCTTGCTTCGCCAATGGCAGCCTATATCAACGGTACCAACGTGGTGGTTGACGGCGGACGTACAGCCAGCTTATAAAACTAATAGCATTTACCCGAAAGCGTTTTGTGGGATAAAACTCCATGAAACGCTTTTTTTATTGTCTGCTCGTTAACATTGCCGTAATTGGTACGGCAACTGCCCAGCGCAATTTTGATAGCACTAAAGCCGATTCGGCTAACCTTGCGAAGGGGCTAACTCCTGTTGAGTTTAAAATGCTGGTGCCTAATGACCGTTTTTGTTTTAACGTACCTTGGCTGATTGATAACGACAGTGCCTTGCAGCTAATGAAAGATAAATGCCCGCAAGCAGGTATTGACTCCTTTAACTTGCAGACACATATTTTGTTGAATGAGTATTTCGGCGGCGATTGCCACGTGCGTTTCGTGCACCGTTTGTATTTAGACAGTGGAAGCAAAACCATGATTTGGAAGGTGTATAATATTTGGGGAGGGTGCCGTGCCGGCGGAGGAGAGCGTTTTTTGCTAATAGCACCTAAACCGCCTGTGGGGTATATTGTGAAGATAGATGAGGTGTTGGTAGATGATTACACCACCTATTAAAAAGATGATTGTACTAAAGTAAAATTTGATTGAAAAAATCAGGTTTTATTTTTTACCTTTGCCGTCCTTTAAAATTTTTACGCCATGGCAGTTACACGTTTAAAAAGAAAAGAAAGAAAAAACAAAGTGGTTTCAGTGCTTAAAAAACAAAACCGTAAGCTGCAAACCAAACTTACCAATATTGCTTCTCCTAACAAGGAGCAATCGGGAGTTATCATTGAAGAATAATATTTTTACTGAATATCAGTAGAATACATCGTCACCCTTTGCAAAATCGGTGATTTGGTGTAATTTTTGAGATATACACAGTAGAGCAATACTTTCTTTCATTTTACCTGTATAGATAAAATGAATTTACCGCAGGTTAATCCCTGCGGTTTTTTTGTTTATAGCAATTAAAGAAGCTGGTTGAAGCGTTTTTGAAAAAAGAAGCGGGTTCGAGGTTAAACCCGAACCCGCTTCGTGCTTTAAGTGCTCCGGCTTATTTAACCACCTTCACGGCATATTTCTCAATGCCTGCTTCAATCACCACCTGATAAAAGCCTTGCGGCAATTGCTCAGTATTTGCTGTGGCAGCCAATGTATCAATCGGGGTTGGGTTAGTATATACATCCACAACTTTACGTCCCAATACATCAACAATATATACTTTAACTGCCTGTTTCGAGCCCAGCACAAACGATACATCAATATTATTGCTAAACGGATTGGGCAGCACCTTAACATTCTTTATGTTTTGAGGCAGGTTTATACCCACACCAATAATAGTTACGGTATCAGTGCCTGTACTACGGCAGCCTTGGTTGTCTACTACCTCCAGCAATACGGTGTATGTACCGCCAGTTACATATTGGTGCGTGGGCGAAAAATCTGTTTGAGTGCCCGTATTGTCGCCAAAGTTCCAACGGTATGTTGGATATCCCGATATGCTTGGGGTAAAGGTTACTTTCTTATCGGCTAAATAGGTTTTACTAAACGTAGCTGTTGGTTTTTCAAATACTCTAATGGCTTGGGTTGTATCGTGCTTGCAGCCTTTATTGGTAGCAGCTGTCAACTTCAACGCATAAAAACCACCCATTGTAAACGTTTTTGCAGGTTGTGTTTGGGTTGATGTATCACCTTGCCCTAACTCCCACAAATAAGTTAGCGTACCGTTTGAAACGGTACTGTTGTTAAATAACTTTGTTTGCAAAGGCGCGCAGCCTATGAGCGGGTTTACACTAAATATTGCAACAGGTTGCGGATTCACTTGCACGGTTTTACTAATACTATCAGAACAGCCTGCTGTACTTACCGCTTTTAGTTTTACGTTATAAGTGCCCTCTGATGCGTAGCTGTGTTGTACACTGCCTGATTGTACGGTTGAATTTCCATCGCCCCATTGTAATTCATACGAAACTATTGTACCCGCTGATGGCGATGAGGTATTAGTTACTGTGAAAATATTGCCCTTTAAACACAATGAAGGGGTATCAAGAACAAACGCTGTGTTTAATGCGCTGTTTGAGGGGTTAACTACTTTTGATATTGAATCGGTACAGCCTGTTGCTGTTTTGGCAATTAACCAAACGGTATAAGCTCCGGCTGTAGAATATGTTTTGTAGGGGTGGGTTGTTGTTGCAGTGGTGTTATCGCCGAACTTCCAAGTATAGGTTAGCGGACTTGCACCTGCTATGCTTGAAATGTTGGTGAAGTTAAACGCCCTGCTTACCGAACACGAAAGGGTATCGCGCACTATAAAGCCGGCTGTGGGTTTGGCTGCTACCCATACCAATGAGTCTTTTTGGTAAGCTGTGCTACCGTTAATGGCAGCAGTTACTTTATTAAACCCTGTGCTTGCATACACTACCTTAAACGTTCCGTTTCCACTGGCAGTTTGCGGAGTAGCACCCGCTCCGAAATCCCAAACAAGTGTATTTATTTTTCCTGTTGATGATGTTGTATATACTACCGTATCGCCAAAGCAAAGAGTATCGTTAGCTACGGTTAAGTTTACGGTGGGCGCATCAAAATACACGTTGTAATCTTCGGATTGACCATAGCCTAATGTAGGGCAATCAGGAGAGCCAATAGTACCGTAGTCTGAAATTACACGCATACGCAACAGTTTATTGGCTACTGCTGTTTTTGGGGTGGTAAAATTGGTGCTGTGGTTGGTACGCTGCGAAGGGCCTGCAAATATTTGCTCGCCAAAATCTTTAAAATCCCCGTCGTTGTTATAATCAATAAACGCTTTTACCGATTCGTCGTTGTAAGCACCTGTGGTAACGTACAACGTATAGCTACTATCGTGTTTCAATCGGATAATCTGCTGGCAGGTATAATCCTCATAGCTGCCGTTTTGGTCAAAACCGTTGCTGCTGTTATCTACGTTAGCCAATCGCACATTGTGTACCCCGATACCAAAACCCGTTGCCCCTGTTGTATTGGTTATGCAAGTACGTTTGGCTGTATCGTACACATAGATATAGTTTGAACGAACTACCGTATCGCTGCCGTTGGCATTTTGAGCAATTAAAGTTACCGAGAAATTACCCCCCGTATTTAACCGCACTGTAATGGTTTCAGAGGTGTCGGTAGTTCCGTTAAGATAAGAAACATTAGCAGGTGAAAACTGCCACTTTAGTTTTGTAGGAATGTACCCCGTATTGTCATCTAACGTAATGATTGAGTTTACACACATTTCCCTGCGGTCGGCACTAAAATCGGCTACAGGTTTTTTAGTACCGTCAGTATATAAATCGGTTTCCCACATCCCACGTCCGTACGTTGATGCCCGTAGTTTTGAGTTGGTAGGATTGGGGATGTTGTAGTATATCTCCAACTCGGTTACGTTGGTTGATAAGGGTAATCCCTTAAAAAAGTACACCCAATTAGCCATCGTAGTAAAATTGCGGTAATATACCCCCGCATCAGTACCTACGTACACTTCTTCTTGGCTTTTTGAAGTATCAACCACAATGGTATTAATGGTAAGATTGGGAATATTAGCTGTAACATCTGCCCAAGTATCGCCTTTATTGTCTGAACGGTAAATTGCCTTACCCATGCCTATATACACCCTGTTACTACTGTATTTGCCTGTTTCTATGCAACGAGGTGTAGCACCGCCCACCGGCAGCTTTGAGGTTAAGTTAGTCCAAGTGGGTGTGGTAGCATTGGGGTTATCACACCTGAAGAATTTATTATCGCCTCGCGACATATACAAAATATCAGGATTGGTGCTGTGTTGCTCAAGCGCAGTAATGTTTTCAGCATTGCTGCCTGCAAGGTTGTCCGATATTTTAGTCCATGTAATATTCGCTATATCGTCTTTACCGTTGGTAGTGCGCCATACATTTTTGTAGCCTGCAAAAAACGCAGCAGGATTTGTATTGTGCTGTATCATCGGGGTTACCCAGCCCCCTTCTTCGGTAATACCCAACTTATCTTTCGCGGCAAATGTACCTTCCGACCGTCCGTCCTTATAACGCACAAAATCACCGTAATACAACGACCCTATCATAATATCCTCGTCAGAATAATCCACCACGCAATCCATACCGTCGCCACCGCGTATGGTGCGCCATTCACCGTCAAAATATGCCGTCCCGTTATCCTGATACCCGTGAATGTATTTTTTGCGGCTTTGTGCGCTTTGCCCGTGACGGTATATTTGAGCAATAGCCATCCCGCTCGAAATATCACGCCAATCTTTAGCCCCGTTGCGGTTGTAATATACACCGCCATCATTCCCCACAAACAAACGTCCGTTTACAGGTGAATAACCGAATACGTGCTGGTCGGCGTGCATATCATCCCCGCCACCGCTACCCGTCCAATGGGCATTTATCACCCAGTTAGTTCCGCCATCGGTTGATTTAAATACATTTATCCCCCCCGCATACACAATATCTTTGTTGTTGGGGTCAACAGCAATACACAGGTCATACCATCCCTGCCCTATTGTTCCGCTGCCGTCGGCAGCATAGCCCATAATATTAGGCGAAGTAGAGCGGGTGCTAAAGTTTACCCCGCTGTTGGTAGAACGGTATAGCCCTTTAAAAATGCTGTTCTCAGTCAATAAAAAATATACATAATCGGGTGCATTATCACTAACCCCTATCACCCCGCGATGTCCTGTCGGCAAACCGCTGGTAACCATCGTCCACGAGCTTCCCCCATCGGTTGAGCGGTAAAAATTCCCTCCTTCGGTAGCATACACAACGGTATAATCTCCGGGTTTAAATGCCGCATCTTTAAAATTGGCTGTTGATGAGGTTTTAGTCCATGTATTTCCCCCGTTGGTGGTTTTATACATTCCGTTATTGGTAGCGGCAATCAGTGTATTGGGAGAATTGGGATGGATTAATAGTTTGCCTACAGTACGGCTGCCCATGCCTGTATTGGCAAGGTACCAGCTTTCGCCCCCATCGCTGCTTTTTAATACTCCATAGCCATAAGAATCACCGCCGTCCCTATCGCCTGTACCTATGTATATTGTGTTTGGGTTTGAGGGGTTAACTGCAATAGCTGAAACCCCTAATGAGGGTAAACTATCGGTAGTGGTGCGCCATGTTTGGCCATAGTTTTTGGTAATCCAAAAACCACCCGCAGGTGCTCCTGCATAAATAATAGTGCTGTCTGTAGGGTGAAAAGCAATGGCGTTTACCCTGCCCAATCCGTTGGGTTGCCCGCTTACGTTGTTGGGTAACAATATAGGGCCAAGGGGTTTCCAGTTTCCCTCATTGCCTTTGTATTGTATATCGCTTTCACCTTTTTGCTCAAAAGGATTGATGTTTATCTCTTCTTTTAGCCCGTAAAAACTTGCCCATACATCGTTTGCCGCAGGGATATTACCGTTACTATCCAGTCGGTATTGCCAATAATATTCCCACCGTTTAAAAGGCTTCCAGCCGCAACCCTTCACTACCTTACGGTGTTGCCAGTATAGGTTAAATGCACGTTGGGTGGCGGCAAAATTCACCCCGGGACGTTGCATCATTTCTATCCAATAAGGGTAGTTGGCGGTATCATTGGTAATGTTTTGGGCTTTAAGGCTAAGGCTTAAACCTGCTAAAAACAGTGAGAGGGCTAAAAATAAATAACGCATAGGTAAGTTGATACTGCAAGATACCCAAAAATTTGAGTTTTTGCAGCCAATCAGCGGGACTTATACCTCATCTATACCCATGCTTATAAAAGGATATTGCTGCTTAAATGCCTGTACTTTTGATTGACGGGCAGCCACAAATTTTTGGTGTTGCGTTGTATCTGTATGGAAAGGGCGATGGGCAGCATCGGTCAATAATTGCTTCACCTGCGGGTAAATCAGTTGAGCCTCGCTATCAAAAGCCGCTTTCACAAAGGCATCCCAAACGTATTCAATTGCTTGGCTATTAGGATGCACCATATCGGTCTCAAAAAAACGGTAATCGCGTAAATCGTCCATCACCAATTCGTAGGCGGGAAAGTAATGTACATTCCCATAACTTTCAAAAAGATTGTGCACAGCTTCAATTAAACGGGCTTTACTACGGTTATTCTCAACCAAACCGTCGCGAATGTAGCGCACAGGGCTAACGGTAAGCAGGATGTTTAATTGTGGGTTGGTTGCTTGTAATAACTCAATCAGTTTATCCCATTCGGTTATAATTTCCGCAGAACTTAGCAGCTCTTTATCAAACTCTTTGTTGGGATATTTGTGGCAATTGGCTACTAACTGCCCATTGCTTTTAAGGTGGTATGCATGCGCCGACCCAAAGGTTACTATCAGCCAATGCCCTTTTTGCAAAAACTGCCGAGCGGTTTGCTGTTGTTCGTTTATTTCTGTAATGCAGGCGTTTTTATCGGGATGGGAGAAACGGCCGTGATGGTTCCAGCTTGCCCATAAATCGTTATGATAAAAAAGCTCTTCGGCTTGGTACGGCTTGCCCTCTAAAGCCCTGTGCAGGGTTTGGGCAAGGCTTACAGGGTTGTATAAAATACCGTTGGGGTTTTGCAGCACATTGAAACGGTAGTGGTGTAGCAGGTTGCCTATGTTTTCAGCAAAGCAACTGCCTACCAATAGCAATTGTTGCTTGTAGTTTATTTTTTGAGGCAGCCCTTGGGGCTGAAATGCAAGCCTGAAATCCACACGGCAAAGGTAATGCTCTTTTAATTTGAATTATTTACGGACTCTCAAGCATTATCTTAGTGGTATGAAATTGCTTTATACTTTATTGTTTGCTACGTTAACCTCTCCTCTGTTCTCACAAAACGTTCAAAATACCGATACGATACACTGCCCTGCGGGTGTTGAAAATGTGTATAGCCGACCGTTGTATAGTGATAGTTTGTGCAGCAGCTTTGTAATTTTTATTAAAAAAGAGGTGAAACTGCACAAACACCTGTACCATACTGAACACGTTACGGTGCTTGAGGGTGAGGCAACGATGATACTTGGCGAAAAAGTTTTTACAGTTAAAAAGGGTGATTTTATTTTTATTCCTAAGAATACTCCGCACAAGGTGGTAACTACTTCAAAAGTACCGTTGAAGGTGATTTCTATGCAAGCTCCTTACTTTGACGGAACTGACCGTGTATTGTTGGAGTAACTAAAACAGGTTTCTTTTCACCAAAATATCAAATTGGGCAACATTCTGCAACCGATCAATTGGTGTTGATGCAAACATTGAGTACGGAGATGCTGACATTGTAAGTTTAAGTTGTGCTTTTGCACCTGCCGACCATTGATTTGATAGGCGGTAATATCCCTCAACTCCATAGTTTCCGGATACAGTTGAATAGTTTGTTGATGAGGGGACTGTTAAACGTCCTTCCACACCTGAATATGTTATTGTTTCGTAATAAATATGGTTGATTGAAAGTCCCGCCAGAATATTCAAACTATACTTTCGTGGTTTGGCAACTGCTTTTAAAGCAATCAGCATTGGAAATTCAGTTGCATAGCCTTTTACTGATTTCTCCGTAGTTCTAAATCCGCACGATTCACAGCTAATGTTATCTAATAACTGTTGTTGGAATTTTGAGTATTGTGCAATGGCCTGAAAATCGAATGTTTTATTAAGCCGTATTGAAAATCCTGCCGATGCATTTGCCATAAAACTTGCTTTTGCATGAGTTGAAACGGCTCTATTAATACCCCCGCCCGTAAAAAAACTCAAACGTTGTGCATTGATAGTTAGCGATACAAAAAGCATCACCAAAAAAGATGTTGTTTTCATAGTATTATAAAAGTAACGATAAAAAACTAAGTTCAGTATCGGCACACTTTCTAAATAAACATAAAACCCCGATAGCTTTTGCCACCGGGGTTCATTGGTTTATAGGTAGGTTATGAAGGTTATTCAAATACTACTTTGCCGTAGGCAGCACCGTTTTCAAGCACGGCACGCACCATGTAAACACCGGCGGGCAAATCATTGCGACCAATGGTTACGCGGCTGTCGTTAAGGTTTGTTTCAGTGGCAACCAATTGTCCGCTAAGGTTATACACTTCAACGGTTTTAATGGCACCTGCACCAAAGTATAAAGTAACTGATGATGAAGCAGGGTTAGGATATACCTCAACTTTTTTGCTTACATCAACACCTTTAATGCTGTTGGTTTTCTTAGCAGGGCAACCTGCCAATCCCAAAGCACAAACCATACGGGGGTTAATAAAGCCTATTACGGTATCCATATATGCTTTGCCTTTAGCAGCACTCATACCGGGGTTGGTAAGCATTGACACATTGTGTGCGTTTACACCCATTGGTCCCATTCCTTTAATGGTGGTGCTATCCCACCATTCCCAAGGTGAGCCTTGGTTCAAGAATTGTTGAGGGGCTTGTGGCAAAATCAACGGATATAGGGCTTGGAAACCTTCGTTCATTGATTCGGCACGGGTGGTAAATACATCGTTGTATTGACGGTCGTTGATAATATCGTTATTACCCAATTTTTGGCTGATACGGATGGTCTCACGGCTACCGCAAGCGTTGTTTATAACCGTAGCGCCTGTTGTTGGCACAATTACGTTGCTAAAACTGTAAGGAGCATAAGGGTCTAATTTGCAGTGTACTGAAGCAATAGGCACTTCGCCTGCTTCAATCCAAGATGAATCACCCATTGCACCACCGTAGTTAAATACAAAATCTACATCGGTAGATACGTTTGCATCGCCGGGGATGTTTAATTGGGGAATACCGCCCAAGCCCAACCAATCACCCATCATAGTTGTATTAACCATTGGCGAGGTATTAGGCCAGCTGAATTTTTCTAATTCAATTTCGCTTTGTTTGTTTACCGCAGCGTATGCAAGAGCAACATATCCTCCTGTACCTTGTCCGCCGATAGCTATACGGTCGGTATCAATTTTGTACATTGATGAGTTTGAACGGAAGAAACGCACCGCGTTGCGGGTATCTTGTACAGCACGGTAAGTGGCTTGCAACAATAGTGATGTTGCGGTATCGCTGTTTGTAGTGGTTGGGTTCCAGCCCAAACGGTAGCTAACGGCTACGGCTACATACCCTCTTTGAGCAAGGCGGGTACAATAGTTTACAATAGAACTATCTGCGCGGTTGCCTGTGGTTTGCTGGTTGATTAATGCAGGTAAAAAACTACCTGTGTGCAGCAATATAACCAACGGGCGTTTAGTAGCGGTATCGGCAGTTGGTTCATACACATCGCATTGCAACCCGATTTTTACCAATGGCGGCGGAACTGCGGGTAGTGCAGGCCACGACATATTTGAATCGTACACCACGTTTTTGGTTACGGTAACATCGGTATAAACTTCTGAAAGATAACGCTGTGCATTGGCCGAAATGGCACTGCAAAGACAAAGGCAAAGTGTGACAATAGGGAGTAAAATTTTCTTCATAGCAAGCTAATGTTTACAGTATAATGTTTATGCAAAATACAAAATAGCCGCAGTAAAAAAAGTGATTTTTATTTCTTGCTTAAATTATTCTTATAAAAAACGACCCCAAGGCACAATTGCCTTGGGGTCGCATATAAAAAAATCATTATTTACGATTAATATGTAAGACGATTCATACTGTATTCTTTCACCGCTTTAACAAAACGGATAAAAAGCGGGTGCGGGTTTGCTACTGTGCTTTTTAATTCAGGGTGAAACTGCACGCCGATAAAATGCGGATGATCTTTTAATTCAAAAATTTCAACCAAATCACTATCGGGATTCCTACCGCTTGCTATCAAGCCATGAGCCTCATATTCAGCTAAAAACTTGCTGTTAAATTCATAGCGGTGGCGGTGACGCTCGGATATTTTAGATTTACCGTAGGCCAAAGAGGCTAATGAACCTTTTTGCAAATCGCAGTTATACGAGCCTAAACGCATGGTTCCTCCTTTTTGGGTTACTTTTTTCTGCTCATTCATCAGGCTGATAACAGGATATTTGGTTTTAGCATTCATCTCCGTTGAGTCGGCACCGCTCCAGTTAAGCACATTGCGGGCAAATTCAACTACTGCGCATTGCATACCCAAACAAATACCAAAGAAGGGTATTTTGTTCTCACGGGCAAATCGAATGGCTTCAATTTTCCCTGCAAAACCGCGCTCACCAAAACCGGGGGCAACTAATATACCGTCTAAGTGACCTAATTTTTGTTTGATGGTTTCTTCGTGCAAGGTTTCAGAGTGTATGTATTCCAAATTTACTTTGCACTCTTTTTCAGCACCTGCGTGTATAAAGGCTTCTGCTATTGATTTGTAAGCATCGGGTAACTCAATATATTTACCTACTAACCCTATTTTAACTTCGGTTTTGGGGTGTTTCAGTTTAAACAAAAAGTTTTTCCAGCTTTCTAAATCGGGTTCGTTTTTAGCAGGCAGTTTTAGTTTGGCAAGGGTTACCTTGTCCAATTTTTCTTTCTGCATCATCAAAGGCACTTCGTAAATAGTTTCAACATCTATTGATTCTATTACTGCATTGGCTTTTACGTTGCAAAACAATGCCATTTTTTTCCTGATTTCGGCATTTAGCGGATGCTCGGTACGGCACACCAATATATCAGGCTGAATACCGTACTCCAACAGCATTTTTACGCTGTGCTGGGTAGGCTTGGTTTTAAGTTCTTTTGAGGCCGAAAGGTAGGGCACAAGGGTAAGGTGTATCACCACGCAATCGTCTTCGGGCAGTTCCCAGTTCATTTGGCGTACAGCTTCTATATAAGGCAGCGATTCTATATCGCCCACAGTACCTCCAATTTCAGTGATTATAATATCGTAATCGCCCGTTTCGCCTAATAGTTTAAAACGGTTTTTAATTTCATCGGTAATGTGCGGGATTACCTGCACGGTTTTGCCTAAGTAATCGCCGTTACGCTCTTTTTGAATAACGTTTTGGTAGATTTTGCCTGTGGTAACGTTGTTGGCCTGCGAGGTGGGTATGTTCAAAAAACGCTCGTAGTGACCTAAGTCCAAATCGGTTTCTGCACCGTCATCAGTAACATAGCATTCGCCATGCTCGTAGGGGTTCATGGTTCCGGGATCCACATTTATATAGGGATCAAACTTTTGGATGGTTACTGAATAGCCCCTGGCTTGCAATAATTTAGCAAGTGAAGCTGATACAATACCCTTACCTAAGGACGAAGTTACCCCGCCCGTTACAAAAACGTATTTAACTTTTTTCATGACAAAACTCTGTGTGGAAGCTACTTATAGTTTTACAAACGAAACTGAAAACTATCTCCCTGAACGGGATGCAAAGGTATCACATTTTAACGGAACGTTAACTAAACTGTGGAAACTGTTGCAAAAAATTTTCAGCCTTGTGTAAATCTTCAGGCACATCAACCGCTACACTATGGAAATCAGTAAGGCTTACCGATATGGTGTAACCGTTCTCCAACCACCTAAGTTGTTCCAGCATTTCAAGACTTTCTAATGTGGATAACGGAAGTTTCACAATTTCGCGCAGCACTTCTTTGCGGTAGCCATATACCCCCACGTGCAAATAATGGATACGGCGGGTCGCCCATTCATCGTGGGGCACACCGCGCAAGTGCGGTATGGGTTGGCGGCTGAAATAAAGGGCTTTAAAATCTTCGTTATATACCACCTTGGCCGTATTAGGGCTAAAAAGAGCTTCTGTGTTATCGGTTTGTTTTATCAGGGTAGCTATATCGGTAGCTTCGTCTTCAAAACATTTGGCCAATAAATCAACCTGTTCGGGCAATATAAAAGGCTCGTCGCCTTGTATGTTCAACACCACGTCAAACTCGTTATAAAGTTTTTCAATCACCTCGGCACAACGCTCTGTACCGTTTTGGTGCTGCTCGGCAGTCATCATCACATTCCCGCCAAAATCCTGCACGCGGTCGTATATCCTGCCATCGTCAGTAGCCACCACTACTTTATCAATGCGGGTAGCTTTTTCTACCTGATTGTAAACGCGCTGTATCATGCTTTTACCCCCGATTTGTACAAGGGGTTTGCCCGGAAAACGGGTTGACGCATAACGTGAGGGAATTACTGCCAGTACTTTCATGCTCTTTGGTTTGTTGGTATGCAAATATACTATCTATTGTTCCAACGGGTTTTATCTGATAAAAGATGTAAACCCGTACACAAAAAAGGCAGCCCAATAGGGCTGCCTGTGCATTGTTCAAATTTATCGTTACTTATTTAATTACTAATAAAATATTGTTTGATAGGTTGGTGCCGGTTATTTTAACGGTGTACATACCTGTAGCCATGTTAGCAGCACTAATATCTAACGGTAAACTGTTATTGCCTTTAACCAGCTCAAAACTATTGTTATAATAGCAACGGCCAAGCATATCGTATATAGCCACTTGTGCCATAACGGGAATATCAACAAATACATCTGCGGTAACTGCTTGTGCGCCTTGTTGCAAAGGGTTGGGGCTTAGCACAGCTTCCTTATCGCTTTTAGGTTCATCAGGTGTTGTGCGGGCATTGCTGCCGCCGGGCACGCGCCAAGCAAAACAGGTGTTTTTATCATTGATGGGTGCATTTACGGCTGATAGTACATTGAAATTAAATCCGGTGGGTGTATTTACTGTGGTACTACCCATTTGCGAAGGGGCGGAAACCGTTGCAGCAGTGTTAAGAAACTGATTACAAGCCGACTCTCCGTTAAAATATACTTTACGGATATACATTTCTGAACCTACGCCGGGCATTGCCGAGAAATCGCCCATTCCAAAAATGCTTAATCCGTCATTACCTGTACCGTTTAATTGGTCGATTTTAAAACACTGCTGAAAATTTGCATCCCCGTAGGTAAACTCATCTGTTGCATTACCGGCATCGTCGGTTTTAATAATTAGTGCGTCGGATGAGCCCATAACACCGTTTCCAACGGTTCCCGCCATATAATACTCGTATTTACCCGATGTATTAAACCGTTCAATCACATCATAGCAACGGTTATCCGTTCCGGGGTTGGAGTTGTAATCGTATTGATACGCCCAAACTGAGTTCCCTGCGTTGTCAACCAAATTCAGCCAATAGTCACTCATCGGGGTTGAGGGTGATGGCGAAATAGTGCCTCCAATAACAAAGCCGCCTACTTGGTTTGAAACGCTGATGGATGAGAAAAAATCCCAAGTACTTGTTGAACCGTAGGTAACCGCTGTGCCCGGTGCGCCTGTATTTGCATCAACGGGGAGAAAAAACGCATCTTGGGTAAATCCGGGGCTATACACTGTACCTACTACCATTACTTCAGGAGTAAAAGGGCTTTCAACTATGTCCTCGGCAAGTGCAAAGGCAGGTGCTGATGGGGTTACAAAATCATACACATTGCCCCATATAGGGGTTCCTGTAGCAATATCAATTTTCAGGATAAAAATATAAGCATCTGTCCACACAGTTTGAGCACTACCGGTAATATAAGCCTCGTTGCCGGAGGCTGATAGCGCTACAGAGGTAACGGTATATACTTCCCAAACTGTGCCTCCTATCGGTTGTATCTTGTATTCGTACCCATTAATGTAATTTCCTGCGGCATCTACCGTAAAATAATAAATACCTGCATGCGGTGTTGCCGAACTTGGGTCGTAAAACCTGCCTACCACTCCAAATGCAGCACTGCTGTTGGGATATTCAAATACTCTTGTACTACCCGCATACAAAGTACTTCCGCTACTGCCGTATAGTTCATACTCATTGTTAAAATAAGGCACCCCCGTTAAATCGGTATGAGTTAATGTAACAAAACTTGCAGAAAAGGCCACTGCCCCTCCTTCACCCGCAATAACAAAACCGGGAGTGTTTACGGTGTTTTTCCCGTCAGTAAGGCCGTCGTCAAACTGACGACCATACAAATGTTCAAAATACTGCGCCTTAACAGTAGTAAAGCCGCATAGCGCAATAGCAATAATAAATAGTTTTTTCATGAATTTATGACCATTATTGGTTTGATAAGAAACAATGCATCAGCAAGTTCATTAAAAAAAGTCAGTTGTCCATAAATATATTATGTCATGTTTCAGCCCCAAAAAAGTAAAGCCATGCAAAATTGCACGGCCTTATTAATATACCTAACCTATTTTAACCTTATTCTTAATGATTTACCGGAGGCGTGGGTTTGGGCACCGGTTTCACCTCAGCCGGTCTGGGTGCCGGAGTATTAGGTGTAATATTAATCCTGTTATTGGTTGGGGTGTAGTGGGTGCTTTGGCTGCGTTGCACATTATCAAGCTTTATTAATATCCCGATACGGTAGGTAAGCATATCCGATACAGGAGTGCGTACAGTGCGATAAGTGATGCCGCTGGCAAGGTCGGGGTCTTTTGTGGGTGAGTTTAAATCCACAAAATTAATGGCACTGCCTGTTGAGTAGCTTACCCGTGCATCAAAAGCAATACGGCTACCCAAGTTATAAATAAGCCCTACCGAACCGCCGTAATGGGCGGCAGCGTTTTGTACAACGGGCTTGCTGGTGCTGCGCTCATATCCTTGTACTTCTTTATTAAAACGATTTACCTGATAACTGTTAAATATGCGGGCGTTTGCAAATACATCAAAATACGGGCTAAAACGGCCTATGTTAAATATAAACTTAGGGGCTACAAAAAAACCGAACATTTGGTTTTGCAATTTGCTGCTGCCCAAATCGTTGTTGGGTGTATTAAACACCAAATCTTTTACCTTTTTGCTGCTTCCGTGATGAAAAAACTCAACCCCTGCTCCTACCCTCACTTCAAAAGGGCTGCGGACATTTGGAGCAAATAACGAAGGGCTAAGATACTCAACCGAAAAACCGATACCGTTGCGATACCCTGAGTCGTTTAGTTGGTTAAACGGCGTGGCACCGTTCAGGTAAAATCCAATGTGATGCTGGGCACTTGCAAAAGTGCCCATGCCCAACATCAAAAAGGCAAGCATGTATAATTTTTTCATAGTGTGTTGTTTTGTTTTCATAGTTTCAATCTTAATGCCAATATCTTCTATACAATAAAAGATAACAGCACCCCCAAAGTAGTTTTAAGATTTTGACCCCTAAATCCCCTTAAAGGGGACTTTACTCAACGACGTGCGAGTGCAGAAGCCATCCTGAGCTTGTCGAAGGGTGCGGTTGCCAAAGGGCACCATCCACCATCCTCATCTGTAAGAGATGGCAAAGTGGGGAAATGAGAACACTTTGGCAAGTCGGGAGAGGTCCGTTTGATAATTCAGCGAACAAATTTTAGGTTTGCCCGTTTTTAACCCTGTGATGCAAGAAGCCATAAACCATATAGCAGCAGCGTGCAATGCTGCGGGCATAAGGCATGCCGTTATTTGCCCTGGCAGCCGAAACGCCCCGCTTACCATGGCTTTTGTGCGTCATCCTGATATTGACTGCCATAGTGTAGTGGATGAACGCAGTGCAGGCTTTATTGCGTTGGGTATGGCGCAGCAACTGCAACACCCTGTTGCCCTTATTTGTACATCGGGTAGTGCAGTGGTTAATTTCTACCCTGCGGTGGCTGAGGCTTTTTACCAACGCATCCCTTTATTGGTAATTACTGCCGACAGACCCCCTGAACTTATTGACCAATGGGATGGCCAAACCATGCACCAGCACGAGGTGTTTGGCAAGCACGTTAAAGCAAGCTATACCCTGCCTGCTGATTATGGCAACCCTGAAATTTTTAGCAAAACCACCCTTGAAGCACATTCTATTGCTGTAACAGGTATTAAGGGGCCCGTTCACGTAAACGTGCCTTTACGTGAGCCGTTGTATAATGCGATTTACGAAACATTTACATACCCTGTTGTTTCTCGCCAAAAGCCAACTGATAAGCCTTTACCTCAAAAGCACGACGAATTACTTACAGCTTTTAAGAATGCGGAGAAGATTTTAATATTTAACGGTGCTGATAAGGTAAATGATGGTATAAACGCAGCACTTAATGCTATTGACGGAAAAGCTGTAATACTGAGTGATGTGGTGAGCAACAAAAAGGGAAATATACAGTATTGGGATTTTCTATTGTCGAAGAAAAATGCAGGCATACCCCAACAACTACAACCCGATTTGCTGATTACAACGGGCACGAGCACTGTATCAAAAAACCTAAAACTGTTTCTCCGTCAAAACAAACCCCTACATCATTTTCATATCAGCCCGACGGGCGACATTGCCGACCCTTTTCAAACCGCTCCGCAGTTAGTTACGGGTGATATTGGCGAAGTACTTTCTTCTTTACCTTGGGCTGAAAAAACAAATAACTACCTGCAAGTATGGAATGGGTGGGATAAGGCATTAATACAGTTAGCAACCGATAGGCTAAACAACCCAACGTTTTGTGAGTTTACTGCCGTTAAAAAAATAACTGAACAAATACCTGCCAACAGTCAGTTACAACTGGCCAATAGCATGGCTGTACGTTGGTTAAATTTATTGGGTTTTCGACCCGTGCATGGTAGCACACACAGCAACCGTGGTGTATCAGGGATAGATGGCAGCACCTCAACTACGGTAGGGGCTGCTTTCATTGCCAAATCACAGCCTGTTACCCTCATCACGGGCGATGTGGCATTTTTTTATGATAGTAACGCCCTTTGGAATAAATTTGCGCCCGCTAACCTGCGCATTATTGTACTGAACAATGGCGGCGGTGCTATATTCAGGTTGATTGACGGACCGGGGCAAATGCCCGAACGCGAGGAGTTTTTGGAAACCCGACACCAACGTACCGCAAAGCTTTTGTGCGAGGATATGAAAGTGGGGTATGCACAGGTAAGCAATTTTGAGGAACTTGAAAGGGAGCTTGAGCAGTTATACCAAGTTTCTGACCAACCAAAGGTGCTGGAGGTGTTTACAGACGCTGAAACCAATACTACATTTTTTAACGAGTATAAACAATTGATACATGGACTGGAATAGATATAACTGGCAACCGATAAAAGAATACGAAGAGATTCTTTTTCATCAATACAACGGCATAGCCCGTATAAGCATTAACCGCCCGAAGGTGCACAATGCTTTTACCCCGCTTACGGTAAAAGAAATGATTGACGCAATGAACATTTGCCGCGAACGCGAAGACATTGGCGTGATTGTTTTGACCGGGGAAGGTGGTAAGGCTTTTTGCAGCGGTGGCGACCAAACCGTGCGCGGTGACGGCGGATACGTGGGTAACGATGGTGTACCCCGTTTGAATGTGTTGGATTTGCAGATGCAAATACGCCGCATACCCAAGCCTGTAATTGCTGCGGTAGCAGGTTGGGCAATTGGCGGTGGACACGTGCTGCATGTGATTTGCGACCTTAGCATTGCTGCTGAAAATGCCCGTTTTGGCCAAACAGGGCCTAAAGTGGGTAGTTTTGACGGTGGTTTTGGTGCTTCGTACCTTGCACGCATTGTAGGCCAGAAAAAAGCTCGCGAAATTTGGTATTTGTGCGACCAATACGATGCTACCGATGCGCTGAATATGGGCTTGGTGAACAAGGTTGTTCCTTTGGAAATGCTGGAGCAAACTACGGTAGAGTGGTGTAATAAAATCCTTGAAAAATCGCCGATTGCGTTGCGTATGCTCAAAAGCTCTTTCAACGCTGAGTTGGACGGACAAGCAGGTATACAGGAATTGGCAGGTAATGCTACATTGCTTTACTACCTGAGCGAAGAGGGCAAAGAAGGGAAAAACGCTTTTGTAGAGAAGCGCAAGCCTGACTTTAGCAAATTCCCAAAATTCCCGTAAAAGGAATTTTTGATTTGTTGATTTGGAGATTTGCATCAGTACCAGCCATTTAGAACTTGTTTCGGAATTATGAATACAGTGATCGTAATTGCAAACGTGTTTTTTAATTATGGCTGCTAAAATACTTGGTTTGTGAAGCAATCTATTTGAACTTATATAAAAAGATTGCTTCGGAACCGAAGACGATTTCCTCGCAATGACGAATACCTGCCTGTCATTCCGAACATAGTGAGGAATCTTATCGCAGTTTTGTTAACTCACTTTCAAGAAGATGTTTCTTGCGTCCAGCATGACATAAGCTAACCGTCATTACTTTGCTGTACCAAAATATTCTGCTACAACTTTGGCTTTGGCTTTGCCAATAATGGCCTCGATGCTTTCTAACGAAGCTTCCTTTATTTTCTTCACCGATTTAAAATGTGATAGTAGTTGCTTGGCAGTTTCATCGCCAATGCCTTTAATATCGGTTAGTTCAGTTACCAAAGTGCCTTTATCACGGCGTTTACGGTGGTGGGTAATACCAAAACGGTGCGCCTCATCACGCATTTGTTGGATAATCCGCAACGTTTCCGATTTTTTATCAATATGTAGTGGCAGCGGGTCTTCGGGGTAATAAATTTCTTCTAAACGCTTCGCAATACCAATCACAGGCAGTTTTCCGTAAATACCCATTTCTTTCAATGCCTCCACCGCACTGCTCAATTGTCCTTTACCGCCGTCAACAATCAGCAATTGGGGCAAAGGTTGATTCTCTTCCTGCAAACGCTTGTAACGGCGTGTAATTACCTCTTTCATCGTAGCAAAGTCGTTAGGGCCTTCCACCGTTTGCACGTTAAAATGGCGGTAATCTTTCTTGCTGGGTTTGCCATTTTTAAAGCACACCATTGCAGATACAGGATATTTTCCCTGAAAGTTTGAGTTATCAAAACACTCAATATGGTAAGGCAACTCGGTAAGGTGCAAATCGTTTTTCATTTGCGTCATCACACGCTCTACACGCAAATCAGGGTTCAGTTTTTCGCTGTGGGTTACCTTATCGTTCTTATAAAAAATGGCATTCTTTAACGAAAGGTCAAGTAGTTTTTTCTTATCTCCCGTTTTAGGTACTGTAAACCGTATGTTCTCATCGTTTATATCTAACTCAAACGGAACTAAAATTTCCTCCGCCTTGCTGCTGTAGCGGTTGCGCATCTCTGCAATGGCCATCTCCAGCATTTCCTGTGGTGTTTCGTCTAACCTTTTTTTGTATTCGAGCGTTTGGGTTTGAATAATTATCCCGTGATTTACTTTCAGGTAATTGATAAACGTACTCTTACCTTCATCAGCCAAGTTAAACACATCCACGTCGTAGCGCACCTGTGTTACCACTGTTGATTTGCCTTGATAGTTTTCAAGAATATCCAATTTTGTTTTAGCCACCGCAGCTACCTCAAACAAAAGTTGTGAGGCCGCTTCCTGCATATCCTTTTTCAGGTATTGGATTACTTCACTTACATTGCCCCGCAATATTTTACGCACCTGCTCAATACTGTTCATATAATCCGCTTCACTTTGCAGTCCTTCACAAGGGCCTTTGCAATTGCCAATCTGATATTCAAGGCAGGTTTTAAATTTCCCTGCTTTAATATTGGCATCACTGAGGTTAAGGTTACAATTACGCAAAGGATAAACGCTGCGCACCAGTTCTAATATGGTGTGCATCATCCGCACTGAACCGTAAGGACCAAAATATTCCGACCCATCCTTTACAGGATTACGGGTTGGAAAAATCTTTGGGAAACGCTCTTTGGTAAGCCGTATGAAAGGATAGGTTTTATCGTCCTTCCAATCAATATTAAAACGAGGCTTAAATTCTTTTATCAGATTATTTTCAAGCAGCAGGGCATCAAACTCCGTATCTACTACCGTATATTGTATATCGTCGATACGACTTACCAGCACGGCCGTTTTTTTGTTCTCGTACTGGTTTTTATTAAAGTAGGACGATACCCGCTTTTTCAGGCTCTTTGCCTTGCCAATGTATATCAGTTCTCCTTCAGAACTATAATATTTATACACTCCGGGTGATTCGGGTAGTATCGAAATAATCTTTTTGAGTTTGTCCTCAGCGGCAGGCATAGCGCAAATTTAGGAAATAGCAGGCTGAGTTCTTTTGAAATTAAACCACCTCATGTATTACTAAATTAAATACGAAACCTAAAATCTATATTTTTTCTGCATTTACTCAACGCTTTACCGCACTTAATCATTGGTGCTTTGTACGAGTTATTAAACACTGTATGTTTGACAGTAATCAATCGCGTATGCCGAAAAGCGGGAAATAGAGTAGGCAAAAATTAATTCTAAATTCTAAACAATGAAAACTAATCTAATTGCAGGGAAAGTCCATTCCCGTCTCGTTCTCTTAATTGTATGTGTCTTTTTCTCCGGAGCATTAATGACCGGATGTAAGAAAGATAATCCCGCACTTAATAAACCCGTAACCGAACCTTTGCCACAAGCCAATTTAGTGCCTGATGAAGATGAAACGGAATACTCAATGGCCAATTATCAGGATGCTTTGGATAATGTTGAATATGATGGTGACAGGTTGATTTTCCAAAACCTTAGCCATTTTTTCACTACCGCGATGGCTTTAGACAGCTTGGGAGACAGTACTGCTCACGTTTGGTTTCAAGGCATAGGCTTCACCAATTCGTTGTACGACCAATACAAGAGCGCTGTGGAAAATATGCCCGAAGACCTTGAAGATACCGATATGGACGCATATTATACTACCAACAGTAACTCATTGGTGTACGATGGTGATTTGGATGCGTGGCACGTGAACGCACAAGCTCCCTTTTGTGCTAAGTTGCTGAACGGTGCACACAAAGCCCAAATTGGAGGTAATATTTATTATTCTAACTACGATGTTGATGTGATGGTGGGTGAAGCTGATGAAAGTTTGATACCTACTTTTGCAACGCAAGGTACTGAGCAGGATGATGAATATGCAATTGTGAAGTTTAACAGGACTGCCCTGAAAACAACTGGAACAATTTGTGTATCGTGCGGCCAAACTTATTACCTCGGCGAAATTACTTGCGGCTCGCCTGCCCAAAAAAGGGCAAAAATGTGGATGAAGGTATTTTGCCAGTATGGTTTACGCGGCGAAAAATACACTGCTACACACATTATTGTGCAACAACACAAGCGTGGATTTTTAGGTCGTTGGTATAAAGATTCAAGAGGCTCACAAGTTGGCGGTAATTTTAACGGCCAGTACTTTAATATGGCCTTCATTTACAGTCAATCAAGCTGGGAACATGTGTACCCCGTTTATGGAAATATGCCTTGGATGTCGGTGTGTGCTTCAAACTTAGAAATATGCGTTGCGCCAATGTGCAGCGGAAATACGATTTGCCAAAACTGGTAAGTATTCGGAAAAAAATAAAAAAAGGGGCTGCCTCAAAAACTGAGGCAGCCCTTATTATTTCTGTTATTTTAGGTTTTGGGTAAAGAAGCTTGATAACTTATCAAAGGGAATAATATCGGTCTTATCGTACAAATCAACATGATTAGCATTGGGGATGATTAATAGTTCTTTGGGCTCTGCCGCTGCTTCATAGGCATCTTCGCTAAAGTAGCGCGAGTGTGCTTTTTCTCCGGCAATAAGTAAAACCGGACGTGGGGATATTTCTTTAATATAAGTTAGCAAGGGCATATTCATAAATGACAGCGGGGTAGTTACAGTCCAAGCCCCATTTGAGTTTGGGGAATTAGGATGAAACCCACGAGGCGTTCGGTAATAATTAAAATAATCTACCACAAACTGAGGCTCATTTCCTTCCAGTTTTTCTGGCAAAATCCTTTGACTTAAAGCCGGAGTCCCATTTTTTGCATCCTCCCAACGCTGGAGACTCATTTTCTCAAGCATTTGAGTACGGTTTTCAATAGTAAGCTGGTCGTTATACCCTTTGGCCATTACACGTGTCATATCATACATACTGGTAGTTGCAATAGCTTTTACGCGCTTGTCAACTGCCGCTCCGTTAAGTCCCATTCCCGCAAAACCACAAATACCAATAATTCCGATTCGGTTTCTATCAACGGAACGATGAAGCCCAAGAAAGTCTATTGCTGCACTGAAATCTTCAGTGTTTATATCGGGTGAAGCCACATTACGCGGTTCCCCTCCGCTTTCACCGGTATATGAAGGATCAAATGCCAGTACAATAAACCCACGTTCAGCCATGTTTTGGGCATATAATCCTGACGACTGCTCTTTTACAGCCCCAAAAGGGCCACTAATGGCAAGTGCGGCGAGAGGTTCACTACCAATATTCTTTGGGCTGTACAAATCGCCAACCAAAGAAATTCCATATCGATTTTTAAACGTTACTTTTTCACGGGTAACCTTATCACTTAATGTAAAGGTGTAATGTTCTGTTTTATTCATATTTTCTTTTTTTTGATTTGAATCTGTTTTTTCATTCGGCAAACAGGATTGTGCCAAAATCAAAATGAGCAAAATCGCTGCTGTTGCTATTGTTTTCATGTCTTAATTCCTTTCTAAATTACAAACACAAAATTCGAACGACAGTAACATATCCCGTTAATGGTATTCAAACCAATAATTATGAATTTCAAACTTCTGAAACCCTAAGTGATTTAGGGTTGACTCCGGCTAATCGTTTAAAGTAGTTGTTAAAATAGGAGGGGTACTCAAATCCAAGTGCATAGGCAATTTCTGAAATATTCCAGTTTGTATGAAGCAGCAAGACCTTAGCTTCGCTAATAATTCGGTCGCTTATGTGTGCAGTAGTAGATTTTCCTGTTACTTCTTTTAAGGTGCGGTTTAGATAATTTACATGAACGTTTAAACCGTGTGCAAAGTCTTGAGCAGTTTTTAGTTCAAGGGGTTTATCAGGGTTTTCAATCGGAAATTGTCTTTCAAGGAGTTCAAAAAATACAGCTGCCAAACGTGTCGCAGCATTTTTATGCATATCACTGTGCTCTGAAGGTTGAAGTTTCAATGCTTCGTGAATAACCAATTGAATATAGTTTCTTATCAAATCATCCTTATAAGCATAATCACTCTTTTGCTCTTCAATAATCTTATTAAAAATGTTATTCAAAAGCTCACGTTGATGCTCATTTATCTTTAATATGGGTGTGCCCCCAATTTTAAATAAAGGTGAGTTCTGAAGACTTTCGGAACGATTGGGTGTAGTAAAAAAGTTTTCAGAAAAAAGGCAGGTGTATCCAGTATAAGTTCTAGAAAGAGTTTCCCAAGAGTATGGTATATGCGGATTGCCAAAAAACAAAATAGAACCGTCCTCTTCAAAACTTCGGTCGGCATAATGAATTATACTCTTACCGGTTGTTAAACAAATTTTATAAAAATCCTTGCGACTATATATACGTGTTGCATCACTATCAGCATCAATTTGAAATGCGCAAAACCCTCTTGATTTTAGCTCATCATTAAAGTCTGATACCGATCTAATAGTCCCGTTTTTCATTATTCAATTAGATTATGCCCCAAACCTCCAAAATCTTGCCATGATTAAACTAAGATAACACTAATTATGTGTGTGAGTTTTAAATGTGAATCGACGTAACACATTTTTCAAGTTAAGCTACACTGATAAAAATTAGATTCAATGTTATTAAATGTCCAAAAACAAAAAAGCCCTTGCAAAATGCGAGGGCTTTTTTGTTTTTTGCGGTCTGGACGGGACTGCCGTCATTTTCTTACAAGCCATACTGCACGGGTGTTTGCAGCGGGGCAATAACTATTGGTACACCCAATGGCACACTTTTAAGCGGCCAACGGGTACTCCAACTGGCTATTGTTATTGCCCAACAACTTTGACAAACTTGTTAAAGCCGAGGTAAGCTCCCTAATATGCTGCCATAGTCTCTCGTTTTCTTCTTTTAAAAATGCAAAAGTGCCGGCTTCTGTAGCTTTTGCTGGCATATCTTCCTCACGCTCAATACCAACTTTACCAGCCAATAAATCTGTGGATTTTACATTAAACAAATCAGCTAATGCTACTAGGTTTTTTGGTGATGGTTTTGCCCTGTTAGATTCAATGTTAGCGATTGATGCTTTTGAAACACCAATTCTAGACGCAACTTCCTCTTGAGTCATTCCTTTAGAAGTTCTTAGAAATTTAATTGCCTGATTAACATCCATATAGATAATATTTTAATTGTTTTTAGTGATTATTTAACATCATTAATGATTTTTAATATACTTTCGTATTGCATTTATGCAAATAGTATTGCAAAGTTGCAATAATAATACCAAAAATCAAAGAGAATGTAATGGAGTTTAAAGACTGGTACGAAGAAAATGCAAGCAGAAAAATTAGAAGGTTAATCCTAGATGCCTTGGATAATCCTGAAAAACCAAAGTGGTCCACGCAACGACTTAATAATTTATTAAGCAGGAGAGTAAATGTTCATCCGACTGAAAAAGCTGCAATTGAAGCTATTGCTGAGCAGGAACTCACCTTTTCCAAAGTGCATAAAAAGCTGCCTGTAACCGAATGACACCCTTCTTCACAATATCAATCACTGAATACGAGAGGCACAGAATGCAGCTATTGATTAGCTGGCCTGATTTGCCTAATCCCGGCAGTGCTTCCTTATGGATAACTGATCCTGAGATTGGTATTTGTGAAGTGATGAAGATACAGCGCCTAACGGTAGCTGATATTCTTCGCAGGTATATAGACCAAAGATATAACGCCCTGAAGGATACCCGACTTAAAGTTCAGGCAGCGGAATTGTTTTTTTGGCGCAAGAGGTTAAGCGGAGCTTGCAGCTTAGGCGATCTCTGTAGGGATGTTCGTCCGAAAATTGCTTTGCTGAAACTTGTTTTGCCCGGGCACAGCTCGACACAATCAGGTTGGAGAGAGGTTATACTGCCTCTGCTGGAATTTATTGAAACATATCGTGCCGGCGATGCCCGCACTAATACCATACAAATTATCACCCCATTTAAAAGTTATTACCATGGTAACAGATTTTGATGATTTGCTAATAAACCATCCTTCCCTTAGTGGAATTGGAATAATCGTGTTTGTTATCGCTTGTTTATATCTCCTGCATAGGATGGGCAGACGCTTTGCCCCAAAGAAGAAAGTTCAATACCGGTTGCCACCAAAGAAAACCCTATGGAAATGAGTTTACGATTCTTTTTATCACATACGGATTTACAGAGTGTTGCATGTGCGCATCGTAAAGCCTCGATAGATGTTGCATACTGGACTAAAGAACTGCTGCATCTAAACGAACTTATTAAAGAATTGAGCAGCTTAACAGCCGCAGATCCTTATCAGCATTCGCAGTTAATAAACAGTATTACCAGATATACCGTTGAACGCGATGACGCTGCAGTAAACCATAGCAATGCTCTTAATTTCATGCTGCGTTGCGAAGACCTTTTGTTGCGCGAAACCCCACCGATTTCACAGATCATAAAAGAAAACAGCTTATGGCAAAAATTAAGTTAACAGTTAAGCAGCGGGACCGAAAAACCTCCATGGTTCATCTGAAAGACGGTCGGTTCTACAACGATGATGAGCTTAACCGCCTGCAGTGCCTTATTGCCATAAACTATAATGTGAGCGTGGATAAAGTATTAGTGACAGTAACGCATAATACGCCCCCGGATAAGTAAGCATTGGAAAATAAAATTAATCAACACATAAACACAACACATTATGCAAGAAGGAAAACAAATAGAAACTAAGCTTATTGTTAGTACTATTCTAGACTCTATCAGCCTAGAGCATCAAAACAGTTTGTATTATGCTTTAGGAGGTATCATTTCTGATAACCCTATGGAAACCCATGTAATGGTATCTGTCATGCTCTCAGAAATAAAGAGTCGGTCAAATACAAAGGTTTCTCAAGCCGCTACAGCTATAGAAAAAGGACACAGAGAGGGGGTTGCGTTATGAGCCAACCTATAACAATATCAGAGTTTCTGTTCCAAGAGCAACCAATATCGCTGTTTACTATTGAAGTTCATAGTACGGATTTTAGCGATGGTACGCTTGTAGTAACTGTTCACCCCGAAGGTGAACCTGGAAAAGCAATGGAATTCATTGTTGTTGGAAAATCCTTTAATCCGGTTACTGATGGAAAGGAAGAAACAATATGAGCCAGTTTATCGAGCATCCTAAATATGGCCGCATACTGAGCTTTGATGCGCTTGTCCAAAATGACAAGCGCAAGTATTGCAACTATTGCGGTCAGCCTATCGACGCTTCGGCTTATGTAAGCCATTACGGAATGTGCGCACTTCACTATTCATGGTACGTCGAGGATAAAATAGAGCGTACCACCGGAAAAGACCGCCTAAAAGAAATCAGCGACTACCGTATGGAGGTAGCCGGCATCAAGAAAGGAAAAAATAATCCCAAACCATAAAACAATAAACACAATTATGTCAGAGACACAAACCTTAGCAATCCCAACAGTAGGAAGGATTGTACACTTTTATCCCGCAAATCCCGCGTTTGAAGACATTCCTTACACTCGTGTGCCAAAGGCGGCTATTGTTACTGCATCATCCCCTGATGATACAAGGATAGGTTTAACAGTATTCCCATGCGGTGAAAATCCGGTTGCACTTTTTGCTGTTCCGCATGAAAGCTCAGCACCTAGACACTCACCTTACTGGGCATACCCTGAAATCAAATAATTATAAGACAATAAACACATGACAAAAGAAACATCACAAGTCAACATTAATGAGCTAGTAGCCATTAAAAACAGGGTTCAATCCTTTGAAGATGCACTTAGCATCACAGGTAAAACATGGGAAGAGCCTGAAGGCTGGCCGCCTCACTTTATAGCCACTTTAAAAGCGGAAATTCTCACTGAAGCATTGAACACAGACAAGGAAGGCAATGTGTGGAAACCTGATTTTACCAACCACGACCAATGGAAGTATTCCGTTTTGGGTTACGACTTTAAGGCGGGCCCCGGCTTCTCGGGCTTCGATTACGGTTACGCTCACTCGGCTACGTACGTCGGCTCTCGGCTTTTGCTGGCTGATAGTGAGCTTGCTTTGCATGCCGGTAGGATATGCCCTGAGATCTATAACGAAATGTTAAAATAAACCAACGCACAATTATGACACAACAAGAAATCAAACAACTTAATGCCCTCAAGGAACGTGTTAAGACACTTGACGATGCCCTCCGCATCACCGGCAAAACCTTTTTAGTATTTGAAGGCGAAGAGCCTGACGATACAGCCCGCCGTAAGGCTAAAATTATCACCGAGGCTTTAAATACCGCTGAGGATGGCAATGTGTGGATTGCTGATTACACAAACTACAACCAGGTTAAATACTATGTGTATGGGTATAAATACATCGCGGGCTCCGGCTTCTCGCGCTTCGATTACGGTCGCGATGGCTCGTCTACGGGCGTCGGCTCTCGGTTCGCCTTTGCTTCATCAGACCTTGCCCAATATGCCGCGGCTACCTTTCCTGAAATCTACAATGAAATGTTAAAGTAAAACAAATTCATCAATACAATTATGAAAGACTATAAAATCAAATCGTTTGAAGATGCCTGTGCATCTGAGAGTATTGACCCTGCACTATTACCTGATGTATCTATTATACCTGAAGGGTTGGGTCGATGGTTAATTGCCGGTTATAAGCTTGCTGTAATTATAGCGGCCGTTAACCGTGAAGATAATGGCGGTGAAAAATGGGAGCCGTCTTACATCGACGGAAAACCTAAATTCAGCCCATGGCCGGACATTGAAGCTGACGAAGCTAACCCCGCGGGCTCCGGCTTCTCGCGCTTCGTTTGCGGTTACGATTACTCGGGTACGGACGTCGGCTCTCGGCTTTGCTTCCGGTCACGAGAAGGATGCGAGTATGTGTTTGAAACCTTTGAAGAATTGTACAAAGATTTACTTCTGATAAGTTAACCATTCCGGTTGTGCACCGATAGGGCTGTGTTTTGTTCAGTTCGCGGGCTCCGGCTTCTCGAACTTCGATTACGATAACGATAACTCGAATACGAACGTCAGCTCTCAGCCAGCTGAGAAAATATTTACGGTGCAAACCCTGCCCACAGCGCAAAAAACGACACGAACAATTAAGGGCGTTGGTAGCAAAAATGCGAAGGCGACCTATGAACAGCAAAGGATGAAACGAATAGGTAACATATACGGTAAAATATGCAGCATGGATAATCTAAGGCTAGCCGATAAGATAGCCCGCAAGGGTAAATCATCTCAATACGGGGTGCAGGTTCATGCAAAGAATGCTGAGGCAAATCTTATGCGATTACAGACGATGCTGATGGGGAAAACTTACCAAACATCCGAGTATGCAACCTTTAAAGTGTACGAGCCGAAGGAACGCGATGTGTTCCGTTTACCTTATTTCCCGGATCGTATTACTCATCACGCTGTGATGAACGTATTAGAGCCGTTATTCATGTCAACTTTCACCGCTGATACATACAGTTGCATTAAAGGCAAAGGCATTCATGCCGCCTTTTATGCTGTAAAGTCGGCTTTAAGAGACAAGGAAAACACTACTTATTGTCTTAAGCTGGACATTAAGAAGTTTTACCCATCGGTTGACCATGCAGTCTTAAAGGATCTGCTAAGACGAAAGATAAAAGATAAGGATCTTTTGTGGTTATTGGATGAAATAATTGATTCAGCTCCGGGCTTACCCATCGGTAACTACTTGAGTCAATATTTCGCAAACTTTTACCTCACTTACTTTGACCATTGGCTCAAAGAAACAAAACGGGTCAAGTATTACTTCAGATATGCTGATGATATAGTAATACTCGCCTCAAACAAACCCTATCTGCATGCTTTGCTATCAGATATAAGGGAATACTTAAGCAAAAACCTTCAGTTGGAGGTAAAAGAAAACTATCAGGTATTTCCTGTGGCCGCACGAAGTATTGACTTTGTGGGCTACCGGTTCTATCATACACACACACTATTAAGAAAAAGTATTAAACAACGTTTCGCCCGCATGATGGCCCGCAGGCGTAACGATAAATCTATCGCTTCATATTACGGCTGGGCTTGCCATGCGGATACGCGAAACTTAATCCGCACACTTTCAATGAAAAATTTTGCAGAATTAGGCGTAAAGGTTGAAAACACAACATTTATCGGGGAAAAGATTAGCATTAAAAAGCTGTACAACAAAGAAATAATTGTCGAAAAACTAAAAATAGAGAACTCAAAGTTTGAAAAGGGTAACGGCAAATGCCTTCATCTTCAAATAGTAGTTGATGGCTCGACCAGAGTAGTTTTTACAGGAAGTGGAAACCTGATAAAGCAAGCTGAGAAAATACCATTTGACGCACTGCCTTTTAAAACAACCATCATTGATGATAATAACAGACTAGAATTTACTTAAAACTATGCTAATAACTGAAGCTGCAGCAAAGTACCCGGGCTGCATAAGAACTATATCGGGTAATTTTTTCAACCCGTTAGACCCTAATCCTGATAGTATAACCATCGAAGATATAGCGCATGGATTATCACATCAATTCAGGTTTGGAGGGCATACCAAGTACCCACTTACAGTAGCTGAGCATTCTGTTTCTGTATGCAGGTTATTGCCAGTAGAGCATCAGCTTGCCGGTTTATTGCACGATGCAGCTGAGGGGTTAGGCTTACCCGATTTGATTACTCCAGTAAAAAGGAACATACCCGGTTATGAAGAGGCTGAAAACCGTGTAATGGAAGTGATTGCTAAAAAATTCGGGTTTCAATGGCCATTACACGAAGCTGTTAAAAATGCCGATCGAGCAGCGCTGGAGATTGAATGGGATGTTTTTAAGATAGGTAGTAAAAAGAAACCTATGTCCCCAGTCGCTGCACGTAAGCGCTTTGTTTCACTTTATGAAATGCTGACAATAAAAGGGAGCTCATATGAGAAAATCTGACGTATTGAGACTTTTTGAAATTGAAGACCTTAATGATTTGCCGGCGGCAATTTCAAAGCTATTAGAAGCGCCTATTGAGGTGCGCAATGAGGTTTATAATGAATTATTAGTGCTTAATAATTATGACGTTTCATTCGATTGGTTCCAGAACATTTTTGAAGGAGAATTATCAGAACGTAGCCAAAAAAAGCAGGATTTTACTCCTAACAGTGTGGGTAGGTTGGTATCATTATTAACAGGAAATCCTACTGGAGTAATATATGAACCAACGGCGGGTAACGGTTCAATGATAATAGCGGATTGGTGGGTTAGGTGTAAAAGATTACCGCCTTGGGAGCACTTTTCTTCACAACATGTAGTTGTTTGCTGGGAGCTGTCCAATCGGTCAATACCAATCCTTTTACTGAATTTGTCAATACGCGGAATTATGGGATATGTATACCATGGCGACGTGCTCGAGAAGACAGTTAAAGCAAAATATCTTCTGCTAAACCGCAAGAACGACACGCTTGCTTTTTCCGAAATCATAAAAGACACCAATAATAACTTAAATATTTACGCAGTATGAAATTTAAAGACTTATATGTTTTGTGGGAGGAGCACAAAAAGCTTTATATAAAAGAATCGTCAATATGCACGTATTCAACAATAGTGGAAAATCATTTGATGCCAATTTTTTCAGAAATGCAAGAGGTATCTGAAGATTTTTTACAAGAATTTGTTTTAAATAAACTTAGCTCAGGTAGCAGTAAACATTCCGTTAGAGACATGGTTACTGTTTTAAAAAATATTTTGAAGTTTGGAGAAAAAAAGAAACTATTTCCTTACACTGGATTTGATATTAACTATCCCACTACCGGCTCGATAAAAACAAAGATTGAGGTTATTAACCACGATAACGGGAAAAAATTATTTGAATATTTAGTAAACAATATACACGAGTATAAAAACATAGGAATTCTGATTGTTTTAACAACAGGAATAAGAATTGGAGAGGTCTGTGCTCTAAAATGGGGTGACTTGAATTGTGAAGATGAGCTTATAAAAATAAACAGAACTATAAATAGAATTTATGCTAAAGATGAAACAGGTAAACGAAAAACTAAGTTAGTCATAGATACTCCAAAAACAGCTTCATCTAATCGGGAAGTGCCTCTATCGGATGTTCTTGTTAAAAGCATTAAACATATAAAAAAATCGTTTGGGTATGACGAAAAAAAATATATTTTATCTAACTCCTACAAACCATATGAACCCCGACCATTTCGCTCATATTACAATGAAATTTTAAAAAAATTATCAATTCCACACACAAAGTTTCACGCCCTGCGGCATGGCTTTGCTACTCGTTGTATAGAAAGCGGGGTGGACGTTAAAACTCTTAGCAGCATTTTAGGGCACTCTAAAGTAAGCCTAACACTTGATTTATACGTGCACCCGAACCAAGAGCAGAAAAAGAAGGCTGTAAAGCAAATGCTAAAGCTTTATAAATAATAATTATCATTTTCCTGACGTCAGGAAAATGTTTAAAAAAATGTCAATGATATGAGTGGATATAACTCAAAATGGTCGGCCGCAGAGATAACACAACTTGAACACCTTTATAAAAACCAAAGCATTACTGAAATAGCGGTTATTATAGGAAGGTCATACAATAGTGTAAAATCCAAAGTTTTGAAACTTGGATTACGTAAGGAGAAAGCTGAATTATCCAAATTACTGAAGAGGCGGACAAGCGCTTCCCAGTTCAAGAAAGGGCACAAGCCACACAATACACTAGCAGACGGTGCAATAAGCATAAGAGGCTATGGGGGTAGGGATGCAAATTTTAAGATTTATTACATCCGCCTTTCTGAGGGTAACTGGTATCCATTGCATCACTACATATATGAAAACGTGTTTGGTCCAATTCCATTGCGAATGGTTGTGGGATTTAAGGACGGCAACACGTTAAACTGTCTATTGGATAACCTCTATTTATTGGAAATGACTGAGAACATGAAGAGAAACAGCAGCTCTGTTAATCTGAAGGACGGGTTTGTTGCCCAAACCATTGTGGGGAGTAGGAATGTTAAAAAGAACCGCGCGCTATACGAAGCCATAAAAGAAAATAAACCCTTGCTTGAAGTTAAGCGGGCACAACTAATGTTAAACCGAGAAATAAAGAAGAAATGAAATTCAAAGAAAAACTAGTAGCAATGGTAGGTAATGAGTTTTTATTCGAGACTACCCGAGAAAATCTAATTATTAACAATTGGAATTTCCAAGATGAGCAACTTATTCTTAATACCTCAAAAGGTGATTATTCATGTGTATTTACTGATATAGATGAATTTCTTAAAAAGTTTTTACCGGTAGAAGCTGAAAGTAGTGCCAGTACAGAGTTATTGGCTGAAAACAATCAGCAAACGGGGAGTTTGGTATTTGGCGGAGGTGTATTACTTGAACTCAAAAACACTGTTATGGAAAGCATTAGAAAAGTTAAGGACAATAAGGAGTATATCCCTCAAGCGACAGCAATTAATGAAGGCGTGAAACAGATTGTAGAGTTGGCAAAAACAGAGATTGCATTTATGGAGACTGTTCACAAACTGAAAGATTAATAAAGAGATGCAGCCATACGGAATTGATAAGAAAACAGGAGAGCACATCGAGCTGTGCATATTGAAAAACCGTTGCAAGGGTATTGCTTTGAAGGCTTTGCGCCAAACAAAAAAACAGCACAAAATCAAATGGAACTTTATCAGTAATACCAAAGTTTTTGTTCGATACAAAGATTACGAAGGGGTAAGAGCTTTTATGAAACTCTTTGAAGAATTACTTGAAGAAAAAGGCTTTGTAGTGTACTAACCGTCCTTTCACGCCTAAAAACTAACCCACAATTTGCCTCACTATGATAGAAATACCCACATCACGTATAGAAGAAGAAATAGGAACAAAAGAGCTAAAACGTTTTGCAGATCTTGTGTGCTCTAACGCATTACCACAACTTAAACCCGGTATAACTTTCGAGACAGCCTCGTTCTACAAGCTCAAAAACACAGGCAAATACTATTCGGTATTGGGATTCTTTAAACTCAACCTTACAGGTGCTAACGAAGTGAGGTGGGATTTGTGCGGCCTTTTGGCTGCGCGCAACATTGATGAACACCTTTTACTTAAAGCAGTTCATACTGATCAGAAAAAAAATTTAGCGGAATAACAGCCGGAGGAAACGAACGTGAGCACATATCCAATAACTAAAGAGGAAATACTGGAAGCTACGCGCGGCGGACTGGATATAATACTTGCGTATTATCCGCAGGCCGCTCCGGGCATAGAGAAAAAGCATCATAAATTTAAACTGAGGGAAGAAAAAACGGCCAGCGCAAATATTAGGCAATTGCCGGATGGTAACTGGGTGGTTACAGATTTTGGGGGCGACCAAGTTAAGCGAAACGGTATTGAGATAGCTAGGCTTGAAGATCCTATCCTATCTAATAAAAACTACTACGAATGCCTGCAATACATTGCTGCTAAGTTCAATGTGGCCGTTGGTGAAAAAGCTGCAGAGATATTCAAACCCCAAATTTCAAAGCGTAAAGCCAAAGACGATGAAGATGACGGTAAGTGGTTTTTTGAGTATAAGACATGGCCGGAGGTTACTGATTTTGAGTTGCAGACAATTTTTGCTGACCGTATCCGGGCAGACCGGAAGAAAGAGGAGCTTATCGAAGTACTGAAACGTTACCGGTGTTATGCTCTTCATAATTATAGCATTGTAAAAAACAGAGAAGTAACTACCATATCCAGCACAGACACTTATCCCATTTTTTGCTTTGATGAAAAAACTTGGCAGAAGATTTACCAGCCTAAGAGCTTGGATAAAGCACGAAGGTTTATCAGTTATGGAGAGAAGCCCAAAGATTATCTGTTTGGACTTTCGCAATTAGAGCTGATCTACGAAGAAGCCAAGGACCGTTTTGAGATGGAGCAGGAAGAAACCGGTGATGATTCACGAAAAGAGTTTAAACTACCTGAGGTAATTAACTGCACAGGGGGCAGTGATGCTCTTAATGTGGCCGCTATGGGTTACCCTGTCGTGTGGCCAAACAGTGAAAGTTCTATTATAACCCATCAGCAATACATTAAAATTATCGGCTTGACTCATAAACTCTTTAACCTGCCCGATATTGATCATACTGGTAAACGGCAAGCGCATGAGCTTGCACTTCAATACTTAGACATATTCACCATCAAGCTGCCTGAAACATTAAAAAAAACTGTCGATTTCCGAGGAAATGCTTGTAAAGACGTTAAAGACTATTTGCGCTACCATGGCCGCAGTGCCTTCTCAAAATTATTGGATAACGCTTGTCCTTATAGATTTTGGGATGAAACGCGAAAGTTTGATAAGAAAGGCAGGTTTACCGGAAGTGAATATGACGTTAATAATACCTACCTGTATAACTTCCTTGCCGGAAATGGCTTTTACCAGTATAAGGTTCAAAATGGTACAGCTGATATTTATATCCAAATCACTGGTAACATTGTTAAAGAAGTTACCGTAAAGGACATAAAGAAGTTCATCAACGGCTTTTTGGAAGACAGGGGCTATCCTAATAAGCTGCGTAATACTTTTTACCGCACCACTCAGCTCACCGGCCAGTCGTTTGAAAACCTGCCTCACATTGAAATTGATTTTACCGACTGCGACAAGAGCAGCCAATACCTTTTCTTCAAAAATCAAACGTGGCACGTAACTGCTGAAGGCATAAAAACTTTTCGACCCGGAGAGGTTGCTCGATATGTGTGGGAGCATAATGTTATTCCCCATAATGTTAGCAAACTGGATGATTTTTTTACAGTATCCAATAATTCAGCTGAAGATTTGGATATCGTAATAAACAATAGGGATTGCCTGTTTTTCCGGTACACAATAAACACCACAAGGATGCACTGGAGAATTGAAGAAAACGGCCGTGAGGAAATACGGGACAATGGTGAAAAATATTTACGTACTACCCTAACACCGGCTGAAGCAAGAGAAGAGCGACTGCACTTGCTTAACCGGATATTTACAATGGGCTACATGATGCACCGCTACAAAGACCGCTCACGTGCTTGGGCACCATTTGCAATAGAAGCTAAAATGATGGACGAGGAGGAAAACAACGGCGGTAGCGGTAAGTCAATTTTCATAAAGTTTCCTGAAGAATTGATGCGCACGGTGATGGTGCCGGGCAGGATAGATAATAGCAAAACCCAGTTCATTTTTGAGAAAGTAGATGAGCGCACAAAGTGGGTGTACGTGGACGATTGCGACAGATATCTTAACTATGGATTCTTTTACCCGTACATCACCGGCGACTGGGATATTAACCCAAAGCAAACCAAATCGTTTAACCTTGCCTTCGCCAGTGCTCCAAAACTAGGTTTTAGCAGCGGTTACCCTCCACACAATGCCGACAGCTCATTGCAACGTCGTTTGTTATATACCGCATTTAGCGATTATTATCACCACGGGCCCAACGAAGAGTTTACCGAAGAGCGAAGCCCTCGAAGCGATTTGGGACTAAATCTCTTTGATGATTTTGACGAGCAGGACTGGAACAGGTTTTTGAACTTGGCTGCTCAATCACTTCGTTTTTACCTGAGCAGTGATGAGAAAATCAATCCGCCAATGGACGAGGTTACAAAGCGTCAATTGCTCAGTGAAATGACTGAGATATTCAAGTTATGGGCTGACGTATACTTCAGCCATGAAAGTGGCCGACTTAATTGCGAAGTGCCCCGCGACGAAGCACAGGAGCAATTTTATAAATCACAAAACACCGGCAGAACATGGAATGCTAAACGCTTCGGTAAGTCACTAAGAGCGTGGTGCAAATTCTATGATTACACCTTTAATCCAAAAGATATGTGTAATGCTAAAGGCCGCATGATACGGACAGTTGATAATGTGAGTAAGGAGATGATTTTTATACAAACATCAGTAACCCAAGAAACTCTACCGTTTTAAGCAATGGAGCAAATTATAACAGCCAAAAAATTTACTACCTGGTACGATGGTGACGGTCGGCGTTTTGTGGCCGTTGATTTTAGAGGAAGTTTTCGGGGTACAGAATGGCAGGATACTAGTGTCTGTTTGCTAGAAGTCGAAACCGAAAAAACAACTTGGCTGGATGAAGCACAGTGGGAGCAGTTGGTGCTTAACAAAAAACTTTTAAAACCATTAAATCCTAAATAACACACGATTATGACAACAGAATTTAACAAAAAACTAAATCAAAAAGCTAAAGACCAAATTGCTCTTTCAATTTCAGGAAAAACAAGAGTGGTAGCAATACCATACAATCAACTGCCGCATGATACTCCAATGGATGAAGCAAGATTAATACTTGGGGAATTACCTGAAGGCTGGAGCTTAGTACAAATGTTTGCTCCAAACAATAGAAAAATAACAAACCTATGTTTTGAAAAAAATCAGGAAGGAGGCGAATAACACAATGTGTAACTGTGAAGATGTTGAGTTTGGCACTTATGCCAATCAAGCCTCCATTAAATTCCCATTTTACCCGCTATCAAGCGTAGATGAAACTGTATGTGTTGACAACTGCATACTGGAGGAAATAAAAGAGTTGTGGGAAAAGGGCATTCAAACAACAAACTCATGTTGTGGCCACAATAAACTACCCGGAAGTATTATCGTAATACATGAACACATTGACAAGATGTTAGAGCTTGGATATGTTCAGGAAGGACTTCCTGCAAAATGGCACTCAACAGACGGCCGCATATTAAGCTCTGCTTTCAGGATAGATATCTTTCTCGCTAAAAGCGTTTCGCCATTAATTCCTTACGACTCTTATCACATTGTTGAAGAATGGTAGATTTAAAAACCATCCCCCGAGGTGATCATACATGATCAACCTCGTGGGGAATTTTAATACATTTGAAGCATGAACAATATTATTATTAGTAATGAAGCATTGTCATTAGCTGAGACAAACTCTCCATTAACGCGTGATGAAATATCGGATACCATACTTGAGTATATAAAGCAATATGTAATAGTTGAAGATTTGCCTATGAAGGGAAGCATTAGGTTTTATTCTGCGAGAATAGAGCAAATGGGATTAAAATGTTTTGCTGCATATGAAAGATACAGTAAGTACATACAAGTAACCTGTATTGCAATTGAATAGCCTTCGCTCAACACTTTTTTAACTAAATTTGAAGTATGGCAGAGAAAAAAGAGAACTGGACTAAAAAACTTAGTCCCGGTAGTTTCTTGAGAGCACGGCAATATGCACGACAACATGAAGAGTTTATGAATGAAGTACTCATAATGTTTAAAAAAACAGACGAAAAGCTTTGGCTTGAAATGAAAGAATTAGAACGCAAAAGCCTTACTCTTTTACAACTTCAAAGTATTATACCTGAGCAAACTTACAAAACATACTTACCACAATTAACACAGCTCGATTACTTAAGTCTTGATATACTGCATAGATTCCTTTTGGAAGGTAGGCCCTTAGAACAAACTATTGATGCCTATCTATCTGGTCGTTCGTTACCCTCAAAGCCGGCAAAGTACAAACAACCTTTGTTAGAAGAAACAAGTGTAAATGGTAACTATCATCCCCTTATATATGCCCCGCCATCCAGCGGGGCTTTTTTATTGCCCTTTCAGCATCCTTTAGTCCGGGAGCGATAGCTACCGGTATAAAACTGCGGCGCAGCCGCGCCATATATTCCCTTCTCACACCTTGCTGCACAATGCCCCGCATGTAACCGTCAATATTCATGCACGTTTCACGGCACGGCTTTGCAGCCGCCGCCCCCTGCAAACCCCCTATGTTTTATCTGCAAAATATTTGTAAATCTGTAAGCAATAGCAAAACCAATTAAAAACCCTGCGGTATTACTGTAAATTTTTAATTACTATTTATTTGTATTTAATTTAAAGGATTACAAATAATTTGTAATTAAAAAAACTCTTACAAAACAGCTATTGCCGGATTACAGATAATTTCTTATAATTGGAAATTATTATTGTTTTGATAGTCAGATAGTTATTACATAATTACACGCTTACACATTTTTCCGTAAAAAACAGGGATTGCATAAGATTTGTGACTGCGTCGCCACATTCACTATAGCGTGGAACATTAAAAATGCAACTGTTAAAAAGTGTATAACCTAACCTTTATTGACCCGACAGGCTCGCGTATATTAGCTGCATGGAATATCGGCTGGAGACTATATATGTAAAACCTTATGTTAAGGCATATTATGAGAAAAAGGGGTTACCCGATAATGAGCGCAAATTTTTGCATGGCCTCCTTATGCACCCGGTTGAGATTAATAGGGAAATAAAGGCTTGCCCCAAAGGTTGTGTGGCATGGCGCCCAATCATACCAAAAAAATGGCATAGCAGGAAGTTATACCGCTTAACGTTACTTCAGGCTAGGGAGTTTGCCAACTTACTCGAATCCAGTATACAGCATGAGTTTGAAATCGCATTTATTAACGAGGTACGAAGTTGTAGGCGTCACCAAGTAAAATTTGAAATTCAGGAACTAATACTCCATGTCCGTGAAGCCATGGGACTAGATGAAGACAGTCTGCCTTTAGAAACTATACGTAAATATTTGCAGCGGTACAGTAAGCGAGAGAACATTTTTTACGATGATGTAAAAAAACACAAAAAAACTTCTACAAAAGTGTCCCGAAAAAAGGCAATTAATGCGGCCAAGGCGGCCAAGCTTCCAATCGGATTTATTTACTTAGATCAATGGCTTGAATTAGTAGGCATTTCGGCTAGAACATTCCGCAGATGCTATCGAGACGAATACCCAACAAAGCGCATCGGCAGGTCATTGGCAATTGCAACTGTTGACGCACCTGTTTAACCTTATAGTTGACCATAGTATTATTATTACATACATTGGCTGGGTAGTTTTGCGTCATGTTTAGTTTTCCAAGAATAAACGGCGAGCCTAATTTCACCGGTTACAATGCTTTCTTCTTTTTGCCCACTTCAGCCATTGCATCAATGGAGGATCCTGTTCTGGGTATAATAAACACTGCAGGTATTACATATACCGGATCGCCTGACTGGTTTCAGGGATATAGCATTAACGAGAAACTATCATTTAAGGATGACCCTGCTCTTAGCGATGCAGGTATATCCTATCCTGTTTTACTTCAAGGGAGTGCACCTGTAGATAAGCCTGAATACCTAACCTTATTTGCTGAAATGGTACATGAGGAGTTTATAGTATTGCTGCGGGATAACAATGACAGAATGAAGGTGTTGGGTACCCTACAAAAAGGATTGCGCTTTTTGTTTAAAACAGAGGGGGTTGGTTATGCTTTTGAGTTTAAAGGTGATTATGATACACCGCCGGCATTTCTTAACGGTACTATAACTGTGAACGGTACAAGTATTAGTACTGTTATACCTCCTCCTAACATTTACATCCGTGCAGCTACGTGGACGGATGGATCCGGTATACCTTCCCCATCTTATGGCAATCTTGGAGATTGGTACATCGATACATCAACAGGAGACTATTATTCAAAAAATACAGGGGCATGGGTATTAGAAGGTAACTTCAGTAATTTTTTGTACAGCCAGTTAGCTACTTCTGATCCTTATGTATCCGGACAGCTCTACAGGGATGGGTACGACACGATAAGAATCAGCAGGGGGGATGATGCGGACTATTTGGCTTATATAACTGCTGTGGATGCTTTAACAAGCGCGCTAACGCTGACCCATAAAAATGCTATTAGAAAATTGACAAAGCAACTGAAAAGCCATGGGCTTTGGGATAGGTTAGATATCATACGTCCCTATGTGGGGGACGTAATATCACAAAGTTTCAACCTTAAAAACCCTGCATTGTATCGAGGTACCTACGCTGCCAGTGGTGTTACTTTCTCAACTGCAGGAATAACCTTTGATGGAATCTTCGGGTTTGAAAACACGAATTACAATATACCCGGAGGCAGACTAAACAATTGTATGTTGATGATTAGTGTGTTAAATGAAACAGTAGCCCAAGGTTGCGTTGTTGGTGCACGTAATACAGCAACAGACAATAGTAGTTGTGAAATTTTCCCTACAAACAGTAACACACTAATTATTCGTGTTAACTCTGCTAATGGACGCAGTGTTCAAAACACATATGCCCCGGGTATTTATAGTGCTTGTCGTTATTCATCCAACGGGGCAGGCTCATCCGTATGTTATAAATTTGGCACGCCTGTTTTGATTGATACATTTTCAGGTGGTCCAATATCAAGCGTAACAGTTCCGAACGTGACACTATATGTTGGCGCACGCAGAACGAACACAGGTTTTTCAAACCCGTTTGCAGGTACTGTTAATTTTTTTATGTCCGGTGGTGCATTTACAGCCAGTGAAGTAACCATAGCCGAGCAAATAATAAATGAATTTAATACAGCAGTAAGATGATTGTATACATTGTTACAGAGGAGTTTAAAGATGCTCATCAGGGTAATTCTGAAAATGGATACGAGCCTCCATTCAGGCAACTAATAACAAACGAATGGGTATTGCCCGTAACCTCATCCGATAACCTATCGTATTTAAAGCTGCAAGAACAGGGATTTGAAACCCGTTTTATTTCAAATGGAGACTTCAAAGTTGAGCCAGAAATCCTGTAGCAATCCTGTCCTTTTTAACTCTTAAGTATTCTAAAACCTTTGCTTATCCAATATGGCAAAGGAAATTCTTATTTATGACGTTATCGGGCGCGACTGGTGGACCGGTGGCGGCATAACCGCAAAATGGTTTAAACGCGAGCTTGATGAAGGCTTGAAAAATAACGGTGAAGTAACCGTTCGGATAAACTCGCCCGGAGGTGATACCGGTGAGGGCATGGCCATTTATAACCTTATTGCGGAAAATGCTGAGCGTGTTACAACTGTCAATGATGGTATGGCCGCTAGCATGGCCGCTGATATTCTGATGGCCGGCGGCACGGTAAAAATGGCAAAAAACAGTTTGTTAATGATACACAATGCCTCAGGTTTAAATTGGGGCAATGCAAAGTCAATGCGTCAAACCGCTGACGCTCTTGACAGATTCGATACTGTACTTGCCGGCTCATTCGCGGATAAATCGGGTAAGTCAATAGATACCATCAAAGCAGATCTTATGGATTATCAGGACCATTGGATGACTGCTGAGGAAGCACTTGAATATGGCCTTGCTGATGAAGTGGTTAACTATGCGGCTAAAAAGACACCTGAGAACGTTCGCAACATGAACCACACTCAGGTAATGAACTGGTTTATCCAAAACAACGCAGAACCTAGCGGATTTCTTAACCGCCTCGCAAAAAAAGTTCAAAACCTTATCAAGCCTTCCGCTACAAATCCTGCAACGGACACCCCTGAAACCAACGACGAACCCATGAAAATAAAAATAACCAACCAAATGACAGCTGCAGCAGCTGTATTGGGAGTGACGTTTGCTCAAGGCGAGACAGAAAAGGAAACTGATGTTAATGCTGAACAGGTAACAGCGCTTTTGCAAGCGCTTAATACAGCCTATGCGGAAAAGAACACAGCCACCGAAGCGCTCAACTCCGAGAAAAACGCCCATCTAAGCACCCAAAATGAACTTACCGCGCTGAAGGAAAAAACTCCTGCAGCAACTACTGAGGCACCAATAGATAACGGAGCCGACAAGGTAACCCCAAACAACACCCCTAACGCGATAGACAAGTATAAGACCTCTTGGGATCGTGATGAAGAGGAGTACGACAAAAGGACCAACTCAACAAATGCTTAATTTTTTTTTAAATGGCTACAGATCCTAATATTACTGCAATTGAAAACTACGGAGGTGACTATCAACAAGCATTATTCCGTAAATTTTACAATGAGTTCAATCTTGAAGGTCAGGGTATAACAATTTATCCTGACATAAAAAATAAACTCACATTGACAAAGATTGCCATCGGTGATGGTGCAAAGCCTTATACCGGTGTTTTCAAATCAAAGTCAGACGTTAACTACTTACCCCGTGAAATTGTTGTAGAAGACTGCCAGCGGGACCTAACAATCGAGCCAAAAAAGTACCGCCCTACATGGCAGGCAAAGCGTCGGGGAAAAGGTGAGAATGCAAAAAACAAAAACATCCCCTTTGCCCAATTTGTATGGGAGTCTGTTGTAATCAGCTTGCAGGAAGAAATCCTTCTCAACACCATTTATCATGGCGTTGGTAAAGCAGGCTTTGTTGCCTTTGATGCTGGCGATACTTATGCAGTGGGTGACTTGGTAACTTATACACAAGACGGTGAAGTACGGTATTTCCGCTGCATTTCCGCAACATTGGCTGGACAAACCCCCGATTCACATCCCGCTAAGTGGGTGTGGGCCGGCGCACGAGCCCTTACCATTGGTTTTGGAAAAATAATCGCTGATGCAATTATTGACGGTGATTTGGAAACAACAGTTACCGGTGCTGTAACTGCTTCAAACGCTTATGAAAAATTTACACTGATGTGGCGAGCCTTGCCCGATCCTATACGTCTGAAAGGAGGTATGATCCTGTGTAGCATGACTGACTATGATGCACTTACCGACGATTACGAGAACAAAGTTTCTAAAAATTTTGAGAGGATTGACGGTATTACCTACCTGGCTAAAACTGACCAAAATTGCATGATTGTTCCTTGCAGTTGGATGGCAGGCACACGCAGGCTGATTGCTACCGCACCTGAAAACATGATCATGGGTACTGACGAAGCGAATGATATGAACGTGATTGAAACCGATGCCCACATTTATACCATAGATGCCGGTATTACGTGGGTAATGGGTTTTCAAATTCGTGATTTTGAAGCCATTGCAGTATCAGACCAAAGCTAACTGTTAATCCAATTTTATAGAAATGGCTACTAAAGAAGAATACTTGAAACTAACCAAGGAGCAGCTCGCTAATGAGTTGCTCCTTCGTGATGCCAACCCGGACGATAAGGATCTCCGTATCGGGGAGTTGGAGAAAGAAAACGCCCAAAAGGACAAAACAATTGCCGAGCAGCAAAAAGAACTGGAGAGAATGAGCGAGGCAGTAAACGAAGAAAAACCTCCTTCAGGAGTAAAATCTTTCGGAACCTTTAAGCATAAAGGCGTTACCTACGATATTGTTGCCCCAAAGTTTAAACACAGGGGTAATCCTTATGCGGCTTCAGAGCTTATGGATAATGAGCAAATGCAAGCCGAAATGGTGCAGATGAATGCAGGTATCATTAAAGTAAGGGAGGCAAAATAATGGACTTAAGAGACGTAAAAAGAAACCAAGAGCTGCAAAACCAAGCAGGCGTAAAGCAAAAGGTTTGGGTTGCACCAATTGACGTTTTCACCTCCATTAAAGGAGTGATTACCCCTGCTGTTAACGATGGTGACAGTGTTACAATTGACGGGGCGCACACCTTCCCTGCAGGACCTCCTCAAGAAGGTTTTGTTGAGTTGCACCTTGACTATGAGCAAAACAAGGTAGACGGGGAGCCGGCAGCTGATCCGTTAAGTCAAAACCACAAACAGACGTTCGTAGGGTTTTACAATGCTTCTGATGCCTCGGCGGCTGAGATGATGAAGGAACTGAAAAACCGCGAAGTGATATTCCTGTTTGAACAAATGGGTCCCGATGGAGCAGTTCGTCAGATAGGCACGGAAGAAAATCCCGGTCGCTTCTCATACAAAGATATGACCGGTCAGGCCGGCAGTGGTAAAAACGGCTTTGAAATCACTGTAACGGCTATTCAGGACAGCTTGCTGTACTATCCCGGCACCATTACCTTAAAAGCCTAAGTTTAACTTGTAAAACAACGAAAAATGCCAGAAAAAAAGGAGTTACCACAATTGCCTACATGGCTTACGGACTTGTACGAGGTAAAGGTTACTAAATGCAGGCCTGCAGGATGGAAACGGAATATTGATATGTACACAATTTCCGAAACTGAAGCGGCCGCTCTTGCTGAAAGTCACCCTGATATACTTGTGAAGAAGCCAAAAGCTGAACCCAAGTCAGAAAATCCGAAACCTGAACCCAAGCCGGATAAGCCCAAAAATTAGCGCATTGCTTACGATTTCCATAATAGTGTGTGTTTATGAAAGCCCCGCCACAAGCGGGGTTTTTTATTGTCCTTTCGGGCTAAAGAGGCAATTGCCAATTTTGTTTTGTGTCCTCAGCACTTATATACCAATGGCTGGAAAATAGCGGTGATTATTTCGCAGGTGTAGCCCTTTACGGGCAGTATGGCGAGAACAAAACACTGTATGCCTTACTTAGTAAAGGCGACGGCCCCTATAACCGTAAGCGGCTTTCAGAAGTTATGAAAGAGCTGGCCATAAAGATGGATAACGTTCAAGAGGAATTAGCATACAACACTTCTTTTGCAGTTACTCCAAAACCTGAGATTAACTATCCGGATACTTTGGAAGAAAAGATACGGCTGCGAAAAGAAACCTACAAAGATGCGGGCAAGATACACGCTCAACTGCTATATATACAGGACTTAGGTGAGCGGGAAAAGGCAGTGTTTGAAATGCACAGGTTGATGAAGTTAAACGGAGAGCTGTGGCGAGAAACCGAATATTTTGAAAAGCATGGTAAAGAAATGCCGGTAAAAAAACCGTTGGTTTTTCCAGAACTCACAGGACTTAAAGCAGTAGAGTTAACCCGGTTTATCACCAATATGCGAAGCAACCTGAGTAAATGGAAAAAGAAGGCTTTGGAAAAGCCGGAAAAGGCAAGCCAATATCGTGACAATATCTCTGAAGGCACACAAAAGTTAGAACAGGCAATATTATTACTTGATGCTATTTCAACCGGGGAAGAATAACGTTCATGAGAAAAAACGGCTGTATGAACAACCAGCTTTGGACAATATCGGTTTAGATGAAATTAAGCCGGAACAGAACTATCATTTTTTCGGAAATGGCAAAATAAGTCTGCACGAAGTGATAAGCAAAGTATTGTATCAAACAGTTACATGCGATTTGTTGCTTTCAACATGGAGCCTCAGCTCACCGGCCATGAAAGCACTTATCAACCTCCGCTCGGAAGGTTTAATAAAAAATGCTTGTGCAGTTGTAGACTATAGGGCTCCGAAGGATCATGCCGATGCCTTCGGTATGGCACTAAATTTTTTTGATCCCTTGGCCATCACACCCAACCACTCAAAAATTGTGGTGCTGGATAACTCGGTTATGCCGGTTGCTATTGCCGGCAGTGCCAATCTGACAAATAACCCCAAGGAAGAGTATTTTTTAGTAAGCACCGATTCAGGGCTTACATCGTATTTCAAAGCACACATTCAAAGTTTGATTGAGAAAGGAGACCCTGCAGTATGACAGCCAGTGAAGAAGAGTTGCGCAACATTGAAGAGTTTGCCTATGGACTTATGTCACCCAAAGAGATCAGCGTAATCCTCGGGTGGGATTTTAACGTTTATGGGCCACTTTTTTTGCAAGAAGGAAGCCAAGTGTATAGTGCTTATCAAAAAGGTTTTCTAAGGCTTAAATACGAGCTGAATATCGATAATATAAAGTTCGCCAAACAAGGCAATGCACACGCCATGAATAAGGTGTTGGAGAACTGGAAGGAAATCCTGTTGTTGGAACTTAAAGCTAAGAAGCCATGAATGTGACCTTGGTAGACCGTTTGTTGAGGGCTATACTAAAGCCGGATGAGTTCCCAATGACACCGGAGTTAGAGCGATACCATATGCGTTTAAAGCAGGCACGGGCATACCTGCTTGACTATCCGACAAGTGTATCGGTAGAGCTGATGCTTGATCTTTATAAAAACTCAGAGAAAGGCTACAGCCGCTCCACCGCATACAACGATGTAAACGCAGCAAAAACCTTTTTTGGTGCAGTTGAAACGGCTAATAAAGAGTTTGATCGCATTATTCAGATTCAACGGCTTGAACAGGCACGGCGCATGGCCGAACATTTAGCTAAAAGCACAAAGGATTATCTGGCAGTGGCTAAGATTGATTTTATGATTGCCCAGATTAAACAGTTGGATAAAAAAGACGATAGCATTGATACCAGTAAAATAACACCACCGGCTGTAAACATTCTTATCGCCACAACCGATGGGCGTAGCCTTGAGGCATTGACCGGCAAAGAAGTAAAGCGGGAAGTCATAGATCTGATTGAAGGGGATGGTTTCTCGGTTGAAGACATTGCCGAACAGTTGAAGATAATGGAAAAGCAACGCAACCCTAATAACGATGATACAGGAAGCCAACACAATACAGCTTAATAAGCCTCAGAAAAGGTTTGTGTATTATCTGTGGGCGGGCCTGATAACCTTTGCCACCAGCATATGGGGACGTGCAACAGGCAAATCGTTCGTTATTGCCTTACTTATAGATTATATCGTTAAGATGATGCCCCGCAGTGTATGGGGTATTCAAGGAGCAACATTTCAACAACTTCTTACACGTACTCTGCCGGAAACCCTTGACGCTCTTAGGAGTTTAGGGTATGTAAGGGATATACATTACGTTATTAACCGCCGTCCGCCTTTAAATTGGGAGCTGCCATTTAGGGCACCGTTAACGTGGGATAATTTTATAACCTTTTACAGTAAAGATGGCTGTATCGGTTTCAAACTGCTAAGTCAGGACAGGGAAGGCTCATCACGCGGCCCATCCCTTGACGGCCTGATTGCCGATGAGAGCCTCACTCTAAATCCGGAACGGTTTCAAAAAGAAGCTACAGCTACCAATCGGGGCAACTTGTTTAAATGGCTGACTCCCATTCACCACGGTATTTTTCACTTTACAAGTATGCCGCACGGATTGGACGGCCAATGGTTGCTTGACCATGGGAACTATTACGAGCAAGAGCATGGGTATTATTTCCGCTCGTTGATGAACGAGCGCATCCGCCTACAGCTGGAGTTCTTAAAGGAGCAGGACAGTAAATCCAAGCTACTTATATATAAAGACCTTGAGCAATTCGATATAGCTGCCAGCGGCTCACAGATACGCTTTTTCGCTCACAAGATGAACCTATACAGTGAGGCGAATGCGTTTGATAACCTGTTGCACGTTGGCCTTAATTATCTTCAGACAGAGTATGACAAGGCTATTGATAAAACACTGTTTGCGGTTGAGTACCTAAACTTCAAACGCAGTACAATAGAGAAGGCCTTTTATCCAGGTCTTGACCGTTCAATACACAGTTATAAGGGAGATTACAATTACTCCTACTTGGATAACATGGATTTTGATTTTCAGCAAATCAAAAAAGCAACCTGCCAGCAGGACAAAGACTTGCATCCTGACTTACCCCTAGAGCTTGGGCTCGACTTTGGCACAATCAATTGGGTAGTGGTAGGCCAACACCACAAAGTACAGCATAGGTTCAATGTGATTAATTCTTTTTATGTCCAGCTGCCTAAACTTATTGAGCATGTGGCTCAGGAGTTTTGTAACTACTATAGCTCGCATAAGACAAGAAAGGTAAATCTGCACCCTGATAACGCAGGGTTTAAGCAAGACGGTAAAAGTCCAATGACAGCAATACAAACCTTTGTTGCTGTACTAAAGAAGAATAACTGGCAGGTGGATATAAAACGCAGGGCAGAACGCAACCCCTATCACAATGATAAGCATCTGTTGTGGGCTGCAATACTTGATGCCACCAAGCGCAAAGACAATAGGGTTTATCCTTTTATATTTATTAATATTAATAACTGTAAAGAATTATTTTTTGCCATGGAAAATACCCCTGCATTAGATGATAATGGTAAGGTGGCTAAAGACAAACGCTCTGAGAATACTACAAGTACAGAGAAAGAAGTGTTTGCAACCCACAGTACTGACGCTGTGGACTATATTGTATGGGACCTCTTCAAACACCTGTTGCCTACCCACCGCAGCAACATGGTGCCTGTCTTTTAAATTAAAATATGCAGCAGCAGGGCTGCTAACGCTTGTATAGGGCGCGGTCGTCCTTACGCACTTACAAATAGCCGTTTCATATATGGCATAATTTTGAGGGCAATTGCCAAAAAATCATTAGGGCCTTGGCGGATCAACTCTGTGACGGCTGTACAAAATTGCATTTTGTACAGTGTTATTTTATTGATATTCAGTTGTTTATGTTTTTATTTGTTGTGCTGTAAATGATTGGTTTTCAGCGTGAAAAAATCACTCAAAACAGCATTAAAATACGCCTTTTTATTGATATTTAAATATTTATTTGTATATTTGATATACCAATTAATTAATAAATATTTTATGTCAACCGAAAACAAAACGGGTGCAGTTGCAAAGGTTGCAACTAATCCAAAAGAAGAAAAATCACAAGGTTTAACAGTTATTAAACCTATTGAAAAAATGCTTACCGTAGAGGACAGATTTGCAAATGCAAAATCTTTCAATTCATTAGTTGAGAAGTACAACAAAATCAAAGAAACCAAAATCACTCTTACCCATTTCACCGTAAGTGCGGACAAACACACATGCTCTTTGCATTTGAGTGATGAAGAAGGAAATACATTTTATACCCGTAACCCAGTTTTAATAGCTGAGGTATTAAAGCTATCACAAAAGACTGTAGATGAACAATTGAATATAGCGGAAAAAGAGGCATTGGGATTTGCAGTATAATAAAAACAATAAGCCCCCGCGCTTCACAGCATGGGGGCTTTCCAATTAATTAAATAATTATCTTATTCAATCAGTACAAAGTTATGAAACAAACAGAGATTTTTAACGAAATAAACCAAGCAATAACCAACCTTTTAACTAATCCCCTACAATTTCAAAACTCATGGATTAATATTTCGGCAGGGCTTCCTAAAAACGGTTATTCACACAGAACCTACAGGGGTGTAAACACTTTTGTTTTATCGATGCTTACCAACACTAAGGGCTGGGCAAAATCTTCATTTCTTACCTTTCAGCAAATCAATAAATTACAGGGAAAAGTAAAAAAGGGCGAACGCTCGGAAGCAATTTATTTCTTTGACTTCTTTTTTAAAGACCGCAGCAATACCCACTATGAAAAATCACAGGTAGAAACCATGAGCGAAAAAGTTAAGGCAGCGTTAGAGATTGAAAAAATATCCTACCTGAAACGTTTTAAAGTATTTAACGTACTGCAAACAGAAGGTTTGCCGGAAGAGTTTTATGTAATTCCTCAACTTGTTTCTGTTTCTCCCGTGGAATTAAACTCAAAAGCTGATGAAATTTTAAAGGCATCAGGGGCACAGATTGAAATATCACCCTCTAACCGTGCGTTTTATAGCGGTGATAAGGACAAAATACAGTTACCCGACTTGCGCCAGTTCCGAGAAAGCGAAGAATTTTACAGCGTAGTGTTTCACGAGCTTGCACACTGGACAGGCCACCCCACACGCTTAAATCGATTAGGCAAGTATCAAAGCTATAAGGACAAAGGATATGCTTTTGAAGAATTAGTGGCCGAGCTGTGCGCCGCGTATTTGTGTGCTGTTATCGGTTATCAAAAGCAGATTACCAATAACGCCGCTTATATACAAAGCTGGCTTGCTGCCCTTGAAAACGAGAACAGCTTTTTTGTTGCAGCAGCAAAAAAAGCGGAAGAAGCAGCCAATTACCTGCTAAAAAAATACGCCGAGAGTGAAAACTACCCCAACATTGCAGCTTAATAAATACTAACTGCAAGCCCCTGCCCAACGCAGGGGCTTTTTTTGTGGCCTTCGCTACGCTCCGGCACTCAGCGGCATAGCAGGCATATAGTTGATTGAATCGGTCCTGCTATCATTTTTCTAACCGGCACCCACGGTGCTTTATGCCGGGTTATTGCACCTGTCCTTTTTCGCAATCCACTGCCGGTGCAATTTTGTTTTGATGTTGCAGAGAAGTTCACTCACGCCCTCATTTATACCCAAAGAAATAATCACCCTTCAGGAAGTGTTGGAGGAGATGGAACGCACCGACGGTAAAGGAAACCCCTTACCGTTTTCATTAACATGGATAAGCTGCAATCACCAGCGTAAAACCGCAGGTGAGTTTTTTTCACTTGAATCAGCAATAAAACCATCCACAAAGGGAATACGTCGGGTAAAATCTAAAATAAACACGGATTTACCTGAGCGAAAAAAACGCATGGTTGACCATTTTAAAAATGCTACTCGCAACATCGAAGAAAACGGTACCGGGCAAATACGCACGGTATCGATTTGGGATTTGTTAATATTTAATAATAGGAGGATTGTTTGGTATGTCCATGGGTAAAAAGGTAAACTTCATAAAAGGTAACAACGGACAGGTTGTATATGCCCACGGTGATTCATTCATCATTGAGATTGATGAGAATACAGGTAAGCCGTATTCGGCAAACATCCCTACTGAAAAATTCAGCAGTAACCAAAAGCCTTGGGCACCCTATTTTTCAGGAGATAATTTTCCCGCTACCCATATGGATAAGCTCAATAAACTATCCGTGGGAAAACCTGCTATCAACTTTAATGCGGATTGCCACTATGGAGCAGGGGGTATGTGGTTTAAAAGAGAGGTTACCGAAAGTAAAAAACTTCAGAAAGTGCCGGTTATTTCTGATGAATGGGAAGAGTTTAATGACCGTGTGGATTTTGAGATGGGACTTTCACAGTCCATTGAAAATTTGGAATATTGGTATTGGTCGGTAGTCTTATTCAATACTAATCTTGCCGGTACTCAAATTCTAAAAATGACTCCCTTGGACACTTATTACTGCCGCAGGGAAATCAGGAAAAACGGAGTAAGCAAAAACATATACTTCAGCTATCTTTTTCCGAACGCTGAACCTAGTGAGTATAAAATATATCCTGTTTATGACCCTTCGGTACCCAAGGAGAAGCAAACAGAATTTTGTGTTGTGTTATTCTATCAAACTCCCGGAATGATTTATTATCCGCTCCCTGATTATCATGCGGTTTTTGAAAACGGGTGGGTAGATGTTGCCATTGCGGTGCCGGAGATTATAAATGTTATCTACCAGAACGCGGCATCGTTCAAGTATATTCTGCACGTTCCTAAGGCTTACTTTACCGCTCTATACCCGGATTGGGACGAAAAGCCGGAACAGCAGGCAGCTCGGATACAGACACTTTACAATGACGTAAAAGAACGCCTTACGGGTAAAGAAAACTCCCACAAGATGATCATGTCCATATTCGCTGAAATGGACGGAAAAGAAACCCCCGGACTAAGAGTAGAAGCGATTAAAGATTATCTCGACCGCACCGCCGACCTGCCTAATAATGCTGCTGCCAATAGCGAGATATTATTTTCGCTTGGTGTAGATCCCTCATCCATCGGGCTAGGTATTCCCGGCGGAAAAAATCTTAGCGGTAGTGGAAGCGATAAGCGTGAGGCGCGTGATAACAAGCAGGCCTCACAATACCGTTCCCGTCTTGTTAGCCAATACCTCGCAAAATTCTGCCGTGATTTTCAAAATATGCAGTCGCTAAAAGGAGCGCGTTGGTATTTTCTTGACGAGGATACCAGCCAGACACTCGACGAAAACCCCACAGGTTCACAAACAAAAGTAGGAGGCGCATAAATGGCAAACATATTCAACGATTTCTCACAGGTAAGGGATAACATCGCTGCTAACGTCAACAATGAGCTTGATGTTATCATGCCCTATCTTGACGCAGCAGTAAATGATATACTACCCGTATTGTCTCAGCCTCAGTGGGATAAATTAGTACAGGACTTTGAGGCTGACAGCTCGGATCAAGCACACTTGAAGCTGCTTAGCATAACCCGCCGTGCATTAGTGTATTTCGCCTATTCACGTTACAGTAATCAATCTGTACGAATCACTGACGGCGGACTGGAGCGTATTGAAAATGACGGGTTTAAATCCACCTTTCAGTATCAGGATATTGCTTTCATCAGGTTGTGCCTGAAAGAAGGCTGGCGTGCCCTTGAAAACTTGTTTTCGCTGTTAAACAATAACAAGAACGATTACACAGAATGGGTTGGAAGTGTCGAGTATACCACGCTTAAAACCTATGTATTTCACTATACTGTTGATTTCAGCTTGTACCGAAGAATTGAAGGTTACCGTACATTAGATGCTTTGCGTCCGGCAATTCTTCACGTTCAGCAGGAAATCATACGTAATAATATTTCACAGGGCCTGTACGATGAAATAGTGCAGCAGCTCATCGCAGATTCACTTTCAACTGCCAACAAAACCCTATTGCAATACATCCGTAAAGCAACAGCGTTCCTCAGTCTTTCTCGCGGCTTAGAAGAGCTTAATTGGCGTGTAACTGCTGAGGGCTTGTATGCCGAGCTGCTGGAAACCAATACAGCCAACGTACAGGCATCCATCCAAGCGGATGCACCAAAAGTAAGCGGTATACGTATGGAGGCTGAAACCCGTGGACGTGCTGCATTAGATGAACTACGTACTTTCCTAAATAACAATGCCGCAACCGGCACTTATTCACAATACTATAACAGCGAATTATTTACTAAAAACAGTGCCCCTTCATCGTTCCAAAATACCGAGGGAGGGGTTTTTGTACTATGACAACCTTTGAAATTTTTATTACTGTAATTGGCAGCGGCTCAGGCGGAGCAGTACTGTTAAAATTGGTGGAGATATATATCCTGCCGAAAAAAGAAAAAAAAGAGTTTGATGAAAAAGTTCGTGATGAACTGTGGGACAGAGTTAAAAATCTTGAAGGGCGAATTGACGAACAAAACAAGATGATAATTGAAGTGATGAAAGAAAATGCTGCTTTAAAAGCAGAGGTTGAAGTATTAAGGCTTGAAAACAATACTTTAAAGCAATAACGATGAACAAATCCATAAAAAACTGGTCAGCATTTATCATAATACTTGCCTTTACTATTTTTATCAACCGATGTAATTCAAGTAATGACCAAGTAACCACCCCGTCATTATCTGAAACGGTTATAATTCATGATACAATACAAGGAGATAGCATACCCTACCTGGTTTACGTTGGTGTGCCATTCCCCGACACTGTATATTCAATCGATAGCGTGCAGCTAATACCCGACACGGCCGCTATACTTTCGGATTACTTTCAGATCCGAAAGTATAGCGACACCATCCGCCGCGATAGTAGCATTTTGGTTATAATAAACGATTCACTAACCCGCAACCGGCTTTGCGGTCGAAGTGTGTTTTTTCAAAACCTTCGACCCATAGCGATTACACACACCACAATTACCAAAATGCAACTGCAGGCACATTCAATATTTGCTGGCGGAAATATTGGAGGTTCTCTTGTGGGTAGGTTTTCTTTTTCCCCTTCACTTGCTTACAGTAACAAACAAGGCAGAATGCTCTCACTTCAGTACGACGTTATTAATAAGGAGTTGAGGGCAGGTTATTATTTTAAAATTCAATAATGATACTTATTGAGATTAAGGGACGCAGTAAGAAAATCCCTTCGGATTGGAACGAAACGACAGCTCACCAGGTAAAAACATACCTTGATTTTTATTACCTGAAAAGGGATAACATCTATGGTACCAGCGAAGATGGAAAACAAATAATAAAAGATGGAGAGCTGTATAGTAGGGCATTGATAGCCCTTCTTTACGTTACCATGGGTATTCGTTTCAAATCATTCTCCCGGATAAATGCCCAAGAGATGAATCGTCTGATTTTTGATGAAAAGTTGGTAGACTTTTATTTTAACGGCCCGTTGTTGTCAGTGAACAAGTACCCTTTTCTGACAAAATGGTTCAAAAAGCTCTACGGTCCAGTAAAATTTTGGCATCTAACATTTGAAGAGTTTAGTTATGCTGAAGCCTTTTATCATCAATACAAATCCAATAATGATGCTTTAGCATTGGATATGTTTATCGCTGTATTGTACAGGCAATCGGGAAGTAGAAAGCGTATTACACCCGATGTGGACTGTAGAGAACCCTTTATTCCGGAGATTGTTGAAAGCCGTTTAAAATTTGCCGGAAAGATTCCGTTTCTAAACAAAATGTGTGTGCTTTTATGGTACGAGCATGGCCGGCTGTCACTATCAAAAGAGTTTGATCGTGCTTTCCGCTCCGCTGAGGCAGAAACCCGAAGTGTTTTTGATCCGACTTCGTGGGAAAAAGTTGTGAACGCCCTCTCACAAAATAACCCAGCCCAGTTTAAAAACATTGCCGAGCAATCCGTAGTCCGCATTTTTTCATCGATACAAGCTATCATTATACAATCTGAGGAGTTAAAACGTAAAATTAATAATCAATGAACGCCCAGCTGTACCGTACCCGCTTAAAAGCCATCGCCGAAAACCATAAAGCCATTGAAGCTACCGACAACAACGGTAGGTTTATTGAAATTGTAGAAGCCTATGACCCGCGCACGATGGATCTTACCCAAGAGTTTAAAAACTCTCTAAGTTCAAAGCTGAAGCTGGAAGATAAGTACGCGTTGTGCCTTGTATCGCTTGCCGCTGCTTACACAGATACCATAAATCAAAACAAACACCTAGTAGGCTTGGGAGCATTTGTTGTATTTAAAAAGCAAGCCATCAGCAACATGGTGTTGGTTGCAACTGCACTGGATGAAGCTCGTGAATTGGGAGAACAAATACTTGCTTATTTACGTCAACAGGACTATCTATACATGAACGGCTATTCTACTGAGGAACCGTTGAAAGTGGACTGGAATGACACTAACTTTTTTCCCTTTGTTCACAACACCAATGGAGGGCTTGTGGGTGCAAGGTTTGAGTTTAAAACAGAAACCCCGCATAATGTTAAAATGAATTATAACCCCGTTTACTGGAATACCCCCCTTCCTGAAGGGTAATTTGTTGTCCTTTTTCCCCGAATCATGGTAAGCAAACTTTGTGTATGCTTACTATACTATCCGAGCCTAATCCAATCGTGCCCGTTCTTAATGAAGCGGAATGGACTATTGAAAGCGATAACTATATTACCACCACCGGAGTGGCCTATGCTAATGTATTTGTAAACACAATCAACCCAACCGACGGGTTGACTCTTATTGTATCGTTTGGCAGCTATTCTGAAACCTTTACGTTTAAAAATAGCCCCGTAACTGACTTTGATATTCAAATACCCGCCTCACCATCTGGATTCAATACCGCTCTTCGTGCAAACATGAAGGCTGCTTTTGAAAAACACTACCTCATTGTTGCAGCTTACCATATTTGCACCATTCCGGCAGGTGTGTTCAGCATACAAGCAAGGCTAACTGGTAGCGCAAACAACATTACTTTTACCGGTACCGCCATTAGTGGGGGAAATCTAACCGCATTAATTGGCTATCCCATTTCCGGAGTTACAGAAGTTCGAAGAGAAGGTTTTGCGCTGCACGTTGATGTGTTTGCTGAAAGTACTTATGGCAGTAATGTTTACAATAAGGTTGTTGAAGAGCGATACAGCTTTGATAACTCATCAAATACAATTGCGGATGTTGCTCCTGTGCTTGTATCTCTTGTAGATTACAAACTACCCACCTTCAACCAAACTACCCCCTCAACAGTAACACCGCCCTTACGCAAATTTTATTTGGGCATAGGTGAGTATTATAGCAACGAGGTAAACAATTACAGAATCGGGGATGTAAAACGTGCTTTGCTTGCAGGTCTGCCTGAAGCTCAAATACCAAGCAGCACTTTTTACGCCGAACATTTTACAGCCGCCACCAATCAACGTTTTTTAACCACACAGCCCCGTGGAGCAGTTAAAAGCAATAAAGCCGCTCAGCACTATTTGTATTACTACCAACGCCCTAACTTTACTCCTGTATATGTTACCGTTTATATGGATTATACCGACGGTACATCAAGCGTTCAGGAGCAAATTTTCAATCTTGCACAACCGGAAGACTTAATCATACTGCCATCGGGCTATACACAATTAGATATTGATTCGTTAAAATCAATCGGCACGACAGTAAAACGATGGGGCGTGCAAGTTGGAGCAAATGGCCTTGACCATACTGATTACACCGACTATACTGAAATATTTTGGTATACGTTGGATGAAAAACCTTACCAGCAAAATCGTTACTTGTTACTAGCTAACCAGTACGGAGGGTTTGATACTTTGTGGTGCAATGGGGTAGCCCAATACGGTAACTCGGTACAAAGCGAGCTATACAGTGTCCACAAAATCCCCGACACAGCTACTATAATTAAGCCTACTCAGAAACAAACTTTTGGGAAACATCAAACTAAAATTAAAATCAGTACGGGATATATAAGCCGTGCTTATTTAGAGTATGCTGCCAATCTGTTACTATTCAATATTCAGGGATACGAAGTTGTTAACGGCCAGTATCGTGCGGTGCTTATCGACAGGGACAGTATTAAAGAAACCCACACCGATGCCGATGGCAAGTTTCAGCTAACATTTACTTATAACTACGCACAGGAGGACAACGCATGAGCAACTTTATAGGAATTAAAAACCCCGATGGTGAGTGGCTTGAGCTTGGCAATGCTGAGTTATCCTTTGAGATAGAATCGCCCGTTTTTAAGTTCGATACCATACCGGCGGAAAAGAGTTTTGATTTTAATCTTCCTATCACCCCTAACAACATGAAGTATCTAAACTACCCCAATAGGGTAGCCAATACAGAAGTGTTTAATCGAAGGCTAGAAGGCTATAGTTTGTATTACGGTAGTCAATTGTATGCGGTGGGTAGCCTTTATGTGTTAGAAAGCACGACACAAAGCATTCGGGTGAGCTTTCAA
>JAMIFM010000024.1:0-7316 GCA_035906255.1 Bacteroidia bacterium
CTTTTATTTCTTCTACTTGCATCTGGCAGTTGCTGCTGCCGGCAAGGGCTAAGCGCGTTACGTTCGCGTTTACGTCGGTTACATAAGCTCCCTGGTCTGGGTCGGTTACGCTGTAGTTGTTGCCGTTGATGTCTTTTAAGACTCCAGTGCCCGTGATGCCCTGACCATCCAGTTGTACGGTCGTCGGGGTTAAATCACCGGTGGTAGTATTCAAAAATTTAGGGTTCGTGAACGTTCCATTAGCATCTTTTGCAGTACCCGATTTCCACGAAGCAAAATCAGTATATACGCTCAAACCGGTTGCCATATAATTTGTGCTTCCTGTACCATTAATATAGTAGCAGTTATTGTCTATTACAGGAATGTTTGCATAATAGTAGTAGGCATAACGAGTACCGCCCGGACGAGTGTTCGAAAATATGTTGTTTACTACCGAAGTACCTGTCATTGATACAGTAGCACTGTATAGGTACATACAATACCTTACAGAAGTATTGGTGGTAGCCAAATCATCCGAAACTGTATTGTGTGCAAACTGAATACCGAAGGGGTAGTAGGCATAAATTGAATATAATGCCCCGTTGTGTTCAATGTTGTAAACTGCATTGGATGCTACTACTGAGTTACTGGCACCGCTGTAGTTATAGTAGCAATAGATACCATAAGTGGTGCTGGTAATAGTGGTCATCGAGGTGAACAGGTTGTGCACCTTGTTGCCGATGATATTGTTGCGGTAGCAATAGTAATACATATTGATACCGTAGGTGGTAGTACTGTTGGTACGGGTGGGACGTGATATGTCGTTGTTCAGTACATCTACTTTACTGTTATAATAAATGTAGATACCGTGTGAGTAAAAATCTTGGATGATGTTTTTTTCTAAGGTGATAAATCCATCCACGCTTTGTGCTTGGGCAGTTACCTGAATACCTACCACAGGGCCTCTGGTAGCTCCTGTTCCTTTAATAGTACAGTTTTTTACGGTGATGTATTTGGCTGCATTGCCCAAAGTAGTATTTGAGGTGGTGCTGTTACACATATTAATCCCGATGTTGTTGGCTGCGGTGGTGCTGGTATTGTTGGTTATTTCAACCGTACAGCCGTCCAACGTGTTATTCTCTGATGCGTTTTGGAAGTGTACACCCCATGAATAGGTGGTACCCAATGCCTTTATATAAAGGTTGTTGATGGTTACATAATCCGCTCCGTTGAAACGCAAGGTGTGGCGGTTAGCCGAGGCGGTTGCGTTGAACTGTAATACTTGCCCGCCACCGTCAATAGTGATTTTGTTAGAAGCACTTGCACCGGGGATGACATTGGCCACTACCTGCTCGGTATAGGGGCCGTTCAGTACAGTCACATTTACACTGCCGTTTACCCCTGAAGAGGCTAACGCATTAAAAAAGGACTGGAAGGTGATGTAATTGGTGGATGAGGCTGCGGCGTTCTTATCGATTGTATAGCTCCCGCTGAGCTGGGCATAACTCTTTCCTGCCGTTACGGCTCCTAAAAGTGTTACTACCAAACAGGCCAAAATGTACCTGCTAACTACCTTGTAAATGTTTTCCATAGAAAAGGATTAAAGTTTTAATTGAACACCGAAATTACTAAAAAAACATTAAAAACAACAAAAAATTAACAAAAAACTTACTTTTATGCAAGAAAACCATAAAAACACAAATCAATGTATCTTTTTTAGTACGTTAAAAATGATTTAAGGTAAATAAAAGTTAGTTTAAACTATTTAAATGTAGTTTTCAAAAGTTTAACTGATTTTTATTTATTCAAAGTAAAAATCAAATAAACTCTATGAAAATCAATGCATTAACACATGTTACTTGAGAATAATTAGAAATCAACCCTCCGAAATAAGGCAAAAGCATCCTTTGAGTTAAAAATAGAACCTTATAAAAGGATATATTTTTGAAATATAATTTAAGAATGTTATTATGCTTAACCCAGCATAACATCAATAATAACAAGGCTTAATACGCCTAAATAAATGTTAATTTGTAACTAATAACCGATATATGCCTTTAATATCATGGGATATTATTTCGACAAAATAGACACCTTGATTAAGATTATCCAATCGCAAATAATAGTGTTTATCAGCACTTTCAATGATTAAAGGACTCTCTATTAATTGTCCGGTTATAGTAAAGATATTGATGGAATTAATCTGAATTTCTGATTTAATATGAACCAAACCGCTTGTTGGGTTGGGATAGATAGTAACTCCCATTTCCTCGGCAGGAAGGTGAGTGCTTAATGGATTTATGTTCACCTTAGCAGTAGTAACTGATGAACAACCGTCTTTAGATACCCTCAAAGTAACCGTAAATATTCCTGTGCCTGAGTACTTTACAGTATGCTCATCTTTATTTTGGCTGTTTTGCCCATCGCCGTACCACCAATTGTATTGCCCTGCCCCATTGGTTATAAGCGGAGTAAACACCATACTTCCATCCGCCTTTCCGGCAGATTTAATCGCGAAATCACTTTGCGGAATGGCCGCAATACCTATCGTACGTTCTGTAGAGTCACTACACCCTATGCCCGAAGCTGCTTTTAGTTTCACCCTATAGTTACCGGGTGTTGAGTAAATAACATCAGGGTTAGCGTTGGTTGAGGTATCGTTGTTTCCCAATTGCCACAGATAGCTCAAGCTGCCGTTATTAATTACCGTGCCGTTGCTAAGTGTTACTACATCCCCAACACAAGCGTTTAATCGGGTTGAGAAGTTGGCAATAGGTTTTTCTGAAATAACATACTTACGCTTAACCACAGCTGAACAATTGTTGCCCGCGTTTGCTTTAAGCAACACCTCAAACTCGCCTACCGAAGAAAAGATATGTGAAATGTGTTTGTCAGTATCCTGCATGTTATCCAACTCCCACAAATAAGAAACTGTTTCGCCCGGTGGCTCAACCGTTACATTGGTAAAGTTTATTAAACTTTGAGCGCATTGGTTATCCAACGTAAACTCAACTTTAGGTGTTTGTTTTATTCTGAGAATTTTAGTCGCGGTATCTACACAATCAAACTGGTTGCGTGCAATCAATTGCACTGTATAATCACCAGGCTGTGTGTAATAGTGGTCGATATGTTTGCCTGTAATCGTATCTCCATCTCCAAAAACCCAAGTATAACCTGTGTTTCCTGCCGGAAGGGTGTTATTTGTAAACGAAATGTCTTTTTGACTGCATAGTTGTGCAGGGGTTGAAAAGTTTGCCGTTGGTTTTTGAGAAAATGTAACGGGTTTGGTAACCGTTGCCCTACACCCCATTGCATCTAAAATAGTTAAAGAAACAAAATATACATTTGGGTTATTGTATAAATAAGAAGGGTTGGCAGCAACAGAACCTCCAAAGCCGTCGCCAAAGTTCCAGTTATACAAAGGCCCGCCATTAGCCACCACACTTTGGTTATTAAAACTGATGGCCACGCCTTGGCACCTATTGCCATACATAAAGTCGGGCTGGGGATTAGGAAAAACCGTAACCGCCTTAGTAACACTATCTATATAGCCTTTATCAGAAATTGCAATAAGAGTGACGTTATATATACCCGCCAGTTTATATTTTTTTGTAGGATTGGGTATGTTGCTTGTATCCCCATCGCCAAACTTCCACAAAAATCGTAACGTACCCAAACTAATGGATGATGCATTGGCAAATTTCATATCAGCATCTTCGCAAACATTTACCTGTGTAAATATGGCTCTTGGTCTTGGGCTCACCAATACCTCACGTACCAAAGCAGGGGCACTGCAATTGCTGGCAATTGCATAAGCAACTAAGCCCATTTCTACACGCTTGCCCGTTTGCGAGGCTGAAGGTCTGTATTTCAACTTCCCATTATTGCCGCCGGCCGGAGTAACCCAAGTTGTATCGCCTGCATTAAAACCTCCTCCCCCAATAATATTGGCCGCTATGTACTTAATCCCCCACGAAACTCCGTACTGAGAGTTCGGGAAATTGGGAGCTGCCTGAAATTCGTATGTAATCGTATCGGGTGCAGCCACAATATCAGGCTCTCCACTCGTTCCGGCAGCAAATAAACCGTTAAAGGGACTACCCATAATTAAAGCTCCGCCAATGGGTGCTGCTTGCACATTAATAAGGTAAGGGCCAACATCAGGTTTTAATCCAATGCGTGTCGTTACCGAATAAACACCCACTGTAGTGTATGCTACTGTTTTGCTAAATGTAAATTGCGCTGAATCACCTGCCCGTATTATCCCTGTATATTTTTGAACCACAGGCGTACCGCTGTTTAATGAGTATAGCACATCAAAATTAGAAATGTCTAATATTGAGTTATTCCTAATCATTACCCGCACACTGTCGGCGGAACCTTGGCAGCCATTGTTGCTAAGTATTGCCCTGCTTACATTGGCATCAATTGTAAACTCAAATGCCCCCGGGTCAGGCTTAGAAACATCCCGTGCACTGCCATTTAAATCCGCAGTAATAACACACGTTGTTCCTACACCATCCACCATAATGTTTTCAGGGGTTAAATTGCCCGATGCAAGATTGGCGTATTTGGGATTATACGAAACTGAGTTTTTATCAAACGGCGAACCTGCCCCTGATGCTGACTGCCAACCAATTAGTGATTGATAGTTTTGGCTGCCCGCATAACCAATGTATGAGTTTGACCCTGACGATACAAACAGGTTGTTGTTATCAATATCAATAGCCTGTCCGTCTTGATATATTGCATAACGTGTGGCTGTGCCTGCCCTTGCAATAGTAACAATGTTGTTTTTGAATATTGCCCCCGATGAGGCGCAAGCATTTTCGTGGTAAAAGCCAACGATGTTGCCCGATGTTGTTGATGTGTTATCGTTTGAAAGAGTATTATAAAGGATGTTTACCCCCGGCGAGCACCTGAGATAAATCCCGTACCATCTACCCTGGTTGCTGTTTTCATAAACAATGTTATTACCTATGCGTGTATCAGTGGCATTTTGAATATTGAGTGCGTAAAAATCAACAAATTGTGAAGATGAAATCACGCTTTTAAAACAATCGTAAATACGGTTTCCTTCAATCAAACACTCCCTGTTAGCATTAATAGCCGCAATGCCGCTACTGTTTGAAACGTTTTGCAGCAACGGCCTTGAAATATGATTGTTGTTAATGGCAGCTCCCCTGCAATTAGTCATATAAACACCTGTCTCCCTAAAACTTTGTATGTGACAGCTTTTTACCTGTATGTTTGAGGCAACTGAGCCTGATGCCTGCGGGTTTAAGAAGATGCCGTACCAAGGACTACCGCCCGCACTACCCGAAATAATACAGCCTTGCAGGGTGAGGTTTGATGCCGCCGCTCCTGATGTGAAAGGGTTGGATAATGACGAACTAACTACTATGCCGCCGCTTGTATTATTAAACGTTGTGTTATTTGGCACTGCAATAGTGCAATCCTCAAGTTTATTATTATCAGCATTATTGGTAAAATGTACGCCCCATGAATGGGTGCTGTTTATTGCCCTAATCTCAAGGTTTTTAATCGTTACATAGTCCGCCCCGTTAAACCTTAAAGTGAAACCGTTTGCCGCTATTGAGCCTGTATAATCATAACTGAGCACTTGATTGTTGCCAAGCACGGTAATGCTGTTTATTGAGTTTACTCCATTGATGGCATCAATTTGTACCTGCTCAACATAAGGGCCGTTTGAAACATTAACAGTCACTGCCCCACCTACCCCAACCGACGCGGCATGGGTAAAAAAAGACTGAAAGGAAGTAAAGTTGGTAGTACTGGTAGAAGCTAAGCGGTTTATTGTATAGTTACCTGCCAGCGGCTGGGCAATAACACTTGCTGTAGCGGCAAGGATAAACCCTGCTGCCAAAACAAAATGTATGCTTATGTTTTGTAGCCGACGGTAGAAATATGCCATATAGCCTCTTAACGGTATATAAAATACTACCAAAGTTAATTAAATAAAATATAAAACACTATATATCAAAAAATCAGCTCAAATCCTGCAAAAACAAAAAAGCCCTCCGAAATTCGGAGGGCTTTTCAAGTAAGAGGCAGACTGTTATCGTGAAATTGTAGTTTTTTGTGTTGCTATTGCTCCGTTGTTTTGTATTTGAACAAAATAAACTCCTGCTGCCACATCGGTTAAGTCAATTGCCAACTTACCGTTTGCAAAAGATTCGGCATTGTACTGCCTTACCTGCTGACCTGCAACATTGGTTACTATTACTTGTTGGGCAGTTTCTGTTCCCATATCTACTATAAAATTTCCGGCACTTGGATTAGGGTATATTATAATGTTAGCTGCGCTTGCATCGTTAATACCTGTTGTGTTAAGAGAGAAGTCTTTGGTAGTGTATGATGAGCAACCGTTTTCAGATATTTTAAGAGTAACTTTAAAAAGACCTGTAGTAGCAAAGAAACGGTAGTTGTGATTGCCCTTATTTGTACCGTTACTACCATCGCCATACAGCCATAGGTACTCGCCTGAACCGTTAGGAGCTTCGGGCTTAAAGGTAATTGTACCATCACCGGTTTTGGCCGATTCAAAAGTAAAATTACTATTAGGCGTATTAGCCACTATTATTGATTTGGTGATGGTTTCTGAACAACCTTGAGTGGTTGATACTGTAAGTTTCACAGTCATTGTACCTGCTGTAGTATAAGTAGTAGTAGGTTCAGCAACAGTTGAAGTACCATTGCCCAAATCCCAATCGTAAGTTAAGGTGCTTTGATTAGCAACTGAACCGTTTTTAAACTCTACCAATTGACCTACGCAAGAATTTTGAGGAGCATTGAATGCAGCGATGGGTCTCTCAGCCATTGCCACTACTAATTCTTTCATATTCTCGCAGCCATTGGTTGCCATTGCTTTTAAAACTACTTTGTAGCTATCGGTTCCCAAGAAAGTATGGGTTTCGTTTTTGTTTGATGAGGTAGCACCGTCACCAAAATCCCAACTGTAGGTAACCGTAGTTCCCGCAGGTTCAGTTGATGAATTGGTAAAATTCACAGGCTCACCCACACAAGCAGCATTAGTAGTAAAGTTCACTGTTGGAGCTTCAACCAATGTAAGTGCTTTAGTAGTAGAGTCTGCACATCCGTATTCGTTCAAGGCCACCAAGGTTACTTGGTAGGTACCGGGGGTAGCGTAGTTGTTCATCGGTGATACTTCCTGAGCTACATTACCGTTACCGAATTTCCATGCATATCCTGTGTTGCCCGCAGGGATAGAGGTGTTGGTGAACGCTACTTGTTTCTGGCTGCAAGCTAAGGTAGGGAAGCTGAAGTCGGCAGTCGGCCTGGCACTGGTGGTTACG
>JAMIFM010000025.1:0-232220 GCA_035906255.1 Bacteroidia bacterium
TATTTGTATTTGTCTTTTTCGGTTTTAAGTATCTCAACAAACAACAACTTTTTTTGCACTTCGGGGTGTGTTTCAAAAGTTCCGCCTGCGTATTTTAAGAAATAAGCACAATCACTCGTCCAAACAACCTCATAGTTAGAAAACTTGCCGGTAGCTTTATCGGTTTCAACCTGCAAGCTGCCATCCCGTTTTATTATGTATTGTGAGGGTGATCCGTCGTCATCAAGTAACCGATACGCGCCTGTTTTAAATTTTGAACAATCTTCGGCTAAGTTGCTTTTTTCAGAAGGTGCAAAGGCAAGCAGTATGTTTATGAGTAATAGTTGGAGCATTGTTTTTTTTGTAAATGTAAGCAATAAAATTTCCTGTTTAAAACTCAGGAAAGCTATCTCCCCAACTGTTTAAAAAAGCGGCTTTGCCCGCTACGTTTACACTAAACTTCCAATACCGCCAATATTCGCAACCGCTTGGACAATCACTCCAACCCCAGCCAAAAGTGTAAAACGTGTGGGAGGGCGTAGGTTCTGTGAGCACTTGCATACGTGTTCCACCGAGGGGAGGAAATGGCTCGGCAGAATATATCAGCCCTGTTTGTTTTAGTTTTTTTGCCATTGCCACAGTGTTTAGCGGAAGGCAGGCTGCAAAGGTGAAAATGTATTTGGTATCGGCGGTTCCCGGCGGGTAAGTTTCAGACAAGACTTTTTGAGTGCTGAAATTATACTTTGCCAATAAACTATCTACGGGTGAGCATTGGTGAGTAATGGTATAATATCGCAGTTTATCAGTACAACGGTTTCGCGGTATATGCATAGTGAGCATACGCAACATATCCCCGTAATAGTATCTATGGATTTTAGCCATATTAAAAACGGTATCGGATTCCTTATCCTTTAATTTACTGATAGCAGTTAAATCGTCGGTGGTTTTGTCCAGTAGTTTGGCAGGCAGCAATACTTTCGTATGGTCGGGGTGGTTTGTATCAGCCGTTACTGTTTCAAACACCAATTGCATGGCCAGCAAACGCAAAGGTGGCATTTGCTCCCTAATTTCAGTACAGCTAAGTGTGTCTGATAGTATAGGGTTGGTATCCTGCTTTTTACAGGAAAAAAGCACAGTGCTTATTAAAAATACCAACGGATAGATTTTAACCATAACTAACTCATCTAACGTAAAATGAGCCGGTAGGGTTTAAATCTGTACAGTAAAATTTTATTGAACTTTATCCAGTTTCACCATCCAAAGTTTAACGGTTGTTCCGTTTCCTGTGGCTTGATAAAAACATGAGTCACCCCGGGTTTCCAATATTTTGGTTTTAACCTTTTTAGGAAGCATATACACCAAACTTTTTGGATAGCACTCAACAAACTCAAGGGTGTAGTCACAATCGCTTGTCCATTTTATCTTATAAGTAGTCCACTTGTTAGTGCCGTGTATAATCTCCTTTTGCACACTGTCATTTCGTTCTAAAATGTAATACCCTTCGGGTTGGCTTTTATCTCCTGTACCAAACCGCCCCGTGTGGAAGTAAATACAGTTTTTTTCTGTTTGTGATGAAGAGTTGTATGTGAATGAACTACCAAACAACGCAACAAATAATAGCAACAGGTATTTCATTTGCTTATGCATGGGGAGGTAGTTGGCTTAGCTTATCTGCTATTTTTCTATCGTTACTCAACCGTGGTACTTTGTTTTGCCCGCCCAGCTTGCCCTCGGCTTTCATGTAATTAATAAAGGTGTTTTTGGGCAGGCTGTTTAACTTCAGCGGCAATAAAATATTACCCACTATCAAATCGTAGTAATACACGTTTTTCTTTTGCAAGGCTTCGTCCACCTTTTGGGCAAAAGCTGCCATATCTTTAGGTTCAGTACCAAACTCCACAAACCACTCATGGTAGCTTTGTCCTTTGGTTTGCGATACGTATGGTGCAACCGTAAACTCAATCACATCCACACCTTCTTCGGCAGCTACGCTCATCAAGGCGTGTTCTACCTCTTCGCCAATTACGTGCTCACCAAAGGCAGAGATAAAGTGTTTTATGCGACCCGTTACCACTAATCGATAGGGGGCAGTGCTAACAAATTTCACCGTATCGCCGATACTATAGCCCCAAAGGCCGGCATTGGTATTTAATATTACCGCATAGTTTACGCCCACTTGCACATCTTTAAGGCTGATACGGGTAGGGTTTTCGTCAAAATATTCGGATGTCGAGATAAACTCAAAAAAGATACCCTCATTAAGTACAAGCAATAAGCCTTCTTCTTTCTGGCTGTCTTGAAAAGCTATAAACCCTTCTGAAGCTGGGTAGGTTTCAATCGTATCTATCTGCTTACCTATACTGTCAATCAGTTTTTTACGGTAGGGCTCAAAGTTTACGCCGCCATACACAAACACGCTAAAGTTTGGAAAAATGTCTTTAATCTTTTTGCCTGTTTTCTCCGTCAGTTTGTCAAAGTACATCTGCACCCAAGGCGGAATACCGCTAATAAGGGTCATATCTTTATTAACCGTTTCGCCTACAATGGCATCCACTTTGGTTTCCCAATCGTCGATGCAGTTGGTTGCATAGCTGGGCAATTGGTTACGACGTAGGTATTGGGGCACGTGGTGGTTTACAATGCCTGATAAGCGGCCTGTAAAAATGCCGTTCTTTTTATCCAACTCTGGGCTGCCTGATAGAAAAATCAAACCACCGTCAACAAAGGCTGAGTTACCGGTTTCGTTTATATACATCAACAACGCGTTGCGTGCGCAGTTAATATGGTTGGGCATACTTTCTTTACTAATGGGTATGTATTTTACCCCCGAAGTAGTACCCGATGTTTTTGAAAGATATAAGGGTTTGCCTTTCCATGTTACGTTTTCTTCTCCTGCCACCACCCGCTCCAAATAAGGGCGTAGTGCTTCGTAATCACGCACAGGTACTTGTTTCTTAAACTGCTCGTAAGTGGTGGTTGCCGTAATGCCGTGGTCGCGGCCAAAAGCTGTTTGTGCCAATACGGCCATGTGGCTGCTAAATACTTTTTGCTGCGTTTCAACGGGTTGTGATGCCCATTTTTTAACTTGTTTGCTAACAATGGCTGCCAGTGGTTTGGCAAGTATCGACTTAATTCCCATACGTGGCTGCGAAGTTAGTGGTTTACTCTAAAACCCGATATTGAAAAATAGGGTTGAGAATAGGGGTAAAGTTGAAAATGTCTTAAAAGTCAGTTATGTAGCTAAACATATTATATTTATAGTGCTACAAAGGCATTAATACGCTAAGGACGATAATTTGCTGTCATAGTGGCTAAAGAAATCTACTTTGTTATCTCAGTAATCACAGCATCTTCAAAATCCAAAAACGTTTGTTTCAACCCGCTTTTAGCGTTAGTGCCGTAATTCACAATAAATGTCATTGTAGTTTTTTGATTGGGGAAGTAAAAGCAATCAGCACTGTATCCCAAGTCGCGCCCCGTGTGGCCGTATGCAAATTTTGTATCGCCCTTGTAGCTAAATCGTTTCATTGCCCCCAATCCTAAAAATATAAAAGGGTCTTCTTCATTAAACGTAAGCATCTCATCAAGCGTGGCAGGTTTCAATAATGTTTTGTCTCTAAACAACGCATCTGCAAACAAAGCAATATCGCGCACGGTGGCATACATACCTCCATAACCGTTACCGCTGCCTGTATTGTAGTTACTCACGTTTACAATAGTACCGTTGTTATACAAATCAAAATAGCCTTGTGCAGTATTGGCGGGTAATCCTACGTTTGAATAGTAATACACGTGTTGCAGGTTTAACGGGGTAAGAATTTTTTCTTTCACCAACTCATGGTGCGGACGGCCTGCAATTTTGCTAAGTACCATGCCTAATAATAAGGTATTGGTGTTTGAGTAATCTGCTTTTTGCCCGCAGGCAAAATTGGCATCTTGCCCATAAGCAAATTCAATCAATTCATCAGAGTTCCACGTCTGGTCGGGATTATTCAATACCTCCAGATAAAACTTGCTGCTGGTAGTAATATCAAAAATGCCCGAAGTGTGGTTCATCAACTGGCGTATAGTGGCACAATTGGCGTTGGCTACTTTTTCAACCACATCGGCAGGTAAATAGGCTGCCGCAGGGTCGTCATAGTCAAACTTACCTTCCTCGGCCATCAAGTGAGCCACAGTACCCACAAACATTTTAGTAACGCTGGCTACTTTTGAAACTACACAAGGGGCCATGTTGATGTTTTTATCAATATCAGCCTTGCCTGCTGAGCCTATCCAAACTCCGCTGCTATCTCGAATGTATAATACGGCTCCGGGCAGTCCTTTTTTTACATAGTTATTTAAGATGTTTTGATAAACGGCAGCTTTGGGGTGATTTTGGCTGCTGTCAACAAAATCAATGTTACAGGTTTGTGTGGGCGGAACAGCACCCTCCTTACATGATGAAGCTAATAAAGCAACTATGCCGAGTATATATAAATAGAACTTCATTTTGCTGTACGGTTTAGGGTGAGGTAAGTACCAATGTGCAAGGCACTATTGGGTAGCAGGGGCACGTAGCTTTTAACAAACGGTGTCATCATCCAAAACTGATGCTGAATGAAAGGGGTAAATGCAACTTTTTTACCTTTAAACGGATAAGAAAGAAACACACTGTAGCCAAACATCGCGTGTGCCTTGCCGGCACGTTCGGCACGCTCATATTCGCCATTATCGTTTAACTTATATACCTGAACATCAGAAAATGTATGGATATAGCCCGCATCAAGGTAAGCGGCTGCTTGCAAACCAAAGTTGAAAGTATAGCGATAGCCCAATTGCGTATAAACAGGGATGCCGTGATGTACCAAACGCTGGTAGAAATATCCTGCCCTGAAATTTTGTACCAAACTAAATTTTTTCTCAGTCCATACTTTCTCATACCCCACTTGGAACGAGGGATGCAGAGGATTGAGTTTAAATGCAGGCATTGATACAGCGTTATTACCTACGCTTATCAAAAAGGTATTAGTGCGGGTTTGCCCCCAACCGGTAAGGGAGATTATTACCGGTAATATCGTGCATATCCATAGCTTTACTTTATACTGCATCTCTCAAAAATAGGGTAAGTAATTAATTATAGGTGAAGGTAAAAATAACCGTCTTTAATTAATGAAGCTATTTACACCAAATCGCTTTCAAAGCCCCAAGGCATAAATTGTTTCACTCCTTCGGCCACATATACTTCGCCGCTTTCTCCTGATAATACAATGGTTAGAGAGGTTTTAAATCTGTTTTCATATTCGGCCATCACTTGCAGGCAAGCCCCGCACGAAGTGGGCGGATGGTTAACTATACCCTTTTCTGATTTTGCTGTAATTGCAATAACTTTTGGGGGAGTATTAGGATAGTGTGCCCCTGCTGCAAAAATGGCAACCCTTTCAGCACACAATCCCGAGGGGTAGGCAATGTTTTCCTGATTAGTTCCCAACACCAATGTGTCATCGGCAAGTTGCAATGCACAACTTACCCTGAATTTTGAATACGGGGCGTATGAGTTTTGGGTATTATCGCGGGCTTTTTCCAGTAATTCTTTCAGGTTTTTCGGTAATTCATCAGTATTTGCGAATACTTTAACGATTGTCTCTCTATTTTTCTGATACATAAAAGTGCGCTGATTAATGATTAACAGTGTGTTAAGCTATTGTAAAATTTAACATTAGAATTCAAATTCTTGTTTTAGTTTTGCCATGTATGCGTAAAATCCTGCTCATAGGAGCCGGCAAATCATCTTCGTATCTTGTCAAGTATCTTTCAGACCATTCACAGGCTGAAAACTGGCAAGTTATTGTTGCCGATGCAAATAAAAAAAATGCTGAGGCAATAACGGCTAAATTAGCCAATTGTACTCCTATTGCCTTTAATGCCACCGACGAGAAAGACCGTGAGCAATATATAAAAGATTCTGATATTGTTATATCGTTGCTACCTGCCACCCTGCATAGCTTGATTGCCGAAGACTGCATTAAATACAGCAAACATTTGGTAACGGCTTCTTATACCAGTCCTGAAATGAAAGGGCTGTCTGACGCAGCAAAAAAGGCTGACTTAGTTTTTTTAACTGAGATGGGCTTAGACCCCGGTATAGACCACATGAGTGCCAAACGCCTGATTGACGGGATTGCCGAAGACGGGGGAGAGGTTACTGTTTTTAAATCGTATTGCGGAGGCTTGATTGCACCTGAAAACGATGATAATCCTTGGAATTATAAGGTAACTTGGAACCCGAGAAATGTTGTATTGGCAGGGCAGGGCACATCACGTTATTTAGATGAGGGGCAGATAAAATATGTGCCGTATAACCGTGTGTTTTCGCAGATTGAAAAGATAAAAGTACCCGGTGAAGGTGGGTATGATGCTTATGTGAATCGCGACTCGCTGAAATATATCGGCCCGTATGGGATAAAAAACGCAAAAACAGTTTTACGCGGAACGCTTAGGCACAAGGGATTTTGTAAAAAGTGGAATTGTTTGGTAGCGTTGGGTGTAACCGATGATTCTTTTGTAATAGAAGATGCCTCAGATCTTACCTATAAGCAATTTGCAAATTCATTCTTGCCTTCAAAAACCGAACTTGATGCCTTTTTGTGGAAGAACTTTGAAATAGAAAAGGGCGATAAAGAATACAAAGCAATTGATTGGCTTGGTTTGCTTAGCGATGAGAAAATAGGGATGACTTATGTAACCCCTGCCCAAATTTTGCAGAAACTGCTTGAGAAAAAGCTGAAACTTAAAGCTAAAGATAAGGATATGATTGTGATGTACCACGAGATACATTACAAAAAAGGCAAAAAAGAAAATGTTGTACAATCAAGCCTTGAAGTAAAAGGCGAAAACAACCAGTACACTGCAATGGCAAAAACAGTGGGGCTGCCGCTTGCAATGGCTGCCAAACTTATACTGAACAATAAGGTAAAATCACGTGGGGTAATAATACCCGTGCATAAAGAGATTTATGTACCGGTTCTAAAAGAGCTTGAGCAATACGGTGTGAAGTTTACTGAAAAATCAGGTGTGAAGAAAAAAGGGTTTACTGCCAACTTTAAGTTATTCTAAAACAGGATATTATTGATGATATAAATGCCCGAAACAGAACGTTTCGGGCATTGTTTTTTATTGGGCTGAAGGCATTGTTGCAAGCGGGTTTCTTTTAAATCCTGCACACATTTTTTTAGAATGTATCAAAAACCAGCCGTTCGCATATTAATACCGCAATTCATATAAATTAGGTAGTGCTTCTTTAACATCCGCGCCATCTTTGTGTCAGCAAATTATTAGAATACTACCATGAAGAATTTAGTACGTTCACTATTCACCCTATTATTTGTAGGAGTATTGGTAAATACTTCACAAGCCCAAATGGGTATTGGAACAACGTCTCCACACAGCTCTTCGATATTAGAATTATCATCAACCACACACGGGTTTTTATTGCCCCGTATGACTGATGCACAGATGAACGCAGTGTCTAGCCCTGCTACGGGACTGATGATTTATAATACTACACATTTATGTGTTTATGTGTATAATGGAACTTCGTGGTTAAGCACTTGCACTAATACAAGCAACTTTTGGAGCATTATCGGTAACTCATCGTTAACGGCTTCAAACTTTATCGGTTCAACCGATGCCACTGATTTAAATTTCCGTTCCAATAACATACAACGTATGGTGTTGGCCAGTACGGGCCATTTTGGTATTGGAGCCACCGTACCCACAAATGCCTTAACACTTGCCGCGTCATCAAACCCTTTACGTGTTTTGGGAATGAGCCATAACGTATTGGATACATTGTTGGTGATTGACCCCACCGGAGTAGTTTACAAACGCTCAGTTGCAAACGTACTAAGCACTACATGGTCAATAAACGGTAATGCAGGAACCAATGCATCTTCAAATTTTATTGGTACTACAGATTCAATTGATTTTGTTATTCGTGTAAACAATAACAAAACAGGCCAGTTTATAGCGGGCAAACGCACATTTGTAGGCGGCAGGAATAGTGTTGCCACAGGCTCAAACTCATTAGTATATGGTTTAACAGATTCAGTTTACAGTAGCAATACACTTACCACCGGTGATAACAACAAAGTATTAAGCGGTGCGGATTTTTCAGCAGTGTTTGGTGGTAATAACATTGTAAAAGGCACTGCAAGTTATGCTGTTGCAAGCGGCGAACTTAACTTGGTTGAAGGTGTACACAGCAGTGCACACGGTGAAAACTTGTTTGTAAACTCATACAATATGTTTGCGGTAGGTTCTTATAACGATACAGTAACAGGTAACCGTCTTTGGGTGGATAGTTCAAACCACTTGTTTGTGGTAGGTAACGGTCACAAATTTTGCGACCGCTCAAACGTAATCACAGCTACTTGGGGTGGTAATGTAGGTATTGATAACAAAGACCCTCTTACCGCACTTGATGTACACGGAGGTTTCTCGCTACGTCCCCGTACTACGCTTACTAATGGTACAATAACTGTAGTAAACTCAAACAACTTTCCTTACGAGGTTGACAACCGCTCATACTTGCGTATTGAGTCTGACAACTCACCTTCATTACGCTCTATAGTACTTAGCCCCGGTTTGCAGGTAGGACAAATAATTATCATTGAATGTATTACCGCCGGAGGTTTTGACGGCATCAGGATAGTAGATAACGTTGGTACACACAATACGAATACTGACGGCACCCGCGATTTGTATGAGAATGATATTATCATGATGATTTGGAACGGTTCAGCTTGGACTGAAATTTCATACAACGATAACTAAGTAAATCTTATTTAAAAGTACAACACTCGATTAATAAGGAACCGGATATGAAACTGTTTAATAAACCAACTGCAACCATCAAAGCAATAATTGCTGCGGCGTTGGTATTGCCGGCCCTTGCGGGGTACTCTCAATACGATGTTGAGATAAAAGCATCTACCAACGTATATATTACCGGTGGCACTGTAGTATCATTTAAAGGTAATAACTGGGTTTCTGCCTCAAATGTGCAAGGAACAGGTCCCGTTATATTTAATGCTACCGCTGCTCAGAACGTTAACATGAACAATAGGTCGCTATCAGGAATTACTGTTGATAACAGTAATAATGTTACTATGCTTGATAGCATGACAGTTGCCAATACGACTTTATTTACGCAAGGAAACTTACTTTTGGGTAACTTTCGTATCACGCAAAGCGGTAAAGTAGAAGGGCAGGGCGGTACGGGACGTTACAGAGCCAACGGAAACTCAATTATGGTATTTGACGGGGCAGGGGGTAATGATACTTTTTTCTTAGACCAAACTACTCCCAACGCTACCAACCGATTAAAAGATTTAACCCTAAACCGTAGCAGCTCTACGCTAATATTGGGCGATACAGCTCAAATACGCGGTGTGGTTTATCACTTAAACGGTACTATACATGCAAACGACAGCCGCTTGAAATTAAAAGCCCTTAGCCCCACCCAATACGGACAAGTAGCGGGCATCGGTTCAGGTACTATTTCTGATACTATGTATATGGAAATGCAAGTGGGCGATGGTGTGCAATCTTCTCTTGACCAATGGAGGCATTTTACATCTCCGTTAAAAGATGCAACACTTAGCAATGAGTTGAACGATGATATAACATTGTTCTATTCTCCTTCTTCACAATGGAATGTATGGAATTTTGACCAAACCCGTTTGGTTAACTCTTGGAGGCCTGTAACTGCTGATGAAAATATGCACAACAGGCACTACGCCATATACCTATGGCCGCTTAGCTACGGTTTCCAACCGAGTGCGGCCAGCTTTATGATTGATATTAACGGTACCTACCCCGGCACAGGTGATTTCTCAACCTCATTGGGTCGTAACAATCCTAACGGTTACACCGGACAAGGATATGATGATACTGTAGGCTGGCACATGATTGCCAACCCATACCCCAGCGGAATAAGCTGTAAAGAACAAACCGACCTTGAAGGAGGTAGCTCATATTATATTTGGGATATAACAGGTACTTGGGATGATAGCGTTGGTTGTGGCGGTTGCAAAAAACGCGGTGTTTACTCAATGTACAGGGCTGATAACGGGTTGGTTGCCAATGGCGGCCGTAGCGTTATCCCCCCGTTCCACGTATTCTATGTAAGGGCGGCCATTGATAATGCTTCATTTACTGTAAATAACAGTTGGCGTACTACCGATTCAATGTATAACAACATTGGCCGCAAAACCAATGATTTTGATATGTTGCGTGTGAAGGTTAAAAGCCCTGAAAAGGTAAGTGATGAAACGTATTTATGGTTCGACCAGTTTAGGGCAGATAATAAGTTTGACAGACTGGATGCCCATAAGTTGAAAAACGACCCTTATGCGCCCAATCTTTACACAAAAACCGAAGATGGAAAGAACACTGTATTTAACGTTTTGAAAGAAATTACAGGTGATTTTTATTCTGTGGAGATGCCTTTTGAATCTAAACTTGACGGTACCTTTGAAATGGATTTTGAGTTTACTAATCCATACCAAGTAGGTGAGATTGTTTTAGAAGACAGAAAAACAGGAACAAAAACAGATGTTCTTCAAAATAAAAAATATAACTTTGTACACGTAAGTTCGAACCAAGCTAACAGGTTTGTGCTTCACTTCAAAAAGACCGGTTCGACAGGTGTGTTTGAAGACTACTTAAGTAGTAAAAACCCAATTGAAATAGGTACTGACAGTCGTAACATATATGTTCGATTCCCCGTTATTAAAGATACCGGTGCTGAAATTAATGTATATGATATGCTGGGTCGTAAAGTGATAGACACCCGTAAGGTAACTACCGATAGCGAGGTTTATATCATAAACGGCGAAGGATTGAGCGCAGGATTTTATACAGTTAAAGTACAATCAGGCACAGAGATTAAATCAGCACCCGTATTTATTGGGAATAATTAAGAAGAAAAAATTCATAAGTAACCATAAGCAATTATTTATTTCTGAAAAACCTGCCGGGAGGCGGGTTTTTCTTTTTATAGCCCTACTAAACCCGATAAGAAATCTAAAATGGTTATTGCTTAATAGGTTTAAAACCGTACTACAAAGTGCTGTTTAACTTGACCTTTCCGAAAGAAAACAAGCCCCATAAAGAATAAATCGACGGTAACCGTTACTTGCGGATGATTTTTAATTTCTTCCCATGCCTGCTCCATTTCTTCGCTCCAGCGTATATCATCAAACACAAACAAGGTGTTTTCATGTGCCAACGGGAGGCAGTGGTTAAAATAATTGATGGTGGGCTGGTAGCGGTGATTTCCGTCAAAAAACACATAATCCAGTTGGGGAAACTGCTTTAAGTATAAAGGCAATGTTTCGTCAAAATTGCCAACCCCTATCTGTATGTTCAGGCCACATTCTTCAACGTTTTTTTGAGCAATACTTGCAGTACTTTCACTCCCCTCAAGAGTAATAAACGTATATCCGTTTGGGTTATTAGTGGCCGCTGCCTTTGCCTGATAAATAGTGCTTACCCCTAACGAAGTACCTAATTCAAGCAAATATTGAGGCTTATAATGGGCACACAAACGGTATAACAGTTTGGCAAGTTTTGAGGGTTTGGCCGATGTACGGGCAATATCTTTTATAGCCCGCTGATAAGATTTTTTTCCATTGTTGCCTGCCCCGGCACCATAATCGGTTACTGTAATAAGTGTATTATCCCGTAATAATTGTTTACGAACTGCCTCTGCCTGCCGATAGCCATCGTAGGGGCGTTTATCAGGCAATATTTTGGTAGCCAGTTCGTAAACAAAAGGGGAGTGGATACCGTGTGGGCCCACTGATGTAATGTAGTATTTAAGGTATTTTAAAGCGGTATTGAGCAAAATATCCCTTAGGCAAGCGAGCGTATTACTTTCAACTCGCGCTCAAGGCGTGCAAGTTGTCCGCTGGCTTTATTTATTTTCTCCTCAATTTGCTTCACAAACGGGTTACTGCTGCCTTTGGTATTACCCTGACGGAAGAACCCTATGTTGTTTTCAAGCGTTTCAATATCGCCGCGCAAAAACTTGATTTTTTCGCGTACCCTACGTTCTTCGTTTTTCAACTTCATGTTGGCATCAGGCATTCTCGAAAGTTCTTCGTAATGCTCTTTCAACCTCGCTTCACTCATTTCCTCAGGGTTGCGTTTCAGCTTCTTATACAGCTTATCCATAGCATCGGTAAACCGTACCTGTATATCTTTTTTACTGTCAAAAGGTACAAAACCAACTTCGCCCCACTCTTTTTGTATTTGGCGGGCTTGTGCAAAAGCAGCTTCCGTATCGGCTTCGCTTTGCAGTAAACCTTCCAATTGAGTAAGCAATTCGGTTTTCTTTTGCAAATTGCCTTGTTGCTCCTCTTTTTGGCCTTTAAAGTGCTCTTCTTTACGGTTAAAGAAGTTATCACAAGCTGCACGAAAACGTTTCCATATAGCGTCTGAAACCTTTTCAGGGGCGGGGCCTATTTTGCGCCATTCCTCCTGCATTTTTTTCAGTTGGTTGGCTGCACCTTGCCAGTCTTCGCTTTCTTTTAGTGCTTCAGCACGCTCACAAATAGCAGTTTTCTTAGCAAGGTTTTCTGTTTTTTCAGCATTCAACTTACGGAAAAACGCATTTTTATCGTTAAAAAATCCGTTGCGTAAATCGCGGAAACGTGCCCAAATACTATCGTTTTGTTCACGAGGAACTTTACCAATCTTGCGCCACTCATCAAACAAGTCGTTTACTTGTTTGGTCATTTCAATCCACTCTTTTGGTTTAGCAGGTGTGGTACTCACCAATAGCTCCAATTTCTCGCAAATGGCTGTTTTCAATTGCAGGTTTTGCTCGCGCACCTCTTGCAATTTGGCTATCTCACCCTTTTTCTGCTCATATACAAGGTCTGATGCCTCTTTAAAGCGTTTCCAAATCTCTTCGGCAAACTCTTTAGGTACAGGCCCTATGTTTTTCCACTCTTCGTGTAGTTTATTCAGCAGTATCAAAGCCTTTTTAATCGACTTTTCTTCCTGCAATTCACCCACCTTTTTGCAAAGCTCAATCTTGTTTTCAAGGTTTTTCTTACGGTCAAGTTCCTTCAACTCATTGTTGATAGAAACATTGTCGTAAAACTTGTCAAGATAAAAACGGTAGCTGTCCCACAACTCTTGCACAAACTCCTGAGGTACCACGCGTATTTTTTTCCATTCGCGTTGCAGTTCTTTTACCTCTTCAAGGCTGTTAGCAGTTTCGTCGCTTTCAGTAAGGTGTTTTAGTTTTTCAAGTATGGCGCGTTTAGCAGCAAGGTTTTTGGTTTTTTCCTGTTCTGCTTTTTCGCGTTCTTGGGCACGGCGGCGTTGCAAAGCTTTATAAGCCTCGTAAAACTTATCCTTTAAACCGTCGCCTTTATATTCAAAACTGTCCTTGTCGTTACCTTCTTCAATAAAGGCAGCAAGGGCAGCATTATGCTCGTCAGTAAAAATATTATCAAGCAGTGGACGAATGTTGCGCATTACTTCACTCGCGTCTTTCAAGTCTTCTTGAGCAGCGGCTTTTATGGCAAGTTCTACCAATTCTTCCTTACCTAAAGTGCCGTAGTCAACAGTATCGTCATCATGGTCGGTACTAATTTCATAAGTAAGGTTTTCCTGTACGGGTTCATCACCTAAATCTTCGTGGGTTTCGGCAACTTCAAGGTTTATCCTGTCCAGTTCTTCCTGTGGGTTAAGAGTCTCCATTATAATGGGTTGATAATTCTTAGTATTAGTTATCTTTTTTCTGGTTTTAAAAAAGGATAGCAAAGTTACTAAAAAACCTAATGGGGCAACGAAAAATTAAGTGTTGGAACTATTATTATATATAAATAGCAGGTGTATTTTTGTGCACCGCTAAATTTTAGTAGGTTTGGTGGGTAAGTAAATTTTGTGTAAACTTTTGATAATAAGGTGAAAATAATCGAATGTCCGCGCGATGCCATGCAGGGTTTCAGCCATTTTATATCCACGGAAAAAAAGATAGAATATATTAACGGCTTACTGCGTGTGGGCTTTGATACTCTTGACTTTGGTAGTTTTGTATCGCCCAAAATAATTCCCCAAATGCGGGATACTGAAGCAGTACTACAAAATCTTGACCTTGCCAATACCCGTACTAAGTTGCTGGCTATTGTGGCAAATAATCAAGGTGCAGAAGTTGCTGTTAGCCATGCGGCTGTCAATTATTTAGGTTTCCCGTTTTCAATTTCAGAAACCTTTCAATTGCGCAACACCAATAGTACCATTGCTCAATCGTTTGAGAATGTAAAATACATACACTCATTGTGCAAGGATAATGGCAAAGAGCTGGTGATATACATCAGTATGGGTTTTGGCAACCATTACGGCGACCCTTGGAATACGGATGTGGTGGATGAGTGGGTGGACAAGATGGCAGGGTTGAACATTAAAACCATTTCATTGTCTGATACTGTTGGTGTGGCTAATCCTGAAACTATTTCATACCTGTTTGGGCATTTAATTAAAAAATACCCTCAGATTGAGTTTGGGGCACATTTACACACTACGCAAGATAGTTGGCGCGAAAAAGTACAGGCAGCTTGGGATAACGGTTGTCGCCGTTTCGACGGGGCTATTAAAGGTTTTGGCGGTTGCCCGATGGCCGATGATGATTTGGTTGGTAATATGCCAACAGAATTTCTGATACAGTTTATGCAAGACAACAATGTTGAAACCGGTCTTGATATTGCAGCTTTTGAAAAAAGTATGCTACTATCAACTACTGTGTTTATTTAACCTCAATTTCTTTCTAACGGCTTCTTATAGTCGTTTATGGATTATTTTTTTGCTTGATAGGGGCAGGGGGTAATTTTACTTCATTAATCACAACTACCGATGAAAAAAATTATACCTGCTTTTTTGCTTTTGTTGGCTGCTATAGTTGGCAATGCTCAGGCTATAAATACTCAGAAATTAGATAGTCTTTTTGAAACCCTTGAGGCCAACAACAAAATGATGGCCAGTACCGTAATTTATAAAAATGGCAAGGTGTTGTATGCAAAAGCAATTGGGTACAAAAAGATTGATGATAAGCAAAAGCTAACAGCCGATATAGCTACCAAGTACCGCATTGGGTCTATCACAAAAATGTTTACCGCTACAATGATTTTTCAGTTGGTGGATGAAGGAAAACTAATCCTTGATACCAAGCTGGATAAGTTTTATCCTAAAGTGCCAAGTGCTGATAAAATTACTATCGGGCAATTATTAAATCACCATAGCGGGTTGCATAATTTTACTAACGATGTTGAGTATGGCCAGTATTATACCCAAAAGAAAACTCAAGCAGAAATACTTGAATTGATATACAAATTGCCGATGGATTTTATTCCGGGCACTCATGCGGATTATAGCAACACAAATTATGTGCTGTTGGGGTACATTATTGAGAATCTGACAGGAAAAACGTATGCGGATGAACTTACAACCCGAATTTGTGCAAAGGCAGGACTTACTAATACTTACTACGGCATGGCTGCCAATGCGACAAAGAACGAAGCATTTTCATATAGTTTTAATGGCAAGGATTGGGATGAAGAAGCTGAAACTGATATGAGCATTCCGCACGGAGCAGGTGCAATAGTGAGTACGGCTACAGACTTAGGTAAATTTGCCGAAGCACTGTTTCAGGGTAAGCTAATCAGTAGTGCCTCGTTAAAGGAGATGATGAAACAAACCGACGGTTATGGTATGGGTTGTTTTACCTTTCCGTTTGGTGCACGTGATGCTTATGGTCATACGGGCGGTATTGATGCCTTTAGCTCTATGTTGGGTTATTTTCCTGATGATAGCCTTTCTGTGGCCATTACAATTAACGGCTCTAATTATTCAATGAATGATGCAATGATTTACCTGCTTAATGAGGCCTTTGGTGTGCCGTATGAGATTCCGCAATTCGGTAACGTGGTGTTTACCCCCGAAAAACTTGCTGCATACGAGGGTATATATGCTGCTGAAAACTTCCCGCTTAAACTTACCATAAAAGCAGTTAACGGTGTATTAACGGCACAAGCAACAGGACAAGGGGCATTTCCTTTGGATGCAAACTCAGAAACAAATTTCACTTTTAGTGCTGCGGGGATTAAGATAGATTTTATTATTGAAGAGGGTGGAGCGATAAACAAGTTTAACTTTAGTCAAGGTGGAGGAAAGTACTTATTTGAAAAGCAGAAATAGAAGTCAAAGTATGTGATAAACAGAGAAAAGCCCGCCTGGGCTTTTTTCTTTATAAGATAATCTCTTCACCAACAGAACTGTCGATGAAATGATACTCGCCAAAATGGTAAGTATTATCCAATTCAATTTTTACCCAACGCTTATATTGTAAAAACCACTTTTGGCGTAGGGAAGGAAAACCGCTTTTTAGATAGGCGGCAATATATGGGTGGGTTGAAATGGTAACGTTTTTAATGTTAACGTTTTTAAACAAATAAGCCAGTTTTTGTTCAATCTCGTCAGTAATCACAATGCTTGGCCCGGCTTGTCCCGTACCCTTGCACATTGGGCAGGTCTCAAGCGTTTCAATAGCCATTTCGGGGCGTACACGCTGGCGGGTAATTTGTATCAACCCAAATTTGCTCATCGGCAAAATATTGTGACGTGCACGGTCGCTCTTCATCTCCTCCTTCAACTTCTCATACACAATACGCTTATTGCCTTGGTTCTTTTGGTCGATAAAATCCACCACAATAATACCGCCCATATCACGCAAGCGAAGCTGGCGAGCTATCTCAGCTGCTGCCTCAAGGTTAACCTTCAGTGCGTTTTCCTCTTGGTTGTTATCGTTATCGCTCTTGCTGCCGCTATTCACGTCAATTACGTGCAAAGCCTCAGTATGCTCAATAATTAAATAACTACCGCCTTGAAACGATACTGTTTTACCGAACGAAAGTTTAATTTGCTTATCAACGCCGTATTGCTCAAAAACTGGTGTTTTGGCCGAATGCAGTTTCACAATCTTCTCCATATCAGGAGAAATTTGTCCTACATACCGCCTCACCTCATCATACACCTTTTGGTTGTTTACCACCACATTGGTAAAACTCTCGTTCAGCAAATCGCGCAACAACGATGAAGTTTTATCCATTTCGCCCAGTATCCTAAGTGGGGGAGTAGCTTTGTGCAGGTTTTTGGTTATTTCATCCCAACGGCTTGTTAGGTCAAGCAAATCTTTGTGAAGCTCTGCCGCCGAAGCATCTTCGGCCACAGTACGTATAATAACGCCAAAACCTTGCGGCTTTATACTGGCCGCAAGGTTTTTAAGGCGCGAACGCTCTTCGAACGATTTAATCTTTTTAGATACGGAGATTTGGTTACTAAATGGAACCAAAACCATATAACGCCCTGCCAGTGAAATTTCTGAACTGATGCGAGGGCCTTTAGTGCTTATAGGCTCTTTAACCACTTGCACAAGCACATGGTTACCCTTTTGAAAAACCTCAGTGATTTTTCCTGATTTTACAATATCCTTCTCGGTTTTGAATGTGGTTAAATCGCCCGTACGGATACCACCTTGCTGCGCAAATTTCACAAACTTGTTAAGCGACCGTATTTGAGGTCCCAAATCAAGGTAGTGCAAAAACGCATCTTTCTCATACCCAACGTTCACAAACGTTGCGTTAAGGCCCGGCATTATTTTTTTGATTTGCCCAAGATAAATATCGCCCACTGAGAATTGCCCGCCACCGTTTTCTTGGTGTAGTTCAACCAGTTTTTTATCCTTGAGCAAAGCAATTAATAATCCCGAGTCAGTGGCATTTACAATTAGTTCATTAGCCAAAGCGCCGGATTGTTATTGCTTCTCAGCTATTTATAAAGAAAATAGAAGGGAAAAGCTAAAACAGCTTATTTCTTTTTATGCCTGTTTTTTCTAAGCCTTTTTTTGCGTTTGTGGGTGGCTATCTTATGACGTTTTCTTTTTTTACCGCTTGGCATAATTGTAAAATCTTTTAGTTACTTACTTTTTTAATTCTTTTATAATCTGTTCAATACCTTCTTTGCTTTCAGCATTTGGGTACAGAATTTTAGCTTGCTCGTAATTAAAAATGGCTGCTTGAGTATTACCCATTTTTTGCTGAACTTCAGCAAGATAGAAATAAAACTCGCCATTAGAGGGCTGCAAAGATACTAATTTCTCAAAACTATGCAACGCTTTGGGCAATTGTCCTGATTCTATTTGCAAAACACCCAGTACAAAATTGGCTCTAATGTGGTTACTGTCAGCCATCAATACCTCTTTTAACAAAGGGATGGCTTGCATTACCATATTTCGGTCGGTAACCGTGCACATAGCAACGCCCACCTTTGCATCAAGGTTGTTTGGGTTTAGTTTCAATGCTTTTTTAAACCCTTCTGAAGCACGTTTCAGAAAAAAAGCAGATGCTGAACTATCGGCCACCACCGTTGCATGCTCATAATACCTTTGCGAGGCATTCATCAAGTTAAACTCCGAAGGGCTTTTCTCATACATTTGAGTGTAATAGTAACCCGCTACATCAAAACGTTCAACTGAGTCCCAAAACTTCACCAGTGTGCGGCAGGCATCAAACGCCACTACCGTGTCAGTGTTTTTAGCACGTTGCCCTTGTTCGTTCACAAAAGCACGTTCAATATCCGTAAGCTTTTTAGTGGCTTGGGAAATTATATCCGCAAAGTCGGCATTAAATTTCGAAGAAGCTTGGTGCGGGGTTAATGTTTTTTCAGAAGAGTTAAACCCCTTATATGCAAGAAGGGCTACAATAGCAGCGCAGCATATAAAAAGTAAACCTGCAACAATTTGTTTATCTTTCAATCTCTTTTTGTTTAGGTGAAAAAGGACTGCAAAGAAACAATAGTTGCAGGTTACAACAAAACTTTAGCCTAAGCTAAATTAAGCATTTTCAGGAAGCATGGTTTTTACTGCTTCGCTTTTCTTTACTTTATCTACAAAAGTTTTAGCTGGTTTAAACTTGGGAACATAATGCTCATCAATTACGATGGCTGTGTTCTTTGAGATGTTACGGGCAACTTTTTTAGCCCTTTTCTTCAAAACAAAACTTCCAAAACCCCTGAAATAAACATTTTTACCTTCTACCATCGATGTTTTCATCACTTTGAAGAAAGTTTCAACGGTTTGTTGTACCTCGGCTTTGCCGATTCCGGTTTTGTTTACGATTTCGTTGATTACTTCTGCTTTCGTCATACACTTTACGATTTAATCTGTCTAAACTTGTTTCAAAATGCCCTTAAGCGGCTGCAAATTTAACGCTTTTGATAACTAACTACTTATAACATTGTTAAATTTCCTCTTTAAAACGCTAAATCATTAATATTGTTTTGTGGGAAAATAAAAAATGGCGTTTAGTGATGAAATAATGGGCTGGTATGCTCAAAACCGGCGTCAATTGCCTTGGAGGGGCACTAATGATGCTTATCGCATTTGGCTGTCGGAAATCATCTTGCAGCAAACAAGGGTAGCGCAAGGCTTGCCTTACTATCAAAAGTTTGTGGATAAATATCCCGATGTTGTAGCGTTTGCTAATGCCCCCGAGGACGAAATACTGAAACTTTGGCAAGGGTTGGGCTATTATAGCCGTGCCCGCAATATGCACGCAGCAGCCAAAATGGTGGCTAATGAATACGGTGGAAAATTTCCGTCAAGCTATGCCGAAATTTTAAAACTAAAAGGAGTTGGTAAATATACTGCTGCGGCTATTGCCTCCATCGCTTTTAATGAGGCTGTGGCTGTTGTTGACGGGAATGTGTATCGGGTGCTTGCCCGTTATTTCGGCATTGATGAGCCGATTGACGGGACGAAAGGGCAAAAACTGTTTTTTGAATTGGCCAATCAATTGATTGATGCTCAATATCCTGCTATCTATAATCAGGCGGTAATGGAGTTTGGGGCGTTGTATTGTAAACCACAAAATCCTGATTGCGGAAGCTGCATTTTTGTAGCTGCTTGTAAAGCATTTAAAGATAAAACAGTAGCTCAATTGCCCGTTAAAGCTAAAAAAACGGCCGTTAAAACCCGTTATTTCAATTACTTATTTATTGATAAAGAGAACAGTACATACATTCAAAAGCGGATACAAAAAGATATTTGGCTCAACTTGTTTGAGTTTCCGTTGATTGAAACAGAAACAGCCTTAGGAGATAAAAATGCTCTGTTAGAACATTCTGATTTTGAAAAAATTATCAACGGTCAAGCCGTAAAATTCATCCGCAAAAGTTACCACACCGTGCATAAACTCTCGCATCGGGATATTGACGCTGTGTTTTGGCACATTGGGGTAGAGCCTCTTTTTTTGATAAATAATTCACTTATCTTTGAGGTTGGTTTAGGTACTTTGCACCAATACGGAGTATCAAAATTAACGGAGCGTTATATCTCCGAATACGTTGAGAAAGTAACAAGTAAATAAGCCTGATAAGCGTACAATAAAATGTCAGTAAACAAAGTAATTTTAGTAGGGAATGTGGGCAAAGACCCCGAGGTGAAGTATTTGGACGGTAACAAAGCAGTTGCCCGTATAACAATAGCTACAAACGAATCATACAGAGATAGGAACGGTCAATTGGTAGAGCAAACCGAATGGCATAATGTGGAGTTGTGGGACGATTTGGCTCGCCTTGCCGAAAAGTATGTGAAAAAAGGCAAGATGCTTTACATTGAAGGCAAAATACGCACCAATAAGTGGGTAGATAAAGATTCAAACCAAGAACGCCAAAGCAAATACATACGTGCAAACGCTATGACCTTTTTAGGCGGCGGCACTGGTGGCGGTGGCGAAGAAGGCTCTTCGTACAACAGGGGCGGCAACACTAATAATTATAGTAACAATAATAGTACTCCATCACAGCAGTACGATAATGTACCTGCTGCGCCGGAACCTATGCCCGATGACGATTTGCCGTTTTAATTAAACCTATACCCACGTGGATATTCCTTCCGAACGAACACAGTTCTTATCAATTATCATAATGCAGGTGTTGCGCCCTGATATCGATGGGGCAGCATTGGCAAGTATCATAATAGCCCTTGTGGCTATTGTTTTTTTACTGTGTTGCTCTGCACTGTTTTCTGCATCAGAAAATGCTTTCTTTTCACTCTCCCCACAAACAATAGATGAGTTTAGAGAGATGAAAAGCAAGCCCTATGATACCATCGTGTATTTTATGGATCACCATAAAAAACTGCTGGCTACTATTCTTATCGCAAACAACTTTGTAAACGTTGGTATAGTATTAATCTCGTCTATCATATTTGAGTTAGCGTTTGATTTCTCGCAATACCACTTGCTTGGTTTTTTTGTGCAAGTTGTATTGGTAACATTCTTACTATTGATTTTTGGTGAGATAATGCCCAAGATATACGCCTTGTCAAACAGCCTTAAAATTTCCAAACTTATGGCAGGGCCTCTGTTTTTCCTCAGTCATAGCTTTCCGTTAAAATACTTTGTGCGTTGGTTAGAGCATTCATCTACCATAATAGATAAGCGTATTACCAAAAAAGGGCACATGCTTTCGGTAGAAGAATTAAACCATGCTATTGATATCACCACTGATGATAAAAGCAGTGTAGAGGAAAAAGGCATACTGAAAAGTATTGTAAATTTTGGCAACACATCCGTTAAGCAGATAATGAAGCCCCGTATGGATGTGGTAGCGTTTGAAAACACCCTAACGTTTACCGAATTGATGAAAAAGGTGAACGAATGGGGCTATTCTCGTGTGCCTATTTACGAAGATAACTTTGATAAGGTGATTGGGATATTGAGCATTAAAGACCTTTTACCACAATTGAACGAAAGCGACGACTACAATTGGCAATCGTTATTGCGCAAACCCTTTTTTGTGCCTGAAACCAAAAAGATTGATGATTTACTGAAAGACTTTAAAGAAAAGCGGATGCACATGGCCGTTGTGGTGGATGAATACGGCGGAACATCAGGCGTTGTGACGATGGAGGATGTGATGGAGGAGATTTTTGGCGAGATAAACGATGAGTTTGATATAGATGAAACCAATTACAGCAAGTTGGATGATAGTACGTTTGTGTTTGAAGGAAAGATATTGCTGAATGATATGTGCCGCCTGATGGATATGGATACCGATACTTTTGATGATGTGAAAGGTGATGCCGATACTTTAGCAGGATTACTGCTTGAGATAGCAGGAAAAATACCCAACATAGGGGCAAAATTGGAATATGAAAATTTCCGTTTTTTAATCGAATCGGCAGATAAGCGCAAGATAAAGCGCGTAAAAGTAAAAGTGGTAGATACCCGTCAAGCAATGACCATTCTTCCCATCGATTAAGTATAGGCATACTACTATATCCCAAATTCCGTTAAACTTGTACCATGCGTAACAAAACCATTATTGCTTTGTGTTTGGTGGCAGCTTTTGCAGCCTGCAAACAAGATTATACCCCCAAACGCAAAGGATATTTCCGCATTGATTTGCCCGAAAAACAATACGTGCAATACAACAGCAGTTGCCCGTTTACTTTTGAGTACCCTACCTATGCCGGCGTTTTTGCTGATTCAAGCTCAAATACCGAGCCTTGTTGGTTAAATGTGCGTTATCCGCAGTTTAATGCTGTACTGCACGTTACTTACAAAGATTTTAACGGCGATGCTGAAAAATTGGCTGAGTTAGAAGAACAAAGCCGCAAATATGCTTACGAGCACACTATAAAGGCGCAAGATATTACCCCGATGCTGGTGGACGATACTGCCCGCAATATGTATATCACCACCTTTAGTTTAGAAGGTGAAACTGCAACCTCGTTCCGTTTTTATGCTACTGATAATAAACGCCACTACCTTGACGGTGCGTTTTATTTTAATCATCGCACTAATGTTGACTCTATTGCCCCCGTTCAGGATTTTATTATGAAGGATATTGAACGGATGCTGGAAACCCTTAACTGGAAATAACCCTCAGCAGGTATATAAATATAAAAAGAGAGGCCTCGCCATCGGCGGGGCCTCTCTTTTTATAAAAAATTGGGTTGACTATGATTTTAGTACCAAAGTGTGTTTTGGCTAACTTCTTGGCTACCGCTCAAATCAAACATGATTGACAATGGTTCCCATGATTCAGGATTGTCTTGATCCATCACAAACAAGTGGATGTTTCCTGATTCACCTGTCAAACGAAGGGCTGCGCCCAAGTCGCTCAATTTTTTCACACGGTATTTAGAAGTATAGTTGGTATAAGCTACACCTGCGCTAAGAATTTGGTAAGTAGTACCGCTTTCAAAATCGCTAAGTTGTTTAACACCGCCTTTAGCTACGCCGCTTTTAGTACCGCGAGTTCCCAATGATGCAACAGGCTCACTTTGTGAAGTGCTACGAACAGCTACGCTACCGTCGTCGTTTTTCATAAGTTTGTATTGGCCGCTGGCTTCAAGTACATAAGTAGCCAATTGCTCAAGGCTGCGGGTAGTAATTTCAGTAGTTTTTATTTCAACAGTTTCTTGACCTGAAGCAGTAACAAGTACCATTTTAATGGTTTCACCGGGACGTACTTTTTCAAACTCACCAAATACCTCGTTGTTGCTGCGTACAGTAACACCATTTACTGAGTAGATTTGTGCACCCACTTTGTTTGCAAGTACTGAAGCCGCAGGAGAACCGGGGATAACATTTTTAACCAAAGGAAGAGTATCAGTCAATATCCAAGGGCTACCGCCAAACCAGCTCATCCACTCAGCATATTCAAACGATTGGGTAACTTCAACACCCACATAAGCGCGGCGTACTAAGCCGTTGTTAGTTAAAATATCGCCAAGCAAACGCTCGCAAATCTCATGCTCAAGAGCAAAGTTGATTTGTGGCTGCCATAGGGGATCGCCACCGCGTGGAGCAAAAGCTATTTGTGAGTTGATACCTACCACTTCACCTTTCATGTTCACCAAAGGACCACCGCTATTACCCCAAATAACAGTTGCAGTACTTTGCAAGAACCCGAATTTACCGGTCATACCGTTACGTACACGGTTTTTGGCACTCACAATACCGTCAGTTACAGTATATGGATATTCACCCAAAGGGTTACCGATAGCAAATACTTTATCACCAATGCGTGGAGATTTAGCAGCAAATTTGATAGCCGAAATTTCTTTTCCGGGAGGGGTGATAAACTCAAGCACAGCGAAATCAAAATAAGTATCGCCGCCAACAATTTTCACCTCATACTTAGTACGGTCAATGCTGAACACATACAAAGCATTTTCTTCTTCAGAAGCGTTTTCTACCACGTGTGCGTTGGTAATCACATACTTCTTACCGTTTTTCTCAACCACAAAGCCTGAGCCTGAGATTTGCGAGCTACCCAAATCAAGTAGTTTTTCGTAGGCTTTTTGTGCGTTTGTTTTTTTGTCGCGGAAACCAAGAGCTTTTTTAGCCTCATCGGTTTTGTAAACGGCAACCGTAACTACTGAGCCGATAGCCTTATCAAGCATATCAGCATCATTTTGTGCATTTACTTTGGCAAAAGTAAAAGTGAACGCTACTAACAGAGCCATCATTTTAATGGCCATAGAGCGAACAGGGTTAAAATTGGTTTTCTGTTCCATAGGTTTAGGAGTTTGAGCTATTAGGTTCATTTTAGTACAATATTAGTTTTTCAATTTTTTACTTACATGGTTTTATTCATCAGTTAACAAAAAAGTAAACGGCAATACATAAATAAAACTAAGAATCCAGTGTTTTCAAGCAGTTAAAAGTCATTAATTTATATCAATTATAAATTAATAGCCGTAATAATACCCTCAGTTTTATATCCTATACCCAAAGAACAAAAAATAATATTCATTACACTACCTTTGCCCCAGCGTTTGGTAATACAAACCTTTTCACACTAAAACGGTTATTACCACATATAACTCAAATAGTTTTTGGAACAAGAACTTACATCGGCTCGCAAGAAGGCTCACATTGATTTGGCCTTTGAATCACAGGTATCGCAAATACACTCCGACCAACGGTTTTATTATGAACCTTTGTTAGCAGCACATCCCGAAAACATTGATTTAAAAACAAGTTTTGGAGGAAGAGAATTAGGTGCGCCCATTTGGGTATCAAGCATGACGGGAGGCACAGGACTTGCCGGAACCATTAACCATAATTTGGCAAGAGCCTGTAATAAATACGGGATGGGAATGGGGCTGGGCAGTTGCCGTATTATATTAGACAGTAACCAATACCTTGGCGATTTTGCACTAAGGCATATAATAGGCGATAATTTGCCTTTTTATGCCAATTTGGGGGTGGCTCAGGTAGAGGAATTGTTTGATGGGGGTAAGCAGCGAAAAATTGCTGAACTTGTTGATAAGCTGGATGCCGACGGGTTGATAATTCACGTGAACCCTATGCAGGAATGGCTGCAACCCGAAGGCGACCGTATTAAATACGCACCCATTGAAACCATTAAACGGGTATTGGATGCGTTTGATATAAAACTGATTGTGAAAGAAGTAGGGCAGGGTATGGGACCCGTGAGTTTGAGAGCATTGTTTGAGTTGCCGGTTGAAGCAGTTGAGTTTGCTGCACTGGGTGGCACCAACTTTGCAAAGTTGGAGATGATTCGCGGTAACGGAGATAGTTTAGAACAGTACGAACAACTTGCCTACATCGGGCACAGTGCCGATGAAATGGTTGGTTTTACTAATACAGTATTACAGGAGTTGGGCAGCAAAGCCTTGTGCAAACAAGTTATAATTTCAGGAGGGGTAAAAGGATTTTTAGACGGGTATTACCTGCTTAATAAGATTAGCTGCAATGCAATTTACGGGCAGGCATCGTCGTTTTTGAAGCACGCAACCTCCTCGTTTGAAGAATTGGATTATTTTATAGAGAAACAATTGCAAGGATTAGCCCTTGCAAATGCATATTTAAAAGTGAAGTGAAATACGGATTGATGGATTCGTTGATTTATTTTTCTTAAATCAACAAATCTGTAAATCATTAAATCAACAAATTAAAATGGAACCCATCAGCGGATTTTCAAAATTGTCAAAAGAGGCAAAACTGGAGTGGTTGAGCAGCCATACATCAGACCCTGAAAAAGCATACGAATTGCTAACAGGGTATTGGCATCGTGATGAAAAAGTGCAAAAGCTGCACGATGAGTTTGCTGAGAATACCCTAAGCAATTTTTACCTGCCGTTTAGTGTAGCTCCTAATTTTTTGATAAACGATAAGCTGTATGCTGTGCCTATGGCTATTGAAGAGAGCAGTGTGGTAGCAGCAGCAGCAAAAGCCGCTAATTTTTGGATGACACGCGGCGGGTTTAAAACCACCATCATCAGTACCACTAAAATAGGCCATGTGCACTTTGCGTACTATGGCGATTGGGAAAAGTTGCTGAACTTTTTTAATGAGATAAAACAACGCTTTTTTGAAGATACTGCGCCGCTAACTCATAATATGCGTCAGCGCGGAGGTGGTATTTTGGATATACAACTGGTAAACAAAACTCTCGAAGAACCGAACTATTACCAACTATTAGCCACATTTGAAACCTGCGACAGCATGGGGGCTAATTTTATTAACTCGTGTTTAGAGCAATTTTCACGTACACTACGCGATACAGTTACTGCCGACGACCGTTTTACGGAGCAGGAAAAGAATTTTACGGTGATAATGTGTATTCTTTCAAACTACACGCCTGAGTGTATTGTACGCTCAGAAGTGAGTTGCCCCGTAGAGATGTTGGAAGAGGAGAAGAAAGACTACACTTGGCAGGAGTTTGTAAAGAAGTTTGAAATGGCCGTTCACGTAGCTCGTATAGAGCCTTACCGTGCAGCAACTCATAACAAAGGAATATTTAACGGTATAGACTCTGTTGTATTAGCTACAGGGAACGATTGGCGTGCAGTAGAAGCCTGCGGGCATACGTATGCCGCTCGCAGCGGTCAATACCGCAGCTTAACTGATGTAGAAGTAAAAGACGGTGTTTTCCGTTTTTGGATTGATGCACCATTGGCTTTAGGTGTTGTGGGCGGTTTAACCCAATTACACCCTATGGTTAAATTCTCGTTAGAGTTATTAGGTCATCCAAACGCCCAAGAATTAATGGGTATTACCGCCACTGTTGGGCTGGCGCAAAATTTCTCGGCCTTACGTTCGTTGGTTACTACGGGCATTCAAAAAGGGCACATGAAAATGCACTTGCTGAATATTTTAAACCAGTTAGAAGCTACCGACGAAGAGAAAAAACTGATTGTGAAACACTTTGAACACGATACTGTATCGTATCAGGGGGTTGTGCAAAAATTCTGCGAAATGCGTGGTGTTGAAACCTTAGCCCAGTTAAAAAAATAATTCATGCAGCACTACCATAGCAACGGCAAACTGTTGTTGTTTGGCGAATACTTTGTATTGCAGGGTGCACAATCATTGTCAATCCCTACCCGTTTAGGGCAGGGATTAACCGTTACAAGGCAGGAGTTTTTATTAAAAGGACTTAACTGGAAAAGTTATGACCTTGAAGGTAATTTGTGGTTTGAGGCTTTTTTCGATTCTCAACTCGATATAAAACACAGTACTGATACGGCCGTCGCACGCACCTTACAAACCATTTTAATGGTTGCTAAAGGACTAAATCCCCGATTTTTAGAAGAAAATACATACTGCGAGGCGCAAACCCGCTTGCAGTTTCCGCAAAACTGGGGTTTAGGCAGCAGCAGCACCCTTATAGCGTGCATAGCCCAATGGGCACAAGTGGATGCCTTTGAATTATTTTTTAACTCATTTAAAGGCAGCGGATATGATATAGCCTGTGCTATCAGCGATTTACCTGTGCTATATCGTTTAGTAAACAACAAGCCCGTTTGGCAAAAAGTAACTTTCAACCCATCTTTTGCTGCACATATTTCGTATATATATTTAGGAAAGAAACAAGACAGCAGGCAAGGAATACAGCATTTCAAGCAAAAAAACAGTCTATGGGATAAAGAGGTGGATAAAATATCTACTATCACCCAAAGCGCGTTGATGTGTAATGATGTGAGTGGTTTTATGGGATTAATGGACGAACATGAGGATATTGTGGCACAAGCTTTGGATTTGAATAAAGTAAAGGATTTGTATTTTGCCGACTTTGAAGGCAGTATAAAATCATTAGGGGCGTGGGGTGGCGATTTTGTGATGGCAGCCTCGCATTTACCTTTTGATGAGATAAAGAATTATTTTGAGAACAAAGGTTTTGCTACTATTGTAGCACATGCCGATATGATAAAGGGCTAAAGCCATGCAACAGATACAAAAAGACAGTAATAACAATGCAAACGGAGGCAGTTTCACTTGGAAAAGTCCATCCAACATTGCATTGATAAAATATTGGGGAAAACACGGCAACCAATTGCCCAATAACCCTTCTATCAGTTTTTCGCTGAACGAGAGCTTTACCCAAAGCACCCTTGAATATACCAAAAAAGCGACCGAAGGTTTTGATATACGTGTATTACTGGATGGCGAGCACAACGATAAGTTTGCAAAAAAGCTGGTAGCCTTTTTTGGTAAAATCCATGCCGAGTTACCATTTATCAGCCAATATTCATTTACCCTAAAAACCCATAACTCATTCCCGCACAGTAGCGGCATTGCCTCTTCTGCTTCAGGTATGAGTGCTCTATCGTTGTGTCTGCTTTCTCTTAAAGAGTTGTTAGGGAGCAAGATAGACGAAAAAGAGTTTATGCGCAGTGCCAGCCGTCTTTCGCGCATCGGCTCGGGTAGTGCAAGCCGTTCTATTTATGGGGGGCTTGTTGTGTGGGGCAGGCATAGTGAAATATCGGGTAGCAGTGATGATTATGCAGTACCTTATCCGTTTGAAGTACATTCTGTTTTTCAAAACTTTCAAGACACCATATTAATCATTCACGAAGGCAGTAAGAGTGTATCCAGTACTGACGGACACGCATTGATGGATCGACATCCTTTTGCCCGCCAACGGTTTGAGGAGGCAAGAAACAACCTTTCAAAACTTATATCGGTTTTAAGGGCAGGCGATTTGCAAGAGTTTGGAGCTATTGTAGAAAAAGAAGCTTTGATGCTACACGCATTAATGATGTGCTCTGAACCTCCGTTTATACTGATGAAGCCCAATACATTAGCTGCCATCACAAAAATTTCAGAATTCCGCAAACAAAATGGGGTGCCCGTTTATTTTACATTAGACGCAGGGGCAAACGTACATGTGCTATACCCTGAAAATGCTAAGGGTGTGGTTATGAAATTTATAGAAGAAGAGCTGGCAGTGTATTGTGAAAATAAAAAGTATATTTGCGACTGCGTAGGAAATGGCCCTGAGCATATTGCCTAATGATTAAAGAATCGCTTTTTTACGCCAAAATACTGTTGTTTGGCGAATACGGGATTATCGAAGACTCGATGGGTCTTTCGATACCTTACAATTATTACAGGGGTAGGATGTCTTTTGAGCCTGAAAGCAACCCTGAGTTAGCTGCAAAGTCTAACAGCGATTTAAAAACATTCCACAATTACCTTAGTGATTTGCAAACAACCGGCAGCTTAATAGCTGATTTGGATTTGGCTGCTTTTGCTGCTGATATCGACAAAGGGTTGTTTTTTGATTCAAGCATACCTCAAGGCTATGGTGTAGGCAGTTCAGGTGCATTGGTGGCCGCTATATATGAACGTTATGCCACTACAAAGGTGGTTGCAAAAGATAATAGCGACCGCAAAGACTTATTGAAACTGAAAAGCATTTTCAGTCAAATGGAGTCGTTTTTTCACGGCAAAAGTTCAGGTTTAGACCCGCTGATTTGTTATTTGAACATTCCTATCCTAATCAAATCAAAAACTGATTTGGATACCGTTGGTTTGCCCGGAAACGAGGCACAAGGCCAAGGGGCGATATTTTTATTAGATACGGGCGAGATAGGCGAAACCCAACCTCTTGTAAGCTGGTTTTTAGAGCAGTGTAAAGAAAAGGGCTTCCGCAACATGGTACGTACTAAGTTTAAAAAGTATAACGACGAGTGCATACAAGCCTTCTTAAAAGGGGATTACAAACCTTTGTTCGGTAGCCTTAAACACCTTTCTCAATTATTGTTATCTCATTTCCAACCTATGATACCCCCTGTATTCCATAAACTTTGGAAAGAGGGGATAGAAAGCAACGCATACTATTTGAAGCTGTGCGGTAGTGGCGGCGGTGGTTTTATATTGGGCTTTACCCAAAACTTTGAGCAAGCCAAAGAAAAACTGAAAGGTTACAACCTTGAGGTGATTCACAGGTTTTAATCAGCACTTCATTACTGTATTTTCATCTCCATTTTATACAAATCAAATCCCTTTGCCCAGTAGTCTTTGGCAGTTTCTGATAACACAAACCCTTGTTTTTCATAAAACCTGTAAACCAGTTGTGTGGTTCTTACTTCAATGGTTTTTATATGCGTGTGGGTTTTAATTTGTTCAATTCTGTATTGTGTTAACTTGCTGCCAAAGCCTCTGCCTTGTACATCTGGGCTAACCATATCCCACGATATACGCGCAGTAATACCGTCTTCCATATAATTAATGCCTCCGGCAGCTACAATAGTGTGGTTTTCTTCAACTACATAATAATGCTGTGTAAGGTGCTGCAAATAATAAATGTAATCAGCCTCTTCCTCAAGGGCAAAAAAGGTAGGTGTGTTTAAGCGCAACAAACCCAACAAAGCCTCTGTGTCAGCAGGGGTAAATTCTCTAATCATAATAGTATAAAAACAAACAAGCCCGTTGCGGGTATTGCAACGGGCTTGTGGTAAAAAGTGTAATTTGTTACAATATCAGCATAGCATCACCGTAGCACAGGAAACGGTATTTTTCTTTGATAGCTTCTTTGTAGGCTTCCATTAAGAAATCATAATCAGCAAATGCAGCAGTTTGCATTAGCAAGGTTGATTCTGAAGGGTGGAAGTTGGTGATAAACGCGTTTGAAATTTTGAAATCGTAGGGAGGGAATACAAATTTATCCGTCCAGCCGCTCGATGGGTTCAAACGGTTCATTGATGATACCGATGATTGCACAGCACGCATTACTGATGAACCAACGGCAACTATGCGGCTTTTGTTATCAATGGCTTGGTTAACAATATCTACCGTTTTTTGGCCGATAGTATAGTTTTCAGAGTCCATTTTGTGTTTGGTAAGATCTTCAACCTCAACCTCCCTAAACGTGCCCAAACCAATGTGCAAAGTAACATCAGCAAACTTAATTCCTTTGATTTCAAGACGCATCATCAACTCACGCGAGAAGTGTAAACCCGCAGCCGGAGGAGCTACAGCACCTTCTTCGGTAGCAAAAATGGTTTGGTAGCGGTCTTTATCGTCTTTTTCAACATCACGACCAAGGTATCTTGGTATCGGTGTTTCGCCAAGTTTTTCTACAAGGTTCCTAAACTCTTCGTCGCTGCCGTCAAACAAAAAACGGATAGTACGGCCGCGTGAGGTGGTGTTATCTACCACTTCAGCCACTAAATCATCGTTGCCAAAGTATAGTTTATTACCTACCCTTATTTTACGGGCAGGGTCAACCAACACGTCCCAAAGGCGCAATTCATTGTTTAGCTCGCGCAGCATAAACACCTCAATCTTAGCACCTGTTTTTTCCTTATTACCGTATAAACGGGCAGGAAACACACGAGTATTGTTTAAAATAAACACATCGTTTTCATCAAAAATGTTTAGGATGTCTTTAAACAATTTGTGCTCAATGGTTTTTGTTTTGCGGTCAAGAACCATCAGGCGCGATTCATCGCGATTAGGAGCAGGGTGTTTAGCAATTAGTGATTCGGGTAGGTTGTACTTAAACTGAGATAACTTCATCTAACTCTTGGGGTTTAGTTTGCTGCTATTCAGGCGTTTTGTAGTCGATAGACTATACTTAGCCCGAAATTAAAGCGCGCAAATATAGTGTTTTACATTTTTAATAACAATTTTACATAACGGTGATGCAAGAAAATCCCTATCTCGACAATTAGCCGTCCTTTATCGATACCCTCACCGTATTTGAAAAACAATTTGTTTTCCTTTGTATGGCATGAAACGTTTGCAGCTATTTATAAGATTATTAGGCGAAAGTACCCTTTTTGCCTTTCAGGCATTGTTGCTCAACAAGCTGCGCACTTTCCTTTCTATTTTGGGTATTACCATAGGCATTTTTGCCATTATCATGGTATTATCTATCACCAACTCGCTTGAGCATAATATTAAAGACAGCATAAACTCGTTGGGCACTGATGTTATTTATGTACAAAAATGGCCTTGGGGTTCTGACGACGGCGGTGAATATAAGTGGTGGAAGTATATGAACCGCCCCAAACCGCAAATTCGTGAATTAACATCATTGCAGAAATCTTTTGCGGATAATAACACCGTAATGGCAATGGCCTTTATGCAATCAATACCCGGTAAAACCATCAAACACCTCTCAAACAGTTTGCAAGATGTGGATGGTATTGCCGTATCGCACGATTATGCAGTGGTAAATAATTTTGAGTTAGAACTTGGCCGTTATTTTTCGGAGTTTGAATCAAAAAGCGGCAGCCCTTGTGTAATTATAGGGTACGATGTGTATGAAAACCTTTTTGGAAACTCTGACCCTGTGGACAAGGAAGTAAACTATATGGGGCGAAAAGTGCGAGTAGTAGGAGTGGTGAAAAAGCAAGGCCAAAGTGTGTTGGACATAGGGCTTGACGGTACAGTGATTGTGCCTGTGAACTGGTTGGCACAGGTGATGAGTTTGAGTGATAACCGCAGCGACCCGATGATTATGGTGCGTGCAGCAGATGGAGTGCCTATGGATGCGCTTGAAAATGAATTAAAAGGCAAAATGCGTTCGGTGCGCAGGCTGAAACCTACCGAAGACGATAACTTTTCATTGAACAAAATCACCATGATTTCAAGCCAGTTAGAAGGGTTGTTTTGGGCAGTAAACGTGGGTGGTTTTATCATTGGTATATTTTCAGTACTGGTGGGTGGTTTCGGTATTGCTAATATTATGTTCGTATCAGTAAAAGAGCGTACCGGGCAAATAGGTATTCAAAAATCGTTGGGTGCACGCAACTCATTTATACTGGTTCAGTTTTTAACTGAGGCTGTAGTACTGTGTTTGCTTGGCGGTTTAATAGGGGTAGGCTTGGTATTGGTGCTAACTAAAATAGCGGGTGCCGTATTCAACTTTAATCTGTTTTTATCTACGGGGAATTTCATGTTAGGTACTGGTATGTCGGTAATGATTGGAATTATCTCAGGATTTATTCCTGCATGGCGGGCATCAAGACTCGACCCTGTTGAAGCTATCCGCAGCAAAATATAAACCGGTTTTTCAGAACAAGGGTCAAACTATGGGGTGTTAAAAGTCATTTAAAAACATGACGGATGTCATAAGCATTGCTTTTCGGGGCAGGTAATTTTGTTTACTGAAAACAATAGTAACCGATACCGTTATGACTACCGAAGCCAAAAGCAACCGCAAACATATTTCTGATTTACATTTCGAAAACAAGCTGCACTTTAATCAATTAGTGTTTTATAAGCAAGAGCTTGAATTGTTAACGAACCGTTTAGAGGAATTGGCTGCCCGTAATACAAAAAACGAAGTAGTATCGCGCATTGAGCAGTTTCAAAACCAGTTTATAAGGCAGCAGGAGGTAAATGATGTATTACGTCATAAAATAAACCTGCATCAAGATAAATTGGTGAGCTATGCCAAAGAAAACCCTGTGGCGATTGATAGAGTATTGTTTGATGATAACGACAGTTTTGCTGCTGAGGTAGTCCGCTACGAAGAATTATATAAAGAAATGAAAGACGGTTTCTACCGCTTTGCAGCCGAGTGGTTATAACCCCTCAATAATTCTAATCAACAACCCTAAACAAATTTTCCAATGTCATCAATACTCAATGCCCAAAAACAGGCAGTGCTTTGTTACCATTGCGGCGACGAAGTAAAGAACAGTGCTTTACACTACGATGAAAAAACGTTTTGTTGTGATGGTTGCAAAACCGTGTACAGCATATTGCAGCAAAACAACCTGTGCAATTACTACAACATTGAACAAACACCGGGCAATGCTATAAAAACCGTTATTAGTGAAAGTAAGTTTGCATTTTTAGACCTGCCCGAAATACAAGAGCAACTACACGATTTTAACGACGGTAAAACCGCAAGGGTAACTTTTTATATCCCTGCGGTGCATTGTAGTTCGTGTATTTGGTTGCTCGAAAAGCTGTATCGCCTCAATGCAGGTATTACCTCATCGCGTATTGATTTCGTGCGCAAGCAACTGGCTGTAGTTTACAAACCTGCCGAAATTTCATTAAAGCAGTTGGTTGTGTTACTATCGCAATTGGGCTACGAGCCTTTATTGAGTTTGAACGATGTGGTAAAGAAAAATGATAAAAGCATCCAGCGTTCACTTATCAAAAAAATTGCAGTAGCAGGCTTTTGTTTCGGCAATATTATGCTGTTGAGTTTCCCCGAATATTTTGGGTTTGATAGCTACTCACGGCAAAACTTTCCTGTATTATTCAATACACTTAATATAATACTGGCTCTGCCCGTATTCTTTTATAGCGGATGGATGTATATCACATCAGCCATAAAAGGCATACGCAATCGTTATATAAATATTGATGTGCCTCTTGCATTGGGCATTGTTGTATTGTTAGTGCGTAGCCTATACGAAGTAGTGGCTGAAGTTGGTCCGGGTTATTTTGATACTTTAGCAGGGCTTATCTTCTTTTTATTGGTGGGCAAATGGTTTCAAAGCCGTACCTACGATTTTCTTTCGTTTGAGCGTGATTATAAATCCTACTTTCCTTTGGCGGTAACTACCATTGTAGGAGGTAAAGAGATATCAATCCCCGCAGGGCAAATACAAAAAGGCCAACGCCTGTTGATACGTCATGGAGAGTTGATACCCGCCGACGGTATTTTGATGCGCGGCACCGCGAGCATTGATTACAGTTTTGTAACGGGTGAAACACAACCGATTGATAAGGTGTTGGGTGAAATGGTATTTGCGGGCGGCCGCCAAATGGGTGCTGCTATTGAGGTGGAAGTAGTGAAAGAAGTATCGCAAAGCTACCTTACCCAGTTGTGGAACAGTGATGCGTTTAAAAAAGCCGATACAAGCCGGCTGATAAGTTTCTCAGATACGGTAAGCAGGTACTTTACAATAGTGTTAATTACCCTTGCTATTGGTACAGCTTTGTTTTGGTTATTTATGGGTGATGGTAGCAAAGCGTGGGGTGCCTTTACGGCCATACTTATTATTGCCTGCCCTTGTGCGCTGGCACTATCAACCCCTTTTACAATGGGGAATGCCTTGCGTATTTTGGGTAAAAACCGTTTCTACCTGAAAAACTCAGCAGTAGTTGAAAAAATTGCGCATACTCACCATATTGTATTTGATAAAACGGGAACGCTTACTCAAAACAACGGTCAGCAAATAACCTTTACGGGAGTTTTAAGCGAAACTGAAAAACAATGGGTGGCTGCCATTACTAAAAGCAGTGCGCACCCGCTAAGCAGGGGGATTTATGAGAGCCTTATGCTGACTAACCTGCCCCAACCCGAAAGTTGCGAAGAGATTGCCGGAAAGGGGATGCACGGCGTGGTTGAAGGGAACGTTGTTTTGGTGGGAAGTGCCTTGTTTTTAGGGATTACATCTTCTAATGAAAGTACAAACTCGTTTGAAGCAATTACCACCAAAGTATATGTACAGATAAACAATCAGCCAAAAGGGTATTACACCTTTACCAATAAATACAGGCAAGGGGTTGAACCGCTTACGAAAGAACTGGACAATGAGTATGAATTGCACGTACTTTCAGGGGATAACGACGGTGAACGCGAGGCACTTACCCGTTGGTTTGATAGCCGCAACCTGCATTTTAATTGCAAACCCCAGCAAAAACTTGATTTTGTACAAAGCCTGCAAACAGGAAATGCACAAGTGATGATGATTGGTGACGGATTGAACGATGCAGGCGCGTTGAAACAAAGCGATGTGGGTATTGCACTTACGGATGAAGTAAGCAATTTTACCCCCGCTTGCGATGCCGTGCTTGATGCTGCTGAACTGGAGCGGTTTCCTGTGTTTTTAAAGTTTACAAAACGTTGCGTAACGGTAATACACAGCAGCTTTGGTATATCGGTAGTGTATAACTTGGTAGGGTTGTATTTTGCCGTACAGGGCACCATGAGCCCACTTGTAGCAGCCATATTAATGCCGCTTAGCTCAGTAACGGTGGTGAGTTTTACCACAGGACTTACCAATATTTTTGCAAAGCGATTGAAGTTGTTGAAATGATAATTTTTCGTCATTCGAGGTCTTCCGAAGCAATACCATTGTAGCCCATCAAACGGATTGTGTCGGTACCTCGTAATGGCGATAACTTAAAAGGCTATAAAAATGACAGTAATATTTATATTAATAGGATGCAGTTTGGTACTGGCCTTAATATTTTTAGGGGCTTTTTTTTGGAGCATCCGCAGCGGCCAAAACGACGACCTTGTGACCCCCGGATACAGGGTGTTGTTTGAAGATACTGAAAGTGAAACGGAGACTGATAAAGAAAATGCGCTTTAAAGCGACTCTAAAAACTTAATAATGGCAGTACGGTTTGCTTTGCTTAGTGTGGCAAACTTATTCTTAGCTGTTTCAGCCTCGCCGGCGTGCCACATAATAGCTTCAATAAAATTGCGTGCACGCCCGTCGTGCAAAAAATTATTATGTCCGTTCACAGCCTTTGTAAGGCCTATACCCCACAAAGGAGGCGTGCGCCATTCGTAGCCGTCTGCATCAAACTCAGGACGGTTATCGGCCAGCCCTTCGCCCATATCATGCAATAGCATATCCGTATAAGGGAAAATAGTATGGTTTGAAAACTCAGGAGCGGCAACGTTAGTTTGTGTAGTAAACATAGCATTGTGGCAGTTGGTACAGCCCACCTGTTTAAAAAGAGCCTTACCGTGTTGTACAGTTGCATCGTCGGCTTTTCGGCGTCCGGGTACTGCCAGTGTGCGCACATAATAAGCCACTGTAAACAAAACACTGTCGCTTATCTCTTTTTTACCTGTGGCCAATACACCTTGGGGCTGCCCGTGTGTACTTTCAACAGGGAAGATAAAACTGGTAACTCCCATGTCTTCGTTATAAGCTCCTGCCGATTGCTGTATTACCGTAGGTTGTCCGGCTTTCCAGCCGAATCTGCCCAAAGTAAAACTTTGCTTTTCAACATTCCATACCCTATTCGGTTTGCCCGATATTCCGTCGCCGTTGGCATCATCTACGTCCGACAAAGCCATAATATCAGCTTCTGATACTGCTTCCAAAAGCCCCAGCCCGAATACAGGAGAGGCCATTCGTGGTGAAATCATCAGGCCTGAGGGCAATGCTTGGTACGGTGCAGTAAGGGTGTAGATGGGTTTACGCAGTGTATATGCTTCACCATCGGGGAACGTATAGGTTTGTTCGGTATAAGCAACATTTACTGTTGCCTCGGGTGCAGCACCTAAAATCCCTTTCTGCTGCAATTGTCCGCCGAACCCCGGAACAGGGTTGGGGCTTCCGTGAGCCCCAACGCCGGGTATGCTGATTCGTATTAATAAAGAAGATAATGCCTCGCCGGCTTCGGGGGCTTTTCCGCGCCCGTCGCCCACATGACATGATGCACAAGAAACATTGTTAAACAATGGCCCTAAACCATAGTTCAATTGATTAGGGTCGCTGTTAAAAACAGCCTCAAAACCTACGTCACCTACCTCGTGTATCTCTTCCTTTTGTTCTGTTAACAAGGGAAAAGATTGACTGTATGCTCCCGAACCGCTTACAAAAACGGTTTGGTTGCCCCCGCTATACCACTCGTTGCGGTCGCTTTCTGTAAGTGGCTCGGGTTTGTTACAGGCCTGAAAAGCAAGGGAGGCATATAAAACCCCCAATGCCAGCAGTACGTATATTTTTGAGTGATGTTTCTGCACGTTTACAATACCTTATTTGGTGTTGGCCTGCACTAACGGCAACAACTCGGTTTCAAGGGTTTCTTTTAGTGTGTTGATGGCATCAATGGCATTTTGCACTTGGGTAGGTTGCTGTGTAATAGCCTGCCCGAAAGGAAGCGTAACATTTACCAATGAGTTGGTTGCTGCTTGTATTTGTTGTGCAATTTTGTTGTGCAACGAAAGGTTATACAATTTTACAAAATCTTCTAACCCGCGACCGTCAGCAGTGTATTTGCCGTAATAAATATTGGCAACGCTTTGGATATTATCTGCAAAATCTTTGATTGAGTTAGCAGCAAACGGAGACTCTTCCAACGAAGGGTCTTTCAGGTCATACGGTTCTTTAATTTTACCGTTGGCCACCTCGTCGCAAATGCCCGCAATAGCATTCACCAATTCTTCATACACTTCACGTTGTGTAGCGTAAGTAGCATTACCGGGTGCAGTAAAATCAGCACGGAAACCATTGTGCCAATCGGTAGCAGCTTGTGCACACAATTTTTTCAAGTTTTGAGAAAGTGCAGCCATGTAATCAAACTCACGTTGGTTAAAGGCAGCTACCTTTTTTTTGCCGTCTTGACCAAACAATAAATACTCCAACGGGTGGAAACCTCTTAATGCATCCTCCAACGATTCGATATAACTGTCAGTATAAGTTTGGTTATTAGCCAATACCGAATCAAGCGATTGGTAGTTTACAGGCCAAGTATCAATACGGGGGTCAATATTATTAGTTGCCACAGGGCCGAATAAAAAACCTTCCGACCTTTCCCATGCCTGACGTACTGTTAGCCAAGCAACACGGCACGATGTAAGGTTGGCATCAGTAGGTTGTGCATTAAATGCACTCACCGTTGATGCTAAATTATCAGCCTTTGCGCTCATATCGTCGTAAGTGGCCATAATAACGTTAGTTGCCAAATCTGTTACAATTCCCTTTTTTACATCTTCGGGGTTAGTAGTGTCAGCATTGTTGTTGCTGTCTTTTTTACAAGCAGCAAGGGCAACCGTTGCGGCAATGGTAAACGCGGCAATTTTTTTAAAGGTATTCATGGATTATTTTATATAAATGTTAATTAGTTGGGTTTCAACAATGGTTTTATAGCTTACCAATGGGGTAGAGGCCGGCTCTTTGGTTACATTTCCATCAAGGTCAAAGCTGCTTCCGTGTGCTGCGCAAAACAGTCCCGAAGCAGTAGCCGTCAATGGTTGGTCTTGGTGGCTGCATCGCATCAGCAGCGATTTGTATGTGCCGTCGTCTTTTTTTATTACCAGCACATCATAATCAAGTTGGGTGGTGCTTGCAATAACCGTATTGGTAGTAGCAAACTGTTCTACAGGAACACTCATTACTCCGTTAACTGCTTTTGTTTTATAAACAGGAAGTGAGGCACAACTTTCAAGCAAGGTTACAAGCACTGAGGAACAGGCTACCCCCAAGCAGGCTTTGCAAGAGTTTTTTATAAAATCCCGTCTCTCCATATTTCTTTAGAAGCTATAGCCGAAGCCAAGATTTACATAACTATTGTCCTGATAAAAAGGTCGCTGAGTGGTATAAGGGTTCACCACATACAACTCTTTGTTATAGTTTCCTGTGTGGCTATATACAAAATCCAGCTTAAACGAAACCCCGTGCATAGGCAAATAACTGAGGCCTGTAACAATGTATTGTTTCTTTTGAAAATCATCGTTTATTCCGTTTACGGGCAGTCTGTAATTAAGGTTCAGGGTTTCGTAACGGCAAAACAAGGTTAGGTTTTGCTTGGGTTTATTTTTGCCCAAATACATCAGGTTGTAGCCCAGTTCAGCATAAGCACCCGTTATCATTTCAGGGGTGTTGCTGGCATACGCTCTGTTGATGCTGAATGCTTGCGGTAAACTTACTGCGCTTGCCAGTGCTTTAAACTGCCAGCCGTTGCTGTGGTATTGTATGTTGGCTTCACCCAAGGATACAGGTGTGCCGAACAAACCCGATTGTAATTGTAAGCTATCGGCTTCAATTTTCGGTAAGCCGCTGCTGCCGCCGTAATATCCTGATACTTGAAACCTGAAATCTTTATAATAGTATAGTGCAGAAGCCGTAATGGCTATGTTTGAGGCGGTTGCCCTGTTACCCTCAAACCTGCCTTCGCGGATGCCGGTACCAAACTGAAATCTGCCTGCATTAAGTCCGTTTACCACTGCTACCGAATAATTAAAGCCCGGTATTGAGCGAGGCTGCCCGTATAATCCCACTCCGATTTCGCGCCATGTAGAAGGGATAACAAACGTTTCAACAAACGGACGGTCGTTTCCGTTAAAGGTGGTGGGTAAGTGGTTTTCGTTAATAATGCCCAAACGGGGTATAAACAAACCCGTTACCAAATACATACTCCGGTTAATGTCTATCTTCAGAAATAGCTGCTCCATAGATAGTTCGCCTGAGGCAGCACCGCCGCCTATTTTGGCGTTTTCAAGCTCCATTTCACTAAAAAAAACAATCTTATCGTTAAAGCGGTGCCCCACAAACAATACGTTCCGCGTTAGCGAAGCCTCACCCGTTTCCTGCCTCAAATCATAATTTACCTTCACTTGTCCGTAGCCCGATAGTACCGTGTTTTTGCCGGTCATCGTCATGCCGTTGGCCAAAGAATCCTCTCTTGTAAGAATCTGAGCATTGGTTAGTAGGGCTACTGTTAGTAGGCACAAAAAAATCCCTGTTTTTTTCATTTCGGGGCGAATATATCACTTGTTTTTAATTAGTCTAAATAAGAAAAACTAATTCTTGCTACTGCTTTTTTGCAGCCCAATCATAGCAGGCACTTTGTTTTAAAAACCTGATTAAAATCATGTTTTGGTTTGATAACCGTCATTTTAATCGCCTGCCTGTAGTGGCAACTTTGCCCTGTATTTAGCGCGCCGTGCGCTTTGTAACTTAAAAAATAAAACCCTGTATGAGCCAAGTAGAGAAGTTTAACTACGACAACCGCATCGTCCGCAATTTTATCATTGCTACGGTGGTGTTTGGTATTGTGGGTATGACCGTAGGGCTGCTAATAGCCTTTCAGTTAGTTACTCCCAACCTTAATTTAACCCAATACGGAACTTTCGGACGCATACGTCCGCTGCACACCAATGCCGTAATTTTTGCATTTGTGGGCAATGCCATTTTTGCAGGAGTGTATTACTCGCTGCAACGGTTGCTCAAAACCCGTATGTTTAGTGATGTACTTAGCAATATACATTTTTGGGGCTGGCAGTTAATTATTCTTGCCGCGGCCATTACCCTACCGTTAGGTATTACCACATCAAAAGAATATGCAGAGCTTGAGTGGCCTATAGATATTGGTATTACCCTTATTTGGGTGGTGTTTGGTATAAATATGTTCGGTACCATATTTAAACGCCGCGAACGACACTTGTATGTTGCTATTTGGTTTTATATAGCCACGTTTGTAACGGTAGCAGTATTGCACATTGTAAACTCGTTTGAGTTGCCCGTTACCTTGTTTAAAAGTTACTCATGGTATGCAGGGGTGCAAGATGCACTGGTGCAGTGGTGGTATGGGCACAATGCAGTTGCATTTTTCTTAACCACACCGTTTTTGGGATTGATGTACTACTTCTTACCTAAAATGGCAAACCGCCCCGTGTATTCATACAAACTGTCTATCCTGCACTTTTGGGCACTGATATTTATTTATATATGGGCAGGCCCTCACCACTTGTTATACTCATCATTGCCCGATTGGGCGCAATCACTTGGGGTTGTATTTTCAATCATGCTGATTGCCCCTTCTTGGGGGGGGATGCTAAACGGTTTGCTTACTCTGCGCGGTGCATGGGATAAGGTGCGCGAAGACCCCTTGCTTAAATTTATGGTGGTGGGTATTACCGCTTATGGTATGGCAACCTTTGAGGGGCCTATGCTTTCTCTTAAAAATGTAAATGCTATTGCCCACTTTACCGATTGGATTGTAGCCCACGTACACGTAGGTGCATTGGGATGGAACGGATTTTTGGTGTTTGCCATGCTGTATTACCTGATACCCAAAATGTATGGTACTAAACTGCACTCGGTAAAAATGGCATCTACCCACTTTTGGTTGGGAACCTTAGGTATCTTGTTTTATGCAGTGCCTATGTATTGGAACGGGTTTACACAGGGTATGATGTGGACTTACTTTACCCCTGATGGACGTTTGGAGTTTCCCAACTTTCTAAGTACCGTTACCCAACTGATACCTATGTATGCCGTGCGCGGAATTGGTGGTGCGTTATACCTGTCAGGTGTGTTTTTAATGGCGTATAACTTGGTGAAAACTGCAAAAAGCGGCAAGTTGATAGCCAATGAAGCCGCCGAAGCTCCTGCGCTTGAAAAAGTGTTTGTACCACATGGCAGCGATGGTTACTGGCACCGTTGGGTAGAACGTAAACCCATGCAAATGTTATTTTGGTCGTTAGTAGTAATACTAATTGGTACAGTAATAGAGTTGGTGCCCACCTTCTTAGTAAAATCAAACGTACCCACTATTGCCAGCGTAAAACCTTATACACCGCTTGAGTTAGAAGGTCGTGATTTATACATACGTGAAGGGTGCAACAATTGTCACTCACAATTAATCAGACCGTTTAGGAGCGAGACAGAACGTTACGGAGATTACTCAAAATCGGGCGAATATGTGTACGACCATCCCTTTTTGTGGGGTAGCAAACGTACAGGGCCTGATTTGCACCGTGAAGGGGTAGGTAGTTTGAAAAAGGGGCATGACTGGCATTATAGCCACTTAATGGATCCCCAATCAACCTCAACAGGTTCAATCATGCCTAAGTACAACTGGTTAGCAGAACAGGCATTGAACACTACAAACACAGCTGGCAAAATTAACGCCATGCGCAAACTGGGGGTGCCTTATCCTGAAGGGTATGATAAAGTGGCTTTGGCCGATTTGCAAAAGCAGGCCGATGAAATAGCCGAATCACTAAACAAAAGCGGCATAGCAGGTGAGGCGGATGATAACGGAACTATTATAACTCCGCTAAACAAAACCGAAATGGTGGCCATTATTGCTTACCTGCAACGTTTGGGTAAAGATGTATCGCCCGATGCTTCACAAAATTTTCAAATGAGCTTTCAACGTCAAACCTCTCAAAAATAAAACCCTACCGCCATGTTTAAGCAATTTTTAAAAGTAGTTGAAGGAGCCGATTTTTATATGGTAACCTCATTCCTCATTTTCCTTGTGTTCTTTATAGCTGTTACCATTTGGCTGTTAAGGGTTGATAAAGACTACATCGAACGCTCTAAGCGCGTGCCTTTGAATGATGACGGGACTATTAACCGATAACCACCAAATAAGAGAACCATTTATGAAAAAGTATATAAAATATATCCTGCCTGTTTTGTTTGTGCTAACTGCTTTTCCTGTGGCCGCACAACAACTGGGCGACCCTAATGAGCCGTTTACCTTCACTGAAATGGTTGGCGGTATGGGCAATACATTGTTATACATTATTTTGGGTATTGCGTTGCTAATGCTGGTAATGGTAACATTTGTGTACTACTCGGTATTAGGCCTGCGTGATAAGATACTGGCTGAAAACGACCCTTCGTATGAAGCTAAAGCCAAACAATCGTTGTGGGGTAGAATATTTCAGGTTAGTCATACTTCTACTGATAAAGAAAAAATGCTTGAGCATCAGTACGATGATATACAGGAGTTGGATAATCCTATACCAGGCTGGTTTATGACATTGTTTTACGGTACGGTGGTTTTTGGGATAGTATATTGGATTAATTATCAGGTTATTGATGGCGGTAAACCACAAAATGAAGAGTATGTGGCGCAGATAGAAAAGGCAAAACTTGATTATGAGATATACCTGAAAACCGCAGGTGATAAGATAAATGCCGAAACAGTTACACTATTAGCTGATAAAGATGCCATTGCCAAAGGGCAGGAGCTGTTTACAAAAAACTGTGTGGCTTGTCATGGTAAATTGGCAGAAGGTACCAGCATTGCTCCCAACCTTACCGATGAATATTGGTTGCATGGCGGCGGGGTTAAAAATGTGTTTAAAACCATTACTGATGGTGTGGAACTGAAAGGTATGAAAAGCTGGAAGAAAGATTTTTCTCCCGTTCAGATACAACAGATAGCCAGTTATGTGCTTTCGTTACAAGGTAGCAAACCCGCCAATGCCAAAGAGCCTCAAGGTGAAAAATGGATGGATGGCGGGGCAGCCCCGGCAGATTCAACTTCAAAAGATTCTTCAAGTACCACGTTAACCTCTATGCGGTAAGCAGATTAAAATATTGCATTTGCAGCAATGCAAGTGCTTGGCCGGGTGGCGATTTCATTAGGGTTGTTACGCGCCCGGCCTTTTTCTTAAACAACCCTTCATAAACAACCCGTCTTTATGTCAAAATCATCTGTTTTTGATACCCAAACTGCCGAGAACTTTCGCAATCAACTCGGCAATGTTGGTGATAAAGGTAAACGCCGATGGATTTATCCCAAGATAATAAAGGGCAAGTTTTATAAATACCGTACCTACATTTCCTACTTTCTGCTGATAGTTTTAATAGCAGCACCTTTTATACGCATAAGCGGCAGACCCCTGATGCTGTTTAATGTTCTTGAGCGCAAGTTTATAGTATTTAGTGTTCCCTTTTGGCCTCAGGATTTTATTCTGTTTGGGTTTGCTATGCTCACCCTTATTGTGTTTATAGTATTATTTACTGCTGTTTACGGGCGCGTTTTCTGCGGATGGGTATGCCCGCAAACCATTTTTTTAGAAATGGTTTTCCGTAAGATTGAAAACCTGATAGAAGGCAATGCCAACCAACAGCGTAAGTTAGACGCACAACCTTGGAACAAGGAAAAAATACTTAAAAAGAGTGCAAAGCACGTTACCTTTTTTACCCTCTCGTTTTTTATCAGCAATATCTTTTTGGCCTATATAATAGGCAGCGATGAGTTGTTTAAAATTATTATTGATAACCCTGCCAACCATATAGGGGGCTTAGTTGCCATACTGTTGTTTACCGCAGTGTTTTATTTGGTGTTTGCCAAACTGCGTGAATTGGTGTGTATTTGGGCTTGCCCTTATGGCCGTTTGCAAGGCGTGTTGTTGGATAAAGACAGTATTGTGGTTGCCTATGACGATGTGCGGGGTGAACCTCGGGGAAAATTACGTAAAGGCGATACTACCTCCAAAGGCGATTGTGTGGATTGCGGATTGTGTGTAGATGTATGCCCCACAGGCATTGATATACGCAATGGTACACAGTTGGAGTGTGTAAACTGTACCGCTTGCATTGATGCCTGCGACGGCGTGATGGATAAAATAAACAAACCGCGCGGCCTTATACGCTACGCCTCATTAGAGGGGATTAAATCAGGAAAAAACTTCCACTACAATACCCGCATGAAAGCATATACCGTATTGTTAACGGTTTTAGCAGGGGTGTTTATATTTTTATTAGCCACCCGCGATAGTATTGATACTACCGTATTACGCGCTCCGGGCAAAATGTTTCAGGAAAATACTGAAACAGTAACCAACCTGTACAACTTTGAGTTGGTGAACAAAACCTTTCACGATGTACCGGTACAGCTAAAGTTAGATAACCTTGAAGGAGCAAAAATTGTACTTATTGGTAGTAATGCCGGCAACCTGATTGTAGGGCGGGAAGAAATATACAAAGGCACATTTTTAATAGAAGTGCCCAAAGAAAAGGTTACCCGAAACAAACAAGCAGTGGTGTTGAAAGTAATAGCAGATGGTAAAGAGATTGACCAAATAAAAACCACCTTTTTAGGCCCTGTGAAAATAGGTGGAACACAATAATTCAAAAAAATAACAACCCTAATGATTACGAATATGAAACTGAACTGGGGAACCGGAATAGTAATTGGCATGATGGCATTTATAGCTTTTATAGTAACCCTTGCCGCCAATATGATGAGCCACAAAGTTGATTTAGTGGCTAAAGATTACTACGAACAAGGTATAGAATACGAAAAACACATTGAACAAGTGAGAGCCGCCGATGCCTTTGGTGATGCCTTGCAGGTGAACGTAAACTATACCGCAAGCCAATTAGAAGTGGTATTTCCTAAAGAGATTGATGCTGCCAAAATGGTAGGGCAAGTTTATCTTTTTCGCCCTTCTGATGCAAAAGGTGATTTTACTGAAATATTGAAACCTAACACTGACAACAAGCAATTAATACCCCTGAGCAAAATGGCAAAAGGCAACTGGCGGGTAAAACTGCAATGGAAAATGGAAGGGAAAGAATACTTTTTTGAAAAAGAGGTAATCATTTAACGCAACAAAACTTAATTCCTGAAACCATGCTATACCTCACCGCATTTATAACAGGATTATTGGGCAGTTTCCATTGTTTGGGCATGTGCGGGCCTATTGCACTCATTGCTCCCGTTGGGCAAAATCGTGGGCAATTTGTTGCAGGCAGGCTGGTGTATAACAGCGGCCGCATTTTTACCTATGCCACCATTGGTTTGTTGATAGGTGCCTTTGGGCAGGGGTTGCAATTGGCTGGCATACAGCAATACATCTCAATTGTCACTGGCGTATTGTTATTACTATATGCCGTTATAAAAATAGCAGGCATCCGTTTATCCAAACAAAACAATAAGGTAAGTGCTTATAGCTTGCGCATACAAAAACTGTTTTCGCAGTTTATTGCCAAACCCGGTCTAACAGCTCAGTTTGCAGTAGGAATAATAAACGGGTTGCTGCCTTGCGGGTTGGTGTATTTGGCACTTGCCGGAGCCGCAACAACCACCCACGCACTACAAGGCGCAGCTTTTATGGCCTTGTTTGGTTTGGGCACATTACCCATGATGTTGGCCGTATCATTTACCTCAAGGTGGGTAACACAAGGCGTGCGAACCGCCATTTTAAAAACTATCCCCTATTTTGTTGCAGTAGTAGCAGTGTTGTTCATAATCAGGGGAATGAACTTAGGAGTACCTTATCTAAGCCCTAAAATAAACACCCACAACCAAATGGAGTGCTGCGAAAAACCTCATTAAGTTGATTGTATTATAAATACAGTTATTCCTGATTTTCGTCATAGTTCTTGTTGCTGCGCCGATTGATTTTTGCAGATTAAATTTTCTGAAAAACCGTATGTTTGGGCTAACATCCTACCATATTGAAAAAATGAACAATACCGAAGGGTTAGAAGCCCTGTTTGAATACGCCACCGAAGGGATATTAGTTACCAATAGCGTAGGGGATATTATTAGGGTGAATCCTGCCACTGAACGGCTTTTTGGTTACGGTAAAGGAGAGCTTATAGGCAAACAGGTTGAAATACTGGTGCCTATGAAGCACAGAAGTACACACATTACTAACCGCGAAAAATATTATCGCGTACCGCACTCCCGCGCTATGGGTAGGGGGCTTGATTTGTATGGCAGGCGTAAAGACAATAGTGAGTTTCCGTTAGAAATAAGCCTCAGCCCGTTTACATCGGGTGACGAAACCTTTGTGATTGCGTTTATTGTGGATATAACCCTGCGTAAAATAGCTGAGGATAAACTGAAAAATTACTCCATTGAATTGGAGAAACAGGTAGAAAACCGCACCATGATTTTGCGGGAAGCTATCAGTGAGTTAGAGAAAACCAAAGAAGAATTACACGAGGCATTACAAAACGAGAAAAAGCTGAACGACCTCAAATCGAGGTTCGTATCATTGGTGTCGCATGAATTTCGCACCCCGCTGGCGGGCATATTATCTTCACTATCGCTGGTGCGTAAATACGGTGAGCTGAACGAACCCGAAAAGCAGGTGAAACACATTGCCCGCATTAAAGAAGCCGTAAACAGCCTTACCGATATTTTAAACGATATGCTTTCTATCAGCAAGTTAGAAGAAGGTAAAGTGATGATAAATCCTGAACGTGTTAACTTTAAAGAGTTTACCGAGGATATTGTAAGTGATTTGCAGGCATTGGCTAAAGCAGATCAAAAAATTGTGTACACCCACACCGGCATAGATGAGTTTTTACTGGATAAGAAAATAAAGCGGCATATACTTTTTAATCTTGTTTCAAATGCGCTGAAGTTTTCGCCCGAAGGGGCAGTAATATACGTTACCTCTGTAGCGGATGATGACGGACTAACACTGATGGTGAAAGATGAAGGTATAGGGATATCTCCCGAAGACCAAGTACACCTGTTTGAAAGGTTTTTCAGGGGGCATAACGTAACAAACATACAAGGCACAGGCCTTGGGCTTAATATTGTATTAAAATACGTTGAGATGCTGAACGGCACCATAAACGTTGACAGCGAACTGAACCAAGGCACTACCTTTATTATAACATTCCCAAAACACACAGGCTATGAGCAAGAAAATACTGCTGATTGAAGATAATGAACTGATAAGAGAAAATACCGCCGAAATATTGGAGTTGGCAGGTTATAATGCCGTTGTGGCCACAAACGGAAAAGAAGGGATTGAACTGGTGCACAAAGTAAAGCCCGACCTGATAATATGCGATATAATGATGCCTGTTTTAGACGGCTACGGGGTGCTGCATCTGCTCTCAAAAAACGAAGAAACAGCAGGAATACCTTTTATTTTTTTAACTGCTAAAGCTGAACGCAGCGATTTTAGGAAAGGTATGGAAATGGGGGCCGATGATTACCTGACTAAACCCTTTGATGATATTGAATTGCTAAGTGCAGTTGAAAGCAGGTTACGAAAAAGTGAGCTGCTGAAAAAAGAGTTTACTAAGAATATAGACGGGCTTACGGATTTTTTTACAACGGCAAGGGAATTTGAAGACTTAAAAAAATTGTCGGAAAATAAAGAGTTGCGTCGTTGTAAGAAAAAAGAAGTGATATATAACGAAGGGAACTACCCCAAGGGCATTTACTTTATCAACTCAGGAAAAGTTAAGGCATACCGCGCCAACGAAGACGGTAAGGAGTTTATTACGGGTATGTTTGGCGAGGGGGATTTTTTTGGGTACTTGCCATTGCTTGAAGACAGCAAGTATGCAGATACTGCAACGGCTTTAGAAGATACAGAAGTGATATTGATACCCAAAGATGATTTTTTCTCGCTGCTTACCAATAATAGCGGGGTTGCCCGTAAATTTATCAAAATGCTTTCGGGCAGCCTACAAGAGAAAGAAGACCGTTTGCTTAAACTGGCCTATAACTCAGTGCGCAAGCGGGTGGCCGAGGCTTTAGTGGCAATTTATCAGCAATACAACACAAGCAAAGAAGAAACCTTTAGTATTAATCTTTCGCGCGAAGACCTTGCCGGTATTGTGGGCACATCACAAGAAACAGCCATTCGCACACTTAGCGATTTTAAGGACGAAAACCTGATAGCTATTAAGGCGGGTAAAATCGATATTCTGAATTTAGAGAAGCTGGCAGCATTAAAAAATTAACCAACGAGGCAAAAGGTTGATTATTCTCAACCTTTGCGGCTGACTTTTATCATAGTTGGGTAGTTAAAGCCATTATAACTTTGTATTGTAGCGCGACTATTGTGTGACGGAAACCGTTTTTATCACACAAAGGGGTGCTACGTAAAGGGTACTAAAATGGTAATTAATATTAACGACAACACACTAATAAAACACATAAAAGAGGAGTTTAACCTGTTATTCCCCTTTCTTAAAATTGAGTTTTTTAATAAATCCCATCAATTGGGCGAAGGGACTCCTAAACTTCAACTGACTGCTGATACAAAAACGTTAGGCGAGTGTAGAAATATGCACAATAACGGGGTGCTTGAAATTGACCCTATGATGGCAGTTGCTGATTTGGAACGGTCTTTTAAAGATGAGTATGGGTTAAACATTCAAGTATTCCGCAAATCAGGAAAAGTGTGGTTAGAAACTACCGTTACCGATAAGTGGAGTTTGAAAGAACAAAACTCTCAAGGTGAGTTGGTAACTCAGCACATGGCAAGACAAGAAGACCACAAACCTGTTGACGGCGAATATCAATAAGCAAAGCAAATAGAGCTTAACCTATCATAATGTGAGAGTTGGGATACTTGAAGGCATTGGTTTCCACTTCTTTACTTAAGGCAAAAGCAAGGGTTAATATACCCACACGGCCTACAAACATGCTGATAATCAATACTATTTTGCTGGCATCTGATAATGAGGCTGTGATGCCTGTACTAAGCCCCACCGTTGCAAAAGCCGATACTTCTTCAAACAATAATCGTATTACAGGTACACCGGGGTCGGTAATGCTAAGTATAAACGTACAAACAAATACATACGTGGCCGAAAACACAAAAATGGCAAAAGCTTTATAAATCAAATCGTGCGAGATGGTGCGCCTGCCCAGTGTAATCATTTTTTTACCGCGTATTGTAGCCCACATCGAAGCAAAAATCACCACAAACGTACTGGTTTTTATACCACCTCCGGTTGAGCCTGATGAAGCACCCACAAACATCAGAAAGATGAATATAATCAGTATGGGTGTGCCTAAAATGCTCATATCAACCGTGTTAAAACCCGCTGTACGGGTAATAGTAGATTGAAACACCGACGCAACAACGGCTGGGAAAAACTCCATACCCTTGATAGCGTTATTCTTCTCTAAAAAGTAAAAGCAAACCGCGCCAAATACCACCAATGCAATACTGGTGTAAAATGCAATTTGGGTACTTAGTTTCCATTTTTTCCAAGGCATTTTAAGGCGTTTCCGCAGGTTATCAACCTCAAACATATCGCGCATTGCAGGAAAACCTAACGAGCCAAAGAAAACGGTGGCAGCAACCACCAAGTGTAAAATGTACTTATCGCTAATACCCGGTTCGTATAAATTATTGGTAAATAGTGAAAAACCGGCATTACAAAAGGCTGAAATAGCATGGAAAATGGATGAAAAAACTTTATCGCCGCTTGTTTCAAACGGGTAATTATTCCAAAGCATATACAAGCAAGTTGCCGATATAGCCTCAATAGCAATAGTATAAACAAATATTTTGCGGATAAGGCCGTATGAACCAATCAATGAATCGGTATCCAACATTTGCTGCAACGCATATTGGTGCTTAATACCCACCCCTTTTTTATAAAAAGTGGCAAAATAGGTGGCAAAAGTAATGATACCCAAGCCCCCTAATTGTATCAGCATTAGGATAAGGATTTGACCTTTAAAGTTAAAATAGGTAGCCGTATCAGCCACCGTTAAACCTGTTACGCATGAGGCACTGGCCGAGGTAAAAAGCGCATCGATAAAGCGCATACTTGTGCCTGTGGTATTGATTGAAGGAAGACATAAAAGCCCCGCGCCGCCCAAAATAAGTATCACAAACGACCATACGAACAGAGCACCGGGTTTTAAGGGAATTTTACCAAAATCGCGGGTAGATTTTATAAACTCTATGATTACCAGAAGTATCAGGAAGAACTGGATAAAGAACGCATACTTGGTGCTCATAGGGTCGATACGCAAGTATGAAAACAGCGTGTTGATTATGGGGAACTCAAACACATAGTAACTGATACCGTCATAAATAACCAGTATCAGCAAAAATGCTTCCAGCCAGGTTTGCCGTAAAAAGGCTTTGGGCTGTTGGGCAATAATAATTTTTACGGTGTAGTTAAGAATGAAAACTAAGAAAAACAGCTTGTTAACCGTTAGCAAAAAATCGCGGGTTTCTTGCGGGTGCGGAAAACCGTGATAATACACTGTGGTACCTATTACCAGTATCGAAACCAATACCAATAATACCCGCAAGATGTTTTGAATAAACTTGCGGTTTTCAAATATGAAATGCTTAACGGTATCTTTTACCATTGTGGTAAAAACTTAATTATAAAGTCTGATGGCTTCGTGCAGTAAAAGGTCTTTTTCAATCGGAACTACGCCTACTTTTTCGCATACCAATCCCCCTGCAATGTTCGCTAAAAAAGCGGTAGTTTTCATGTCGCTTCCCAAGGCCAAACAAAGAGCTGCCACACTCACAACCGTATCGCCTGCACCGCTCACATCAGCTATATTTCGTATGTGGGCAGGTATGTGGTAATAATCGGTATGGTTAGTTATCATCACTCCCAATTCGCTAAGTGTTACCATCACCATTGGGTTGTTTAGCAACTGCTTTAGTTGGGCAATTGCCTCTTTTAGCTTTGCAAGGTCTTTTAGGTTTTCATCCGTTTTTAAACCCTCCTTTATTTCTTTTAAATTGGGTTTAAACAATGTAGCCTGTTTATAATGGGCAAAATTTACCTTCTTAGGGTCAACAATAGTGGGAATATTATGCTGTTGAGCAAGTGAAATAATTTGCCCGATATTATCAGCAGTAAGTACGCCCTTGTCATAATCCTCAAAAATTACAACATCCATTTGTGGCAACAGCTCACCAATGGCTGAAACTAACAGGTTACTTTCAACAGTTGATACCGCTGAGGTTATCTCCTCATCAATGCGAAGCATTTGCGCATTATTGCCTATGATGCGGGTTTTAACAGTGGTGGGTCTGTGTGCCGATGCTACTAACCCTGTATGGTTAATGCCTGCTTGTGCAAACAGTTTTTTTATCTCATATCCGCCCTCATCATCACCAATTACAGAACATATATAAGGTTGCGCGCCCAATGCTTTTACATTAAGCGCCACATTGGCTGCGCCGCCCAAGCGTTGCTCTTTTCCTGTAACCGATACCACGGGCACAGGAGCTTCAGGCGATATGCGTTCTACCTTGCCCAATATATAGGCATCAATCATTACATCGCCTACAATCAGAACCTTTAGGCGGTTAAAATCTTCAAACAGGCGGTTAAAATCAACACTCATCTCAATTTGGCCAATGCTTGTTCAATTTTGGTAAATGCTTCTTTCAAATCGGCTTCGCGGGTAGCATAAGAAAGGCGCAGGTTATTATTACTTCCGAAGGCTTCACCCGTAACAGTTGTTACGTGTGCGTGCTCCAAAATAAACATACTTAAATCGGTGGCAGTATTTATGGTAGTACCTTCATACTTTTTGCCGAAATAATCGCTTACTTCGGGGAAAACGTAAAAGGCACCTTCGGGTACGTTGCATTTGAAACCCGGTATATTCTTCATCAATTCCATTACCAAATTACGGCGGGTATGGAATGTGTTACACATTTGGCGGGTTGGCTCAATAGATTGTGTAAGGGCTGCAATGGCAGCACGCTGCGCTATTGAGTTGGTGCCCGATGTAAACTGGCCTTGCAGTTTTTCGCAGGCGGCAGCAATAGGTTTTGGCGCCCCTATATAACCAATACGCCAGCCCGTCATGGCAAACGCTTTTGATACGCCGTTAACCACAATAGCACGATTGCGCAGGTTCTCAAAACCTGCAAGGGTTTCGTGTTTACCCACGTAGTTTATGTGTTCGTATATTTCATCGCTCACCACATACACCTGCGGATATTTATCCAACATGGTTGCTATGGCCTCCATTTCAGTGCGGTTATAAACGCTGCCGCTGGGGTTACAGGGCGATGAAAACATTAACAACCTTGTTTTGGGGGTGATGTGAGCTTCAATTTGCTCAGCAGTTACCTTAAAATCCTGCTCAATACCGGCATATACTATAACTGGCTTGCCACCTGCAAACTCAACCATCGATGAGTAGCTCACCCAAAATGGGGCGGGTATTACCACCTCGTCGCCGGGGTTTACCACTGATAAAACCACATTCATCAGCGATTGCTTAGCTCCGGTAGAAACCACTACTTGGTCGGGCGTAAACGTTAAATTATTCTCGCGGCTGAACTTGGAACACACCGCCTCACGGAGGTCGAGAAAACCTGCCACGGGGGTGTAGTGCGTATAATTATCGTGAATGGCTTGTATTGCTGCTTCTTTAATATGTTGGGGAGTATCAAAATCAGGCTCACCCAAACTAAGGTTAATTACCTTATGGCCTTTGGCGGCCAACTCGCGGCCAAGTTTGGCCATGCCCAGCGTTTGCGATTCGGCAAACGAATTAACCCTGTCGGCTATTTGTAATGTCATCCGTCAATATCTAAAATGCGAATATATAGATTTTACGGGCTTGCGGTGCTTGAATTGCATAATTTTGATTAGGCCGTTGAAACGGCACTCGTTAAAAATTAAAAAGCGGGGCAACACTACATTGCCCCGCTCTTTGTTGTTCAGAAGAAACCGACAAAATCGGCTTTTATACTTTAACCGTTCCCAGTACAATCATTTCTTCAAGCGTAGGGCTGGCAGCACCGCCACGTTTTTCAAGCGTTATGGCAAAAGCCTGTGCTCTGTTTATTTGTTTTAACTGTTGAAGTGCGGTTATATCCATTTCCATCACACCCGCATCCACCGGTACACCATCCACCAAAGCCCACAATTGGTATTGTTTGTCAGCAGGGGCGGGGGGTAGGTTGTTAATGTTCACAAATACATTGTTTTGTGCAGTATCCCAATACACGGTAACCTGAGCAGGCACATTGGGTTTCACACTTGCCAGCGTAACCATTTTAAGAGTAGGGCTTTTTAAAACCCCCAATTCACCCTCCGCCGTGTTAAGGGCAGTACGTTGGGTTTGGTTTTGGGCAAACAACTCTTGTTTTTCGCTTTCAAGCCTTGCCACTTGCTTTTGGCTATCTTGCCAGCGGCCATAATAAACAATATTCAGCACCACGCTACCTATCAGTAATGCTATAGATGCCACCATACCGTATTGTATCCGGCGGCTTTGCAGCGTAGCCCTGCGGGGTATATTTATTCCTTTCTCTTCGGATAAGCGGGCAAGTATTTTTTCTTTTAAATCAGCGGGTGGGGTTTTATCGTATTGCTGTACGTAGTTTTTTACAATTCCCTCAATGGCAGCTATTTCAGTATTCACCTCTGCATACTGAGTTCGCCACTCGTCCACCTGCTTGGTTTCATCAGCGTTGGTAAGCCCCAACACATACAATTCCAGTAATCCGCTATTTATGATTTCAGTAATGTCCACAGCAGTAAAAATTTTAAAATCCGTTTTAATTCAATCATTGCGGCACGCACACGCGTTTTTACTGTTCCAAGCGGTATGCCAAGCTCTTTTGAAACCTCTTCTTGTGTGTACCCTTCAAAATAAAGTTTTTCAATCAAAACGCTGTACTTTTCGTCAATAGCAAGGGCTTTTTCTTTTATGCCAATTGCATTAACATTAATAGAATCAGCTTCTTTATTTTCAAGAATACTTACGGAATCATCAAGGCTTTGGTTTTCCTGTCCCACTCTGTAATTTTTCGACCGTATAAAGTCAATAGCAGTATTGCGGGTGATATTTAGCAGCCAAGTAAACAGTGAAGATTTTTGCGGGTTGTACCCGTTTATATTTTTCCAAACTTTAACAAAGCTGTCTTGCAGTACATCGGCAGCAAACTCTTCGTTCTTTATTACTTTGCACACTACCCCGTACAGTGTGTTGCTATATTGGTCGTATAGCTGCGAATAAGCATCTTGTTTGCCAAGCCGCATGGCTTCAACCAGCAATTGCTCTGTAGGGTATGTTAGGTTCTTCTTTGCCAATTCATAGCAATTTTACATAATAAGTTCAAATAAATTCTGTTTTCATAAAACAATTTTATACAGCTGTGAGTTAACATTAAACCATGTTTTTACACGTAGTTATAAGCCTGTTATTGTGCGCGCCTGTTGATGCCAAAAAAGGTAAATTATTGATTGAAGTGAATGGCATTACGGACGTTTACGGCGATTTACAAATTGGCATTTATGACAAGGCTGACGGGTTTGGGCAAAAAGAAAAGGTATATGTGGGGAAAATAGTATCTGTAAGCGGTACTATGGTTACTGTTGAAGTACCCGATTTACCGCACGGCACTTATGCAATTGCGGCCTACCATGATAAAAACCGAAACGGAGAGCTTGACAAAGGAATGTTTGGAGTACCTACTGAGCTTTACGGTTTTTCTAACAATGCGCGGGGAACGTTTGGCCCGCCTTCTTTTGATGATGCTAAGTTTCAGTTCGGTTCATCTGTGGGCAAGGTATCCTTTCAGTTGAAATAGCTGCATCCGCAAGAGCTAATTTTAGATAATTTGGATTTCATTTTTTTAAGTGCTTTCACAGTATATTTGTTTCACACAGCAATTGATATTCATGAAGCACCTATACACACTACTATTTTGTTTAATTTCCGTTACAGTTTGTTTTTCGGCCGATACTGCCACTTATACGCTTACTGATGCCATTGCAAAAAAGATGGTAAAAGCTGAAATTAAAGGGGCTGATGTGCAGCAACCCAACAGTAGCAATACATACGGCAAGTGTATGCTGCTAAAGCTGATAAATAATACCAATACAATATTTAATGTAAAACTGGAAGTAGGGCAGCAGTTAGTGCCCGCCGATAGTACCATACAAACTATGTTGGTAACAGAAAACCGTACGTTTTTAATGAAAGCGCGGGGGCAAATAAAAGAGTACATAAATGCTATGTGTATGCAAATGTTTGATGCCCCGCCTACTAAAGACAAAGCCTTTAGTGTTGGTGAAATGAGTAGTGGATATTTGATGGGGATAGCTCAGTTGATTAATGAGAAGAAATACTTTGATAGTACGGGGCAACGTGCTGTTTGGGGGGTGAGTGATAATTTAGATGTGAGTTTTGTTGATGGTAAAGACACCACGCAACGCGGGATACTGCAACGGTATGTGTGCAAGGCAACAGGACAACCTTTGCCTGAATATAAAGACGGTAAGCTGGTAACTAAAATGACTGAAACGGTTGAGTGGGGGTCATCAAAAGTGCAAAAGGCAACGTTGACGGTGTATGATAAGAAAGGAAAGGTGGTGAGGCAGGTGTTGAAAGATGAACAAATGACAATAGGCTATCACTCGTATGCGATTGTGTTGAGCAACGCTGATTTACCGGCAGGCGAGTATAAAATTGTGTTGTATTTGGATGGTAAGCTCGAATCTACTCGCAAAGTGATTTTGCCAAAATTATAAATTAGTACACCTTATATCTTTTGATTGTATGGAAAATGCGGAATGGCAGCAAATAATGGCTGTAAATAATTCATTAACCGACCAAGAAAAGCACTTTAACGGGCTATGTACTGAGTATAGGAAATTTGCTTCGGGTTGGTTGCTGGCTACCTTTGGTGGTGCGGGGTTTGTACTTACCAATGCCAATAGTTTGCCTTATCCTCAGGAACTTTTGATTTCATTACTAAGTTATGCCGGTTCGGTAGGCATGGTAACCCTTTGGAATATGGACATAGGGATTTATCACCGTTTGCTTGATTCGGCATTTACTGAGGGGTTAAAGCTGGAAGAAAACTACCCGCAATTGCCCCAAACAAGGCATAATATGATGAAACTGCAAGGCGGACGCGGAATACAACCCCGTGTGAGTTGGTTTTACAGTTTGCCTATTTTTATACTGTTGTTTATTGCCACATGGAATTTAGATGTGTACTTAGGTATTGCGGGATGGACTGCTTGGGGTTTATGGCTGGGTACTTTTTTTGTGTACAGTGCCTTTTCATCCTACATCCGCAACGATAATACCTTGAAATTTAGAAGGAGGGTGAAAGGGGAATAATTATGGCTTCAATAAAACTAAAATGTTTGGATAAGGCGGGTAATAAATTGCGATTAGGAGTTTGGATAGTTGATCCTGAACTCGATACGTTTATCGAACAGCCTTATTATTTTTTGCAAGCATTGTATGATGCAGCAAAAGAGAAAAATGCAGGTGAAATTCTTGCATTAAACCGTAACGATTTAGTAAATGCTGAATGGGTTATTAATAATGTACACTTGTATGTGGAAGATGTGTGGTTGATAGATGCAAAAAACTATCCTGTAGATGAAAGTGTATTTGCGTTGGAAGACAGCCAATATCAAAAATTTTGGAAGGATTTGGATAAAGTACCTTATGCTGAATTTGAATTAACGGTTACTGACGCTAAATGGGTGAGCCATATAAAACAAAATACAACTTGGGAATCAATGGCAGGATTTGTTGGTTAATTAATAAACTATCTTTCCTGCGACCTGAGCATCGCGAATGTTATTTCGGTAATTATTTCTCCTGCCCGGCGTATCGGTAGCCCAGTTTGAGTTTACAAAGTTTATTAAATCAGTTTCATTAGCAAGAGGGGTGCCCGCTGGTGCCATAAGAATACCCATAACAACATTTCTATAAAGAGTTGTTTGTATTGAAAACGCATTTATTTGTAAGTCGTTGATTGCCCCCGAACTTCTTAAGCCACTTATGGATAGTGGTCCGGGGCCAACCGGGGCAGGGAGTCCAATATTAGAAACAGTATAATCACCTTGTTCGGAATTATTCTTGTCCCACCTGTTGGCAGATGCATTCCAGTCCATATATCCCCATTTGAAAGTAACCGCTTTAATGAAATAAGGGTTAGTATCGGGTGTAATATTAATATCTTCCCATAATACTCTTTTAGGGTCAGCATCGTAAGCTCGTTTCATTCCATCTTCAAACCCTGCTTCCATACTTGTATTATCACTTCCAGGCATCGGCACAAGGTTAGAATCGGTAGGTTTACCACCCAAATTTCCATTTAATAGGTGTGCGCGAACCCACCTAGTGCTTCCGCTTGCTAATCCCAACGGTCTTAGTCTGTCAAATGCATCGGTCAGATTTCTACTTGGATTGGGTTCGCCCCCTTCTTCATGATTATTGTGATCGCGGTACAAAAATCTAACGTTTCTACTAGTAACCGCAGGTGTGTCATTAAACCCGGCAGAGAATGCCATGCGGGGTACCGGATGTGTAGCTGCTGAGGCTGAAACGCCAATAATTGTAATTTGAGCCGCCATGTCGTTCATTATTTGTTCCGCAGTTCTGGGAGCAGGGTCGGTGCTGGCTCTGTTAGTAATAGCGCGCATTTCTTCCGATAATGTTCTCATTGTTCGCAAAGCAGCACGTTTGGCATCGTCTAATTGTCCCGCAGCTTGTAATTCATTCTGCCTTCTTGTTATCCAGCCTCCAATATGTTGAGGTTCACTGGCCAATATAAGTTGTGCGCCCGGTCCTGAACCTTGGAAGTATAATGAATGCCGTTCGCCACCTTCTCTAAACTCTTTTCTTGCCCGCCACCAATCTCTTACTGCGGCAACACCTCTTCTCAGTCCGTTTAAGATAGCACTTCCCGCCCGTATAGCCCCGTCAATCACCCTTAGTATAGCATTGTCTATTCGTAGGCGTACGTTGGTAATAGCCCCGCGAATGTGTTCGCCTATGCGGTTAAAGCCGAATTGGTTGGCAAGGAAACCGATAATAATCGGGATGCTTCGGGCTAAAATACCTTCTAAAAACTCAGCCGCAGGGCCTAAGTTTCCTTGTGCAATATTGCCCAGCATTTGGAAATAACTGTTCACTATGCGCAGCATGGGCACAAAGTATTCAACAAAGCTCTGTATGGCGTTGTAGATAGCTATGATACTATTGATAACAGGCATAATACCAGTAATATCAAGCAAACTAAGCAGCCATTGAGTGGCGCGGGCAATAATGCGTGTACTGATAAAGTTTACCACAGCATCAATCACCCCGCTCCAAAGGTTATCTAAAAACTGGCTGATGCGTTCCCAAATTGCGGCAGGGCCTCGCTCTACCACATCTCGGATAAACTGCCAAACCCCTGTAGCTACCTCCAACGCACGGCGCAATTGGGCGGCTCGTTCAGGGCCTATACGGCGGGCAAGCAGCTCAAAAATATGGTCAACACTCAAGCCGAGTATTTGAAGTATAAAGGTGAAAATTGAAGAGAAACTTAAATCGGCAGGCCGTGTAATGCCCATACCCTCCATTTGCCCGAACAGCCAGTCGGCAACGCCACCGATAAGGTGGGTTAGTATATTATCAAAGAATCGGATAAAGCCTTGTTTCAAGCCTTCCAACAGGTTGAGGAAGAACTGCACAGGATTGCGCAAAATATCCATGATGGCCTGCGAAGCATTGCGCAGTAAATCCACAATCAAATCGGGAGGGATGCCCAAAATGCGGCACATTTCACGGAAGAATGTCCATATAGCCCCTGCAATATTTCCATCTACAAATACTTGGTACAAAATAGTCATTGCTACTGTTTGCAGCCTTGTCCATGCGTCGCGCACTTGTAACAATTGCTGGAATAGCGGTATGCGCGCCAGTATTTGCTCGATGATAAATGTTTTTATCGGGTTAAGAATACATTGGGGTATTAGTTTTAAGGGGCCTAAAACAAAATCGCCCAAACGACCCATCAGGTTAGTAACAGTATCTACCAGCCGTTGCAGCATATTCAGTATGGGCTGGATAAAGCTTACCAGATATTGCAAGCCCCTACCTATGCTGTCAAACAAATTGATAACGGTGTTTTGCACCCAATCGGTTAAGTTATTTACCGAATCACGCAACCAGCTTAATAATGACGATGCAAAACTCAACCAAGTATTTGTACTTAGCCCATCAATGAATGAAACTATACGGGTGGCAAATCCGCCCACCGTTTCCGATAGCCAAGCTCCGGCCTCATTCAGCCTTGTTTTAAAAGTATCAACGGTTTGTATCACCGCAGGTAGTATAGTGTCCCTAAGCGTAGCCTGTTGTGCGGCCACTTCAGCACCATTATCGCCCATTGCTGTTGCCATGCTGTTCACATTGGCCATCCAGCCTTGTATAGTTTCACTAAGGTTAGTAATAGCCCTAAGTGGTAATATATCCAGTACTTTTTGTGCTACTTGCTGCACCGGCTCAATCACAGGGCGTAGGGTTTCTTTTATCCCCGTCCATACTTCGCCTACTTTATTGCCCAGCCATTGCACCACGCCATTTTCATTCGCCTCGCCGGCTTCATTGGTGCCAATGCCCAGTTTTTCTTTCACCCAGTTCCATGCAGCAGCACCATAGTCGCGTATGGGTTGTGTCCAATTCCATATTCGTGTACCTAAATTTTGCAGCCATGTCCATACCTCACCTGCCGTATTTCGCAACCAGTCCATCACAGGAGCACCGTACGAAGCCCACAAACCGCTAAAGAAGTCGCCGATAGGGCGCACAAACTCTACCAGTTTATCCCAAGCAGTTGTAGCCAGCGTAGTTAGGTAGGTTTTTAGTTGGTTAAGGGCTGCAAACAAGGGGGCGCAATCACCGTTGGCAAGGGCGGTGATAATAGGCTGTACCGCTTGGTACATGGTAATAAACGTGGTGCGTAAAAACGTTACTGCCTCGCCCACATTGGGAAAAGCGTTAAATATACTGTTGAGCGCTCCGGTCAGTTTTTCACGTAAGAAGCCAAAAATGCCCTTGTCGTTTATCTCACGCAGCATTTGCACAAACTCAGGCGATGCTACGCTTTCGGCAATGCTCCATGCTTGGTCGGCAAGCCAATCGCCCACGCCGCGTTGCACCATCGGTTCTTTTTCCTGTGAAGTAGGGGCTGCGTTATTTGTTTCCCGTCGGGCTACCGCACCTTGTTGCACCGTGTGTGTAAGCTCGTGCGCCAGCAAGGATTTTCCGCTGTTTGAGTGCGGGTTATATTCCCCTGAATTAAAATAAATGTCTTTACCTACTGTAAAAGCCCGTGCCCCTAGCCCTTTGTTAAAGTTTTGGGCATAAGAGCCGGTATGTACTTTTACATTACTAAAATCAGCTCCGATTTTTGAGCCCATTTCACCGCTTACACTACGCGGCAGGGGAGAACCTCCTCCTCGTGTACTTTGGATGGATGAAGAAAGTTTTGAAGACGCAAAACCTCCGTTGGGCAATGCTGCTCCTTTGGTTTGTATTTTAAGTTCCTCAGCCCCGGGTTGTTCGTCTTTAGTAGCTACCGATGCTCTGCGCTGTATGGGTTCTTTTTCCTCTTCTTTGCGTTGTACTTCTTCTTCCTGTTCTTTTCTGCTAACTTTCTCTTCTTCCTCTTTGCGGTTTACCTTTTCTTCTTTTTCACAATCAGTGCATTTGCGGTTTATGGTAGGCATCATGCTGATGGTGCTTGCCTTAGGGTTGCCGCACATGGGCATCCGCATTACTTTATCAGCTACGGCATCCGCTTCTTTTTCTTCACGGTCGTTAACACCGCCCACGCGAAGTTTGGCCTGCAAACGGGTTGAAGGCTTTTCGGGCTTTGGGCTATATGCTAATGCGACTGACATGATAGAGGATTATATATGCTACATAGTGCGTCCGTATTTTTTGTATTCCAGTTTTATACCGTGTAAAATATCAGCATTTCTAATAGTGTGCCCACCCCGCCTCAATGCCATTATCGAAGCATACTGCACAATGTTTACAATTACCCCGCCGCTTATCTCATACTTTGCCGCTATTTGTTTAAAATCAACATTGTCGTCAAACAACACTTTAGCGGGGAACATTTGTTTCCAAAGTTTATAACGCTGCTCGGCATCAGGAATAGGGAAGTGGATAATGCTTTGAAAGCGGCGGGCAAAAGCCTCGTCAATATTGCTACGCAGGTTGGTTGCCAAAATTGCCAGCCCCGCATAATCTTCAAGCCGCTGCAACAAAAACGAAATCTCTTGGTTAGCATATCGGTCGTGCGAGTCATTTATTTGGGTACGTTTACCAAACAATGAGTCTGCTTCATCAAAAAATAAAATCCATTTATTCTTTTCTGCCTCGTCAAAAATGCGGGCAAGGTTTTTAGCAGTTTCACCAATGTATTTAGAAATGATTTTTGATAAATCAATCCTGTAAACATCCAGTCCTGTTTGTTTTCCAAGTATAGAAGCGGTGAGGGTTTTCCCCGTTCCGGGCGGGCCATAAAACAACGCCCTGAAACCGGGGCGGAGATGTTTACCCATGTCCCAGTCATCAATTAAAGTGCGGTGGTGAGTAAGCCATGTTTGTATGTATCCAACCCCTTCCATAGTGTCTTGCTCAAGCACCAAATCATCCCATTCTAACGTGGTGTTGACTTGCTTGGCAGGGAAATCGGCTCCGTAGCGGGGTTTGCTTTTAGTCCCTTGTGTAAAATACTCTATGTAATTGTGTGATATTGAAACAGGAAATGAGGTGAAGGGTTCGCAAGGGTCAACACTATCGGTTTCTAAAATATTAGCAGTCCAAAAAAAGTGTCGGGCATCAAAGTGCTTTAAGGTGTTAAACCGCACCTCAAAATCCTGCCCTGCAACTATAAATAAAAAGGTTTCAAACGTGGGCAAAAAGCCATTGGCGGTTTTCCCTTTTCTTCCTCCAAACTCTGAATACAGCTGACCTGTACGCTCGTTGGTTAGCATAAAAATATCAAGCAGTTCAGGGCTTATATGCGGTGCCATTGCCAACGCCAACAAAAGACGCTCGGTAAAACCCAGTTCAAAATCACTTGCAAACTTGGCGTATGGGGAGTGATTATTTCTATCCAATGCAGGGGGCGCAACTTCAAAAATGTTGTTTACACCCGCCGAAGCTGCATCGCCTAAGTTTATCCGTGCCCTTGTCTCCAACACCACCGATAGCCAACGAAGTTCGTTAACTATTGTATCAGCAGTAATGCCGTTTAGGGTATCTGCTACCATGCTACTGTCAGTAATTCTTTGCTCCATTTTAGTTTAATTACAGATATAGGCCAAGGTAACGAACTCATCAGTACATCAATAGTCTTTCTTTCAACGTTGAGGTGCCAAGCTGAGGGGGCACTTTTCAATATGCCTTCCCGCATCACAAAAGATTGTATTAGTCCTTCTATCGAGGTGTTTCTCAGTTTGTCCCAGTTTGCTTTCACGGCATCCCACAGTCCGGTTCTAATCTCGTTCCAATCTTCACCAATTTCTGTTTTTACTGATACGGTTTCAGCAGGGTGCATACCGCAAAGTATTTTGGCAAGCACCAGCGGGCTTTCATCCTCGGGCAGTTGCTTATATATAAGGTAATGCAGCAATAAAACGGCTTTGTGTTGCGTTGCCGCATCAGTAAACGTACCCTCGGTCAGGTACCTCATTTTATCAAACAGCGTGTTTAAATAGGGCCATATCAAAACCAATCCCGCATCCTGCACTCTTATACCTTCTGTGAAGGTTTTATTATCAGAATTTTCAGTAGGAGATACGTTAGGTTCTTTGGCTGATGGTGTTTTTAAGGTAGATTTTTTGGGTGGTGTAGCTTTTTTAGACGTGTTTACCTTTTTACTATCTTCATGCCGACCACTATCGTTACCGGATTGTTGTTCTGTTATTGTGCGAAGTAGTGAATATACAGTTGTTTGCACTATTGAGGTGGGTGTACCTGTCAGTTTCACGTTGGTGAATGAAATCGCCTCTTGCTGCAAAAAAGCATAAGCATTTTGCAGTACTATAGGGTGATGTTGTTGAGTTTGTTGTAACCAATGTAACATTGCAGCAGTAATTGTATCAAGGGTTAGCGGTTGGTTTTTGGCACGGGCAACCCATATTGGGTAAAGCACACAGCTATAACCCCAATATACATTTTTTACTACGCTATTGGTTAACAACTTATTTACCAGTGATATTAGCTGAACTGCGTTTTCTTCTCCAAAAAAATTTGAGAATTTTTTAAGGTTATTTAGCGGTATCAACTCAATAAACCGTTGAAAGTGCAAAGGCTGTTGTAATAGCTGTTTTACACGTTTTGCCCAATCAGTTTTTTGTAGTGAGGTATTCTCCCATTGTTCAAATACATCTTGCAGCAGCAGGGTATGGTTTTCCTTGGTGTACCACCAAGGAAAGAGGCCGTTTTGCAAATAAAACAGCAACGTTTCCCAACTGCTTTTAATAGCATTGGCTTTTTGAACGGGGAAAACAGTGCTTGGAGTATGACTGATTAGGGATGAGTTTTTCTTTGGCAGTTGTTTTTGCAACTGTTGCTTAAACTCATTGATAAAACGGGAGTTAAAATCGCTGATGTTTTTAAAATCAAGAGATAACTCCAAGCGTTCTACATAAACCGTTTCATCGCCCGCATAATTGTTAAGTATGTCGTCAAGTAAGCGGGGAATTTCGGCTTGAAGCCACTGTTGCAGGTTATTGTTAACAGCGGTAGCCGCAGCCATATCACCCACTTGTATTTTGAGGGTTTGCTTGTTTATGATATGGTTGTTTTGAGCGGCCACTTACAGCGTATTTACTTTTCAAAAACAAAGTTTGCCTCGGCAATTACACCTTCATCACTACTAATTTCTACAGTTCGGCTTTGTGAACCCATTCCGGCTACTAAAACTTCAATGGTTCTGATGCCGGCGGCTAACTTCATTGTATAAAATTGGCGGTACAATTGTGTGTTAATACCGTCAATCGGAACAATTTCACCATCTACTCTAAAAGTAAGTTCAGTAGGGGATGGTATTCTGGTGATACCATTAGAAATTATATCGATGGTACCGCGTACTGAGCCGTATTTTATTTCTTTTTTCTCCTCAACCCCTATAAAAATGGTAATGGTTGATTCACTAACAGTTTCGCCTGTGTTTTTATTAATAAAGGCATAGTTAAGCGTATCAATTATCACAAGTTTCTCCGCTTCTTTTATTTTCTCAGCATTGGGGGTGTACACAAGTATTTTGCTGTATTTATCATCTTCGGGCAGGTATTCTTCTTCTTCAAAACTCACACTTCCAAATTCTCCATCCGACGAGAAAGGCTCATACTCATCAGGGTTATACACGTTGTTCAGCAGTTGTATTTTCAATTTCGGAAACTCGCCTTCTTTTTCAATAATTATGCGGGTTACAGGAAACGCAATCGGGGTAACATTATAGTTGTCAACGTCAATATCCTTGCAAGGGTCGCACTGGCAAACGGTTCCTGTTAGGTCGGCAAAAACAATCCCTTCGCTCTTAGCAGCCATCACGTCGTAATATCCTTTTTTTTGCAGCTCCTCGTATTCGCCCATTATTTTCAGAATAAGGGGATCAGGTTCACCTTTAATAATTCCTTGCCAATCAGATTTTTCTTTTTCATTGATACCTTGACTAAACTTCTCACCTTTAAAATCAAATCTGTTTGCTTCATGAATTGGCTCTGCAAAAGCAACCAACACAAATGTTTGACCCCTGTAAACTCCGGCAGTGTGTTCAAGTCCGGGGTTTTGTTTTAGTACTAAGGATAGGTTAAATTCACGCTTTAAGGCTTCAAACCTCCGCTCCATGGTATCGTTTATAGTGGCAATGGTTAAGTAAGGATAGATAAGCATAAAGTTTAAGAACTCATCCGCAAAGTGCATCCCTACAATTATTGCCCTATATGCATTTTTTGTTGATTCGCTGCTGTTCTCATCGTTTATCTTGTCAGCCAGTTGCTTCATCAAATCCACCAGTTTGTTAAGAGCACAGCGATAGGCTTTGCACCAACGTTCAAAATCAAACTGCTCAAGGTCGCCGGGCATGGCGGCAATTAATGATTTTATACAATCACGAATTTCAGCAATGCGGTTAGTTATTTTTTCTTCTTCACTGGTAGGCTGTTTATCACCCTTTTCTACTTTAAATTCAACCGCACGTTTGGCATAATCGGCCCATTTGTTACTTGCGGGTGGTTTTGCCTTGGTTTCAGTTTGGGCATCAGTGGTTACTTTGTAGTAATATTCTTTGGGTGCTTCAGCAGATTCAGGATTAGCGACTGCTTTTTTAAATTCCTCCTCTTTCTTCTGCTTATCATAATAGTCGCTTTCATTTTTTACTGCTTTTTCAATTCCGCTAATATTTTCAAGGGTTTTAATGCCTTTTATCAGGTTGGTAAGCACAAACCGCATTTTATTACGCCAAATGGCATAATCGGTTTCAAGGTCAGAGAATACACAGCGTATTTTTTTAATTGTTCCCCCTTCTCCTACAAATAAGGTGATGGTTTTAAAATCAAGGTTAAATAAGCGGGCAATTTTATCCAGTTTAACCCTTGCTTCGCTTTCGTGTTGTCCTATGTGGCCTTCAATCCGCAAAAAAGGATAGTCGTTTATGTTATAATACAAAGGAGTTGCGTGCGGACCTTTTGGGAAAATTTGGGCACTTATGTGTTCTTGTGTATGATAACTTGTTACATGAGCAGGCAGGCGACGGCAAGGCAGGCAAAGTTCCTCATCCCATACATCTTCAAGCGAAAAACCGTATGGGGTTGAGTTTTTAAGGCTATAATACACAGGGATAGCTCTTACGCCTAAACGGGTACTCTTTTCTTTTGAAGGGGTGATAAGTATATCCCTGTCTTTTGTTAAGCTGTCTAAGTCAGCATCAAAACTGTACAACATGGCAATGATGCGTTTATACAGCGTGCTTACTTTTTCGTTTTGTTGCTTTTGCTCATTAATAATGGGTGCACTCACAAAGTGTTGGCGCAGGGGTGATAGCGGACAAGATACTTCGCCGAGCATAAGGTGCATAGGGAAGGCTTTTTCGTTGGGAATGCACTGGTTGTTTAGGTGCGATGCCGCGCAGCAAAACTCATTGTAAGCCAATGTTAAGTCGTGCAGAAAGTCATAAAAATACTGCACCCCTAACTTACCGTATAAGTATTTATCTATTAAGTCTTGGTATTTGGTTTCCCAATTGGCAAGGTCGTAGGCAGTGATTGGATTATCAGGGATGCTTTTTTGCAACAATAATTGAAACGCATCATAGGCTTCGTAACAAGCTTCCATAATGCCTTTTATCATTATCAGCGAAACACTTAAGTACTCCCAAATTACACCGCCGGCATTGGCCGCCTTTTGAGCGTTGAGCATAGCGCGTAACATGGGCAGCCTTTCCAAATCGAACTGTTTTAAGAAGATAGTTTCTTGCTTGTTAGGGGCTAAGTTGGGGTTTGCAGTATTGTTTATTTCATTTAAATGGGCTTTTGAGATAAGCAGCTTACGAACGGTAAAAATGCGTTCAATACCAATTTCGTCGCAGCTTTTACCCAAACACGATTTCAGGTCTTTATCATACTCCTCTAAGTACAATACCACCACATAGTTTTGCCAATGAGCATCTGAAAGCTGAGTTAATGGAGACACATTCGGTTCGCCGCTATGCGTGCTTGTTAGCAGCTCAAGCATTGGATAAATTTGGTTGCCTGTTTGCACAAAATGCGGGTACGATGTGCCTTCGGGTAGTGCATAATTCCTAAAATACTCAAGGTTGCAATCGCCCAGCGAAATCAAGAAACCTTCAGAGGTTACTCCCGTACCTTTTGAAATATGTATCCTATTTTGCGCTTTTTGCAGGGTAACCGCTAAACCGCAAACAATTCCGGTGCCTATAAGATAGGTACGGGTAATGCGGGTTTGCTCATCCAAGTACGCCCGCACAGAGTTTAACTGGTCGGCGGTAAGCACTTGGTTATTCTCAAAAACCGGGTATTTATTTAGTGTGGCCATAACGCATTTTTCTTTTATAGGTTTACATGGTACCAAGCATGGTATTGTTCAGCACAATTGCACCCTTAAAGGTGTCGGAGCCGCTTTCGTCGCAGCTGTGTAAACGACCTTCGGGGTAAATGGTGCGTAGCTTTTCTATTATTTCAATAAGGTTGGTTAATGCAGTTTTTAGTTTGTTTTTCAACGTGTTATCGTTGGGGTTTCCGCTATGGCGCAGGTGGTTTATGGCTATCAACCATTCTTTGTAGCGCAATTCATACTCAGCCATTTGCTCGGGGTTTATCCAGCAAATGTTCATAGCCAAATGAGCGGGAGCCTCAATTCGCATGGTTTTTTCCATATAACCGCGCAGGTAAATATTTCTGAAACGTTGAGGCCAATAGGGCATTACCACACTCATCACAAAACTGTATGTATCGGCTATTTTACATTCTTCGCAATCAGCATCGGTGTTTATGCCCATTAAGGTATCGTCAAACGCATCAGGCGGAGTTTTTTGGGTAGAGTAGCGCGGGCGTAATAACACGTGTTCGGTAAGATGCATCCCTTCGCGTTCCAGTAAAATAGTTTGCAGGGTTTTCACACATTCTTCAACGGCGGCAATGTCTCGCCCGCCGCGTATGGTAAGTACTTTGCCGCTTACTTTTTTCACATCAAAAGCAAGGGTGTATATAACTGTGCCGCTTGCATTGGCCGATATTTTCTCAGCTACTTTTATCTCGGTATTTCCACCGCTATACTTAATACTTGTAATGGTGTAAATAGTTTCTGCACCCCCGTTTTGGTTTTTAAATACAATGGAGGTGTTGTTGTAAATGTTTTGCAGCAGGTTTTGTCCAACCACTACCAAGCAGTTACCTGCTTTGTTTAGGGTGGCGGTATAACTTTGTTCAAACGTAACAACCCCCAAAGGCGAGGTAGGGCTAAGGGTTTTATTGAGGGTGATTTCAATAAAAGGCCCTTTTGATTTGGCATTGGTAACTTTATGTGTGCCGTTATTGTTTGCTGAAGCTGAAATGGTAACGCTTGCTTGCGGGTAGTCTTCAATAGCTGCGGCTAATGGAGCGTTAAAATCTTTGGCGTAACTTTTTCCAATGGTACCGTTACGGTCGTTAAGGATAAAGTAATAGCTACTGTTGTAAGGTGGGGCATCGGGGGTAAAACCGTAGTTATCCTCATCCGATGCAAACCGAAGCAGATGCCACAGTTTGTTTATCTTATTCTCTTCGCCCTTTTGTAGCACGGTAGCCTGCAAATCACCTTTAAGTGCATCGCCGCGTAACTCACCAGCCATTAGCAGATTGGCGTTGGTAAAAGCAAACGGTTTTTTATACAGTTTATAACTGATAATGTATTGCGGAGGGTCAGCCGCCATATCAGCACTCACTGATGAGGTAATGTAAGCATTAATGGCAGGGGTAAGGTTTTTGCGGTTTGCTCCGGGTTGATGCAAAAACTCGTTGGTACATAGTAAAATTGCATCGGCAATATCAGCCTCGGCAAGGGCTGTTGTGTTATAATCTTTATAGCTGATTGCCAGTGGCTGTGTTTTGTTTAAATCAGCATACAGGGTGTAAATGAATTTGTTTGCTTGTTTGCTTATGCTGTAGTTGTTCCTGAAAATACCTGCTGCTACAACACTTTCCAAGTTCTCAAGCAAGGCATCTGTATTGGCAAATGCACTGATGCTTTTAAGTGGAATATCAGTAGCGGTTTTACGTACGGTATAGGTTAGCCCTGTAATCTTAAACACATCAGGAGTAAAAAACAGGGTATTGGGGTGTCTTGCATTTACCCCCGACAGCAAAGAGGTTCGTTTTTCATACCCGCTTACATTTTGCTGGTTCCAAATAACAGCGTCAGACATATTAAATGCCTTACCACGATTGGCACTTATCTCAGGATACAAGTTCAAAAACTCAAGTTTATCCTTTATAAGTTCCATCCCTGCTTTTGGCCCGTCAATACTGTATGCCAGCAGGGCATAGTCAGTAAATTGTTCGCAAAAGCGAGCCAATAAATGGTCTAAAAACTTGTTTTTACGTTTTTCAAACTCGGTAGGGGTTTCGGCCGCATTTTGCAGGCTTTCCTCAATAGTAGTTGGGTCGGCAATCAAGTGTCCGTCAAGCGGGTGCGAAGTTAACGGGTGTGCCGAAAAGTATGTTTTGTTAAAGATAAGGTTACCGTCGGTATCCGTTCCTTTATTCATTGAAAACAATTCTTTTACCCCTGTCAATTGATTCAGGTAACCTTCAAGCAATTGGTCAAAAAACAATAAAAAGCCTTTCAATTGGTTAGCTTGTGCCAAGCGTTTTTTCAGTGCTTCGGGGTCTGTGGGAGGGAGTTTCAAACCGGCACTATTTACTCCGTAAGTAAGTGGTAAGTCTTCGGCTACAGCGGTATAGTCATCCGTTTCGCGCCACTTGCCTTTGGGTACGGGCATATCCAATACCGGGTTGGGGTGTATCCGTTTACGGTCGGTAGCTTTTAGTTCATCCAATACCGTAAACATTTCGTCTTCATCATACCCAAACGGCAAGGTGTCTTTATAAAACGTAAGTTTTGATAATTCTTCCGATAATCGGGGTACGTATAGTTGATTGTAAGCCAATTCTAAACACCACCGCACCGATTTTTCAGTAACGCTGCCATCGGCATTGTCTTGGGGTTTGTTGGCTATTTGCAAGTTACGCACTGCAATTACAGGGCGTTTCCCATCCACCTTCACATCCATTATAATGCGTATAATATCCGAAGCATGGATGCACTTTGCGCGTTCGGTGGCACTTAGTTCTTCAGGGTCAATAAAACCGTGTTCAAGTGCAGGCCCGTCAAAAATTTCATCGCTGTTATAGCCTTTGGCCTGCATTTCCTCAAGGCTATAGAAGTACACTTGCGGCGAAAGGAATTGTGCAACATCATGGTATATGGCTGCTGCTACTTCGGTGGGGTTGGCGGTTGCAGTTATTTCAATATCTCCGCACAATAGTATTTCTTCTATCCTAAGTGCGTTTTCGCTGTAAAAATCTTCGCACAGGTTACGGTGTGCCTGCAATTTCCGTTGTGCGGCAGCCAGTATGCGGCGTATTACGTTTATTTTCTTTTTATAGGTTTCTACCAAGGCAGTAGTGCCTTTAAAAATTAAGTCGTCAATAGCTTTGGCTATTTTATCCAGTCCTGCAATAGGGTCGTTGCCACCCGAGGTAAGTTTGGTGCCTTCAAGTTTAAGCGCACCCGCTTCCCAAGTCAGCTTAACTTCATATCCCGATGGGACTTCTTCTTCGTAAGAACTGAATGATTCAATATGCTGTTTAATAGATGCGTTTTGGGCAAAGTTTACCTGCTTATTGTCCCATCTCGGGAAACCGATTACTATGTGAAACTGCACTCCTTCCATTTTAGGGTCGTCAGGGTGAGAAACCATAGTATAGGTGACTTTTAAGGTGTTTTCATTTAAATCACCGTACACTGCCGACTCATCAAACTCAAACAATACATCATATAACCCTTTCACAAAAAACGATTCTTGCCCTGCATAGCTTTGTTTATGCTCAAGAATGTGTTTCAGTTGGTTCACATAAATCAGTACTTCGGCATCGCTTGCCACTTCCAGCCAAGCGTTTTTAATACCCAGTAATTCGGTGCTGCCGTCAATGGTTTCTTCAATCACCACATCCATCAGCAGCTTGCGGTAATCGTTAATGGTTAGCGGTGCATTGTGCAGTATTTGCCTTGCAGTATAAAAGTTTTGATAGTCGCTAACGGGCGCAGCAGGATTGGCGGCCAAAAGGTCTTTAATATCAAAAGTGAGGCGATAACCTAAGTCGGTAATAGCATAGCACAGGGCTTCCAACAGGGTAATGCCCGGGTCGTGCAGGTTGTGGTCGGTCCATATTACTCCGCTAAGCTCGGTAATGCGTTCCAAACCTTTCTCACGCAGTGTTTCGAACTGCATGCTTTCCAACTCGTAAGGTGCTTTTGATATAGTTACCGGTTCAGTCATTTACTACAATCGTTTATTTGTTACATCCGCACTCCTCTAATTCATTAAACACGGGCGAATACACCAAGTTGCAGCCGCAGTTGCTACAAAAACATCCGCTGCCTTCTAATGGGGTAAGGGTATGCGCTGCGTATGATGTAAACACCGAGGCTGCCGTAGTGGCAACGGCGGTATCCGTATCAGCAGAAGCGTTTACATTTAGCCAGGCAGGGGCATGTATGTGCATTTCTACACATTGCACAAAGTCCACATACTCCAACTGTTCAATATGATAAATGAGGTTGCTTTTGTGTATGGTGGTACCAAACAGCAATTCGGCATCGCTGTTATATGCCCAAGGGGCTAAAAATTCGGTGATTTTCTCGTGCAGTTTATCAAGGCATATACCCACATCCTCGCTGTCGTAAAAGCGAACTTGTAAACGCACTTCCACTTCTTCGTAAATAGGGTTTTGCACCTCAATTTTTGCGTGGGGAGTGGTACACGTTCCCAAGTATGCTTTTACGTCTTCCAACGTACTTTTTGATACTTTGGGTTTTAGCGGGTCTAAGGCATTTTGGTTATACGTATCGGGCACCATTACCACCGTTACATAACCGGGAGCAAGGGGCTTGTAGCCGTTATCAGCACCGCTGTAATAGGTATGGTTAATAGCTTTTACACGGTGTATGCCCGTAAAGTTTTGCAATATCAGTCGTTCGTAATCCCAAATGGTGATGGCGCGTTTTTTATGGCGCAACCGCTCGCTTACCCTTACGTAAAACGTGCTCCCGCTTTCTTGGGCTGCTCCGCCAAAGGAAGCATAGGGTTGTGCAACCCCTTTTACGGATGAGTTTGGGGTGAATAGTTTACTAATGGTTTTGGCCGCAAGGGTTTCGCCGGTGGCCTCTAATCCGTTGTGGGGATAAAACTCGGCTTGTATGGCTTGCGGCAGTATTTGAATGATTTTGCAAATTGCCCCTGTGTTTTCTGAAACGGATGCCCGCACCCACGTTTTATCTGCGGGCATTAATGTATTGCCCGTGTTGGCAGTAGATGGCAGGCTTAGTGTAACAATACCTGTTTTTAAAAGTCCGTTGGTATTTTCACGTTGCAGTTGGGCATCGGTAAAATTTACCCATTGGTTGTTGCTTAAATAACTCCACACAACAACGGCTGTATCAACATCGGGGTCGGAGCTACCTTCAGCTAACTGAAACAAAAGATTAACACTTTGGGGCGGTACACAATTCTCAAAACCCAAATACAGTTCGCCTTTGTTGCTGAAGGTGGGAAGCAAGGGTTTTACCTGCAAGCCGCCTGCTGTGGTATTTTGTTGTGCCGAACCAAAAGGCCCGCAATGAAAAAACTTTGAAGTGGGGCTACTTAATAACTCAATGGTTTCAGTAGCACTATAGGTTAGGTAAAGCTCCTCAAATTCAGGAGTGTAGGGGTTATTGGGTACATAATCTAGTTGTTTTGTCTTGTCTGTTGCAGCCAACCCTAAGATTATGCCTTTACCGTATGAAAGTTGGTACTCATCGTGCAAGAAATCATAGCCGTTTAATTCAAAGGCTAAATACCCCCTGCCGGAAGTGGTTGCATATCGTTTGCCTGCATCTGTATCAGGGGCGATGGTGCTTGTTGTAAAACCCGCAGCTACCCATGTTTTAGGTGAAGTAGGTACAATGTCGGTAGATTCAAACATTGAAACCGTAGTTCCGTCATCCCAATCATTGCCGCTTAATAGGTAGGGTTTTACGCTATAATCATTGGTTTTTGGCTTTGTTGCTACCGAATGAAAGTTTGCATGGTAATCACTAAACTTAGCCGCAGGCAGGTTGCGCCATTTAAAAGTAGCTTTTACTTGGGTGATTTTTTTTGAAAAGGCTTCATTACTACCCACATAAAACCTTGAGCCTACTACCGGCCTTGCCCCAAAGGGTTGCATGGGTTTAGCGGGGTCTAATACTCCTTGCTCGTTTTGGAGTATCAGGGTTTTAAGTCCTGTAACATCAGCTCTAACAGTCACATTTTTAATGTTCAGGGTTTTTAGCTGTTCGTATGCTGCATTGGTATTGCCTTTGGCAAAGGTTATTTTAAGGCAGGGGTATTGTGCATTAAATCCTTCGCCATGTGTTTTAGGGTCGTAATCTATAATTGCTTTGGCAGCTTTAGAAAAGCCGAATTTAAAGGTAAGAGTAGAACCGCTAAGGGTAACCGATTGTACTCCTGATGCTCCTTCAGCTCCTGTGGCTAATGCAGTGGTGAGGTCTTGCTCTATCCACCCTTTTTCTCCTGTAGTTGTTATAATAAAATCATTGATAGACAGCAGCTGCGGTGTTGGGTTGGGAATGTTGGTTTCTAACTCAAACGTTAGTGTTACAATGCGCACCCCTTCGGCCATGCGTAGGGTAGGGGATTCAATGGCAAAGCCAAACGGGGTTTCTTCGCGGGTTTCATCGCCAAAGGGCAGCCAACCGCTTTCTTCCTTAGTTAGTTCTTCGCCTTTTCCGTCGTTGCTATTGGTAATAGCTGAGGCATACAGTTGGCGGGTATTTTTAGCATAAATGCTGCAAATGCTTGTAAGTGTGGTTTTGTTGAGGCTAAAATCATCGGTAAGGGCATATAATTTTTCAATACCGTTTACTTTTTCGCCCGTTTTAAACAGAGTACCTTCTTCAACCTCAAATGCGGCTATGTGTTTTGCTAACTGACCTATGAGGTACACTTGGTCGGGGATGGCCTCGGTTTCAGTAAAGCCCAGTACATCACGGTAAAAGAACTCAAGATGTCTTGTGCCCAGTGTATTAAGGTCGGCCTGTGCAATGGCGAACAACTCTAAAAAGGCTGCAAACAATGCAAAATGCGGTGCAGTATATCCCGCTTCATCCAACTGCTGGGTAAAAAACTCTTTCCAGCCGCCAGTGGGCGTATTAGAAGGGTCGAAGTAATTATAAAGGTTGGCTGTTTCTTTGGTAAACTCAATCAAGGCGGTAAAATCGCGCTCATCAATCTGCACAAATTTCTCTTTCAGACCTTCGGGAAGTCTTTTCACTTGGCTGGTGCCTTGGCGTTGTATGCCTGATGTGAAACAGTTTAACGACATTGCTTATACTATATATCGGTAGCTTCTTTTAAATAAAACGGGTACACCATGTTGTTGCGGGTATTGGTGCTTATTACTGTATATTCAACCACCAGCATAATCATCCCTTCGGTTTCAGTAACCAAGGTTTTCACATTATCCAGTTTTATGCGCGGCTCAAAATATATGATAGCTTTCCGCACACGGTCTTTCAGGCGGGTAAGCAAACCAATATCCATTCCTTCAAACATTAAATCCTGCAAATCGCCGCCGTATTGGGGTTGCATTACCCGTTCTCCCAATGCAGTTGAAAACAATATTTCAAGGCTTTGGTTAATATCGTCTTCGCCTTGTGCAAGGTGCACGCCTGCATTACCGCCTACAGCGTGTTTAAAAAAGGAGGGTGGGAAAGTCCAGCCTCTGCCTAAAAATGTATTGATATCTTTTGCTTCGGGTTTCACAGTTTTATCCTCCAATAGTTACGGTTGGGCAACCTACTGCCGACATAGCTCCGCAAGCACAAGTGTCAGTAGTGCGCAAAGCAGGTTTACCCCCAATAAGTACAGTACCTGAACCACTCAAAAACGGGCTTGAGGGCACATGACCTGATTGGGGCGGTAACGGGCACGTGTGCATATCGCCCAATGTGGCTGCGGGTTTGCCGCCAATTAAAACATTGGCTATCCCGGGGCCTATTATGCTGCCACCGTGTGTGCTTGCGTCTCCAACTGTTGCTGCTGTTGCCATTTGTGTATCAGTTTATTTGTACCATACTTCCTTTTATGGTGGTATTTCCGCCGGATGATATTTCAGAGCCTGCCGAACCTTCTCCCTTAAATTGTGCAGAGGCACTTATTTCCACATTTACTCCTTCAATTTTCACATCTCCGGTTGCTTTCAGGGTAATATCTGCCCCGCTTTCAAGGGTTATGCCGTCGCTGCTAAGGGTAAGGGTATTATTATTGGCATCTTTGGCAACAATGCTGCCTTCGGCCTCATCAATCACCACACTGTATCCGCCGGGTGTTTCAATGGTTACGCTGGGCGATTCGTCATTAAACACCAGCTTCATCCCGCTACGGGTAAAAATGCCTTTTTCGTTATTGTCTTCAGTCCCCTCAATCATAGGGGGTAGGCCGCTGCTGTATAGTTTTCCTAAAATAATGGCATTGCGGGGGTCGTCATTCAAAAAGCCCAACACCACTTCATCGTTCAGTTCAGGAAAAAACACCCATCCGTGCGAATTACCTGCATCGGGGGCAGTCATGCGAGCCCAAATGCCTTCGCCTTCGTTATCCACTAAAGGCAGCTTTACTTTCACACGGCTTTCACCGTCAGGGTCTTCATGTATGGCTGTTACAATGCCTATTTGCAAGCCGTTTACGGCGGGCAGCAAACCGCTTGCGGGTTTTTCAACCACATCATCGTAGCGTTGGGCAAACAAATCTTTGGTGATGCCGAATTGCAAATCGCAATACCAGCCCATTTCGTTGTTGAAATAGTGGTTTACACCGGTGATTACCGTAGTGCCGTTAAAGCGGTTCCCAAAGCCTTGGAAGTTGATTAATGTTCCTGTGGTATAGCTGTGTTGTCCTGAAACCCTTATCCGGCCTTGTATTCTGCTGAGGCGACTATATAAAAGCCTGCTGTCGGCCCATGCTTTGTTTTCAGTTTCGTCAATTTTTCCACCGTGATATACGGTATAATCTTCCCACTCCATCACGCCTGAAAGTGTACTGCCGTCCAAGTCTCCTTGCGAAGCCAAACTTGGTTCTGATGCTTCGCTTTCGGTAATTTCTTGGTTGGTATAGTTCCATGTTTTAGCTTTTACCGCCGGAAATTGGTCGCGGGCATCAATTTCTGCTTCAAATTCATAAGTATCCATCCCAAAATTGAAGGTGGTTTCAGCAGAACCAGCGGCTGGAGCCTTAATCTCTATCTTATTTTCATTAATCAGCACCCATTTACCGTTCAGTTCAGCACGGGTTACTATAAAATCCCAGTCGGTGCAGTTGTATTGCACCATCTCTTTGTGGGTAACATTGGTAGTTTCCACATCTTTATCAATAGATGCTGCACCAATCAATTCGTCAAAAATATCAGCATCTTTTACGTCGTTATACACCTTGTTTTTTCGTGCACCTGTAAGCACAATTGCTTTGTGGCGGCACTCCAACTCAAGGCTGGGGTTTTCATAGTTGTTTATTTTTATGCCGTGTTTGGTAATAATACCGTGAAAAATGGCTTGTTTATCAGAGCCGTATCCTGCGTTCACCTGTATTTCAGCACCGGGAGCAAACAAATCTTCGTTACTGTGCGGAAAATCCTGTGTGGCATTATCGCCATCCATTAATACAATTTTAGCCACAGGTATTTTGTTCACACTGCTGTTGGTGGCAATGCTCAAAAGACCGTACTGCCCGCCAAGGGCTGTTCCGTTCACTAATATCTCAAACGATGCAATATCTAATGCGGCGGGCATGGTTTATACTTTTTCTATGGGTGGAAAGGCAAGCTGTGTAGCTTGTTTTAATTTTCTAAAGTTGTTCAGGCGGTTTACCTCTGCAATTTTCAGGTAATACTGCGGGTCGTTGTAAATTTCAGAAGTCATGTACGGCAAATTATCAGTGCCGTTTGCAGTAACGTAGTGGGTTAGGTCGGGACTGTTGCGTTGGGCTTCGGCAGCTTGTTCCTCCAGTGCCTTGTGGCTCATAAAGGTGCAGTTTACCTTAGCCCGCAGAGGTTTTCCGTCGGGGGCAAATAATGAGTAAGTGACCTTTGCAGTGGTTAGCACTCCTTGAAACAACAAGGTGCCCCAGCTTACTTTTAAAAAATTGGGGCGGTGTGAACTTGATTGCAGCTCAAACGTAAGGCGTAAAAAACGTTGTATCGAGTCTTCCACATGGCCTTCGGCACGTATCAGCGCAAACTCGGCTTCGTTGCCTGTGTGCGATGCTCCCGTTGCGTCCCAAAGCAGTTCAAGCGTTAAATCTTTTCCTACTGCACTTTTAAATTGGGGCAGGCTGTCGGTAGCATTTTCGGGTCTTTCGGTATCAAACTCGTTTTTGTACTCAACATCATAGGTGTTGGGATTGTACAATACATCAAAGGTGCCTACAATTTTGTTGTAGGTTTCGTCACTATGTGCAATAATGTGCACCTTAGTGAGGTTTCCCGATGGCGTAAATACATTCTCAATTCCCATAACCTATCGCTCGTTTTTTGCTTTTACAATTGTTTTTATTTCGTCCACAGCCTTTTTCAGGCGTTTGTCCAAATCAGTATTGGTAGGAGGGGTGACTGCACCCGAAGTGCTTTGCCCCACCTGCACCGATACTACTATTTCGTTTATTTGTACGGGCATGGGTTATATAATTGGTATGGCTCTAAAGTACTGGTAGGCCAGTTCTACCTGCTCTACCATCAGTTGCGGTTCTTGGGCGTTTAGTCCCGTTACACTCCACTTCACAGGGTATGCCTGTACCACGTTCCAAGCATGGAGGGGTACATGGTCTTCGTTCAGCAAGGTGATTAAGAGGTCTGACGGGGTGAAATGAAATCCCTCAACGCCTTGTTTAAACCAAGAAATTAACTGCGAATGATTGAGCATACCACGTTTAAGTGTAATGTTTCCGAATGTGGCAGTGGTGGGCAGTTTGTGCGAGAAACGGTTTTCGCCGCCCTCTTTAAACTCTTCGGTGGTTACAGTAACATCAAGCCCCGTAACTTCCTGAAAACCAATATCGGGTATGCCCGGCATCAGTGCCACCAAGCCTATAAAATTTACACTAAAGTGCAGCCCTATGGGAGGGTATTTAAACATACTGCCCTACAGTTTATGCTTATACGGCTTCTACGGTTAAGCCTTCGTGTGCCAATTCAATACTTTCCATTGCCACCTCATTACCGGTGCTGTTAAGTGTTGGGCCTTCTACTTTGCAAGGCCAGCAGTTGCGCACTTTCCATACCATTACGGGGGCGTGTTCTTCGTTCAGCAGGCTGATGGTAATATCGCGGCGTTCAATGTTGTTTAGTTTCACGGTATTCAACCATTTAAAAAACTCATTATCGCCTTTATAAATACCCCTTTTAAGGGTGATGTTTGAGTATTTAGGAATACCGGGCATTTTGGTAGTATGGTATTCGGGTGATACGCCTTCCCTGTACTCGATTGGTTGTACTTCAACGGTTAGTCCGCTTGCTTCTGTGAAACCGATGCGGCTGCCACCCCATTCAACTTGGAAGTGGAATACCGGAACTGGATAGGTTGCCATAGTATTTATAATTGATTAGTGTTTATGATTTTTGTAGCAAGTGAGAGAATTTAAGGATGATGAACTCAGCAGGGCGAACAACGGCCATGCCTATCTCAATATTCAAACGACCTTCAAGTATATCTAACGAGGTCATGGTAACGCCAAGCCCTACGTTTACAAAGAAAGCATCCGCAGGTACTGCACCTTGCAATGCACCTTGCCTCCAAAGGGTGGTTAAAAAGTTTTCAATCATGGTTTTAACCCTCACCCACGTGTTGGCATCGTTGGGTTCAAACACCACAAATTCAGAAGCCTTCTTAATGCTTTCTTCGGCAAAATTGTAAAAGCGACGAACGTTCACATACCGCCATTCGTTATCATTACCTGCCAGTGTTCGTGCACCCCAAACCAGTGTGCCTTTTCCTGTAAAGGTGCGTACCACATTAATACTTTTGCCACTGGTAGCATCTACGTTTAATATGCCTTGTTCTTCGGCAGTTACTTTTATAGTAGGGCCAACAATGCTCAATACCGATTCGTTTGCGGGTGCTTTCCATACACCGCGTTGGTTATCAACACGGGCGTATATACCTGCAATGGCAGGGGTAGGAGGCACGATGATGGTTTTTTCTTTGAGCTTGGCTATTAACTGGCTGTATAGGTTAGGGTTTGCCGTTTTTATCGTAGCTAATGTATTGCCGTTATAGCTGGTGCCTGAGTGTGTTTTTGTATGAGTAACCGTTAATGTTGATTCGTCAACAGTATATTTAAGGGTTGTTTGCAAAAAGGGATAGTAGCACATTCCGTAGCTAAGGTTGTTTGCGCTCACGTGATTATCCCTAAAGGTTTTTGCATCGTTAAAACTGTTGCCTGTTTCACCCCAAACATCCATAAGCACTACACGGTCTTTTAGTTTTTGAGCTTGAGCCAGCGCAGCATCGTAAGCACCTTTGTAGTTTGTTGCGGGCTTATCGGTAAATACCATTATGGTAGGCTCGTCTTGTTTTTCCAATGCTTTTATGGCATTAGTAACAGCCGTATCAAAATCAAACCCGCCACCATCAGCATAATCTCCAATCGAAACTATATAGCAAGGGCCGCCACCGTTGGCAAAATACATTTGTAAGGCATAGTACATATACTTGCCTGATACCTTGGTGTTGTCTTCGGTTACAGTAATAGTTCGCACAGCGGTAGCCACATCAGCACCGTCGTCTGCAATGGCTACAGTTAGCACGGCATTTTCACTTGCCCCTTCGCCAAAAAAACGAATGTACTCAGGCATTGAGGTAATGCGGAACGGTTTACCCGTAATAGCTTTCTTTTGCCCGTCGAGGGCTATTTTGGTGCGACCGATAAAAGCGGGGATGGCGGTTGCCACAGGTGCCACGCTTGCAGGCAGCAGGGATACTTCTTCTATATATACCCCGGGTGTTGTATAAGTTGCCATAGTTTACTAAGTGGTTTTATGATTTTGCCAATAGGTGAGAGAATTTCAGTATGATAAATTCGGCAGGGCGAACAGCGGCCATTCCTATTTCAATATTCAAGCGGCCTTCAAGTATATCCAGCGAGGTCATGGTAACACCCAATCCCACGTTTACAAAAAAGGCATCTTCGGGTTTAGCTCCTGCCAATGCACCGTCGCGCCATAATCCTGTTAAGAAATTGGTAATGGAGGTTTTTACCTTTACCCATGTGTTTGCATCATTAGGCTCAAACACCACAAACTCAGTCGATTTTTTTATGCTTTCTTCTACAAAGATGTAGAGCCTGCGCACGGGCACATATCGCCACTCGTTATCGTTACCTGCCAATGTACGTGCCCCCCATACCAAAACACCTTTTCCTGTAAAGGTGCGTATGGCATTAATGCTTTTACCGCTGGTGGCATCCACATTCAGCAGGCCTTGTTCATCGTCGGAAATATCAATATTGGGTTTATTAACCATCAGCAAACTGTAGTTTGCAGGGGCTTTCCAAACCCCACGTGTTCTGTCAACACTGGCATATACACCACACATGGCTGCACTGGGGTATAGGGTCAGCGTTTTTTCTTTCAGTAAAGCAATAGTTTTGTTATACAACGCAAGGTCGCTATGGTCTTTGCCGCCGCTTAGTGCTGCGGGAACAGTAATTCCAGCGTCGTTGGTAGCCAATGTTATAGTGTTTCCTGCCGGCCCGTTCATAATACCTTTTGCATCCAATTCAACCGTTGTACCCACCTTAGTGGCAGTTAAGATGTCTTTAGTAGCGGCGTGGGTATTTATTTTCTCAGCAATCTTAGTTGCAGTTGCACCTTCGTTGGCTCCTATTTCTATGTGGGTACCCGTATTATCACCTGCCTTAAAAGTAAACACAGTACCATTTACAGTAAGTGTTTTGTTTGCAGTAGGGTTGGTGCCAACGGCAATAGTTGCTTCAGCAGCGGTGTATGTTCCGTTTAAGTACGATACTTTTTTGGTGTTATAAATATTTGCAGGTGCTGTGCGGGTATCGGCGATAGCTATATCTGATACATCGTACAAATAGTTAATGGTGGTTTGCAATGAGGGGAAATAGGCCGCTCCATATTTTAAGCTGGCCAACGAAACCTCGTTATTTCTGAAATTGCCTGCAACAGTGCTAATCGAGTCGCTTGCACTCCCCTCAAGGGCATCAATAACGGCAAAGCGGTCTTGCAGTTTGTTGCATTGCGCAAGCATGGCATCGTTCAATTGCCTGCGGAAAGCTGAGGTGCCGATTTTTACTATTTCAGGAATAACCAGCAAGGTTATTTCATCTTCTTTCTCACAGGCTTTTAGCCCGTTTTCAAGTTCTGTGGTATCAATAGTACCTCCCGGTGTAATGGAGCCTACGGATACAATCCAACAGGGTCCGCCTCCATTACCGAAGAACATTTTTACCTGATAATATAACAAGTATGGCGACCATGTGCCGGGGTTGTTGAGTACCAATGTCGCATTATCGGTTGAACCTGCGGGAGGGTCGGTAAGGCTTACAGTAAAAGCCTCGTTTAGCGTTGTGCCAAACATTTGCTCAAACTCAAGTAACGAAGTAATTCGTTTTGGGGTATTAACGGCAAAATCTACTCCGTTTTCTTTCCGTTGTTTGGTATAGCCAATAAACGCAGGTATGGCGGTGGCTACTGGTGCAATGCTTGCGGGCAGTGTAGAAATTTCTTCCACATACACGCCCGGGGTGGTATATGTTGCCATAGTTATAGTATTCGGTTACGTTTTGTTGTTTCGTTATAAAATCAAACCGTGTTATGCAATCTCAGGTCTTCTCCTCTTCTTTTCCCGCTTGATAGCTATTCGCTTTCCTTTTTCACTATATATTATATGTACACGTAAATGTTGCAATTGTCGCCCACCCGCACATCAGGTGCAGGATTGGGTAAGCTTGATATCAGCACGTTCCCTGCTGTTGCCGTCGGCGAGCCGTCGGGTATTTTTTTCAATTCAAGTTTAGTTTTCGGCACTTCATAAAACGGTATCTTTCCTGTTGATTCAAATACCATCGTTGGCAAGTTGTTTATACTATTTGCCGGATTGGGTAAGGCTTGTCCGCCGCCACCCATAACAGGGTTACCGTTAAATGAGTATGTATTATATATGGGGCCACTATCGCCGCTTTTGTCACTCAGCACCAAATCAGTTGCTGTAAAATCAAGGCCGCTTTTATTTATGATATGGTATTTCCAAATGCTTTCAGCTCGTTTCAGGTCAATGCGTAGTTTAGTTTCAGCAATGGGTAGCGTTGGCTTGGGCAGTGATAGTTGCATTACGCCCGAAACATTACTGCGGCTTAACTCATCGTGGATGTAAACCTGCAAGGTTTTTTCGGTTGCATCGTCGCGTTTTAGTACAATAGTGTAATAACCGCTTCCCGTTTTGCTTACATCAAAAAAATCTTTAAAGGTGCGCACTATATTGCCTGTATCGTCCTTATTATCGGCTATTAAAGTGTAAGGGCCTGTAATTGGGTTTCCGTCAATATCGTATTGCGCAATAACGGCAGCACCGCTTTGATTTTTTATTGTAACCTTCAGGGATCTGGATGTTGTTTTTTCGGTAAGCCTGAAACTAAAGCGTTCAGCGTACATGGCATGTAATACTTTATACTTTAGGTCAGTCAATGCCCCGTCGGTATAATAAAACATACGACACCCGTTTATATAAGTTACTGTTGACGGTGCTTTTTCGTTCAAATCAGTAATCCCGAAGAAAGCAGCAGGGTTTTTAACACTGATTCCAAACACAAAGTTCAAATCAGTATCAATATCAATAGTGGGGGTATTGGGTTGTGTGCTTTCATACAATACACTAAAACCACACCCGAAATTCCTGTATAGCAACCGCTGTTGGCGCAGCAATCGTTGTAAATCGGCGGTCAATACAAACTCAAAATCATCTGTTACACCACTTTTATAGAAGCTGTGCAGCATTTCAAGTTTTATTAATGTTTGATAGCCTGCCATTAGTTTTTACCTGCTAAGTCAATACCAAGGTTTTCTATTAATCCTGCGGGTTCTATACTGTTTTCTTGTATAGTTATCATCCGCACTTTATATAACACACTGGGTAAATAGTTTGTGCCCACCACACTCCAAAAATTATTCATCTGCTCAAACGTAAACGAGAATAACTCCAATACCAGTTTGGGTATTTCGGGAGCCAATGTGGCCATCAACGGCGAGTTGGCGGGTGTGAAAACGCTTTTACCTTGAAAAAATCCGATAATGTTACTCAGTTGTTTCAATCCTTCTATATAATCATCTCCGCTATCAGCTAACTCATTGTTGGTATAATTGGCTGAGAAGAGTACATATAAATTAAGATATATATCAGGATTGCGGGCATCAAAACCTCCGGCAGTGTTACGCACTTTTACCTGTTGGTCTTTTGATACACGGTCTTCCTCGATGTTTATCAGTGAAACTCCGATGGTTTTGTTGGGTATTGCTAATCCTTTTGAGTTTGCAACGCTGGTAAGCACGGCCAAATCGCTTAGTGCCCCGCCTGTTTTTAAATTCAGGTAGCGGTTCACTTCTTGGGTAAGAAAATTAAGGGCCGAATGAATCATACAATAGTGATTATGCAATTAAACAGCTACTTCACGTAATGTACCGGAGGATAGAAACCAATACATTGCAATTCAAATATAGAAAACAATTTCACTTTTGCTACAACTTTTATGGTTAAGTTTTGCTTAAAAGTGAAATTTGGGTGTTTTGACGGTGTGGAAACAACGGGTTTAAAATTTTGGTAAAAAATTTTCAAAAATTTAAATCCAACATCCGGCTTTCATCGTAAGTATGTATAGCCCGTATTGGGCTTAAGTAACACCACACACTTTATCAATTATGTCAGTAACATACTACGAAAAGGAACACTATGATGATTACGAGTACTATCGTCACTATTACAGGGTTACAGAAAACCATCTGCCTGTTATTAATCTTGCAATAGTATCCGACAAGGAAAAGGAAAATTTGAGACTAAAAATTGAACCCAATGATTTTTTTTATGACAAGAAACTGTTTTCTGTTTTTTGGAAGGTAAAGGGAAGTACGGATTTCGGTCAATTTTTTTATGAGGGTGAAGGGCCTTTGTATGATTATGAGTTTGCTGCTGAGATATGTAAGTACCTGCACATTGATTTAATAGAAATGAATTATTGCGGGATGCCATTGTTTGATAGGCGACGGACGGAGGTATTTATCAAAACTTTTGAAGATTTCCATAAGATGGTTTCAGGCGAATTGATACTGTAATGTTTAAAATGAAAAAAGCCACCTGCAAAGGTGGCTTTCACTATATTTTAGACGTAAATCTTATGCGTACATTACTGATTTTATGGCTTCAAGGGTACGTTGCACAGTGGGTACTGTTGCATCAACCATTGCACGGGCATAGCCCATAGGCACATCACGATTGGTGATACGTTGTATAGGGGCATCTAAGTAATCAAATGCACGACGTTGAACCATGTATGAAATTTCTGATGATATAGAAGCCAGCGGCCATGCTTCTTCCACAATTACCAAGCGGTTGGTTTTCTTCACCGAGTTGATAATGGTATCGTAGTCAATAGGGCGCACACTGCGCAAGTCAATCACTTCAGCACTTATGCCGTCTTTGGCAAGCTCATCAGCAGTTTCATGGGCTACTTTCATCATTTTACCAAATGATACAATAGTAACATCATTACCTTGGCGGGTAATGTTAGCAACTCCCAAAGGAAGCAGGTACTCTTCTTCGGGCACAGCTCCTTTATCACCATACATTAATTCACTTTCCATAAAAATAACAGGGTCGTTATCACGTATAGAAGCTTTTAATAATCCTTTGGCATCGTAAGGGTTACTGGGCACAACAACTTTTAAACCGGGGCAGTTTGCATACCAGTTTTCAAAATTTTGTGAGTGCTGGGCAGCAAGCTGGCCGGCATTTCCTGTAGGGCCGCGAAAAACCATAGGGGCACCAAACTGGCCACCGCTCATGCTAAGGGTTTTAGCCGCACTGTTTATCACTTGGTCAATAGCAACCAGTGAAAAGTTGAACGTCATAAACTCAATAATGGGGCGCAAGCCGTTCATGGCAGCACCAACACCAATGCCTGCAAAACCAAGTTCGGCAATAGGGGTATCAATTACCCTTTTGGCACCAAACTCATCAAGCATACCTTGGCTCACTTTATATGCACCGTTATATTCTGCTACCTCTTCGCCCATTAAAAATACATTAGGGTCGCGGCGCATTTCTTCGCTCATCGCTTCGCGCAGTGCTTCACGGAATTGGATTTCTCTCATCGTTTATTCGTTTCGGGTGCGCAAAAATAAACTAAAATACTATTTAATGGTGTGGTAAGGTATAAAACCTTCTAGGGATAGATTTGGCACTTGGTTTGCAGCTTCAAAAGTCTTAAAATTTTTAACGATGGCTTGGTTAACATTAATAATAGCAGGATTGTTTGAGGTTGGTTTTACAACGTGTTTAAGTAAAGCCAAAAGCACAGCTGGTACTGCTGCAATAGGGTGGTGGGCAGGTTTTTTTATTACCCTTACCCTAAGTATGTTTTTATTGTACAAAGCTACACGCACATTGCCTATGGGTACTGCTTATGCTGTATGGACAGGAATTGGGGCAGTAGGTACAGTATTAGTTGGCATTATTGTTTTTAAAGAACCGGCCGATTTTTGGCGGATGTTTTTTATATCTACTCTTATAGCCTCAATAGTTGGGCTTAAGATGATAGCTAAATAAGGAAAGATAGAAAGGGGCTGAAAGGCAATAGTTGCCCATGATTAGTTTTATTCTTACATAAGAATAAAATTGCTAAAGCAAAGTAAGTAGTAAACAAAAAGAGTCGGCTTGTGAAACAAGCCGACTCTTTTTTATTATTAACTATATAAGATTATTTATTCTCTGCTTTTTTGTTACTCCACGCAATCAATTGTGCTGATAGCGGGCTACCAATACACAATGATGAATAAGTACCAAGAATAATACCTGTTGTTAGAGCAAAAGCAAACCCTCTGATGGTTTCACCACCAAACAAGAATACTAACAGGATAACTATAATAGTAGTTAACGAGGTCATTATCGTACGGCTAAGGGTATTGTTCAAAGCAAGGTTAATTACTTTAGAAGTATCCTTCTCATGTTTGTGCTCGCCTAAGAACTCCCTTACACGGTCAAATACAACCACCGAGTCGTTAATTGAATAACCGATTACGGTAAGTATCGCTGCAATAAAGGCTTGGTCGATTTCAAGGCCGAAAGGAACGATACCGTGCAGTAATGAGAACAACGACAACACCAACAGAACGTCGTGGGTAAGCATCACTACAGTTGCCAATGCAAACTGCCAACGTTTGAAACGTGCCAATATATAAACAAACATACCTATCAACGCTAAAACGATTGACAGAATAGCTGCGTTTTTAATATCAGATGCTACAGTGGGGCCTACTTTGTATGAAGTAAGTATTTCGTATTTGCCGCCTTTGGTGGTTTTTAAACCTTCATCCAATTTAGCAAGTACCATTTCACTGGCTTTAGCATCTTGGCTGTTAATTAAGTAAGTGGTAGTAATTTTTAATGAGTTATCAGTACCATATACTTTTACCTCAGGTTTTGCACCAAAGGGAGCTTCTAATGCAGCACGCGCGTCAGCAGCAGTAACAGGATTTTCAAACTTAACCACATACGACCAACCGCCTTTAAAATCAACACCGGTATCAAAGCCGCGAACAAACATTGATACAACACCGGCCAATATTACAATACCTGAAACGGTATAGAATAGTTTGCTCTTACCTATAAAGTCGAAGTTTGAGTTACGCAACAAGCTTTTGGTGGCGGGGAACCAAAACGCCACATTTTTCTCACGTTTAGCCATCCACTCAAACACTACACGGGTTAATAAAAACGCAGTGAACATTGAGCTGGCAATACCTATCAACAGGGTGATAGCGAAACCTGATATAGGGCCTGAACCAAATACTGCCAATACAGCACCTGCGAGGGCAGTTGTTAAGTTAGAGTCAATAATTGCCGAAGCAGCATTTTTATAACCGTTTGCAATAGCCGTGCGAAGGTTACGACCTGCCCATATTTCTTCTTTAATACGTTCGTAAATAAGTACGTTAGCATCTACCGCCATACCTAAGGTAAGGATGATACCTGCAATACCCGGAAGGGTTAGTGCCGCTTGGAATGAGGCTAATGTTCCTACGATAAAGAACAAGTTTAACAACACAGCTAAGTCGGCAATTAAACCGGCAGTGTTATATACAATATACATGGTTAGGATAACCGCAAGGAAACCAACCAATATAGAAAGCATACCGCTCTTGATACTGTCTTTACCTAACGTAGGACCTACTACCGCTTCTTCAACAATACGAGCAGGTGCAGGAAGTTTACCTGCTTTAAGAATGTTTGACAAATCTTTTGCTTCTTCAGGAGTAAAGCTACCCATGATGCGTGATTGACCGTTAGGAATTTCACCATTTACAGTAGGAGCTGAATACACCAAACCATCCAATACAATGGCTACGGCTTTTTGAGGCTTGGCAGCAGAAGCGGTGGCAGTAATTTTCCTCCACTTTTGTGCACCATCCAAGCTCATAGTCATGCTAATTTCATTATTACCCAATTGGTCAACAGATGGGCGGGCATCAGTAACTACATCACCTTCAAGAGCAGCACCACCGTCGCGTTCAGCTTTCAAGGCATATAGGAACATTACTTTGCCTTCTTCATCCACAGGTTTGTTGCCCCATGCAAACATCATATCAGAAGGTAAAACTTGCTCTTTTAATACAGGGTCATTCAAAATGGCATTAACCTTACCTGTATCTTTTACTGCTGATGAACCAATGTGAGCACCATCGCCAAATGTATATTGACCGTCTTCAGTTTGGGCATAGTTAGGGAAGAAGCCGGCTTCGATAAGGAAGTTTCTTTCTTTTGCTTTCTCAGCCGCCAATGTAGCACTGTCTTTGGTGCCTGTGTCGGCTTTCTTTGCAACACCTGAGTCTGTTTTTGAAGTATCAGCACCTATAGGTGTTGTTGGTGCAGTGGCAGCTAATTGAGTGGTATCAGTAGTTAACTTGCCTGAATCAGCTTTGTTTAGCTCGTTTTTGTTTTTCAAGTATTCACTCATTTTACCAAAATGAGCATCAAACTCCTGAACACTGTAAACGTTCCAAAACTCAAGCTTAGCGGTGTTTTGAAGCAAACGACGCACCCTTTCAGGGTTGTCAATACCGGGCAATTCAACCATTACGCGGCCTGAGTTGCCAAGCAACTGCACGGTTGGTTGTGTAACACCAAATTGGTCGATACGAGTTTTTAAAATTTTATAAATCCTGTCAACCGATGCAGAAGACTCCCTTTTAAGGTATTCAATCACTTCTTCATCAGTAGAAGTAAGGCTGATTTGTTGGTCTTTGTTGTAGAAGATAGAACTTAACTTAAGATTAGGATTAGAAGCTTTAAACAGCTTGCTAAACTCATCAATAATATCTACTTCCGGGTTAATAGATTTGGCAGCTATTGCAGAATCAAGAGCCGTGTTTAGTGCCTTAGATTCGCCATCACTGGCTAATGCCCTGATAATATCGGCCACAGAAATCTCCATTACCACGTTCATACCCCCTTGCAAGTCAAGACCCAAGTTCAATTGGGCTTCTTTAACTTGTAGGTAAGTAAAACTTTTAATTCCAAGGTTATATACCTTTTCTGTAGCAATAGAATCGAGGTATTTACGTTTCAACACGGGGTCTCCCATGCTTACTTCGTCAGCCTCTTTTTCAATCATGTAAGCCTTCAGGGTAAATGATAGCTGGTATAAACACACCAGTATCAGCGCGATGGCGAAAAACTTTACAACGCCTTGATTTTTCATTCGGTTCTCTTAATTATATATAAATGTCTTTAATGCGGTATTTACCAAAATTTTAAAGAACGGCAAATATAGACGTTGTGGTATAAAAGTGCAATGTGAGCCACAGCGTTGCCGTTTTTTTTTACAAAAAGCTGAAAAGCAGGGTATTATAGTTTAGCTGTTAATTTCTATAAAACGCTCAATATCATTCTCTTTGCCAAGAATAATGATAGTATCGGTATCGTAAATGATAGTATTTTCTTTGGGTATGCCAAATATATGAGCCTCTTTTGCGGGTAGTCCGGCACTGTCAATTACCTCATACTCACGTTTTATAGTAATAAGATTTAATTCATATTTTTCTTGCATGTGCAATTCCCCCACAGTACGGTTCCATACTCCTTTTGGGGGGCGTAGTTCTGCAATTTCATAATCATCCGGCAATTGCAAAAAAGTCATTACACTGGGATGTATAAGCCGCTCGGCCACAATAATACCTACTTCATCCTCGGGTGATAGAATTTCTTTTATCCCCATTTTTTCAAGTATCATACGTTGCTGGCGGTTACCTGCGCGGGCAATAATTCGTTTTACTTGCAAATCCATAAGGTGGGCTACAGTTAGCAATAATGCTTCAAAGTTTTCACCTATTGCAACCACCACAGCATCCATGTCGCGAATGTTCACTGCCTCAAGCGATTTCACATCAGTACTGTCCATTGTGATTGCATAAGCAACATCATCGCGCAAAGGGTCAACCTTCGATTCTTCACTGTCAATTGCCACCACCTCAGCTCCTCTGTTTGATAAGGTAAGGGCTATTTTAGAGCCGAAACGACCCATGCCAATTACTGCAAAACGGTAATTCATATACTTGCAAATGTATTATTTAACCTCTTTGTATTTTAGTGTCAGTTAACAAAGTCTTGAAATGATTTTCAATTACTTGTAGGCTGGTGGTAAAGTGGCTGTTATTTAAAATTATTATATCAGCCATTTCTCTGTAGGGCGACAGGTATTTTTGAAAGGCAGGCTGCACATGGTATTGCCATTGGTATAGCACCAAATCTTGCGGTATGTTGCGTTCAGTTACATCGCGTTGCAAACGCCGTTGAAGTTTTAAATCCTCATCGGCATCTACAAATAGCTTTAGCGACAGCATATCAAAAATATCGTTGTAATAGAAAATAAAAAGCCCTTCGATAATTATGATAGGTGCCGGTTTAAAGTCCAACCAATCAACAGGCTCATTAGGGTTATTAAAATTATACGATTGTTTTTTAATAGTTTTTCCGGCGGCAAGATTTAATAAATCAACATGAAAACGCGGTAAATCAACGGATTCAGGTAAATCAAAATTCACCTCACCGTTTTCATCGCGCACTTGTTGGTCAAGCGGTTTGTAATAATCGTCCTGCGATATAAAACAAATCTCATCAGGCCCAAATTTCTCTTTAAGTGATTTCAGAAAAAGGGTTTTGCCTGATGCGCTTCCGCCTGTTATACCCACAAGGTAAGGTTTGCCGTCCATATATGGGGTGCGAAGTTACTAAAATCTATATGTATGCGATATTGAATTTGGCGTTGGTTTTTAAACCATTGTTTATAAACCATAATAGCCGGGATAGGGTAGGCGCTTTTCAGTGGTAATATCGTCAGGAGTTGCTGCAACCACCTGTTGTTTAATATGTAATAAGCCCGACCAATAGGGTAAATCCAAATCTTCCTCATCATCCGAAGGCGGGGCTTGGCGTAACTTGGCCGAAGCCTCATCCAGTTTAAATTTCAAAATCATGGTTTGGCGCATTTCACCTGCGTTTGGCAAACGGCTTTCTTTCCAACGGCCGGGTATCATTTTTTCAGTAAAGGCTTCAAGTGCATCCATCCGTTCAGTATCATCCGTAACTAATTCAGCATTGGCAAATGCAATTACCGAGCGGTAATTTACCGAGTGGTGGAATATTGATTTTGCAAGTACTAAAGCATCAATGTGTGTTACACTAATACACACAGGGATACCCTCGGCCATTTGACGCATATAACCGCTGCCCACTGAGCCGTGCACATACAGGTAGTTACCGATACGGCAATACCCGGTTGGGATGCTAAAAGGCTGGTTGTTTTGTGCATAACTTAGTGTGCATATCAAACCCTCATCTAAAATATCATGGATGGTTTCTTCGGAATAATCACCGCGTTTGGCAAGGCGGGTTATTTTGGTTTTATCAGTAGCGTTCATAGTTTTAAAAAAGTTCCGAAAGTTATGTTTCTGCCGCCAATAATGCTGTATTTTCGCCCCCGATTTTAGTTTGAAAAAACTGCTTGCCATATTTTTATCCGTTATACTGGCATGGCCTTTATTAGTAAAGGTTGGCGTAATGGTGTATTGGCAGGCCAACCAACAATACATTGCCCAAAATCTTTGCGAAAACCGCGATAATCCGGATAGTGATTGCGGTGGCAGTTGTCATCTTGAGAAGCAACTGGACAAAACAGACGAAAGCAAAGCTCCTTTTTTACCCCACAAGGGAATTGAAAAGATAGAAATTCCTGCATTTGACATTATAGGGCAATGGCAGGTACATCCTTTTGAAACAATAAGCACGACTGTTTATAGCAGTACTGAGGAATTATTTTCACCGTGTGAATTTTCTTTTTCTGTTTTCCACCCGCCCGAAGCTACAGTTTGACATCCGACAATTTTCAGATTCTTTATCGTCAAACGTTTTAAACAGCTTTAATGAAAAAATATATAACCGCCATTGTTGCAATGGTGTGTGTGGCCAATGCGCTTGCCTGCGAAGTATGCGGCTGCGCAGTTGGGGGCAGTACAATGGGGATTTTACCCCGCTTTGGTCGACACTTTGTAGGCATAAAGTATAACTATTCATCCTTTACCTCAAAACACCAAACCTTGTTCGACGGGCAAAAGCCCGTTTATTCAACCGAGTATTTTACTACAGCTACTGTGTGGGGCAGGTATGTACCCCACAAAAGGGTGCAACTGTTTGCATTTGTACCGTACACCTATTTTGCAAGAAATGAGGGTGGCGTAAGCACCCGCACACAGGGCATTGGCGATATTACCCTTATGGCCAATTATGTGTTGCTTAACACTACTGATAGCGCGAAGAGAAAATTTAAACACGCTTTGCAGATAGGCGGGGGGATAAAACTACCTTTTGGAGCTACAAATAGGAGGGATGCTAACGGCATTTTACCCCAAAATATGCAACAAGGCACCGGCTCTTTTGATGTGCCAGTAAACCTGTTATATACCGTAAGATATAAACAGGCAGGCGTGAATGTTGAGGCTGGATATACGGTGAACAATGCCGGAGCAAATGAGTATTGGTACGGTAATAAGTTTAACGGGGCATTGCGCCTGTTTTACTGGCAGGATTACCGTAATACCAGCTTTTTACCGCAAATAGGTATTAGCTATGAGCACCGTGAACGTGATTGGTACAAACCCGATGGATTTTTAAATTTCACGGGTGGTAATTCATTTGCGGCTACAGCAGTGGCCGATGTGTATTTTTATATGATGGCCGTAGGGGTGGGCGTTAAACAACCCTTAATTTATAGCTGGGGCGGAGGAAGTGTATCTGAGAAAATTTCATTCACCTCAAGCATCGTTTATATGTTCTAATGTATCTAACTAATGAAACCGTTTATAAAAATAGCAGCATTGGCTGCAATACTTACGTTCTTTATCACTTCGTGCAGTAAGAAGGAGCAAAATCCTTCCCCATCAAGTAAGTCGGCTGAAAAAGCGGTGTTCAACATACAATCGCCTAAAGAAGGTACAATATTTAACTTGGGCGATACAGTATGGCTTAAAGGCACTGTTACTTCTACGGGTGATTTGCACGGCTACGATGTGAAGATTACCAATACCACTTCGCAAAGTGTGGTGTTTTTTGGAGGCGATCATTTGCATGGAAACACAATAGTGTTAAACGCTTTTTGGGTTAACAATGTTAAAAGCTCGTCGGAAATGGTGTTTGAACTGGCCATAGCAAAAAATCACAGCGGTGATATTGAACGACAACGTGTAAATTTCCATTGTCATCCATAGATAAATAGAAGTTTTAATTGAGCAAAAAACGCCGGACAGCAACTGTCAGGCGTTTTTTGTTTATAGTAGGTTTATAAAATTTGTGTAATCCACCAAGTGTTGCCAAACGGGTCGGTAACACCACCACTACGACCATAATCTTTATTTTCAGGCGGAAAAATAGAGGTTGCCCCTGCGGCTAATGCTTTTGCGTAGCAATCATCAGCATTAGCAACATAAACATATAATCCCGATGTGCAGGGCTGCCAAGGCCCGCCCGCTTGGCCAAACATTATCAGGCTGTCGCCAATACGTATTTCAGCGTGCATAATTTCGGTGCTGCCTTCGCGCATATAACGGCTTACCTCCTGTGCATCAAATACCGATTTAGCAAAATCAAAAAACAACGTAGCCTTGTTTAAAATTAAGTAGGGCATTACTGTGTGGTGCCCTTGCGGAATGTTAAGTGTTTTCATAGTTTTTTATGATTATGGATGCAAAAATAGAAAGTGTGTATTGCATGAAATTGTATAAACACGACATTTATCCCTCGCTCATATATTCTGAGCCCTCGGCATTGCCTGCAAAATAAGTTTTGGGATGATGACCTGAAAAGGCTTTAAAATCACGGATAAAATGCGATTGGTCTTAATATCCGCATCGAAGAGCAATGTCAGTAAGCGGTTGCTTGTTTCCGTATTTTTTCAGCACGTTTTGGAAACGGGCAATACGGGTATATAGTTTTGGGCTAAAGCCTGAATATTCTTTAAATCTTCGTTCAAACTGGCGGACTGAGAGGCTATATGTATCTGCCAAGTTACTTACGTTATTAATGGCAGAGTCAAACAACACCTGCTTTATTGATGTAAAAATGCCTTGGTGGGGCACAAGCAGACCGTTTAGTTTGTTTTGCAAAAAGGTTGAAAGTAATTGGTAGCGTTGTTTGTTGCTTACAGCCAGCATCATCTGTTCTTCAAGGCAACGGCCGTCAGCGTGTGCTAAGGTTACCCAATCAGGGGTCTGATTGCTCGCCTCATAGCTGGGTATGCTAAATAATAAAGGCAGAGCATAGGGATACAGGTATGCACCGAAAATGCTAAAATCCTCAGTGGTGATAAACCTGCGGTAGTGTTGCGATTGACCGTGTAGATGAAACAGGGGAGAGGATACGATTCCGTTTGGAGTTATTTCGTTAAACCCGCCTTTGTAGTGACAAATCAACTCAGGGCAACCATCGGCATACGAACGGTAGATGTATGGGGTTTGTGGCGATGCCTCACCTTCAAGCACCCAAAAACTGCGCACGTACAGTGTCAGTGAAGGTGGCGGCGGAATGGTGAGGTAGCGCATAAGTAAAACAAAAATAGAACTTAACTGCAAACAAAAAGCCTGTATGCATTTGCACACAGGCTTTTAAAATATCAAGTCGCCTAAATTAATAGGTTGAACGAAGTTTCATTGTATCGTGAATGCGCTTCTCAGCAAGTGCTATAGCAGCAGCTTGCGGGTGAGTATTGTGCGCATCAGCGTGTGAGTATATGTTCAAAATGGTGTTGTAAATGTTCTCAGCTTGTGAGTATGCTTTTTCTTTGTTGTAACCAGTCCACTCGCTGTAAACGTTAATCAAACCACCTGCATTAATTACAAAGTCAGGAGCATACAAAATACCTTTTTCCTTCAACATAGGTCCGTGTACTTTTTCGTCAGCCTGTTGGTTGTTAGCTGCACCGGCAACAATGCTGCACTTCAATTGAGGGATAGTTTGGTCGTTCAGTATAGCACCCATAGCACAAGGCGCAAAAATATCAACGTCTAAGCCAAAAATATCATCACCGGGTACTACAATAGCACCAAAAGTATCGTTGGCTTTCTTCAAAATATCTTGGTTAAGGTCGGTAACATAAATTTTAGCTCCCTCGTTGTGCAAATGCTCAAGCAAGTGGAAACCAACTTTACCAATACCTTGTACGGCTACGGTTTTGCCTGCCAAACTGTCGTTACCCCATGCTTGCTTGGCAGATGCCTTCATACCCATATAAGTACCGAAAGCCGTTACAGGCGAAGGATCGCCGCCGCCACCTGTCCACTCGGGCAAACCAACCACGTGCTCAGTTTCCATGTTCACATACTCCATATCTTTAGTAGTAGTGTTCACGTCTTCAGCAGTGATATATTTACCGTTTAGGTTCTCAACAAAACGGCCGAATTTACGGAAAAGAGCTTCACTTTTCTGGGTTTTAGCGTCGCCAATAATAACCGCTTTTGCTCCGCCAAGGTTCAATCCGCTGATGGCAGCTTTGTATGTCATTCCGCGAGAAAGACGCAAAGCATCATTTATGGCATCCTTTTCGTTGTTATAAAGCCACATGCGGGTACCGCCCAAGCCCGGTCCTAAAACCGTGTTGTGTATGGCAATAATGGCTTTTAGGCCGGTATGGTTGTCTTGGCAAAAAACTACTTGTTCGTGGTCGAAAGTAGATAACTGTCCAAATAGGTCAACCTGTGTGGCCTGAATGTTTTCTTTAGTTTCCAACATAATGTGATAATTTTGTGCGGTTTTAAAAAGATGCCGCAAAAGTAGTTTTTTTTGACTTAACATAACCCTTTTTTTACAATCCCTTGAAAACCTTATCAACCCTTAATAAATACCTTTATAAGTACCGCTGGAAATTGCTGCTGGGTACTTTGTTTGTTACCGTTTCTAATATTTTTGGTGTGTGGATTGGCCCGCTGGTGAGCGAAGCCATGAGCGAAGGCAAAAAGATAACCGATGAACCGGGTTTTGTACTGAACGATAGTACAATAGAAGCCATTGGAAAGGTGAGCCTTTACTTTTTTATGCTGATTGTGGGTACTACCATATTAAAAGGCATTTTTATGTTTTTTATGCGCCAAACCATTATTGTGGTATCAAGGCACATTGAGTATGACATGAAAAATGACATTTATGCACATTACCAAAAACTATCACAATCGTTTTACCGAAAAAATAATACCGGTGATTTGATGAACCGTATTAGTGAGGATGTGGGACGTGTACGTATGTACATTGGCCCAGCTATTATGTACTTTATCAATACTATCACACTGTTTGTGATTGTTATTGCTATCATGCTCTCAAAAAATGTAGAGCTTACGTTATACTCACTTATCCCGCTGCCTATTTTGGCCATTGCTATTTACTATGTGAACACAATGATTGAGCACCAAAGTGACAGGATACAATCGCAACTGTCTAAGGTTACCAGTTTTACCCAAGAGGCATTTTCAGGAATAAAAATCATCAAGGCATTTGCCAAAGAAGCTGCATCGCAACGCGCTTTTGAAAAGGAGTGTGAGGATTATAAACATAAATCGATGAAGCTGGTAAAAGTGGATGCGTTGTTCTTCCCGCTTATTATGATGCTGGTAGGGCTTAGTACTTTGTTAACCATTTTTATAGGCGGTAAGCTGGTAATTGCCGGCGAACTTACATACGGTAATATTGCCGAGTTTGTAATTTATGTGAATATGCTTACATGGCCTGTGGCTTCGTTGGGCTATATTACCTCGTTGGTGCAAAGGGCAGCGGCATCTCAGGCACGTATCAATGAGTTTTTGGATACTAAACCTGAAATTATGAATGCCAGCCACCAATCGTTTGATTTTAACCGTGCTATTGAGTTTGTGAACGTGGGCTTTAAGTATGAAAACGCTAAGCAAAACGCATTAACTAATATTAATTTCAGCATACAAAAAGGGCAAACCTTTGGTATTATCGGTTCTACAGGCTCAGGTAAAAGCACCATAGCTTCGTTGTTGTTGCGTTTGTACGATGTGCAGGAAGGACAAATACTTATTGATGGAAAACCGCTAAGTGCTACTAATCTTGAAGATTTTAGGGAGCGTGTGGGCTATGTGCCGCAAGATGTGTTTTTGTTTAGCGACAGTATTTCCGAAAACATTGCTTTTGGCTTGAGCAATCGCGAAAACCCGCATGAGAAAGTGGCAAACGCAGCAAAACAGGCGGATATTTATAATAATATTATGGATTTTCCGAAGCAGTTTGAGACGATGGTTGGCGAGCGGGGTGTAACGCTATCAGGCGGACAAAAACAGCGTGTGGCCATAGCAAGGGCAATTATTAAAGAACCTGAAATTTTGTTGTTGGACGACTGCTTATCAGCGGTGGATACTAAAACTGAGGCTACTATTTTGACTAATTTTAAAGACATTTTTCAAGATAAAACGGCAATTATTATCAGCCACCGAATCTCCTCTGTAATAGGCGCCGATAACATAATTGTGCTTGATGACGGTGAAATTATAGAGACCGGAAACCACAAAACCTTATTGGATGCAGGAGGCAAATATGCCGAGTTGTATTATAAGCAGATGCGTGAAGAGGTTGAAGACGCTTCTTCATAATATATCAAAAATCCTCATTCTTGCAAAAAAAAATTCGACTAAAATTTGCAAATAATGCCTGCAACTTTCTATTTTTACAGAAATATTGGAGTAATTGCAGAACTAAACGAAACGCAATAGAGGATTAAAATGGAGGATTTTAACAAAAATGATAGAGATGAGATTTACTCAAAAAAAATAAGGGCAGGAAAACGCACCTATTTTTTTGACGTTAAATCTACCCGTGGGAATGACTATTACATAACCATTACCGAGAGCAAAAAAAGGCAGGATAACGGAATGTATGTGAAGCATAAAATCTTTTTATACAAAGAAGATTTTAACAAATTTATGGATGCCTTGAACGACACCATAAACCACGTGAAAAGCGAACTGATGCCTGAGTACGATTTTGAAGAGTTTAACCGCTCACAAGCCGAATACTCTGAAGACTACGACCGCGCTGACGAAGCATAAGAAACTTTTAGGATAGTAACTGTCTTTTTTGGGCAGTATAAACGCATTTATATGCCTTTGGTAATGTACTTTTGCCGAAGGCATTTTTTATTGAACCAAAATGAAACAAACGTATTTGTGGGGTGCGCTGGCCGGAGCATTTATCCTTATCGAAACCTTAGTCGGCAACCAGTTAGACATTTTTAAAGATCCTTCTTCAAAACTTTACATCCTTGTTATTAACCTGCTAACGCTGGGCACAGGCATATACCTTGCATTAAGGGATTATAAACAACGCAACGGCGGAATGATTTCTTTTGCCCGTTGTATGTTTAATGGTATCCTTATATCGGCGATGGCTGCCATTGTAACTGCCATCGGATATGTAATATACTTTAACTATGTGAATCCTGACGTTAAAGTGGGATACATGAAAGAAGCCGAAGCCTTTTTTGTAAAAGAAAAAGACTCGACAGCAACCACTATTGCCCAATACAAAGAGCATTTTGTGGTAAATTATACAGATACTGTGCGTACTACACAAGCCGACAGACCCCGTATTGAGCAAATGGCAACGGACTCAGCAAAAGTGGTGCAAACCAAATTAGACAAAGCGGGACAGCTTTTTACCTTTTCAGGGGCTGTTATTTCTTTTACCGGGCCATTAGTATTAATCGGCCTGTTTTTATCCGTTATAGTAGCATCAATAATAGCAACCAGAAAACAACAATGACAGTAATTGAAGCAGGCCAAACGGCTATAAGCAAACCTTCTGCCGATGTTTTTACTTTTTTGGCAGATTGCAACAACCATAAACAGTTAATGCCTGCACAGGTGGTTAACTGGCAAAGCACCGAAGTAAATTGCAGTTTTACCATACAAGGTACTGCCGATTTGGCTTTGAGAATGAAAGAAACCATTGAAGATGCGTTAATTATTCTTGAACCCGATGGTAGAAAACCTTTTGATTTTATGTTGAAATGGGTGATTACTCCTGCTGCAAACGGATGTGAAGTAAACGCAATACTGGAAGCCGATTTGAATATGTTTTTGAAAATGGTGGCAGTGAAACCCCTTGAGAACTTCTTAAAATATCAAGTGGAGCAATTAAAAACCGTATTGAATGGGTAGGAAAAAAGCCCCAAAAATACCACCTCCAAATGTTTTGCAACGTTTGCACGGCTGGTGGTTTTTCTTTTTGTTGGGTTTGGGCTTTATACTACTGTTTCCTTGGTTTGCCATTACCCTATCACATAAAAAAATGTATCCTGCCGCCCACTTTGGCCGCAAAGTGTGGGGCTGGTTTCTGATGACTTTATCGGGTTTATGGCTAAAAGTAGAGTTTGAAGAAAAATACGATCCAAAAAAAACATACGTGGTTGTAGCCAATCATACTTCGTATGTAGATATTCCCGTTATAACCTGCGGACTGCCGGGGTATATGACTTTTATGGCTAAAGCTGAATTGGCAAACATACCTGTGTTTGGACGTTTTTTCAGAACTATGGATATTGGCGTGGATAGAAAAAGCCCGCATAATGCGGCTGCCGCTTTTAAGTTGGCCAATAAACGGATGCAGGAAGACAAAACCGGTATTGTGATATTTCCCGAAGGGACTATCGGCACTTGGGTACCTGATTTGGGCAGGTTTAAAGACGGCCCTTTTAAGGCTGCCATAGCATCGGGTGCGTATGTATTGCCTGTTACTTTACCTGATAACTGGATTAAAGTAACCGAATACGGGCCGGTTGCAGCACGCCCGGGAAAGTTGAGAATGTATGTTCATCGTCCCATATCGGCTGCCCATCTAAAACCCTCTGATGCTGAGGAGTTGAAACAAAATGTTTTTCATATTATTGAAACTAAATTGAACGAATATGCGAGTAAACGATGAGTTGGTAAACCATCTTTCACACTTGGCAAGGCTTGAATTTGAAGCAGGAGAACGGGAAGCGATTAAGGCTGATTTGGAAAAAATAATCGGTTTTTGCGAACAGTTGAACCAAGTGGATACAGAAGGAGTGGAACCGCTGATTTATATGACCGATGATGTGAATGTGTTACGAGCGGATGAAGTAAAAGGACATTTGAGCAAGGCAGATGCTTTGTTAAATGCTCCTAAGAAAGATAGTGATTATTTCCGCGCACCAAAGGTGATAGACAAAGGCTGAGCAACAGGTTCAAATTTTTAATCCCAAATTAGAAATTACATGAGTGCATTAATCCATTTACAACATATCCAACGCCGCTACATAATGGGCACCGAGGTATTATACGCCCTTAAAGATGTAAATATTGAAATATTTAAGGGTGAATACGTGGCGCTGATGGGGCCTTCGGGTTCAGGAAAATCTACCCTGATGAACGTATTAGGAGCATTAGATACCCCTACCTCAGGCACGTATATGCTGAACGGAAAGGATGTGAGCAGTATGGGTGATAATGAATTGGCCGATATCCGTAATCAGGAGATTGGTTTTGTGTTTCAAACCTTTAACCTGCTGCCGCGCTTATCGTCGTTAGAAAACGTGGCTTTACCGCTGATATATGCTGGAGTAAAGAAAGATGACCGTTTAGCTCGTGCAATGGAAGTATTGAAATCGGTAGGCTTGGGCGACCGTGTTAATCACAGGCCGAATGAACTTTCGGGCGGACAACGCCAGCGTGTAGCGGTAGCCCGCGCTTTGGTAAACAAACCCAGCATAATATTAGCCGATGAGCCTACAGGTAACTTGGACACTAAAACCTCAGTAGAGATTATGCAGTTGTTTGAAGATTTGCACAAACAAGGTAATACTATTATTGTGGTTACGCACGAAGAAGACATTGCGCAACGTGCCAAACGTATTGTGCGCTTGCGCGACGGCTTGGTGGAGAATGCCGACGGTAGCCTGCCCGAATGGCAATTGCCAAAGTTTGAGATGGCATAACCCATCTGCAACTACCGTTATCCATACATTGCATTTAAACTGCTTAATACTATAACTATGAAAAACAAACTGTCTCATTTTGCAATTCACATTGATGACATTGAACGTGCAAAAAGTTTTTACGAGGGTGTTTTTGAGTGGGGATTTGTATCGTATGGCCCTTCGGATTTCTTACAAATAAAAGCGGATGCTACGGAAGGTGGCGAATTAATAGGCGCATTACAATCGCGTAAGTACTCACCTGTTCCTGAAAAAATTATCGGGTTAGAGTGTACCATCGCTGTTGAGGATATAGACGAGATAATACAACGGGTTGAAAACAACGGCGGCAAAATTTTATTGCCCAAAACTTCTATCCCGTATGTGGGCTGGATAGCCAAATTTTTAGATACAGAAGGCAATCTTGTTTGCGCTATGCAATACGGTAACGGTACCCAATGACAGCTTTTAAACCTATACACCCAAGTTTTCTTTCTTTGCTGAATGCAAAAGATAAAGACCTGATTGACCTTTTTTGTGATATAAGGGAGTTTGTTTTAGATATACACCCTGAGAGCAATGAGTTGTTGTACCATACCCATGCATTAACTACGACTTTTTCTATTTCAGATAAGTTAGGCGATTCGTATTGCATGATACCCATCTATACCAATCACCTTAACTTGGGTTTTAATAAAGGTACTCTGCTTAAAGACCCTCACAAATTGCTAAAGGGAACAGGAAATTTAATACGCCATATTCCGATAACCGGTACAAGTGATTACCGAAACGATAAGGTGAGGGCATTGGTGCAAGAAGCGGTAGATTTTGCCATTAACGACATGGATAAACCCAGTAAATCCTTTGGGCAAACAATCTCTAAAATAAAGAGTTCGTAACGCTTACTACACAAAAAACACTTCTGCCTTTACCCCAAAAAAGACTGCGTACTTTTCACAAGCCTCTTCGATTTGTTTTCGCAAAGGTTTTTCAGGTGTCGTAAACATCTTCACTTCAAAAACAGCCGTTTTTTTATTGATGGTTCGTCGCCAGCAGCCTTTCAATATTCCGTTAATCATTACGGTACTGTCAAAAGTTAAGCTGCCCGCGGGTTTAGCTTCGTCCATAAATACTTCGTTTACTTTATACCCTATCACATACTCATCGTAGGTAGGCAACATCCAAACATTGTCAGTCTTGCTTTTTTCTACTGCTGTAGATGGGGTAAACCAAAACTCATTCTTACCCACAATTTCTGATTGTAAACTACTCCCTGCCAAATCTATCCCCTCTTTCACATCGCCTATTTTTAAACCGCTCCACTTGGCCATATCGTGTATGGTTGCGGGGCCGTGTCCTTCAAAATAACGGCGGGTAAACTGTTCCAACGCCTCATCTCTTTTTAGGAGCTTAGTAGCCGGTACCCTTTCATCCATCAAAGCGTAGGTAAACTGTTTGCCTTTTCTGGGGCCACTGCAAATTAGTCCCTCCAACTCAGCCTGCATCATTATATAAGCCAATCGCAAAGTATCTGTTGTTATACCTTTTTTATCAAATTCCTCTTTCAACTCCTCGCGGGTAAGATAGTTGTTATCGCGCAGGGACTTTTCAATTATCGTATGGCATTGCGCAAATACCTTTTTATCCAATTGCTTTTGTCGATAGTAGTAATCGCTTAGGGCATGAATATAGGGGGCTGTTAGCTGCAACAACATCCGTATATCCTGCGGGGTTACAAAATGCCATGTGGGTCTTAGCATGTGCGTACGCAATATTTCGCCTGCATTAAACGCAGCATCAATACTTGCATCAGTAGCATCGGGCAGGCGCAGCCCCAAAGCCCACTTAGCACCCGCATATTCTTGCGATTGGACGGCAACCAACGAGGTAATAACTTCTGCGGCTGTTTTACAGGTATTATTGGTAAAGTTTTGCCTCTGCAAACGTTGTTTAAGTATGTCTTCGTTAGTCATTTAGGGCACGTTTCACTCGCAAAAGATAAAACATATAATCGGTCATTGGGGCATCAGTAAAACCCAAATTGCGTCCCATAGTTATTACCTGCCCCCGGTGGTATATACCATGACAAAATGAGTGCTGCAAAATCTCCCAGCGAGAAACCGTATGGTCGCCCACATAGGGTATTGAGAAAAAACAATCACCCATCAATTCTTCTTCGGTAAGCGATTGCACGTACAATGCTGTATTTTCTGATTGCTCGAGCAGTCCTTCGATAATATCTTCAAGTGTGCCGTCAAAACCTTCCCAAGTAAACGATTTTGTGGGCACATCCTGCAATCTTCCCATCCAGCCTTGTTCAACATCCCAAATGTGCATCAATGTTTTTTGTAACGTAGGGAAACTTGAAGGTATGTTTTGGGTAAATACGTCAACTGGTTTGGTTTTTAACCAATCGACTATGGTTTTGTTAGCCCATTGGTTGTAAGCGGCAAAATCTTCCATTTGAGATTTTAGCGACATTTCAGTAGTGGGAGCAAGTATCATAATTGTAGTTTTAAGTTTATGATACAAAGCAACAACGGGTTTATGACAACCCTATGTCAGTAGTATTTTGCGCCTGAAATATTTTATAAACTACTGCTTTTCAATCCGTTTTGCTCTTACAATATTCACGTAATCCAAATTAGGATTAAGCCTTTGAAATGTATAGGAACTATCAAATTGCAAGTAGTAGCCTTCGGCCTTTTTGGGAGCTAAAGTGATAACAAAATACTCACCAACTGTTTCAATTTTTTGAGGGTCGGGTTCCCACCTTATACCATGCAAAGGTAAGTATCCGTGCATGGCGTATTTATCCACCTCGTGCAGGTACACGGGCAAGCTATCAGTATAATATTGCTGCTTAAACCACTCTAAATTTTGATGGGTATGATAGGTAGTGAGCAAATTATTATAATAAATATCGCAACGGTTCACCTCGTTTGTTAAATCAATCGCAAGTCTTGCTTCGGCTTGCTTTTTGGCATCTTGCAAACTCCAAATCATAGCTATTAATACTACAAATCTGAATGAGCGTTCTAATATTCCCCCTTTAATTGCTTTATCGTACAGAATATCAAAAGCTACACCCGCCATTACGGCCAGCAAAGGACAAATCCATAAAAACACCCTGTCGAACGGCTTATCCCCACGTATAAAACTAAACACAAACGGCAATAGTATAACAGCACTTAATATGCCTAAACTTTTTATATCTGCTTTTTTATATAAGCCCACGCACAAACCTACACACAGCAGAATTAACAACAGGTAATAGGGTTTAAACAGATATCCCATAATCACCGCAGCTTCTTTCCATATCCCCCACCTGAAAAGCCCGTTTGATTTTACATAATCGTTGTTTAGTACTTGTTTTAACACAAGCAAGTAAAGCACAACAGCCAGCAACACGCCTGCAATAACAAAAGCAAAGCCCTTGGCCGCATTGGTTGCCAATGCAGTCTTAAGGCCACGGGTATTTATCTTTATAGCAAAAGACACAAAGGCAACAACCAAAAGAGCTGCTACTGCATATAAATTTGACGGAATGGTATAAATAAACAGCGCACTACACGCTAATATTCCCCACACGGCTTTGCGACTACCGTTTACCAAAAGAGCAACTATACTGTTGGTAAGTAAGGCAGCAAGAAATATGCTTAACCCATAGCCTCGAACTTGGGTAACATAGTTGTGAAAAGGCAACATACACATTAATGCTACCATTGCTACAATCCCGCCTTGCTGCCGGGTGAGTTTATCAGCCGCTGATTTAACAGCCAGCAACGCCCCCACACCAAACAAAGCGGGTAATAAGCGAACAATAAATACATTTTGAACGGCTTGTGCAAAGGTGTTTATACCCCACAACTTTAGCCAGCCGTTCATCAACACGCTAAAGAAAATATGATTGTTGGGAACAGGATAATCGGTAACTGTTTTTTTGAAGGAGACAAGAATAAACTCCTCCAAACTCATTACTTCATCGTACCAAAAATCTACAAAAAACAAAGGTCTCAAAAACCATAAATAAGCGGCCACTAATACCAATACGGCAGCCCTTTCAATGTTTTTTTGTAATGATGCGGTACTCACTATAAAGTTGAGGTGTTTTTTAACCAAAATAAAACCCCACAGGGCGTAGTAAAAAGATATTTTTGAAAAAACTTTAACACCGTGAGTCAGGAAAACCCTTGGACGACCTTATCATCAGAGATTGTACACGAAACCCCTTGGGTTCGCATCAACCATCATAAAGTAATAAACCCCGGCGGAAGCAACGGTATTTATACCGTTACTGAGTTTAAAAACCTTGCCATTGGGGTATTGCCGCTTGACGATGAGTATAACACTTGGATTGTGGGGCAATACCGCTACCCCATTAACCAATACAGTTGGGAAATACCCGAAGGCGGCGGGCATTTGGATGTGGAGCCGATAGAAAGTGCAAAACGTGAATTACAGGAAGAATGCGGCGTTATAGCACGCGATTGGCAACTGCTGCTAACCAGCCATACCAGTAATAGTGCTACTAATGAGTACGCTTATATGTATGTGGCAAAGGGATTAAGTTTTACCGAACCCCACCCCGATGACGATGAACGCCTTGAAGTACGCAAACTCCCTTTTGCCGAACTGTATCGTATGGTAATGGATAATGAGGTAACCGACAGTCTAACCGTTATGACTGTGCTAAAGGCCAAAATTTGGATGGACGAAGGAAAGATTTGACATTATGAAGTTACCCATACTACTTCTTTGTTTGCTACAACTAGGCTGTTTGCAGCCTGAACAAAACCATAAATCCATTGAAGGGGAATGGTATTTAGTGAAAGACAATTACAAATCAGGGTGGGTTATATATACTCTCGACTACCTTAATATTGAAAACGACAGTATAACAGTTATTACATCGTGGCTTAACCGTATTCATGAAAAAATAAGTGTTTCTGAAAATACACTAACCATTGGTACGCGATCTTTCCCGACAAAGTTTTATACAGATAGTTTGATAATTGATGGAAACAAATACGTAAAGGAAAAACCTTTTTATTATCACAACCCAACTATGGTGATAAACCTAGATACTGGCACATGTGAAAAAAGTATAACAGCATTAGGAACTGAAACTATCTCAGTAGGATACAAAGTCGACTCCGATACAGTTTTATATTTCTTGCATGGTAGTTATTATTCAAGTTTAGATTCTTTAGCAGAACTACTTACCCCAATCCATCAAAATAAACCTCAATTACTACCATTTTATTTACTCATAGACAAAGGATTAAAAACGAACACAGTAATTGATTTAAAGAACACTCTTAATTCACTAGGCTATTTGAAAATATATAACACAACTATTTCAAATAGAAAAGCAACAGTGTTATGCGTAAGATAACAACTATCAACTAACCACAAGCAACCAACCAAACACCACTTTGGCTCAACATTTGTATTTACAAATGAAATCTTACGACAATGAGCCGAAAAGTAATTAAAACATACGCCGCTACAAGAGAATTGCTGGCACCGGGTATGTATATAAACCGTCCCTTACCCAATAGGGAATTGAAACATTTTGACCCTTTTTTATTGCTTGACCAAATGGGACCTACCCAACAAGGCCCCGGCTCGCAAAGAGGTACTGATGAGCATCCCCACAGGGGATTTATTACGCTATCGTATATTCTTGAAGGCGAGATTGAACACAAAGACAGTAAAGGTAATCTTGGTTTGGCAAAATCGGGCGGTATGCAATACATGATTGCCGGAAGCGGTATCATCCATTCAGAAAAACAAAGCAAACAGTTTTCTGAAAATGGGGGAATGCTACATGGTTTCCAACTATGGATAAACCTGCCTGCCAAACACAAAGGCCATCAACCCGAATATTTTAATCTGAACGACAACGAGATTCCCCGTCATAAGTTTGATAACGGGGCTTACCTGAAAGTACTTGCGGGAAGCTACGGAGAGCATATATCACCAGTTAAAACATTTAGCCCTGTATTTGTGTACCACTTGCACTTGCCTGCAAAAACCAACGTGATGCTTGAGGTGCCGCTTGATTATCACATTTTTGCTTATATCCCTAAAAATGAGGTGTTGTTAGGCGAGGATAAAACTCCTGTAACAGGCTACCACATGGCAATATTAGATGAACACAGCGTGGGGCTACCTGTTAGCAACCCATCTGATGAAGACCGCGATATAATGCTATTTGGCGGTGTACCCATCGGAGAACCTATTGTGCCTTACGGCCCTTTTGTGATGAATAGTTTTAAAGAAATACAAACGGCTATAATGGATTATGAAGCGGGCAAGTATGGTGAAATAGACTTTTAATAGTTTAGCCGCAGCCACTCACCGAAAAAAACTACCTTTGCCGCTCGCAAATTTGTAATATCGCCCACTAATAATTAAATAAACATAGATGGATGTATTGGTAATGGCCGGACAGTTGATTCTATCACTGGCCATTTTGGTAACCCTGCACGAGTTAGGACACTTTTTAGCCGCAAGAGCTTTTGGTATTAAGGTAGAGAAATTCTATCTGTTTTTTGATGCGTGGGGATTTAAACTATTCAGCTTTAAAAAAGGCGACACGGAATACGGTATAGGATGGCTGCCATTGGGCGGTTATGTAAAAATAGCAGGGATGATTGATGAATCGCTGGACACCGACCAGTTGAAACACGACCCTGAGCCTTGGGAATTTCGCGCTAAACCGGCATGGCAACGACTAATTGTAATGATTGGCGGTGTTACCGTAAATGCCATTTTAGGTATATTAATTTTTGCTTTCTTAGCGTTTGGTTACGGCCGCGAGTCAGAACCGATGGAAAAAGCCATACACGGTATTGCTGCTCTTGATTTGGGACGTAGTGTGGGTTTTGAAGACGGTGATAAGATTCTTGAAATTGACGGTAAAAAAGTAAGCACTTTCAGAGAAGTATTAAACCCCAACCATTACCTGAACGGCGCTATATATACTGTTGAGCGTGATGGTAAAAAGGTTGATATTTCTTTGCCCAAAGGATTTATTGACAGCATGGCGGATAATAAAAACAATTTTATTACCATGCGCACCAAGTTTACTGTTGACTCTACTTATTTAAATGCAAACGGCAAAAGCCCTGCATTGAAAAAAGGTGATAAAATTATTGAGATATTTGGGCAACGTGTTGGTTATTTCCATGAGTTTACAAGCGTTGTAAGAAAACATCCCCAGCATTGGGCACCGCTAAAAGTTGTGCGAGGTAAAGACACTCTACAATTTGTAGCCAATATTGATAAAAACGGTAAAATGGGTATTATCCAAAAAACCGATTTACCCGATACCGTTATTGTTGAACACTTTAGTTTTGGACAAAGCTTTGGTGTTGGCTATGATTTAGCTGCTGAAAACCTAAGCCTTAACGTTCGTTTCTTTGGCAAAATATTTAAAGGCGAAGCCGATGCTTCAAAATCGCTTTCAGGCCCTGTGGGTATTGCCCAACAATTTGGTGGCGATTGGGATTGGCAACGTTTTTGGAACTTGACAGGTTTGCTATCTGTAATCCTTGCCTTTATGAACTTGTTGCCAATACCCGCCCTTGATGGCGGACACGTGGTGTTCCTGTTGATAGAAATGGTATCAGGTCGTCCCTTGCCCGAAAAATTCCTGCACGTGATGCAAGTAATCGGTATGGTGATATTGCTGGCCTTAATGGTATTTATCTTTGGTAACGATTTTTATAAAATATTCACTAAGTAACGTTTGACTACTGCCAACTATTTTGAGTTTTTTGACCTTAGGGTAGCTTTTAACATTGATGAAAAGCTACTAAAAGACAAATACTACCAGAATACCCGCAGCTACCATCCCGACCATTTCGGGCAGGAAGACAGTGCCAAACAAGCTGAAATGCTTGAGTTGAGTACCCTTAACAATACTGCCTACAAAACCTTAAAAGACTATTACCGCCGTGTGCACCATATTTTGGATTTGCACGGTTTAGTAACTGAAGGGGACAAACACTCGTTATCTCCTGATTTTTTGATGGAGATGATGGACATTAACGAGGCTTTGATGGAGTTTGAATTAAACCCTGACCAAGATATGATTGCAGGGCTGCAAAAACAGGTAGAAGCATTACAAACAGATATTGATATGCAACTTGCAAGCATCGGTTTAAAATTTGATGCCGCAAACGACGCTGATAAACAAACACTTCTGTTAAGTGCTAAAGAAATTTATCATAAACGTAAATATATTTTGCGCTTAATAGAAACTTTACATACATTTGCAACCCCTTAAACATCCCTGTTATACGTAATAGTGCGGTGTTAAAAGGAAAACTACCTGCCCAGGTGGCGGAATTGGTAGACGCGCTGGTCTCAAACACCAGTGAGCTAACACTCGTACCGGTTCGACCCCGGTCTTGGGCACACTTCAAAAGCCTTTCAGAATTTCTGAAAGGCTTTTTTTGTTTTACTCCACAGCCAAGGTTCGTTGAATATTTAACTGTTCTAAGAAATGCTCATCGTGTGAAATGATAAGAAGAGTGCCCTTAAAACTGTTAATTGCCACTGCAAGTATTTCAATATTCTGTATATCTAAATTATTGGTAGGCTCATCAAGTATAATTACATCGGGGGGCTTATTGCCAATGGTTATGCAGCAAAGCAACAGCCGCATCTTCTCGCCGCCGCTTAATACTTTGCAGGGCTTATCCCAAAAGTCTGCTGTAAATAAAAACCTTGCAAGCCTTGTTTTTATTTCATGTTCCTGCAAACCTCCTGTATTAAACAGGCTTACTTGTTCAAAAACGCTCAGTGCATCATTAATAAGCGTATAGTCCTGATCAATGTAAACAGAATGCGTAATAGCATTACTAATATAGCCTTGTATCGGTAATCTTTCGCCTAATATCGTGCGTATTAACGTGGTTTTTCCCGAACCGTTTTTACCCTTTATAGCAATACGTTCGCCACTTGTAATAATAAAACTAACAGGTTGTTTCCAAAGCGGGGTACTACCGTACGAATAGTTGATGTCAGAACCTTTTACAAGAATTTTACCCTTGTGCAGGTTTGAGTAATCAAAGTCAAACTTCATTTTATCAATCTCAGGTAATTCTTTGCGCAAGTCATTCAGGTCTTTGGTAATAGTCTCAATTTTTTCATTGTGTTTCTCTTTCAGTCGGGCGGTACTCTTTTCAGCATTATTTCTCAATGTGTTTAACATTATGGTAGGAGTGCCTGCCTTAATTTGCTTCCCTTTTCCCTTAGCGTCCAACTTCTGCTTGCGTTCGTTCGCTTCGCGTTCGGTTTCTTTTGCCGTACGCAACGCTTTTTCTTTTCCCCTTATATCATTAATCAAAGCATTGCTTTGCAATTGTTTTTGCGCGGCATAAAACTCGTAATTACCGCCGTAAGCAGTTATTTGCCCTTTACTGAGTTCAAAAACGGTTTTAAGCAGGTTTAGCAGCTTCTTATCATGGCTTACCACCACTATTGTTTTAGTGGTTGATTTTATAAAATTATACAACAATAGCCTGCCTTCAGCGTCAAGGTGATTGCTGGGTTCGTCCAGCAATACCACTTCCGGTTGATGAATAGTTATGCCCGCCAGCAGCACCTTTGTCTTTTGTCCCCCGCTTAAGGTTTCAAGTTTTTGGTTCAGGTGCACATCCGTCAATTGCCAATACTCAAATGCTTCCCTGCAACGTTCTTCCAAAGTCCAGTCATCATCCAACGTTGTTAGGTTTTCATCAGTCACATCGCCTGCAAGTATTTGTTTAAGAGCAGTAAGTTTATCAGCAACCTGTAATACTTCTGCTACGGTAAGATGATTGTATTGACCATAAATCTGAGGGATATAATATGGAGATGTGTTAGCCTGTATATTGCCGGTTGTGGGTGGCAGAATTCCCCCCAACAGTTTTAGCAAAGTAGTTTTTCCTGAACCGTTGTTACCAATCAGTGCAATTTTATCATTCCTGTTTATTGACAGGCTTAGATTATCAAATAATAAGTCTTTATTGGGATGTGTGTAAGAAATGCCGTTTAACGAAATCATAAGTTTCCTTCTTAAAAATGAATACTTATCGCACCTTGTTCCGATGCGACTAACTATATTTTCTGAAAGAAACGTTTCTTACACTTAGAGGGTAATTATGATTTGTTGGGGCAAATATACGCTAATAAAATTGGGAGCGTAAAAAATGAAGAGGGTACGTAAACCTGTTTTGGGTTTTAATTACATAATGTTAAATGTTTGGTCTTGAAAGTTAAGGAGCCAAAAAGCTATATTTGCACCCTAATTTTTTTAGACCCTACAAATCATGACTAAAGGACCTATATCACAGTTTATCACCCACCACTACCGTCATTTTAACGCCGCTGCTTTGGTTGATGCTGCCAAAGGCTACGAAACCCACCTGCTTGAAGGCGGTAAAATGTTGGTGAGCCTTGCCGGTGCCATGAGTACTGCCGAACTTGGTATCTCATTGGCTGAAATGATACGTCAGGATAAGGTGGCTATTATAAGCTGCACAGGGGCTAACCTTGAAGAAGATATAATGAACCTTGTGGCACATACCCATTACAAGCGTGTGCCTAACTACCGTGATTTGAGCCCCAAAGAAGAGTGGGACTTGCTTGAGCAAGGATTTAACCGTGTTACCGATACCTGCATACCCGAAGAAGAAGCATTCCGTCGCATTCAACGCCATATTCACAAAATATGGAAAGATGCTGAGGATAGCGGCGAGCGTTACTTCCCACACGAGTATATGTATAAGCTGTTGTTAAGCGGCGTAATGAAAGAAAATTACGAAATACCCGTTGAGCACAGTTGGATGATTGCAGCAGCCGAAAAGAACCTGCCCATTATTGTTCCCGGTTGGGAAGACAGTACCATGGGTAACATTTTTGCCAGCTACTGTATAAAAGGCGAATTGAAAGCCGGCACCATGAAAAGCGGTATAGAATATATGGTATGGCTGGCCGATTGGTACCGTAATAACAGCGGTGGCAAAGGTGTAGGTTTCTTCCAGATTGGTGGCGGTATAGCGGGCGATTTCCCCATTTGCGTGGTGCCTATGATGTATCAGGATTTAGAGTGGCACGATGTTCCGTTTTGGAGCTATTTCTGCCAAATCAGTGATTCTACTACCTCTTACGGTTCATACAGCGGTGCAGTGCCCAATGAAAAAATTACATGGGGTAAATTAGACATCAACACACCCAAATTTATAGTTGAGTCTGATGCCACCATTGTAGCCCCTTTGATATTCGCTTATTTGCTGGGCTGGTAAGGGCTTCTTCCCTCCACTCACCCCAAGTAAGCAGTTTATCATAAAAAATAATGTTGTCCGTGTATAATGGGCAACTATTGATAAATTAGTTGAAATACCCTTTAGGGGTGAGTGAAATGAACAAAAAAATAGAATTTGATGCCGTTTTGGTCTCTGCCGGTGATGGCGGAGGTGTATATGCCGAAGTTCCCTTTAACGTAGAGGAAGTTTTTGGTAGTAAAGGCCGTGTGCCTATTACTGCTCTTATTGAGGGTGAACCGTATAAAGGTTCGCTGATGAATATGGGTACGGGATGCCATATCTTTCCCGTACTAAAAGCTATACGAGAGAAAATCGGGAAACAGGTAGGGGATACTGTTCATGTGAAGATAGAACGCGATACCAAAGAAAGGGTAGTGGAGTTGCCCGATGAATTGGAACAACTATTAGCCGAGAATCCTACAGCAAAACAGTTTTTTGACGGACTTTCGTTTACCAACCGCAAAGAGTATGCCCGCTGGATAAGCGATGCAAAACGTGAGGAAACCAAACAAACCCGTCTTACCCAAACCCTTGAAAAACTATCGGCAGGGAAGAAAAATCCAACTGAGAGATAATTAAAATTTTTATCAATGATTTTATTAGATGCTGTTCAAGAGACTGTTCATAGCAGGGACATCCACGAATATGTTAATATTTATGGATCTTTGGTTATGTCTGCTATAACTTTTGTGCTGGGTTATATTGTGGCTAACCGGATTTCAAATAGGAAAGAGAGGAAGGAGTTAGAGAACATTAAAAATATGTTTCTCGAATATTATAACTCTTTTAATGAGTCAAAGAAGATTCAGATTGAAAATTATTATGAATATAAAAAATCCCTTCACAGTATTGAAAACTTTGAAGTAGTTGTAGAACTTGTTAATGTCTCTTTCAATTATGATTTTTTTGATGCGTTAGACAAAGTCAAGCTTTACAAATCTTTGGATAAGAGCGAAATTGATTTGTACGAATTCTTTTCAATACACTCACATTTCAAAAAGGTCAATAATGAGATGATTTTGTTTTATGATAATTTTACTTTTAGTGAGTTTACCAGTCTTAAAAATAGGTTTTACAACACTATGGTAAAGATTGAAGAGATAATGAGTGAGATTTTTGAAAATCAGAATCAGTTTTCTGAGCAAGAGATTGATACGTTGCGAAAGACTCATACAAATCCAAGCATTAATAGCGAAAGCCCGCTTAAAAACGTAAAAGATGAATACTTAGAGGTTTTGTATGAAGTTTTAGTGTATAAATACAACAAAACAAATGGTACTTTAAAATATCTAGCGGACTTCAGTAAAGTAATCAAAGAAGGTATTTCTTTGATTGATAAGTTTGATAGCCTTAAGCAAGATGCCATAAATTACATAAGCATGAATATTAAACAGCTACAAGTCATAGACCAAAAAAGTTAATGAACTATCCATATAACATCGAAGAGAAATTAGGCTTCGATATCATACGAAATAAAATACGCGAAAAATGCCTTAGCTCATTAGGGGCGGCATTTGTAGATAAAATGAAGTTTAGCACCGCTTACGATAAAGTGGTGCAACGCTTGGCACAAACCGACGAATTTTTGCGCATCCTGCAAACAGAAAATAACTTTCCTTCGGATAATTACATCGATGCTACCCGTCATTTCAAGCATTTGGGGGTTGAAGGTTTTTTCCTGAGCGAGTACCAACTCCATGAGGTTAGGCTGTCATTATCCACCTTCGGGCAGGTAACCCGATTTGTAGAAACGAAGAAGGATTTGTATCCGCAATTAGCCGAGTTGTTTAAGGATGTGAAGTTTGACGATACCATCATTCGTAAAATTGACCGCATTCTTGACAAAGACGGTAATATGAAGCCGTCGGCCTCACACGAATTGCTGGATATTGAAGCCGGAATTGTAGAAGCCAACCGTGAGTTGCAACGCAAAGTAAACAGTATTTTACGCCGTGCCCAAAGCGAAGGTTGGGCTGCTGATACCGATGTATCAGTGCGTGATAACCGACTGGTTATACCTATTTTGGCCGAGCACAAACGCAAAATACCGGGACTGGTGCACGATGAATCGGCAACGGGGCACGTGTATTACATTGAGCCTACCGAAATATTAGAGCTTAACAACCAACTGCGCGAGTTGCAAATTGAGCGGCGCAGGGAGATTGAGCGCATCCTTCGCCAAATTTCGGCTGAAATTGCGCCCGAAGCCCCTGTACTTACTGAGTACTACCACAAACTTGGGGTGATTGATTTTGTGCGTGCCAAAGCTGCTTTTGGTCTGCAAATAGGAGCTATTGTTCCCAAAGTAGAAAACAAAACAGGTTTCGCATGGAAAAACGCTTTTCACCCGATATTGTGGATGAACCACAAAGCGCAGGGAATGGATATTGTACCGTTGGATGTGGACATGAACCCCCAACAGCGCATTATGGTGATTTCAGGGCCTAATGCGGGCGGTAAATCAGTAGCCCTTAAAACACTCGGGTTATTGCAATACATGGTGCAAAGCGGGGTGCCCGTTCCCATGCACGATAAATCGCAGATGGGCATTTTCGGGCAGATATTTATAGATATCGGCGATGAACAATCGTTGGATAATGACCTTAGTACCTACAGCTCGCACCTTACCAACCTGAAGCACTTTATCAATTTTGCCGACAAGAAAACGCTGTTTTTGGTAGATGAGATGGGAACCGGTACCGACCCACAGTTTGGTGGCCCTATGGCCGAAGCCATTATGGAGGAATTGAACCAGCAAAAGGCGTATGGTGTTATCACCACGCACTTTAGTAACCTTAAACTATTGGCCAACAATGCACAGGGGATGGTGAATGCCAGTATGGCGTATGACACTGCCCAATTGAAGCCTTTGTTTAGGTTAGAGATTGGCAAGCCCGGCAGCTCGTTTGCGTTTGAAGTGGCCGAGAAAATAGGGTTGCACAAACGTGTGATTGAAAAAGCCCGTAAGAAAGTAGGTACCAAGCAAAAGAACGTTGACGAACTGATTGTGCGTTTAGAAAGTGAACGTAACGATGTAGCTCTGTTACGCGACACTCTTACCCAAAAGCAGGAACACGTTGATAAGCTGATGAGCCACTACACACAGTTGAAGCAGGAGATAGAGGAGAAGAAAAAAGAATTGCTGCGTAAGGCCAAAGAAGATGCGTTAGAGATTATTAACCAATCTAACCAGTTGGTAGAAACCACCATCCGTACTATTAAAGAGGCAAAGGCAGAGAAAGAACAAACCGAAAAAGCCCGCAAAACCCTTGAAACAAAGCGCGAGAAACTGAACGAGGAAGTGATGACGGAGAAAATAACCGTACTGCCTCAGGATGGTTTGGCTGAGGGAAACAAAGTACGGATTAAAGGTCAGTTTGTGGTAGGTGATATAGTGAGTGTGAAAGGCAACAAAGCGGTGGTGGCTTTTGGCGACCTACGCAGCAGCATTGCCCTTGATAAGCTGGAAAAAATCAGCATGAAAGAAGCCAAAAAGATAAAGGAAACCTTTAAAGGCTTCGATTTGAACGAAAAGATGCTGGAGTTTAAACCCGAAATAGATTTGCGTGGAATGAGGGGAGACGAAGCCCTGAACGAAGCCGTAAACTTTATTGATAAGGCAGTAGTACTTGGTTTTGACCGTTTACGTATTGTACACGGCAAAGGTGACGGCATACTACGAAAATTGCTTCGCGATTACCTTAAAAAACTGAAAGTAGTGCAATCCATTGCCGATGAACACGTTGAAATGGGCGGGCAAGGCGTTAGCATTGTTACGCTGCGCTGATTTTTGATTTGCAGATTTGTTGACTTGGGGATTTACACTTTAAACCTACAAGTCAACAAATCAATTAATTATTGCAGACTCCTTATTATACTTATTTCTGTACTCCAATGGCGATATCCCTGTGATTTTGCGAAACACCTCGCGAAACGCTTTCACGTCAGAATATCCTACATCATACATCACCTGATTAATAGTTTTTCGGCTGGTTTCAAACGCTTTTTTGGCAGCCTCAATTTTCACCCGTTGTGCGTACTCAACAGGAGTATTTCCCGTGGCTTTAATAAACCTGCGGTCAAAATTTCGTCTTCCCACAGCAAACTGCGACGACAATTCCTCCATTGATATTTTCTCGTTCAGATTGTGCTCAATATACGCCTGTGCTTTTTGCACCAGCTCGTCCCCGTGCTGTTTTTGTCCCGTAAAAATGGCAAACGGCGACTGACTCTGACGGTCAATTTCAATTTGAAACACTTTAGAACAAAAAATTGCCGTTGGTCGGTCGTAGTATTTTTCGATAAGATAGATAATCAGGTTTAAGAAGGAGTATGCACCGCCGCAGGTATAAACACCATTCTCATCCGTTATCAGTTTATCCGTTTGTAAATCCACTTTTGGAAACATCGTCCTAAAGCTATCAGCAACCGCCCAATTGGTAGAACAGGTTTTACCATCAAGTATTCCCGCAGCAGCCAGCATAAAAACCCCTGTACAAATGCCGGCTACTTCCGCACCGTTTTTATACTGGTTCACCATCCAATCAATAACTTTTCCATTATCTTTTATGGCCTCGTAATAATTATGGTTGAGTGAGGGAATAATAATAAGGTCTGTTTTTGCAATAGCTGATATATCCTTGTGCGGGCGGGCAGTAAATAAGCCTCCAAAAAACTCCACTTCTTTTGATAAACCGGCAAGCTCAACTTTAAACACTTCATCTTTCCCGCTATCCTTCCAATACTTATTGGCGCGCATAAATATCTTATAAGAACCTACAATGCTGCTCAGGTTGTTCTGTCCGTCAGGTACTATAATGGTAAGGTGTTTCATAGGCTTTTATACAAAGATGAGTAATAGAGTTGTCTAAATCAACCCGTTAGATAGTCCATTTCTCACCCCGTTACGGCAAAATTATGTCAGGATATTTGCAGAATACAAAACAACAACTCTACATCTATCACTATGAAAACACAAGATTTAACATTTACACTTATTGTTGACCAATCGCCCGAGGTGGTGTTCAATGCTGTTAATAATGTTCGCGGCTGGTGGTCTGATACCCTTGAAGGGGATTCAGAAAAATTAAATGATGAATTTATTTACCGCTACCATGATATGCACTACTCAAAACAACGATTGGTTGAAGTGGTGCCTAACCAAAAAGTGGTGTGGCTGGTTTTAGATAGCTACCTGAGTTTTATTGAGGATAAAACCGAATGGACGGATACTAAAATCAGTTTCAAAATCTCAAGGGAGCAAGATAAAACCCACTTAGTGTTTACCCACCATGGATTAAATCCCCAAGTTGAGTGCTACAATGCCTGCTTTGACGGGTGGAGTCATTACATTAAAGGCAGTTTGGTGGAATTGATTACAACAGGTGAAGCGGTAAGTACAAATTAACATTACAGGGAAGAAACTATGGAAACAATGAATGCAGCAAATGGTGTGCACCAAGTAGCAGCAAGGTTTAATGAGCTTGCAATGCAAGAAAAATGGTTTGAGATACAAGAAGAACTTTTTGCAGACGATGTAAGAAGTATCGACCCAACCGACTCACCCTATATGGGCTATGCAGAAGGAAAAGCTAATGTGCGCCGAAAAGGTGAAGATTTTGTTAAAAACATTACCGACGTTCACCGTATGCACACTACAACACCCCTTGTAACAGGAAGTTTTTTTGCGGTTGGCAGAGAAATGGACATCACCGTTAGCGGTTTTGGCCGAATCCAAATCAATGAAATAATGTTGTATGAGGTGAGGAGCGGAAAAATTGTGTTAGAGCAGTTTTTCTACTCTGTATAATCAACCAACGAGCACCGTAGGAGTTCCTTCTAAAGCTCCTGCAAACCCTCCGGAAGACTGTTTTGCCACAAAGGCACTAAGACGTAAAGTAAATGGGGTCTAAGTGTCTTTGTGGCAATTTATAACAAACCTGTTGTTGTGATAAATCAGTCTTTGCAATGCTGATTTAAATTATTGTTTCAATAAATTTTGAAAATACAAAAATATACTTACCTTTGATGTGAGTTTTAAAGCAGGGCAATAGCCCTTTTTTAAGGTAATAAATTTTCAAATATTTTTGAAAGTTAAATAAAAATGATTTCACTTAACTTAATCGGATACCTTACTTACCTACCCATAACCTTTTACATTACGTTTTATGTGGGTGGAGTACTATACCGAAGCGGTGAGGCTTTTTTAGCCGATATTTTTGAAGGGAATAAGGCGTTGGGCCATGCTTACAATACATTTTTGCTCACAGGGTATTATCTGCTTAATCTGGGATATGCCACTATGTCCATCACTTGGTGGAATGCGATTGAAAACACGGGGCAATTGGTAAACGAGTTAGCCTTGCGCTTGGGGGTCATAATCATGGCTTTGGGTATTATCCATTACTTTAATATGTATGCCTTTTGGCGGTTTGCACCCAAACTGAAAGAATTGTACGAGAACCTAAATAAATCATCAACTTAATAATTATCAATCATGGATACTCCATTTATCGTTATCGCTTACAGTGTGTATTTACCCGTAACAATTATGCTTACGTATTATGTTGCCCGTGTATTGTTTAGAAACGGCAAGGTGTTTATGTTAGACATTTTCAGAGGACGTGAAGAGATTGCCTTTGCTACCAACAAGTTGTTTCAGGTGGGTTTTTATCTGCTCAACATAGGGTTTGCATTGTTGATGCTGAAAGCTGAAACAGGGGTATATAACACCCAAGGTTTATTTGAGATACTGAGCTTAAAGGTGGGACGTTTTTCAATATACTTAGGTGTGATGCTATTTGCCAACCTATACTTGTTTTTTAGGGGTAAACGCAAATCAAAAGAAAACCAATTGAGGGCTGAAGGAAAATTAGCTGAACCTATACAGGAAAGGGAAAGGCCTAAATATATCTAAGGATACGTTGTTATTATTAGCTTAAAAACCATAGAAAAAGCATTAAGGCGTAACAACTTTGTTTGCGCCTTAGTGCTTTTGTGTTGATTTAAAAACACCGATTGCTGCAACAAATCAATTTGTAAAACGGTCAATAGTATTGAAAATCAGTAAATCAGGTTAACTTTGTTTAGACACTATGAAAAAACTATTTACCTTATTATCAGCCGTATTTGCAACGGGTATGTTAAGTGCCCAGATAACCATTACAAAAAATGATATGCCCATTGCGGGTGACAGTTTTTTGTATGCCACCGTTCAACCGGTAGGTAGTGGTGTGAATGTAGCTAATACAGGAGCAAACTACACATGGAACTTTACCAATTTGGTAAAAACCGACAGCGCGTATGTAAAATACCAACGCTCTGCCCAAACACCTTATGCGTTTTATTTTCTAAATACGATGGGGCAAAAGATTTCAGAAAACATTGGCTTTGGGCAATTTTCGTTTGAAGATGTGTATTCGTTTTATAAAACTTCAAACACCAGTTTTACTGCTGAGGGTATCGGGTTTAAGTTTAACAGTATTCCATTGGCAGGTTTTTATACTGACAAAGACGATATTTATAAGTTTCCTTTAACCTATGGAAATAAAGATAGCTCAAGTTTTAGGGTAGCAATCCAAATACCCGGTTTGGGAAGTTACAGGCAAAGCGGTAAGAGAGTTAATAATGTGGACGGGTGGGGAAAAATTACTTTACCCAACGGAAACGCAATGGATTGCATCCGGATTAAATCGGTGATAAATCAAGTAGATTCAATTGCCGTTACACAACCGTTTCCTATAGCCTTTGGTTTTCCTTCTACCCGTGTTGAGTATAAGTGGCTTACCAACACCGATAAGGTACCCGTTTTAGAACTAAGCGGTACCGAAGTAATGGGTACTTTTACACCGGCTTCGGTACGTTACCGCCAGCAATCAAAAACAGGTGGTGGAGGTAATGTAGGAGTTAGTGAAGTACAGGATAATAGAATAAGGATTTATCCTAACCCTGCTTCTGATAAACTGATAATTACAATACCTGATAATGGAACTACCACCGTGAAGCTGTTTACTATGGACGCAAAAGAAATTAATATTCAGTTTAACCGTAACGCAACAGGAATAGAATTGGATATCACTAACGTTGCAGTTGGTAGCTACATGGTTTTTGCCAATAGCGGTAATGAGATTGTTTGGGAAAAGATAACCGTAAACAGGTAATCACAGCTTTGACTTTATAATACAAAAAGGAGGGAAATTCCCTCCTTTTTTATTGTTGGGGGTAGGTAACCACGTCAACATTCACACCATTTGGGTCAGTAAGTGTAAAGTGACGCTCGCCCCATTCCTCATCACGTATGTCTAACGTAATAGGGATGTTTAATGCCTTTATTCGTTCGTATTCGGCATCTACATTTTCTACTTCAACTATCAGGTAAATACCCTGTCCGGTAAAGGCCTTATGAAAAATAGGGTTTTGTAAAGGATGGTTGGGTAGCAAAAAGCTGATTTCAGCATTTTTTGCAGGAGTTTCTAATACCGCATAAAACTCGTTTTCAAAGCGCACTTTGCACCCAAATGCGGTACTGTAAAAAGCGATGCTTTCTTGCATCTTTTCGGTAATAATTCCGGTGTTCAGTATCATAGTTTTCTCTTTTTTGGGATTATTCAACCCCTACTTGTATCAGGGTAATCATGCTTTCAGGTGCGTCTAAGTCAGAGTGGATATAAATCTCCCTGTTCTTGTAGGTTGGGGTTAACCCGTTTTGACCCATATAGCCAAACAGTTTGCCATAAGTTTCAGGTATTTTAGTCCACTCGCCCTCATGTATAGCCCACGCACATTTAAACTCCTCAGTGCTTTTGGTAGCAAATTCACCATTGTAGTTTTCAGGGAATGTTTCTACAGGTATAGCAATTTCAAGAGAGAATAATTGGCTTTCATCACCTGTAAACCCATCGTATAGCCAATAAGGGGGGCCAACAATGCGCATATTGTTTTTAAGTGCATCAGCATACAGGCGGTCGGCAATTACTCCAACGTATTGGGCAAGGTCGGTTACTTTAGTTTCAGTACTGTAGTAAAGAAGATTAATAGGGTTGATTGTTTTAGTTTGCATAGTGTTATAGTTTGTATGTGCAAACCAACTATGCCTGTGTGACAACCCTATGTCAGCAGGGGTTAATAAAAATGAAAATATCTCTTTACTGGGTTGAAACCCAATACAATTAAATTACGGTGCAGAATTTTAATCCTGCGCTAATGGATTAATCAGTTAAAACAGGCTCGCTAACCTCACTATGATAATGGTGGTAAACGTCAGAGGCCATTCTTTTGGTAAGCTCCTTTAGCGAATTTGGGAATAGGGGAGTAGCTTCTCTCCCAAACCCTAATAACCAACTGGCCATCCCTTCTGATACTACACACATAAAGGTAATATCGGTGAACTCTTCACCCCGCTTCTCATCCACAAAACCAAAATAATATTTTTGTTCACCCACAAAACGCAGCGCATGGTTGGTAAACCTTATCACCACCTTCTCAACGTTCTTCGGTTTCATAAACGTTTCAAAATGATGTTGCATACCGTCAAAGTTTTCCTTTTCAAACAACTCATCCGTAGTATGCATACTTTTAATACGGTCAGTACGGAAATCACGGAAATCATGCCGTAATCTGCACCAACCTATTAAATGCCAATGACCGCTATAAAAGCACAAACCGTGTGGTTCTATTTTTCTTACCGATGTTTTGTTATTGTGAAATGAGTAGTACTCCACCTCAAGCACGCGCTGGTGGGCAAGTGCGTCTTGTATATCAGCTACAAAATGATTAGGGAAACCCTCAGGCTGTCTTAGCTGTTTATACACCACAATTGAGGAGTCCAGTTTTTCAAGATATTCCTTCTCGTTTCCGCGAAGCACAGCACGTATTTTCTTCATCGCAGCACTGTAGGGTTGTGATATAGAACTGTCAGACAATTTTTCAAGCAGTTTTTCGCCCGTAAGCAAAGCGGCGGCTTCTTGTTTGCTAAAAATAACAGGGGGTAAATGATAGCCTTCAGCAATAAAATACCCTACGCCTGCTTCAGCACCAATGGGTACACCGGCTTCTTCCAGTGCACGTATATCGCGGTACACCGTGCGCACACTTATTTCAAAGCGGTTGGCAATCTCTTCGGCTTTCACTATCCGCTTACTTTGCAGATGTATAAGGGTAGCCACCAAGCGGTCAATACGGTTCATAGTTTAGCAATAACAAACAACTCTTCGTTCTCCACAAATCTAAGCCCTTTTTCATCATCACCCGCAAGCTGTATCATAGCTTTTGCCACCGTAGAAGAGTGAATAGCCTTATACCTTTTCAGTTTACCCACAAACAACGGAGTAAATAGTGTCATCACCCATTTGCCAATCAACTCACCCAATCTGCTTTCTTCCCGCTTACCGAGTAATAACGACGGTCTTACAAAAACAGTTTTCTCAATCTCCAAAGCAGCAATGTCCTGCTCCATTTGTCCCTTAGTCCGAATATAAAAACTGCTACTATTGGCAGTAGCCCCAACAGATGAAATAGTTACCATACAAGGGATAGCATTGCGTTTTGCAATTTTAGCCAGTGAAAGCGGCAGCTCATAATCCACCCGCTTAAATGCCTCTTGCGAACCTGCCTTTCTGATAGTAGTGCCCAAACAACAAAACAATACATCGCCGCGAATTTCATTTTGTATCAGTTCAGGGTCACGTAAAGGGTTCACCAATTCTCTTAACTTCGGGTGTTCCTTTCCTGTGCTTGTTCGCACAATTATCTTCACGGTTCCGTATTCGGGATGTGCAAGCAGGTAATCCGTAAGCAATGCTCCGGTCTGTCCCGTAGCACCAAAAACAAGGGCGGTTTTCATTCCTAACAAATATAGCAGGTATTAAGCACCTTACTTAAAACTTTTGGACGAACAAACTGCATTCATAAATTTAAAGTAGTGCAGTATTTTTGCGTACCCCATATAATGCTCGAAATAATAACTACTGCCGACGGCTCATCAAGTTTGTACAATCCTGATTTGAACGAGACCTATCATTCTCGTAACGGGGCTATAGCTGAATCTATGCACGTTTATATTGATGCAGGGCTTGTTTACCTGCTTCAACAGGGCGAAAAGAGGGTGAACGTTTTTGAGATGGGATTCGGTACAGGTTTAAATGCAGCCCTCACGTTTAAACAATGGATGCTTAAAGACGGTGTAATAGTAAATTATACCGCCATAGAAAAGTATTCTGTGCCGATTGAGATTGCTTTGCGGCTGCAATACAATGGTATTACTGATGTAAAAAATATAGTAGATACTTACATAGCAATGCACCAAGCACAGTGGGGCAATTGGGTTGATTTGGCAACGGGCTTTAATCTGAAAAAAATTGAGGCTGATATTTCAACGTATGAACATACAGGTAAATATAACCTGGTGTATTATGATGCTTTTGCACCATCAAAACAAGCCGAGGTGTGGCAACCTGCAATACTTGAAAAACTTGTAGCCGCAATGGATAGGGGTGGTGTGCTGGTAACCTATTGTGCCAAAGGAGAATTTAAACGCACCCTTAAAGCATTGGGGTTGCAAGTAGAAACATTACCCGGGCCTGCGGGCAAAAAAGAAATTACCCGAGCATATAAATAGCCAAAATACTATACATCCTTTGGTATAAGTTGGGTAAAAAGTTTTTTTGTAGTTAGATTAAATATATATATTCGGCGGTAGATATATTAACTACCGAAAACTAAACACACACGCAAGCATGAAAGTTCTAAAAACAGTATTTATTATCCTGATAGTTTTGGCAGCCCTTTTAGTAATAGTGGGATTGTTTATGCCGTCAAAATTCAGATCTGAACGTTCATTGGTGATTAATGCACCGCAAGAGCAAATTTTTGAACAAATAAACAACCTTAAAAATTGGAATAACTGGAATGCTTGGAACAGGACTGATACAAACTGGCAGGTAACATACAGCGAAGCACTTTCAGGTGTTGGAGCTTCGTATTCTTGGGTAAGTCAAAACCAAGAAATCGGCAAAGGCAAAGTAACCATTACCAAATCAGAGCCAATGGCAGTTGTTGATGGTACTATGGAGTTTGATGGAATGAACCCTGCAAAAATTTACCACAAACTTGAACCGCAAGAAGGCGGCGTAAAAGTTACAATGGGTATAGAATCAGAGTTGGGCAATAATATCCTTATCAAATATATGTTTGGTTTGTGGGGTGATAAAATGGTAGGCGGAAACTACGAAAAATCACTACAGGCACTTAGCGATTATGTAAAAGCAAACCCACCTGCACCACAAACCCCTTCTGAACCTGCTAACTACGATAGCACCCACAATCACGATAGCGGAGCAGCTACACACGCGGCGCATTAATACTGATTTTTTGTTTATACCTGATAATGAAAAGCCGCTTATTGCGGCTTTTTTGTTGTATTGATGCCGATATTTACCAAATAAACCCCTGCCAGAGTTAATACAGTTGAGATAGCAATTTTAAAAGTCAACTGCTCATTAAGAAAATACCAACCTAAAAATACAGCAACAATGGTATTAATGTGAGAATACATCGAAACCGTAGTTGCGGGGAGCTTGTTCAATACATACATAAAACAACCGTATGCCAGTATTGAACCAAATATAATAAGGTACGACAATGCCCAAATAGCTTCATTAGTAACTACGCTAAGTTTTGAAAACTCACCCGAAAAGAATGCGAACGGTAGCAAAAACAATCCTGCCGTAACCATTTGCCAACCCGAAAATTGTAATGAATGCAATGTTATAGTGGCCGTTTTGCGATACACTGCACCATAACCCCAACAAACTATTGCTATAAACATAGCAAGCAAGCTCCATCTAAAATCCTTGCTTTGCAATAAATCTACTTTTTCATAAAAGATAAGTATTTGTCCGGCAAAACCCAATAATATTCCGCCAATTACCTTTGCGTTAGGTACGCTTTGTCCCAGTGCCCAACTAAAAAAGAAAACAGCAAACGGAAATGTAGCACTTATAATAGCAGTGAGGCCGCTGCTAACAAACTGTTGCGCCCATACCAGTAACCCGTTTCCAATACCCAGCATTAGCAACGACATTATAATAATGTGCTTAAATTGATCTTTAGAGGGTAGGGGGTATTTACGGATAAAAAAATAGGTAAGTATTAACGTTCCTGCTATCAAGTGCCTTAAACCGGCAAACAAAATAGGAGGGAAGCTTTTTATTCCCACCCCGATAGCTAAATAAGTTGTGCCCCAAAAAAAGGCTACACATGCAAAAGCACCCCATGCTTTTGCATTATCATTAACTGCCATTAGTTTATTAAAGTCGCAAAAGTAAATTTAATTTACTGCCTATCAAAAAACACACCAATTATCGCCCCCGTTTATACTACCTTTGTTAGCTTTTTTACAATTCACAACAAGTGTCATTTAGCTAAACAGTTAAATATGCGTAAAGAAAATTTAAAAAAATTATGTAGTGTGTTGTATTTGGGTGAAATAAGATATACCTTTGCCGTCCTTTTAAAATAGAATAATTGTAGATAAAATATGCCAACTATACAGCAGCTGGTGAGAAAAGGCAGAAAAACTATAGAGTTTAAGAGTAAATCTCCTGCCCTAGATTCTTGCCCCCAACGCAGGGGTGTTTGTACCCGTGTTTATACCACAACTCCTAAAAAACCAAACTCGGCAATGCGTAAAGTTGCGCGTGTAAGGTTATCACACGGTAAAGAGGTGAACGCGTATATACCCGGCGAAGGTCACAACTTGCAAGAGCACTCGATAGTATTGGTACGTGGCGGTAGGGTAAAAGATCTTCCCGGTGTACGTTACCACATCGTTCGTGGCGCATTGGATACAGCCGGTGTTGAAGGCCGTAACCAACGTCGTAGTAAATACGGAACTAAGAAACCAAAACCCGGACAAGCTCCCGCAGCTAAAGGTAAAGGCAAAAAATAATAGCACTTTAAGGCAATGAGAAAAACCAAAGCGAAGAAAAGAATTTTGGCGCCAGACCCCCAGTATAATGACATATTGGTGACCCGCTTTATAAACAACATGATGTATGATGGCAAAAAACAACTTGCCTTTGCATTGTTTTATAAAGCTTTAGATATTGTTGAAGGCAAATTACAAGAAAGGGGTATCGACGTATGGAAGAAAGCCCTAAACAATGTAATGCCATCAGTAGAAGTTAAAGCCCGCAGGGTGGGTGGTGCTACATTCCAAATTCCTATTGAAGTGCCCGCAGAAAGGAAAATTGTGCAAGGCATGAAGTGGATGATTGAGTACTCTCGCAAACGTAACGAGAAATCATATCCCGAAAAATTAGCTGCTGAGATTATTGCTGCTTCAAAAGGTGAAGGTGCCTCAGTAAAGAAAAGAGACGACACACACCGTATGGCTGAAGCTAACAAAGCTTTCTCACATTTCAGGGTGTAAGATTATTTAGTAACAAGAAAAATTAAAATACAACAATAAAAATTTATGTCACGCGACTTAAAATACGTTAGGAACATCGGTATCGCTGCTCACATTGATGCCGGTAAAACTACTACTACAGAACGTATTTTGTATTATGCCGGTGTAAACCACAAGATTGGTGAAGTACACGATGGCGCAGCCACTATGGACTGGATGGTACAAGAACAAGAAAGAGGTATCACCATTACTTCGGCTGCTACAACTGTATTTTGGAACTACCTGAACAACAAATACCAAATTAACATTATCGATACTCCAGGTCACGTGGATTTTACCGTTGAGGTAAACCGTTCACTAAGGGTATTGGATGGTTTGGTGTTCTTGTTTAGCGCGGTTGATGGTGTTGAACCCCAATCTGAAACTAACTGGCGTTTGGCTAACAACTACAACGTAGCTCGTGTCGGTTTTGTAAACAAAATGGATCGTGCCGGTGCTGACTTTTTAGCAGTTGTTAAGCAAGTGCGTGATATGTTGGGTAGCAATGCAATTCCTTTGCAATTACCCATCGGTGCTGAAGATGAATTTAAAGGGGTAGTTGATTTGATTAACTTCCGTGGTATGGTGTGGAACGAAGCTGATAAAGGCATGACCTATGAGGTAGTTCCTATTCCTGCTGATATGGTTGAAGAAGCTAACGAGTGGCGCGAGAAATTATTGGAAGCCGTATCAGAATACGACGACCATTTGATGGAGAAATTCTTTGAAGATCCTACATCAATCACTGAACGTGAAATTTTGGATGCACTTCGTAAAGCTACCCTTGATATGAAAATCGTTCCTATGGTGTGCGGTTCATCATTCAAAAACAAAGGTGTGCAAACAATGCTTGACCTTGTTATGGAATTGATGCCTAGCCCACTTGATAGGGACAACGTAAAAGGTACTGACCCTGATACCGGTGCTGAAATTTCGTTTAAGCCTAGCGAAAGCGAACCATTCTCAGCTCTTGCGTTTAAAATTGCAACTGACCCTTATGTAGGCCGTTTGTGCTTCATTCGTGTGTATTCAGGTGTGTTGACCGCAGGGTCATACGTTTTCAATACCCGTTCAGGTAACAAAGAGCGTATTTCTCGTATATTCCAAATGCACGCCAACAAACAAAACCCGATTGAGAAATTAGGTGCTGGTGATATTGGTGCTGCGGTTGGTTTTAAAGATATTAAAACAGGTGATACTCTTTGCGACGAAAGCCGCAAAATTGTATTGGAAGCAATGGATTTCCCAGAGCCCGTTATCGGTTTGGCAATTGAGCCTAAAACTCAGGCTGACGTTGATAAACTGGGTGTAGCGTTGGCTAAATTAACCGAAGAGGATCCTACCTTCCGTGCTCAAACCGACCAAGATACCGGACAAACTATCGTTTCAGGTATGGGTGAGTTGCACTTGGAGATTATCCTTGACCGTTTGAAACGTGAGTTCAAGGTTGAGTGTAATCAAGGTGCTCCTCAGGTTGCGTACAAAGAAGCAATCACAGGTAGCTATACCCATCGTGAGGTTTACAAAAAGCAATCAGGTGGTCGTGGTAAATTCGCTGATATCATGTTTGAAGTGATGCCTGCCGATGCTGACCACAAAGGAGGTTTACAATTTGTAAACGAAATCGTTGGTGGTTCTATCCCCAAAGAATTTATACCCGCAGTTCAAAAAGGTTTTGCAGCAGCAATGTCAAATGGTGTATTAGCAGGTTACCCTGTAGATAGCCTTAAAGTTCGCTTGTTTGACGGTTCATTCCACGCGGTTGACTCTGACTCGTTGTCATTTGAATTGGCAGCTAAAATGGGTTACAAAGATGCGTGTGCAAAAGCTAAGCCTGTACTACTTGAACCTATTATGAAATTGGAGGTAATTACCCCCGAAGAATATATGGGTGATGTGATGGGTGATTTGAACAAACGTCGCGGTCAAATGGAAGGTGTTGATACACGTGCCGGTGCACAGGTTATCAAAGCCAAAGTGCCCCTTTCAGAAATGTTTGGTTACGTAACAACATTGCGTACCATCACTTCAGGTCGTGCAACCTCAACTATGGAGTTCTCTCATTACGATGAGGCACCTCGTAACGTAACTGAGGATGTGTTGGCAAAAGTTAAAGGAAAATCAGTAAACGCTTAATAAGCTTAGTATAACAATGGTAAGCCAAAAGATAAGAATAAAGTTAAAATCATACGACTACAACCTGGTGGATAAGTCGGCTGAAAAAATCGTGAAGACGGTTAAGAGCACAGGCGCTGTAGTTAGCGGGCCAATACCCCTTCCTACCGAAAAGAAAGTTTTTACTGTGCTACGCTCTCCCCACGTAAACAAAAAAGCGCGCGAACAGTTTCAAGTATGCTCATATAAAAGGTTGCTTGATATTTACAGCTCAACCGCAAAAACTGTAGATGCCCTGATGAAGTTAGAACTTCCCAGCGGTGTAGATGTGGAAATTAAAGTTTGATAGCACAATGTTAGGACTAATAGGAAAAAAAGTAGGAATGACCAGCATTTTTACCGAAGACGGTAAAAATGTAGCCTGTACAGTAATTGAGGCTGGGCCTTGCGTAGTAACTCAGGTGAAAAGCAAAGACACCGACGGTTACAACGCAGTACAAATGGCTTATGGCGAGAAAAACGATAAGCATACTACTAAGGCAATGCAAGGCCACTTTAAAAAAGCAGGAACTACGCCAAAAGCAAAACTTGCTGAATTTAAAGGGATTGACAAAGACCTTGAGCATGATATGAAACCCGGCGAAGTACTTACTGTTGATATATTTCACGAAGGTGAATTTGTTGACGTAATCGGTACCTCAAAAGGTAAAGGTTTCCAAGGTGTTGTTAAACGCCACGGATTTAGCGGGGTTGGTATGGCTACCCACGGACAGCACAACAGGTTACGTGCTCCCGGTTCATTGGGTGCTTCATCATTCCCTTCAAAAGTATTCAAGGGTATGCGCATGGCTGGCCGCACTGGTGGTAGCAGAGTGCTTAGCATTAACCTTGTGGTAATGAAAGTAATTAAAGAACATAACCTATTGGTACTTAAAGGTACAGTACCCGGTGCCAAAGGTTCATACGTAATAGTTGAGAGATAAAATGGAACTTAGTGTATTAAACATACAAGGTGCAGATACCGGAAGAAAAGTTGTACTAAGCGACGCTATTTTCGGTATAGAGCCAAACGATCACGCTATATACTTAGACGTGAAGCAGTTTTTGGCCAACCAACGCCAAGGAACACATAAAACCAAGGAACGTTGGGAAATTAACCGCACTACCAAAAAGCTTAAAAGGCAAAAAGGTACCGGCGGTGCCCGTGCGGGTAGTATGAAATCTCCATTGTTTCGTGGTGGTGGACGTATTTTCGGTCCAAAACCTCGTGACTACGGTTTCAAACTAAACAAAAAAGTTAAACAATTGGCTCGTAAGTCAGCTTTAGCTCACAAAGTAAAGTTGAATGAGATTGTAGTTGTTGAAGATTTCAACATACAAACTCCAAAAACTAAAGATTTTGTAAACATCCTTGCAAATCTTAAGCTAACTGATAAAAAAGCTGTTTTTGTTCTACCTGAGGTAAACAACAATGTAGTTCTTTCAAGCCGCAACATACCTAACTCAAAAGTGGTATTGGCTACAGATTTGAACACATACAGCATATTGGACAACCAAAGCCTTGTGCTGGCTGAAAACTCAGTAAAAGTTTTGGAAAATATACTAAGCAGTAAATAATTGGAGGACAGAAAATGAGCAGTATATTAAAAAAGCCCCTGATTACAGAAAAAAGCCAGGTTGCAACCGATAAGCTTAAGAAATATGGTTTTGTAGTTGAAAAACAAGCTACTAAAGACCAAATCAAAGCTGAAATTGAAAAATTGTACAGTGTTGAGGTTGAAGCCGTAAACACTATGATATATGCAGGCAAAGCAAAAGCCAAATACACCAAAAAAGGTGTTTTTGCCGGGCGCACTCCTGCCTTTAAAAAAGCATTTGTTACACTTAAAGAGGGTCAACATATCGACTTCTTTGAAAACGTATAAGTAAGATGGCAGTAAAGAGATTAAGCCCCGTTACCCCCGGTACCCGTTTTAGGGTAGCTAACGCTTTCAGCGAGCTTACTACTGGTAACAACCCTGAGAAAAGCCTGATTGCTCCTAAAAAATCATCAGGAGGTCGTAACAATCAAGGTAAAATGACCATGCGCTATATGGGTGGTGGTCACAAACAAAAGTATAGGATAATTGATTTTAAACGCGATAAACACAATGTTGGTGCTGAAGTATTAACAGTTGAGTATGATCCTAATCGTACTTGTTTTATCTCATTAGTTCAATATACCGATGGCGAAAAACGTTACATCATTGCCCCTAAAGGTATAGTTGTTGGCCAAACAGTAAACTCTGGCCGTGGCGTTTCACCTGATACCGGCAATACCCTATATATCGAAGAAATTCCTCTTGGTAGCACAATTCACAATATTGAGTTGCGTCCCGGCCAAGGTGCTAAAATATGCCGCAGCGCAGGTTCATCAGCCCAGCTATTGGCACGTGATGGTAAATATGCTACTATCAAATTACCTTCAGGCGAAACCCGCATGATATTGGTAGCTTGTATGGCAACCATTGGGTCAGTATCAAACCCCGACCACAACCAAGTGGTATTAGGTAAAGCTGGTCGCAAACGTTGGTTAGGCCGTCGTCCTCGTAACCGAGGCGTATCTATGAACCCTGTTGATCACCCAATGGGTGGTGGTGAAGGTAGGGCTTCAGGTGGTCACCCACGTTCACGCAAAGGCTTGTTAGCTAAGGGTTATAAGACACGTCATCCCAAAAAGGCGTCAAGTAAATACATTTTAGAAAGAAGAAAGAAATAAGGTAATATACTATGGCACGTTCACTTAAAAAAGGACCTTTTGTAGACTGGAAGTTGGAGCGCAAAGTGTTTCAAATGACAGAAGGCAAAAAGAAATCAGTAATCAAAACATGGTCTCGCCGCAGCATGATTACACCTGATTTCGTAGGCCACACTTTTGCCGTTCATAATGGCAATAAGTTTATCCCCGTATATGTTACCGAAAACATGGTAGGCCACAAGTTGGGTGAATTTGCACCCACCCGTACATTTAAGTCTCACCCTGTTAAGTAATAAATAGCAAGAGAAACCAATGGAAGCAGTAGCAAAATTGAATAATTGCCCCGTATCACCCCGTAAAATGAGGTTGCTTGCCAACCAAATCAGGGGGATGCAGGTTGAAAAGGCTCTAAACACCTTAAAATTCAACCAAAGGCGCCAATATGCCATCAGGCTAGAAAAGTTGCTTTTATCTGCAATAAACAACTGGGAAAAGAAAAATGACCGCGTTGTGGATAGCAGCCTTTTCATCAAAACCGTTTTTGTTGACGGTGGTCCGATGATGAAACGCATAAGCCCCGCTCCTCAAGGAAGGGCATACAGGATTAGAAAAAGATCTAATCACGTAACATTAATTGTTGACTCTAAAGAAGATAAGAACTAATATGGGACAGAAAGTAAATCCGATAGGTTTTAGGTTAGGCATAATCAAAGGTTGGGATTCTAACTGGTATGGTGGAAAAACAGCTGCTGATAAACTTTTTGAGGATGATAAAATCCGCCGTTACCTAAATGCCCGTATTACAAAAGGTGGTATCGCTAAGATAGTTATCGAACGCACTCTTAAGAGAATCATCATTACTATTCATACTTCAAGGCCCGGTATCGTTATCGGAAAAGGAGGTAGCGAAGTTGATAAGATTAAAGAAGAAATCAAGAAACTCACTAAAAAGGATGTTCAAATCAACATTCTTGAAATCAAACGCCCTGAATTGGATGCTGCTTTGGTAGGTGAGAATATTGCCGGACAAATTGAGGCTCGTGTATCATACAAACGTGCCATTAAAACCGCCATCGCATCAACAATGCGTATGGGTGGTGCCGGTATCAAAATTATGATATCAGGTCGTTTGAACGGAGCTGAAATGGCACGTACAGAAGTTTACAAAGAAGGTCGTACTCCTTTGCACACTCTTCGCTCTGATATTGATTACGCTTTAAGCGAAGCTCTTACTGTATATGGTAAGATTGGTATCAAAGTATGGGTTTGCCGTGGTGAAGTTTACGGTAAACGCGACCTTTCTCCCAACTTTGTTAGCAACCAAGATCGTGCACCTAAAGGTGATCGTGGTGGCGACCGTCGCGACAATCGCGGTGGTGACCGTCGTGATAACCGTGGTGGAGATCGCCGTGATAACCGTGGCGGTGGTGACCGCAGAGGCGGTGGCCAAGGCGGTAACAACCGAGGTGGTGGCAACAACCGTGGAGGCGGAAGGCGATAGTTAGCAAAAGGATTTTAAAAGACTAAAGAAATGTTACAGCCAAAACGTACAAAATTCAGAAAACAACAAAAAGGCAGGGTAAAAGGTATAGCTCAACGCGGTCATACCATTGCTTTTGGCACATTTGCCCTTAAAACAATGGAGCCTTCTTGGATAACTGCACGCCAAATTGAGGCTGCCCGTATTGCACTTACACGTTTTATGAAACGTGAAGGTAAAGTTTGGATTCGCATATTCCCCGATAAACCCGTAACTAAGAAACCTGCTGAGGTTCGTATGGGTAAAGGTAAAGGTGCGCCCGAATATTGGGTAGCTATTGTTAAACCGGGTACCATTATATTTGAAGCCGAAGGTGTTCCTGTAGATGTAGCTCAAGAAGCTATGCGTCTTGCCGGACAAAAATTGCCTGTGGCTACTAAATTTGTGGTGAAACACGATTATACCGCTGAATAATTATGAAAAATACAGAGATAAGGCAACTTTCAACCGTTGATTTGGTTGAGAAACTTAGGGAAGAAAGGGCCCTGCTGCAAAAAATGCAGTTTAGCCATGCGGTATCGCCCGTAGAAAACCCTATGAAATTAAAAGCTTCTCGCAAACTTATTGCCCGCTATCTTACAGAGCTTAGCAAAAGGAATAAGGAGCAGCAGGCACAATAATTTATGGAACAGAACATGGAAAACATTACCATAGAGCGCAATATGCGCAAAGAGATTGTGGGTAAAGTAGCCAGCAGCAAGATGGATAAATCTATCGTGGTTACCGTAGAGCGTAGGATGAAGCACAAAAAATACCACAAGTTTGTGAAGAAAACCTTTAAGTTTTATGCCCATGATGAGAAAAACGAATGTCAGGTTAACGACATCGTTCGCCTGATGGAAACCAGGCCGTTGAGCAAAACCAAACGCTGGCGCTTGGTTGAAATAGTAGAAAAAGCTAAGTAAGTAATTAATTAAAATGATACAGCAGGAATCAAGACTTAAAGTGGCTGATAACAGCGGAGCGAAAGAAGTGCTGTGCATCAGGGTGTTGGGCGGAACTAAGAAACGTTATGCTAGTGTTGGCGATAAAATCGTAGTTTCGGTAAAAGACGCAATGCCCTCAGGCGGTGTTAAAAAAGGTGCCGTTTCTCGCGCAGTTGTTGTTCGTACACGCAAAGAAGTTCGCAGGCCCGATGGTTCATACATCAGGTTTGATGATAACTCATGTGTGTTGTTGAACACGCAGGATGAGCCACGTGCTACACGTATATTTGGCCCAGTTGCTCGTGAGCTAAGGGACAAACAGTTTATGAAAATAGTATCGTTAGCACCGGAGGTATTATAATATGGAACGTAAATCAAACAAACAGCAAAAGCTGCACGTAAAAAAAGGTGATACTGTAAAAGTACTTGCCGGTGATGAAAAAGGTAAAAAAGGTCGCGTTATCCGCGTATTGCCTATTACCCAACGTGCCGTAGTAGAAGGTGTTAACATTGTTACTAAACACCAAAAATCAAGGGCTGCTAACCAACCCGGTACTATTTTGAAAGAGGAAGCACCAATCCATATCAGTAACCTAATGGTTGTTGATGAGAAAGGTAACGCTACCCGTGTTGGCAGACGTGCTGGTGAAAATGGAAAACTGGTAAGGTTTTCTAAAAAATCAGGCGAAGAAATTAAAGACAATAATTAATAAGAGCGAACGATATGTATAACCCACGTTTAAAAGAGCATTACGATAGTATAGTAAAGCCTGCCCTAACTGAGAAGTTTGGGTACAAAAACGTAATGGAAGTTCCCAAACTGCTTAAGATTTGTATTAATCAAGGTGTGGGTGCAGCCGTTGCAGATAAAAAACTGGTTGATTCAGCCGTTGCCGAAATGACTTTGATAGCCGGTCAGAAAGCCGTTCCTACAAAATCTAAGAAGGCGATATCAAACTTCAAACTTCGTGAGAATATGCCTATTGGTGCAAGGGTAACCCTACGCCGTGAGCAGATGTACGAATTTTTGGATAGGTTGATTTCTACCGCATTACCCCGTGTACGTGATTTCGGCGGTTTAGCTGTAAAAGGCTTTGACGGTCGCGGTAACTATACCTTGGGTATTACCGAACAAATTATCTTTCCTGAGATAAATATTGACAAAACCAACCGTATTAATGGTATGGACATTACTTTTGTAACAAATGCAAAAACTGATGTTGAGTGCCTTGAACTGTTGAAGAAATTCGGTTTTCCATTTAAAAACGCTGAGTAATAAAATACAATGGCTAAAGAATCAATAAAAGCAAGACAACGCAAACGCGAACGTTTGGTGGCTACTTACGCAGATAAGCGTAAAGCACTTAAAGAAGCCGGAGATTACGAAGGTCTTCAAAAATTACCCCGTAACTCTGCTCCGGTTCGTTTGCGCAACCGTTGCAATATCACAGGCAAGCCCCGTGGTTATGTAAGGATGTTCGGCATTTGCCGTAACCAATTCCGCGAAATGGCCTTAAACGGCATGATACCGGGCGTTACCAAAGCAAGTTGGTAATACTCAGGATATCGGTTTTATGTTTAACATATTTTTAAGAGAAAGAATAAAATGACTGATCCAATTTCAGATTACCTCACAAGGTTGAGGAATGCGATAAAAGCAAACCATCGCATTGTAGAGATACCCTCTTCAAAACTAAAAAAAGAGATTACAAGGGTACTTTACGAAAAAGGTTACATCTTGAACTATAAGTTTGAAGATGGCCAAATTCCCGGCGTTATCAAAATCGCCCTTAAATACAACCCAGTATCAAAAGCCCCTGCTATCCGCTCTTTGCGCAGGATTAGCAAACCCGGTTTAAGGCAGTATTCAAAATCAGATGCTTTGCCTAGGGTAATCAATGGCTTGGGTATAGCTATAATTTCAACTTCTAAAGGTGTTATGACCGATAAAGAAGCGCGCCTTAACAACGTGGGCGGCGAGGTAATTTGTTATGTGTACTAATTAAAGGAGAACAAGAGAAATGTCACGTATAGGAAAATCACCCGTCAAACTTCCACAAGGTGTTGAAGTTAAAGTTAGCGACAAAAACGAAATTTCTGTAAAAGGTCCATTGGGCACACTTACCCAAAAGATTGACCCAGATATAACTGTTAGTGTAGAAGATGGTCAGGTAGTAGTTAGCCGCCCCACCGAACAAAAACGCCATAAAGCTATGCACGGTTTGTACCGTTCATTAATCAGCAACATGGTAGTTGGTGTGAGCAAAGGCTACGAAACCAAACAAGAACTTGTGGGTGTGGGTTACAAAGCCTCAAACGAAGGCCAAATACTTTCATTATCACTTGGATATTCGCACGAGATTTACTTGCAAATACCCGATGAAGTAAAAGTAGCCACTGAAACTGTAAAAGGTAAAAACCCAACAGTTACTTTAAAATCTGCCGATAAACAACTTATCGGACATATTGCTGCCAAAATCCGCAGCTTGCGTAAACCAGAACCATACAAAGGTAAAGGTATCAAGTTTGAAGGTGAAGTATTGAGGCGTAAAGCTGGTAAGTCGGCAGGTAAAAAATAACCATTAACAGCAAAAAGAGAGTAAAACAATGGCAACTAATAAACAAGCGCGCCGCTTAAAGATAAAAACAAGCATACGCAGCAGGGTTGAGGGAACCGCTGAACGCCCAAGGCTTTCAGTATTTCGTAGCAACAGCCAGATATACGCACAGTTGATAAACGATATTGACGGCAATACAGTTGTTGCAGCTTCATCACGTATTGATGCGGTGAACAATGCAAAAGTAACAAAGGTTGAAAAGGCCTTTATGGTAGGCAAAGAGTTAGCTGATAAAGCTAAACAAGCCGGAATAACTAAAGTAGTATTTGACAGGAACGGTTACCTGTATCACGGCCGCGTGAAAAGCTTGGCTGATGGTGCTAGGGAAGGGGGGCTTGAATTTTAATAAATTACGAAGATGGTAAAAGCAACAGTAAAAAAAGTACGTCAAAGCGACCTTGAACTTAAAGAAAAGGTTGTAGCTATAAACCGTGTAGCGAAAGTTACCAAAGGTGGCCGCACCTTTAGCTTCTCAGCCATTGTGGTTGTGGGCGACGGACAAGGCATTGTTGGATACGGCCTTGGTAAAGCAGGCGAGGTAACCGATGCTATCAGCAAAGGTGTTGAAGACGCTAAGAAAAACCTTATTAAAGTGCCTATTATTAATGGTACTGTGCCTCATGAGCAATATGGTAAGTTTGGTGGCGGTCTTGTATTTTTGAAACCAGCTTCACATGGTACCGGTGTAATTGCAGGTGGTGCGATGCGTGCTGTTTTGGAAAGTGCAGGTATTACTGACGTTTTGGCAAAATCAAAACGTTCATCAAACCCTCACAACGTTGTGAAGGCAACTATTGATGCACTTGTGAAAATGCGCGACCCTTTTACCGTGGCGCAACACAGGGGACTTGGTTTGAAACGTGTGTTTAACGGTTAATTATCAGGAGGAAAGAATCATGTCAAAAATTAAAATCACACAAGTAAAATCAATCATCGATAGGTCAGAAAGGCAGAAAAAGACTATGCAGGCATTAGGTTTGCGTAAGATGAACCAGACCGTTGAACACGATGATACCCCTGCCATATTAGGTATGGTTGAAAAAGTGAAACATTTGGTAAAAGTAGAAACAGTTTAAAACAATGAGATTACATACACTAAAACCTGCTGAAGGTTCTATAAAAAGAGAAAAGCGTATTGGTCGTGGTACAGGCTCAGGTCGTGGTGGCACATCAACACGTGGTCACAAAGGTGCCCAGTCTCGTAGCGGTAACAGCCGTAAAAAAGGTTTCGAAGGTGGTCAGATGCCTTTGCAACGTCGTATGCCTAAGTTTGGCTTTAAAAACCCATTCAGGGTTGAATATAAGGTATTTAACCTTAGCCAACTTCAAGAAATTGCGGATAAGCATAACCTTAAATCAATTGATTTTGACACGCTTAAGAAACACCGTTTGGTTCAAAAAACTGATTTGGTAAAAGTTTTAGGACGTGGCGAATTGAAATCAGCTCTTGAGGTAAAAGCTCACGCTTTTTCTGATACAGCCAAAAAGGCAATTGAATCTGCCGGTGGATCCGCGCATGAAGTGAAGGCCCATTCCGAGAAAAAAGATAGTTAATCTGCTGGAGGAACCGAGCATACTGTATAATCGATGAAAAAAATTATAACCAAGCTAAAACAAATCTGGAGCATAGACGACCTGAGGATTCGTATCATCAACACCCTTGGTCTGTTGCTAATATACCGTATAGGTTCATTTATCACCCTGCCCGGTATCGACCCTAATGAGTTGGGTAATCTTGCTGAACAAGGTTCAGGAGGTCTTTTTGGCCTATTGAATATGTTTGCAGGTGGCGCATTTTCACGTGCATCAATATTTGCATTGGGTATTATGCCATATATATCTGCATCTATCATAGTGCAGTTATTAACTGTGGCAGTACCATACTTCCAACGTATGCAAAAAGAGGGTGAAGACGGACGTAATAAGATGAACCAGATAACCCGTTATCTAACCATTATTGTTACGGCGTTGCAATCAATAGCTTACCTAACTAACCTGCAAAGTGAAGTTGGTACTGCTATCTACAATCCCGGTGTTTGGTTTAGCATCACTTCAGTGGTTATAATGATTGCCGGTACCATGTTTGTAATGTGGCTTGGTGAGCGTATTACTGATAAAGGTTTGGGTAATGGTATCTCACTTATCATCATGGTAGGTATTATATCACGCTTCCCCGGCTCTTTGTTCTCTGAAATAGGCTTCAAGTTTGATGGTAAAGGCGGTGGTTTGGTTATATTCTTGGTAGAGATGTTTGCTCTTATATCAGTGATAGCAATTGTTATCATGTTGGTACAAGGCACACGTAAGATACCTGTGAATTATGCTAAACGTGTACAAGGTAACAGGCAATTCGGCGGTATGCGTCAATACCTTCCTATGAAGGTAAATGCTACCGGTGTAATGCCGATTATCTTCGCTCAGGCCCTTATGTTCATACCCATTACAGTTGCACAATTCCTATCAGATTCTGATGTTGGTTATTTCCTTCGTGTATTTTCAGATAACACATCGTTGGCTTATAACCTAACTTTTGCCATATTGATTATCGTGTTCACATATTTCTACACAGCTATTACTGTTAACCCAACTCAAATAGCAGATGATTTGAAAAAGAACAACGGTTTTATACCCGGTATTAAACCAGGCAAAAACACATCAGATTTCATTGATAACGTAATGTCTCGCATCACACTACCCGGTTCATTATTCTTAGCCTTGGTAGCCATATTCCCTTCAATAGCCATCATTTTGGGTGTAAACAACCAGTTTGCTGACTTCTTTGGAGGTACATCACTACTGATTATGGTAGGTGTTGTATTGGATACTTTGCAACAAATTGAGAGCCATTTGTTGATGCGTCACTACGATGGATTTGTTAAATCAGGCATTAAAGGACGTTCGGTAATGCAAACTCCAACAATGTAATTATTTAATATTTGTTAATATAAAGTAAAAAATATATTTTTGCAGCCCATTTTAAAAACGCTTTAAGTTGGCAAAACAACCTTCAATAAAACAAGACGGTGTAATAACCGAAGCACTTTCGAACGCAATGTTCAGGGTGCAATTAGAGAACGGCCACGAGATTATTGCCACTATTTCAGGCAAAATGAGGATGCACTATATAAAAATATTACCCGGTGACAAAGTGCAGGTGGAGATGTCGCCCTACGATTTATCGAGGGGCAGGATATGTTACCGATATAAATAAGAAGTAACTTTACTAAAATGAAAGTAAGACCCTCAATAAAAAAACGCAGCAGCGATTGCAAGATTGTACGTCGCAAGGGTAAGCTGTTTGTAATTAACAAAAAGAACCCCAAATACAAACAAAGACAAGGATAATTATTTATGGCAAGGATAGCAGGTATAGATTTACCAAAAAACAAACGCGGTGAAATAGGTTTAACCTATGTATATGGTATAGGCCGCACCAGTGCCCGCCGTATTTTAGAGGCCGGTAATATTGATTTGGGGAAAAAGGTATCAGATTGGAACGACGAAGACTTGAACCATATCCGTACTTTTATTACAGACAATATTAAAGTGGAAGGCGAGCTTCGCTCAGAAGTGCAACTAAACATCAAACGTTTGATGGATATAGCTTGCTACCGTGGTTTGAGGCACAGGAAAGGACTTCCGTTGCGTGGTCAACGTACACGTACTAACTCACGTACCCGTAAAGGTAAACGTAAGACTGTAGCCGGTAAGAAAAAGGCTACCAAGTAATAAATAATAGTTGAAAGAAAGTAACTAATGGCAACTAATAAAAAAACGGCAAAGAAAAGGGTAGTGCAAGTTGAGTCTCATGGACAGGCTCATATACAAGCTACCTTTAACAATATTATCATATCACTTACCAACCAAACCGGTCAGGTAGTATCATGGGCTTCAGCCGGCAAAATGGGTTTCAAAGGTTCTAAAAAGAACACCCCATACGCTGCACAAACTGCTGCACAAGATTGCGGTAAAGTAGCTTATGATTTAGGTATGCGTAAAGTTGATGTGTTTGTTAAAGGTCCCGGTTCAGGTCGCGAGTCGGCTATCCGTACCCTTCAAACTGTTGGTATCGAAGTAATCTCTATTAAAGATATTACTCCAATCCCTCACAACGGATGTCGCCCTCCCAAACGCCGCAGGATATAATTTTTTAACCCGTAGAATAAGAGACAATGGCAAGATATATTGGACCTAAAAGCAAAATAGCAAGGAAATTTGGCGAAGCCATTTTTGGCCCAGACAAGGTTCTTGATAAACGCAACTACCCACCGGGACAACACGGACAATCACGCCGTAAGCCTAAAAAATCTGAATACGCTATCCAGCTTATTGAGAAACAAAAGGCTAAATATACTTACGGTATTCTTGAGCGTCAGTTTCGTGGTATTTTCCACAGGGCTAACGTTAAAGACGGTATCACCGGTGAAAACCTATTGAAGTTTTTGGAAGCAAGATTGGATAACACTGTTTTCCGTCTTGGCTTAGCTGCCAGCCGCAGTGGTGCACGCCAGTTGGTTGGTCATAAACACATTACAGTTAACGGTCATATCGTTAACATACCTTCATACCAATTGAAGCCCGGTGATGTAATTAGCGTTCGTGAGAAATCAAAATCTCTTGAATCTATTACTGATGCTCTTTCATCAGGACGCAGCCGTAAATACAATTGGTTGGAGTGGGATAACAACAGCATGACAGGTAAGTTTATGGCTTTTCCTGAACGCGACCAAATCCCTGAAAATATTAAAGAGCAACTAATTGTGGAGTTGTACTCTAAGTAATCATTAAACCCCTTTTAAGCCCCATGGCAATACTTGCTTTTCAAAAACCTGATAAAGTTATAATGCACAAAGAAACTGACTTCTATGGTCAGTTTGAATTCCGCCCCCTTGAAAAAGGTTACGGTGTTACGATAGGAAATGCCCTTCGCAGAATTCTTCTTTCTTCGCTTGAAGGGTATGCTATCACCACTGTGAAAATTCCCAGTGTTGACCACGAATTTTCAAGCATTAAAGGTGTAGTTGAAGATGTTACTGAAATTGTGCTTAACCTGAAGCAGGTGAGGTTTAAAAAAGTTTCAGATGCCGGTGATAACGAAAAAATATTTGTTTCACTAAAAGGCAAAGAGCAGTTTGTAGCCGGTGATATTAGCCGCTACACTAATGCTTTTGAAATTTTGAACCCTGATTTGGTGATTTGCAATATGGAGCCTTTTGTGAACCTTGAGGTTGAACTTACGGTGAACAAAGGTCGTGGATACGTTCCTGCCGAAGAAAACAAACCAAAAGAACACGTAATAGGTTTAATTCCTATCGACTCGATTTACACCCCTATTAAAAACGTGAAATACCACGTTGATGATTTTAGGGTTGAGCAACGTACTGACTACGAGAAACTGATGATTGAGATTCAGACTGATGGTAGTGTACGCCCAGAAGAGGCTTTGAAAGAATCGGCTAAGATTTTGATACAACACTTTATGTTGTTCTCTGATGAGAATATCACTATCGACAACCAAATTAAAGCTGCTCCTGTTGAAGTGGATGAGAACTTGTTGCACATGCGCAAGTTGCTTAAAACCCCATTGGCTGATCTTGACCTTTCAGTACGTGCATACAACTGCTTGAAAGCTGCTGAGATTAAAACGTTGGGTGATTTGGTAAGCTACGATATTGCTGACTTGTTGAAATTCCGCAATTTCGGTAAAAAATCACTTACTGAATTGGAAGAACTGGTAAGGGAAAAGAACCTTACTTTTGGGATGGACGTTGCAAAATATAAGTTGAACGAAGATTAAAATTTAGTTACCGGTTATCAGTTATGAGGTTATCACAGTAACTGACTAACTTAAATAACCCAATAACAAATAAAGAAATGAGACACGGAAAAAAAGATAATCACTTGGGTCGTACCAAAGAGCACCGTAAGGCAATGTTGAACAACATGGCCAGCTCACTGATATTGCACAAGCGTATTAGTACAACCTTAGCCAAGGCAAAAGAACTTCGCAAGTTTGTTGAGCCTTTGATTACAAAAGCAAAAGACAATACAACACACTCACGTCGCGTGGTGTTTGGTTACTTGCACGACAAGTATGCTGTGAAAGAACTTTTTGGCGAAGTTGCCGGTAAAATTGGCGACAGGCCCGGTGGTTATACCCGCATTTTGAAAACCGGTAACCGTTTGGGCGATAACGCTGAAACTGCAATTATCGAATTAGTTGATTACAACGAGTATATGTTGGCAGCTAAAGCAGATAAAGCAGGAAAAGGCAAAACTACACGTCGTAGCCGTAGAGGTGCCGGTGCTACTGCTAAAACTGAAACTACTGCTAAGGTTGAAACTAAACCTGTGGTAGAAGAAGTTAAAGAAGAAACTCCTGCTGTTGAAAACACTGCTGAAACCAGCACTGAAGGTGAAACCAAAGAGTAAGTAAAAAATACTTATAATATATGAACCCCGCTGATGCGGGGTTTTTTGTTTTATACTATTAAGGCCTTGCATTGTTAAGTAAGAACGCTTTTTCTTCAAATGTCAGATTATCCAAGGTATCTGCTATTTCAATGCCTGTTTTTAACAACCCCTTAGGTTTTAATATCCTATCAGCCATTTTGTGCGAGAGTGCCATATGTTCAAAATAGTATTCCGTATATTTTTTTGGTTTTTTGGCGGCCTTTTTAGCTTCATTCCATGCCCTGTTTCGTTCCATTCTAAGCATTTTAGCGGCTTGCTTTGATAATTTACGTATCGATTGTCGTTTCCACTTTTTATCTGCCTTTAAATGGGGCATAATGTTTTCAAAATAATCGGCTACAATTTTCTCATGTATTTTGGCTACCAGTTTGTAGTCTTTTTTGTTTGCTTTGGTAGGAGGGTGGTCTCTAAAAATATCCGTAAGTGCAAAAAACAAATCGTGGGTGATGTGCGCACTCATTGACATAATGAGTGGGGTAGCGTAATGGTTAGTGTGCTTTTGGGTATCAAGGGCTTGTTGCCAGCAATAATTTGTTACGCCACCATTATTCAGCGAATCAAAATTTTTTAGAAAGTAGTAACCAAACCTGCCTTCAAGTTTCGCTATAAATGCTGTGTCCTTTAATTTTCCTGCTTTGGCAAGTGCTGTAACACCAATAGATACTCTTTGATACAGGCGCGCAAAATGATAATAGCAGCTTTGTTGTTGTTGCTTGTTTTTGACAATGCTATCCAGTTTATGCCTAAACGTAGTATAATCATACGTTTCTTGAGCAGTGAGAGTATGAAAGCCTGCAATTATAAAAAGAAGAGTGAGTAAAATAGCTTTGTTGTGGTTCATACAATGCTAATGTACCAAAAACAGTTGAGGGTTTTTACTTTGGCAGATTAGGAGCCAACATTTTTATTTTAATATCAAAAGGCAATGCATCAAGGCTTTTAAACAGGTTAAGTGTTGTTTTGGTTAAAAGTCCGGGGTTGGTGAGGCGTAATGCATTCTTTTGGGCATACTCCAATTGTTTTTTTGTAAGTGCTGAGGCTTTTTCGGGGTGATTTGAAGCCTCTAATGCGTTATTCCAAGTGTAATTAAGAGAGTTCTTCATTTCAGACTTAATGTTGCTTTTCCCGCTTCTTAGCAAAGCTTCTTCAAACTCATTAAATGAAGAATCCGTGGTTAAAAAGGCTTCAAAAATTCGGTTGGTTTCTTTGGCTGAAATGGTCAGAAACTCTTTTTTCGTTTTGTCGGCATTGTGGTTTGTTGTACCAAATTGATTGAAATAGTTTAGTAGGATAAAATACAAGTCGTGGTTTATGTGGGCATTGGTTCCCAAAGCCAACCATTGTATGTAACTGCAATTATTGCAATAGTTTGTGTCCAGTGCAACCTTCCATACATAGGGTATGCTATCGTTGTTTTGGTACGCTGTGAGGGTATTTAAGTAATATGCAGTGAAGTTTTTTTGTGTGTAATCAATCAACGCACTATCCGTGAAATGCCCTTTTGAGTTAGCATTTTGCACCTCGCTAAGCATTGCGTTGTATAGTGCTGCAAAGTAGGTGATAGGGCTTTGGGTGGTTTTGCCTTGCTGCACCACACTGTCAATTTTCTCAATAACCAACCTTCTTGAAGCGAGTTTTGAGTTTTGCCCACCTGTGATTTGCGCAGTAATAGCACTTTGTGCAAGCAAAAGAAGTATAGCAGATATAATGTGTTTCACAAGTTTGACAAAGCTGTTTATGTACTTAGTCAACTATTTAAACCCAAAACGTTGCATTTGGTTTCATTTTATCGTGTAAAAAAATGTAATTTTGCCCCCCAAAAAAGTAACATTGAGTACTATAAATAAAATGCCATCCATCTTGCTTCTTGAAGATGGAACTGTATTCCACGGCACATCTATTGGCAAAGTAGGCACTACCACAGGCGAAATTTGTTTTAACACCGGAATGACCGGCTATCAGGAGGTGTTTACAGACCCTTCATATTACGGTCAAATTTTGGTAATGACGAGCGACCATATTGGTAACTACGGTGCTGCTGTAGAAGATGTGGAAAGCGATGAAATTATGATTGCAGGGTTGGTGGTAAAGAATTTTTCTTACACCTTCTCACGTAAACAAGCCAAATATTCATTGCACGAGTATTTTACAGAACATAACCTAACCGGTATTGCTGATGTTGATACCCGCCAGTTGGTGCGTCATATTCGCCAAAAAGGAGCGATGAATGCCATTATATCTTCTGAAATACTGGATGTTGAGGAACTAAAAGCTAAGTTGGCACAAGTGCCCAATATGGCAGGTTTAGAATTGTCATCAAAAGTTACAACCAATCAACCGTATTTTTATGGTGATGAGAATGCAGCCCTTAAAGTGGCTGTATTGGATTTAGGGGTGAAGAAAAACATACTTCGTTGTCTTGCTGAGCGCGGATGTTACTTAAAAGTATTCCCTGCACAAACCCCTTATCAGGAAATGAAAGCGTGGAATCCTCACGGGTTTATGATAAGCAATGGTCCCGGTGACCCTGCTGCAATGCCTTATGCCGTTGAAACGGTGAAACAGATATTAGATGCTAATGAAAATACTTTTGGTATTTGTTTAGGTAACCAAGTAATGGGATTGGCTTGTGGACTTAAAACTTTTAAAATGCACAATGGGCACAGGGGATTGAATCATCCTGTGAAAAACCTGCAAACAGGCCGTGCCGAAATAACAAGCCAAAATCATGGTTTTGCTATTGAGGGTGATGGTGTGAGTGATAGTCCTGTAGAGGTTACTCACGTCCACTTGAACGACAATACAGTGGCCGGTATCCGCATTAAAGGCAAAAACGCCTTTGCGGTGCAATACCACCCTGAAAGCAGCCCCGGCCCGCACGATAGCCGCTATTTGTTTGATGATTTTATTAACATGATGAAAGAATCAAAGTAGGTTTCAGCTATTAGTTATCAGCTTAATAATTAACTCCAATCACTAACCACATAACACTATAATGAGTTTAATAGCTAAAGTTCTTGCCCGTCAAATTATTGACTCTCGCGGTAACCCGACAGTGGAAGCCGAAGTAATTACCAATAGCGGTGCTGTTGGCCGTGCTGCTGTTCCATCGGGAGCATCAACAGGTATTCACGAAGCCGTTGAATTGCGCGACGGCGATAAAAGTGTTTACATGGGCAAAGGTGTTACCAAAGCGGTGCAACACGTTAACAATGAGATTAACGATGCATTGCAGGGGATGTATATTTTCGATCAAAACGAGATTGACCGTGTAATGCTTGATTTAGACGGTACGGATAACAAAGGTAAATTGGGTGCAAACTCAATATTGGCAGTATCAATGGCTTGCGCACGCGCTGCTGCTGAAGATTGCGGAATGCCTTTGTACCGTTATGTAGGCGGTGTAAATGCAAACACATTGCCCATACCGTTGATGAATATTTTGAACGGTGGTGCGCACGCTGATAACAGTATAGATTTTCAGGAGTTTATGATTATGCCTGTAAATGCTCCTGCTTTTAGCGAGAGCTTACGTATGGGTATAGAAGTATTCCATAACCTGAAAACGGTGTTGAAGAAAAAAGGGTATAGTACTAACGTAGGCGATGAAGGTGGTTTTGCACCCGATATTAAGAGCAACGAAGAGGCGATAGAAACGGTGTTGACTGCTATTGAAGCAGCGGGATACAAACCCGGTAAAGATATTTGGGTGGCTATGGATGCTGCCAGCAGCGAAATGTACGATGCTAAAACAGGCTTGTACAAATTCCATAAATCAGACAACAAGGAGCTTACCTCAAGCGAAATGGTAAGTTTTTGGAAAGATTGGACCAGTAAATACCCGATTGTTTCTATTGAGGACGGTTTGGCAGAGGATGATTGGAAAGGATGGAAAGAACTGACTGAAACTATTGGAAACAAAGTACAGTTGGTTGGTGACGATTTGTTTGTAACCAATGTGAAACGTTTGCAAAAAGGTATTAATGAAGGTATTGCTAACAGTATTTTGGTGAAGGTGAACCAAATAGGCACAATAACTGAAACTATTGATGCTATTAATCTTGCCAGCAGAAACTCATATACCAATGTGATGAGCCACCGTAGCGGCGAAACTGAGGATACAACGATTGCTGATTTGGCTGTGGCAATGAACAGCGGGCAGATTAAAACAGGTAGTGCCAGTCGTACAGACAGGATTGCTAAATACAACCAGTTATTGCGTATTGAACAAGACTTAGGAACCCAAGCCCGCTTTTTGGGAATGGACTTTAAGTACGTGAAATAACGCTGTAATACCTACAGGTAAATTATTAAAATTAGTATGCCCCCGCTAACAGCGGGGGCTTTTTTGTTTTAGTGTAGTGGTTTGAAAATAAAAGTTTTATGAAAAATAGTTGCTTTTGGTAACAATTTGTTAATATTGTTATATCAAACTAATCTGTTGCATTTTATGAAAAAAACTATCTACCAATTTGCTAATTGGCATTTTATGCCGCTAAAACTCGTCGGAACGCTACTTTTAATCACAATTTTTTCGTCTGTTTTTGGCCAAGTTGATGACCCACAAGGATTTAGTACTGAAAAGACACGGCAAGAAGCATTGAAAAGGGGGATGCACAGTGATGAGGTAAGTACCTACATTGAAGCCAAAAGAAATAACTATTACTTTGAAAAGAGGCTGAGAGAGAGTGGGGAGGCAAGAAAAAACCTTGCTACCCCATTAGGCTTTACAAGAAAATCGGGTAATCCAGCTTGCGAAGGCGAATTTGAAAATGGTACGGTTAGTCCTTGGCATTGTTGGACAGGCATCAACGATAGCGGCTTGTATTACTATTATTTTGACTCAGTGTACTTTGTTCCCGGTCAGGTTTACAATCAACACACCATAATGACGTCAGGAGCTTATGATTCAGTTGTTAATACAATTCCTGTTGTTAGACCCGGAGGTGGAAACCACTCAATAAAGTTAGGAAATAAACAAGCAGGGATGGGGACTGAGGCGATTTCTAAAACTGTTGTTGTTTCAGGTTCGTGTATCTCGTTTTGGTATGCATTGATATTTCAAAATGAACATCCTAACGAACCCAACGCCCAGCCTTTTTTTATGTTTAGGGTTAGGGATAAAAATGGTAACATAATTCATACTTATGAAAAGATAGCATCATATGATACCTCATTTTTTGATCTTTATCCAAATAATGTTATTTATAGGGATTGGACAAAATACACCTATGAACTTGGCTGCGAATATGAAGGTGATACAGTTACCTTAGAGTTTATTACTGCTGATTGTATGTGGTCCGGACATTTTGGATACGCATACATTGATGATATCTGCTTTGAAGACTGCATGAATTGTTGTGAAACATGCGACGATATGCTGAATCATATTAATTATTTTGTTAGCAGCCCGGTATTAAAGTATATAGGTAGCACAGATTCTACTTGCTGTTATAGGTTTTGGCCAATTTTTGACCCTGACTTGTTTGCATGTTTGCCTGCCGGTATCAAGGTTTATAAAGATGGGGATACTTCAACGGTATACTCAAGCTATCAAAACGATTCTGCAATCTCGTACTGGTTCAATACAAGCGTACTTGATTTTTGTTTAAACCGGTCCCAATTCACCTCACCGATAACTGTTCGTATTGCATTCTATAATAAAGATGGCGAAGTAATATGTGATACAATTAAGCAAACATTACAACCGTGCCACTCATCGTCATCAGGTTGTAATTGTAACAGTTTGTTTGATGATGAGAATTTTGCAAATACGTCTATCATTAAAAAAGACACTGCTGCATCTGATGAATACGATTGCTGTTTTACTATTGAACCTTTTAGAGATACTTCAATAATCAAATGTCCCTATTATGGAATGCGGGTGTATAAAGACACTGTTGGCGGAATAGGCTACGCATATTTAGATAGCTTTAAAACAGGAACTCCTATTGGAGGCCCGGGTGCTGATATGGGTGATACAAATAAGATGAAGTTCTGTATTGGGGCATATGTGTTTTCGAGCAATGGCCCTCAGAAGCTTCGGATAGAGTATCTGGATTCTACAGGGAAAGTTATTTGCTCAAAAACAGAGACCGTAAACTGTGAACAATCTTGCTGTGAAAATGTAAATGTGTTTGTTAGAAAAGATACCACAGAAACCGATCCGTTTAAATGCTGTTACCGTTTTGAAGTATGGTCATTTGCCTGCAATAGAACCTATACTGCCGAATTAATGCGCCAAACAAGTACCGGCTGGGTAAATGCAGGTAATGACACGTTTAGTCTCACTCGTCCTATATTCTTTGATGTATGCTCAAACAATGATGATACAGCAAGGTATATGATATTTATTAAAGACAGTGCAGGAAAAATACTTTGTACAAAAGAAGTAGTACAAACTTGTCCAACTTGTTGTAAGCTGGTTAACTACTCAGCAACTTACGTTGCTCCATCGCCACACCTTGACCGTTGCTGTTGGGACATAAATGTGTATCCTATGGCCACTCAAGAGTGTAATATATGGAATTGGGCTGTGTATGACAGCTTGCACAAAGTACCTTCGTCATACCCACCCTTTATGCCACCAAGTGGCGTTTATCAGGGCAGGCACTGCACGCCTATAATCCATGCTCCTAACCCTGCACCGGGCACATCGGTTACCATTAAGTATTGCATTAAACGGTATTTAGCAGTGTATGATAATAACGGGAATTTGTTATGTATTAAACCCATAGAGTTATGTTGTACCCGCACGTATAGCAATCCTCACAACCCTAACGGGCCTTTGAATATTGATATTATTCCTAATCCGTTTAATGATGTCTTTACCATGAGTATGGATTTACCGCAAGCAATGCCGGTTGCCGTAAACGTTGTTAACTCATCAGGGTCAACAGTATTTAGTAATAACTATGGGCCACAACCTGCCGGAATATTCTCAACACAAATAAACCTTGCAGGCCTGCCTGCCGGCACCTACACCTTGTCTGTAAACAACGGGCAAGCTACCGCCCAAATAGTGAAACAATAACAATCAAATTTTTCATAACTACCTACCTTTATCAATCCCCTGCCAATTTTGGCAGGGGATTTTTTTGTTAAATTTTTTTTAGGCTTAGTAGTAAACAGATGCGTGTTGGTAGTACAATTGCTATCAGCCGTATAATACAAGGGTTTTAGGGCTTTTCAGCGGGCAGCATAAGCATAAGTAACAGTGTTCTTGCATGAAAAAAGCCATGAAAAAGAGCCGCTTAAAAACCATGTTTATTTTGTTGCTGATACAGTTGTTTGTTGTATCAGCTTGCAGCAAAAAAGAAGAAAGTCCTGAGCCAACCGTTAAAGACACATCGGGGCAAGGCAATAACGGCAATAATGGGAATAACAACCCGCCGCCTCCGGTAACGGATACCACCAAATTGTTTACCGATATGGGTTGGTTTATTAAAAAACTATCCAAAGATGGGGTAGAGCAAACTGGTCACTTTTTAATCGGGGCATCGTACAAGTTTAATCTCCCTAACACCTATTTCTTTTCAATTCCCGGTTATCCCTCAGCCGACGGTACTTGGGTTTTTGAGCCCAACAATAAAAAACTAATTAAGGTAACTAACCAAAGCGGAACCCGCACATGGAAAGTGCTATCCATTTCAACCGCTAAACTGGTGATTGAAGAAAATGAAAGCAACGGGGTATGGGTTACAGAATTTTCTCATTAAACACAAACCATAAATTAAAATCAATTAAACACCATGAAGAAAAATGTATCAAAAACAGTAACAATGCTGGTAGTACTAATGTTAGCTTTTGCTTCTTGCAAAAAAGACGAAGGAACCACCACACCTACCAACAACACACCCTCTGTAAATAACAAGCCTGCCCTAATTGCAGATAAGTGGATTACCCAAAAAGTATTTATTGATGGAGCTGAACAACAAGGGCACTTTTTGGTAGGCTCAATTTATCAGTTTTGGGACGACGACAAATACTCATTTCTTATTCCCAACATGGGGAATGCGGGCGGTACTTGGAAGTTTGAGAACGCACAGCAAACCATTCTTAAACTAAATGCTCCGCAAGGCTCAGGGCAAACGTGGAACATCAAAACGCTGAATGCAACAGCATTAGTAGTTGAAATGAATGCTTCTGACGGTAAGGTGTGGAAGTACGAGTTTTCGCATCCGTAATCAATTAAAACAGAGATAACTGCTGAAAGCTGTGGGCATTATTGCTCGCAGCTTTTTTATTATAAGGTAAAACGTTTTATTTCGTTAGTATAAAACTAACCGTGTAACTGATGCGAATAATAGTTGCTTGCCTACTAATTTTTTTCACAGGGATAATACAAGCGCAAGATGTTGCCATTGCCCTGCCTAATATGAATGTGTTGTACATTGGAATTGAGAATGAGGTTGAGATTGCTGTAAATGGATATAGTTGTAAAGAACTAATAAAAGAAATTACAAACGGGCAGGTTATTGAGCGTAATGGAAAAATTTTTTTGGTGGTGAGGGCTAGGGGTATTGCGATTTTAAAAGTAGGGGTGAAACAAAAGGGTAAAATTAAGTGGTTGAAAGAAATGGAGTTTAGAGTGCGGAAAATTCCTGAGCCTGAGCCAATGCTGGGTGTATTACAAGGCGGAGAAACGCACAATATCCATACAATTATTGCCAATGCACAAAAATTATACATGAGTTTGGGTGAAGGGTTTGCTACAGCAGCGGTAAAATCGGTAGTAAGCAAGTATTCGATTACATTGATAGATTCGTTTAACTATGAAACCTTTAAAGCAGAAGGCTCTTTAGTTTCAGCTACAGTGCAGTCAAAAATTAGGAAACTTGCACCGGGTGGTAAAATTATTATTTCAGATGTATACTACGATGTGTATAGCGATGGGATGTCCATTGTAACAAATGAACGGTGCGAACGTACGGGAAATGTTGTGATAACCGTGAGACCTGATATAAGCGCCAGTAGTTTCGACGGTGGTTTTTACGATACTGCCGCCAAAGTGTATTACAGCAGTTTTAGAACAAATGATGCGGCATTTACTGATTTTGTTGGGAAAGTAAAGCATGGGTATTGGAACTATTATACAGGGTACTGTCCGCAAAGAATGTGGGGACAGGAATATTATGACAGCGGCCGACTGAAAGTTTTGAAAGTATGGGATAGTAGTGGGCTGCTTGTGTTAGATGTTAATAAAGACTTAAATGCAGACACTATGGTTTGGGTGGAATATTATCCAAATCGAACCATTAAACGTGCAGGGGTTGTGCTAACTAACAATGCCGGGTATGCCTATGAGGGCGAATTGGCAGAGTTTAAAGATAGAGTATCGGGCAATCCGGCACTTAACAACTATTCTGCAATGAATTTTATTCCCATAGGGAAATGGGTTGAATATTATCCGAATGGGGTTGTACGTCAACGGGCTTATTTTGCAATTGTTGACGGTAAAACCCTTGACAAATACTACTACATTGAAGATGAAGGAAGTTTTCCCAAAGCAGTGGTTGCAGATGGCGTTTGGACAACTTATGACGAGAACGGCAACTTAATTGCCGAGTATAAATACAACAAAGGGTTTTATGTGAAATAGGCTATTTCAATAGCCACTTCTTTTTCTCACCGTCAAACACATACTCCTTTACATTAGTACTGTGCTTTTCAAACAACTCGTGGCTGTCATCCCTAAACAATTGCAGTTGTTTTAGTGCTTGTTTGTCTAAAGTAATACTATCGTTCTCGTATTGCGATACGGGATAAATAGCATAGCTGTTTTTGCCGTTCACTTCTTTCTTATCCACCCAAGTTAAAAAGTAGCCACATTCCTTAAGGGTAGTGGTTTTTTCTTTCTTCTGTAGCACAAGTTTAAACATAGCTCCACCATCCTTGTAGCGTTCTCGCTGGTTGCTCACAAAATTTCCAAGCGAATACACCACAATATTTTCACGTTTCAGTGTACTGTCATACTTGCGGTGCATAGGTTGTAATACGTGCGGGTGCGACCCTATCACATAATCAGCACCGTAACGCAGACATATATCAGCATAGTTCTTTTGGTAGGCATTGGGTAGGGGTTGGTACTCATCGCCCCAATGGGTAACAATAATAATTTTATCAGGATTAAGTTTTTTAACGGCTTTTATATCCTCTTTCATCACTACTGAATCAAGCAAATTAACAATCGTAGGTGCAGGAACGGGAATGCCGTTAGTTCCGTAGGTGTAATTCAACACCGCCACTTTAATTCCGTTTTTCTCCAACCACAAAATGTTATGTTTTTTGCGGTCAGCCTCATCTTTAAATGTACCCGTGCGGGGTATGCCTAAACTATCTAATACCTGTACTGTGCGAATAATGCCGTTTTTACCCCGGTCGCAACTATGGTTGTTGGCTGTAACCAAATACCGTATTCCTGCACTTTGCATGGCGTTTGCCAATGCATCGGGGGCGCTAAATTGCGGGTAGCCGCTATAAGGTTCACCTGCCAGCGTAAGTTCAAGGTTGGCAATACTAAAATCGACAGCCGAAGCAATGGGGGCAATGGGAGCAAAGCACGAGGAATAATCGTACTCCTTGGTCGAATCGTTATAAGCAGCCCTTATTTGGGGGCCGTGCTGCATCACATCGCCCATAAACAGCAGCGAAATTTCAGTAACGCTATCGGCTGCCTGTTGTTGGGGTACTTCAAGTGTTTTGCTGTGGGTTTGTTTGCATGAAGAACTAACAATAACAACGGTTATAGTTGCTGCAAAAGTGATATATTTTAGTAGTAGGCAGGGTTTCATTTATAAAGTGTAAACAGCAAAAATAATATATAAATGATGGTTACAAAGCGTTGCAAACCCGCCTTCGCGGTTTTATTAGTAACATTAAAAGCAATATTTTTGATGCAAGTAACACCACATAATGAAAAAGCATATTTTACTATTTGTATTTGCGTTAACCAGCTTACCTATATGGGCTGAAGTGGCCGAAAGACCTTTTTATGAAAGAGGAATTCCCGGCACACTTATATACTCTGCCTTAGGTATTTTAATAACCTTGTTGGCGTTTAAAGTGATTGACTGGGTTACCCCCGGTAAACTGTCGAAACAAATTACCGAAGAAAAAAACATAGCACTTGCCATTGTTACAGGGGCACTTATTTTGGGCATTTGTATAATTGTTGCTGCTGCTATTAGCAGTTAATTTTATGTTAAACCTGCAAATAGGAAGCTCAATAAAAGTAAAAACTACTTTGTATAAAGTAGCTGCATACGTTTTGTATTGCAGCGAAGGCGAGTATTGGGCTGAATGGCGGCTGGCCAATGACTCGCAACAAGGGTTTTGGCTGGCACAAGACAGCAACGGACTGACATTGTATGAAGAATTACCCGAAAAACCTACGATTGATGTGTATGAAGCAAAAGTGGCTAATTTGGTAAAAGTAAACGGAATGGATGTGTGGCCGACAGCCAATTATAAAGCTACTGTTGTTGAAGCAAGAGGGGATGCAGGTGTACGCGAGAATGATTTTGAAGAAGTAGTTGAACTTGTGAATGAAGGTAGCAGGTTTGCCATTGTGGCACATCACATTGAATTGAAGTTATTTAAAGGGGAGCTACTAACCAATAAACAGGTAAAAATTTGAGTACAACCCATAATTGTCCTGCTTGTTTAGCACCGTTTACGGTGCACAGCCCGCTTAGCCACTATTACGTATGCACTAAGTGTAAATTGCTGTTGCACAAAACCAAAAAGGATGATTGGGAAAAGGATACAACCGCAAAAAGTGTTTACACTGATAAAATAGCCAGTGCATTTTGGATAGGAGATACCGTAAAGGTTAAAGGTGTTGACTATACCTTGGTATCAATGGCGGGATATAAAGGCAATTATTTTGAATGGGATGAAGACGACGGGACGTATAGAGGAGCAGATCATTATCGGTTTATAGAGGTGAGGCTGCAAGATGATAAAGGCTTCTTTGTCAGTATGATTGAAGATGAAGAAGGTTTTGCCATTTCGCAACGGGTAATACCTCCGCGAAGCTGCATACCTGAAGAGACATCAAAAGGGGATGTTGCTTTTTTTGAGTTGAAAGGTAACGGGAGTAAACTTGAGCAAGGAAACTACAAACCAACGTCGTTTATAGGGGAGTTTAGCTATAAACCCGATATTGACGAAACTACCTATTACGCTGATATATTGCCTAATGAGGGTAGTAAACATGGAAAGTTGTCCGTTGAATGGCAACTGGAAAACAAGATTCCCCATTCGGTTGATTTTTTTGAAGACATAAGCTATAAGTTTAGTAACACAGCTTCATTAATCCAAAACGAAGCAATATTAGCGCGGGCCAAACCCTTAATCTGGGCTAAGCATTCAGTGTTTTTATTTTGGGGCCTTGCTATGGCCTTTTTAATAATGGCAGCTATTATGAAGGTTGCGGGCGAGAATTTTATTTTTAAGGAAAAATTCTCGTATGGTCTTTATGACGGGTTTCAAAAAGACTCTGTGGTTTCCGATGAAATTGTGTTGGAAGATGTGGGAGCTATGTATGAGTTATTAATTGAAAACGCACCCGGCAGTTCAGCAGACCAAAGTCTGGATGTTTCAATTGATGTGATAGATGCAAGCAATAGAATAGTGAATAGTTTTGATACCGATTTTTTTATTGAAAGCGGGTATGACGATGAGGGGGCTTGGACAGAAAGTGAAAAAGAGGCTAAGTTAATGTTGCGTCTTAACCAAGCAGGAACCTATCGGCTTTTGATAACCTGCACAAACATCTCAGCATATAACAATAGTATTTCAGGTGATTTGAAAGTAACCCTTAACAAAACCCATGTGCTGCGCTACTATATGTTCGGGTTTGGTATTTGTGCGTTGTTGGGGTTTGTTTGTTTACAACTGGAAGCATGGTATATGTATAAGTACTTCAAAAAATCAGTAGGTTTTTTTGCAACTGAATATGCTCAAGTGTTTTGGGGTATTGTGGGGCTTATTATTATTGCTATAATTTTTACCGTTTAAAAAGATGTTGAAGTATTCAAAATACATACTAACCTTTTTTGGTGTAGTGATATTTTCAACCGTTTTTTGGGCATCAAACAAAGGGTGGGGCATACCCGCTGTTACCAATAAAAATGTAATACAGGAAGCACAAAACTGCCCGCCCGAACAACGCGATGCATGGGGCAATTGCCCTACAAGGACTACACGGTCAAGCATACGCTCACGTTATTTTTATGGAGGCGGTGATGGAAGCGGCGGAAAATAAAAATACGTTTAACGATAAACACGTACCCGTATTGCTGGCATCAATACTGGTAATATCCGCCTGTGCTATCTTGTACGAACTGCTTATAAGTACCCTGTCAAGCTACTTTTGGGGCAGCAGCATCCTGCAATTTTCAATTACCATCGGTGTATTCCTTTCCTCTATGGGATTGGGGGCATACTTGTCTCGGTTTATCACCACCCGATTATTAGAACGTTTTATAGTTATAGAAATCTGGCTGGCCTTTATAGGCGGCTCATCAGCACTTATACTCAACGCGGCCTATACCCTCACCCAAAACTACTATCTTATTGCCATAGGGCTTATTATCATATTGGGTACATTAATAGGACTTGAAATACCATTACTCACCCGCATATTACGGAGCTACAAAAACCTGCGTAATACCATTGCCAACGTACTTTCTTTCGATTACTTGGGTGCTTTGCTGGCATCTTTGGTGTTCCCGTTTTTTCTTTTACCCTATTTAGGAGTAATGAAAACCTCGTTTATAGTAGGGTTGCTAAACTTAGCCGTAGCCGCCTACTCGTTGTTTATTTTTAGGCGCGAAGTACAAAAATGGGTTCAAAAACTTATAGCAAGTGCACTAGTTTTTGTAGCCCTGTTGATAGGGTTTGCAGCCGCTGTGAACATCACCGGCTTTTTTGAAAAATTTGTGTACCAAGATGAGATTATTTATACCCATCAATCACCCTATCAAAAAATAGTACTTACTCGCTGGAAGGATGATATACGATTGTTTTTAAACGGGAATCTGCAATTTTCATCGGTAGATGAATACCGCTACCACGAGCCGTTGGTGCACATACCCATGTTATTGGCAGGGGAGGGGGCAAAAAATGTATTATTGCTTGGGGCAGGTGATGGTTTGGCCGCCCGTGATTTATTGAAGCATTACAACGATTGCAAAATTACCATCGTTGATTTAGACAAGGCCGTAACTGATATATGTGCCTCGCATCCTCTAATAACAAGCATCAATCAAAACTCACTTAAAAGCCCTGCGGTAACCATAGTAAATGATGATGCGTTTAACTTTATAAAAAACGGCAACACGAGGTACGATGTGATTTTGATTGATTTACCCGACCCCCACGACCCCGGTCTTAGTAAGTTATATTCAAAAGAATTTTATGAGTTGGTGCGCCAATCATTGGCGATGGGGGGAGTGATGGTTACACAAGCCACATCACCGTTTTTTGCACCCAAGCCCTTTTGGTGCATACACACCACCATGAAACAAGTGTTTAAGCACGTAGTGGCCTATCATACCCAAGTTCCGTCGTTTGGTATGTGGGGATTTCAAATGGCATATAACTTACCTGCCCAAGTACAGGACACAGTTAACAGTGATAGCATTGCAAAAAGCATTGCCCAAAAATTTGAAGCTAAAGAATGGGATAAACCTCTGAAATATTTAAATGCAGCTACTATACCCGCTATGTTTGTTTTTGAGAGTGATGTTGATAGGATAGAAACAGAGGTGAATACATTGGATAACCATGCACTGTTGCATTATTATGAAGATAGTTGGAAACGTTTCAACCCGTGATTAGGCAGCGTAATTAAGAAGTCAAACTATTTAAATTTTATACAAAGCGGCTTTATATGGCAACGGTTTTCCTATAAATTGCGTTTAGTATAGTAAACGACCTTTTTTGACGGTAAAATCTCATATACTGATTGTTTTTTGTTTGATTGCTTTATTGCCAGCGCAGTTATACGCACAATGCAATATCAATGCAGTTACAAACGGTTGTATCGACGATTTAGTCAGCTTTAAAGTAACATCAGGGCAAACCATTACGGCCACCCAATGGGATTTTGGCGATGGTAATACCTCAACACAATCTGCTCCCGGTTATAAATACAGCATTGCAAAGCCATATACGGTAACGGCCGTAGTAACTTTGCAAAACGGCACTAAATGTACTGCCACCCACAACATTATTATTCACCCCAAGCCCAACAGCAATTTTTCAATAGCAAACAACAGTTCATTTTGTTTTTATAAAAACAAGGTGTGCATTACAGATAATTCTACTCCCGGAGCCACAGGTAACCCTATTGCACAGCGCGTATTTTTATGGGACGACGGGGCAGGTGATAATACAAGCAATCCCGCAGCACAAAAAGTACTTTGCCACACTTACCTGCAAACAGGCACTTACACTCTTATTATGGAAACCACCGATGATAAGGGATGTATAGCCAAAAGTTCGCAAAAAATTACCGTGCTGCCTGATTACGATGTTGATATGTCGTATGATTTGACGGTGAACCCTTCTGATTGTAAGTTTACGATATGTTTTAGCAACAAAACCAAACCTGTTGATACCACAAACGTGGGTAGTTTTCTATGGGATTTTGGTGATGGTAATACCAACAATAATAAAACAAATTATGAATCAGTTTGCCATGTTTACCCCAATAGCGGTACTTACACTGCCAAACTGATTGTAACACATAAAAGCGGTTGTGTTGATACAGCATCTACTTCAATCAACATCACCAAACCAAAAATTAACTTTAAACTCAACATACCCGATTCGGTATGTTTGGGCACGTTGGGCAAATTACTAAACGATACCACCAATAACGGGGCTTTGTATCGTTGGTTTATCAGAGACTCGGCTACAAATATCGAGCGTCCTATCCCCGGTTTAAACAATCCTATTGATATAAGCTACATTACCCCGGGTAAATTCTATATCAAGCTGAATATATTGGTGGATAATTGCCAGCAAAACGGTTACGACTCAGTAGTAGTGCGTTGCCCCAGCGCAGGAATTTTACCGTTGAATAACCGTTTGTGCGATGCCGGCGATACTACCTATTTCTGCAACAGCAGTTGCTATTATCAATCATACAACTATAAGCAAATATGGGATTACGGACATGGCGAAGCCTGTACTACCGATACAAAAAAGGGGGTAAACATTAACCGTAATTGCCGTTTTTCGCTGGATGACAATGGTAAACACCTGTATAATTCTATTGATACAAGCAAAACGTATTCTTGCTTCACTCCATCGTTGTACATCGTTGATACAGTAACAGGTTGCGAAAGTTCTGGCGCAAGTATTGTTATGCTTGGAATGCCGCCGTTAGATAGTTTGAAAGTAGAAGAACAGGTAACGGATTATTGCACCGATATAGGTTCAATAAACGGTGAGCGGGTGGTTAACTTCTTAATAACCGGATTGAGTTGTAACCAGTCATGGGATATGTACCTCAACTTTGATTCGACGAGGGGTAAAGACTTGTTTGCAAAGGTAACTCCCAATCCACCCCCGCAATTCAGATATACATACACAGGTAACCCTACCGGAGATGTTACTATCGGTTTTATTGTGCAAAACGGTAGTACTACTAAATCAAGATCGTGTTATGATACATTACCCATAGTGGGCAAAACGTGTGAAGATACCGTTTGGTACCACCATAAATTTAATATGGCGGCTGTGCCCAATCCCAAAGTTGGCTTTTATGATGATAAAGGCTGTGCACCGTTTAACTTTACCGTGCGACCTGAAGATACTATCCAATACGGGGTGCATAAGATAAGGTGGGAATGGGGCGATAGTACTGCTGATAGTTTAACGCTTAATCCCGGCGATACGATAATGCCTGTGAAGTACCACACTTACTGGAAGAACGGGTTATATACCGTATTACTTACTATGACGAATGCAAAGGGATGTGCAGAAACTGAGTATTTGCTGATAGGGCTGGGGTATGACAATTTCGTTGATTACGATAGTATTGTGTGTGCAGGCGATTCGGTGGAGTTAAAGGAATACGTTTCATATTTTGACAATGCCCACCCGTTTTGGAAAGACAGTGCCCGATTGGTGCAACCCAATAAAGAAAAACTGTTTTGGGATTTTGGCGACGGGAAGGGCTTTGTTACCAAGAAGCATGAAACAAAAGTGGTGTTTGCCAACGAGGGAATTTATCATGTGCGCATGGCTACCGAAGATAGTACCGGTTGCCGTGATACATTTGAGTTTGATATAAGAGCAGTAAAAGCAGATGCTTACATACGCAGTATGCGTGATACTTTTTATTGCAACGATAATATTATACGGTTCTACGATTCTTCATTCGGTAGCCCGCAAATACCCGGTGATGTGGTGGTAGGGTGGCATTGGGACTTTGGGGATTTTAAAACCCCCAGCTATTTGAAAGACCCTTATCACTACTATAGTTCATACGGGCAAAAGGTGGTGGCTTTGGCAGTAAAATCAGCGGCGGGATGCAGGGACACCGCGTATAAAACCATTTTTATTGACGGCCCCGTTCCGTATTTTGAAATTATTACCGACTCAGTAGGGTGCGACCCCTTGAGGATTGAACTGGATAATACATCGAAACGTGTAAAGACTTGGATTTGGAGCATGGGCGACCCTGCTAACACTACTATTAATACAGATAAGGATTCTAATATCAAGTTTACATATACTCCACCCGGCACCTATTACATTACCCTGTACGGTGCTGATAGTATTTATAATCCTAATACGGGCAATACCTATTTCTGTTCGGCCACTTATCCTGATACCCCTTTGGTGAAAAGGGTGGTGGTAATACCCAATTATCCTGTGGGTATGGATATACCCGATACCATTTGTCAGGGTAATCCTGCGCTGATAAAAAGCGTATCCGCAGCAAGGTATGATGATTTCCGTTGGTGGATGGGTAATGGAGATAGTGTATTTACCGATACTGATAGGTTTGTATATGTATATCCTGATGCAGGTAATTTTAGGATTGACTTTAAACCGACATACTTGCCCGGTCAGTGGGAGCGGCTTTGCATTGCAGATACGTTCAAAGATATTACTGTAATACCTATTGAGGCCGATTTTGATATAAGCCCTAATTCAAGAGAGCCGTTGTTTTATTTCATCAATAAATCTATCAATGCCGTAAGGTACGAGTGGGATTTCGGGCATCCTGCCTCAGGAGTTGATAATACATCAAAACTCAAAGACCCCTCGCACAATTACAAAACTGATTTGGGAACGTTTACCGTTTGCCTAAGGGCGTACAATAAAGAAGAATGTGTAGATACCGTATGCAAGCAAGTAAGCAATAATTACCTGCCCAGATTGTTTATTCCAAACGCTTTTTCGCCGCAAGGAAATGATACCACCAATTTACGTTTTGATATTGATATTTATTTAGCGGGCTTTTACCACTTGAATATCTTTAACCGTTGGGGCGAGAAAGTATTTGAAGGTTTTGAAGACGGTGAAGGAAACTTAGACGGCCTTAACTGGGATGGTAAGCACTACCAAACAGGTAGCTTGTGTCCTTCAGGGGTATATTTTGTAGTATTTGAATATGAAATAGTGGGGATGGAAGGGAAAAATACCTACAAAGGCACTCTTAACCTTTTTAGAGAAGATTAGATGACTATTCGTCCTCTTTAATAATCACAAACACATCCTCATTGTCTTTTTTCATCAGATACTTCTCACGCGCAAATTTCTCAAGACTATCGGGATGGGTAAACAACGCGTTGTATTCACTACGGGCAATGTCTGCCTGCTCGCGGTAATAATCGCGTTCTTCAATAACATCGTTGTAGGTTCGTTGCAAACGCCACACATCCCACCAATTGTTTTTGTCAAAAAAACTCATCCACACCACAAAAGCGGCCAACACTACCAAATAGCGGTATTTATAAAGAAACCGTACTATCACACTACAAAGGTATAGGAATAATTATGGCAGGGTAAAAAACTTACTGTGGATTTGTGGATTAGTAGAAAATTAGTGGTTGAGGGATTAGGAATTGCATCAACATTGTGAAAAGCACAATAAATGTTGAATGAAAAATGAGCTTACTCCACCCACAGTAATAGCCCTTTCAGGTATTCGCCTTCGGGGTGAAAAATGTTTACAGGGTGGTCAGGCGGTTGGGTAAGGTGCTTCAAAATACGCACATTGCGGCGTGCGTCCGCAGCCGCCCCAAACACAATTTTTTGGAACAAGGTTTTGTCAATATTCTGTGAGCACGAGAAAGTAAAAATCAACCCGCCGGGTTTAATTTTCTTCATAGCCACCATATTCAATTCCTTATACCCCCTTGTAGCGTTAGGTACTGAGCGGGCATTTTTGGCAAATGCGGGCGGGTCAAGTACCATTATATCATACTCCTCACGGGTTTGTTTCAGGTAGTCAAAACAATCTTGTGCTATCGCTTGATGGCGGTTTTCAAAGCCGTTTAATGCTACGTTTTCCTCGCATTGCGCAATGGCATCTTTTGAAATATCTACCGAGTGCACTTGTGTAGCACCACCGGCCAAAGCATATACGCTAAAACCTCCTGTGTAGCTAAAAGTATTCAGTATGCTCTTACCCTCCGAAAGGGTTTTCAGCAATTGACGGTTATCACGTTGGTCTATAAAAAAACCTGTTTTTTGCCCCGTCTCTACGTTCACCTTAAATCGTTGGCCGTTTTCAACCACTTTCAAAGGCATTTCTACTGCATCACCCAACCAGTCTTGTGCACCAATGCCCTCAAGCACCTGCGAACTGCTTTTAGTTTTCAGGTAAATGTGCTTAAATCCTAAACGGCGAAACTCAGCTTCAATAACAGGTATCAGTTTTTCAGTCCCTTTTATCAATATCTGTGCTACCACCACATCACCGTACACATCGGCAATAATACCCGGAAAAAAATCCCCTTCGGCATGTAGCAAACGGTAGCAATCGGTTTGGCTAAAATCAACAATACTTTGGCGCATTTGGTAAGCCCGTTCAATTTTGGCCTGCCAGTATGCCTCGTTTATTTCAACCGGATTTTGGGTAAACTCAAATATGCGGCAGCAAATCTGGCTATTAGGGTTAAAAAAGCCATAGCCAAGCAAACTGTTATCGTTGCTGCGTATTTCAACTATCTCCCCGTTTTCGGCAGCAGGTGTATGCTGCACTGCCCCTGTAAACAGCCAAGGGTGGCGGTTTATAACCGCACGCTCTTTTTTTGGTTTTAGTACAAGGGCATTCATGTATTACTTCGCCTCCGCTTTAAAAATTTTAGCATCGGCATAAAACGGCCCGAAAGGAAGTATTGATGCTACTAAAGCTATCAGTGTTTTCTTTGCGTTCCAGTTATACTCTATACGGGCTTGTATCACCGCCAATACATACATTATAAACAAAATGCCGTGTGCCATACCCACTATCTTTACTGCTTGGGGCATATCCATCGCATATTTTAAAGGCATTGCAACAAAAAGCAGCAACAAAAACGATATACCTTCGGCAAAGCCAATCAATCTCAAACGTCCTAAAGTGGTTTTTAACATACGCTTATCTCTTATTTGGGTCAATACCACGTTTTTTAGCCATTTCTTCCAAACGTTGTTGGAAAGCCGATTTTTTCACAGGTTTTTTCTTGTTCTCCTGAATTTTGCGGTGAAGAGCATCTTCATCAACAAAACGGCGGATGATAAACTGTTGGGCTATTGATACCATGTTGGTTAAGAAGTAATAGTACGTTAAACCCGCAGCATAGTTGTTAAAGAAACCAAGGAAGAAAATAGGCATTATATAGCCTATATATTTCATTTGCCCTGTAACCCCCGTTAACTGGTTGTTCAGCATGGTGTAGAAAAGGGTAGAAACCGTCATCAGCAGCGTAAACAAACTCACGTGGTCGCCGTATATGTCATACAACAAAGGAATTTTGCCAAAATCCAAGATACTATCGTAAGTACTCAAGTCAAACGCCCACAAAAAGCTTTGTTGCCTCAACTCGATAGAGTTAGGGAAGAACTGGAACATGGCAATAAGGAAAGGCATTTGCAGCAGCAACGGCAAACAACCGCCCAAAGGTGATACGCCCGCACGTTTAAACAATGCCATTTGCTCTTGCTGTATCTTTTGAAGATTGTCGCCGTGTTTGGCTTTTAGCTCATCAATTTCAGGCTTCAAAATACGCATCTTAGCCGATGAGATATAAGAACGGTACACCAATCCAAACAACAACGCTTTGATAATCAAGGTCATTAGCAGTATAATAACCCCGTAATTGCCTATTACCTTGTTCAGGTACTTAAATATAGGCAAAATCATGCCCTTATTAATCCACCCGAAAATACCCCAGCCCAACTGCACCAGCTTATCCATACCAAGGTTAAGTTTCTTTAGCTCCTCATACTTATTAGGGCCAAAGTAAAACTTCATATTCACCGCTTGGTTATCCTCAGTCACATTAGCAAGTATGGTGCTGGCCTTCAATGTTTTCACATAATAAGGGTTTGCTATTTCCTCGCTTTCAATGGTTGAGCCGCTGAAACCTTCGGGAGAGAGTGAAATAAGCGTAGTATTAAAGAACTTTTGCTTAAACGAAACCCACTCAACACCACCCGCAGGTTTTTGCTGCTCGTATTTAGATTCTGAAATATAATCAACCTCTTTATCCAAGCCTCTGTAATACACAGTTGAGGCTTCCTTTTCAGCTTTTAGCGCGTGCTCTTGCAAAGGCATACTCACCTGCCAGTCCATTTGCATAAAACGTTGCGTGTTTGATAAGTAACTCTTAATACCTACCATTTTCACCGTATAAAACAACTCGTAGCTGTTAGGCTTCAACCAGTAAACCTGTTCAAGGTATTGGGTTTCAGAAAAAGCAATTTTTAACGAAAGGATGCTTGAATCACCTTTTACCGTTACATTTTTAGCCGATGGAGTAAAATACAACCTTGAGGTTGAATCACTAAAACCGTCAGCCGATACAAAGCGGATATTAAACTTGGCATCGTTGTTTTCAAACAAAATCAACGGCTCTTGAGTTTCAGTCCCTTCGTGTTTTGCACGCTTATAGTTTTTTAATTCTACTGATTGAGGGTGACCTCCTTTAGTAGAAAGCTGCACTTTAATCAGTTCGTTTTCAATAGTCACAAGCTCCTTAGTTCCTTGTGCAAAACGACCAAAAGTACCCACAGGGCCTTGTGCAACTACTGATGAAGTATCAGTGCTGTCGTTTCGGTGCAGCGTATCGGCAGCAGCAGTTGTAGCAGCACTTGCTTTAACGGTTGAATCTGCAACGCGTTGTATTTGGGCAATACTGTCTTGTTTTTTACGGGCGGCTTCAATTTCGCCAACATTATCGCGGGTAAGGAAATAATACCCTACCATAATTACCATTATCAGCGATAAACCTATTATCGAATTTCTATCCATTGGTCTTTTCTAAATCGAGGCGCAAAGGTAGGATTTGGGGGGGAATGTACAAGGGTTAAAAATCTGTTTCGGTAAGAGTACCAAAACCTTCTACCAATAGTATGTTACGGTGTTATAGTGTTACACTGTTATGTTGTTATTTTTGTTACGTGCAGCACAAGAGTTATAGCGTTTTGGAAAGATTTGGCTACAAAAAGTCAAAGAACAACTTGTACATATTAATTTGAAAAACGGAAACAGAGGCCAACACAACCTGTTTAATAAATCAGCAAACTGTAAACCTAAAACATAACTTTGCCTTGTGCAGATAAAAGATATTATACAGTACCTTGAAACAATTGCCCCGCTTGCATTGCAAGAAAGCTATGATAACAGCGGGCTGATAGTGGGAGATAAAGAAGCCCCGGTGAAAGGCGTGTTAGTGAGCCTTGATTGTACCGAAGAAGTGGTGCAAGAGGCTATTGAAAAAGGATGCAACCTTATCGTATCACATCATCCTATTGTTTTTAGCGGTTTAAAAAAGATTACAGGGGCAACATATATTGAGCGGGTGATAATAAAAGCCATACAAAACAACATTGCTTTGTATGCCATACATACTAACTTGGATAATGTGCTGAAGAATGGGGTGAACGCAAAAATTGCTGAGAAACTGGGACTAAGCAATCCCCGCATTTTATCGCCCAAAGCTGATGTGCTTTGCAAGTTGGTAACGTATTGCCCAACTGCGCAGGCCGATGTTGTGCGGCAAGCAATATTTGAGGCAGGGGCAGGGGTGATTGGTAACTACGACCTGTGCAGCTTTAATAGCGACGGGGTAGGGACATTTAGAGGGAATGAAGGAGCTGACCCTTTTGTAGGCAATGTGGGTGAGTTGCACAAAGAAAACGAAGTACGTATTGAAACGGTTTTCCCTGTATGGCGGCAAGGCGCTGTGGTAACAGCGTTGTTGGCAGCACACCCGTATGAAGAAGTAGCGTACGATGTATATGCGCTAAAGAATAAACATCCGCAAACAGGGGCTGGAATGATTGGTACATTACCTGTTGAGATGGACACAAACGATTTTCTTGCGCTGCTAAAAACAGCTATGAAAGCCGACGGAATACGTTACACACCGTATGCTCAAAAAATAAAAACAGTAGCAGTTTGTGGCGGTTCGGGTAGTTTTTTAGTACGTGATGCGATAGCTCAAAAGGCGGATGTGTTGGTAACCGCTGATTTTAAATACCACCAGTTTTTTGATGCCGAAGGCCGCATTATGATTGCCGATATAGGCCATTATGAAAGCGAGCAATATACAATTGAACTTTTAGGCGAGATTTTAAATAAAAAATTCACTACTTTTGCGGTTCTTTTTACGCAAGTAAATACAAACCCAGTAAACTATTATAAATAGATGGAAGCTACCATTGAAGAAAAACTGAAGGCTCTGCACACATTGCAGCAAATTGATTCGCAGATTGATAAAATTAAATCAGTTCGCGGGGAGTTGCCAATGGAGGTTGCCGATCTTGAGGACGATATTACCGGCCTTGAAACCCGTATCCAGAAATTTAATGCTGAGATTGACGAGTTTGAAGAGAACATTCAGACCAACAAAAACAAAATTAAGGATGCCCAAACCTTTATTAAGAAATACGAAGGGCAGCTTACCAATGTGAAAAACAACCGTGAGTTTGACGCATTGAACAAAGAGATTGAAATTCAAGGTCTTGAAATACAAGCTGCTGAGAAGCGTATTAACGAGGCTAAGCGTTCGATAGACTTGAAAAAAGAAATAATTGCTTCTTCAACTACTGAGTTGGATGGTCGTCGTATCGACCTTGAAAACAAAAAGAAAGAGTTGAACAACATTGTTGGCGAGACTGAGAAAGAAGAGCAAGAGTTGATGAAAACCCGCAACAAAGCTGAGAAAGATATTGAAGACCGTTTGCTGTTTGCCTACAACCGTATACGCGGTTCGGTGAAAAACGGTATTGCCGTAGCTACAGTTATCCGTAACTCTTGCAGCGGTTGCTTTGGTACCATTCCTTTGCAAATGCAGTCTGATATTCGCCAGCACAAACGCATCATAATTTGCGAACACTGCGGACGTATTTTGGTTGACACGCACAAAGAAGAAGAGGAAGAAATGGTAGAGCGTTTTATGGCTTAACACCATATGACAGCGATACACAACAACATACACAAAAGGCTTTTGGCAATTGCTGCCAAAAGCCTTTTTGTTTTTATAGCGTTGCTTACAACTACCGGGCACGGTTTGTATGCAGGTTTTGATTACAGTGCTAACTATCAGGCGGCAATGAAAGATATACTATCGCTGAAACTTGAAAGCGGTAGTGCAATACTGGCCAAAGAAAAGGCGGCAAACCCTACTAACACCTTGGTGATTTTAGGGGAGGACTATGTCGATTTTTTTAAGATACTGATAAACGAAAACAAGGCTGAATACGAAAAGCTGGTGCCCAATTTTTCAGCCCGCTTAACAGCCCTTGAGAAGGGGGATAAAAACTCACCTTGGTACAACTATAGTCGTGCCGAAGTTTATGTTCATTGGGCTACGCATCGTTTACGTTTCGGAGAGTATTTCAAAGCTGCTACTGAAATACGCGAGGCATATAAAATACTTGAAGAGAATATTAAAAAGTACCCTGATTTTTTACCCAATAAAAAAACAATGGGTATGCTTGAAACCATTGTGGGCACTATACCCGAAAACTACCAATGGATGGCAAACATTGTAGGGCTTGACGGTGACATAAGCAGCGGAATTGCAAAAATAGAAACCATAATAAACAGCAATGCTAAATTGGATTATCTGCCCTTACAAAAGCAGGAGGCACTGTTTATATATGTGTATCTGCAAATGTTTGTGTTAAAGAAGCCACAAGAGGCTTGGGTACTGGTAGAAAAAAATACCAACGATTACAAAACCAATCTGTTGAACTGCTATTTACGTGCAAACATTGCACTTAAATGCAAAAAGACAGACATAGCTATTGAAACCCTAAAAAAACGTCCTGTGGGCAAAGAGTACCACAAGTTTTATTATTTAGATTATCTGATGGGGCAAGCCAAGCTATACCGTAACGATGCAGATGCGGATAAATACTTCAAAACGTATGTGTCGTTCCATCCTGGCCAAAACTATATTAAAAGTGCCTATATACGTCTTTCGTGGTTTTACTTCCTGAAGAAAGAAACAAGTTCTTACGAACGCTACCGCTCAATGGCAAACCGTTACGGGGCTGAGGAAATAGAAGAAGACAAACGGGCGCAAAAAGAAGCAAAAGGGAATGTAGCAACGGATGAAATACTATTGAAAGGGATGTTGTTTTTTGACGGGGGGTATAACGATAAGGCATTAGCCACCCTAAACAGTGTTTCTGAAACAAGGTATGCTACCGCTGAACAAAAACTGGAGTATAACTACCGCAAAGCACGTGTATACCACGAAATGGGCAAAACCGATTTGGCCATAGAGCTATATAAAAAGGTAATGACCGATGGTAAAAATCTTACCGTGTACTATGCTGCCAATAGCTGCCTGCTGCTTGGAAACATACATGAGGATAAAGGTGAGTTTGGAAATGCTTGCAACCGCTATAAGCAATGCTCTGAGTATAAGAATAAAGAATACCGCAACAGCATTTTGCAAAAAGCTAAAGCAGGTATGAAACGCTTGGGATGTAAATAAGGCTTACCAAAAAATAATCTGGTAGATTTTAGTGTGCGATTTACGCCATTGCTTGCCGCCCTTATATTCAACAGCTTTACCTTTAGTATATACAATAAAGCCTGCTTCGTTTGACTGGAAGTAATCAGCAAGCCTCTCACCCGGCATGTCAATGCCTTGGCGGGTAAACTTGTGTTTCTTAAAGTTCTCGTTAAACATATGCTTTACACTTACATCAGTGTATCTGTTTCCGTTAGCATACAATACAGTGATAGAATCTGCGACGCTAAAAGGAGGTTCACCGTAGATGCTTACATTTATAACAACGTCTTTTTTTGTAGAATCCCCTTTAGTGTAAGTAAAGTCTGCTGTTAACTTATCGCCATCCGCTGTTTTGTATTCAATGGGCTTTATATAAAACAGCATCTTACCTTCCCCTTTAAAATATGATTCAGCATATTTAGATATTTTTCCTCCGCTGCCCGTTACTTTCAACCCGCACGAATACCAAAAGCAAACTGCCATGCAAAGGCATATTAGGGTATTACTTCTTCTTCTCATCTTCACAAATCATTTGTTTAAAAAAGGCATCAACATTATTGTAAAATTCGTTTCGGGTTTCCTCTTTGTCAAACACGGCATCCACCAATACTGAGTTGGTTAAATTCTTTTGCTTAAAGTGGATTTTAACAAGGTTTTGCCCGTTGGTTTTCAAAACATTATAACAATAATATTGCGTGCTGTCTGTTTCTTTCACCTGCTCATTAACAATAGTTATAGAACTGTCAGCCTTTATCTTTTCTGAAATTTTATCAGGTAAATCTCCCAATACAAAGCTAAAATAGCGTTTGCCTTCATCGGTAATGGTTAGTTTATTAATGTAACACTGCACATCCTTCACCCGCAATACACTGTCGTATAATTTTAATGCTTCTTTGCTTACGCCTGTTTCTTTTTCACCGCTCTTAAGCACATAACAGCCAATCATACCGTAATTCATTTTGGTTTTTGTTTTGCAAGAAGCAAAAGCCACAATGGCAAAAAGGGCAATCAGTTTTAGTAGTTTCATCAATCAATACTTTTTTCGGGCAAAATAAAAAAAGAGTAACAATGCTGTTACTCTTTTTTACATTATATGAAATAATTAACGAATTAAAATTATTCGCCTGTTACGATACATTCGTAAGTGATAAGAAGACCAAGGATGTTTCTGGTTTTGAAATCAACAGTAGATATTTTAGAAATACCACCGTCTTTAGCAGCTGACATAATGCTGGCGTCAGCATCAAAACACAATACGCCAAGGTAGCAGTTACCTGAAGCGCGACCTACTTTTGAACCTACTTCGTTGCTGGTAGCAGCTACAGGAACAGTTAGTGAACATGATGCAATGCTTAAAGCAGCAAATAAAACTAATGTTGATTTGATTAACTTTTTCATAGACAATATTTTTTAATGTATAGCAATAATAACCATTTTTAGCGGTTTTGCAAGCCTTGCGAATACTAAAAATTTATAACCTGCTATTCTCCACCAAAAAAAGTAACTTCGCCGCCCTCTCGGCAAAGAGTATTCATGCAAAACTTCTGGGAACGATACCGCAGCGATTTAAAACAGACTTTTTTATTAAGCGTACCTATTATAATAGGCCAATTGGGCACTATTTTAATGGGGTTGTTTGATAATGCTATGGTGGGTGCAATGGAATCTGCTGCTTTTGACCCCAACGAACCTGAAAAATACGGTGCAATGGCCGTAGCCGCGGCAGGCGTTAGTAATGCCATATTTAACTTATTTGCTGTATTGGGCTCAGGGATAATGATGGCGGTATCTACCTTGGTATCTATCAGCAAAGCAAAAAAAGATACAGCGGCGTGCGGCGGGTATCTTAAATACAGTTTAGTGGCTTCGTTTATTGTTACCATAGTAATAACTGCAATACTGTTGGTAATGATAGCCAATATGCAGGTATTTGTGAAAGGTGACTTAATACAAAAAATGGGCAGGGAGTACTTGCTTATCATCACATTGGGTACATTCCCCATGTTGGCAGGGCTGGCCGTAAAAAACTTTACTGATGGGCTTTCATACACCAAACCCGCTATGGTTATTACCCTTATAGGGGTAGTGATGAACGTGTTTTTAAACTGGTTGTTTATATACGGTAATTGGGGCTTTCCCGCATGGGAGCTAAAAGGAGCTGCCTATGCCACTGTTATTTCGCGCATCTTTATTTTTGTAGCCTTATTAGCCTATGCATATCGTTCAAAATTGTTTGAAGCCTATCGTAAAATGCCAAAAGGCATTAACTTTTCATCAGCAGAGTTAAAAGAAATTTTTAGAATTGGCTTGCCCTCAGGTTTTCAATACTTTTTTGAAGTAGGTGCATTTGCAGCCGCAAACATTATGACCACGTGGATAGGCCCCTATCAATCGGCTGCTCACCAAGTGGCCTTATACTTGGCAGCAGCTACCTATATGGTATCAGTAGGGTTGTCATCAGGCGGAGCCATCAGAGTAGGAACTGCATACAGCGAGGGTAACTTGCCCGCTATCAAACGTGCAGGGTATTCAGCACTTATTTTAGTTCTGTTATCAATGGCTGTCACAGCATCCTTATTCGTCATATTTAATCAAACACTTCCTGAGCTATTTAATAAGCAGGCTAATGTTATGGCCTATTCCTCATCGCTGTTGTTAATAGCCGCCTTGTTTCAGTTTTCAGATGGGGCGCAAGCGGTTGCTTTGGGCATACTGCGCGGCGTGACCGATGTTCGTTATCCTACCATTGTAACCCTTATTGCCTACTGGGTAATAGGTTTGCCGTTGGCCTATGTATTCACTTTCGTATGGGGGATGGATGTACAAGGAATTTGGTACGGACTGACCATAGGGCTTACGGTATCAGCCATATTACTTACCCGTAGGTTTTGGGTACTTACAACGAAGAAGAGCCCCTTTTCACCGAAATTTGATTAGCTTTTTTGAGGCTAACCAATCATACTGTATTTTTGTCGCCCATTAACTTATTATTACCATGATAAAAAAATTAGTACTATCCTTATTCTTGGCCTTTAGTATGCTTGCTGCTAATGCCTCGTTCGAACCGTCTGACGAGGGAATGTGGCTGCCTATTTTGCTAAAAAAATATAACTACGACCAAATGAAAAAGCTGGGCTTGAAACTAAAGCCTGAGCAGATTTACGATGTAAACAAAGCCAGTCTTAAAGATGCAATACTATGGTTTGGTGGCGGTTGCACAGGCGAAATAGTTTCAGGTACGGGTTTGGTGCTTACCAACCACCACTGCGGGTACGGAGCTATACAATCACACAGTACCGTACAGGATAATATTTTAGATAACGGTTTTTGGGCTAAAACCCTTGCCGAAGAAAAACAAAATGCCGGACTAAGCGTATCGCTATTGGTGCGTATGGAAGATGTTTCATCGCAAATTATGCCTGCTTTAATGGGCTTGAACGATGAGCAAAAAGCCGGAAAGATTAAAGAACTAACCGATACCATTGCCAAAAGGGCTACCGCAGGTACTCACTACGAAGCATTTGTAAAAGACATTTTTAAAAACAACCAATACATACTATATGTAATGGAGCGTTTTAACGATGTACGTTTAGTTGGTACCCCTCCCCAAAACATTGGTAAATTTGGTGGTGATACTGATAACTGGATGTGGCCGCGCCATACCGGTGATTACTCAATGTTCCGCATTTATGCTAACAAAGAGAACAAACCCGCAGATTACTCAACCGATAACGTACCCTACAAACCCAAATACTCGCTGTCAATATCATTAGATGGTGTTAAAGAAGGCGATTATGCCATGATTATGGGCTTTCCCGGCCGTACCAACCGCTACGAAACCGCTATGGGTATTCAAATGGCAATAGATAAAGTAAATCCTGCCATTGTAAAATTGCGTGAAAAAAGGCTTGAGTTGATGAAACAACAAATGAGCAAGGATGTTGCCGTGCGCATTCAGCTTTCATCACGTTATGCTCAAATAGCCAACTACTGGAAATACTTTATCGGCCAAACTGAGCAAATCAAACGCCTTAAAGTGGTTGACCAAAAGAAAGCCGACGAAGCCAAGTTTAAAGTATGGGCTGAAGGTAAATCTGAGTATGCCAACCTGTTCACAAACATTGATAAAGCCTATGCCGAATACTTGCCTATTTGTACACACCGTACCTATTTGAGCGAAGGTATCTTAGGTTCAATTATTCTTAATCAGGCATCAGGTTTTGCAAGTCTTGATAAAGCCCTTGTTGATGGTAAAGAAGATGTAAAAACAAAAGCAGTTGACGGGTTGAAAAAACGCACCGAGGCCATCTTTAAACTATACAACCCTACAGTAGAAGAAAACATATTGGCAGCAATGCTTGGTTACTTCTATTCAGATATTCCTAAAGACCAACACCCCGCGATTTTGGGTGAGATTTTGGCTCAATACCCCGGTGTTGCAGCTGATGAAGCCTTTACCAAATATGCCGCAAGCATTATGGCAAACAGTATGATGGTATCGCAAGATAAAATCAATGCGTTTTTGGCTAACCCTACTTTAGAGGCGTTGAATGCTGACCCTGCATACAAACTTGTAAAAGCATTTAACGATAACTACGATAAAAACTACAAAGCCCGTGTAGATGCTTTTACTGCTGCTACTGCTAAAGAAGGTGAGTTGTACATTAAAGGTTTGATGGCAATGGATCCTTCAAGGAATTTTTATCCCGATGCTAACAGCACATTCCGTTTAACTTATGGTTCAGTAAAAGGATATACCGGAAAAGATGCGGTGGTATATAAATACTATACTACTCTTGACGGTGTTGAAGAAAAATATGTACCCGGTGACGACGAGTTTGATGTACCTACAAAATTGCTGGAATTGAACCGTAATAACGATTTTGGAGCCTATGCAGATAAAGCCACAGGTGAGTTGATTACCTGCTTTATTACTGATAACGATATTACAGGCGGTAACAGCGGTAGCCCTGTAATGAACGGTAAAGGTGAGTTGATTGGTTTGGCGTTTGACGGTAACTGGGAAGCAATGAGCGGTGATATTGTATTTGATACCCGCTACAAGCGCACCATAAGTGTAGATATACGTTACGTATTGTTCACTATTGATAAATTGGCCGGAGCAACCAACATTATTAAAGAACTTAACCTTGTAAAAGGTGGTAAAAAAGTAACCATTTACTAAAATATTTAATGACAAATGGCGCAGAGATACTATCTTGTATCTTTGCGCCATTTAAATTTTAACCCTTATGAAAAAGATACTGATATTGTTTGCTGCCCTTGCTGCATTTACAGCTTGCGAGAAAAAATTACCCAGCACAGGTACGTTTGGCGACCAAAGCATTACCGCTGACGCAGCTACCCCAATTGCTGAATTTATGGCTACTGCTACCGAGGCTGAAAAATCAGGAAAAGTAACAGGAACAGTTACCAAGGTGTGCCAAAGCAAAGGCTGTTGGTTTAATTTGGATTTGGGCGGCGAAAAGTTTGTACGCATCATCACCAAAGGCCACTCGTTCTCTATTCCCAAAGATGCAAGCGGAAAAACCGCCATTGCACAAGGGGTGCTTAAAACTAAAACCACTGATGTTGAGCGTTTGAAACACTTGGCTAAAGATGAAGGCAAGAGCGAAGAAGAAATAGCCAAAATTACTGAACCCAAAGTTGAGTATGAATTTGAAGCCGACGGCGTTATAATAAAGTAACCCGCAGTTTCACTTACAAAACATATTATTTTACTAACTCAAAAGCAGGCTGCACAGCCTGCTTTTTTATTTATTGGTTTTAGTGCTACAGCAGCTTATTTTTGAGGCAATATGCTTAGGAATGTTGTTCTACTTATCAGCGTGGTATTTATAGCCTTTGGTTGTAAACAAGGGGGTGATAAAAACGTGAAACAGTTTAACGGGTATGCCGTTTGGGCTGAAGGGTACGCCACTTTTACCGATTGTAATACAGGAAAAGAATATTGGCTGAAAGATGAAACCGGTGAATTGGTGAAGCAATTAAAAGAAGTGACCAAAGAAGCCTACCAGCCTGTTTTTGTGATATTGGAAGGCGATTTGCTACCCCCATCAACAGTTGGTGTTGAGGCCGCCTACGACAATATATTTAATGTAAAAAAGGTAGTTACAGTGCAAGCCCAAGCACCGCAAGATGCTTGCAAAGTAAAGGCAAGTAACGCAGTGTTTGATTGTAACGGCGAAGGGTGGGAGTTAAGTTTCAGTCAAGATATTAAGTTTAAGGCCAATACTCCGATGGACACATTAGTATTTTTTGACCTTACACAACCCGTAGCCCGCGATTCAGCCGGAGTAGGTCGTATATTTTATGCTCGTGCCGTAAACGAAAACTTCCAAGACATACAAATAATAATTACAGAAAAGCCTTGTAAAAACCCGTCGGGTAAAACCAGCCGCTTTAGTGCCAAAGTACTTTTTGGCGGAATGGTGTATGAAGGCTGCGCAAAATTAAGAACATCTAAAAACCCTAATGAACAAAATACTACTACTGGTTACATTGGTAACCGTGCTGTCCGCCTGTGAAAACAAAGGGCACGAAGGGGGACTTACTCATGGCGATAATGCTGAGAAAATACCCGATTCAACCATGCACGATTTAATGCCCTCCGACACACTATTTTACTTAGTACAAGGATTTAACAAAAATATTGACGGTTGTGTGAGTGATACCGCCGACTGTGCAAGTTTTAAATCAAGTTTTCCGGTAATTGAAGCCCGAATACACGGGCAAGTGTCAGACTCTGTAAACAATTTTATCCGCCAGAAACTATACAGCCCGCTTATTGGTGATAGGCCGGCCAACGGTATCAACGATCTTTTGGCACCCTACTTTGAGGCATATAAACAAGCGCAGGCCGAGGATTTAAAAAACGGAGAGAACCACACCTCTGCTTGGTTTTTTAGCCGCTATTTTACCATTCAGGAAAACACACCCCGTGTTTTTACATTGGTGCATACGGAAAAGAGTTTTGCAGGCGGGGCGCACCCTAACCACTTTACCAATTATTATCATTTTAACCCTGTAACAGGCGGCCGCATAACGGCTGATAATATTTTTAAACCCGGTTATCAGGCAGCCATTACTAAAATGGCCGAGAAAAAGTTTTTAAAGAAAATGCAGCTAACTGCCGGCAGCAACCTTGAAGAGCAAGGCTTTTGGTTTAAAGACAATAAGTTTGTATTACCCGCTAACTATTACATCACTGAAAGCGGTATAAAATTCTTTTTCAACCCCTATGAAGTGGCAGCTTACGCTGTTGGAAAGATAGAAATGTCGTTTACATTTAAAGAAGTAGAGAGCTGGTTGCGCGATGAGTTTAACCCAACGAAAATTGAAGAGAAGAAGCAAAAAGAAGCCGCAGCATCAGTAACGGCCAAATAACAAAGTATTTACAAACACTGCATTTTGGGCAACAGGTTAAAACCTGTAGCTATAGTAATTGCCTTTCTGAAAAGGACTTAAGTCCTTTTCAGAAAGGCAATCTTAATAATATGGGTTTTAACCCCATTTGCTTTTACGCGGCTTTTGTGATTATTCTGCCGATTGTTGTAGTATAATCTTCTTCACGAGTGATTTGTCTCCGTTTTTAATCTTTAGCAGGTAAAAACCGCCTGCTTGGTCGCTCAAATCCAGTTGGCGGGTTTGCAGTCCGTTGCCATCGTTTACAAACTCTTCTTTATACACTTCCTTGCCTTGCAAATCAGTAATCAGCAATTGGGTTTTGCCTTTGTCAGCCAATTCAAAATCCAGCGAAAACTTGCCGTTACTTGGGTTGGGGTACACATTTAGTTGGTTCACTTTCAACTGTTTTTCGTCCGCAGCCTTCTTTATTTCAGCATTGTTGTTCTTTTTCAACTCTTCTTTAGTAGGCTCCTCAAGGTTAATAAACGCAATAATTTTCACCATGCGCACCTCAGCACCTTTGGGCAGGTTTTTTAACTCACCTTCCAACACCTTGCTATCAATACCTTCAGGTATAAACTGTAACACATCGTGCAAACTGTCGGTATGCATCCGTTTAATAATCACATTGTGTTTTATGGTAGTGTCGTCGCCAATAACCGTTACATTGTGCTCCTCAAAAGTTTCGTCCTCAATTTTTATGGTAAAAGGTTCTGCCCCTGTTTCACCCGGAAACGTCTTTTTAATCATTATGTGTTTTCCATGTGCAGTGTCGCCGTGCTTAATCAAAACGTCCTTGCCGTTTTCAACGCCGTCAAGTTTAAAAGTGAATTTTTCGATTGGCTTGCCTTCTCCCGACAATTTTTGGAGGTGTGCATCTTGAAACTTTTGTAAGTCGTTTTTGCTATGGAAAACCGTATCGATGCTTGTGGTTTTGCCATTTTCAACCTTCATAATCTTAATACGGTATTCCTCTTTTTTCTCAGTAGGAGTTTGGGCAACAACCGCAGTTGCGCAATGCCCCAAAAGCAACATGGGTAGTAATGCCTTTACTAATGTTTTTGTTTTCATTTGATGTAATAGTTTAGTGTGATTTACAGGTTCAAAACTACCAAGTCAGGTAGGGGGTAAGCGTTAACGAAAACCTAAAACCTGTTAATGAAATGTTAAAGTGTACACATACCCTTTTTTGCATTATACTTTTGTAGCATTGAAAAAGAGTACAGTAAATAGTGTAGTTGTATTAATCCTTATCAGCTCAGCCTGTGTGCTGTTTTTTCAGGGAATGTGGCTAAAACATTCCTATGAAAACGGCCACCGCCAGTTCGACCGTTCGGTAACCAATGCCATGAACGAGGCGGTGCAAGCACTTGAAAAACGCTTGGTGTTTAATATGTTCAGCGGCGAATTTAATAACGATACGCTGCCCAAGGGTCAAGTGCGTGTATTAATGCAGCATACCGATACCCAAAGGCGGCTGGATGTGGTAAAGTACGACTCAATAGTGCATATAAATGAAATTAACGATACCGTAAGGTATGTTACCCGCAACCACAGCCAGATGTTGGTATCGGGCGATTCGTTCACAGTAAAGCTGAAAAACAGGGTAGGGGATATTGTGGGGCGCATACTAAACGATATGCAAGTGGACACATTGGCCATGCGCAAACCATTGCCAAACCCCAACATAGATTCTGTGTTAACGGTTGCACTTAAACAAAAAGGGATAACCAATACGTTTGATTACGCCATTAGGGGTGTTGACGGGGCAATACACCAAAAGTCGGCAGGGTTTGATGAGGCTGATACCGCCAAAGCGTACAAAGTACTCATGTACCCCTTTCACATTGCAGTTCGCCCCGATGTATTGATGGTGCAGGTGTATAACAGGCATAAAACGGTGTACCCGTCGGTAATGCCGGTATTTGTTGCTTCGCTTGTTTTTACTGTGTTTATGATAATAACCTGTTGGTTAAGTATCCGCACCATATTAAAACAAAAGAAAATCAGCACTATAAAGAACGATTTTATCAATAACATGACCCACGAGTTTAAAACCCCTATTGCTACCATAGGGCTGGCTGCTGATACGCTTAAAGAGAGGGGAGATGAACAAGTGGTGCACTTTGCTTCAATTATTAAGCAGGAAAGTTTAAACATGAACCAAAAAGTGGAAACCATTTTGCAAATGGCACTTTTGGAACAACAGCAAGTAAAATTGGTACTAAGGGTAGTAAATGTTCATACGTTGTTAGAACAAGCTCTTACCCACTTTGAGTTACAATTAAAAGCCAAGCAGGCTCACGTGTCAACTGTTTTTGAAGCACTAACACCCAATGTATTAGCTGATGCGCTGCACCTTACCAATGTATTTGCCAATGTGATAGATAACGCCCTTAAATATTCAGAAAGGCAACCGAAACTAAACATAACAACTAAAAATGGAGTTGGCCAAGTAATAATAAGCATTAGCGACGAAGGAATCGGCATGAGCAAAGAAGAACAAAAAAGAGTGTTTGATAAATTTTACCGTGCCCAAAGCGGCAACATACACAACACCAAAGGTTTTGGTTTAGGGTTGAGTTATGCCTTGCAAATTGTGCAACTTCATAAAGGCACTATTACCCTTGAAAGCGATAAAAATAAAGGAACAATAGTAACTATTAGTTTACCGGTAATAAATGAATAATAGTCCCCACATATTGCTGGTTGAAGACGATGTGAACTTTGGTTCAGTGTTAAAATCGTTTTTAGAGATGCACAGGTATAATGTTACCCTTTGCGATAACGGGGAAAAAGGATATTCAGCCTTTAGGGCGGGTAGTTTTGATATGTGTTTGGTAGATGTGATGATGCCTTACAAAGATGGTTTTACATTGGTGCAAGAAATACGGCGGTTTGATAGTATAGTTCCCGTAGTTTTTATTACGGCCAAAAGTATGAAACCCGACGTATTGAATGGGTTTGAGGTAGGAGCAGATGATTACATTACCAAACCGTTTGACAGTGAAATTTTACTGCAAAAAATAAAAGCACTGTTGCGCAGAAGCAGTAATAAACCCTCCGAGGCATTGCAGGTGAACGGAGATGTACCCATTGGTAATTTTGTGTTTAATACACATACACGCGAATTACAGGGCTTTGGAAAAGTAATCAATCTTTCGCCGAAAGAGGCTGAACTATTAGCACTGCTTTGCAATGAAGGGCAAACATTGCTTGAGCGGCACAAAGCCCTTGTGAAATTGTGGGGAGAAGACAGCTATTTTACTGCCCGTAGTATGGATGTGTACATTACCCGTTTACGAGGTTACTTTAAACCCGATGCTTCCATCAGCATTATCAATGTACAGCGTAAGGGGTTCAGGCTGGTAGTCAGTTAGCGATACATTTAGCATTGAACAATTAAGATTTTCAATCCCTAATTCCTAACGCCCAATTCCTATCCTAATATCCGTATTTATCCTTCCACCGATCCTTCAAAAACTTGCGGAGCTCATTCTCGCGGGCATTGTTACCGGGCTCGTAAAGTTTAGTGCCATTAATAGCCTCGGGCAAAAAGTTCATTTCAATAAAACTGTTATCATAATCGTGGGCGTATTTATACTCTTTGCCGTAACCTATGTTTTTCATCAGTTTGGTTACGGCATTGCGCAAATGAAGCGGTACGGGTAAATCGCCTGTTTTACGCACCAAATCAGCCGCCGCCCCAATAGCCATGTACGAAGCATTGCTTTTTACCGAGCTGGCCAAATACACCGCCGTTTGCGAAAGGATAATCCTGCCTTCGGGCATACCTATTTGCGTAACCGCTTGAAAAGTACTGCTTGCCAACAACAACGCATTAGGGTTGGCATTACCCACATCTTCGCTTGCAAAAATTACCATTCGGCGGGCAATAAACTTAGGGTCTTCGCCACCTTCCAGCATACGTGCCAGCCAATAAACCGCGCCGTTCGGGTCGCTGCCCCGCATCGATTTTATAAAAGCCGAAATAATATCGTAGTGCTGCTCCCCGCTTTTGTCGTACATCGCCATTTTATTTTGTGCCGCTGCCATTACCGCTTGGTTACTCACCACCCTTTTGTTGCCGGTTTGTTGGTTTATGGTAAGCTCAAGCAAATTCAACAGCTTGCGTCCGTCGCCACCACTTAGGTGAAACAGGGCGTCTGTTTCCTGCACATCAATCTCCAGCGTTTTTAGCACTTCATCGGTAGCAATAGCTCTATTCAGTATCTCGCCCAGTTCTTTATCGCCTAATGATTTAAGAATATACACCTGACACCTTGATAATAACGCCGAAATCACCTCAAACGAGGGATTTTCGGTGGTGGCACCCATCAGTATAATCTTTCCCCGTTCCACTGCCGCCAGCAAAGCATCTTGCTGGGCTTTGTTAAAACGGTGTATCTCGTCAATAAACAAAATGCTTTTGCCTACAGTATCTGCTTGGTCAAACACCGCGCGCACCTCTTTCACGCCTGATTGTATTGCACTTAAAGCAAAAAAGGGCAACTCCATGTAATTGGCAATCAGTTGTGCCAATGTGGTTTTACCCACTCCCGGTGGCCCCCAAAATATCAGTGAGGGTACAGTTCCGTTTTCAATAGCCTTGCGCAATACAGCACCTTCACCCACAAGGTGTTCCTGTCCGGTATATTCGTCTAATGTTTGCGGGCGCAGCCGCTCTGCTAAAGGGGGGAGTTGAGTATTCATGGTTCAGTTAACATTTAACAGTAAACAAATTGAGTTTGTTTAAAAATTAAACAATATTGAGCGTGAAATTTAGTGAAGTTATCGGAATGAATGACATTTCATTATAACCTTTGTTACGGCACATTATTAGCTGTATATTTATCAGAAAGAGATAATAGTATAGAGAAAGATTAACGAATGAAAACCAAACAAGAGATAGTAGAGAACTGGTTACCCCGTTATACAGGCAGCGAATTGAAAGATTTTGGAGAATATATTTTGCTTACCAATTTTAGCGGATATGTAGAGATGTTTGCAGAGCATTTTGGGGTAAAAGTAGGAGGGGTAGGGAAACCCATGCAAACGGCAACCGCCGAAGATGTAACCATGATAAATTTTGGGATGGGCAGCCCCAATGCGGCCACGGTAATGGATTTACTTAGTGCGATAGACCCGAAAGCGGTATTGTTTTTAGGCAAGTGTGGCGGCTTGAAGAAGAAAAACCAAATCGGCGATTTGATATTGCCCATTGCGGCTATACGAGGCGAGGGTACATCGGATGATTATTTTCCGCCCGAAGTGCCTGCGTTGCCGGCATTTGCTTTGCAAAAAGCCATTAGTACAACTATTCGTGATTTTAACCGCGATTATTGGACGGGCACAGTATATACCACCAACCGTCGTGTGTGGGAACACGATGAAGAGTTTAAAGAATACCTTACCAAAGTGCGTGCAATGGCCATTGATATGGAAACGGCAACTGTGTTTAGTGTGGGGTTTGCCAACGAAATTCCTACCGGAGCATTATTGCTGGTGAGCGACCAACCGATGGTACCCGAAGGTGTGAAAACGGCGGAGAGTGATAAAAAGGTAACAGCCAATTTTGCTAAGGAACACGTATTGATAGGGATTGACTCGTTGCGTAAGCTAAGGGATAATAATATAACCGTAAAGCACTTGAAATTTTAAGCGGGTGTTTATTCAAACGGAAGCAGGTCGGGTTCTAAATACGTTGTTTTGGCTTTTTCTGAGCCGATAATGTCAAAGCCATAATGAGTTTCAAGCAGTGATTTAAACCCGTATTTCAGTTTAGGAAATTCGCTAATTAACTCTTGAAAACTGGTGGCTACTGATTTTTGGATAAAATGGTTCACTGCTTTTATCGAAGCCACAGTGAGTGTTTGGTTATACTTTTCCTCGTGCCCCAATAAGCGGGCATAATCCTTTATTTGGGTACACAAATTTAAAATAGCTTTAGTGATGCCATACTTGGTAATGTGTATCCATGCCAAACGAAGATGGGCTTCGTGAGTAAAAAGTTTTGAGGGTAAAGTGCCCTGCTCAAACTGAACTTCAAGCTGGTAATCGGGTAATTTATTGTGTGCCTCCATTTAAATAATAGACAGCAAGGTTTCAAAAAATGTTGCAGGGTTGATTTACAATTAAAAATCGTAACCAAGTGAGAATTGGGTAAGACGGTCTTTTACCACACCGTTTTCAATACCCCACGCAAAATCAAGACGCAAGTAGTAACCAAACAAGCGGGTACGTAAACCAACACCCGTACTTGCAACTACAGGGCTAACGGCATCAGTAAGGGTTACAATATAGCCTGCTCCGTCAATCACACGGGTATTATACGGTTGTTCATCAAACGGCGAAGTTCCGTACCATGCAGTGCCCAAATCAAAAAAGGGCACAATCATAAAATTGCGCAAATAATCAGCACGTACCGGTTTTTGGGTAACATAGGCCGCTATCGGAATCCTTACTTCAGTATTTAGTAAGGCATAGTTACTGCCGTTGCGGATGTTTTGTATAAATCCGCGCAAACTGTTGGCCTGCATTTGGTATAAGTATTGGCTGCCTTGCCCGCGTGAAATGGTGCTGTTATACGATGGCCCCAGCCAGTTTTCAACCCCGCCAATGTAATACTGCATTTTGGTAGTACCCACAGAAGCATTGGCCGTAAAACGTGTAGCCCAAATAATCTTATGGTGCAGCTTAATGTATTTGCGGTAATCAAGCCCAATGTTTATCATTTGGCGGTTATTGCCGCTAACCCCTTGGTACAACTCGCCAAACAATTTAAAACGAGAACCGTAGGGTAGGTTAATGTCAATATTCTTAGTATTATCAAAAACCAACTCAGCTTTGGTAGCTACCCAGTTGTAATAAAAATCAGGTGTACGCAGCGATGCGCTGTCAGTACCCAGTACAATATTGCGGTCTTGCCTGCCCAGCAGGTGTAAACGCAACGACGTAGTTTCATTAAAAGGCAGTTTGGCACCCAAACGGCCTTCGTTTATCAACTGGCGGCTAATGGTGGGGCCGTCGTTCCTGCGCGATTGACGGAAAAAGGAAGCCTCCCAATTAATAGCGTGTTTACGGTTTTGGTAATCAATAAAGTAATCGCTGCCTGTAAGCGAAAAGGGGAAACGTACCCCTGCACTTACCCTATGGTTACCCAATAAATCACTAATGGCTGTTTTAACCTGAAATACAAGATTCATGTTGGCAAACGGGCTTGGGCCTTGTCCGTTAGTGTTCAGGTGGTAATACGTGTGCAGTATGCTGTTATCAATTTGCGATACATAATAATCGGGGAACATGGCAGTGAAAAAGTTACCCGTTACGGCACTTTCCTGCATTACGCTTCCTTTGGCTTTGCGGTTAAGTATATAATCAGCAGGGAAACGGGTTTGAAAAAAGTATTTCCCCGTATCCACAGGTAGTTTATCAATTGAATCTTTGGGTACGATGGTAAAATTGGCCTGCTCTACCACAATGTCTTCTTCTTTCTTTTCAGGGGGAACAACAATCGAAGTTTCAGGCGGCACATCACCGTAAAAATAGTTCATCTCCGTTTCAAGCCTGTATCCCGTTGGTACAATGTTTATGTATTCCGCATCAGCTTCTACTTCTTCTGATATATTGGTTTCAAAAATCTGATAACGGTTATTAAACATCAGTAGGTTGTACTCAGCATCATCAGTGCTGGCAAGGTCACGCCCTAAAATATTTCGTTTGTAGTTGGTAAGCGGATAATAACGGTACGAATTGGCAAACGTATTGGCCGCGTCAATAGAAACAATGGTGCTATCAGAAGTTGAATATGTTTTGCCGTTTATAATAATACTTTGTTGTGAACCTGTAGGAAGCAAAATTTTGCTGTGCAAGGTATCAATACGTCCGTTGGCATATCTTATAAATGCACGCCCTTCTTTAAACACCACCGTATCCTTACAAGCGTATGCGTTGTAGATGCCGCTTATATCAGATACAAACGAGTAAAAACCGGGCAGGTAAAACACGGGTTGCAGCTCATTTATTTCAGGGGTATTAGTAATACGTTTTAGCGTGTTGTTTTTGGTGGTATAATTATACAAAAACACATCAAAGCTGCCTTCATGCTCCGAATCGTGTAAAAATCCGGTACTAAAAGCCAATGTATCATACGGACGGTTTGAACTGAATATCAACTGCGATTGGTCGGCATTAAAACGTGGCCACAAATCGTCAAAAATATCATCCGTTAGTTGGGTAAGGGCTTCGCTGGTCAAATCATACAAATACAAATCAGTTTGCCCGTTTTTAATGGCCGAAATCAGCAACGTATTATTATCGGCAAAATCATAACTCAATACTTGGTCTATCTTGTCAGAGATAACATAGCGTTGGGTTATTTTTTCATTGGCATCAATTTTCACAAGGCGGGTTTTGCCGCGTTCGTAATAAAGTACTCCAAGGTTTTTTCCGCCCGGCTCCCATGCCAGTACAGGGTAATTATAATTAATAACTTGATAGCCCTCTTGCTTGCCGCCTGTAAAAACAGTAGATTCTTTTTTATCCCGTTTGTCGTATATCTTCACCTGCCAGTACCCGTTTTTGTTCATCACAAACGCCACCCTTTTACCATTAGGATGCGTTTTTAACTGTGTATGCGGGTAACCTGAAACCTTATCAGGAATGTTCAGCAACTTGCGGGGTACTTCACGTTCATTCTCACTGTCTTTATATTTCTTTTCATAATGTGTCAGCCAATCGGTTATCAACGCCCCGCCCGATATTCCCAACACAAAATTAAAAGCACCCTCATAACCTTTACTAAGGCGGGTATAATGCAAAATTTCCGAAATGTATTTATCACCGTACTTGTCGCCAATGTAATTCCAAATACTGTGGCCGGCCACAATAGCATCTTCCTCACTCAGCCAGTTAAAATTTTTGTACTTACCTGATAAAATACCATCGCGCACACGGCTGTCAATATCAGTATCCCAAGGGTTGGCAGCATAAGCCGTTAATCCTTTAAAAAACCACGAAGGCAAAAACAACAAACTGGATGATTGCACCCGTTCTTGTATCGTATTGCCATAAATCATCTCGCTAAGTATAATTTCGGCAATACCGCGTTTTATCTGCTGTTCAAAATTAGCGTGAGTACCATCGTACCATGCAATTACCTTATTATCCACCACATAAGTGTACCCGCCCACATTGTATAGTTGCTCTTGCAAGCCGGTATTGCTTTGGCGCAGGTCTTCAATCGTATTAAACACAATGATTTCAACCTTGCCGCCTACGCGGTATGAAAACAGGTTTTCAATATCACTTATATTTTCTTCAGCTGTTTGGCGGGCAAATTCAGCAAGATTTTTTCCGCCTTGATAGTAGAAGGCATCAACGTTTTCGGTACTAAGTACCTGCCAATCGAAATTTTTATACGGAAGACGGTTTTGCCCGAAAGTGGTATTTACCCCTTGCGCCTTTGCAGACCCGAAGACGGTGAGTAAAACAAGGAAAATATATATACTTCGCAAAGGAATGGACATGCTAATAGCAAACTTACTTATTTTATAAGTATAAACTGTTTATGGGGGCAAATTGTTGTAACAAACGCAATTTTATAGCCCTGCGGTTGTAGCAGAAACAACTATTTTTGAACCCTGATGATGAAGGTAAAATACTTTACGTTTAATTTTTTTGGTGAGAATACCTATGTGTTGTATGACGAAACGGGTGAATGTGTGATTGTTGACCCCGGATGTTATACCGCTGAAGAAGAAATGGCTCTTGCAGGTTTTATTGAAGAAAAACAATTAACACCTGTAAAGTTGTTAAATACTCATTGCCATATCGACCATATTTTAGGGAATGATTTTGTGGCAAGAAAGTATGGGCTTGAGTTGTATTGCCATGCTTATGAAGTGGATTGGTTAACCCAAGCACCTCACTATGGGTTGGCAATGTACAATGTACGGGTAACCCCTTCGCCACAACCTGCGGTTTTTTTGAGTGAAGGTGATGTTGTAAAGTTTGGTAATAGTGAATTGCAGGTATTGTTTGCCCCCGGTCATTCGGTGGGTAGCATTGTTTTTTACAATACGGCAGATAAATGCGCCATTGTGGGCGATGTGATATTTAACCGCAGTGTAGGTCGTACCGATTTACCGGGTGGAGACACGCAAACACTTATGCAGTCTATCAAAACAAAAATTTACACCCTGCCTGATGATACCGTATTATACCCCGGCCACATGGAACCGACAACAGTAGGGGAGGAGAAACTATACAATCCTTTTGTAAGAGGATAAACTAAGAAACTGTAAAGAAAAGGGAGCTGTCTTAAAAGGCAGCTTTTTTTGTTTCGGAGGGATTGCTTCGGGGATACCCTTGCAATGACGGGTAGCCCTGTCATGCTTACGTAGGAAGCAACTTATCGAGCTATGTTAACACACTTGCAATAAGTTTCCTCGCTGCGCTTCGGAATGATAGGAGAACAAAGCACTGAACATACAAACAAAAAAGGGACTGTTTCAACATTTGAAACAGTCCCTTTTTTTATAAGGTTGTTGTTATTATTTAGTCTCGGTATTGTTTTGTGATTTAAAGGCATCCAAGCTAAAGTGCAACGTAAACCTAAGTGTGTTTTGCAAGGGGTGGCGTTGTTGTATAGGGGCAAGGTAGGCGGCATCAATACCAAATACCTTGTATTTAATACCCACACCAAAGGTTAGGTATTTACGGTTACCCTTGTCAGGGTGCTCGTAAAAGAAACCCATACGGGCGGCTAATAATTTATCATACCAGTATTCAACCCCTGTAGAAATATTAATCTCTTGCAATTCTTCTTTAAACCCGTTAGGAGCATCGGTAAATGATTGTAACATACCTTGTATAACGGGCACATTAGGGTCTTTACCTTTTAAGATGATAGGCTTTCCGTCAGGGCCTATTTTTGCGGTACCGTTAGGGTTACGGTCGTAAATAGGGTTGCTGGGTATCAGCAGTTTATTAAAATCAAGCAAAAAGCCTACATCGTTGTGGTCGTCAACAATGTACTTAGCGTAACCGCCTATTTTAAGGTTGGTAGGGATAAATTGACGGTTAGCAGTTGTCGAATAAGTGATTTTGTTACCAATGTTAGAAATGTTGGCACCAAAAGCATACTCAAGTTTCTTGCCTTCAATTTTAGTACTGCGCCTGTAATAAGCCGATACGTCGGCAGCACCTGCAATACCTGAGTTTGAGGTAGCACCGCTTTGCTGCAAACCGCCTGTTAGGTTTGAGTAGATAAAGCGACCTGTTACACCCATTGAGAAGTATTTTGACAATTGGGTAGCATAGGTCAAATCCACAGCAAACTCGTTAGGGTTAAATGAGCCTAATGAGTTTCCTTGTATATCGGTAAAGTTGATGGTACCCAATGAGAAATAGCGTAACGAACCGGCCATAGTACTGCGGCTGTTAATACGCCCGTATCCTGTAAAATACAAGAAGTTTACGTCGTTTACCAATTGGCGCAACCATGGGGTAACCCCGGTTGATACGCCGCCTTTATCTTGTATAAAAGCGTACTTTGACGGATTCCAGTGGGTTGAGTTTGCATCGGGGGTTAGGGCTACACCCGCATCTCCCAATGCGCCCGAACGTGCATCAGTACTTATAAGCAAAAAGGGTACTGTGGTAGTTATAACAGTACGGTTTGTAAATTGACCCTGAGCAAATGCCGGAGCAGCAAGCACAAGTAACAAAGCCCCGGAGATTAGTTTTTTAATCATTCCTTCAAAAATTCTAATTGGCAAATATATTATTTAGCCCTACAATCTCTTATTTAATTAACACCATTTTCTCTGTTTGTTCAACGGTGTCGTTTCCACAACGCACTTTTACTCTAAATAAGTATAAACCTTGTGAAATATTATTGCCATAATCGTTGGCTATATCCCATTCAAGCCCGTCAACATTGGCGTTTGCATTAGGGATAACAGTATTCATACTCTTTAATAATTGGCCGCCTAAGGTGTATATTTCAACATCAACGGTCAACTCTTTACCTTGTTTATTGTGCTCAAAATAAAAGGTAGTTTTATCGGTAAAAGGGTTAGGATAATTCATCAGGCGTTTTATGGCCAGTTTTTCAGAATTTTCAACCACAAACTCTGTGTAGCCTTCGGCTGAGTTGTTGTAAACGTCCCAAACCTTCACTTTAATACTGTGCAATCCCTCGCTAAGGCCGCTCAACGGATAGCGTATTTCTCCCGATTGGTAACTATCAAGCGTGGCTTGGTAATAATCGTTCAAAATCATCATTGTACTGCGGTCTCCGTCTAATATTGCCGTTAAATCACGGCCAATACCATTACCTGTGGTGTTAATACCGTGCAAATCGGTAACCAATGCTAACAGGGTCGGGCTTTCATTGGTTACCCCTCCGAAACGGAAAGTTGTATCGTTCATAAACAACCGCACAGTTGGTCCTTTAATATCAACAGGGGCACCTTGTTCAGTACCTGTAACTACAAGACTGTCATAATATCCGTGCGCATCAATATCGGCAGTGTTGGCGTAGTAGCTTATTTTGCCGCTGCCTATTGCATACGAAATATCTTGAGGAACAATAAAGCTAAACTCAAACTCACCGTTTTTCACACTTGCTTTTCCTTTGTAAATAATGTTCTTATACATTCCAAAAGGCATTTTGCTACTGTTAGGGTCGTTGGCAAGGGTGGTAAGTTTACTTTCCTTATCAAAAACAATGGGGTACACAATACCGTTAAAATTGGTCAACGTATTGCCGCTGTGGTCTTGCACCTCGCCTTTAATAGTAACTTTTGATAAAGCTCTGGCTGTATCGCTTGAGCTACCATTAGCAGGGTTTCCGTTAATTTCAGTAGTAACTACTTTTTGCGATGGGTAGGCCAATGTAACAGCAGGGTCTCCCAACAACGTAAAGTTGCGGCTGTTTAAAGAAAGTTCTTTGTTTTTGGCGGTTTTAAACACATCGCCCAAACGGGGAACGCGGCCATTATGAAGTGAAAAGATATTCTTTTCATACACCGCCTTGTTAAGAATATGGTTGGGGTATTGATACACCAACCTAACGGTAGTGAAAAGAGCAATGCCACCGCCGTTGGGGTTTAGCAATACTAATTCTCCGGCCGATGTTCTACCCGGGTCGTCAAAGCGGCTAAACTCACACGTTGCGGTAATAAACAAGGGCATATTGTAAGGGTTGTTCCACGCATTAATCATAGGAATATCTATAATTTGCTCGTGCGCCAAGCCTAATTCACCGCCGTGTCCGTTATAGTTTACTGTTAATGCCCCTTGTGTTACCTTTCTGGTAATATCTTTATTTACATCTGGGTAGCGGGTACCGTTACCTACCGATACTTGTTTAAAGGCATCTAAATATATTTTATAGGTATTGTAGTTGCGGAAATCCCTTTCTACAATTCCAGAAAATGTTTGTCCGTCTTTAAAGTGTTCATTACCGTCTTCATCATCCGCAATAAAACATACTTCGTTTCTCCAACTCCCAAAACTTTTGTTATTGGTATAGCGGATTACTTTATCCACCATTTGCTGGGCTTGCTCAGCCGTTTGAACGGGAAACCTGCCTACACCTAAATCACTGGTTTCGTCCATCCCGCCATTTTCACTCCATTCCCCCTCATTGTCATCCATGTGGGTGAAAAAATCATCAGAGCAATATGAATATACAGGGCTGTGAATGTTCCTGCTTTGGTAGGTGGGTACAAAATTGGTGTTTTTGGCCAATCGGTCTTTGTAATCATACGAAGCATCGCCAAACATCAGTAAATACCGGATACTGTCTGTTTGGCCGGGACGGTCGTAAAACATTTTCAAAAAGTTACGGATAGCACTCACATCCTGTTTACCTGATGAAAACTCATTATATATCTGTTGCGGAGTAACCACTGCTGTATTAAGTCCGTCAAAATCCCTGTGATGTTGGGCAAGTTTTTCAGCAGCCTTTAAAAAATCAGGATGCGCAACTATCACCATTTCAATATTGCGCAAACCATGCAGGTTTTGGTTTTCAACTGAAGTTACAGACTCGGGTTTTAACAAAGTAGCATCATCAAAGGCGACAAAAGTGCGTAGTTTTTTAGTCTCTAATGTAAAACGTCTTTGCTGTCCGTTTTTTCGGTGTGTTTGCCTTTGGGCATCCATTGGAGAGGTAACTTCCCAAATAGAAATATTTTGAGCGTTATCGTCAAAAACAAACTCAGTAAGGTTGGCTCCGCCTATGTTTTTATTATCCCTGATAATTACCTGTCCACCACCGTTAAAACGCATTTGGCGGCGTGCGGCAATCTCAAAAAAGTTTAGCCAAGCAGTACAAGTAGGAGCAGGTTTATTAAGAGAGTATTTTAGGTTAAGAGTGTTTCCTGTAACAAAAAACGAACCCTCGGTGGTGTCGGGAGTATCAATATAACTGCCCTCGTAGCTAAATGTTATACCGTTAATAAGGTGGTTTAATACAGGTTGACCGTTGCAGGTAGTGAATACCGACATATTTACGGGCGAGCGGCCGATAACTTGCGACCTCATTTTTACAGGCTGATTAATATCAAGGTCGGGAATTTCAAACGAGTAATCGTATGAAAGAACTTTATCAAACTTTTCGCCAAACCACTCCCTGCCTGATTCTAAAAGGTTTTCTAAATCCTTCTCCTGAAAATAAAGCACATCGCAAGTAGTGGTAGTATTTGTAGGTGCACCCGCATCTTCGGCTTGGTCAGCAATTCTTTTTCCTCCTGCGGCACCAACGGTTACATAATAATAGTTACGGTCGGCATACTTGTGGGGGCGGTGTTTATATTTCAGGGTAGTGTAATCAAACTCCCATACGTTAGGCCCTTCGGCGTAAAACAATAAATAGTCATTACCGTCAAACTTTCCGTTTTGGTTAAAGTCTTTCACCTCAATAGGGTTCTCAACCAAATCATCGTTTTTTGTACCAAGATTGGCTTGTGGCAGCATACCGCCGCCGTTTCCATACAAACGCAGTGTTGTAATATCGGCACCGTTTGCATTTACTCCTGCATCGGCCAGCTGTGAAACAGTAACCCTGTGTACACCCTCTTTAGCTACCGTCACTTTTGCCCATTTACCGCTTGCCAATACTGAGTTTTCAGCCCAAACGTAAGTAGCGGCGGTTGTCGCTTCTAATGATGGGGTAGCCGTGAGGCTGATAGTGAATGAGGTGATTTTTTTTATCTCGCCTGTAGTATTGTCTATTATCAACGGAATAAACAATAAGCGGCCTGCGGGTTTCCTGTTAAGTGTTAAATAATAAATAGTAGGGGAAAACTTATCAGGTACATCGGCTGGGTTGATGCCTGCCAGTTCTTCGGGCAACAAAGGAGCTGTTTCATACGCCGTAAGTTGTGCAGTTACTTTTGCCGGATAATCCAATTCAAAGATATAAGAATAGGAAGGGGTTGGCGAGGCAACATTTTGCAAACTTGCGTTATCAAAGGTTATATAAGGCTTACCTTCTTGCCCCTCAGCCGGTTTCACCACGTGCCAATTAATGGTTTGGCTAATGGTAAATACTTTTTGAGCTTGGACAGTACCCAAGAAAGAAGCAAGAAAAATTAACAAAAGCTGTACTTTTAAAGTCTTCATGTTGTAACTTGCAAGTTGAACAATATTTTTTATAAAATAAGCGTTAAATGTGATGTTGCAATAACGTATAATTGCAAAGGTATAGTATGACGTTTTTACACACATAAGATACATACGATATATATGACCCAATATTTACTTAAAATGTTTAACAGCGTGAGAAATTTTGTTGCTGTAGTAGTACTGATGCTTACAGCTATTGCAGCAAACGCACAGGATCCTGAATTTACGCAATTTTACGCAGCCCCTATATACACCAACCCTGCATTAGCAGGTACTGCTGCTTGCGACGATAGGCAAGCGGGCGGACGTATGGTGCTTAACTACCGTAACCAATGGCCTAGCTTACCCGGTACTTTCCGCACATTTGCTGCTTCTTTCGATCAACACGTTGACGGAATGAATGGTGGTGTGGGACTTATGGCAATGCGTGATGTGGCAGGTGACGGTTTGCTTACCACCACTTCTGTAAGCGGGGTATATTCATACATGGCATTGTTTGGCGGTCGCAAAAGCAGCAAAAGGTTTGCTTTGCGTTTAGCCATTCAGGCAGGTTTGATGCAACGTGCTATTGATTTTAACAAATTGCGTTTCAGCGATCAGATTTTGCCTAAAAAAGGATTTGTATTGGATACAAAAGAGTCGTTTCCTAATAACTCAGTGTCGTTTCCTAACTTTTCAGCAGGTGCTTTACTTTACTCAGGATCATTTTATGCAGGTGTAGCCGTGCATAACATTAACGAGCCTAACCAATCGTTTTTCAAAAACACTGATAGCGGTACTACATTACCACGCCGATACACAGTGCATGCAGGTACAGTAATTCCGTTGAAAAAGACTAAAAAGAACCAAGAGCCTGAAATGACCATTTCTCCTAATATTTTGATTATGACCCAGCAAAAGTTTTTCCAAACTAATATTGGGTTTTATTTAAATAAAGGGCCATTTGTGGCAGGTTTGTGGTTCCGCCAAACAGCCCCTAACTCTGATGCTTTGATAGCTTTGGTAGGTTTCCGCTACCAACAATTTAAATTCGGTTATAGCTACGATATTACCGTATCGTCGGCACGTTCTGCTGCGCCCGGTTCGCACGAAATATCAGCCTCGGTTGAGTGGTGCGTGCGCAGTTCAAAACGATGGAAAAGATTAGTTTGTCCCGGATTTTAAAAAAAATATTTATACTTGCATAATTTTGATTTGGTGAAAACCGTTTAAAATAAAAGCTGAACACTTAACACAATGATGAAAATAAATAAAATCAGCAGGTTTGCAGCACTAACAATGCTGGTTGCTGTTTTTTTCGCTTGTAAAAAGCCAAAAAGTGAAACCACCGGTTGGAATTATAATGATACCAAGTGGGGCGGTGTACAAAAACTTGAGTATGAGGGTCAAGAAAACGGTCCCGGTTTGGTGCTTATCCAAGGTGGTAACTTTACCATGGGTTCAACTGAACAGGACGTATTGTACGATCACAACAACGTAGAAAGAAGGGTTACTGTTTCAAGTTTCTATATGGATGAAACTGAAGTAACAAACTTCCACTACATCGAATATTTGCATTGGTTGAACAGGGTGTTTGTTGATTACCCCGAAGTTCACCAAAAAGCATTACCTGATAGCAACTGCTGGCGCAGGAAGTTGGCCTACAACGAGCCAATGATGCAGTATTATTTCCGTCACCCTGCATACCGCGATTACCCCGTAGTGGGTGTTAGCTGGGTACAAGCTACTGGTTACGCTGCTTGGCGTACCGACCGTGTAAACGAAATGATATTGATTCGTGAAGGCATACACCAGGTGAATGACCTTAACAACCAAACCAACGAGAACAATTTTAATACCGATGCTTACTTAAATAACCAATACGAAGGTTTGGTGAAAAACGATATTAAAGACATTGCTCCCGGTGGAACCACCCGTAAAGTGCGTATGGAAGACGGTATTTTCTTGCCTGATTACCGTTTGCCTACAGAAGCTGAGTGGGAATATGCTGCCGTTGGTAACTTGGGCAATACCTTGTATGAAAACGTTAACACTAAGAAAATTTATCCTTGGAACGGTTTAACAACCCGTAAAGGTTCTCCTGAGAAAAACCGTGGTGAAATTCAAGCCAACTTTAAACGTGATGCAGGTGATATGGCCGGTATCGCAGGTAAGCTGAATGATAACGGTATATTCACTACTCCTGTAAAAGCATACTGGAAAAACGACCTTGGTTTATACAACATGGGTGGTAACGTAAGCGAATGGGTAATGGATGTATATCGTCCGCTTAGCTTTGAAGATATTGAAGACCTTAACCCGTTCCGTGGTAATGAGTTTAAAGTAAAACAAACCGATGCTGACGGATACGTAGATGAGAAAGACAGTTTGGGTAGGATTATCTACAAAAATGTTGATCCTGATCCCAACCGTTTAAACTACCAACAAGCTGAAAACAAAGGCTACTTGGATGAGGAGGAATATGTTGAGCGTGACCAACGTTATGAATACAGTGTAACCAGCTTGGTAAACAACAAAGCACGTGTGTACAAAGGTGGTTCATGGGACGACAGGGCATACTGGGTATCACCCGGAACCCGCCGTTTCCTTGACGAAAACCAAAACCTTGCTACACTTGGTTTCCGTTGTGCAATGACCCGTGTGGGTAACCCATCAGGTAACCGATAAACACAATACTTTATATATAATGAAAAGGCCGCTTTAGCGGCCTTTTTTGTTTTTACGACATCCTTTTCAAACATTCTTAGTTCGTTTCAAGTGGCACCTTGCATACAGATAAATGCGTTTAATTTTGCTAATAGAAATATGGTCGAATCCTTTTGTATATTCAAAATATCAATAACCATTTGATTGTGATAGTCTTGAAGTCATACAAATACTATTATTCATAATAGCAGTTTATCATAAAAAAGCCACGCTATGTATTCACATAGCGTGGCTCTAATATGTATGAAATATGTTACTTTAATCAGGCATGGTTAAAAACGGGGTTTTACCATCTGTAATTATCGTTTTAGCATTGGGTGATGTACAAAGGTTTTTAAATGCTTCAATTTGGTAGTATTTAATTGTAAGTGGCGCCAATGATTTGTTTAGTAAATCGTTGGCTTCCTTGGTGCCCTCTGCTTCCAAAATACTGGCCTCTCGTTTTCCTTCGGCGGTAATAATCACTACTGATTTATCTGCTTCTGCTGCTATCACCGCTGCTTTTTTCTTGCCCTCAGCTTCTATAGCTCTGCGCTCAGCCTCGCGTCGTTCACGTTCCAGTATAAACTCCATTCGTAATGCTTCTTGTTCGGCCGATAATTTATCTTCAATTGCCTTTGATAAACTTGGTGGCAATGTGATACTTTTCATCAAAACAGCTTCAATGTTAAAACCCCGTTCTTCCAATACGTCCATCATTTTTTCTTTGATTTCTTTTTCAATTTTTGCCCTTTCAGAACTGTGCATGTCTTTTGCATAAAAACGTGCGCAAACATCTGCTGAAGCAGAACGGAATACAGGAAGTATTAATACTTCTTGAAAGCCAAGCCCTACAGTTTCCAATATTTTTGGAACCTCGTCTTTTTTAACACTATATAAAATGGAAATTTCTGATTTAATGGTTAGCCCTTCTTTACTGGGCAAACCTGCCTCGATTTGCAGGTTAATAGTACGCACAGGTACTTTAATGATGGTTGAGGCAAAGGGATTGTAAAAACGAAGACCGGGCGATAATGTGTTTTTATTCAACCTGCCGAAGGTGCGTTTTACCCCTACTTCGTCTTGGATAATTTTGGCACAACTGCTAAATGCGATGGTAGCACTAATTGAAAGAAATAATAGAGTTTTGAGCTTCATATATGTATAGTTATTTGGTGGCTTAAGTAATTATTCATACCCCTCAACCGTCAAAATGTAAAAGAACTGTGCAAAATGATGCGCAAAAGTCAGACCAAAGAATTACCTGAGATATAAAGGAAAAGTGACTCCGTGAGTATCTGTAAGCCAATGAAAAGTTCTGCTATGCACAATAAGTACATAGTAGAGATAAGAAGGTTGAATTTGAGTTAAAAACGTATGCCAAGCATACCCGTAAACTCTAAGAATGAGAAATCATGGTTGGCAATATCAGGAGCATCATTAGCAACTAAAACCGAAGGAAGACTAATATAACCACCTCTTGATTCCAACTGGAAAAAGAAACGCTTAAAGCCGTTAATTCTAAAACCTGCTTTACCTGTCCAAGTGTAGCCCGCCATGTGGAAACGGTTGTTTAATCCCTTGCTCAAAACCCTAACATCGCTGCGTGGTATTATCCATACTCCACCACTACCAATGGTAGCTTCAAGCCTCCATTTATCCTGTTTATGCTTCCAAATTGGCAGGGTGTATTCGGCGTCAATGGTAACAATATTAAGACCGTCAGTATGCTCAAATTTCAAAAATGAAGTATCAAGATACATAGGGGTTTGCAAATAAGTACCTGCATATTTTTTTGATGCAGATGCTGTAATAATGCCCGATACATTAGCCATTTGGTCGTTTTGCATCACATACTTCATGTGGTCGTACCCCAACGAAACCGACCAGCGTTTTGTGATATAATAGCCCATGCGGACATTAAATTGGGGAATGGTGAACAGTTTTGGATTAAGGTACACAAGCGCAGGGTTTTCAGCATGGTCTTTACTTTTAACATTGTAAACCGTAAAATCATACCCCGGGCCTTTTACGTGAATGTCACTCCTTGAAAAAATACCTCTATTATAACCCCAATAAAAATAAAATCGCCCGTTAAAAGGTTCACGAGTGGTGTCTTTTAGGGTGACAGTGGAGTTTGCTACTGACGGTAAAGAAAAGATTAAAGAAAAAAATGCTGTTGAAATGATATTCCGTACTGTTAAAACTGTTTTCAATTGCTTGGTTGTGCCTAAATATGCGGCGCGCAATTTCAGTAAAAAAACGGTAACAAAAAGAAATTACTTGACCAAATAGCTAAATACTGCGGGCAACCACCAACGAGTGATGATGAACAGTAAAATTATGCCAAAAACATTGAGCAATGAGCCTACTTTGAGCATTTCTTTTGAGTGGATATAACCGCTGCCGTATGCAATGGCGTTGGGAGGTGTTGCAATAGGGAGCATAAAACCGAAAGAGGTAGAAATGGCAATGGGTATGGCAAACAGAATGGGAGACAAACCCAAGGAACTACCAATGCCCATAGCTACAGGAATGTAAATGGTAGCAAGGGCTACGTTACCCATCACTTCAGAAAGTAATACACCTGCCGTTGCCAACAATGTAACCAGTAAATATGCATCAATGCCTTGTATGCCGGCTACCCAATGGCCTACGGTGTTTATTATACCAACAGATTCAACCGCATCGGCAAGGGCAAAGCCGCCGCCAAACAATAACAAAATCTTCCACGGCATTTTTTGTACATCTTCCCAGCCAATCAATGCCCCTTGTTTTTCTTTGTTTTTAGCAGGGACAACAAATAACAACAGCCCTGTTATAAGTGCAATCGTAGTATCGTGCAATACTTCACCCCCCAATTGCTTATTAATAAATTGGCGACCTACCCAAAGCATTACTGTAAAAGCAAACAAGAGGCCGATAACAATTTGCTCATAACTGGTATTGCCAAGTTTTTTCATTTCAGCGGCAATAAGTTCTCGAGTATTGCCCAACGAGCCTAAGTTGTTTTTAAGCAGCCAACGGGTAGTAAAAAAGTAGCAAGCAGCAACCATAAATATTACGATGGGTACACCCACATACATCCAATCGATAAAGGGCATATCAAACCCTTGCAGGTTTTTCATAAACCCCGTCATTACCATATTAGGCGGAGTACCTATGATAGTGCCAATACCGCCAATACTGGCCGCATAAGCAATACCAATCATTATTGAGCTGGAGAAATTTTTGAACCCTTTTTGGCCGGCTGCTTCTGCCCCCAAAGTGCCCTCTACCAGTTTTATCACCGATAATCCTATGGGCAGCATCATTACCGTTGTGGCAGTATTGCTAATCCACATACTGATAAAGGCCGTAGCTATCATAAACCCTAAAACTATCCCATTGGCATTAGTGCCTGTTATTTTAAGAATATTTAGGGCAATGCGGCGGTGCAAGTCCCATTTCTCCATAGCAATGGCAATTATAAAGCCGCCCATAAATAAGAAAATAACAGGGTCGCCGTAATTTGCCGCTGTGTTTTTTAGTGTTCCGTTGCCAATGGCAGGCAACAGTACCAAAGGAAGCAACGATGTTGCACCAATGGGAGCAGCTTCTAATATCCACCACAAAATAAGCCATGCGGCTACACCTAATGTGCGGATGGTAAGCGGCTCAGCCGCATAGGGCGAGTATAGCAGGCAAATAATAAATACGATTGGGCCGGAGAGTAGTTTTAGGCGTTGCGACCAGTTCATTTAACTGCAAGTAAATGATTTAGTTTGATTTTAAGATAAATGAAAAAGGAGGCAAGGGGTATTAAAAACAAAAAGCAGCGTGATTTTCACGCTGCTTTTATATAAAGAGTTTAGTAGTTTAAAATATTACTTGGCTTCGCTCATCACTTGTTTTACAAGTGCGGCAGCTTCTTTAAGCTGGATGGCCGAGAATACTTTTAAGCCTGAATCGTCGATGATTTTTTTAGCTTCTTCAGCATTAGTTCCTTGCAAACGAACGATGATAGGCACAGGAATATCACCTATTTTTTTGTAGGCTTCAACCACACCCAAAGCAACACGGTCGCAACGAACGATACCACCAAAAATGTTAATCAAAATGGCTTTTACGTTAGGGTCTTTCAAAATGATACGGAAACCTGCTTCAACAGTTTGTGCGTTAGCACCGCCGCCCACATCAAGGAAGTTAGCAGGCTCACCGCCCGATAATTTGATAATATCCATAGTTGCCATAGCCAAACCAGCACCGTTTACCATGCAACCCACGTTACCGTCAAGTTTCACATAGTTAAGGTTACTTTCTTTAGCTTCTACTTCCATGGGGTCTTCTTCGCTCACATCACGCAATGCTTCAAAATCTTTGTGACGGTACAAAGCGTTCTCGTCAAGATTTACTTTAGCATCAACGGCAATAATTTTATCGTCAGAAGTTTTTAATACAGGGTTAATTTCAAACATCGCTGAATCAGTATTGTCATAAGCTGCATAAAGAGCTTTAACAAACTTCACCATTTGTTTGTATGCTTCACCGCTAACGCCCAAGTTAAAGGCAATTTTACGGGCTTGAAACTCTTGTAAACCTACTTTAGGGTCAACAAATTCTTTGTTAATTTTTTCAGGAGTGTCGTGTGCCACCTGCTCAATATCCATACCACCTTCGGTAGTATAAACAATCACGTTTTGGCCGCTTGAACGATCAAGCAATACGCTCATGTAATATTCTTTGATTTCACCGGGGCCGGGATAGTAAACGTCTTGTGCAATCAACACTTTGTTTACCACTTTGCCTTTAGGGCCGGTTTGTATAGTTACCAAAGTACCGCCCAATAGGTTGGTAGCAATTGTTTTTGCATCTTCAAGAGTTTTGGCTACTGCCACCCCTTTTTGGTCGTTGCCGATAACACGGCCTTTACCGCGACCACCTGCGTGTATTTGCGCCTTTAGCACCACAAAGGGGCTTCCTGTGGCTTCCTGCATTTTTTGTGCAGCTTCAACAGCCTGTTCGGGGGTATCGGCCACTATGCCTTCTTGCACAGCTACGCCGTATTTTTTAAGGATTTCCTTTGCCTGATACTCGTGGATATTCATTTAGTGTGGTATTTTGTTGCTTAAATGTCCGCGCGAAAATAGCAGAATAATATTCAATAGGCAATACACCTGCGCGGGTATATTCTCTTATCTGTTTAAAATTGCCTTAGCATAGTTTTCCCAGCTAAGTACTTTAGCTGTTTCAGCTATGTTTTGGCGCGGTATAGGGTTATCAATAAAACGCTCCATTTGGGCAGCCATGCTGTCAATATCATTAGCCTCGGCAAGGTAACCGTTGTAGCCATCTTTAATGGTTTCCGGAAAATGCCCCACTTTAGTAGCCAACACCGGTACATTAAAGTTATACGATAAACTTTCAACACCTGATGGAGTAGCTGTTAGATAATACAGCAATACCACATCACTCACCTGCCAGTATTTATTAACCTCTTCATTAGGTACAAAGCGGTTCACAACCGTTACTCGGTCTTGTATATTAAGTTGTTCAACCAAATCAATCGGGCGGTAATCCTGCTCATTATCACTGTTTTTAAGGAACAACGATTTGGCAAATTTGAACAGGTTTTGTTTAATGCGTGTAGCCAGCTTTTTATTATCCAACGTATTCCAAAACGATTCACCCACTATTAACAAGCTCACATCGTCGCGTTTATCTGCTACTTTTTTAAAAGCCTGTATGGCATTATGCAACCCTTTGTATTTGCGGATAAAACCAAAATACAGGAACACATTTTTCTTAAGGTTCAGTTCCTTTTTCACCGCCTCCATGTCAAAATCAGGGCGGGGTTGGTAAAGGTCGTATATGGGGTGATACAGTTTTATTACCGTGTGTGTACCATCCTTAGCCCTGTCACCTGTTTCATTTACCGTATATTTCAGTTCGGGAAGGGTTGATTTCAACTCATCCACTGTTTTGTAGGCATGGGTTAAATACGTATGCGCCTTACGCAAACCATAACGGGTAAATGCCTTATCAATAGTGCTGCTTTCTTTTTGTACCACAAGGTGACAATCAAAAATTACCTCAATACCTGTTTTCATCAAGCGGCGGGCAATCCAGCCCATTGGTAACCCCTGCAAAGCAATCGCCCACTGGAAAATCACCATATCGGGCTTCAGGTCTTTCATCAACCTTACCGTTTTTGCCCACGAAACAGGGTTGTTGTAATTAGTTATATAAGTAACCTTAATATTAGTACCCTCTAAATGGTCACTTTTACTGCTGCGGTCAATAAAATCACGGGGGATGATAGCAGGGTATTGCTGTGTCCATGATACAATGTGTACCTCAACCCCCAACTTATCCAATGCTTTTGCCAGCGAGGTATTGTAGTTGCTGATACCTCCTTTAAACTGCGGGCCCGGCCCAAATAAAACCGCTTTTGTCATTTGCCGCAAAGATAACAGATTGACCCATTGTGCCCTGTGGTTGTGGGCAACTTGTTACATTGTTTATACCAAACAGCAATATTTGTGCAACGTTGCGCGTATTAATACCGTTACACTAAGCAAATTATATATCTTTGTTTACGCAATGGCTACTTACCTCACCAGTAATCAACGGGTTTTTGTAATCAAATCGCTTGTATTTTTCAGTTTGGTACGCTGGTACAATCTATTACTTATTGCGGCCGCCCAATACCTAACGGCCATTAAAATCCTCAACCCCGATTATTCCTTTTGGCAGATTATATCTATGCCTCAATTGCATTGGATTGTATTTAGCACCGCTTTGATTACAGCTGGAGGATACCTCATAAATGCGTTTTATGATTACGAGAAGGACCTTGCCAACCACAGTGAAGAGGTAATATTAAATAAAATTATCAGCAAGCGGTTTGCCATTAATGCCTATATGTTTTGCAACTCGTTTGCGTTGCTTATTGGGGTTGTGCTTAATATTAAGCTGGCTTTGTTTTATGCCTTGCTGATTTTTTTGTTGTGGTTTTACTCACATAAACTTAAAAAACTTCCCCTGCTGGGTAACTTTTGTGCATCGTTTTTGGCAGTAAGCGCATTCTTATCAATATGTATTTTTTATTGGGATATAAATAAACTGATAGTGATGTATGCTACCTATATCGGGTTGATAGCTCTTATTCGTGAAGTAATTAAAGACCTTGTAGCCATTAAAGGTGATATGCTATTTGGCTACAAAACATTTCCGGTATTGTTTGGGATTAAAAAAACCAAGCTGTTGCTGGTTCCCTTAATGTTGCTGTGCATACCTATCGGCTATTTTTTGTTTACCTATTTTTATCCATCCTACGCTGCTATTTACTTCTCGGTATCATTTACAGGGATTTTTGTTTGGATGTTTTATCTCATTTTTTCTACCGATGAAAAGAACTTTAGGGAAATGGACAACTTTTATAAGTTGCTGATTGTAATGGGAGTTTTAAACATCGTTTTAGTGTAACCATTTTAATTTTTTTTGAATGAAGAAAGCATTATTGATAGTATTTGCTTGTATAGCAACGGGTTTGTTTGCCCAAAAAGAAGATGCACCTGCTATTATTAAAGAGATAGATAAAACGATAAAAGAGATTGATAAAGCCATACAAGGGCAACGCCCCTCTGCATACCTGATTACACCTTACCCCGGGTATTTTGAAAAGAATTTTGTTTGGCTGCGCGATAATAAAATCAGCAAGATTACTCAGTTTATGAATACCAGTTATCGTGGAGTTTGGTACACCGAGTTTTATTTTAATAATAACAGCATCGTATTAATCCGTACCGAAACTGCGCTTAAAAACCCGTCGTACCAGCATTATGAAGGTATACACGCGGTTGCCGATACAACAGGGCAGTTGTTTTATTACAGCTATAATGAGTTGGTAAGCAAACCTGAGCTCTTAATATCAAACGGCGATACCGTGTTTTGGTACAATGTGTTGATGAAACAGGGGTATGATTTGTGGGAGCAATACAAAAACCTGCAAGAGTATAACCCGTTTGCTGCGCTAAAATACGACAAGGTGGTAGCGTATAGTTATGACGGAAGGGGCGGGCAAGAAATTGTGGAGGGCGGGAAATTGAACCGCAATGCAAAAGGCAAGAAAGAACTAACAAAACAGCAAATTGATAGCTTGATTTTAACCGTCACTGATACACTAAGTTATGGTGGCGGAAGTGCTTCTTGTTTCGACCCGCATTTGGGAATTGTTTTTTATGAAGGGAAGAAAATAGTAGCACACATTAGTATTTGTTTTGAGTGCAACTCATCATCAGCCAGTTTATATTTACCTGCTGCCTACCATCACAGCATGGTGAATATTGGAGATGATTATTATGTTAAAGTTCCTTTATACGGTTTTAGTACACAAGGTAGAAAATACCTCGCAATACTATGCAACCAACTGGGATTGGACAATTGCCCATCGCTTACCGAAACTACCATTTGGGACGAAAAATAACCCATTAAACAAACTCAATAAAATAATAAAGCCCGCTTAGAAAAATTCTAAACGGGCTTTCGTGGTTTATTAAAAAAACCGAAGCAATTACTTGCTCACGGTCAGTTTCACAGTTTGTACACCGGTAGGTGTATTAATGTTTAAGTAATAAATACCGGTTGGTTGTGTGCTCAAATCAATTTCAGTAATGCCTGAAACCGTTTGTGCTGGTTGGGTAGCAACCAAACGACCTAATACATCAGTAACGGTAATACCTTGTATAGCAGTTACACCAGCATTGCTGTAATCAACAAAGAACTTACCGCTTGATGGGTTAGGATAAACACCTACTTTGCCCGTGTTGGCTGTATTTTCAACGCCCAAAACGTTAATCCAAATAGTATCAATACCATTGGCAACGCAACCTTCGGCAGTAGTTACAGTAAGGTGTACAATGTAACGTCCGTCAATAGGATACCTGTATTTAGGGTTTTGGTCGGCCGATGTAGAACCGTCACCAAACTGCCAGTAGTAAGTAAAGCCTGTACCGGTAGTATTAGTTGCAAAGCTGTAACCGCCATCACCAGTGCTTGCAGTTGTTGAATTAATATTCACCGCAGGAACATTATTAACTATTACCGAAATGGCTTTAGTATCGGTACATCCGTTAGGGTGCAATGCAGTTAATGTAGCATTGTAAGAACCATCAGCAGCATAAACTACCGAAGGCCTTGTATCGGTTGAAGAATCGCCGTTACCAAACATCCACTTATAAGTTAAAGGCTCGTTGTCATCAGTACGAGAATTGTTATCAAACAAAGTAGGTTGTCCTTCGCAAACAGTGGCTGCAATAAAGTCGGCGGCAGGTTTTAGCTTAATAGTAACTGACGACCTGTGCTCACTGGTACATCCGTTTGTGCTTGATGATTTTAATACAACTTCGTACGTATTGGGGCTTGCATATTGATGCGTAGGGCTGCTGCTGTTAGAGTTGTTGCCATCGCCAAATTCCCATTCATAAGTATTCATATGACCTGCGGGAACGGTAGTTGTATTAGTAAAGTTAATAGGTTGGTTGGTACAAGTTGATGGAGACATAGTGAAGTTTGAAACCGGGGTTTCGCGCAATGTAACAGCTTTGGTTACACTATCAGCACAACCCAAGTTTGTGTTGGCCACAAGGGTTACGTTAAATGTTTGGAAACTGTTATAAGTATGGCTGGGGTTGTGTTCAGTAGCAATAATACCATCACCGAACTTCCATACATAGCTGGCCGAACCAAATGCAGGGGCAGCTGATGCGTTCGTAAAATCAACATCGCCATTATCACACTGGATAGGGGTGAAGGTGAAATCGGGGGTTGAACGTGGTGCTTGGGTAACGTGTTTAGCAATAGTTGAAGTACAACCATTAACTGTAACTTTTAAAGTAACCAAGTATATACCGGGGGTGCTGTACAATTTGCTGGGGGCAGTGCCTGAGGCTGTGCTCGCAGGGCTGGTTCCAAAATCCCAGTTAAAAGTGGCTGCGCCTGAGGGCAAAGTTGAATTATCACTCATGGTAACAGCAGTGCCTTCGCAAGCATTAGTAAAGCCAAAGTTAGCAACAGGTATTTGGAATACATTAACGGTTTGTGTAATACTATCCGTGTAGCCATAAGGTGAAGTAACCACCAGTTTAACATTGTAACTGCCGGCACCTGCAAACGTTTTTGATGGCTGGCCGACGTTTGAAGTAGTACCATCCCCGAAATCCCAGAAGAAGCTCATCGCACCACTCGCAATTTTAGATGTATTATTAAAAGTCACCACATCTTTATCACACACGTTGGGAGCTACAAAACCTGATTTTGGCCTTGGGGCTACAAAAATGTACCTTGAAAGCGTTGAATCACACCCTGTTGTTGTATTGCGAACCTTGAATGAAATAATAATGGTACTATCAGCAAGCAAAGTATCAGGGGTAAAAGTGGTTTTAGCATTGGTTGCACCCGATGGGTTAGTATACGTATAGTATGTACCGGCGATGGTTCTGCCTGTATTAGTTTTAACCGTAAATCCGGTAATATTCCAAGTAGTATTATACGCAGAATTAGCGAAGCCTGTAGGCGGAGTAATTTCAAAACTCAATTGGTCGCCTGATGCAACAACATCAGGGTCGCCGCTTGTACCTGATGTTAAAGGACGTGTTGTTGTAAACGGTGTACCCTTGCTGATAGTTGAGTTTGATGGTGACGCATTAACGGTTACGGTAGAAAAAGCAGTATCATTTGAAGCTACAACGTCGCCTTGGATATTGATAGCTTTTACAGTTAGGTTAGTACCTGCTACGCGAGATACAAACAAACCGGGGATAGTAATTGTGGTGTCTTTACCGCCTGCAAGGTTGTTAAGTTTTAACATGTGAGGAATCCTATCAGGGCCAACATCTACAGCCATGTCCATTTGTGGAGCAGGAAAAGCACTGTTGTTTCTTAAGTGTACGGTTACATCAGCAGGGTGGTGCGTACATACAGGGTTAGGAGCTACTGAAACACTTAGTAACGAGATTTCAGGGTTACAAGCATTGTTTTTGCAATAGCTTATATCATCCATCCAAAACTCAGTATTGCTGTTAGCAGGGAAAATATCAAGGTACGATACAGGGTTGGTGTTCGTAAACGTTCCTTGCGAAACATTGTCAATAAACACTTCCCATTGGTCGGTATCAAGGTTAATATCAATAGCTAACTCAAACCAACGGTTTTGAGGATAAGTACCATTAATATAGCCCAAACCTTCAAAAGTGCCCCCACCGTAAAGGAAAAATTCAAGAGCCCACAACGAACCTGTAAAAGTTCCGCCTTGGAAATTGAAGTAGGCTTCTTTTCCGGTAGGAACAAAAAGCTTTGCAGTAAATTTAAAACGGCCACTGCTGTTTACGCCACCAAAAGGCAATACAACATCGTTGGGGCCGCCCCCGAAAGGTGAGTTAAAATAAATTGATTTTGTGCCGCTTGAAGCATTTGTAGTAACAACTTGCACATCTTCAGAACCGCCTTCAATACCGCTCCATGTTGTCCAAACAGGAGATGCAGGGCCTAAATATGTGTTTGCTGTGTAGGATTCAAAATCCTCGTAGAATATTTGGGAAAATGCTGTAGTGCACCCAAATACAAATAGTAGGAGAGTAGATATTTTTTTCATAACTTAAATTGGTTTCCTTAGCCTAGTAACATCGTTCATCTGTTTTTATCCCATCAAAACAGCAAACATCACACACAAATTCTTTTTGGTATCTAATAGCTTGCCAATGAACGAATTAGAGCCGAATTTAACGAAAAACCGATTAAAATCAAGATTATATCGACGGATTTCGTATAATATTTTATAATAACCTCTGATACAATCAGGTGTGAATAAATGATAAATTTAATAACGGCACGCTAAGTTGAGGTACAAAACTGATAAAATAAAAAAAGCCCTGCATTTGTGCAGGGCTTTCTACGGAGCGGAGAGGGCGGGATTCGAACCCGCGATACAGTTTCCCGTATGCCAGTTTAGCAAACTGGTGCTTTCGGCCTCTCAGCCACCTCTCCGTTTTAAGGAGTGCAAAAATACAATCCCTGTATCAAATTGCAAATAATATTTCACTCTTGCAGGTAAAAATAGATGTAGGGAATGCGTTTTTGTTTGATTTTCAATGACTATGATAATACTTCTGCCAATACTTTGTGGGCTTTTACTTCACCAAAGCCGTCAATGTGCAGCCTGTAATAATGCAGTAACGCATCCAATAACAAACGGCGGTTAGTTGATGGTATTCCTATTGAATCAATCATGTCAGGCTTTGCAAGGCATAAATCGTATAAGTATTTAGCCTGCACGGTATCAAAATACAACGGGTGTCCGGTTTCGTGTGTGAAGATACCTTGAGCGGGGAGGAATATAGAATCAGGGTTCCAGCTATCAATATCAGGAAAAAAGCCAAGATATTTTGATAGCTGCACTAACCAATATACAGGGTAGGCTGCGGGCAGTTTAGGTACAGTATCAGCCCAGCAAATATGATGGTACAGAAAGCCAAAAAGAGCTTCGTTTTTTTCTTTTTCAATAATTACCTTGTTCAATACCTCTTGCATAAACAATACCGCCGATGTTTTGGCAATATCAGTATACAAACTGTGTAAAACGGGTTGGCAGCGCAGCTCTTTTATACGTTGCAAATTTGCATTGGCACGTTGGTACAAATCGGTTTCCGCAAGGCTAAGCGGTTGCAGGTGGGCAGCATTAATAGCGGCCTTTTTACTACGTATATTATTGATAATAAAAGACTCTAACCCAAACTCTTCGGTATAAAAACGGGCTATAACGCTGTTTTCGGCATATTTCAACGTTTTTAGCAGTATGGTACGGGTTTTAACTAACAAAATCCTTTGGGATTATTTACCCCCGTTTATTACCAAAATTTTAGCCACATTAGTGTCGCTGGCATCATCAGTACCGCTAAACACCAAATATACGCCGGTAGAGGCTTTACGTCCGTCAAAACTGCGGCCGTTCCAAGTTGCCATACCTCCGTTGGCCACTGTTTCATAAATAAGGTTTCCGGCTATATCAGTAATTTTCACCGTAGCATCTTGAGCCAGCCCCCGAATAGAAATAGGTCCGTCAAAATCTTCACGTACGGGATTGGGATACACAAGCACATCCTCGTGGGTTTCTTTTGCTACTGTGGCATCACCTTTATACGATATAATGCCCCTGTCGGTAGCAAAAAACACTTCCCCTGTTTTTTCGTTCACTGTAATTTCAAGCACGTTGTTTGAAAAAAGCGGACTGTTATCAACATTAAAATTATGGAGAATGGATTGCCCGTCGGCCGCAATTAGCCATGCACCGTTATTGGTACCTACCCATTTACGGTTACCCCCGTCAACATAAATACAGTTAATAACCTCAGCACCCAATAAATAACCAGAATTTGTACCCTCGCCGGTAACAATACGGCGGGCATCTGATGGTTTATCAGAAAATATATTTGATGGGTTAGAAAACACCACCAACCCTTTTAGCGTACCCACCCAAATTTCCCCGTCACGGTCTTTCGCAATACAATTCACTTGATTATCAGGCAAGGCTCCGCTGCCTTCGTTCATATTTAGCAGTTTTGGGCCTAAGTCATCATTTCGGTTCAGCGGGGTTTTATTATCATCATACACCACCATACCAAATCCATTGTTTCGAGGAGCAATAATCCATTTGCGGTTACGGTCGTCCACAACAATCTGGCTCACAAAACTTACGCTACCCAAAGGCATCGCTGCCCATTGTCCGTCAACGGTGCGCACCACAAGAGCAGAATCAGTACCGTAATTACTCATCCATAAGTGTCCCTCATTATCAATGGCCATTCCGGCCAAAAAGTTGATAATATTAAATTTTAAACGGCTGTTGGTGGGGTTGTACACCTCTTGTACCACACCGTTGCGCATACGTACCAACCCTTGCCAGTAGGCACCCAGCCATACATCTTTAGTGTTAGGGTCTGTTGTTACAGCAAAAAAATCGCGTAAACTGTCCGTTTGCGCATTGGGGTGTTCTAAACTGTTTATCCATTGGTCGTTTACATACCTGTAATAACCGTTAAGACTGAACGAAAATGTATAGTTACCGCCAATCAATCCGCCGCCTACAATTACTTCATCGCCAATGCTTGCCATTTTACCTACAGGTAAATTATAAGGGCCGTTGGGCTGGGTAAAAGTGAGATTACCATCAGGCAGTAATTGTATGGTTCCAGCATTGTCAGTAGTGTACCAAATGCTGCCGTCGTTAGCCACCATTGCGTGCTTGATAGTGTTTATAAAGCGCGCACTGATAGAAAGATTCTTCTCAATAGTTAACAAAGAGTCTCTGCGACTCAGGTATAGTTTATCGGCAGTAGTGTGAATATTATTATAAGTGGCAGGGCCTGCAAGTCCCGTCCAAACGGTTCCGTCGTAGTATTTCGCATGAGTTTTGCCTACACTGAATAATTTATTATCAAACAATTGTAAAAACTTGGTGTAGCCGGTATCAAATTTCGTCCACGATGAAGGGTCGTTCAAATTTAAACCCACCATAGGTGCTCTGTAAATACCGTTATCAGTAGCGGCATACATTTTATTATTCCATACAGTTACATCCAGCACATCACCAATGTTAAGGTCTTTATACGAGGCACGTATTTCAGGGTCTTCCACCTCACTTAAATCAAGCTCAACAATACCAAACGTGCAGGCAAGGTAGGCCACATTATTGCCAAACATTATGTTGGTAACGTTCTTCGAGCCGCTCACTTGGGCACGTTGTATATCAGTAACGTTGATTATTTTACCGTTGTGTACCAAATCAAGATTGGCATCTTGGTAAGCAATAATCAAAACATCGTTTGCAGCATTGTATTTAATAGTACTAACAGCAATGTCGGAAAAGCCTTGCACTTTCGATAAACGTTCAGAACCGCCCGCCTCTTTATCATACCTGTAAAAGCCATACGACGCCCACGTATATACATACCTTGGAGTTTCGGCGACGCCCAATGTGTTTTTAAACGGAAGATGGATGCGCCATTGCCCTGTGCCAATTTGCTGGGCATGAGCTAAAATGCTGAACAAGCCGATAAATACTATAAGTGCTGCGTGGCGTTTAAACATAACTACAATATTAAGACAGAAAACGGATTGGGTTTGTTGAATTTTATTTGGTTAGTTACACATAGCTAAACGAAAAATGAAAAATTTTAGCATAAAAGGCATAAAGTGCTGTGTGTTTGCTGCGTAGGTTGATTTAGTATAGATGGGATAAAATGTTACCTTTGCACCTTTCGTAAAAAAATGTGGGAAAAAGCCGCCAGTTTTATTCTTCGTAAGCGTATCCTCTTAATGGTTGTTACTATTCTAATGACCGTTGTAATGGGGTATTTTGCTACCAAAATACAGCTTACGTATGACCTGCCTAAGATTGTGCCCCCTTCCGACCCCGAGTACAAAGCCTATGTTGAGTTTAAGAGTACTTTTGGTGACGATGGGAATGTGATTTTATTGGGTCTTAAATCAGATAAGATTTACCAAAAAGACTTTTTTAATGCTTATTACAACCTAAGTAAAAAGCTGGAAAAAACCGATGGTGTACAAAACGTAATCTCTTTTCCAACACTACAGATACTTACCCGTGTTGATTCTATCCGCGAAATGCGTTTAGTGCCGCTAACAACGGATACAGTTAGCACACAGCAAGAGGTGGATAGTTTGTGGGATGTGATACGCTCACAATTGTTTTACAGGGATTTGGCGGTGAAAACCGACGGCAGTTTTGTGATTACGGGAGTAACCCTTAAAAAAGACCGCCTGAATGATAAGGGACGTATTGAGGTAATAAACGCTATTGATAACCTTGCGCAAACGTTTGAAAAAGAGCAGGGGGTTGAGTTTCAAATATCAGGGTTGCCTTACATACGAACCATTTTTTCGGCCAAAATTAATAAAGAGCTAAAACTGTTCACCCTGCTTTCATTGGTGGTATGTGCAGCTATTATGCTGCTGTTTTTCCGCAGCTTCAGCTCGCTGTTATACTCATTAATTATCGTAGCCATTACATTAGTATGGGCGTTAGGTTATATAGGGATACTGCAATACAAGATAACAGCCGTTATTGGCGTTATACCTCCGCTTATTGTTATCATAGGCATTACCAACTGTATTTACCTGCTGAATAAATATCACGCTGAATACAGGAGTCACAGTAACAAAACCAAAGCGTTGGTGCGTGTAGTATCACGCATTGGTAAAGCCGCATTTTTAACCAACTTTACCACAGCGGTGGGTTTCGGGGTGTTTTACTTTTCAGGCAGCCCCATAATGACTGAGTTTGGTTTGGTAGCGTTTCTAAGCATCATGTCGGTATTTGTAATTTCAATGGTTACAGTGCCCATCATGTTCAGCTTTTTGCCATCACCCACCTACAGGCAAACTCGCCACTTAGAAAACAAATACCTTGGCAGCTTTATTGATGCAATATACTGGCAGGTACAAAACCGCCGCAAAGTGATATATATAATCACAGGTATTGTAATGTTGGCATCGGTTTGGGGTATGTTTAAGCTGGATGCTTTAGGCCATGTGATTGACGATATTCCTGCAAAAGATAAAATCAGTACTGACCTTAAATTTTTTGAAAAGGAAATAAACGGTGTGATGCCGTTGGAGATAGTAATTGATACCAAAAAGCCCAATGGGGTGAAGGATACCCGCACCTTGCAGAAAATGGAGCGTTTATACCGCCAGTTGGTAAAAATGCCTGAGTTTTCGAGACCATTGTCAATAGCTGAGTTGATGAAATATGCCAACCAAGCGTACAACGGCGGCGACAGCTTATTTTACCGCATACCCAGTGCGTTAGATTTGGGCAGCATTACCAGCTACATACCCAATCGCAAAGGTTCGCAAAACTTGTTGAAAGGGTTTGTTGACAGCACCTACCAAAAGGCACGCATCAGCATACAAATGGCCGATGTGGGCAGTGATAGTTTGCCCGGTGTTCGTGCCCGTGTGCAGGCTGAGATTGACTCAATCTTCCCGAAAGAAGAATATACGGTGAACCTTACGGGAACCAGTATGCTGTTTATGAAAAACAACCAGTTTTTGGTGGATAGCTTGTTCCAGAGTGTAAGCATGGCCTTGGTAGTAATTACTCTATTGCTGGTAAGCTTGTTTGGCACATGGCGTATGATAATTATATCGCTGATACCTAATATAATTCCGCTGATTGTAACATCAGGGGTGATGGGTTTCTTTGATATTTACCTCAAACCTTCAACGGTAATAGTGTTTAGTATTGCATTTGGTATCTCGGTTGATTTTACCATTCACTTTGTTGCCAAATACAGGATAGAGTTAAAAAAACACCATTTCCGTATTCGCGAGTCGGTAAAAGCTACCCTGCACGAAACAGGAACCAGTATGATTTATACGGCCATTATTCTGTTTTGCGGGTTTAGTATTTTCGATTTCTCAACCTTTGGCGGCACCATGTGGCTGGGTATTTTAACCACACTGGCACTGGTGGTATCATTGCTAACCAACATATTTATTTTGCCCAGTATGCTGCTTTCAATTGAGAAACGCCGTATGCAGCGCGAAATGAAAGTGAAACCCATTTTGCCCCTTGCCGAAGAAGCAGAGGAAAAAGAGATTGATTAATAAAAAGCGGTGCCTTATGGCATGAATTTCAAATTTGAAATTTCGAATTTGAACGTAAAGAACTTGAAACTGTAAAAACATCCACGTGAAGTATAAAGAATATAAAAAGCTCGATTTTCCTGCCTTTGAGAAGGAGGTTGCAGCATTTTGGAAAGAACAGGACATATTTGGTAAAAGTGTGAGCCACCGCGACGGCAACCCTACTTTTACGTTTTACGAAGGGCCACCATCAGCAAACGGAAAGCCCGGCATTCACCACGTTATCAGCCGTACTATTAAAGATACTTTTTGCCGTTACAAAACCCTGAAAGGATTTAAAGTAAACCGCAAAGGCGGCTGGGATACACACGGTTTGCCCATTGAGTTGCAAGTTGAGAAGGCGTTGGGCATTACCAAAGAAGATATAGGAAAGAAAATCAGTGTAGAAGACTATAACAAAGCTTGCCGTGAGGCGGTAATGCAATTTAAGGCCGATTGGGATAACCTTACCGAACAAATAGGCTATTGGGTAGATTTGGACAATCCCTATATCACCTACGATAACAGCTACATAGAAACGTGCTGGAATTTGTTGCAACGCCTTTACAACAAAGGCTTCTTGTACAAAGGCTACACCATACAGCCCTACTCGCCCGCAGCAGGTACAGGATTAAGCAGCCACGAGCTAAACCAACCCGGTACTTATAAAGACGTAAAAGACACCACCATAGTAGCCCAGTTTAAGGCTATAAAAGGCGATGCCTCTGCATTTTTGTTTGAAGGAGCTACCAGTGATGTATTCTTTTTAGCTTGGACAACTACCCCTTGGACATTGCCCAGCAATACTGCATTGACGGTTGGAGGTAAGATAGAGTATGCTGTGGTTGATACCCTGAACCAATACACAGGTGAACCCATGAGGGTAATATTGGCCGATGCGTTAATGGGTAAGTACTTTAACGCTGAAAACGAGAATGCCGATTTTACTGAGTACAAAACAGGGGATAAGAAACTTCCGTTTAGGAAAGTGTTGACTGTTGTGGGCAATAAACTGGCAGGTCTTCGTTACGAACAATTATTGCCTTATGCATTGCCACAAGAAGAAGGCGATAGCTTTAAGGTAATTGTTGGTGATTTTGTAACTACTGAAGACGGTACAGGTATCGTGCACACTGCGCCCACCTTTGGTGCCGATGATATGCGTGTAGCCAAACAAAATGGCATAGCACCCCTATTGGTGAAAGACGAAGACGGCTACTTAGTACCCTTAGTTGATTTACGCGGCCGTTTCCGCCCCGAAATGGGTGAATTTGCAGGGGAATTTGTAAAAGAACAATACCTGAGCGACGCTGAAAAAGAAGCAGAACGCATCAAGCAAGGTCGCGATAAATACCTTAGTGTAGATGAGCGCATCTCTATAAAATTGAAGCAAGAAAACCGTGCGTTTAAAGTAGAGAAATACGAGCATCCCTACCCGCATTGCTGGCGTACGGATAAACCCGTATTGTATTATCCGCTGTCAAGTTGGTTTATCAAAACTACTGCGGTTAAAGACCGTTTGATTGAGCTGAATAAAACCATCAACTGGAAACCTGAAAGCACAGGTACAGGACGTTTTGGCGATTGGTTGAACAACCTTGTAGATTGGAACCTTAGCCGCAGCCGTTATTGGGGTACCCCGTTGCCGATATGGCGTACTGAAGACGGTACAGAAGAAATTTGTGTAGGCTCGTTGGCAGAATTGGTGGCAGAGATTGACAAAGCCGTTGAAGCGGGTGTAATGGACCACAATCCCTACAAAAAACATACAGGGGCAGATATAAATGAGTTTGGAACGGCTGACGGTATAGACCTTCACCGCCCTTACATTGACCATGTGGCGTTGGTTGCACCTTCCGGTAAGCCTATGTACCGCGAGACTGACTTGATTGACGTGTGGTTTGATTCGGGCGCTATGCCTTATGCCCAGTGGCACTGGCCGTTTGAGAACCAAGAACTGTTTGAGAACAATTTCCCTGCTGATTTTATTGCTGAGGGAGTTGACCAAACTCGTGGTTGGTTCTTTACCCTGCACGCGTTGGGTGTAATGCTGTTTGATAGTGTAGCTTATAAAAACGTAGTTGCAAACGGGTTGGTGTTGGATAAAAACGGCAATAAAATGTCGAAGAGTAAAAACAACACTGTTAATCCATTTGAAGTAGTAGGTCAGTACGGTGCCGATGCTGTGCGCTGGTATATGCTTAGCAACTCAAACCCATGGGATAACCTTAAGTTTGATGCAGAAGGGGTTAAAGAAACACAGCGTAAGTTTTTTGCCACCCTTTATAATGTGTACGGCTTTTTTGCCCTGTACGCCAATGTTGACGGGTTTACATTCGCTGAAGAAGAAATACCTCTTGAACAACGACCTGAAATTGACCGTTGGGTATTATCGTTGCTAAACTCGCTGATACAAGAAGTTGAAAAAGCATCAGACGAATACGACCCAACCCGCCCTACCCGTGCCATTGAAGAGTTTGTAACCGAACATCTAAGCAACTGGTACGTACGTTTGTGCCGCCGCCGTTTCTGGAAAGGCGAATATGCCCAAGACAAAATAGCAGCATACCAAACCTTATACACTTGCCTTAGTACAGTAACAAAGCTGATGGCAAGTTTTGCTCCCTTTTATGCTGATAGGTTGTTCAGAGATTTGAACAGTGTAAGCAAAAAAGAAAGCAGCCAATCAGTTCACTTGAGCGATTTCCCCAAAGTAGATACAACAGCGATTGATAAAACCCTTGAAGCCCAAATGCAATTGGCGCAAGACATATCGTCGATGGTATTATCGCTCCGCAAAAAAGTAAACATAAAAGTACGCCAGCCGTTGCAAAAAATACTGGTACCGGTAAGCAACAACACCTTTGCAGAAAATTTACAACACGTTAAAGACCTGATACTTTCAGAAGTAAACGTGAAGGAATTGGAGTACCTGACCGATGATACGTTGAAGCTGGTGAAAAAAGTGAAGCCCAACTTTAAAACCTTAGGGGCTAAATTGGGTCAGAACATGAAAGTGCTGGCTGGCAAAGTGGCAGGGCTTACACAAGATGAAATACGCACGCTGGAAAGTGAAGGCGGTTTGGATATACAACTGGGCGACGAAAATTTCCGTCTTTTACTGGCAGATGCAGAAGTAATATCGGAAGATGTACCCGGATGGCAAGTGGCTGTAAATGGTGGTCTTACGGTAGCATTAGACATTAATGTGAGCGATGAGTTGCTGAAAGAAGGCATAGCCCGTGAATTTATCAACAGGTTGCAAAACCTTAGAAAAGAGGCTGGGTTTGAGGTTACGGATAAAATACACGTTGCTGTGCAGGAACATCCACAAGTGGGGCCTGCGATAATTGAGTACAAAAATTATATTTGCGCCGAAATATTGGCGCAGGATTTGCAACTTGTTCCAGCTATAACCGATGGGAAAACCATTGATATAAACGAGATAGATATTTACGTTACTATAAGCAAAGTACAAACCAACAACTAACATGGAAAATAACGAGAAAGAGAAAACACGTTACAGTGATGCTGAGTTACAGGAGTTTAGGGAGCTGATAAACAAAAAACTTACAATAGCCCGCGAAGAATTGGGAGCGTTGCAGGAAGAAATTTCAAACTCAAACGACCACGGTATTGACGATACAAACAATGCCTATAAAACGTTAGAAGACGGTTCAGCTACACACTCAAAAGAAAACTTGAGCCAATTGGCAGCCCGCCAACGCAAGTTTATTGATAACCTTGAAGCAGCGATTATCCGTATCGAAAACAAAACCTATGGTATTTGTAAAGTTACAGGTAAGTTGATTGCCAAAGAAAGGTTACGCGCTGTGCCCCATACTACAATGAGCATGGAAGCTAAAAGCGGTCAGTATAAATAAGTATTGTCAATAAATTTTAATAATGCCCGAATCTCTTAAACGTATCAAGCCATTGTGGCTTGTGGTTACTGTTTTATTGGTTTTAATTGCCGACCAAGGTCTTAAATATTGGATAAAAACCAATTTTGCCTTTGGCGAAGAAAAACACTTAGCAGGCAATTGGTTTATACTGCACTTTACGGAAAACAATGGTATGGCCTTCGGGCTTGGGTTTGGCGGCCAGTACGGCAAACTTATTCTTACGTTGTTCCGTATTGTGGCAGTGGGCGGCATTATTTATTACATGATTCATCAATACAAGCACGGCGGTCACAGGGGCTTTTTGCTTTGCCTTGCGCTGATACTTGCAGGAGCTGTGGGTAATATCATCGACAGCGTTTTTTACGGAGTATTTTTTGAAGAAATTAATCGTTACCAAGGTGGTTGGTTTCACGGGCAAGTAGTGGATATGTTATACTTCCCCATTATCGAAACACATTATCCTGAATGGTCTCCATTTAACCCCGGTGAAGAATTTATCTTTTTCCGACCTGTGTTCAACCTCGCAGATGCCTCTATCAGTGCAGGAGTAATAGCTATTTTTATATTCCAACGCCGCTATTTCAAAAAAGAAGAAGCTGTTGAGATTTCTCAACCGCCTTCAAACGATGAGGCTGTAGCCTAATCTATGTCTTATTAATTGCTTTTGGTGTGATGGGCAGCATCACACCAAATACTGAAAAGAGCCACAAAGTGGTGAAACTTTCATGCAGTATCCTATCTTCGCGCTTACATGATTACCGCGCAAAACTTACACAAATCGTATGGCAAGCTGCACGTATTAAAAGGCGTGAACCTCGAAATTAAAAAGGGGGAGATAGTGAGCATTGTTGGGGCCTCAGGCGCAGGCAAAAGCACATTGTTACAAATTTTAGGTACACTTGATAGTGCTGATGAAGGCAACATGATCGTGAATAACATACAAGTGAGTAAACTGCGTGGTAAAGAACTGGCTAAATTTCGTAATAAACACTTAGGTTTTGTATTTCAATTCCACCATTTATTACCTGAATTTACAGCACTTGAAAATATTTGCATCCCCGCATTTATAGCCGGAACCGGCAAAGCCGAAGCGGAGAAGCGGGCACTTGAATTGCTTGATTTTTTAGGCTTAAAAGAACGTGCTAATCACAAGCCCTCTGCTCTTTCAGGGGGTGAGCAACAAAGGGTGGCCGTTGCAAGGGCTTTGATTAATAAGCCTGATGTAGTTATGGCCGATGAACCGTCGGGCAACTTAGACTCTAAATCAGCAGGTGAATTGCACCAACTTTTTTTTGATTTAAGGGATAAATTCGGACAAACCTTTGTAATAGTAACTCATAACGAAACGTTGGCAAACAGTACTGACCGAAAGTTGGTAATGAGCGACGGGTTGATAGCTTACTGAATAACATGACAATAAGGGTATTAATGACAGGCGGGGGCGCACCCGGTGCGGCAGGTATTTTAAAATGCTTACAGCAAGATAACACCATTGAGGTGGTGGTGGCCGATGCCAACCCCGATTCTGTAGGTAGGTATCTGAACCCGGTATTTGAGCTGATACCCAAAGCAACCGACGATACCTTTATTGATGCCATAGAACAGTTGTGCCAAAAGCACAGCATTAATGTGATATTGCCATTAGTTACCCGTGAACTTTTTGAGTTTAGTAAGCATAAATTAATGTTTGCACAAAAAGGGATAAAAGTAATTGTTTCGGCTTATGAACAACTAAGCATTGCAAACGATAAGGGCAAGCTATACACCCAACTTCAAGCATCAAGTATAAGCACCCCAGAGTTTAGCATTGTTAATACCATTGATGAGTTAAAACAGGCGGTTACCCACTTAGGGTATCCCCAAAAAACGGTTTGCTTTAAACCTTGCATATCAAACGGTATGCGCGGTTTCAGAGTGATTGATGATACCAAAGATGAGTTTGATTTATTGTTTAATTACAAGCCCACCAGCGAGTATATAAAACTGGATAAAGCCATCGAAATATTGAGTAGTCGTGCGTTTCCGCCGTTATTGGTTAGTGAGTATTTACCCGGCGAAGAATACACCATTGATTGTTTGGCAAACAACGGTAAATGCTTGTTGGTAATTCCGCGCCTGCGCAAAAAAATGGTGCAAGGCATCAGCGTGGCAGGAGTGATAGAAAATAATCAAGAAATAATAAACTACTGCAAACAAATAATAGAGAGTTGCCGGTTGCATGGTCCTATTGGGATACAAGTGAAACGAGCAACTGACGATTCTTTTAAAATTCTTGAAATTAACCCCCGCGTGCAGGGCACTACTGTAGCTTTATTGGGAGCAGGCGTTAACCTACCGTTGCTGGCTGTGAAACAAGAAACAGGAGAACAGATAAATCCCGAAATGATAAAGGTGAAATGGGGCACACAATTTACCCGCCATTGGACTGAGGTATTCCATTAAACCGTAAATTTGCTATCAGGCAAGCACACTTTCTGTTCTGAAATCCGAAATAAACGACATATTAAAGCAATACTGGGGGTACGATACCTTTAGACCCCAACAGGAAGAAATTATCCGGTCGGTACTTGCAGGTAAAGATACATTGGCGTTGTTGCCCACGGGCGGGGGCAAATCCGTTTGCTTTCAGGTTCCGGGGTTAGCCTTAGACGGTTTAACCATTATTGTTTCACCATTGGTGGCGTTAATGAAAGACCAAGTAGAAAACTTGTTGCAGCGTGATATACCTGCCACGGCCATTCATTCGGGTATGTCGTTTCGCGAAATGGATATTGAACTGGATAATTGCATTTTTGGCAAATACCGTTTCTTATACGTTTCGCCTGAAAGACTGCAAACCGATTTATTTATTGCCCGTGCTTTGCAAATGCCCGTTAAACTGATTGCGGTTGATGAGGCGCACTGCATCTCTCAATGGGGGTATGATTTCAGACCTGAATATTTAAAAATTGGGGAGTTGCGTGCGCATTTTCCCCATGTGCCCATTATAGCCGTAACGGCCACTGCTACACCTGATGTAGTGGACGATATACAATTGCAACTAAAGTTTGCTTCACCCAATGTGTTTCAATCAGGGTTCGGGCGCGATAACCTGCATTACTTGGTGTTAGATGAAGAAAACAAAATGCAACGGCTGTTATCCATCATTCAAAAAACAGCAGGCAGCGGCATAGTGTACGTGCGCAGTCGCCACCAAACCCAACAAATAGCAAAGTTCATCACCCAAAATAAAATAAGTGCAACATATTACCACGCGGGTTTAAACCACGTGGAGCGGAGTAAACGCCAAACCGAATGGACAAATAATACTACACGGGTAATTGTAGCCACTAATGCTTTTGGGATGGGAATTGACAAACCCGACGTACGCTTTGTGGTACACATGGATGTGCCCGATACGTTGGAGAATTATTTTCAGGAAGCCGGTCGTGCAGGTCGCGACGGACAGAAAGCTTATTGTGCGTTGTTATACAGTCCTGCTGACGGCATAGAGGCGGTTGAGAAATATGAAAGCCAACGGGTGAAAGCCGAGGATGCCAAAACAGTAGTAAAACAATTACACGCATACCTTAACGTGGCCGATGGAAGTGGTGATGGGGTGAGTTATGATTTTGATTTGCAGGCTTTTGCTACTAAATATAATATGCAAGCCACCCATGTTTACAATACCATAAAAGTACTTGAACAGCAGGGGATAGTTTCGTTTACTGAGAATATATATGTACCGCCCAAGATTAAGTTTTTGGTAGATAACTACTCTTTGTATGAGTATCAGATTAAATATCCTGTGATGACAGAGTTTGTGAAGGTGATACTTCGCTCATACGGGGGGGCTTTTGAAAATTATGTGCCTATAAACGAGTCTGAACTGGCTCGGCGGATGAACTTAAAACGCGATGAGGTTGTAAAAGGATTGTTACGGTTACAACAAAACGGCATAGTTGATTATCGTCAGCAAAAAGAATTACCACAACTGGTGTTTAACTACCCAAGAGGCGGGGAACTGATTGACGGTAAAACTATTGAACAAAGGGCAGCATTGCTTAAACAAAAGTTGCAGGCCGTATTAAATTATTGTGCTCAAACACAGCAATGCAGGCAGCGTTTACTGTTGGGATATTTTGGTGAGCAAACCTCAACCGATTGCGGCAAATGTGATGTGTGCATAGAAACCCGTAAAAAAATAACCGATAGAGGTGAATTTGAAGAATATCGCACTATTATTGAAAACGTATTGGCGCAAGGCCCTGTGCAGTTAGCTTCATTTGCCTCGGCAACTGGAATACAACATCAAACAAAGGTGACTGATGCCTTACGCAAAATGGTAGAAAGCGGATTAGTGACGATTAAAGACGGATGGGTACACCTGAACGGAAAATAATTTTTACGGTTATAAACGACCTAACCTACGACCAGCGTATGTACCGCATTTGCAGTGCATTGGCAGCCGCAGGGTATAAGGTACAATTAATAGGCCGTAAATTACCAAACTCAGTACCCGTTAAATCACAACCTTATGAACAAACCCGTTTGTGGTGTTTTTTTACCAAAGGGAAACTCTTTTACATTGAATACAATCTACGTCTGTTAGTTTATCTGTTATTTAAGCAGTTTGATATTATCAGTGCGGTTGACTTAGATACCCTTGTACCTTGTTTTATTAATGGTAAGCTGAAGGGAAAACATATTGTGTATGATGCCCACGAATATTTTACCGAAGTACCCGAAGTAATTAGCCGCCCTACCACCCAAAAAGTGTGGGAATGGGTTGCAAATACATTTATTCCCAAACTTAAATACTGTTATACCGTTGGCTCCATGTTGGCAGAGGAGTTTGAAAAGAAATACAAGGTAAAGTTTGAAGTGATAATGAATGCACCGCTTACCAAAGAGTTTCCTCAGGCAGAAAAACTAAACAATATATTGCTGTATCAAGGTGCGCTTAACAAAGCCAGGGGCATAGAACATTATATTGATATGATGGAGCTGCTACCAGCATTTGAGTTGTGGTTGGTGGGTGAAGGTGATTTGAGCGAAGAGCTTAGGCAAAGGGCAAAAGACAATGGCGTGGATAACAGGGTAAGGTTTTTTGGCCGTGTGGAGCCTGAAAACTTGCATCAAATTACTGCAAAAGCATATATTGGCCTCAATATTTCAGAGAATGCAGGATTAAGTTACTATTATTCGCTGAATAATAAGTTTTTTGACCATATACACGCACAACTACCCACTGTGGCCAATAAATTTCCTGAGTATATACGGATGAATGAGATGTATAATTTAATGGTTTTTGCTGATGCCAATCCACAATCAGTGGCAGAGCAAATAGAACTATTAAGCCAAAATAAAAGTCTTTATAATACGTTAATACAAAACTGCATACACGCAAAAAAAGAATTGTGCTGGGAAATTGAGCAACAAAAGTTGGTAGCTTTTTATAATAATGTTGGGGAAAGAGATTAATGTAATAGCGTTTGATGTACCCAGTCCGCCAAACTATGGTGGAGTTGTGGATATATATTACAAACTTGAAGCGATGCACGCAGCAGGCATACAAATACACCTGCACTGTTATCAGTATGGCCGCAGCATGGCTTCTGATTTAAAGAAAATTTGTAAAACAGTAACCTATTACCCCCGCCGCACCTTCCGAAATCCGTTTTACGGAAAATTGCCATACATAGTTGCCACCCGCAACTCAACAGCAATGATTGAGAACCTTAACAAAAACGATTTTCCGATTTTGTTTGAGGGCTTACACTGCTGTTACTATCTTACCCATGAGAGCCTTGCAGCAAGGTTAAAAATTGTACGTACCCATAATATAGAACACGATTATTATAAAAACCTTGAATTGGTTGAAGATAATTTTTTCAAGAAATACTTTTTCAGATTAGAGAGCGAACGGCTAAAGAAATTTGAGACCTCGCTAAAACACGCAGATATTATTGCTGCCATTTCTCCCAACGATTACAAATACTTCACAAAACACTATAAACGGGTAATGTATTTACCTGCTTTTCACCCTAATCATGATGTGGTATCAAAAACGGGAAAAGGCAACTACCTGTTGTATCATGGTAATTTGGGAGTAGGGGAGAATGAAGAGGCTGCTATGTTTTTAATTAAGAATGTATTTTCAAGTCTTGAATACCCTGTAATTATTGCAGGAAATAATCCTTCCTTAGAGTTAAAAAAGGAGATATTAAACCATCCCAATATCACCTTGAATGATAAAGCAAGCTCCTCGCAAATACTGTCGTTGATTAAAAATGCACAGATAAATGTGCTGCCTACATTTCAAAGCACCGGAATAAAATTAAAACTCATTAACAGTTTATTTGTTGGCAGGCATTGTGTTGTAAACGATAAGATGGTAAAAAACACAGGACTTGAAGAATTGTGCCACATTGCCAATAAACCTGCTGATTTTATAAAAGCCATTAAAAAACTGTGGGACAAAGAATTTACTAAGAGTGATATTGAGGCTCGTGTGCAAATATTACAGCAGGGCTTTTCAAATACTCAAAATGTAAAAATGCTCGAAAATGTACTCGAAGAAGTAAGCGCGCTTAGCTAACAGTAGAGGCAAATACTTTCCCGCCCTCACAGCGGTACACCTTCCCGTAAAATTTATTAATCAGTCTGTAATCGTGCGTCGCCATAATAACAGCCGTACCCTCAGCATTAATTTGCTTTAGCACAGCCATAATATCGTCAGCTACCTCAGGGTCAAGGTTTCCCGTTGGTTCATCAGCAATAATCAATTCGGGGTTATTTAATAATGCGCGTGCAATTACCACCCGTTGTTGTTCGCCGCCGCTAAGCTCGTGGGGCATTTTATGCTCTTTGGTGGCTAACCCAACTTGCTTCAGTACCTCTGCAATGCGGTTCCGCCGTTGGTCAGTTTCACCCCAACCTGTTGAGCGAAGAACAAAGTCAAGATTATCAAACACCGTACGGTCATACAACAATTGGAAATCTTGAAAAACAATCCCCAATTTACGGCGCAATTGAGAAACCTTTTTGCGCGAAATATTATCTAAATCAATACCAGCAACAGTTATATTGCCTTCCTTTAAAGGTAAATCCGCATACAATGTTTTTAATAAACTGGATTTACCGCTGCCGGTTTTTCCAATCAGATATACAAACTCCCCTGTACCCACCTCAAGGTTCAACTCATGTAAAACCAAGCTGTTATTGTGCTGAAAAATATTGGTATTGCTAATACTAATTACCTTTGGGGCTTCCATACAGTGCAATAATACTGATTTTTGAAAAGAAAATAACTGTATTTAAAAACTAAAGAACGCACAAAGCACCTGCAACGTCAAAATCTTAATAAATAGTTTACACGTTTCTTTAAAAAATTTGGGACGATTAAAGATAAAATATATACATTTGCAGAGATTAGAACTTGTGCAACGTTACAAACGTTAATAAAACCTATGAAATTATTCAGCATTAAGAAGGTAAATTTACCGGTAGCAGTAGTAGCAGTAGTATCTGTTGCAGCTTGTACGAACATTAAGAAGGCGGCAAAAGACTACCAAGAAAATGTTAAAGCAGAAGCTACCCCTAAAGTATTGGAATTGCACGGCGACTCAGTAGCGTATGAAGTTTCGTTTACTGTTCCAGCTAAGAAATTTCACAAAAAGGCATCTGTGAAGATTGAGCCTATTTTGCAATACAGTAACGATTCGGATTCACGTCCTCCTGTTACTATTAAAGGCGATGCTGCACCCGGCAAAGGAAAGTTGGTTATTGATTCAAAAACAGGCGGTACTGTTACGTTTGACGATAAATTTGCTTATAGCGAAAAAATGAGCAAATCTAAACTGGTTGCAAAAGAAACTTTCATAATAACCGGTGAAGAAAAAGAACTTAATCAATGTATTGAGATACCCGGCGAAAGACTTTTGGCGGATGGTATTATCACCACTTCACGTATGTTGAAATCAGATGAAGACGTTTTGTTATCAGTTGATGAATACGTACCTGTTGATAAAACACAAAGCATCACTGTTTATTACCTTATAAACAATGCAACTTTCAATCCTAAGTTTAAAGATAAAAACTCAGGTGTTGATAACGATGTACAAATAGCATCTCTTAGCACTTTGCTAAAAGACCCAACCTTTGAAATCACAGGTCTTAACTTTAACTCGTTCGCTTCACCTGATGGTGAAATGGATCGTAACGAAGAACTTTCAAGCGACCGTTCAGAAGCTACCGTAGTTTGGTTTAAGCAATACCTTAAAAAATTAGGCCGCTATGAAATGTTTGACAGCAACTTTAAAGCTGCTAACCACTTCAAAGAAGACTGGAAAGGTTGGAAATCATTAGTGCAAGCTTCAGATTTGTCTGATAAAGATGCAATCTTAGCTATTATGAATAACAATAGCTTAACTGATGACGATAAAGAAGCTCAAATCAAAAGCAAACACGCTGCTTCATACGAAAAAATGAAAAACGTGTTGCTACCTAAACTTCGTCGTACTGAGATTACCTTTACTGCTAAAGGCGGTTTGAAAACTGACGAAGATCTTAAAGCACAATCTAACTCACTGGATAACCTTAACCAAGATGAAGTAATGCAGTTGGGTAAAATTGTTAACAATGTTAACGACCGCAAACGTATCTACGGATACTATGTAAGCAAATACAACAACGACTGGAGAGGTTATAACAACTTAGCGGTTGCTAACTTGCAAGCCGGTGAAGTTGAAGATGGTATGAAAAACCTTAAGAAAGCCGATGAGCTTTCAAGGAACAATGCTTATGTATTAAATAACATGGGTGTTGCATACAAAATGCAAAAGCAATACACCGAGTCAGAAGAAAAATACCGCGCTGCTAAATCTAAAATGGATCGCAACGTAAACCCTGATTACAACCTTGGTGTACTTTATACTCGCATGGGTAAATATACTAATGCATCTGAAAGCTTCAAAAACACCACTTGCCGTTACAACGTAGCTCTTGCTTACTTGTTGAAAGGTGAGTATGACAATGCTGAAAAAACTTTCAACTGTATCCCTGCTGAGAAAAAAGATGCTGATACTTATTACCTAATGGCTGTAACATCAGCTCGTAAAGGTAAATTAGACGGCGTTGCTACCAACCTTGCCCGTGCTATCCAAATGGACAGCAAATTGAAATCGAAAGCTAAAGATGATTTAGAGTTCCGTGATTTCAAAGGCAAATCAGAATTTGAAAACCTTTTGCGATAACCTGCTTTAGTAGCGGAAAAATATAAAGCCCCTTTATGGGGCTTTTTTTATGGAGTAAAGTGAAGTATAATGTAAAGTCACAAAAGGTAAAGAACGGAGAGTATGAAATGAACTTCCGATAAAACTTTTTGATGTCAGGCTCTTTATTTTCTTATAAGTGTAAGAGAAACCTAATAATTAAACAGGTTAGAAAGGAGAGAGTTAAATAACCCAATCGATAGGTTCTTTGCCTTGTTGTTGCAAGTATTGGTTGGTTTTTGAAAAGTGTTTACAACCAAAGAAACCACTATATGCCGAAAAGGGGGATGGATGTGCTGCCTTTAGTATTAAGTGCTTACTTCCATCAATTAGGTTTTCCTTATTTTGGGCAAACCTCCCCCAAAGGATAAATACTAAGCCGCTGTGATTGTTGGATACTGTTTGTATTACCTTGTCGGTAAAGGTTTCCCAGCCCTTACCTTGGTGTGAACCTGCTGTGTTTGCCCGCACGGTTAATGTAGCGTTTAGTAGTAACACGCCTTGTTTGGCCCAACTTTCAAGGTTTCCTTTTGTGGCTGACATAGGTACTCCAATATCGGCTGCAATTTCTTTGAATATATTTACTAACGACGGAGGCTGACGTATTCCGTCTTGTACTGAAAAGCATAATCCGTGAGCTTGCCCCGCACCATGATAAGGGTCTTGGCCAAGCAATACAACTTTTACTTTATTAAAAGGAGTAAGGTTTAAGGCATTAAATATTAGTCCACCCGGGGGATAGATAGCATATTTCGATTTTTCTTCAACCAAAAACGACCTTAATATCTTAAAGTAAGGGGCTTCAAATTCAGGCTGTAAATACTGTAACCAGCTTTCATGAAGCTGAATAGTTTTTTCTGAAGAAGTCATGTAAAAGTTTTACCAAATATAAAGCCTGTACATCAAAAAATACTAATTAGCGTAATAGTGTAACGGTGCCTTTGTAATCGTAATCAACCCCGTTAAACCCTGTGATTTTTACTACATAAAAATACACATCTTGTTGCACGGGGAACTCTTTAAAATTACCATCCCAGCCTTCGCTTATATCAGTTGAGGCGTAAACGGCTTCTCCCCAACGGTTAAATATAGTTATCGAAAATGCTGAAACGCCATCAGCAGTTACCCAAAAGCGTTCGTTTTCAATACGTCCAGCCTTATCAGGTGCAAAAGCATTGGGGATAAACACAACAATATCGGGGAGTATTATCAATTCACGTCCGGTTTGACTTTCACACCCGTGATTGCTTACTACTTTCAAACTCACCCAGTATTTGCCTGAATCAGTAGGATACTCAAACGTTGGGTTTTTCTGGTCAGAAAACGAACTATCAGGGTCGCCAAAACTCCATAAATAACTGGCAATATTATCGGGGGCATCAATTGTAGTGCGGTCGGTAAACGTAATAACGTTTTGTACAATGGTAGTTACCCAATTATTAGCGTCCATATCAGCAACGGGCACAGGGTATATAACAGCTTGTACGGGTGTTGCGTTTTGTGAACAATTACGTTCGGAAGTAACCTTAAGGTTTATTGTATAAGTACCGTTGGTTTGGTATGTATGCGAGGGCAAAATGTTTGCTGAAGTGTTATCTGAGCTTGCAGGGTCACCAAAATCCCATTCGTATTTTGCATTGTTGGGCAAATCGGTTTGAGCTTCAAAACTAACTGTATGAGGTTCGCACCCGTTCGCATCAGTAATAACTACTGTAGCAGTAGGGGTGGGATAAAAACAAACATTAATAGTATGTGAAGCAGCGGGGCAAGCGCCATTAGGTAGTGTAGATGCTGTAATATCAATACACTTATCGCTCATTGCAGGCTGGTATTGGCTAAAGGTATCAGTTAGCGGGCTAAATGAGCCTAAGCCGGTAGAAGTCCATCCCATAGCTGCGCTGTTTTTATAACTTGCTTTTACAGTAATCGGCATCCCTTCACAAGCTGCGTCGGGCGGGGTTACTGTAATTGTTGGTGCAACATCAACGTTTATCGAACCTGTAATAAAGTTTTTACACCCTTCACTTGAAGTATAGTCATACCTCAATGCGTATTGTCCAGCGGGTTGGTTGGCTATATAATCACCATTTGCGTTTATACCCGTACCTTTCCAAATACCGCCCGTTGGGTTTGCATAATTCATTAGGTTTACTATTCCGGCATTTGAGCAAATACCGGGTATTGCAGAAAGCCCTATACTTGGAACAGGCTTAATCCTCAAAATCAAATAATCGGTTGCAGGGCAATTGTTGCCGGGTATGTCATAGGTGTATGTTAATCGGTGCGTATCAACCAATACAAGTGCAGGATTAAACCAATCGGTGTTGACAATACCGCCCGATGCACTTTGCCAAATACCTCCCGCAGGAGAAGGAAATGCTTCGTTAAGACTGAAAATTGTATCGTTACCGCATTTAGGGGCAAGTGCGCCTGCATCAACAACGGGAACTACGCGTGAGCTAATGTTTGCACAGTTGGTATTTAAACAACCAAACACATTGGTTAGGTCGAGGCATAATTGGTACGTTTGGTTTTGAGGTACAGCCAGCAGGTTGAACAAGGCATTTTGACCATTGTTTTCAATTCCGGTACTACCTCCGGGTGTTGCAGTTGACCATTTCCAAGTACCGGGTGTATTGGTTGTGGGCGGAAGCGTGATACTTTTTAAATCAACTTTTCCTTTATCACCGCAAAGCGAGGTATCTTTCAATACAACATCGGGTAAGCGGATTATCCTAAAGGTGGTTGATTTGTTAGCCTTACAATTGTATTGGTCAGCAACGGCGTAGTTAACGGTAATTACCTTAAATGCTTGGGTTTTATCAACAACAATAGAGTCGGGGTAGAAGAAGTTTCCACCGCCTACCCAATCAGGGTCTTCAGCACAACTCCAAGTACCGTTGGTAATGGTGGGGTAGGCCAATCCTTCTGCCAAACTAAATGGCGAAGCCTTTTCGCAACGGTCTTTAATGGGGGTAAAAGTAATAACGGGCAATTGGTTAATCGTTATCGCAACCGTGTCTTCATTTTCACAACTCACACCACCGTATATCCTAACAGCATTCAATCTGTACGTTTCGGGTGTGGTCATAATTTCTTGGAACGTACCGCTGCTTGAAAATGGTGTGGTACTGGGTAATTTATACCACCTGTATATATCTGCGCCCGAAGCTGTTATTCTTAACGTATCGTTGTAGCAAATACCTTTATCAGGGCCTGCCGAAACGGGTACTGTATTAACAAAGAGTTTGTATTGAGCAGTGTCAGTACAGCCTATGGAGTCTTTAACAATAGCTATGTATGTGTTGCTATCCTTCACAGTAATTTTGCGTGAAGTATCGTTAGTGTTCCATAAGTATTTATAATTGGCCGGGAAGGTATCATTGCCTGCATCCAGTTCAACAAAAGCATTGTAACAAATGCGTGAACCCGTATCCAAATGGATGAGCGGCTTCATACGGTATAATACCTTCATAGAGTCGCCACTGGTACAACCTTGCCCGTCAGTAACACTCACACGTATTACAGTGTCTTTTGTAGGTATTAAAGTAATAGAAGTAACCGTATCAGCAGTATTCCACAAATATTTATACGGGGCTATGCCCAGCGTGGTTTTTGATTGTATAGGCAATACTCCGCCTTCGCAAATAAAAGTGTCTTTAGGCAGTTCTATTTGCACGTAAGGGTCTATATAAATTGTATCAGCAAATGCGTTTACGCAAGGAGTTGTTGTTCTCAAACTAAGCGTGGCTATATTCATACCCGGCCTCATTTGTATGGTATCCTTCATTTTGCTGCTGGTGTAATAAGTAACACCTGTAGAATCTTTAAACCTCCATTCAGAAACCAAACCGCCTGCATAGTTTTTTGCAGGGGTTGCCTCCATTGCAACCCTGCCGCAGGTGAGCTTCACAAAATTTCGGGTAGCTTTTGGCGATTCGCGCACGGTAATAGAAAACGCCCTTACAGCAACACCGTTCAATGGGCAAGCGTTATCCCTTGCAGTGATAGTAAATGTATAAGGCACGTTACTTACATCAGCCTCAGCGGGAGTCCAACATACCTTGCCCGATGCAAAAGCCACAGTGTTATTGTTGTGGGTGAAAGTGGCACGCGGGATACCCCTGTTCCACGAAATTACCACCGTATCACGGTTCACATCAGCATCAGTAGTAACAATATCCAAACATACCTGCTGTCCTGCACATGCCTTTGCCGAATACGGAGGCTTTATAGCAGGCACATTGTTATTGGGGCAATTAACCACAATCACTTGCATATCACGCCGCGTTCGCCCTACCTCTACCATTGTTCCGTTAATACGCCTCCATTCCGTTACTTCAATCACAATAACTCCGGTTTCGTTTACTTTAGTTGGTCTGAAACTAAGGTCACCCGTAATTGAATCGAGCCTGAAACCTGCCGGTGAAGTTAAAGTAGCATTTGGAAAGCCTAAAAACGACATAGGTTTTGAGGGAGTGAAACTACCCGAATAACTTACTGTAGTTGAAGGGCCTTGGTATGCAGGAGCTAAAGCGTATGAAAGAGAGTCGCCATTATCCAATGTATCAATGGCACCGTTGTTAAACACAAAATCCTGACCTACACATATAATAGCCACAGGATAGCTGGTATATGCGGGTGAGTTATTACAAATGTTGTTACACGCATCAATCGTAGCATCGGTATAAAAACCTTGGTTTGCGGCCCCTGTACTGATGGTTGTTGAGCGAACGTAAATGGTAGTAGAAATTTTGAATTTACAGCAGCCTTGCGCGATGAATGTAGATAAATCAACTACGCCTTTGTATAAGTGCTCTTCGATACCGTATGGAAAACTACCGTTTTGGCAAGCACTTTTTGCAGAACCGCACAATTGGGTAATATCTGTAATTGATACACGGGTGATGTTTACCGTACCCAATGCCTGACCATTACAACTTCCGTTGGCACCTGTAATGTTTAGCACGGGGTGTGGGCAGCTTTGTCCAGTTCCTCCTCCTCCTCCTCCTTGCACATTACAACCGTTGCAATCACGATAAAATTTAAATATAATTTCAAACTTACCGTTACCTAAGCATTTATATAAGATATCAGAACCCACCACGTGGTCGGCAAATGCAGAAAAGCAAAATACCAAGCTGATACCCAAAGAGAAAATTAGCTTTTTTGTGTTTACGAAACGCATAACTTAATCAAAGATACATTTTTGTGACTGAAATGTTGCTTGAGTATAACGCGAATAAGAAGTTAAAATGAACAAAACAAGATGTGTTAAATTTGCATCGGAATGAGTACCAAAAAAGCACCAAAAAATTGGAAGTTGAAGATGGAGAAAC
>JAMIFM010000026.1:0-2617 GCA_035906255.1 Bacteroidia bacterium
GGGAAAGGATGGTAGGCGAGGCCGAACCCAAAATCAAAAACCGCCCGGGTTGTCGGTTTTGGTCAATGAGAGAACGTAAAATCGGGAAAAGTTCGGGTTGTTGTTGTATTTCATCAATGATAATCAACTGGTCAGAAAATCTTGATAAGTAAATGGAGGGTTCGGTGAGTTTTAGACGATCTTCGGGTAATTCTACGTCAATATACTGTGATTTTTTGGGAATCTTGGTTTGAATAGATTTTACCAAAGTGGTTTTCCCCACCTGCCTTGCCCCCACAATTCCGACACAGGGGAAGTACTCAATATAGGCCAAAACTGTATTTTCGATGGCACGTACTATCATTTTGCTTTGATTTAATACCGTATTATTATAATCTAACTATAAATATACGGTATTAAATAGAAAAAAGCCAAACCTGTTTCCAATCGCCTTGGTTCTCGCCAAACTATATCGCGCAAAGTCGCAAAGAAAAAACTGCGTCTTAGCACCTCCGCTTCTCTGCGTGGAAAATTTACGACCGAATTATGCCAAATACGACCGAATTCTTGGTTTGACTTGCAGGGAGCAAAGCGTGGGCGTAGTTTAGCTACGTACTACAACCCCTATCCCTTATGCGACTTTTTACCTTTGATAAAACCAAGTTATCCGACATCTTCTTTTTTGAAGCCGACCGCAACTACACCACGGTTTATTACGGCAACGGCCACCGCGACGTATATACCTTACCGCTCAAGCGTTTCCACGAGTTTCTCCTGCACGAGCCCGGCTTTGTGCGCATCCATAAATCGTATCTCGTTAATCGCCAATTTATCAAAACCATCGCCCGCAGACATATTTTGTTGCACAATGGAGTGGAGCTACCCGTGGCGCGGCGGCGGAAAGGTATGAAGTGATTGATAATCAATAGTAAACAAACCAAAACCTGAACCCAATTTTTAAACCTATACTTCTATGGAACGTTTTTATTCTTTACTCACTTTCTTATGTTGTACTGTTTTTATCGGAGCAAATGGACTTGCACAAGTTTCTACTAATGGCTTAGTGGCTCACTATAAAATGGATGGCGACGCCCAAGATGCCTCTGGAAATGGCAACCACGGTACAGCCCAAAATGGCGTAGCTTTTGGAACAGGTAAGTTTGGTAAAGCTGCAAGTTTTGATGGGGTGAATGATTATGTGGAAGTTAATCATAGTGCATCTTTAAATAATTATGTGATTACGGGAGAATTGACTATTTCTTATTGGATAAATCCTGATATTGGCAAAACAAGAGATGTTATTGCTAAAAGGCCACCTGCCAATAATGGTGGCTTTGTCGTGCAAGCAAACCCTGATCAAATGGGCTATGACCATGCTATTTTTACCAATGTAGGACAGAAATATGTAGTCGTGACTTATACACAAAACGAATGGCAACATATTGTATTTTCTGCAAAGGCAGGTGATGCTATCAGAGTTTTTAAAAATGGTGTATTATCAGCATCATTGAGCTTAGCGGGTAATACTTTTGTAGGTACTACAAACAATATGCGACTCATGGCGAATACAATGGCGTTGGAATTGTTCCAAAAAGGTCAGTTGGATCAAGTTCAAATTTTTTCCAGAATTTTATCTAACGACGAAGTGCAAGCCCTCTACCAAGCTGAAGCCCCACCCGCAGGTATTTCACTTTCTTCTCCCCTCAAATTCGCAGGCGGTCTAACAAACTTAGAGCAAAATAAAGCCTATTCATATAACTTTGAAGTAAAAAATACAGGTACGGTTGCCCTTATAGGTGAGGTAGTTATGCGAGTAGGTGCAATTGGGGTTTATACGCTCATTACCCCAAGCAGCACCTACAATGCAGGGGCGAGTACGGGGCTAAGTGGTATGTTTACGCCCACTGCCGCACAAATAGGTAACCAAGTACCTATTGAGCTTTTCTTTAAGAAATCGGGTAGTACAACTCATGAGAGTCTGGGCGTGTTAAATGGGGCTAAGAATCCTTCCAAAGTCAATATTATAGCTCCTTTGCAGGAGCCTGTGCTTAGAGAGTCGTTTATTAGTTTGTCACAACAAGAAATAGACCCTGGGCAAAGCGTTGTTTTAACGGGTAGTAACTTTATTCAAGGCCAAAATATACGTTTAGAAGTATTTCCCACCATCAGTGGTTTTTCATATTCCGGCATTACCGTAGCAACCGATGGTAGCTTTAAAACTACCCTCAGCTTTCCTGCTACCACCAAAGAAGAAACCGTTACTATAAACGTATCAAACGGTCAAGGCAGTGGCACAGGTAAAACCTTATTAATCAACCAACCTCAAGATGTGGCAGAGTTAAAGATTACAAAGCCAACGGTGGCAGGTCAGCCAATTTTAATACAACCCAGAGGTTATGTTTTGGTTGAATTGAGTGATAAACTCATCCCAAAAAGTAACTATCCATTGACGGGTTCATCAAGGAGTTATAGATATGAAATAGGTTTTAGGTATGGTGGCGGCACGGTAGATTTTCCGCTGCTTACCACTGACATCGAAAAGGGTTTTGTAAATAATCCTATTCAAAAGTCTTATTTAGTAAAAATGGAGGCCTTCACTACTATTTCTTCACCCGAAGGTTGGCCAATTCAATACTAT
>JAMIFM010000027.1:0-4684 GCA_035906255.1 Bacteroidia bacterium
AGTACCCATGTTTTGCCCCATGTAAGTGCCTGACGGTACGGTAACGGTTGTTACTCCGTCGGAAGCAAAGGGACGCTCCTGATTGCGTTTGTTAGTACCGAAGCTGCCCACTGTCATCGGGTCAAAACTGGTTGGACTGGCTACTGCATCGTTCCAATAGGAAACAGGGCAGGTATGGTTGGGGCTGTGCATAGTCCCAACGATGTATGAAGGAATATAGAGAGTACCGTCTGTGATTTTGAAGTGATAACCCGGAGTACCGTTTTTCTCTATGGTATTGACTGGCGGAAAAAGATAATTAGAATGATGAAGTAGCGGGGTGAAGTAATTGTTTTCAAGGGGCATTAGTTTGGTAAAACTATCAGTAGAAGTATTTAAACCATAGATGTTATCAGGTCTGTTTATTTCCAATGATGAACCGTACAAAGCAGGATTGGCATCAAAGGAGTTGTACCCGTTGTTCAGGTAGTAAAACAAATTGCTTAGGGCATCTGCACCTTTGTTATACAAGGCAATACTGCGTTGGCTATTTTTAAAGTAGTTGTTACCCCCTGTGATATTTCCTCCCGTTACGGTTGGGATAATACTGATACGATTGGTGCTTAGGTTAAGTTCTCCGCCTGAAGTTACATTAACAGCGTCGGCTTGGTTTTCAAAATAGTTACAGGTAAGGGTGCTGGTCACTCTGTCTCCTCCATAGCCCCAACCTTTGCCAAAGGGTGAGGTACTTGTCCAATTGCACACATTACCCATCAGGTTAACAGTGGGGAATGAAGAACCGTTAACGGATACTGCCGATGAGTTTTGGAAACGGTTTAATTCTACACGGAGCGGCCCTCGGTACAAGCCTGCTTTTATAGGGCCTGCACTGGCAACGGCTCCCCCTGCTAAAACACCGCCGCTGTTATCGAATAAGTTACCGCCGATGTGGGCGGGTTGTTGGTACAGTACAATGGAGTTGACACAGTTTGAGAATTGGTTGTAGCGTATTTTTATATCGAACAGTGAGGCATACCCTGTGAAGGTTAATGCTCTGTTATGGTAACTAAAATTGTTGCCTGTGATGTAATAGGTGTGTGGCAGGTGATACACGGTGATACCGTCTGAATTAGTGCCTGCTATATCGTTGTTTACCAAGTGAAGCGGGCAACCGAGTTTGATGCCTGATACTTGGCCTAACATTTCTACTCGCACTCCTTCTATTTTAAACAGGTTGAGATGGCTTGGCGGGAATACAATCGTTCCTGCGGCTATTACCATCTTTTTAGGGCGCGTGCCTGTGGCATCTTCAAATATCATTTGGCAGTTGTTGCCGTTTACTACAATATTGGGGTTGTTGTGTGTTTTAGGGATGTTGAATAATACGTAGCCCTCGCCGATGGTTTGAAAAACGGTATTGGGCATTAGTTCGAGGGTACCGCGTATCTCTAAAACGGAGTTGGTGCCTTTAAGATTGATGATTGCTGTAGGGTGTAATTTCAATAAAGCCCCCTTTTCAATAATCACCCTCGAATTGTCATTGATGGTTAACAGCCCGTCATCGTCCAATACCAAACGAGTACTGTCATTAAACACCAGCGTACTTATTTCTTCGGCAGTAGTGCCGCCTATGTTTAATTCCCCGCTATTAAGGGTTGTTATTGATTTCTTATTACACACTTTAGCATCCCCTGTAACGTCAATTCTTCCACCGTTTACAATGTAATCGGTATGGCTGAAATAGCTTAACGACTGTATCCCTTTTTCAGCATAATCAGGGTGGAAACGTTTTACTGATAAAACTTGTGCAGAACCTACAATCTTGGTTTTGACTGAACTACCCATCCAACGGTAACGTTCCGTCCATAAGGTATCACCGTTTACCGCATAAGGAAAGAAATAGGCACTATCAATGCCGCAATCGCAGGAAGATTCCGAATAGGCTTGTTGAGTAGTAGGGAATTTTATGCGGTACAGGTTATACAATAACATATAATCCAATCCGCTGAAGTAACCTTTTGACTCATCGAGCGCTATGCGGTTTAAGTGGGTAAACGCAATCGAGTGATTCCAAACTGTACTGCTATTAAACAAACGGTTGGGATTATGGTCAGAGGGAACACCTTTTAAAAAGTTTTCCCAATAACTTCCCTCAACTGAGGGAGTTTTATCATTCAGTACCTCGTTTAACAATACATACATGGGTAAATCAAAGTCTGTGGCAAGGGCATCAAAGTCGGCAGTTTGCCAAGCATTGGTAATTGCACCCAACGTAATTACCATGTTCATGTTGTTAATCAACGACTCTCCCGAAGTGATGTCTTCGTAATTAACAGGGACAGGGGCTAACCCGAACTGTATGCCCCCGTTATCGAAAGAGATTACAGGTTTATAAAGGGTATAATCTACGGTACTCAATACATCTCTGATATTGGGGATTTCTTTGAACAGGTATTCTGAGCCATTGATACTGATACCAATGTCCCATTTGGGGCAAATAAGGTTGGCATGGTTAGTTCTAAGGTAAATTGAATTGATGGAATATTCATCGGCTCCCAATACCCTTTCGGCACTTTTGGCAAACGCCCAACACAACGGGCCAAGCTCTGTCCCCTTTTCAAAACTAACCCGTTGGTTGTTCAATGGGTTTACAATCGACCAGTTAAAGGTTTCGGTAACAGTATAGGTGGAGCCGCACTGGTTAACGGTGCGTTCGATGGTTTTGGTGGATGTAACGTAATCCATCAAACGGCGGGTAACGGTTCCTATTTCGTCAATAATTTTAAACCCTCTGTCTGTACTTGTAGGTTTGACCAGCACATTGGGCACGTATTTTTTAATAAAGCTAAAGCCCATTAAAATATTAATCAAGTGGTCTTGGCTCATCACATTTCTGTTTATATCCGTACCGTCAAAGACTGTTTTGCGCTCAGGGCAGGAGTTGGTGGCGGCATCAAAAATCATTTTGCTATAACCATCAGTACCTGTCATGGTGGTATTCAATTGGTCTTTCCAAGCTAAATGAGAAAGTGAGTCAAAATCATCGCGGGTTAAAAAACCGTTGAGATTTGCTGAATCTGGACTAAAACCCCAAAACAGTTCCCCATTAAGGTCAACTCTTGTTAGGGCATCAATCGCGTAATACAATTCATTTAAAGCCGCTTGGGTGGGCTGCCCTGCATCCGAAAGTAGTTTGTATTCAGTGGCCAGTAAACTTAGGTAATACCCTAAAAAACTAAGTCCGTCGCCGCAGCCGATTTTACCTGCCGCTGAGTCGCAAAAAGGGTTGCCCAAGTTATCTTGGTCTTCGGTGCGCCCCCGTATATCATCCCACCGCTCGGCAAGGGGGATGGAATTACCCCTATCCGTCCCTATTTTAGTAAACATGGTTTTGAAACGGTTGCGGTAGTTCCAATAGTTTTCGTGCGCCTTTTGGGCATCAAAGGTGCTTTGTGCATTGCTCCCTAAATAGCATAGGAGTAGCAGGCCGGCTACTGCCAGCTTTTTGATAGTGTACTGCATAAATTGAGTGGTTAAGTAATTATATAATTATTGATTGATATGGAAATCTATCAATTTCCAAACTTGGTTAGCTTTTTTAACTTCTTTTCTCACAACGCCAATATTGCGTTTATGATATGTTTCGACCGCCGAGCGGTCATATCCCGGATGAAAGCCATTGTGATAATGAATAAATGAGTCTGAGATACTAATTAGCTTTACAGTATCATTATTGGGTATATATGATTTACCGACCTGATAAGGAAATATTTGGAATACAGTTTCCCCTAAAAATGTAGTTTGTTTGCTTCTCCAAATGTAAATATTGAAGGTGTTGTTATTAGGATAAGGGGGCGGGGGCGGATTTGTAAACGGCCTAATCTCATCTGTAAAACCATCGTATGAATGGTATAATTTCATCTTAAATGTCTCGTTAGTCCCTACCAGTTTACCGTCAATTTTGGGATAATCTACTGTATCAATAGCGTATGAAGATACCGTTACAGTATCTAAAACCCCGCTAACACTGTCTTGGTAAATCCAAAAACTACCATATTTAAACACACAATAATCCTTAATATCTTTTGGTAAGGCAGTAAAAACAGGGTCAACCGAGGGGGTCGGTTCAGGCTTGCAACTGTATTGATTACCTATAACTATTATTGAAATGAGTATTAACAGCTTTTTCATATCATAGTTTGGTTTAAGTTAGACACTACTAAATTACAACATAACGCTGAATAAGGCATTGCAGAAACTGCAACCCTGCTTTTTACTTTTACGGAAAATCGCAAACTGATACTTTTCATTTGGTACACATTCAAAAACTCAAAGGGGGTGCCCCCCGCCGTTTCTGCATCTTCAGGTATCGCCAGACACCCTACCAGACAGAATAGCAAAGAGACACCCCCTTTCAGGGGTGTGTCTTCTATTGCTATCCCCCTCTGGTTAAAACTGGCGATTTTGAAGACGAGGGAATAACAAAGGACACATTATGTGTTATCCTTATGTACTAAGTTGCTTGTTTCTAAAACGTCTATCGTTTACACAAAGGTAGTAAACTACCTAAACTACACCAACACGGGTTCAACAACACGTTGTTTTTAGAAACATACTGTTTTTTGCTTGTATAAAGAGCGTTGGATTTGCACCGCTGTGCCCAAACATTAAAACAATAGTGCAAACATTGATAATATTGATTATA
>JAMIFM010000028.1:0-5752 GCA_035906255.1 Bacteroidia bacterium
AGTACCCATGTTTTGCCCCATGTAAGTGCCTGACGGTACGGTAACGGTTGTTACTCCGTCGGAAGCAAAGGGACGCTCCTGATTGCGTTTGTTAGTACCGAAGCTGCCCACTGTCATCGGGTCAAAACTGGTTGGACTGGCTACTGCATCGTTCCAATAGGAAACAGGGCAGGTATGGTTGGGGCTGTGCATAGTCCCAACAAAGTAAAAGGCTGTATCTGAACCCAGTTCATGCACATTAAAATGATACCCGGGATACCCGTTTTTCTCTATGGTGTTAACAGGCGGGAATGAATAGTTGAAGTGACCAAGCAGCGGAGCAAAGTAGTTATTGTTAAGTACCACGTTCCTGTTGGCATCCAATTGGTTATTTAGTCCTAAATAGTTCCATTGTCGGTTAACGTTAAGGGATGAGCCTTGCAAAGCAGGGTTGGCATCAAAAGAGTTGTACCCGTTGTTTAGGTAATGGTACACGTTGGTTATCGCATCACTTCCGTTGCTAAACAGTGCTATACTGCGTTGGTTGTTTTTAAAGTAGTTGTTACCCCCTGTGATATTTCCTCCTGTTACGGTGGGGATATTACTGATTCGGTTGGTGCTGAGGTTAAGCTCACCGCCTGATGTTACATAAATACCGTCGGCTTGGTTTTCAAAATAGTTACAGGTAAGGGTGCTGGTCACCCTGTCTCCGCCATAGCCCCAACCTTTGCCAAAGGGCGAGGTACTTGTCCAATTGCACACATTACCCATCAGGTTAACAGTAGGGAATGATGAACCGTTAACAGATACTGCCGAAGAGTTTTGGAAACGGTTTAATTCTACACGGAGCGGCCCGCGGTACAACCCTGCTTTTATAGGGCCTGCACTGGCAACTGCTCCCCCTGCTAAAACACCCCCGCTGTTATCGAATAAGTTACCGCCGATGTGGGCAGGTTGTTGGTACAGTACAATGGAGTTGACACAGTTTGAGAACTGGTTGTAGCGTATTTTTATATCGAACAGTGAGGCATAACCTGTGAAAGTTAACGCACGGTTGTGGTTGCTAAAGTTGTTGCCCGTGATGTAGTAGGTATGTGGCAGGTGGTACACGGTGATACCGTCTGAATTAGTGCCTGCAACATCGTTGTTTACCAAGTGAAGCGGGCAACCGAGTTTGATGCCTGAAACTTGGCCTAACATTTCTACTCGCACGCCTTCTATTTTAAACAGGTTTAAGTGGCTTGGCGGGAATACAATTGTGCCAGCGGCTATTACCATCTTTTTAGGGCGAGTGCCTGTGGCATCTTCAAAAAGCATTTGGCAGTTGTTACCATTTACGGTTATGTTGGGGTTGTTGTTTGTTTTGGGGATGTTGAACAAAACATGGCCTGAACCTGTTGGTTTAAAGACGGCGTTTGGCAATAATTCAAGATTACCCTTGATTTCTAAGACTGCGTTTGAGCCGTTTAAATATATCGTTGGCATACCTTCAATCTTCAACGTTCCCCCTACTTCTATAACCACCCTTGAGTTATTATTAATTGTTAAAATCCCGTCGGTGGCAAGTATCAGTGATGTGCTGTCTTTAACCCTAAAGGTACTCACTTCTTCGCTCGTTGCACCCCCAATATTTAATTGTCCGGTGTTAAAAACTGAAACACTTTTCCGGTTACAAATAACTGCATCTCCCATAACATTTACCTGCCCTGTATTTATAGTATAATCAAAGGCACTGAAATAATTTAGGGTAGTAATACCTTTTTCTAAATAATCGGGATGGAAACGATTGATGTTTACCACTTGAGGACTGATAATATCTTTAGGACTTACTGCGCTGCCTATCCAGCGATAACGCTCTTCCCATTTAAAGGTATCATTTTCGATATAGGGAAATATAAAGGCACTGTCAGTGGCGCAATCACATGATGCCTCCGAATAATTTACAGTATTGGGTGAATATTGGATGTGGTATAAGTTGTACAATAACATATAATCCAAGCCACTAAAATATCCTTTCGACTCATCTAATTTGTGTCGGTTTAAATGCGTAAACGAAATGGAATGCAACCAAATACTATCTTGATTTAATCGTGTAGGGTTGTGTAAAGCAGGAACTGAAGCCATAAAATCTTCCCAGTAAAACTTTCCGAATACAGAAGTTTCATCGTTTAGAACTGCATTCATTAATTCGTAAAACGGCAAATGGAAATCATACGATATGCGTTGAAAATCATACTTATCCCAAGCATGGGTAATGGCCGCCAGCGTAAATACCATATTCATATTATTTAAAATAGATTCATTATCAGCAATCTCTTCGTAAACATCCTTTAAGAATATTGATATATGCTCAATATTAAAAGTAGAGCCGTTAACTTTTATTTTGGGATAGTTTAATGCAAAATTGGTGTTTCGCAACTCATTTGATAGTGAAGGAATAGCCTTGAACAAATTTTCAGAGCGACTTAAAGAAATACCAAGGTGTGTGCTCGGGCAAAGTCCACTATTTGGAACCTTATGCTTATAAACAGCAGGGATGAAATAATCAGTTGACCCTGTTACCCGTGCTGCACCGCTTGCAAACGCCCAGCACAAGGGGCCAAGCTCTGTACCCTTTTCAAAGCTAATTCGGTTTCCGGTTAGGGGGTTTACGATTGCCCAGTTAAAACTTTCCTGACCATCATAAGAATAGCCCAAACAACTACCAGTATATGGCAATGTTCTTGTTGCCGTTACATTATCCATCAAGCGGCGAGTGATGGTAACTATTTCGTCAATAATTTTAAACCCCCTATCGCCACTGGTGGGTTTCACCTGCACATTGGGCACGTATTTTTTAATAAAGCTAAAGCCCATTAAAATATTAATCAAATGGTCTTGGCTCATCACATTTCTGTTTATATCCGTACCGTCAAAGGCTGTTTTGCGCTCAGGGCAGGAGTTGGTTAAAGAGTCAAAAATCATTTTGCTGTAACCATCCGTACCCGTCATGGTGGTGTTCAACTGGTTCTTCCAAGCTAAGTGGGAAAGTGAGTCAAAATCATCGCGGGTTAAAAAACCGTTTAGGTTTGTGATACCCGGTGTAATACCCCAAAATTCTTCTCCATGTTCGTCAACTCGCCTTAAAGCATCAATGGCATAATACAATTCGTGTAAGGTGGCTTGGGTGGATTGCCCTGCATCGGCCAGTAGCTTATATTCGGTGGCGAGCAGACTCAGGTAATATCCCAAGAAACTTAATCCGTCGCCGCAGCCGATTTTACCTGCCGCTGAGTCACAAAATTTATTACCGGTATTGTCCTCGTCTTTATCCCTGCCCCGTATATCGTCCCACCGCTCGGCAAGGGGGATGGAATTACCCCTATCCGTCCCTATTTTAGTAAACATGGTTTTAAAGCGGTTGCGGTAGTTCCAATAGTTTTCGTGTGCCTTTTGGGCATCAAAGGTGCCTTGTGCGTAGCTTCCTAAATAGCATAGGAGTAACAGGCAGGCTATTGCCAGCTTTTTGATAGTGTGCTGCATAAATTGAGTGGTTAAGTAATTATATAATTATTGATTGATATGAAAATCTATTAATTTCCAGACTTGGTTAGCTTTTTTAACTTCTCTACGTATTATCCCTTTATTTCTTTCATAGAAGTTTAGTACTTCAGAATTATTAAATCCCTTATGCGATTTATTTGAATAAACTATCATCATACTTGAACTTGAAAGTAAAGTAAGTGTGTCCTCAGTTGAAATTGTTTGTTGATTTTCCTGAAAGGGATAAATCATTATATAACAACTCTTCACTTGCGAAGATTTGATTCGCGTCAAATAAATATTAAAAGTATTATTATATGGGTATGGGGGTGGAGGGGGAATAGCAAAAGGGCTAATTGTTTCAGTATAACCATCAAAAGAATGGTAGGTGGTTACACTGAATGTCTCATTAATCCCAACCAATTGGCCATCAATCAGCGGATAATTTACAGTGTCAACTTTATAACTTTGAACAGTAACAGTATCGTAAACACCGCTTACACTGTCTTGGTATATCCAATAACTACCGTATTTAAACATACAATAATCCTTAATATCTTTTGGCAAGGCAGTAAAAACAGGCTCAATCGGGGGTGTTGGTTCAGGCTTGCAACTGTAGTGGCTGATAGTAAACAGCAGTAACAAGATTGATAAAATGTATATTTTCATAGCTTGTTTATTCTTTTAAAGACTTATTTTACTAATGCAATGTGGCTTGGGCTGTTGTGGTTTATACTCTTTTTCGACCAACTTAAGCGGCAATGTTTTAACAAACAAATATATAAAATTCCTTTATTGTTCACTATAGTTAGCTGATATTGTTGTTATTATTTTATCCCTTCGCCCAATGCTTATTCACCAAGCATTTGGGCTGGTATTGAAAGAAGAACGGGAGAAAAGGGGGCTGTCGCAAGAAAAACTTGCCGAGTTGGCCGACCTTTCCCGAACCTACATCTATTACCTTGAAGCGGGCAGGAAAACCCCTACCCTTACCATTTTTTACACTCTGTGTAAGTCGCTTGAAATAAGCCCCGAAACCATGATGGCCAGTGTAATCCAAAAAATGGATACAGTATAGTGTTACCTTGTTAACTATTGTCATCATTATTGGTTTACATGAAAATCTATTAGTTTCCATACTTGGTTTTTGCTTTTAATTTCCTTGCGAATGATGCCAACATTCCTTTTATGATAGTTATCTGTGGACTTATAGCCATATCCTGAGTAAAAGCTATTCCGGTAATGTAATATTGAGTCCGATTGAAATAATAATTTTACTGTATCCATGTAGTCTATTATTGGATTAGTTTTCCCAAATGGATAGTGCATATACCCTGTTTCATCATGAACATCATTTTGTTTTATCCGTTGAATTGTTACATATGCTTCGTCATGCCCTTTGTAGGGAGGGGGAGTTGTGCCTTTATATATAATATTATCATCAAACCTGTCATAGGAATGAAATAGTTTTACCCCAAAGGTCTCATTAATCCCTACTAATTGACCATCTATCAACGGATAATTTACAGTGTCAACTTTATAACTTTGAACAGTAACAGTATCGTAAGCACCACTAACACTATCTTGATATATCCAATAACTGCCGTATTTAAACACACAATAGTCTTTAACTTCTTTGGGGATAGCTGTAAAAACAGGTTCTTTGGGTTGCACTTGCGGTTCAGGCTTGCAACTGTAGTGACTTGTAGCAAGTAGCAACAGGATAGATACCTTGTAAAAATTCTTCATAGTTTGATTAGGCACTACTAAATTACTATATAAATAGCCTTGCCTACTTGCAGAAACTGCAACCCACCTATTTACTTTTACGGAAAACTGCAAACTGATACTTTTCATTGGGTAAACATTAAAAAACTCAAAGGGGGCAACCCCCGCCGTTTCTGCATCTTCAGGTACCGCCAAGCACCACACAAGACAGAAAAGCAAGAGGCAGCCCCCTTCGGGAGCTTGCCTGCTTTGCAATTCCCCTCTTGTAAAAATTTGGCGGTTTTAAAGCAGAGGGAATAACAAAAGGACAATTATATGTTAACCTTATGTACTAAGTTGCTTGTTTCTAAAACGTCTATCGTTTACACAAAGGTAGTAAACTACCTAAACTACACCAACACGGGTTCAACAACACGTTGTTTTTAGAAACATACTGTTTTTTGCTTGTATAAAGAGCGTTGGATTTGCACCGCTGTGCCCAAACATTAAAACAATAGTGCAAACATTGATAATATTGATTATA